>NZ_NMWT01000001.1 GCF_002860365.1 Bifidobacterium parmae
CCACGGCCCGCGCCGGCACCGCCGGCCACGCCCGCGCCGCTCCGGCGCGCGGCGGCCGGCCGGGCCTCGTGGAACTCGTCCACCGTGCCCCACTGGCCGCATTCGGGGCATTTCCCGTACCATTTCGTGCCCGTCCAGCCACATTCCGAGCACAGGTACTGCACATTCGTCTTCGCCATGCCTCGACGATACGCACGCAATCGATAAACCGGTAGATGTATACCGGTTTATCGCCGTCCTTCGGAGTGTCGCGCCGCGTCACCGGCGTTCCGCGCCGGCCGCAGCGTCACAAGGCTGTGCCACAATCGGAACCATGTCGAATACTCGTAGTTCCGCGCAGCACGGCCACGGCAAGCTGATCGCCGTCATCATCGCCGCTGCGCTCGTCGTCGTCCTCGCCCTGCTGTCCGCATTCGTCTGGCCCGGATGGGCGCTCAACAAGAACGCCACCGGCACGCAGAACAGTGCGCAGCAGACCGCGGAGCCGACCACGCCGAGCATCAAGGCCACGGCCCTGCCGGACAACGCGACCGAACTGCTCAAGGCCATGCCGGACAGCGTGCTCAACTATGCGCGCACCAAGGCCGACGCCTCGACCACGTGGAACTCCGCCACGCCGCTCGAAGAGTACACGCTCACCTACTCGACCGGCAAGAAGGCCGCCGACGTGACGCTCGTCGTCGCCCAGTGGAGCACGTCCGACCCGGCGAAGACCCAGTACGACGCGCTCGCCAAGAACCTGACCGGCAAGTCGATCGCCTCGGGCGCGGTGAAGGTGCAGGGCGACACCACCGGCGACTACGTGGTGAAGACCGATTCCGGCGACGCGAAGAAGGCCACCGCCCTGTGGCGCAACGACACGGTCGTGTTCCAGGCCACCGGCTCGAAGGCCGCGGTCCAGCGGTTCTACCAGAAGTTCCCGCTGTAAGGGGAGCCCCGGGGCTCACGGCGACGCACGGGTGGCGTAGTCCGCGAGAACGTGTATACTCGTGCGAGTTGCAACTTTTACGATTAATCGGATTGGAGGCTTCAGATGGGTTCCGTCATCAAGAAGCGCCGCAAGCGGATGAGCAAGAAGAAGCACCGCAAACTGCTGCGTAAGACCCGCCACCAGCGCAAGTAGTCTTACCTGCATCAAGGCATGAGAAGACCCCGCGGACCGGAAGGTTCGCGGGGGTCTTCGTTTATGCTCGCAGGTCGGCCGGGCCAGACGCGGAATCGGGCCCGGCCGACCTGCTCAGTCGGACGTGAACCGACTCACTTGTTGCCGTTGGTGAGGACGCGCGGGCCGTTCGGATCGCCGACGATCACCTTGTCGACCATGTTGAGGAACAGGCCGTGCTCGACGACGCCTACCGTGTTGATGAGGTCCTCGGCCAGCTCGAACGGGTGCTCGATCTTCTCCAGGTGCAGGTCCACGACGTAGTTGTTCTCGTCGGTGCGGACCTCCTTGCCTTCGGCGTCGAGGCGCAGGACCGGCTTGTAGCCCTTGGCCTCGAACTTCTTGATCACGTGGCCGGCGCCGAACGGGATCACCTCGACCGGCAGCGGGAACTTGCCGATCGTGTCGACGACCTTGGACTCGTCGACGATCCACACGATCTTGTCGGAGTTGGTGGCCACGATCTTCTCCCACAGGAGGGCCGCACCGCCGCCCTTGATGCCATTGAAGTTCTTGTCGACCTCGTCGGCGCCGTCGATGGTCACGTCGATGTGGTCCACGTCGTCGATGTCGACGATCTTGATGCCGTAGCTTTCGGCCTGCGCCTGCGTGCGGCGGGAGGTGGTCACGCCGGTGAACTGGAGGCCTTCCTCCTGCACGCGGCGGCCGAGCTCGTCGACGAGGAACTTGACGGTGGAACCGGTGCCCAGGCCCGCGATCATGCCGTTCTCGATGAGCTTGGCGGCCTCGATGCCGGCGGCCTTCTTGAGGGCGTCCTGCTGTGCCTTATCCATGATGTGAATCCTTTCCTTCCATATGAAAAGTCGTTTCCATCCTAACGCGGGTGGAAGATTGTGCGCGGGTGTGTGCGCTCGTGTTCGCCAAATGTTCAGTCGCGCAGAAAATCCGCGTCCGTGATCGTGAGATTGCCGTCGCCGTCCACGAATCCGTCCACCGCGATGTACCCGCGCACATGCATCGGCATGCCGTCGAAGTACGGACTTGTCTTCGGCGCGGGCGAGAAGCGCACGTCGCCCGTCACCCTCAGTCCGCTCGGCGCGGGGAGTGCGGGTTGTGCGACGGGTTGCACGGGAGATGCGGGTTGCGCGGAGAGCGACATGGACTGCGCGATCTCCGTGTGCGACGACGCCGTGCGCGTCTCCGCCGCGTCCGGCGCGGTGCCGCCTACTCCGCCGAGATCGTCCGGCACGCCCTCCGGCTCGGCGAGCAGGTCCGCGAGACTCTTCCGCGATCCCGAGTCGTCCTGCGTCGCGGCCCGTCCCGCGTCGCGACGCAGGCTCGCCGCGTCCGCCTTGCCGTCCAGCACGAGCTGGACGTCCGGCGGCACGTCGGTGCCGCGCGAGTACTCGGAGTTCAGCAGCGAACGCCATCCCTCGATCGGCAGGTATCCGTCGCGCGCGCCCGACCGGCAGTCGCCGGCGTACGTGCGCGCGAGCTCGTCGACGAGCTCGTTGCCCGCGTTGCCCGCGTGCCCCTTCACCCATCTGAACTCGACGGGACCGGGACGTTTCGAGATCGCCTCGTCGATCGCCTGGATGAGTTCGCGGTTCTTGACCGGCTTCTTCTGCGAGTTCTTCCAGCCGTTGCGCTTCCAGCCTTTGACCCATTTCGTCGAACAGTTGATCGCGTACTGCGAATCCGATTCGATGATGAGCTGCTGTTCTCCCGGATGCGCGCGCAATGCTTCGAGCACGGCGCACAGTTCGCCGATTTGGTTGGTGCCGTTCGTGGCGCCGCCCGCGTCGTAGCCGCGCGAATCGTGCTCGTGGCCGGGGTCGCCGCCCGCGTCCCTCGCATGGTCGGCCCACGCCCATCCCATCGGCCCGTTCGGATTGCCGAGCGCGGACCCGTCCGTCGATACCACAATCGTGTCAGTCATACCTCCACCCTAATGGCACCCGCGGGCGTGATGGGGACGACCGTCCCCCGTCCGCTTCGCGGGTACCGCGCCGGCGGGCGCGGTGCCTGGTGTCGTGCGCGTTTGCGCCACACAAGGGGTGCTGCGATGCTGTGTGGCGCGCGTTTGCGCCACGCAACGCCATGTGCAGGTGGTTTCGTGCTTGTGTGGCGCGATACTGCGCCACACTCGGCCCGAATCGGTGATTCCGCGTAAGTGTGGCTGAGGAGCTGCGCCACACGACGCATGGAGATGCGATTCCGGCGTTGCGTGGCGAGGAAGTGCTCCACACTTCGGTCCGTGTGGCATTGTGTGGCGCACATCCGAGTGCATGGAGGATTATCCCGCTTGCCTGGGTGTCCACTCCGGGCCCGTCGCTCACTCAGCCGCGCGACACGTGCGTGGAATCGCGTTTCTTGGGTTGGTGTTCCCGCGCATCGGGAATGTGAGGTTTCTCACAGCTATTGATTTCGCGTGGAGAATCTGCCATCGTGCGCGTGCGAATAGCGGCGGAATCGCGTGGACACAAGACTGTTCTTTCAAAAGAATCCTTCGTAGATTGCGAAATGCTTTCGCGGCCGCCCGCCAGCGACTCAAGGGAATCAGGGGCGGAATCCGCGAGGAACCTCCGCAAGGGAACGAAGGAACGAAAGGACCCCAGGATGACCGCATCATCCCGCCGCGCCGTGATCGCCGCGTTCGCGGCCGTCGCCGCACTCGGCGCCGGCCTCGTCGCGCCGACCGCGCACGCCGCCGAATCCAAGACCACCAGCGACGCCACGCTCACGTGGAGCCTCAACAAGGAATCGAACTGGCGCGCCTACGCGCCGGGCACGTTCAACTTCCTGTCCGCCGGCATCGTCGACAAGACCTCGGCCAGCGACTCCGTCGAGGAGAACGAGTGGAAGCAATCCGACGGCAACGTGTCCATCGAGAAGAAGCAGGCCGACGGCACATACCAGGCCGCCACCTGGGCGGGTCTCAAGACCACGCCGGACGGCAAGGACCTGCCCGCCGCCTATTCCGCGACCGGCGAAGGCAGCGGCAACCGCGTCAAGCTCACCAAGGGCTCCGGCACGATCGACGCCGCGAACGACGACGCCGAGATCTCGTGGGACGGCGCGTTCACCGTCGTCTACTACTCCGGCCTCAACCAGTGGTACGCGAAGGACCTCAAGCTCACCGTGACGAACGGCTCCGGCAAGCTCACCGCCACGCTCGGCGGATGGGCCACCGACATGAACGACACGAGCAAGTTCGCCGTGCTCGACGAGGAGAAGGACGTGGAGATCGCCACGCTTTCGAACGTCGACGTGAAGGACGACGGCACCGTCGTCACCCCCGACTTCAACGAGACCGACGTGGACGGCCAGGGCACGATGTTCAAGAGCTGGCCGAAGCCGTTCCTCGACTTCGTGTCCAAGACCGGTTCCGGCCCGTACTGGTACGCCTCCGGCGGCGCCGCCGACCAGCGCAAGGCCCCCGCCGAGATCCAGGTCGCCTACACCGCGAAGACCCCCGAGCCGCAGGCCACCGCGCCCGAGGCGCCGGCCAAGCCGACCGCGACCGTCGCCGGCACGATGGCCGACCCGTACCGCGTGAAGGTCGATTGGACCGCCCCGGCCAAGGACGGCGGCTCCGCGATCACCGGCTACACCGTCACCCTCACCCCGTCCACCGGCGACCCGGTCAGCCAGGACGTGGACGCGACCGCCACCACCGCCACGTTCGGCAAGCTCACCGCGCAGAACGTCTCCTACACGGCGTCCGTCGTCGCGAAGAACGCGGAAGGCGCGTCCGCCGCGTCCCCGGCCTCCGACCCGGTCACCCCGAACGCCGATCCGGCCGCCACGCCGGCCATCACCGTCGAGCCGACCGCCGACATCGATCCGGCCGTGGAGAACACGTTCACCGTCAAGGGCACCGGCTTCACCGGCGGCGCCGCCTTCTACGGCGCGTACGCCGTCGTCGCCGACACGAGCAAGTGGAACGCCGGCCAGACCCCGACCTCCGCGAACGACTTCGTGAAAGCCGCGTGGGTCAAGGCCGCCGACATCAAGGACGGCGCCTTCACCGCCACCGTCACCGTGCCCGCCGGCTCGCTCGAATACGGCAAGACCTACGTGGTCGGCACGACCGCCGCGCACGGTCTGTCCCTGACCGACCGTCGCCTCGACACCGCCACCGCGATCACGCTCAAGGCCCAGCCGAAGGCCCCCGAGGCCCCGGCCCGCCCCGCACTCGCCGCGAACGGCACCAGTGCCACCGTCACCTGGACCGCCCCGGCCGACAACGGTTCCGCGATCACCGGCTACACGGTGACGCTCACCCCGGCCGACGGCAAGGGCGACGTCAAGACCCAGGACGTCGACGCCGCCGCGACCGCCGCCACGTTCGACGGTCTCGCCAAGGGCGTCGACTACACGGCCACCGTCGTCGCCAGGAACGCGATCGGCGCGTCCGCCGCGTCCCCGGCCTCCGCTCAGGTCACGATTGCCGCCACCGCGCCGGGCGCGGCGGGCGACGTGACCGTCCGCCAATCCGCCGCGCACGAGCTGATTGTCGGTTGGACCGCTCCGGCCGACGACGGCGGTTCCGCGATCACCGGCTACACGGTGACGCTCACCCCGACCACCCGCGCCGACGGCGCCAAGACCCAGCAGGTCGCCGCCGACACGACCACCGCCGTCTTCACCGACCTCGATCCGGCCGTCGCCTACACGGCGTCCGTCGTCGCCGCGAACAAGATCGGCGATTCCGCCGCCGCGACGTCCGATCTCGACAATCCGGTCAATCCCGCTCCGGACCAGTCCACGGGTGATGGTGACGGTGACGGCACTACCGACGGCACCGGTACCGGCACGACCGACGGCAACGGCTCGAACGGCTCGACCACGACCGGTTCCGGCACCGCGGATGCCACGACGAACGCCGACGGCTCCGCGAAGCTGAGCGCCACCGGCGCCTCCGTCGCCGCGCTCGCCGGCGTGATGATCGCCCTCGCCGTCGCCGCGGCCGCCGTGACCATCCTGCGCCGCCGCAACGCCTGACGCGGATGATGACCGACTCCCGCAACGGCCGCCGTCACCGCGCCATCTCGCGCGCCGCGACGGCGGCCGTGGCCGCGTGCCTGCTGGTGCTCGGCGGGTGCGCGAACATCGGCACGATCTCCGAGGCGAGCCTCGACTCATGCGACGTGCCGACCGCCTCCACCGAGCCGAATCCGCCGCAACTGCCCGATGTCACGCAGTCGCAGCTCACCGATCCGCGCGAAATCACCGGTCCCACGACCGCATACACGCGGTCGGACCAGATCATCCCGATCACGAACGTGCCGTTCGAGGAGCAGCGGCTGCCCGTCACCGTGGAAAGCGCGGACGGGCCCAAGCAGACCGTGACCGACACGACGCGCATCCTCGCGCTCAACCAGAACGGCGGTCTCGCCGCGGCCGTGTACGCGCTCGGCTTCGGCTGCAACCTGGTCGGCCGCGACACGGCCACCGGCTCGTCCGGCATGGACAAGCTGCCCAAGGTGACCGTCAACGGCATGGATCTGAACGCGGAGGCGATCCTCGCGCTCGAACCGACCGTCATCATCACCGACACGTCGATCGGCCCATACGACGTGCAGTTGCAGTTGCGCCAATCCGGGATCCCGGTCGTGTTCGTGCCGTTGGAAAGCGAGAAAGGCGTCTCCGGCGTGGGCGCGCAGATCCAGGCCGTCGCCGACGCGCTCGGCGTGAGCGACCTCGGCAGACAGCTCGTCAAGCGCACGAACAGCGAGATCAGCCAGACCATCCAGAACATCCGGAACACGCTCGTCCCCACGGACGAGAAGCGACGCCCCCGCATCGTGTTCCTCTACGTGCGCGGCAAGTCGATCTACTACTGGTTCGGCGAAGGCTCCGGCGCGGATTCGCTCATCCAGTCGATCGGCGCGGTCGACGTGGCCGAGGAGGTCGGCTTCAACGGCATGGCCCCCACCAATTCCGAGGCGCTCATCAAGGCGAAACCCGACGTGATCCTCGCGATGACCCTCGGCGTCGAATCCGCGGGCGGCGTCGACGGCATGCTCGCCATGCCCGGCATCGCGGAGACGCCAGCCGGGCAACACCGGCGCATCGTCGACATGAGCGACTACGAGATCATGAGCTTCGGCCCGCAGACCGCGCAGGTGCTGGCCGCGCTCGCCACCGCCGTCTACGCGCCCGAACACAGCTACCAACCGGAGAACAAGCCGGAAGTCATCCAGAAACGACTCGACGAGATGCAGCAGGAGAACAAGTCATGACCGAACGTGACGCGCGCATCGCCGCCAACGCGGCCGACCTCGGTCTCGCCGCCCGCACCCCGCGCGTCGGCAGGACCGCCCTCACCTTCATCGTGCTCGCCGCCGGGCTCGTCGTGATGACCGTCGTCTCCGCCTCGCTCGGCCAGCTCATCATCCCCTTCGACCAGGTGCTCGGCTCGGTCCTCAACAAGGTCGGCCTCCACTGGCTCGACGGCCCGACCCGCGCGTTCGGCGAGGAGGCGTTGTGGAACGTGCGCTTCCCGCGCATCGTCATGGCGATCGTCGTCGGCGCGGCGCTCGGCGTGGCCGGCGCGCTCATGCAGGGCGTGTTCGGCAACCCGCTCGCCGAGCCGGGCACGGTGGGCGTCTCCTCCGGCGCGGCCGTCGGCGCGAGCTGCTCGATCCTCATGGGCTGGGATTTCCTCGGCGCGCTCACCACGCCCGCCCTCGCCTTCGCATGCGGCCTGTTCACCACATTGTCCGTATACCTGCTCGCCCGCCGCGACGGCCGCACCGAGGTCGTCACCTTGATCCTGACCGGCGTGGCCGTCAACGCGGTGGCCGGCGCGCTGATTTCGTTCTGCACGTTCGCCGCGCCCACCTCCGCCCGCGACCAGATCGTGTTCTGGCAGATGGGCTCGTTCAACGGCTCGCGTTGGAACCAGGTCGCGCTCGTCGCGCCGATGTGCGTGGTCGGCGTCATCGCCGTGCAGTTCATGGCGCATCGGCTCGACCTGCTCGCGCTCGGCGAGAAGCCGGCCCGTCATCTTGGCGTCGACGTCGAGCGCCTGCGCTTCTGCTCGATGCTCGTCGTCGCGCTGCTCGTCTCGTCGGCCGTCGCGTTCTGCGGCATCATCGCGTTCGTCGGTCTCGTCGTGCCGCACCTGCTGCGCCTCATCATCGGCCCCGGGCATCGCGCGCTGCTGCCCGCCTCCGCGCTGGGCGGCGCGCTGCTGCTCACCATCGCCGATTTCGCCGCGCGCACCACGATCCAGTTCGCGGACCTGCCGATCGGCATGCTCACCTCGCTTGTCGGCGGACCGTTCTTCTTCTGGCTGCTGCGCCGCAGCCGCTCCAAGTCGGGAGGTTGGGCATGAAACTCACGGCCATGAACCGCACGCATCGCCCGCCGGTCCCGCCGCGGCCGGGCGACACGGTGCTCGAACTGAACGGCGTCGGCGTCGAGATCGACGGCCGCACGATCCTCGATCGCATCGACCTCGACATCCGCGCCGGCGAACTGCTGTCCATCGCCGGGCCCAACGGCGCCGGCAAATCCACGATGCTGGGCGCGATCACCGGTGACGTGCCGGTCACGTCCGGCGCGATCAGCCTGTTCGGCAACCCGCTCGCCGCGTGGGATGCGACCGAACTCGCGATGCGACGGTCCGTGCTCATGCAGAACGTGGACGTCACGTTCCCGTTCACCGTCGACGACATCGTGCGCATGGGCCGCTCGCCGTGGGAGGGCACGCCCGACGAGCTCGACGACGACATGGTCGTCGCGTCGGCGATGGCGATGACCGAGTCGACGCCGCTCGCGGAACGCGTCTACACGTCGCTGTCCGGCGGCGAGCGCGGGCGCGCCGCGTTCTCGCGCGTGCTCGCGCAGGCCGCGCCGATCCTGCTGCTCGACGAGCCGACCGCGGCGATGGACGTGAAGCATCAGGAGATGCTGATGCGCCTGGGCCGTGACTACGCCGAGGCCGGCTGCGCGGTCGTCGTCATCGTGCATGCGCTCGACGCGGCGGCCGCATGGTCGGATCGCGTGGCGCTGCTCGAGCGCGGCCGGATCGCCGCGCTCGGCGCGCCCGAGGAGGTGTTCACGTCCGCGCGCCTGTCCGCCGTGTACCAGTGCCCGATCGAGGTGCTGCGCCGCGGCGACGGGAGTCTCGTGATCCTGCCGGAGCGGCCGGCCGTGCACCGTCACGTGTACGGCCGCCGCCGGACCGTCCAGAGAGAGGAGACGCGATGATGACGAGGAAGAGGATGACCGCCCGCGTGGCGCCGCACGTTGCGACGCGCCTGACGGCGTGCGTCGCGTCCGCGTTGCTGTCCGCGGCGATGCTCGTCGCGTCCGCACTGGCCGGCGTGTGGCCGGGGGCCGCGTCGTCGGCTCTTGTGCCGTCCGCCTACGCCGCCGGCGCGAGCGTCGCCGTCAGCGTGGACGGCGGCACGCTCAACCCGGACGGGAACACGGCGGTCGCGTTGTCCGGCAGCGGGTTCCAGTCCGTGAAGAACGGGTTCGGCGGCATCTACGTGCTGTTCGGATGGGTGTCCGATCCGGGCGGCGACTCGTGGAAGCCGTCGCAGGGCGGCGTGACCGGCGAGACCTACAAGTACGTGCCGGACGACGAGAACGATCCGGCCGGTTACGACGTGTTCGTCGCGTTCCCCGGCAGTTCGACGGCGAGCGCCGCGAACGGCGGCACGATCGCCGCGGACGGCACGTGGGGCGCGACGATCACCGTGCCCGGCGCGAGGTTCACGAGCACGGATCGTTCCGGCAATCCGTCGGACGTGGACTGCACGGCCGTGCAGTGCGGCATCATCACGATCGGCGCGCACGGCGTCGCGAACGCGAACAACGAGACGTTCACGCCGTTGACGTTCGGCGCGACGGCCTCGTCCGCCGCGGATGCCGCGGACTCCGGCGCCGCGCAATCGGGCGAGTCGGGGCAGCAGACGGGGGCGGCGTCCGGTTCGGACGCGACCGGCAAGAGCGGCAAGACCGGCAAGAGCGCGGGCGGTGCGACGACCGCGGACGACGCCGCGCGACAGGCCGCGGATGTGATGGCTGAAGGAGCGAATATGGGAACCCCGACCTTGGGCGTGGCCGGATGGCTGATCGTCGCTGCAGCGATCATCCTCGGCATCGCCGTGATCGTGTTGGCGGCGGGATACGGCGGCTATCTCGCCGCGAAATCGTTGCTGCTCGGCGTCTCGCCGGCCGCGTTGGAGAAGGAGATGGCGCGTCGTGAGCGTCGCGCCGAAGCCGTGCGCGCGCGGGAGGAGCTCAAATCCGCGAAACGACGCCGCAAGCAGGCCGAACGTCTGGCGCGCGAACAGGCGAAGGCCGGTCGCGCGCAGGGACTGCCGGCGGATGCGGGGATCGGCGCCGCCGGCGAGGAGACGCAGGTGCTCGCGTCGCCGATGGGGGAGACCACGGTGATGCCCGCAGTCGCGGGGGATTCGGATGCTCGGCCTGCCGGCGTCGCGCGTCGCGCGGCCGACATCCGCGGGTTCTTCACCCGTCACGCGGCGGCCGATGCGGCGACGGTGCAGGAGGTCGCGTGATGGGCGTGTGGCGCATGATGCTGAGAACGCTGTGCGCGTTCGCCGCGGCGCTGACCGTGTGCGCCGGTTCGGTCGCCGTCGTCGCGCCCGCGCTCGCCGCGGATGACGGCTCCGGTGATGACGGGGACGCCACGAAACTCGCCGACGTGACGTTGCGCTGGGGCATGAACGACGAGACCAACTCGGCCGCGTTCTTCGGCGGCTGCAACTTCCTCTCCGCGGGAGTCGCCGCGAACACGGGCGGTTCGAAGACCTGGGACGAAAGCCTCTACACGGCGAACGACGGGAACGTGAGCATCGTCAAACCCGATGCGGACGGCGCATGGGTGGAGGCGACCTGGACGTCGAAATGCCTCACCCGCGACGGCGCGAACGTGACGATGGGCAAACGCGCGGACGGCCGCTCCATCAACACCGAATCACAGGTCGTGCTCTCCGGCGGCACCGGCACGGTGCGGGCGGACGGCGCGACGACCATCAGCTGGAAGGGCTCGTGGACGGTCGCCTACTACGGCGGCATGACGTACTGGTCCGTCACCGATCCGACGCTCACGCTTGACGCGGACGGCACGGGCGCGCTCACCGCCACCGCCTCCGGCTACGGCGCCGACATGAACGACGCGAGCAAGTGGCTCACGCTCGAACCGCAGGAGATCCACCTCGCCGACTTCACCGGTGGCAACGCGGTGGACGTCGCGAAGGCGGTCTCCGACCACGGCTTCACCGCGACCCCCGACTATCTCGGCGTCGCGGTGGACGCGAACGGCGACCACGGTTCGCAGGCCGGCAAGGACGCGGCGAACGCCGCCTACTGGGGCGCGTTCCCACAGTCGTTCGTCGACTTTCAGATGGGGACCGGGCAATCCGCCTACTGGTACACGTCGGGCAGCGCACGTGACTTCGCCAAGCCGACCCTGCCGCTGTACGTGCAGTACGACGCGTCGTATGTCGTGGATGCGGGGGAGGGCAGCCCCGCCGCCGGAACCGCCGCGGGGGGAACGGCATCGGGGTCGGGCTCGTCGGCCTCGGGCACCGGTGCGGGTCCGGGCACCGGTGCAGGCTCGGGCTCCTCCGCGACGAAGAAGACGACCGCTGCCGCGGCGGCGCCGTCCGACACCGCGGCGCAGTCCTCCGGTGATGATGCGTCGGCGGACGGCGCGGATATGGGTGCCGCGGATACGGGTGCCGCGGCGTCCGCCGACGGCTCCGACGACCGCACGATGCTCATCGCCGACAACGCGCGGACCATCGCCGTCGGCTCCGGTGCGGTGGCCGTCGCCTCCGCACTGCCACTGGCAGCCGGGTGTCTCATCCGCCACCGCCTCGGCCTCGACGCCGCCGCCGAGCTCGACCGGCGGCTGGGGCTATGACAAAGGCGCCCGGATCTGGGATCCGGGCGCCTTAGCGTCTCACTCATTTCCCGTCAGAGGAACGGGGAGACCGACGTCACTCGCCGAGGGCCTTGTCGACGACCTCGGAGGCCTCCGCGAGCACCTTGTCGAGGGCCTCGGGGCTCTCGAAGGACTCGGCGTACACCTTGTAGATGTTCTCGGTGCCGGAAGGACGGGCGGCGAACCAGTTGTCCTTCGTGGTGACCTTGAGGCCGCCGATCTTGGCGTGGTTGCCCGGCGCCTCGGTCAGCTTGGCGGTGATGTCCTCGCCGGCGAGCTGCGTGGCGGTCACGTCGTCGCCGGACAGGGAGGCGAACTTCTGCTTCTGCTCGAGCGTGGTCGGGGTGTCGACGCGCTTGTACCAGGACTCGCCGAAGCGGGCCACCTGGTCCTTGTGCAGCTCGGCCGGGTTCTTGCCGGTCTTCGCGGTGATCTCGGCGGCCAGCAGGTCGGGAATCAGACCGTCCTTGTCGGTGGTCCACACGCGGCCGTCGCGGCGCAGGAAGCTCATGCCGGAGCTCTCCTCGCCACCGAACGCGACCTCGCCGGAGAACAGCGGGTCGACGAACCACTTGAAGCCGACCGGGACCTCGAGCACCTTCGCATTGATCGACGCGGCGACGCGGTCGATCAGCGAGGAGGAGACGAGCGTCTTGCCGACGGCGGCGCCCTTCGGCCAGTCCGGACGGCTGCCGCCGAACAGGTATTCGACGCACACGGCGATGTAGTGGTTCGGGTTCATCACGCCCCAGTCCGGGCAGACGATGCCGTGGCGGTCGGCGTCCGGGTCGGTGCCGCCGACCAGATCGTACTTGTCCCACGCGCCGGCGTTGAGCTGGTCGACGAGGCCCTTCATCGCGTACGGCGAGGACGGGTCCATGCGGATCTTGCCGTCGTGGTCGATCGTCATGAAGCGCCAGGTCGGATCGACCTCCGGGCGCACCACGCCGATGTTCAGGCCGTACTTCTCGTTGATGAGCGGCCAGTAGTTGACGGACGCGCCGCCCAGCGGGTCGATGCCGAGGCGCACGCCGGAAGAACGGATCACGTCGAAGTCGATGACGTTGCCGAGGTCGGCAACGTAGTGCTCGCGGAAGTCGAAGCCCTCGACGTACTCGGACTTGACGGCCTCCTCGTAGGGCACGCGCTTGACGTTCTTGTAGTCGCCGAGCAGCTCGTTGGCGCGGGCGGCGATCGCGTTGGTCACGTCGGCCGGGGCGGGGCCGCCGGTGACGGGATCGTACTTGAAGCCGCCGTCGGTCGGCGGGTTGTGGGACGGGGTGACGACGATGCCGTCGGCCAGGCCTTCGCCTTCGAAGCGCTGGGTGCCGTCGGCGGCGCGGTTGTGGGTCAGGATCGCCTGGGAGACGACCGGGGTGGGGACGAAGTCGTCGCGGGAGTCGATGCGCACATGCACGCCGTTGGCGACGAGCACCTCGATCGCGGTCTTCTTGGCCGGGCCGGACAGCGCGTGTGTGTCGGAGCCGAGGTACAGCGGTCCGGTGACGCCGGCCTTCTTGCGGTATTCGGCGATGGCCTGGGAGATGGCGACGATGTGGGCCTCGTTGAACGAGGTCTTCAGGGACGATCCGCGGTGGCCGGAGGTGCCGAAGATGACACGCTGCTCCGGAACGGACGGATCGGGGACGAGGTCATAGTACTTGCCGATGACCTCATCGACGTTGATCAGATCTTCTGGGGTGGCGGGCTTGCCCGCATTGTTTGCTACCATGAATCCCATTGTACGGCGATGGGACCGCGCAACACGTTATGTTCTGTGATTAATTGTTCTGAAATGTGTGTGAACGCCCGTTGAATTCCGCGCGGATTCGTGTGAGGGTTCACATGCGATTCGTGTGAGCCCTCACGACACGGACGGCGATGAAAAGGTTTGCACAATCGTTACCGTTCTGTTATAGTGACGCACTGTCAGTTTCCTTAGCAGGGTTGCTACTCAAGATTTCGAGGCAAGACCTGAGGCGTGAGCCAAACCATAGGGACGGTCGCCCACAAGGCGCATATCCCCCTACGGTTTCAGACTCTTGCCTCAGGTCTTTTTCGTTGTCTGGGCCAATGCCGACCTGACACGTGGGGGAACTGCGACATATGGAATGAAGGAAATGGAGAACACGATGTCGCATCAGGACGATGTCAAGGCGATCATCACCGCCGTCGGTGGTGCCGCCAACGTCAAGTCGTTGACGCACTGCGCCACCCGACTGCGTTTCGAACTCAAGGACGGTGGCAAGGTCGATCAGGCCTCGCTCGACAGCAACAAGGTCGTGCTGGGCGCCGTGCCGCAGTCCGGCGACCGCTACCAGGTCGTCATCGGCGGCCAGGTCGCCTCCGTGTACGACGAGATCATGCACCTGCCCGAGATGGCGGGCCTCGGCTCCGGCACCGTCGACGCCGACGCCGCGGACGGTGAGATGAGCGATGCCGAGCTCAAGGCCGCCAAGCGCAACCAGGGCGTGCGCGGCAAGGTCGCCTGGCTCGACAACTTCTTCGAGTACCTGGCCGACTCCTTCCGCCCGATCCTGGGCGTCCTGCTCGGCGCGTCCATCATCATCGCGCTCGTCAACCTGTTCATCTCGCTGGACGTCATCCCGAACGACGAGGCCAACACCGGCCTCATGTTCATCAAGGCCATCTGGAAGGGCGTGTTCTACTTCCTGCCGATCATGGTCGCCTACAACGCCGCCAAGAAGCTCAAGGTGGACCCGTGGCTGGGCGGCGCCATCATGGCCGCGCTCATGACCCCGCAGTTCACCGCCCTGTCCGACACGAAGACCTGGGGCGACGCCGTCAGCTGCGTGGAGAACACCACGCTCGGCACGTCCTCCTGCACCGCCACCGTGTTCGGCCTGCCGATGCAGCTGTCCGACTACTCCGGCAACGTGTTCGTCCCGTTGATGATGGCCGCCGTGCTCGCCCTCGTCTACCACGGACTCAAGAAGATCATCCCGGATTCCGTCCAGCTTGTCTTCCTGCCGTTCTTCTCGATGATCATCGTCGGCGCGCTCACCGCCTTCCTCATCGGCCCGCTGGGCGTGTGGGTCGGCAACGGCCTCGGCGTCGGCCTCGCCTGGATGAACGGCCACGCGCCCTTCATCTTCGCCATCGCGATCCCGCTGCTCTACCCGTTCCTCGTGCCGCTCGGCCTGCACTGGCCGCTCAACGCCCTCATGCTGATGAACATCCAGTCGATGGGCTACGACTTCATCCAGGGCCCGATGGGCACGTGGAACTTCGCCTGCTTCGGCGCCACCGCCGGCGTGCTGTTCCTCTCCATCCGCGACAAGGACGACCAGATGCGCCAGACCTCCATCGGCGCCCTCGCCGCCGGCCTGCTCGGTGGCGTCTCCGAGCCGTCCCTCTACGGCATCCACCTGCGCTACAAGCTCATCTACTCCCGTATGCTCGTCGGCTGTGGCGTCGGCGGCGTCGTGATCGCCGTCTTGGGCTGGCTGTTCCCGTCCTCCGCCGGCGTCCACGGCGTGACCACCACCGCCTTCGCCTTCACCTCGCTGCTCACCATCCCGGTGTTCGACCAGATGTGGGTCTACGCCGTGTCCATCGCCGCCGCGTTCCTCACCTCGATGGTCCTCATCATCACCCTCGACTACCGCACTCCGGAGCAGAAGGCCGAAGTGAAGGCCCGCGTCGCCGCCGCCCAGAAGGCCAAGGCCGGCAAGGGCGAGGCCGCCGTCGAGGCCGCCCCGGCCGCTGCTGAGGCCGCCGCGACCGCCACCGAGGAGGCTCCGGCCGCCCCGGCCGCCGAGGCCGCGCCGACCACCGCCGTGGTCGCCCCGGTCGACGGCCACGTCGTCTCCCTCGACGACGCCGGCGATCCGGTGTTCGCCTCCCGCGCCCTCGGCGAGGGCGTCGGCGTCCAGCCCGCCGCCTCCGTGGTCAAGGCCCCGGTCTCCGGCGTGCTCCAGACCGTCGCCGAGACCGGCCACGCGTTCGGCCTCAAGACCGACGACGGCGTCGAAGTGCTCGTGCACGTCGGCATCGACACGGTCAAGATGAACGGCGAAGGCTTCGACGTCAAGGTCGCCAAGGGCGATCGCGTCAACGCCGGCGATCCGCTCGTCGACGTCGACTTCGACAAGGTGAAGGAAGCCGGCTACAGCACCACCACGCTGATGACGGTCCTCAACACGGCCATGCTCAAGGCGGTCACTCCGAAGACGGACGTGGACGTCAAGGCCGGCGACGAGGTCATCGCCATCGAGAAGTGACCATTCCGACGCGCCGGCCCGGGGCTTCGGCGGCAATCGCCGCCAAGGCTTCCGGGCCGGCGCGTCGGCTATGCTGGAAAGGATCCGCGACGAGGCCGACCGGCCGTTGCCTTCCCGCGGGTCCTGCGGTGAAAGGGATGTCATGGAAATACTGCGCGTCTTCAACAACAACGTCGTTCTCGCGAAGGACGGGACGCGCGAGGTCATCCTCACCGGCCGCGGCCTCGGATTCAAGGCGAAACCCGGCATGACCGTCGACCGCGCCAAGGTGGCGCGCGTCTTCGTGCCCTCCGACGGGCGCGACCCCGACCACATGGCGCAACTGCTCGGCGACATCCCGCCCGAGATCATCAGACTCGTCTCCGACGCGATGGACGAGATCGGCATGGGGGAGGAGGCGGCGCAGAGCCCCACGCTCGTCATGGCGCTCGCCGACCACGTGTGCGGGGCGCTGCGCCGCGTCAAGAACCGCATCCCCGCCATCGCCTACCCCCTCACCGAAGAGGTGCAGACGCTGTACGAACGCGAATACGAGCAGGGGCGTGCGCTGCTCGCCGCGTTGAACCGGCGGCTCAACGGCGTGCTGTCGGACAACGAGGGCGTCGCGTTCGCCCTGCATCTCGTCAACGCCGGATTCTCGACCGGCGACCTCAGCCACACGTATGCGATGACCGGCGTGATCCAGCAGCTGCTCGCCGTCATCGAAAGCACGTACGGCATCACGCTCGATGAACATTCCGTCAACGTGGGCCGTTTCATCACGCATCTGCGCTACCTGTTCGTGCGCATCCACCAGCACGGCCAGCTGGACCGCGAGCCGGAGGCGATCGTCACGTCGATCATGGAATCGTATCCGCAGGCCGCCGAATGCGCGCACCGCATCGCCGCGCTCATCGAACTGCGCCTCGACACCACGCTCACCGAGGACGAGATCGCCTACCTCACCCTCCACGTCGCCCGCGTCACCGCCGCATAGCGCTCCCTACGCCCGGATCGGCTCCATCGTGCCGGTGGCGGACGGATCCTGCCGCGTGATCTCCGGCACGCGCACGATCAGCGCCTCACGGTCCACGGTGAACCGGATGTGCTGCGTGGCAGGCAGCATGTCGCCGTCCACCTGCGCGGGCGTCGGCTTCTCCAGCACGAGCTCCGCGCTCACGCCCTGCACCTGGTCGATCGTCGAATTCGTGGAGAGCGGGTTCTGCTCCGCCTTGCCGGTGATCGTCTGGTGCACCACGTCGCCGAACAGGTTCGCCCATCCGATGAGCCCGCCCGTCGTGTCGATGATCTCGAAGTCGAGCAGGCCGTCGTTGAACGAGGCGTTCGGCATCAGCGAGAACACGGGGATCTGGCCGCAGTTGCCGGCCATGAACGTGCGGAACACGAGCCCGCGCGTCGAATGCGTGCTGCCGTCCGCGCTCCGGATCGTCACGTTCGCACGGTATTTCGGCGCGAACAGGTTCTTCACGCCGCCCACGAAATACGCGAGCCAGCTGATGTTCTTCTTCAGTTCCGGATCGGTGTCGTCGATCATCGCCGCGTCGAAGCCGACGCCCGCGATGATGAGGAACGCGTGCGCATGATCCTCCTCCGGATGGTCGAGCAGCGCGAGACGGCCCATGTCCACGCGACGCGACCCGTGCGACGTGGCCACGGTGAGCGCCGCGTCGATGTCGTCCACCGGAATGCCCATGTTGCGCGCGAACAGGTTGCCGGTGCCGATCGGCACGATGCCGAGCGCGTGGCCGGTGCCGGACACGGCCGACGCGACCGTGCGCACCGTGCCGTCGCCGCCCACCGCGACGACCACGTCCGCGCCGTGCGCGAGCGCCTCGAGCGCGCACGCGCGGCCGTCCTTGTCGAGCTGCGTGTCGATGAACTCGACCTCCGTGAGCCCCTTCTCCTCGCAGAACCGTTCGATGCGCGCGCGGCGGGCGTCCGCCTGCGGCTTCGACGGGTTGATGATGAACGCGTAATGCACCTGGTCGTCATCGCGTTTGACGAGTTTCTCGGCGAGACGGCGGCGACGGTACGCGCGCATGGCGAGCGCGGCTGCGACGATGACGGCGACGACGCCGAGGATTACTGCGATGATGACTGCGGCTGTGGGCATAATCTTTATTCTGCTCACCTGACGCTAAGATTCCCGCATCGCCACGGAATAATTGAACGATTCCTGCACGTGCGAAGGCCATAGGCGTCGGATGCGTGCCGGCCTTGGCGCGGTCCGGACGCGGCGGGCCCGTTCGGTGTCGCTTCCATGCCACGTCTGGCGCGGAACCGACGCTGAGCTAGCTGTTTGCGTCGGATGCGTGCCATGATTGGCATGGCGCCGACGCTGCGAGGTCCGTAGGCGTCGGATGCGCGCCATGGTTGGCGCGGTCCGGACGCGGCGGGCGCGGAGACACCTGCGTTGCATCGCCGGAGCGGACGGGTCCTCGATGCAGGACGCAGTCTCCCGCGTGTCGGCTTACGGCGGTAGGCTGGGCGGCATGCTTGATATTCAATTCATTCGCGAACACGCCGATGTCGTCAAGGAATCCCAGCGCAAGCGCGGCGAGTCCGTCGAACTCGTCGACGAGGTCCTGCGCTCCGACGAGGCGCGCCGCTCCTCCCTCAAGGAATTCGAGGCCGCCCGCGCCCAGCAGAAGGAGATCGGCAAGAAGGTCGCCGCCGCCCCGGCGGACGAGAAGGCCAAGCTGATCGCCGAGACCAAGGCGCTCGCCAACAAGGTCTCCGAGTACAAGGCCGCCGCGGACGCCGCGTCCGAGGAATACACCACCGCCATGTGGAAGCTCTCCAACATCGTCGAGCCGGAGGCGCCGGAAGGCGGCGAGGACGATTACGTCGTCGTCAAGAAGGTCGGCCAGATCCGCGACTTCGCGGCCGAAGGCTTCGAGCCGAAGGACCACCTGACCCTCGGCACCGAGGTCGCCGGCATCGACATGCGCCGCGGCGTCAAGGTCGGCGGCTCCCGCTTCTACTTCCTGCGCGGCCAGGTCGCCCGCATGCAGATCGCGATGCTCACGATGGCCGTCGACCAGGCCGAGGAGCACGGCTTCACGCTCGCCATCACCCCGACGCTCGTGCGCCCCGAAGTGATGCGCGGCACCGGCTTCCTCAACTCCCACGCCGACGAGATCTACCGTCTGCGCGAGCCCGACGAGCAGTACCTCGTCGGCACCTCCGAGGTGGCGCTGGCCGGCATGCACGAGAACGAGATCCTGGACCTCGGCAACGGCCCGCTGCGCTACTGCGGTTGGAGCTCCTGCTACCGCCGCGAGGCGGGCGCCGCCGGCAAGGACACCTCCGGCATCATCCGCGTCCACCAGTTCGACAAGGTGGAGATGTTCGTCTACGCGAAGCAGGAGGACTCCTACGCGGAGCACCAGCACCTGCTGGAGATGGAGCAGGAGATGCTCGCCAAGGTCGAGGTGCCGTACCGCATCATCGACACCGCCGCCGGCGACCTCGGCTCCTCCGCCGCTCGCAAGTTCGACTGCGAGGCGTGGGTGCCGACCCAGGGCCGCTACCGCGAGCTCACCTCCACCTCGAACTGCACCGAGTACCAGGCCCGCCGCCTGAACATCCGCGAGCGCACCGAGGATGGCTCCACCCGCCCGGTGAGCACGCTCAACGGCACGCTGGCCACCACCCGTTGGCTCGTCGCGATCCTCGAGAACCACCAGCAGAAGGACGGCTCCATCGAGATCCCGAAGGCCATGCGCCCCTACATGGGCGGCCGCGAGGTCATCGAACCCACCAAGTGGGAAGCCTGACACCCCCAACCTAATCCCCATGGTGCGGTAACACACAATCTCCATAACGGCGGGAAATAGCCGTTTTGTGTCACCGCACCATGGGGATTTCACCGCACCATGGGATGTTGGGTGCGGTGTATGGGTGCGGGGCGCGCCGCTGCGGTGCGCTGCCGCAGCGCGCCACCGCGGAGGCGGAGGGGCGTGTTCCGCACCTTCTGTATAATGAATCGTCGTGCATGCGGCCGAAATGGGGCGTGCGCGTATACGGGTAGATGTCTGAGCGGTCTAAAGAGACGGTCTTGAAAACCGTTGAAGGGCAACCTTCCGCGAGTTCGAATCTCGCTCTGCCCGCCGTAACGGGAACGGGGCTTCGAAAATGTCCGAAGCCCCGTTTCGCGTATTCGCCCGACATCGCCCGCGTATTCGCCCGACATCGCCCGCGTATTCGCCCGACATCGCCCGCGGGTCCGCCGGAATCGGGTCCGCCGGACCCGCGCTACGCCGTCCGCCGCCGCTACGCCGTCCGCCGCTCGCCGCCGCCGGCTACTTCACCGGGCAGGCGAGCTGGTACAGCGCCCAGTCCTTGGCGTGCGGTCCGTACGTCGTCAGATCGAGCCCCGTGACCGGCTTCAACGCGCCCGCCTTCACATAGGCGTCGATCAGCTTGGCGTCGTGGAACTGGTAGAACTGCGCGCGGTACGTGAACATCTGCAGGCTCGGCGCCTGCGGGCCCATCGCGAGGAAGTACACGGGCCTGCCGGGCGTGATGGAGCACGGCGAGGCGAGCATCGTCGCCGGATCGCCGGACGCGAAGTCGCGTTCCACCTGTCCGAAGATCGCGCCGTGGATCGTGTCCTGCGGGTTGTAGACCGGGTACAGCATGTTCGCGTCGAGCACCGCCGTGCCGTACATCGAACCGTTGAGCGGATCGGAGACGATGAGCGCATCGGTGCCGACCTTGTCGACCACGCGGGTGAGCGCGTCGAGCTTGTCGCCGGTCAGCTGTTCGGTCGGATCGACCTTGTCGAGCCGGGCCGCGTCGGTCAGCGCCGCGCGCATCTCCGTCTTGACCGGGCTGTCCGCCTGCGCGGCGACCATCGCGACGGCCAGCAGCACGGCGCCCGCCGCCGCGACGCCGCGCGTCAGACGGTTCCGGCGTCGCGCCTGCGTCGCGCCGGAACCGGCCTCGCGCGCGTCGGCGGCGTCCGTGGCGGCGGCGGTCGCGTCTGCGCGATCCGCGCCAATCCACGCGTCGAGCCGCGCGGCGGCGAACGCGATGAGCGGCAGGATCACGTACGGCAGGAACGTCATCGTGCGCACCTCGTTGCGGTACCAGACCGCGGTGACGATGTTCGGGATCGCGCCGGTGAACGTCGCGCTGCATTCGAAGACGAACAGGACGAACAGGAACGACAGAATCAGCGACAGCGCGATCTTGCCGGTGCGGCGGTCCGGCTCGCGCGGACCGTCCGAATCGTCCGCGACGGTGGGCACGGCGCCGGTCCGGTGTCCGATGGGACACCGGCCTGTCAGTGTGATTCCCGCGACCGCGAGCGCCCCGATGAGCAGGATCATCATCGCCCAGCCGGCCACGGTCGGCACGTCGAACGAGATCAGTCCGTTCGCCGGGTCGCCGGAGACCATGCCGTCGGTGAACGCGTAGGTGAGCGACGTGCGCAGCGACATGTCCGGCTTGTGCGTGTGGAACCAGCGTTCCGGATGGAAGTACTTGTCCGATTTGATGAACGTGAACGCGTAGACGAAGAACGCGACCGCGCCCACGGCGAGCGCCGCGAACACGCCGGCGATCAGCTTCCACGGCATGCGCACCAGCACGAACGGCAGCATGATGAGGATGTACGTGAAAATCAGCTTCGGCTGCGTGGACGCCACGACGAATCCGGCCAGCGCGGTCAGCGCGAGCGGGCGCCACAGCCGCGCGCTCGCCGCCCGCGCCTCGAACATGTCCGACAGCGCGTCCAGCAGGTGCAGCGTGGCGAGCAGCAGGAACGGCAGCAGGTTGCTGCCCAATCCGTAGGCGAGCAACGGCCCCGCGTACAGCATCTGGTACGGGTTCGTGCCCGAGGAGACCGCGAGGATCGGCACGGCGAGGCCCAACGCGCAGCGCACGCCGAGCGACGCGTCGCGCAGGAAGTACCGGCACAGCAGCAGCATGCCGAGCGGCCACAGGATTCCCGCGCCGAGGATCCACACGCAGTTCACCGCGACGATGACCGCCATGTTCCCGGCGAGCGCGGGGATGCCGAGCGCCCCGCCGACCTTCACGATCAGCGCGGCGAGCACGTGGAACAGCGGCGGGTAGAAGCCGTCGTGCGGCTGCAACGTGAGCAGCACGCCCGGCCCGTGATGGAGCAGCTTGCGGATGAAGTAGTAGTGCGACGGCGCGTCGATGCCTTGGATCGGCTTGTCCCACACGGCCGTCGGGAACCAGGCGAGCACGATGCAGAACGCGGCGACCACGCCCAGCAGCCCCGCCACGATCGGCGCCCACCGGATGATGCGGTCTTGCGTACGCATCCGTTGGTGAATCATCGAAATCTGAGCCATGGAAACCAATCCCCGATCGTCGTCGGAATCATCGTCGTCTCAACCGCGCAACAGTCTAGCGCAGCAGCCGCATCGCGCGCAGCAGCGGCTGGCGCGTGAACCGGTCCGCCATCGTCACCACGAGCACGAACAGCGCCGAGAACGCGACGCCGAACGCGATCGCGCCGGCGACGCCCGCGCCGCCGTGCGCGGCGAGCGACGTCATCAGCGCGGTGCAACGGTCGTGCCACAAACCGTTCATCAGCGACTGCGCGATGTAGAAGCCGAGGATGCCGGACGCGACGGCGGCCGCGAAACGCACGGCCGGACGCGGTCGCGCCGGACCAGCGACGCCCGCGCGGCCGGTCCCGCGGCCGGCGGACGCGTCGTCGCGACGCGCGTCGCCGCCGGTCGCCGCCGCCATCAGCGCGAACCACGCGGCGAGGAACGAGACGAGCGACGTCGATTTGAACGACATCGCCATGAACAGCCCGCGCGCGCCGGCCACGGCGAACGCGGCCTCGATCGCCGCCGTCACGACGACGAGAGCGACGAGCGCGCGCCGCCAGACGCGCGGCGGCGCGGCGCGGCCCGCACGCACGTCCATACCGAGGACGCCGGAGAACAGGAACGTCGCCAGATACGTGACGGCGCTCATCAGCTTGCGCCAGTCGGTCAGTCCGCGGCCTCCCTCCGGCGCGACGAACGCGATGTACGCGTTCAGCGCGAACACGGCCACGAGCGCGAGTGCGGCGAGCGCGTGGCGGGTCCGCGCGTCCATGCGCGCGAACAGCCACGCCGCCGCCGGCGCGACGACGACGAACACGAGGTACAGCCAGACGAATTCGAGACCCATGCCCCACCATCCCGCGGTGCCGAAGCCGGCGACCGGCGTGAACAGGTCGATGACGGCGCACACGGCGACGTAGAACAGCACGGACAGCACGATGATCGCGGCCCGTCGCGCCGTCGCCGCGGCCTGCGCGCGCAACGGCTTCGCCGCCGCGGAGGGGATGAGATAGAACCCGGAGATCATGTAGAAGATGTGGTTGCCGCACGCGCCGAGCAGCGCGGTCATGCCGAGCACCCACATCGCCGCCGGATTCGCCGCGACCGGCTGCAGCTCCGCCGGCAGCCGGTCGACCGGCGTGGACGTGGCGACCACGGTGAACCACGGCTGGGACGTGTGGAACACGGCGATGCCGAGGATCGCGGCGACGCGCAGCATCTCCACGCGCATGTTGCGCGCGCGGCGGGGGCGCGGGGATGCGGGTGATTGCGCGGAGGCGCGGCTGGTCATCTGGACGGATTCGTCATCGGTCATTCACACGATTCTACGGTCGGCCGCCCACCGGGTCAGCTCGGTGCGGTTCGACAGCTGGAGTTTGCGCAGCACGGCGCTCATATGCGTCTCCACGGTCTTCACGGAGATGAACAGCTCGGCGGCGACCTCCTTGTACGTGTAGCCGCGCGCGATGAGGCGCATCACGTCCTGTTCGCGGCGGGAGAGCCGGTCGAGCTCCTCGTCGTGCGGCGGGTAGCCGGCGGCCCCGGCCGGGCCGAACCCCGCGCCGCCCGCGCCGAATCCAGCGCCCGCGGCGTCCGCGCCGGACGCGCCGGACGCGGCCCCGCCGCCGAACCCGCCGCCCGCGCCCTGGAACGCGGACAGCACGAATCCGGCGAGCTTCGGCGAGAACACCGCATACCCCTCGTGCACCTGCTTGATCGACGAGATGAGGTCCGCGCCGGTGATCGTCTTGGTCACGTAGCCGCGCGCGCCGGCGCGGATCACCGCGCCCACGTCCTGCGGAGCGTCGGACACGGACAGCGCGAGGAACGCCGAATCGGGGGAGTAGGCCTTCGACTTGAGCAGGATCTCCGCGCCTCCGCCGCCCGCGCCGCCCGGCACGTGCACGTCGAGCAGCACCACGTCCGGCTTGGTGTGCGCGATCATCGCGATCGAGCCGTCCACGTCCGCGCCCTGGCCGACGATGTCGAATTCGGTGCGCAGCGTGGCGGTCACGCCCGCGCGGAACATCTCATGGTCGTCGACCACGGCCACGCGGATGCGCGCGCCGCCCGCCGGGTTTCCGCCCGCCGCGCCCGTCGTCGCGTCGTTATCCATCATCATCCCGTATCCCTCCGTCATCGCGTCCATCATTCCTTCCCGTCCCGTCGCGACGCATCGTCGTCGACCGTCGTGCGCGCGCCGCCGGTCGCGCCGCCTTCCGGCGCGGCCGCGACCGGCATGCGCATGCGCACCTCCGTGCCCCACCCGGGCCGCGACACGATCTCCACTGTACCGCCGCGGCGACGCACGCGGCCGACGATCGACTCGCGGATGCCGAGACGGTCCGGCGGGACCGCGTCCACGTCGAACCCGTCGCCGTGGTCGCGCACGTACACCTCGACCGCCCGCGCGCCCGCCTCGCAGTAGACGGACACCGGCTCGCCGCCGTGCGTGACCGCGTTGACGAGCGCCTGCCGCGTCGCGTCGAGCAGCGCGTCCGTCGCGGCGCTCGGACGTGCGTCGCCGACGGTCACGACGTCGATCGCGCGTCCGTGGCCGTCCTCCACCTCGGCGGCGATCGCCTTCACGCCCGCGCTCACCGAACGGTCCGACGTGACGCGCTCCTGGTACAGCCACGCGCGCAGCTCGCGCTCCTGCGCGCGGGCGAGCGTGAACACCATGTCCGGTTCCGCGCTGTGCAGTTGGATGAGGGCGAGCGTCTGCAATACGCCGTCATGCAGGTGGGCGGTCATGTCGGCGCGCTCCTCCTCGCGCTCCTTCATCGCGCGTTCCGCGGTCAGCGTGCGCAGCGTCGCGCCCGCCCACGGCAGGATCGCGAGCACGACGCCGACGAGCATGAGGAATCCGGCGACGATGATGCGGCGGGGGAACGGCGTGCCCGAATACATGACGGTCGTCACGTACGCCACGTAGGCGAGGAAGATGAGGATGAGGCCGGCGACCATCGTCGGAATACGGCCCTGCTTCGCGTCGAACCGCGACCATGCGGCGATGAGGCCGCACGCGGCGAGCAGCAGCGGCATGATGAGGTCGGCGTGGTCCGTGCCGCCCAACGCGACGCTCATCGCGACGAGCGCGAGACCGACGCAGGCGACGAGCGTCGGCATCGGGATGCGGAGGACCGCGGCCGCCACGTTCTCCGTGGAGCCGTGCATCGCCTCGGCGGCCGATTCGGCGCGCGTGCGGCCGGTCGCCGTATCGCGGTTGCCGGCGGCGAGCGGCGCGTTCGCGACCGGGGTGGCCTGCGCCTGGGCGGCCGCCGCCGCGAACGGGTCGCCGGCGGGGACGAACATCCACAGGAACAGGTAGGCGGCGACGCCCGCGCCCCACAGGAACGCGAGCGCGACGAACGCGAGCCGCACCCACGCCGTTGATACTCCCAGATGCAGGGCGACGCCTTTGCAGACGCCGGCGAGCATGCGGCCGCGGGTCGGGCGCATGAGCGGGAGCCGCGCCGGGCGCAGGGGCGGAATATTCGGTGAGGTCATGTCTCCATTGTGCCCGCTTCAGGGTGCCGAATCAGGATTCCTAGCCCGGGTTCAGGGAAGAATCAGGGGTTTCCCCGACGGCCGTGCAAGCATGCGGCTGCTGTAATGGAGGCATGAACGAGAACAACAAGCTAGTGACCAAGGTGTTCGCCTGGTTCCGCGCCTCCGGCGTGGTGCGCGGCGACGACCGTTGGATCGGCGGCGTGTGCAGCGGCATCGCCGCCCGCCTCGGATGGAGCCCCACGCTCGTGCGGGCCCTGATGATCGTCTTCACCTTCCTGTTCGGATTCGGCGCGGCCCTGTACGCGTTCGCGTGGCTGCTGCTGCCGGACGCGCGCGACGGGCGCATCCTCGCCGAGGAGCTCGTTGCCGGCCGATGGGATTGGAACTGCCTGGGCGCGTTCGCGATGCTCGGCGTGGCCGTGCTCATCGTCGGCGCCGGATGGGTGGCGATCGGCGTCGCCGCCGTCGCCTTGTGGGCCATCTGCCAGAGCGGCATGCGCCAGCAGCACGGCTACGGGTACGGCTACCGCAAGGAGGGGCCGAACGGGCCGTACACGCCGGTGCCGCCGCGCGGTGCTCCGGGTGCTCCTGGGGCTCCTGGGGCTCCGGGTGCCGGCGGCGGGCCGGCGTATCCGGGAGTCGCGTATCAGAACGGTGCCGCGTATCCGGGCGGCCCGGTGCCTCCCCAAGGTGCGCCGGTGAATCCCGTCGGCGCAGCCTACGGTCCGGCGCCGGCCTACGGCCCCGCGTCTGCGTCTGCGCCCGCGTCCATGCCGGCGATGCGGACGATCCCCGTCTCCGCGATCCCCGCGCCCACGCCGCGCCGCGCGCGCCGCAAGCCGGCCGGGCCGCTGCTCGTGCTGCTCGTCATCGGACTGACGCTCGTCTCCGGCGCGGCCGTGATGCTCGCCATGGAGCACGGGTACGCCGACAGCCACACCGGCGAAAGCATCATCAACGCGGTCACGATGATGACCGTGTGGATCTCGGCCGTATGCATCGCGATGGGCGTGCTGCTCGTCATCCTCGGCGCGATCGGCCGACGCTCCGGCGGACTCATCCCGCTCGCGCTCATCGCCGGATTCGTCGCCTGCTGCATGATCGTCGCGACCGGCGTCGCCGGCTACTCGACCTACGACATCAACACCGTCCGCGACGGCTACACCGAGGTGCGCCTGGGAGCCGGATCGAGCGCCGGATCCGAGAACGCGAACGGGATGGTCGCCGTGCAGGCGCGACTCGACGAGAACGCCGACCGCGACTACTGGTCCGCCACCGGCGGCCTCAACGCGAACATGAACTACTGGGTGTCCGATTCGAGTCCGGAGACCTTCCGCACGCTCGAACAGGGCGTCCACTTCCAGGGCGTCGACTACGACCTGAGCACCGCGAACATCGACCTGAGCAAATACGGCAACTGGGGCTACGGCGGCGACCGGAGGAACACGTACAAGGCCGGATGCCCGGCCGGGCAGATCAACCTGTCCGTGCGCAACGCGCACGTGTACGTGACGCTGCCCGACGGATGCCCGTACGCGTTCGGCTCCGGCGGATTCGTCTACACGCAGGGCGACACGCTCGGCGGCTACGACCAGATCGTGCGCAACAACGGCACGACGACGCTGGAGGTGCCGTTCCTCGACCGCATGGCCGGCACCCGCGACAACCGCGACGACAGCATGATGAACGCGGACGGCTACCAGCCGGACAACTACGACTGGCAGGGCAACGGCGAGACCGACGAAAGCTCGTTCCTCATCAACGTCGCCTCCGGCGTCTCCGGCAAGGTGATCGTGCGCTACGCCTCCGAGACGCTGCTGCCCGGCTACACCGACTTCGTCAGGCAGATCTCGAAGGGCGACGTCGCCTCGCTCGACCTCACGACCCGCAGACACTACGCCGTGCAGAACGGCGACACGACCGCCTCCGGCACGAACGGTTCCGGTTCCACGGATTCCGGTACGACCAACAAGAAGGAGCGTTCCGATGACTGACGACAAGACCATGGACAAGACCACGGACATCCGCACCATGGACACGCAGGCCATGCCCACGGAACAGGCCGCCGCGGAACAGGCCGCCGCGGACAAGGGATTCGACGACTCCCGCAACCACTCCCTGCAGGACATCGTCGACACGCAGGCTATGCCCGCGCCCGCCGGCGTGAAGCCGGACGTCGCCCCGCCCACCGAGCAGGTCCTCGACAAGCCGATCCCCACCGTCGACCAGAACGCCGACACCGCGGTGTTCGCCGAGGCGGCGGTCGGTACCGAGGCGACGACGAAGACCGACCCGGCCGCAAAGGACGACACCACGCAACCGGTCGCCACCCCGCCCGTCGACCTCAACACCCCGCTCACCCGTCTGATGGGCGTCTCCGACGAGCCGGAACCCGAGGCGAAGCCCGAACCGGCGCCGCCGAAGCCCGCAGCGGCACCGTCCGCTCCGCGGCCCGCGGCCCCCGCGCAGCCCGCGGGCGGCGCACGGCCCGCAGCCCCCGTTCCGGCGACGATCGCCCCGACCGGGCCGAGCGTGCCGACCATCCTGCTCGGCGCCGTCGGCATCCTCGTCGGCGCGTTCGGGCTGCTGCTCGGCCTGCGCCTGCCCGACGTCACCGCCTGGATGTTCGGCATCGACCCGCAGACACTGACCGCCCTGTTCTTTGGCGGCATCGGCGTGGTCCTCATCCTCGTCGCCATCATCTGGG
The DNA here is from genome assembly GCF_002860365.1 of Bifidobacterium parmae. Classification (GTDB taxonomy): domain Bacteria; phylum Actinomycetota; class Actinomycetes; order Actinomycetales; family Bifidobacteriaceae; genus Bifidobacterium; species Bifidobacterium parmae. The sequence goes on from NZ_NMWT01000001.1 coordinate 28,841, forward strand.
CCATCGCCAAAGCCATCACCGGCCGCAGGAACCAGTAGCTCGGCTTCCGGCCCCCTCGACTGCGCTTCGCACGTCAGCTCCTCCTCAAAGGGGGAGCAAGACAGTGAAATGGTTTGCGCCCCCTTCAGGGGGAGCTGTCAGCCGTAGGCTGACTGAGGGGGTCGCCATCCCGCCTATGAAGGCGTGTCCCGCGGGCGGGGGAACTAGAGTGACGCACAGTGAGACCGGTGGCAATCCGCGCCGGTGGAACCATGAGATACCGCGGAGAGGTCGTCGGAGAGAAGGAGCGGGAGATGGACGCGTGGCGCACGGTGGGGCGGATCGCCGGCACCGCCGTCGTCCTGCTCGCCGTCCTCGCCGCGCTCGGCACGCTGATGATGCCGCAATGGCGTCCCGAACCCTACACCGACCACATCACGGTCGCGTCCGCGGACACCTCCATCATCGCGAATCCCGCCGCCGTCCCCGCCGGCGCTGCCACATCCGACAACGCCGCAGTCGCCGCGAATCCGTCCGCACCCGTCGCATCCGACCCGTCCCCGTCATCCCTCCTCGCCGACCATCAAGGCACCTACCGCACGCGCACGCGCGAACTCACCATCCACCTCGACGACGGCGGCAGCGTGCCCGCCATCCTGCGCGAACCGGTCGACGCTCCAGGACGGCGCCCCGCATGCCTGTTCATCCACGGCTCCGGCACCGGCACGGCCGACGACTTCGGCGACATCGCCAACGCGATGGCCTCCGCCGGCATCGTCACGCTCGTCCCCGCCAAACGCACCGACGACTACACGCCGCTCCACCGCGACTACCCGCGGTTCGCACGCGACTACACGACCGCGCTCGATCTGCTCGAACTCATCCCCGGCGTCGACGCCACGAAAACCGGACTGTACGCCGAATCCGAAGGCACCTGGATCTCCATGCTCATGACGTCGCAACGCCGCGACATCGCCTACAGCATCCTCGCCTCCGCCCCCGTCTACAAAGGCCGCGACCAGATGGCCATGGCCGTGAGCGCCTACGCGCGGCAGGCCGGCGCACCCCAGCCGGTCGTCAAGGACGTCGCCAAACTCCTCTCCCTCGACTTCGCGCCGTTCGACCTGCGCTACGCCGACTTCGACGCCGACACGGTGCGCGGCTCGCTCACCATGCCCGTATTCGTCGGCTACGGCACGTACGACACTGCCATGCCGATTGAACAGGGGGCGCGCACCATCATCCGCGACGCCGCACGCCACGGCAACCGCAACGTGACCGTCCGCTACTACGCCGCCAACCATCAGATGCGCGCCGGCCAAGGACTCCTCACCGCCGGACTCCCGCTCGCCGACGGCTACACGCGCGACCTCGCCGACTGGGTGAACGGCGTCGCCTCGGGCGCGGCATCCGGCACACGCGCCGACGGCTGGACCACGCCGCAGGTCGCCGGCGCGACCCCGCACCAGCAGTACGCCGCGCCACGCGACACATCATCCGGCATCATCGGCTCGCTCGGCGCGCTCGTCGCGATCACCGGCCTGTCGCTGATCTGCTTCGCCGCCGTCATCATCATGGCGATCGGATTCGGATGCGCGGAACTCGCGCGTCGCCGCCGGCTCGCCGCGCTGCGCGCGCAAGGCGCGGCGAGCGTCGGAGGCCTGCGCGAACGGTTCCCGGCGATCGGACGGCGCGGGACGGACGGCGCACGATCATGGCCCGGCACCAGCCGCGCGTACGTGCGCAACGTCGGCTACTCGCGCGCGTTGCGGCGAATCCTCGGCTGGGGCATCGCCGCGACGACGCTGACGCTCGCCGCGCTCGCCGCATACCTCTCCTACGTGGGCGTGAGCGCCGTATTCGTGCGCCATGACCCGACGCTGCTGTCCATGGGATTCATCGCGCTGCGGGTCGGCGGCGTGGCGTGCGCCGTGATGTGCGCGTGGCTCATCGTGCGGCTGCGGGACGCGTGGCGCATCCGCCGCGCCTACCTCGCGCACGGCCTCTACCCGATGGCCGGACTCCACTCCACGTGGCTCGTCGGCCGCTGGCATTGGCTCGCCGCGTTCCTCGCGCTCGCCGGCATGCTGCTCGCGCTCGTCGTCATGGCCTTCTGGGGCCTGTTCACCCCGTGATATCGGCGGGGCGTCCTTCGGTGCTTTTCGCGTTGCCACGATTCGGGACGGCCGGCTTGTCTTTGGGACCAGCCGGACGGGACGGACCTGTTCGGACGCGTTCAGGGGGCTTGGATGTGGCTATCTCCATCGAGAGGGGTACATCTCACTCCGTCACGAAGGGCAACTGGTTTGAGAGGGGTACCTGGTGTGGCTGTTACAGGGTATTCATGGCGGAACGACGTTGGTTATTGTCCGGATACGCCATTCGAGATACCCCTCGTAACGCGGATAGGTGTCTGCGGCAGGACGCATGTACCCCCTGCAACGCAGATAGACCTTTGCAAGGTGATCCTTGAACGCACTGCCGCGCGCTCGCGATGGGTCGGGGCCAGCTCGTGGCGGATGATTCACACCGAGGCCTGCGCGGCCTCCGCCTCGTTGAGGTCCGCGAATCCGCCGAGCCGCACCGTATGCAGCAGCGTCTCCTCGGTGATGTTGGCGCTTCGCGCCGCGCGCCCCGCGATCATCGCCTCGTACAGTGCGAACGTGCGGTCCGAATACGTGCCGAGCTCGCCGCGCAGATACGTTTCGAACGACGTCGCCGCAGGCGTGTCCTCGCTGGTGGTGAGCACGCGCATCGCCTCGCCGAGCCGAGGGTAGCGCGCGCGGAAGTCGCGCGCCCACGAGACCTGCGTCGCGATGACGCGCTCCTGCCGCGCGATGCGTCCCTCGGACAGCCGCGGAATGTACGGTTCGATGGTGCGCTCGTACTCGTCCGGCGCGGTCGAGGCCATCATGCGCCCGTACTTCTCGGTGACGAGATTGCGCCCGATGCGGTCCGCCTCGGCGAGATCGCTTGCGTAGGATTCGAGCAGCGGCCGGTCCCATGTGAGGAACTGGGCGAGACGCATCTGGTGGAACACCGGCCAGTTGCCCTGGCATGCGGCGCGCCCGCCCTCGTTGTTCGTGCGCTGGAACTGGTCCCACTCAAGACACACGATCCGCTCGCGCAGCGCGGTGATGTCGGCGGTGGCAGTGGATTCGTTCGATTCGGTCATCGTGGATGCTCCTTACAGACTGTGCAGGCATGCGGCGTCGGATGCGATATGCTCCTCGACGTACGGCCGCTGCCATTCGAGGAAGGTCTCGTCCGAGCGGGTGAGTCCGTCGCGCCTGAGCTCCTTGACGATGGACGCCGCCACCTCCTCGACGAGACGTCCGATGGTCTCCGCCGCGGGCGCCGACCCCTTGCCGCCCTCGCCGAAGCCGGCGCCGCCGTAGCAGGCCGCGGAGGCGAGGCGCATCACCGATTCCAGCTTGCCGCACACGTCGCCCAGACGGGCGAACATGCCGCCGGACAGCTTGCGTAGCGCGGCGAACCGCCACTTGTAGTACGGCAGGTAACCGGCGATCATCGGCTTGTTGACGAGGAACACGAGCGAGGCGGCGGCATCCACGAACTCGGATATCGCGAGCCAGGCGGCCGCGCCGTCGCCGCGCTTGAGGCTGCGTGGCAGATTGTACTGCCCCGCCTGCGCGATCATGCCGAGCCGCTTGGAGACCAGCGCGAGGCGCACGTCCTCCGGCATGTCCTTGAACCCCTGGCGTGTCTCGGAGAACGCGCCGAGCGGGTCGGCGAACACATGGCCGTTCGTCGCGGCGGCGAGCGTCGCCTCGTCGAGCATCAGCCATTCGTGCGGCGCGTCGGCCGCCGGGGCCTTGCGGTATCCGGTGATCGATTCGAAGAAGTCGCCGATGCGGAACACGCCGTCGCGCCGGAACGCGCCCTGCGCGCGCGGCGTGAGCGGCGAGGGGGCGGTCGGAACAGTCGGGGTGGTTTGGGCGGTGGCGGCGATATCGGCGGTGGCGGTGGTGCTGGTGGCCGTGGCGCTGGTCGTGTCCGTCGGTTCGTCCGCGGTGGCGGACGGGCGCACATAGCCGCGGAAGTCGCGGGGAAGCGCGTCGTAGTCGGCCTGCAATCGCGCGCCGATCGCCGCGTAGTCGTCATCGGTGAGCCACAGGCAGAAGCGCGGGCCGAAATCATGGTCATGCGAATACGCGTCGTCGAAGCCGTAGCATTCCGAGCCGTGCCCGACGAGGCCGGCGGCGATGCGGTCCGCATACTCCGGGTACTTCGCCCGCACCATCGGACGCCCGATCTCCTCCCAGTACGCTTTCGCGAGTTTGAGACCGGAGATGGGTGCCGCATCCCCGCTCCCGCTGGGCGGCAGGGGGGAGGATGCCTCATTCCCGCTCCCGCTGGCGGGAGCTGTCCGCGGAGCGGACTGAGGGTGGTCGACGTTGGTTGTGCGGGCGCCTGTCCGCTGACCACCCTCCGGCGCTTCGCGCCACCTCCCGCCAGCGGGAGGCAGAGGGGAGTTCCCGCTCCCGCTGGGCGGCAGGGAAGAGTTCCCGCTCCCGCTGGCGGGAGGCAAAGAAGAGGCCGCCCCGTTCCCGCTCCCGCTGGCGGGAGCTGTCCGCGGAGCGGACTGAGGGTGGTCGGCGTCAGCCGCGCGGACGTCTGTCCGCTGACCACCCTCCGGCGCTTCGCGCCACCTCCCGCCGGCGGGAGGCAAAGAAGCGTCGTCCGCTCCCGCCTTCGTCTCGGCCTCCTTGAGGTTCGCTTCGGTGATCCGGTAGTAGTCGGTGTCCGTCCCGTAACATTCCTCGATCACGGCGAGCGCGCGCCGGTAGTAGGCGACCGCGTCCGCATACCGGTGCTCCGCGTAGCGCACCTGCGCGAGCCCGGCCAGCGCGGACGCGTAGTGCGCCGAATGTTCGAGATGACCGGTCGCGTAGATCTCCAACGCCTTCGCCGCGTGCCGGTCCGCCTCCTCCAGCTTGCCTTCCTGGAGCAGGACGAGCGCGAGGTTCGTATGCGACGAGGCCACGTCGATGTCGGCGTCCGGGTTCACGCTCGACGATTCGATGATGCGCAGCGCCTCGCGCAGCTCGGCCTCCGCCTTGTCGATGCGGTCGGTCTCGCTGTACAGCATCGACAGGTTGTTGTGCAGCGCGGCGAGCCGCCGGTCCGTCGGATCGTAGTTGCGTTCCGCGCATGCCAGCGCCTGCCGGTACAGGTCCTCCGACTGGTCGTAGCGTTTCGCGGCGCGCATCGCGGTCGCGCAGTTGATGAGCGTCGTCGCCCACGCCTCGGTGCCTTCGAGACCCATGTGCAGGGCGAGTTCGATGGCCCGCTGCACGATCCACTGGTTTTCCTCGTGCCGGCCCTGCGACCGGTAGAAACCCATCGTCTCGTTGAGCACGGTGAGCAGTCCGGCCTCGTCGCCCGCGTTCTCCGCGTCGACCGCCGCCTGTTCGAGGTATGGTCCGGCTTTCTCCGCCGCGTCGTGCGCCGCGAAGATCGCGTCGAGACCGGTGAGGAACCCGTTCACGTCGAACGTGCGGGTAGAAGCGTCCGTGTCGCCGGCGTCGTCGGATGCGCTGCTCTCGGTCGCGGCGGTGTTCTTCGTGGCGGTGGTGCACTTGTCGTCCGCGTTTCCATGCTGGGGGGCGTCGAAATCGTGCGCGTGCTTCGCGGCCATCCGCTCCAGCGCCGCCTCCAAGTCCGGGTTCATCGCGGAATCCCCCGCAAACGATTCCATGCTGTCGATCGCGTCGGCGTCCACTGCATCATCGGCCATTGGTCCGTTCCCTCCATCGCGAATGTCGTTCGTCACTGTCTTCCAGCGTACTGTGACCGTTCCCGCCGCACGCTGTGAGTGTCGTTACATCGAGAGACTCGGAGGTCTTCGCCGCTCTCGCGTTGTCCTGCCATGACACTGCCGTGACGCTGCCGTGATACGCCGCCGCGGTGTCCCATTGTCGGGAAACAGGGCCACTGCTCCCGACAACGGGACTCTGACGTCCGCTCAGCGTCCCGTTGTCGGGAAACGGAGCCACTGCTCCGGAATCCGGGACGCTCACGTCCGCTCAGCGTCCCGTTATCGGGAGCAAGCGGCTGATTTCCCGACAACGGGACGCCGTAACGGAAGCAAAACGGGGAGGGCCCCGCATCGCGGGGCTCTCCGAGAGATCGTGGTCCGGGCCCTACAGGGTCCCGGCCAGTGGATCCGGTCTGGGGCTGGTTTCAGTGATCTGGTTCCAGAGTGATCCGGTTCCAAGGTGCCGGTTCCGGATTCGGCTGGTGGGAACCGAATCACCGGGATCGGCGTCAGTGCTGCTGGCGGCGGCGCACGGCGACGGTCACGCCGCCGGCGGCGGCCAGCAGCACGACCGCCGCGGCGATGGCCGCCACGGATGCGCCGGTGTCGGACAGGCCGGAGCCGTTGCCTTTGCCGGCGCCGTTCGCGCCGGTGGAGCCGTTGCCCTTACCGGGCGTCGGGTTCTGCGACTGGCCGCCCTGGTCACCTTGGCCGCCTTGACCGCCCTGGCTGGGCTGGCCGCCCTGACCACCGCCCTGCCCGCCTTGGCCACCGTCGGCGTGCGCCTTCTTCGCGGTGTCGATCTCGGTCTGCGTGTAGAGCATCTGCGGGTAGACGGCGGTGATGGCGGTGCCGAACTTCGCCCGCTCGTCGGCGGTCAGCGTCTTCGTCACCGTAAACTCGGACGGCTTCGCGGAGCCGAGATCGTTGACGCCGAAGTCCACGCCGTTAACGTACAGGCCGAGCGCGAGCGGCTTCGGGCCGTTCGCGTACACCGGCAGGCCGAACGTGAGCGTCACCTTGCCGCCTTCTATCGACGAGGACTTGAGCTGCACGCCGGCGGGCGACTCGTCGCCCTTGACGTCCGGGTGGGCGCCCAGATAGTCGATGAGACCCTGCACGTCGACCGTGCCGGTGAGGCGCGGCGCGCCCTGCGCCTTGAATCCGGTGAACCCGTCGCCGCCGGAGAGCAGGAACGAGTTGGCGGCCACGGTGACCGTGTCGTCGTCCTTGATCTGCTTGCCGTCGACGTACACGTCGGTGACGGTGGCGACCGGCACCTTGGTGTTCGCGTCGGGCATCAGCGTGTAGGTGAACGTCACGTTCGACGAGATGCCGAGACGCACCACGTTGGATTTGCCGTCCTTCTCCTGCCACTGCTGGGCGAGCACGGTCTTGAGCTGCTTGCCGGTGAGGTCGACCACGCTGTTGTCGTTGCCGAACGGGAGCATGCTGTACGCCTCCTTGACGGTGATCCGCTTGTTCCCGTCAAGATCGAGGTTGTCGGTGCGCAGGCCGCCCGGATTGATGAAGCCGATGGTCGCGTTCCTGCCGACCTCCGTCTTCTTCGCGGATTCGAGCGCGGCGTCCGCGTTGAGCGTGCCGAGCTGGGTCTCGGCCGACCAGTCGCCCTTCGCGAAGTTAGCGGACTTGTCGATGGTGCCGACGACCTGCTCGCCGGCCGAGGCGGAATCCTTCTGCGCCTGCTGGTAGACCTTCGCGGCCGGGCCGTTCGGATCGCCCTCGAAGCCCTTGGACGGCGCGGTGCCGTCCTTGTTGGTCACGTACGTGATGTCGTACTGGGAGACGTTCTTCACGGTGACCTTCGAATCCTTGCCGGTGCCTTCGATGAAGAGGTCCTGCGCGGCCGCGTCTTGGCCGTACTTGCCGGCCTCGAGGATCGGCGCGCCGGACTTCGTGGTGGTGCCGTATTCGTTGCGGTGGCTGTGACCCGCGTAGACGAGGTCCACGTTCGCGTCGAACCCGTCGCCGTCGGAGGCGAGCGTGTCGCCGTCCTCGTGGACGAGCGCCACGACCGCGTCCGCCTCGCCGTTGGACTGGTCGCCGTCGGACAGCTGGTCGGCGACCTTGTTGACGGCCTGCACCGGATCGGTCACGGTCACGCCCTGCATGACGCTGGGGGAGACCACGTTCTTGAGGTCGGCGGTGATGGCGCCGACGAACGCGACCTTCTTGCCGTTGATCGTCTTGATCGTGTACGGCTTCAAGCGGTCGGAGGTGAGCTTGCCGCCAGAGATGTTCGCGGCCACCCAGTCGATGCCGTACTGCGGGTCGGCGATGCGGTCGTTGAAGTCGCCCGTGCCCTTGTCGAGCTCGTGGTTGCCCAGCGCGCTCACGCTCAGGCCCCACGCCTTCGCCATCTCAAGGGTCGGCTTGTCCTTGAAGTAGGAGGATTCGAACGGGGAGGCGCCCACGAGGTCGCCGCTGGAGACGAACACGCTGTTGCCCGGGTTATGGTCCGCGGCGAGCTTCTTGTACGCCGCCTCGATCCACTGGCCGGTCTCGATGTGGCCGTGGAAGTCGGTGATGTCGAACACGGTCACCTGCTTGGCGTCCTTGCCCGGCTGGTCGGGCTTGGTGGATCCGCCGTTGCCGTCGGAATCCGGGTGGCCGCCGTTGTCGGCGTACTGTTCGCCGATCACGCTCGGCGCAGAGGCGCCCGGCTCGACCTTGACGACGTCGCCGTTCTCGTTCAGCGTGACCTTCGCGCTCAACGCGGCGGCCAGGTCGAGACGCTGCCAGCCGGCGGACGTGGAGTCGAGCGGATAGCCGCCGTCGATCGCGGTCTTCGCGAGGATCGCCTCACGTTGGTCGCGGTGCAGCTTCGGGTACGCGATCTTGAGCAGGTCGGCGGAGCCCTCCGGCGCGGTGAACGTGGTGCCGGCGGTGGTCTTCGCGAAGCCGTAGGTCAGGCGGTTCCGGTAGACGCGCAGCGCGGAGGCGCGGTCGGTGATCGGCTCCTGGCTCACCGCGTCGACGAACCCGTTCGTGTAGCCGTTGGCGGCGTTCGCGCCGAGGTTGTCGACGCACTCGCTCACGGTCGCGTAGTCGGAGTCCTGCTTGGTGGCGTGGCCGTCCGCCACGCACTTGGCGGCGAGATACGACTGCAGCTGGTCGGAGGCCGGCTTCACGTACTGGTCGTAGTAGGTGCTCCAGTAGTAGCCGTTCGCGACTTCGCCGTCGATGCGGCCGCCCATGATGTCGAGCGGGTAGTGGACGCCGAGCACGATGCGGTTGTTGCCCGCCTCGGAGGTGCGGGCGAGGATCTCGGGCGCGAGCTGCGGGAACATGCCGGCCAGAGCGACGCCCCACGAGTAGGCGCCGGTCGTGTGGCCGGATGGGAACGAGCCGGATCCGGCGAGGCCGTCGTATTCGGCGGAATGCGTGTTCCCCTGCGCGTCGGTCCAGTCGGGCACGCGCTTGACGTTCGCGGAGATGTCGGTGATCTCGTTCTTGCCGCCGTTCGTGCGGTCCTCGAACGGGCGCGGGTGCTGGAAGTGCTTCTTCGCGGTGGATGTGGAGACCGTGTCGTACTTGAAGACGTCGGACACCTTGCTCAGGCTGCCGTCCGCGAGTCCTTCGGAGAAGTATGTGCCGAGGACCGGGCCGAGCGAGTCGGGCAGCGTCTCGGCGGCGCTCATGTCGGCGTCGACGAGCGCGCGCTGCTGCTGCGGCGTTGCGGTCGTGCCGTCGCCGCCTTCCGCGGCCGCGTTGTTGATCTTCTGGACGAAATCGTCGTCGTGATCGAGCACGGTCGTGTTCAGGACCTTGCCGCCCGCGGTCTCGGTGGCCGGCTGCCAGTACGAATCGTATTCGCCGAGCAGCTGGACGAGATTCGGTTTCGCGGCGCGCGCGGCGCCGTCGGAGTAGACGGTCGCGTCGTCGCCGGCGGTTTCGGCGTCGTAGCGGCCTTCGCTGGTGGCCGCGTACTTCGCGGCGTCGAACTTGTCGGTGGCGCCGCCGGCGGCGATGCCGTTCGCGGCGGACGCGGAGGCGGCGGCGCCGTTCGCGGGCGCCGCGGTCTCGTCCGCGGATGCGGTCGCGACGCCGACGCCGGACAGCGTCGCCGCGGCGACCATCGCGGCGAACAGCCTCGTCGCGATGCGTGTGTTCCTCTTCACTTGCTTCACTTGGGTTCCCTTCATTGTGTCCGTCGGAGCGTCCATGATTCGGATTCGTGCCGGACACCGCCCACGCTACGGCCGCGACATGGCCGGGGTGGGCGACGGGGGAGAACGGGAGGTGAACTTCCGTGAAGTGTGAGCAATCACACGTGGGTCACACGTGGATCTCGCGCAGACGGTGGACCGCCTCGGTGTCGGACTCGCAGCGCCACGAGTAGAAGACGAGCGCGGCGACGGACAGTATGGCGAGCGGGATGCCGCCGAGACCGGTGAACCGGTAGTCCATCGAGAACGTGGTGAGCATCGCGCCGCCGACGATCGAGCCGACCGCGTTGCCGAAGTTGAACGCCACCTGCACGGCGGCGCCGGCGATGAGCTCGCCGCCGCCCTGGCCGGCTTCGGTCATCAGCAGCTGCTGCGGCGCGGAGATGAAGAACAGTCCGAACGCGATCCAGAACGTGAGGATCGCGGTGGTCACGTGGCCGCCGGGCAGGAGCAGCACCATGACGAGGCCGATCAGCGAGATGGACTGGCCGAGCGCGGCCGTGCCCGCGTGACGCCAGTTGTCGGTGATGCGCCCGCCGATGATGCCGCCCACGACCATGCCGAAGCCGGCGAGCATCATCAGGAACGGGACGGCGGCGCTCGGCCATCCGCCGGTCTTCTGCAGCCACGGGGAGACGTAGCTCCACCAGCAGAACACGCCCGCGTTGCCGGTGAACACGGCGGCGAGGATCACCCACGGGCCGCGGCGGCGCAGGAACCGGAACTGGCCGAGGATGCCCGTGTCCTTGACGGGAGGCACGAACGGGATCCACGCGATCGTGAGCACGATCGTCATCGCCGCCCACGCCGCGAGGATGCCGAACGCGAGACGCCACGACAGGGATTCGGCCATCAGCGTGCCGGCGGGCACGCCGAGCATGTTCGCGACGGTCTGCCCGGTCACCATGATCGAGACGGACTGCGCCTCCTTGCCTTTCTCGGCGAGCGTCTTCGCGATGAGCGTGGCCGTGCCGAAGAACGCGCCGTGCGGCAGTCCGGAGATGAATCGCGCGACGACGAGCATGCCGGCGTTGACGGACAGCGCGCTCATCGTGTTGCCGACGAGCGCGATCGCCATGAACAGGATGATGAGGTTCTTCGGCGGCACCTTGCGGCCGAACACGAGGATCAGCGTGCCGATGCACACGCCGATCGCGTACGCGGAGATGTAGTGGCCGGCCGTCGGGATGCTCACGCCGGTCGCGGCCGCCGCCTGCGGCAGGATGCCCATCATCACGAACTCGGCCGCGCCGAGGATGAACGCGCCCGCCGCCAACGCCAGCAGGCTGCGCATACCCTTCTTCATATCGTTTCCTCTTACTGTGTTGCTTAACCCGTGTTGCGGTCCCTCGCCGGAGGGAGGTGGAGATATGAAAAAGGGAACCGCTGATTTCTCAGCGGTTCCCTCAGTTGTCGGGCTGGCGGGATTTGAACCCGCGGCCTCTTCGTCCCGAACGAAGCGCGCTACCAAGCTGCGCTACAGCCCGTTTGGCAACGGGGGATATATTACATGCTTCACTCCGCGATGCAAACCTCGGCGTGTCGCGCCGTTTTCCGCGTATTTCCCGCCGTGTATCGCCTTCTCGCTAGACTGTGTGCCTATGTGTGAAACCCAAGAATCCCAAGCGAACGAGGACGAGAACGTCGAGAACGCCGTCCCCCAGATGACCACGGTGGAACGCGCGGAGATGCTCCTCAAGCAGGACGAGACCATCCGCGAGAAGATCAAAGGCGGCGCCACCCTGGACGAGGCCGTCGACCCGTCCAACAAGGAGTTCGGCCCGCTGGCCCATCCCGAGCAGGTGCAGATGCGCGTCGCCAAGCGCGCGATGATGCTCGAATCCGGCGTCAACCCGTACCCGGTCCACCTCGACGTGACCGACACGATCGAATCCGTGCGCGCCAAGTACGACGGCAAGCTCGAGCCCGGCCAGGAGACTGAGGACATGGTGGGCATCGCCGGCCGCGTCCTGTTCATCCGCAACGCGGGCGGCCTCAACTTCGTGCAGCTCTCCGCCGGCGACGGCACGAAGATCCAGGGCATGATCTCCAAGAAGGAGATCGGCGCCGACTCCCTGAAGCAGTTCAAGCAGCTCGTCGACCTCGGCGATCACCTGTACCTCAAGGGCCGCGTCATCTCCTCGAAGACCGGCGAGCTCTCCGTCTTCGCCACCGAGTGGGCGATCGCCGCCAAGGCGCTCCAGCCGCTGCCCGCCCTCCACAAGGAGCTCAACGAGGACACCCGCACCCGCAAGCCGTACATCGGCATGATCGCGGACGAGAAGATCCGCAACATGGTGCGCAACCGTTCCAAGGCGGTCGCCTCGCTGCGCCACACGTTCGCCAGCCATGACTTCATCGAGGTCGAGACCCCGATGCTGCAGACCGTGCACGGCGGTGCCGCTGCCCGCCCGTTCACCACGCACATGAACGCGTTCGACCTGGACCTCTACCTGCGCATCGCGCCGGAGCTGTTCCTCAAGCGCTGCCTCGTCGGCGGCATCGACCGCGTGTTCGAGATCAACCGCGACTTCCGCAACGAGGGCGTCGACGCGACGCACGCCCCCGAGTTCACGATGGTCGAGGCGTACCAGGCGTACGGCACGTACAACACGATCGGCCAGCTCGTCAAGGAGCTCGTGCAGAAGACCGCGATGGACGTGTACGGCTCGCACAAGGTGACGCTGCTCGACGGCACCGAATACGACTTCGGCGGCGAATGGCGCACGATCAGCATGTACGACTCCCTGTCCGAGGCGCTCGGCGAGGAGATCGTCCCGAACGGCGGCCCGGACAGCCCGGGCACCTCCGTCGAGCACCTCGGCGCCATCGCCGACAAGCTCGGCGTCGAGCGCGACGAGGTCGAGAACCACGGCAAGCTCGTCGAGCATCTGTGGGAGCACTTCTACGAGGACAAGCTCTACGAGCCGACCTTCGTGCGCGACTTCCCGGTCGAGACCTCTCCGCTCGTCAAGGGCCACCGCTCCAAGCCGGGCGTGGTCGAGAAGTGGGACCTCTACGTGCGCGGCTTCGAGCTGGCCACCGGCTACTCCGAGCTCAACGACCCGATCGTGCAGCGCGAGCGTTTCGTCGCCCAGGCGAAGGACGCGCTCGCCGGCGACGAGGAGGCGTGCGACATCGACGAGGACTTCCTCGAGGCGCTCGGCGTCGGCATGCCGCCGGCCGGCGGCATGGGCATGGGCATCGACCGACTGCTCATCGCCCTGACCGGCGCGACGATCCGCGAGACCATCACCTTCCCGCTCGTCAAGCCGCTCGTCGCCTGAGACGTGATGGCGTGACGATGCAATAGTGGGGGCCACGGCTGATGCAGCCGTGGCCCCCACTCGTCTCTGCGGTGCCGATGCGGCGTCGCCGCGCGGTCAGCGGCGGTTCCTGCGATCGCGGTCCATCTGTTCGACCATGACGTTGTAGGGGTCTCGGTGCAGGCGGATCTCGTCCTGGACCGCCTTGTCGACCGGACGGAAGAGGAGGAACGCCCCCACGGCCGTGATGGCGCCGCCGATGACCCCGAGCTTCGTGAACGAGCGCGACGACCGGGCGGCATCCAGTGCGGCGCGGACCGTGCCGTAGTTGCGGCTCTCCAGTCGCTTCAGCGTCGCGGTCTTCTCCCCCTCGTCGTGGAACAGGCCGTCGCAGCAGCCCGCCTGCACCGCGGCGATGGTGATCGTATTCGCCTGGGTATGGGCGAACATGTACTTGTTGAGGGCGCGTATGAGCAGCCATGCGATGGGGTAGGCGATGAAGGAGAGCGGGACGTTGCCCGTCGCCATCATGATGCCGTATCCGATGAAGCCCAGTGCGAAGAATCCGATGATGGTGCCGTATTGGGCGTACCACACGGGTCGTGTGAGCTCATGCGGGTCGATGCCGCTGCGGCGGCAGTACTCCACGATCTCCGGCTCGGCGTGGGTCGCCTTGGTCAGCGTCAGCCAGATGCGCATCAGGATGGTGCCGACCAGCAGCGAGACCAGGAACGCCGGTATGAAGGTGATGATCTGGATGATGGGAAGACTGCTGATGATGAAGAGGCATCCGACGATGCCGAAGATGAACGGGAACAGGCCCCGCTCGAGCAGGACCTGCTTGAGCGTCCACGTCCGGTTGAGACGGTCGAAATCGTCGTCCGTGATGCCGGCCGGTGCCGGTTGTGTGGTGGCGTACGTGGGTTGTGTGGTGGCGTAGGCGGATTGCGTCTGCTGCGGGGCCGTGTGGGCCGTGCCGTATGCCGCGTCGTATGACGCGTAGGCGGGTTGCGTCGGCTGCATGGTCGGCATGGTCTGCGTGGATTGGGGGGAGGTCGTCTGCGCGGCGATCGGTTGGCCGCACAATGCGCAGAATTTCGCGTTGGGCTGGTTGGCTGCGTTGCAGTGGGGGCAGATCATGGTCGTTCCTTACTGATGTTGTGTTCCGTCGGTGGTTTCAGGAGATCAGCTGTGCCGCGCGTTCCAATTCTGCGCGGCGACCGTGGGGCCGTTGGCGAGCGCGTCGCCGAGGAAAGCGGTCTGCTCGTTGACGGCGTCGGTGTTGCGGTTGACCGCCGCGGTGGTCCTGGCCTGCGCGGCGATGCCGGCCGCCGACAGTATGTTGCTCATGCGCTGGTTCCACACCTGCTTGCGTTGCATCTCCTCCATGGTCTGGCGGTGCTGCCACAGGTCGAATTCGTCCAGCGCCTCCTTCAGCGTGTTCGCGCGTCCGGAGCTGACGAATTCGTATACTTTGCCGATGGAGGACAGGTCCCACTGGTCGAGTGGGAAGTGGGGGCAGTTGGCGTTGTAGGCGCGTGCGAGCGGGGTGATGTTCTGCTGGTTGATGACGGCGATCTGCTGGTCGAGGCCGGGGAACCGGTCCTGAAGGGCGGCGATCTGCCGTTGCTGCTGTTCCCTGTGCCGCTTGTCCGCCTCCTCCATCATCGGGCGCGATCGCACCTCCATCAGGCAGCCGCCGAGGAACACGGCGATGCCGATGAATTTGCCGATGACCGGTATCAAGGCCACCGCGATTCCGAGCAGGGCGCCGTACAAGCTGCCTCTTCTGGCGAGGCGCAGCGTTCGGTCGTAGACGGGTTTGGAGTGCTGCACCTGGACGATCTGCCGGGCGATGCCCTGCTTCTGTCCGTTCAATGCGTCGAGGTTCTGGAGGTTCTGTTGTATCTGCGTCAGCAGGTTGCGGGCGTTGCCGAGTTCCTGCAGCAGTGCGTCGCGTTCGTTCACGGCGGAGCGTTCCTTTCTTGATGCGGGTCCGGGCGCTTCCCCGAGGGAGGCCGAGGCATACGCGCATTATGATAACTAGCAGTTTGCATAATGCGTGTGGCGGCTTCCGTGGCGTATAGGCCCGTGTCGTGATATCCGGCACCATATGCCGGCGCGGCGATGCGTTGCCGTAGATTCTACGGCAACGCATATCGTTCGCCCACACCATGTGGAAGTGTCGATGTCATCGCCGATGATTCGAAAACGTCGTCGGATGAATATGGGAGGGAATCATGGGATTCTGCAATCAGTGCGGGGCTCCGCTTCGTCAGGGGGCGGCGTTCTGCGACCAGTGCGGGGCCCCGGTCGCGTTGGGGTCCGGGATGCCGCAGGGGGCGCCGTCCGCGGTGCCGATGCCGCCGATGCCCGGCGTGCCGGACGGGACGATCTATGACGCCGGGCCGAACGTCGCCCGTCCCACCGCGTCGATGCCGTCGATGCCGTCGGTGCCGTCATCCGCCGTGCCGCCGGTCTCGCCGGCCGCACCCGCGTCGCCGACGGCCATCGCGGTGGACCCGAAGGCCGCGAAGCGCAAGCGGATCATCCTCATCGTGGTCGCCGCGCTCGCCGCCGTCGCGCTGATCGTCGCCGGCATCGGCTTCCTCGGTTCGCGGTCGGACGACTCGACCGGCAAGCCCGCCGCTGCCGCCACGAAGAAGTCGACGAAGTCCAAGAAGGCGCAGAAGACGGAGAAGAAGTTCGCGTTCGACTCGAAGAAGATCGACTCGATCGTCAAGGACGCGCAGCCGGCCGCCGTCGCCATGGCCACGTCGGACGGCAAGGCCGAATACTCCTCGTCCGGCGCGGGCAAGTCCGGCGTCGCCTCCGGCCTCTACCTGCCGGTCTACCTCGCCGCGACCGACAACGGCAAGAATCCGAACACAACGGCGAGCACGATGCTCAAGACGATGGACAACAACGCCGCCAACCAGCTCATCGACCAGGTGGGCGGATTGGACGCGCTCAACGACTGGCTGAAGAAGAACGGCTACGAGCACACGCAGTACCAGCGCAAGTTCGGCGACACGGCCGCCTCCGCAGCCGGCAAGGAGAACACGACCACCGCCGAGGACGCGACGAACATGCTCATCGTCGTCGACCGGATCGACGCGGGCAAGCTCATGGAGCTCGACACGTCCAAGGAGGGCATCACCGTGCCGTCGTCGATGACCATCCACGGCCATCGCGGGCAGGGCATCGGCGGCGCCTACAACTACTATCTGATCGTCAAGGACGGCGACAGGACCGTCGTCGTCACCGTGATGACCGAGCAGGACAAGTCCGGCGCCGCGGGACTCGTCAACAAGCTGCTCGAGGAGATCCACCAGGAGACGAACCCCGAAGGCGAGGGCGAGGGGAACAAGTCCGGCGACGGGAACACCGCGCAGAACGGCGACGAAGGCTCCGGCACGGCGACGCCGGTGGAGCTCACCCAGTCGTACACGACGCAGTACGGCACCGTGAACGCCGTGACCATGCCGGCGCTGACCTTCCAGTACCCGTCCGATTGGACGATCACCGACAACACCGTGAACCAGTACGTCGAGGAGGTGGATCTTTCCAATTCCCGTGGCGTGCAATTGCGGTACCTGTACGGGATGGACGGGTACAGCGGCTGCGGGCGTTACCAGTGGAGCTCCGACATCGCCAAGGTGGCCGACGCGCAGTTCAACGCGCCTGCCGTGCAGGCGACGCAATACGATCTCGGCCCGTTCATGGTCGCCTCGTTCAACGACGACATGTACGCGTTGACCCCCGAATCGATGCAGGGCCACCACGACTTCGTGGGAGAGCCTCAGTGCGTGCTGGCATTCGATTGGGCCGGCTCCACTTCGTTCGTGGTCGCCAACAACCAGCACGGCCTCACCGATCAGGAGCGGCGCGAGGTCATCGCCATCCTCGCCAGCCTCAAGGGCTGACCGCCGACGGGCCGGCGCCGGCCGCGCACGATCCGGGCGCCGGCCCCTCGCGCGCCCGGATCAGCCGTGCAGGCCGGCGAGGAACTCCTGGTATTCACGCTCCTCGGCCGGGGTGAGCCGCCACGCGCCCTCGTCGGTCATCGGGTCGTCGTCCGGCTCGAAGAACCGCAGCATCGACTCGGGGCACCCCACCGGGGCGACGAGATTGTGGTCGTAGAGGAACTCGGTGACGGCGTACCCGTCCACCGTGATCCGGTACTGGTCCCACGCCTCGTCCCAGTCGTCGAACAGCGACGGGTCGTCGTCCGGCGCGTTGACGCCCGCATCGGACGGCTCCGCCGCGGCAGATCCCGCGCTCATGCGCGGATCCGCGCCGACCGCGAATCCGATGTGCGCCGCCCCGTCCGACTCGTATCGCCGGTCCTGAGGCGTCAGGATGACGAAGAAGCATTGGTCGTCGGTGTCCACGTCGATCATGTCGGCGAGCCAGTCGCGCCCCAGCATCATCAGCGTGACGCCGGTGCGCGCGTCGGAGCGCAGCGGGATGACGAGCTCCGCATAGTCCGCGTCGTGCCGGACCAGCTCGTGCAGCCGGCGGATGTCGCGTTCGGGGACGTCGCCCACGAACGCGTCAGTCTTCCGGTTCGCATCGTCGGAGAGCCGCAGATGATGCCGTTCGCATAGCACGTCGATGAGTCTGAGCATCTTGTTCTTCGTGCGCGACTTGCGTTTCGCCGTGCCGCGCCGGGAGACGACGACCGGCACGCCGCGGTTGTCGAGGAAATCCTCGCATTGCCGGCACAGCCGCCGCCGCTGCGCCTCGTCGCCGGGATCATAGGGCGTGCCGCCCTCCTCCAGCAGTCGACGATGGTAGTCGAACAGCGCCGATGCCGTGACGTCGCCGTCCTGTCGGCACAGGACGTAGTCATCGTGCAGCCGCGCCAGCAGGTCATCGCCGAAATCGTAGGCGCCCGGCCCCCGTGTCCCGTCGCTCATCGCGTGCTCCTCGTCTTCATCCAAGTGCGGCGGCACACGCTGTCCACCGCGCGCAGCAGTCCGTCCACGTCGGCGGATTCGCCATAGTCCATGGCGCGGCGGCGTCTCCACAGCAGCCGTTGCAGTCGCGTGACGTCGATCACGAACGGGACGTACCGGTCGTTCCCCGCGAATCCCACCTCCGCGGTCGCGCACAGGTAGCGGTCCACGGCCTGTTCGACCGCCGCCGGCAGCGCCGCGAGCGCCGCGGCGGCGGTCGGCAACGGGTCGTGGCGGACGTCGGTCGGCCACGTCGCGTCGCGCTCCTCCCGGTAGCCGCGTGCCAGCAGCGCGTGGGAGTCGCGGTATCGCGCGGAATCGAACACGGCGTACGGCTCGTCGAACGTCTCGTCCGCATGGTCCAGCCGATAGCGCAGGTCGTACGGGTTGCGTCCGATCTCGTCGGACTTGCAGAAGGCGAGATCGTCGGGGATCTTGTCGATGAGCGCGAGCGTGCGCGAGCTCGGCAATCGTGGATGGTCGGGACGGTCGGCGCGGACGATGTCGTAGCCGTAGACGCCGCGCGTGGTACCGGTCGCGTCGGGCTCGCCGGTCTGTGTGTACGGGGTGAACACCTGCGGCGCGCACAGGTCGATGAGGTCGGTGAAGGTCATCTCGTCGAAGCGGATCGTGAGGAACGCGACCGCGCAGTACAGGGCGGCGTCGAGCAGTGCCGCGTCGACCGCATCGCCGTCGGCGGCGTGTGCCGCGTTGGCGGTCGCGATGCAGCTCGACAGCGCGTACGCGGCGTCGTCGTCGTATCCGCTGCCGGCGAGATCCCACCATCGGTCGTCGGCGGAGGCGTGCAACCGGACGTACCGTCCCGTCGCCATCGCGGCGAGCTGGGAGAACGCCGACCGTGTCCGGGAACGCAGCCGGTCCCGTTCCTCCGCGCTCGTGGCGGCGTCGTCGACGATGGAGCGCATCATGCCTTCGGTGTCTCGCAACAGCCGGTGCATGCGCGCGAGCTTGCCGTAGACGGTGCTGGTGGACGGATCGTTCATCGTGTGCCTCGCAACGTTGCCCATGTCGTGTCTCCTTTCATCGTAGCGATGCCGCCACGATATGGAGGTGGCGATCCCACAAACCGTAGAATCTACGAAACCGGTTTTCGTGGGACGCATATCGTCATTCCCGTCACGACGACGAAAGGAACGGATGATGCCGATGACGGGGAACAAGGCGGATGCGCGAAGGTTGGCGCGCATCCCCTTGGAGACGCGGTTCCGACGGCTGGCGGAGGATTGCCGGCACACCACGCCCGACTACGCGATCTCGCTGCTGCGCCGGTTCGCGCGCATGCCGCTGCACGACTACTGCGACGAGGCCGACATCCTCGACGGGGACCGAAGCGGCTTCGTGCGGCCGCGCCTCCTCGACGATCTGCGGCTCGCCGTGGAGGAGATCGGCCGCGGCGACCGGGACGCTCCCTGTGACCGCCGCGGCGCGCCGGCGATGGCCTTCGACGCGGACACGACCGTGGCGCGGTTCTCGGCGATGTTGCGCGACAGGCTGCTGCGCTGCGACGCGGACGACCTGTGGCTGCCGCGGCCCGACTGCGACGGCGTCGACGAGGTGATGGCCGTCGTCGACGTCCTCGTCCGCCCGCTCGGGCAAGGGCTCGACGACGGGGAGGACAAAGGGGCGTCGCGCCGCCGACGATCCCGCCGGACAAGGGAGGGCGCGGTCACGTTCACCCAGCCGCTCGACGCCGCCGGGTGGCGCGGCGGCCGGACGGGCGGACGGGCGGCGATCGAACGGATACCGCTTGAACGGCGGCTGCGCGACGCCCGCGACCACGCCGACCTGTGGGCCCGACCGGCCAGCGGCCGCGACCGGACCCTGCTCGATCGTGTGCGCCGGCTGCAATTGGCGGACTGCTTCGAGGCCTACGAATGGATTCTCGGCGACGTGGCCGTACCGATGCGGCGCCGGGCGTTCGCGCGCGTGGAACGACTGGGCGTGACCATCCTGCCGATGCTCGGCGAGACGTCCGCCGCGCAGACGGAGGCCAATCGGAACGCATGCTCGGCGGATGGAACGTCCCCGATCCTGACCCGTCCCATGGGCGATGACGACGCCGACGTGAACCTCGTCGCCGTCATCGCGCCGTTGGCGGTGATGGCCGACCGCGGGCTCGCCTAGACGGGGTCGCCCCACGTATGGCCGGAGGCGGACGCCGCCGAGCCGAGGACCAGGAAACGGACGAAACGAAAGGGAGACATATGGACATGACGACCATGAAGAACATGGAGCAGGCGCCGGGCAGCGGCTCGGGCCCCAAGGGGAGGATCCTCGCCGCGGGGCGCACGGTCACCAACGACACCCGCGTATCCCGGCTCAACAACAACGACCTGGTGATCGGGCCGTCCGGCGCGGGCAAGACCCGCGGCTACGTCAAACCCAATCTGCTGCAATGCGAGGAATCGGTCATCGTGACCGACACGAAAGGCAACCTCGCGCGTGAGATCGGCCCCGCGCTCGCCGCCCGCGGCTACCGCGTGGCATGCGTCGACTTCACCGACGTCGCCGGCTGGGGGTCGAGCCCCATACGCGGCGTGCCCGGTGCGGCCATGCTCGGCTACAATCCGCTCGACTTCATCCGCACCGCCCCCGACGGCTCGTTCAGCGAGCAGGACGTCGTCGCCATCGCCTCCGCCGTCAGTCCGATCGAGGACCACCGCGACCCCTTCTGGGACAGCGCCGGCGCCATGTACCTCTCCGCGTTCATCGCCTACGTGATGCAATGTCTGCCCGACGAGGAGCGCACGTTCGCCTCCGTGCAACGCATGGTGAGCGTGATGGGCGAGGACTCCATCGCCGTCATGATGGACGAGATGTGCGAGATCGACCCGCGGGGACTGGTCGCCAGACGCTGGCGGTCGATCAAGGCCTCTCGGACGGCCGAGAAGATGGACGCCAGCATCCGCGGCATCCTCGAATCGAAACTCGCGCCGATGTCGTTCGGCGGCGCGACCGCCATGTTCACCCGCGCCGAGCGCATCGACTTCACGCGGCTCGCCACCGGACGATGGGCGGTGTTCGTCAACGTCTCCGACACCGACCGGTCGATGGACCGCATGATCAACCTGTTCTACACGCAGGCGTTGCAGCAGCTGTGCCGGTACGCCGACACCGCGTGCGACGACAACCGGCTTCCGGTGCCGGTGCGCCTCTACCTCGACGATTTCGCGACGAATTGCCGAATCCCCGATTTCGACAAGGTGATCGCGGTGATCCGTTCGCGCGGAATCTCCGTCAGCGTGATCCTCCAGTCGCTCACCCAGCTGGACGGCATGTACGGGGAGGCCGTGGCCGCCAGCATCGTCGACAACTGCGACCACTGGCTGTACCTGGGCGGGCAGGACGTGCAGACCGCGCGACGGATCGGACTGCGCGCCGGACTCCCGCTGGACGAGGTGCTGCGGATGCCGCTCGACAGGCTCTACCTGTTCGAGCGCGGACGCGGCCCCGAACTGGCGCGGCCCTACGACCTGACCGATCACCCGCTCTACCGGAAGACCCCGGAGGGGCGGCGCGCCGTCGCTGCCGCGGCTCAGGCCGTGGAAGCCGCGGAACGCATCCTCGCCGGCTGCGACGAGGCCGGAAAATGCTAACTGAGCGTTAGTGGTGCTTTGGTGTCCGTTGCACTGCAATGGGCACCATGTCAACCACGAGTTATCAGCGCTTCCTTTGGACGGTCGGCCGCCGCATCCAGAGCTTCCGCAAATCCCGTGGTCTCTCGCAGGAGCAGCTGGCGGAACGGCTCGACATGGACCGCGTCTCGATCGGCTACATCGAACAGGGGCGGCGCTCACCCAAGCTCTCCACGCTGTACGCCATCGCCGGCGTGCTCGGCATCCACGTGTACGACATCTTCATCGGTGCGGAACCAGACGGGACGGACGGAACGGAGCACGTCCCGAAGCGTATGCGCGGCGCGGACCATTCCGGAATCCAACAGGACCAATGGAACCTGCAGGCGCGCCGCAGCCTCCTCGCCGCCGAAAGCCTTGGAACAGACAAGGAGCGGGGCATCCAACCCGAATCGCGCTAGAGTGAGAGCCATGCGATCGGGAATCGGGAATCGGGAATCATCGAACAACGCGGCATCGAACCGCGCGCACGCTCCGTTGCGCCTGTGGATGTCCGGCATCCGTCCGAAGACGCTGCCCGCGTCGATCGCGCCGGTGCTGGTCGGCGCCGCCTGCGCGTGGCGGCTGCTCGACGCGCCGGCCGCCCGCAGCTGCATCTCGATCGACGAGCGCGTCTGGGCCGATCTGGAGACGGCCCAAGGCCCGTGCTTCGTCCCTTGGTACGCCTACGACGGCGCGTTCGCCCGGTTCTCCGCCATGACGCTCCTGTGCGTCGGCGTCGCCCTGTTCCTCCAGATCGCCGTCAACTTCGCCAACGACTACTCCGACGGCGTCCGCGGCACGGACGCGTCGCGCGGCGGCAGCGAGGCGGCGAGCGGCAAGCCGCGCCGCCTCGTCGCGTCCGGCCTCGTGCCGCCGAGACGCGTGCTCGCCGCGGCCGGCGTCGCCGCCGCGCTCGCCTGCGCGTGCGGTCTCGCCGTCGCCGCGCTGTCCGGGCAATACTGGCTGATCGGCGTCGGCGCGTTGTGCGTCATCGCCGGATGGTGCTACACCGGCGGCCGCCACCCCTACGGATACGCGGGTTTCGGCGAGGTGTTCGTGTTCGTGTTCTTCGGTCTGGTCGCCACGCTCGGCACGCAGTTCGCCATCGCGCGGAGCTTCGACGGCTTCGGCATGCCCGACACGTGGCGGATCGCGTTCGAGACGCCGCTCACGGTGCCGGCCAAGTCGGCGGCGGCCGGCTGGACCGTATGGTCGATGCTGTGGGACGGCGAGTACGGCGTCGACGGGATGGGGATCCTCGCCGCCGTCTGCTGCGGCATCAACGCGATGCTGCTGCTCATGGTCAACAATCTGCGCGACGTCGACGACGATCGCATACACGGCAAATGCACGCTCGCCGTGCGCCTGGGCGCACGCGGCGCGCGGATCATGCTCGTCGTGTGCGCGGCCGTGGAGTGGATGGTCGCCGGATACCTGATGGTCGCGTCGGGTCTCGTCGCGGCCGACCGGGTGTCGTTCGCGGCGACCGGCCACGTCGGGCGGATGCCGGGATTGGCGGCGCTGCTCCTGCTGGTCGCGGCGGGCGTCGGCCTGGCGCTGCTGGCCGGCATCGTGCTGAACGTGTCGCGCGCTCGGTACGGCGTCGCCCTGAAGCTCGCCGGACTCAACGCCCTGTGGTTCGCCGTCGCGTTCGCCGTGCTCACGATGGTCGCCACCGGCGCCCCCGACGAAACCATCGCCGCTTAGTCCCTCCGGCCGGCCGATTGTTTACCCAAACGTTGCCGAGAAACGTGGGATTCATGTTCGTGTCTGGGCCGGACTGGCGGTAGACTGGCCGTATGTCTTACAAACTGGTACTGCTCCGTCACGGACAGAGCGCATGGAACAAAACCAATCAGTTCACCGGCTGGGTCGACGTCCCGCTGACCGAGCAGGGTGAAGCCGAAGCCAAGCGTGGCGGCGAGCTGCTCAAGGAGAAGAACGTCCTCCCGGACATCGTGTTCACCTCCCTGCTGCGTCGCGCCATCAACACCGCCAACATCGCGCTGGACGCCGCGGACCGCCTGTGGATCCCAGTCGAGCGCAACTGGCGTCTCAACGAGCGTCACTACGGCGCTCTGCAGGGCAAGAACAAGACGGAGATCCGTCAGGAGTATGGCGACGAGAAGTTCATGCTGTGGCGCCGCTCCTACGCGACCCCGCCGCCCGAGATCGACCCGAACGACGAGTACGCGCAGAACCACGACCCGCGCTACACCGGCGATCCGGTTCCGGAAGCCGAGTGCCTGGCCGATGTCGTCAAGCGCGTCGAGCCGTACTTCAAGTCCGCCATCGAGCCCGAGCTCAAGGCCGGCAAGACCGTCCTGATCGCCGCCCACGGCAACTCGCTGCGTGCCATCGTCAAGATGCTCGACAACCTGTCCGAGGAGGAGATCGCCAAGGTCAACATCCCGACCGCCATCCCGCTGCTGTACGAGCTGGACGAGGACTTCAAGCCGATCAAGCCGCGTGGCGAGTACCTGGACCCGGAGGCCGCCGCCGCCGGTGCCGCCGCCGTCGCCGCCCAGGGCCAGAAGTGAGCCCCACGATTCATCACTGAATCACGGTAACCGAAGGGGGGACGCTCCACGAAGGAGCGTCCCCCTTATTGTTGCCCTGCGGCAGGGCAATGGTTGTTGCCCCCGCTGGCGGGGGCTCCCGGCGAAGCCGGGTGGGGGTGGTCGCCGGCCGGCGAGACCACCCTCAGTCTCACTGCGTTCGACAGCTCCCGCCAGCGGGAGCGGAAATACGTCATGCATGTGTGTGCGTGTCCGTTACGGGAGCGGGATGTCGTCATGCATGTGCGTGCTTGACCGTTGCGTCGGCGGGAGCGGGATACCGTCATACGCGCATGTCCTGTGCCGCAATCCGCATATAACAAAACGACGCAAGACCAGTCAAGGCCATTGCGCCGTTTCGGGCCCTCCCTGGGGAGGAAATTCGTCATCCGTCCAGACAGCCGGACGGAACCTTACTCGATCGAGCCTTCCTCGTCACGGCTCGGCTCCTTCGACGGATCGAAGCCGGAGACGATGAACACGACGCGACGCGCGGCCGAGACCGCGTGGTCGCCGAGGCGCTCGAGGAAGCGGCCGAGCAGCACGACGTCGATGAGCTGCTGACGGCTGATCTCCTCGCTTTCGTCAAGCGCGAACTCGAAGGTTTTGTGGTGCAGAGCGTCGAGCTTGTCGTCGTTGGCGATGATGCGCTCGGCGGTCTTGGCGTCGCGGTCGGCGAGCATGCTCACCACGTCGTCGGACGTCTCGTCCAGGAAGTCCTGCATCTGCTGGAACGTCTCCTTCGCGCCCTCAGGCAGCGCGGAGGCGGGGTAGGCGCGGCGCGCGGTCTCCGCCACGTGCTTGGCGAGATCGCCCATACGCTCGAACGTGGTGGCCAGACGCATCGTGGAGACCACGACGCGCAGGTCGGTGGCGACCGGGTTCTGCTTGGCGAGCAGCTTCACGCACTGGTCGACGACGCTCTCCTCAAGGGCGTCCAGCTCGATGTCGCCATCGATCACGGTCTGGGCGGCCTCCACGTCCTGCTTGAGCAGGGCGTCGCCGGCGCCGCGGATGGACTTACGCACACCCTGCGCCATACGGTCAAGGTCGTCGGCCACGGCCTTGAGCTCTTCGTTAAAGATAACGCGCATTGTCTTCAGCCTTTCATCTTTCTTCGGCCATGGACGGGCGACGGTCATGCGCAGCCCGCACCTCACGGCAACCTCTCCCATTTTATGCGAGTACCGGCGCTTTCGCGACAACGTAGCGCAATCGCCATCTGTTGTTGGTTGCACGTTCACTGCTACGTTCACCAAGTATTCAACTACACGGCATGTCGCCGCATCCGACACGCCCGGTGTGGGAGAATGGAACGCATGTATGATTCCCCGCTGCCGTCGATCCTCGTGTCGTCGGTCTTCGGCGTGATGGGTCTCGCCATCGCGCTCGCCGTCCTGCTGTTCATCATCGATCATGTCGAACCGATCGTGGAGCGTCTGCTCGGGGGAGCGTCGTTCACCGAATGGCTCGGCAATCTCATCGGACGCAAGACGCGCGGGCTGCGGCGGCGCCGCGACGACGGCGACGGCGACGCCGGCCTCGACGCGTCGACGGAATCGCTGCTGTCGATCCTGCCGAGCGCGTCGCTGATCGTCGACCGCGACGGCGACGTGGTGCGCGCGAACCCGCAGTCGTACCGTCTCGGCATCGTCCAGGACGACAGCATCGTCAACGAGAAGGTGGTGGAGGCGGTGCGCGAGGTGTTCGCCACCGGCGGCAGGCGGCGTTTCGATTTGGAGACGGAGACGCCGGAACGGTTCGTCACGGCGTCCGACGGCGACACGCAGTCCGGTGCGGGCGTCGCGCCGGGCGCACGGCCCGGCGTGCGACGCCCGAACTGGCTGAAGGTGACGGTCGGGCGCGTGGACGAGCGCCACGTCGTCGTCCTCATCGACGACGTGAGCGAGACGGTGCGGTTCGCGCAGATCCGCGACTCGTTCATCATCAACGTGTCCGAGCAGCTGCTGGGGCCGACCGAGGCGCTGGGGCGTCTCGCCGACGATCTGGAGGCCGGCGGCGGGGACGGGAACGGTCCCGACCGCGTGCGCATCGAGGCGGACGCGCGTGAGGTGCGCACGACCAGCAACCATCTCAACCACATGGTCTCCGACCTGCTGCTGCTCATCAAGGCGCAGGAGCCGATCGTGCCGTCCGCCGCGAACCGTCTCGACGTGATGGACGAGGTGCGTGCGGTGAAGGCGTCGCTCGCGCAGAAGAGCGCCGATTTCGGCGTCGACGTGAACGTGGAGGGCGACGATTCGCTCGTCGTCAACGGCGATTCCGGGCAGATCCGCACGGCCCTGGCAAAGCTCGTCGAGAACGCGATCGAGTATTCGCCGCGCGGCGGGTATGTGGGCGTGTCCGTGGAGGCGGACGAGATGCGCCGCCACGCGGTGATCCGCGTGATCGACCAGGGCAAGGGCATTCCGAAGCGCGAGCAGTCGCGCATCTTCGAACGGTTCTACCGCGGCGCCGACCAGAGCGCGCGCACCGCGGACGGCGTGGGATTGGGATTGTCGATCGTCAAGCATGTGGCGCTCACCCACCACGGCACCGTCGCCGTATGGTCCGCGCCCGGCCAGGGCAGCACGTTCACCCTCACCCTGCCCATCGCCCGCTGAATGAGGCCATGCGATCGCGCATGACGTTTTGTCAAGGCCCCCGCCGGCGGGGGCTCCCGGCGAAAGCCGGGTGGGGGTGGTCGCTGCGCGGCGGGAAACCACCCTCAGTCTCGCTTCGCGAGCCAGCCCCCGCCAGCGGGAGCGGAAGGACTACTGGCCGAGACGCCGGTAGTCCCAGCGGTCGAAATGCTCCCAGATGAGCATGAGCACGCCGACGACCACGCCCGCCGCGCAGACGATCAGCGGCGTGGCGACGTCGAATCCGAGCGCGTCGAGGATGAAGCACACGATTAGCGCCACGCACCACAGGCCGGTGCCGATGAGGAACACGGTGCGCAGGTCCACGCGCACCGGTTTGGGCGCCGGCCTGCGCACCGCGGGGTCGAGTATCGGGGCGAATCGCAATTTCACAGCGACCACCTTACCGCATGCCCGCCGCACATGCCATGCGTCAGAGGGGCTCGTCACAGGCGTGCGACGACGTAGTCGATGCACGCGGTGAGCGCGGCGACGTCCGACGGTTCGACGGACGGGAACACGCCGACGCGCAGCTGGTTGCGGCCGAGCTTGCGGTATCCGGACGTGTCGACGATGCCGTTCTCGCGCAGCGCGGCCACGACCTCGGAGGCGGGGACCGCGTCGTCCAGGTCGATGGTGACGACCGCGTGGGAGCGCGCGCCCTCGTCGGCGACGAACGGCTTCGCGTAGTCGGAGCGCTCCGCCCACGAGTAGAGGATGGACGCGGATTTGGCGCAACGGGCGGTCGCCCAGTCCATGCCGCCGTTGTCGTTGAGCCAGCGCACCTGGTTCTCCATCATGATGAGCGTGGCCACGGCGGGCGTGTTGAGCGTCTGGTCCTTGCGCGAGTTGTCCAGCGCCTTCGTGAGCGACAGGAACGGCGGCACCCAGCGGCTCGCGCCGGGCAGTCCCGCGTTCGCCTCGACGCGCGCGGCGCGTTCGACGGCGGCGGGGGAGAGGACCGCGACCCACAGGCCGCCGTCCGAGCCGAACGCCTTCTGCGGGGAGAAGTAGTAGGCATCGGTCTGGCTTACGTCGACCGGCAGCGCGCCGGCGGCGGACGTGCCGTCGACGAGCGTGATTGCGCCTTGTTCGACGCTTCCCTCGACGCGGCGCACCGGGGCGGCGACGCCGGTGGAGGTCTCGTTGTGCGCCCAGCAGTAGGCGTCCACGTCCTCGGTGAACTCCGGCAGACGGTACGTGCCGGGTTCTCCCTTGTAGACGGCCGGATCCTCGAGGAACGGGGCCGCGGCGGCGGAGGCCGCGAACTTCGCGCTGAACGAACCGTAGGCGCCGTATGCGGCGCGGCGGGTGATGAGCGAGGCGCAGGCGATCTCCCAGAAGCAGCTGGCGCCGCCGTTGCCGAGCGCGATCTCGTAGCCGTCCGGCACGTGGAAGAAGGATTCGAGGCCTTCGCGAATCGAGCCGACGAGCTGGCGCACCGGGGTCTGGCGGTGGGATGTGCCCAGCAGCGTGGTGGCGCCGGCGTCGAGCGCGGCGACCTGTTCGGGGCGGATCTTGCTGGGCCCGGAGCCGAATCGGCCGTCCTCGGGCAGCATGTCGGAGGGGATGTTCACTGAATTGGCCATGCGCACCACCCTAGCCAATCGCGCGGCCGGGTGGCCGGGGTCTCCATATATCGGCCGCTGGTGACCGCATCGCGGATACGGCGTCGGATCGCATGGAGGATCGCGTGGATGGCCGCATGGACGGCCGTATGGTGAACGCGTGGTGGCCGGCATGTGATGGCGTCGTGCATGCGTCATGCCGGTGTCGAACCGGTGTCGAACCGGTTCGACACCCCTAGGGGGTTTGCCTGAGGGAGGGGGTCGTTGTAGGGTGGCGAATTGTGACGGTGAAGGGTGCCGTCTGCAGAGGTACCCTCCCAACCCACCAAGGAGCTGATACTGTATGAGGCATGCTGCACACAAGGCGGCCGGAAACACCGCCAAGGGCAACGGATCGAACAGCCTGCTGGGACTGTTCTCCGGATCCCGCGGCACCCACACGCGTGGCAACGTGATCGCCATGCAGATGGCGGGGAACAACGGCGCCGTGCTCGGTCTCGACGAGGCGGTGGCCAGCAAGCTCAACGAACTCGCGCCGATGTCGCGCCGCGCCATCCGCGAGGCGGCCCGTGCGGCCGAGCGTCGTAACTTCATCGTCGGATCCGCGTCCCTCGCGGCTCTGGCGGGCACCGCGGCGACCGCGGTGGCCTTCGCCAGCCCGTCCGACGACGGCGTCTCCTTCACCACTGCCGACGCGGCCACGACGACCACGCAGATCCAGGCCGTCAAGGGCGCCGCGTCCCGTTCCGACGTGCGCACCCCGCTGACCGGCACCACGGACGACACCGCGTCCAGCACCGTGGCGGGCGATTCCACGCAGCAGCAGTCCGACGCGGACGTGCAGACCCAGCAGACCTCGAACGAGGGCTCCTGGTCGCTCGGCGACGCCGACACCGCGATCGACTCCAAGCAGATGTCCAAGTCCCTCGCCAACAACGAGAACGTCGCCAAGCTCATGGACCAGGACGGCAGCCTCCTGCCGGCCGGCTTCAACCCGAACCACGCCACCGGCGACATCGGCAACGCCTACGAGTTCAGCCAGTGCACCTGGTGGGTGTACGTGCGCCGCCACGAGCTCGGCCTTCCGGTCGGCTCGCACATGGGCAACGGCAACATGTGGGCCAACTCCGCGCGCGCCCTCGGCTACTGGGTCGACAACACCCCGCGCCACGTGGGCGACATCATGGTCTTCCGCGCCGGCCAGGAAGGCACCGACTCGACCTACGGCCACGTCGCCATCGTCGAGAAGATCAACGCCGACGGCTCCATCGTCACCTCCGAGTGCGGCTCCGTGATGAACGGCAAGACCTACTCGAAGACCTACACGAACGTCTCCGACTTCGAATACATCCACTACTGATTCGTGTTCCCGCTCACATCCGCCATTTGCGGCGGATTGTGAGATATCCGTCATTCACCGGCGTGTCGCCCTTGATTTCCCTCAGGGCCATGGACAATCCATATCCCGGGGCCACCCCGGGTGCTACCGTAAGGTTCCGATGAAGAATTTGAAGCAAACCGTAATCGCATTCACCGCGGCCATCGCCGCCTGCGCGACGTTCATCGCCGTCGCGCCGGCCGCCACCGCCGCCGACCAGAACTCCGCCGTGGTCTCCTCCGAGCGTTCGTTCCCGAAGACCACGACCGCCCGCAAGAACCTCCTCAAGGAGTCCACCTCCACCGACGTGGAGTCCGACTCCAACTGGGGCGGCATCGAGTCCCTGAACGTGCCGCAGACCAAGTCGCAGGCCGAGAAGGACGCCGAGGCCAAGGCCCAGCAGGAGGCCGCCGAGAAGGCCGCTGAGAAGGCCGCCCAGGCCCAGACCCAGGCCGCCAGCCGTTCCGCGACCCGCGAGTCCTTCGACACGTCCAACCTGCCGGCCGCCACCGGCAACGCGGCGGGCATCGTGGCGCTCGGCCTCGCCATCGCCGCCGACGACCGCTATGTCTACGGCGGCTGCAACCCGCCGTACAACATGGACTGCTCCTGCTTCGTCCAGTACGTCTTCGGTCAGAACGGCATCTCCCTGCCCCGCACCTCCGGCGCGCAGGCCACCGTCGGCGTCGCCGTCCCGAGCCTCGCCGAGGCGCAGCCGGGCGACATCATCGCCAACGCGAACCACGCCGCCATCTACATCGGCAACGGCATGGTCGTGGACGCCGAGAACTACGGCTACGGCATCCGCACCAACCCGGTCAGCTGGTCCTTCGGCGGTTCCAGCTACTCCATCCGTCGCGTCGGCTGATTCCGGCTCACGCTTCATTTCTTGACGAAACGCGTCTCCCCGCCGGGGAGGCGCGTTTTGCGTTCTACGGGGAAACGGGGGAGAAACGCGTTGCGACACGAGTGAAGTATTTCACGCGGATGACACGCGATAACCGCCCGCGACGGGGTATTGTGGGATGCACAGGGGGCGATGTCGCCAACGGCATGACGGCATCGCGTATAACTCAAGGAGGTCGTCATGATCAACGACAAGGCCATACTCGTCGGCGTTGACGGGTCGAATGCCAGCTACAAGGCCGCCTGGTGGGCGGCGAACTACGCCAAGCATGCGGGACTCACGCTGCAGATCGTCTGCGCGTACTCCCTGCCCAGCTACGCGGCCGTCAGCTTCGACGCCACGTACACCGCGATGGGCGACGACAACGCGGCCCACTCCGACGCGCAGGAGATCCTGTCCAAGGCGAAGGCCATCGCCGACGAGCAGGGCGTCCAGGCGGCCACGCTGATCGTGACCGGCGACCCGGCGTCCGTGTTCGTCGAACTGTCGCGCAACTACAACCTCATCGTCATCGGCAACCGCGGCAAGGGCGGACTCGCGGAGCGTCTGCTCGGCACCACATCCTCGTCGCTGCCCGCCTACGCGTACTGCCCGATCGTCGTCGTGCCCTACACCGACGACGACGGCAACCTCATGCACCTCAACAACACGATCACCAAGGTGGCGGTCGGCTCCGACGAGTCCAAGTGGGGCTTGAAGGCCCTCGACATCGCCGCCTCCTTCGCGCACGCGTGGGGCGCCGAGCTCGACGTCATCTCCGCCGCGCCGCAGGGCAAGGGTGCCGACGACGAGGTGTACGCCTCCTTCATGGACGATCTGGAGACGCGCGTCAAGCCGCTCGAGGAGCAGTATCCGGATCTGAAGATCGAGAAGCGCATCGTGCCCGGCTCCGCCGTCGATGCGCTCACCAAGGCCAGCTACGACCATGACGTCGTCGTCGTGGGTTCGCGCGGCCGCGGCGGCTTCACCGGCCTGCTGCTCGGCTCCACCAGCCAGGGGCTGCTGCAGCACTCGGTCGGCCCGGTCTACGTCGTGCCGCGCAAGTACGTGGAGGCGGCGGAGAGCCGTCTCGACACCGTGCCGAGCTCGCCGGCCGAGGTCAAGCCGAAGCCGCTCGAAGACATCAGCGGCGTCAAGGAGGTCCCGGTCGAGCCTGCCGAGCCCGAGGTCGTCCAGCAGATCGAAAAGACCATCGACCCCGAACACTGAAAGGCCATGCGCGCCGCGCATGACCATATATTTCGCCCCCGCCGGCGGTGATCGGGAGGCGGTCATATGATTCGCCCCCCGCCGGCGGTGATCGGGGCCGGCCATATAACTTGCCCCCGCTGGCGGGGGCTGTCAGCGAAGCTGACTGGGGGTGGTCGAAGCCAAGCCTCTGACCACCCCCAGTCGTGTTCCACACGACAGCCCCCGCCAGCGGGGGCCCTTTCGTCCGTCCTGCTTACAGTCCCTCGTCAGAGGGCCGCTTTCGTCCGCCTTACTTCTTGATCGTCACTTCCATGCGGACGGGGGTCTCCTGCACGTAGGTGTGCTTGACCGTGCAGCCCTTGTCGATGTGGCGGGTGATGCGCTCCTTGAGCTTGGCCGCGTCCTCGTCGCTCAGATCCGAGCCGGTCGCGTCGACGACGACCTGCTCGTCGAAGTTGATGTACGCGTCGTTGTCCGCGTCATAGGTGCCGCCGACGACGATCTTCGCGCCCTTGCCCTCGCCCAGCGTATGCTCGATCGCGAACTGGCTGGACAGCGCCGCGCAGCCGGCCAGCGCGATCTTCATCAGATCGCCCGGCGTGAACTGGCCACGATCCTTGCCGAACTTGATGTGCGCGCCGTCCTCGCTGAACGCGTCCCACGAACCGTCCTTGTTGCGCTCGACCCACAGTCGCTTGGCCATGATGACTCCTCGTCTATCCGTGCGGCGCGCCTGTCGCGTCGCGACCATCTCCAATCTAGCCGAAAACCGTCGTCTTCGCCGCAAACGGCCATCCGCCGCAAAGCCGACTGAGGGGGTCACGCTACACTGGTGCCCATGGCTTTGACCCCGGAACAACTCGCTGACATCCGCACCCGCATCCCCGCCCGTCCCGAGACGGACGTGCCCACCCCGTACGAGGATCTCGTGCGCCGGATCCTCACCGAAGGCACGCTCAAGTCGGACCGCACCGGCACGGGCACGATCTCCCTGTTCGGCCAGCAGATCCGCTTCGACCTGTCCGACGGCACGTTCCCGCTGCTCACCACGAAGACCGTGTTCTTCAAGGGCCTCGCCTACGAGCTGCTGTGGTTCCTCAAAGGCTCCTCGAACGTGCGTTGGCTGCAGGAGCGCGGCGTGCACATCTGGGACGAGTGGGCGGACGAGAACGGCGACCTCGGCCCGGTCTACGGCGTGCAGTGGCGCAGCTGGCCGGCCCCCACGCCGGACGACCCGAACCGCACGATCGACCAGATCGCCAACGTGATGGACCTCATCAGGCATCACCCGGATTCGCGCCGCATGATCGTCTCCGCATGGAACCCGGCCGAGGTCGAGCACATGGCCTTGCCGCCCTGCCACGCGCTCTTCCAGTTCTACGTGGCCGACGGCAAGCTCAGCTGCCAGCTCTACCAGCGCAGCTGCGACATGTTCCTCGGCGTGCCGTTCAACATCGCCTCCTACTCGCTGCTCACCCTGATGATGGCGCAGCAGGCGGGCCTGGAGCCCGGCGAGTTCGTGTGGACCGGCGGCGACTGCCACGTGTACGACAACCACATCGAGCAGGTCCTCGAACAGCTGTCGCGCGAGCCGTACCCGTACCCGAAAATCGCGATCGACAAGGCCGACTCGATCTTCGACTACGAATACGAGGACTTCCACATCCTCGACTACCGCCACCACCCCACCATCAAGGCGCCCGTCGCCGTCTGACATTACACTTCTGTTCCAGTCCAATCCCACTCAAGGAGTCCGAAATGGAGCATGACAGTAGCCGAAGCGGCTATCACGAACCCGAGCCCGGGGACGCCGGGCTCGACGAGACCGAGGACTGGGGCGACGATTTCCCCAAGACGTTCTCGGTGAACCTCATCTGGGCCGAAGCCCGCGACAAGGAAGGTCGTGCGGGGGCCATCGGCCTGGAGGGCGGCATGCCGTGGCATCTCGCCGAGGATATGAAGCATTTCAAGGAGCTCACCGTCTCGCACCCGGTGATCATGGGTCGTCGCACCTGGGAGTCGCTGGACCTGCGCTACAGGCCCCTGCCCAACCGCGACAACATCGTCGTCTCCCATGACCACCAGTATCGTGCGCCCGGCGCGACCGTGGTCGACAGTCTGGAGGATGCGCTCGACCTGGCCCGCCAGGAGGCGATCCCGGACGACGGCCTCGACCGTTCCGAGATCTGGGTGATCGGCGGCGCACAGCTGTTCGAGGAGGCGCTGCCGCAGGCGAACAAGGTGTTCGTCACCCTGCTCGACGCGGCCGTGGACGCCGACACGTACGCGCCCGACATCGCCGCGCTCGCGGACGACGACCACGCCGGCTGGCAGGTCGCCGACCGTTCGCCGTGGCTGGAGCCGAAGAAGCCGGAATCCGGCATCGCACGCTACCGTTTCATCAAGTACGTGCGTTCGGCGCGCTGACGTCCGCACCGTCCGCGACGACCTTTCCGAAGAGCCTCCCGCACCTTGCCGCGCGGGAGGCTCTTCTCGTTGTGCCGGTACAATCCTTGTCCGTCGATATCAGATACCGGACCAGCGTAAGGAGCGTGCCATGGCCGAGGAACGCGGCAAGGACCGCAAGCAGAAGAAGTACACCGTCATGACCGTGTGCACCGGCAATATCTGCCGGTCGCCGATGGGCGAGATCATCCTGCGCCACTACTTCGACGAGCGTGGCCTCTCCGACCGCGTGGACGTCGAGTCCAGCGGCGTCTCCGACGAGGAGTGGAGCCACCCGATCGACCCGCGCGCCGTGCACGTGCTGCGCGAACGCGGCTACGGCGACGAGATCCCGCGCGACCACTTCGCGCATCGGATCAGCCGCGACGAGATCAACCGCACCGACCTGTTCCTGCCGATGACCGCCTCGCACATGCGCGCATTATTGCGCATGCTGCCACCGGCGAAGCGCGCCGAGGTCCACATGTACCGCAGCTTCGACCCGAACCTGCCGAAGCCGCCGGCCGGCCGCGAAGACACGATCGACCTGGTGGACCCGTGGTACGGCGGCCCGCACGAGTTCGAGGTCGCCATCGATCAGATCGAGGAAGTCGCCCCCTACATCGTCGACTGGGTGGCGAAGCGCCTCGACGCGTAGCCCCCCACTCCCATGGTGCGGTAACACACAATCTCCATAACGGCGGAATCAAGCCGTTTTCGTCGACCGCACCATGGGAGTTTCACCGCACCATGGGATGTGGGTGATGCTGGGATTGCCGCATCGCGTCGGCCGTCCTCCATATCACATCCTCGACGCGCCGCAGCTCCGACTCGCGGCTGACCGTGCGCCATTGCGCGGCGTATGCCTCCATCCACGATTCCAGCGCCGCGGCGAGCGTCGCGTCGCCGGCATGCGTCGCGTCGTCGCCGTCGCACATCCGCGCGAGCCGCAGGCCGACGCGGTTGAGCAGCCGCTGACCGTCGACGGCGATGCGGAACGCCGCCGCCGCGTCCGCCGCGCGCGATCGCGCAAGCGCCGTCGCGAGACGCGCGGCGCACTCGCGCAACGTCGCGTCGGCGGCGTCGAATCCCGCGACGATGCCGCGCGCCCGCGCGTCGGCGAGTGCGGGCATGCCGGTCTCCAGCCACGTGACGAGATCGTCCCAACCGAACAGCGTCGCCCGTCGCGCCGCGGCGAGCGACGGTACCAGCGTGCCGTCGATGTCGCCGTATGCGACGCGCGAGATGCGACGGAGCATGTCGGTCTCATCGGCGATGCGCCCCGGCGCCCACGATTCCTGTGCGCCGACAATCATGCCGGGGACGGCCATGCGCGGGTCGTTGACATGGCCGAAATCGCCCCAATCGGTGACGAGCAGGCCTTCGGCTTGGTATTGCGTGCCGTAGCGGGCCATGCGGGTGATGTTGTTCCACGCGTCGTCGATTCGCGGCAGGAGCGCGTTCCAGCACCATACGGCCGGGCAGACGATCTGCGTGGCGCCGGATTCGGCGACGGTGCGGATCTTCCCGTCGTCGACCTGCGGGTCGTACTGCCAGTTGAGCAGGGTGACGGTTTCGGGGAGCCGTTTCAGGATTTCAGGGTGTTCGAGGGCGATGTCGCCCCACATCATCGGCCGTTTGCCCTGGGCTTCGAGGTGGCGGCACAGGCGGGTGACGTAGTCGGCGTACATGGCGGCGACGCCGATCCGCTCGGCGAGGGGTTTGGAGCGGCCCCTGCCGAGGTCGAAGGTCTCGTCGGCGCAGATGTTGAATTTGCCCGAGCGGAACAGCTGCAGATAGTCGTCGATGAGCTTTGTGGACAGGTCGAAGGCGCGGTCGTCGCTGATGTTGAGCGTGTGGTGGCGCATGCGGTCGATGAACCCGAACGGCTCGTCGGCGGTTTCGGGGAACTCACCGAGATCGCGGAATGTGTGCGTGCGCAGGGCCATGTAGAGATGCCCGAACGTGGAGACGGACGGGACCAGCTCTATGCCCCGTTCGGTGCAATAGTCGTCGAATTCGAGGATGTCGCGCGGGGCGAGCGGGCTGGAGCCGCGCCAAGTCTCGCTCATCCCGTCGAAGCGGAAGGTGTGTTCGACGTAGAGCTGGAGCTGGTTGTATTTGTACAGGCAGAGCTTGTCGGCCCAGGTCTTGAGCCAGTCGAGGGTGGGGACGCGGCCGCGGGTGACGTCGAGGTAGTAGCCGCGCGTGACGAAGGCGGTCTGGTCCTTGATGTGCAGGCGGGGCAGGGCGGCGCCGCATTGGCGGATGAGTTGGCGCAGGGTCTGCACGCCGTTGCGCACGCCCTCGGAATCGGTGCCGGTGACGGTGATGGCGTGTTCGGTGATGTCGAGCGTGTATGCGCCGGGGGCGGTCGGCGCGGTGGCGGGGGCGCGCGTGTCGGCGGTGGTGAGGCCCGCGACGGTGAGGGTGATGGAGCCCGGCCACCGGTCGCCGGTGGCGATGCCCCAATCGAGGCCCGTGGCGTCGCGGATGTCGTCGACGAGCTGCATGGCGAGTACGTGCCGGTCGTCGCCGACGGTTCGCGACTCGTTGACGCGGCCGTTCAGCGGCAGCAATGTGACGCCTGCGTCGCGCCGCAGGGTGCGCGGCGTGGGGATGATGTGCCATGTCGTCGTGTGTGGGGTCTCCCGCGTCGTCGTGGTCGTGTCGTCGTCCATGAGGCTCCTTCGCTTCGCGTACCCACTCATTGTCCCACGGGTATCGAAGACGCGGATGCATGCCGTCATGCGCGTTTCTTAGGTACATGCCACGCTGCTTAGGTACGTCCTCGTCCGGTATACCGACGTCATCGTGGAATCTGAGGCCTATGTCTCGGGAGATACCTACCTAAGAAACGCACGATGTACCTAAGAAACGTGTTGGCGGTCCGTAGGTGGGGAGTGGTGCCAGCCTGATGTTACGAGTCGCCGTCCAAAATCCGTCCAGAACGCGGGACTCGTGGCAAACCTGTATCAAAACCATACGAAAAGACCGGCGGAATCGTTGGGATTCCGCCGGTCTTGGCCTTGTACCCCCAGAGAGGGGGATACGGCCCAGCGTCGTACAGGTCCATCTCCACCACTCCGGGGGCAAATAAATTTACCTTCATTACTTACAAAATCAATCATAGCAACGGTTCCCGCTTTCTTCCAATAGACACGCAAGCAGTGTTGCTCCTTATCGTCATCTTCATGCGGCTGATGGTCGAAACGACCTGTGACGAGTGATCGAATCAGCCTAAACCTCAATGATTGCAAGGCCTAAGGCACTAGAGGTGCATTTTTAGGTGCAATGGCTCACTGAGAGCGTATTCGGCCACTTGGTGGCATTTTTGGTGGCATTTTTCCGAGGCCGTTATGCCATGCCATCGATCTTGGATTCAGCACAAGGAGCATCATCATGTCCGCGAGGACGAAGAAGGACAGTATGGGGCCGTCGCCGGGGCGGCGGAGCAGGTTCGGCACCGTGACGCCGCG
Source organism: Bifidobacterium parmae (assembly GCF_002860365.1). Taxonomy (GTDB): domain Bacteria; phylum Actinomycetota; class Actinomycetes; order Actinomycetales; family Bifidobacteriaceae; genus Bifidobacterium; species Bifidobacterium parmae. The sequence continues at coordinate 66,825 of NZ_NMWT01000001.1, forward strand.
CTACGATACCGCAGGCAATCTCGTCGCCTGGCAGGTGCGGTACCCGGACCCGAAACGACCGGGCAAGAAGGTCCAGCGTCAGTTCAAGCCGGACATGGAGCACGAGGCGCACCAGTGGCTCGAAGAGGAACGGCATCTGGTGGAACTGGATCGCAAGAACATCCAGGAATGGGTCCATCCGTCAGAACGCCGCCGCAGGAAGCGCGCGAACCTGATCTCGTTCGAGGATTACGTGACCCGGTGGGCGGAAGGATACCGGCTGCCGAACGGCGAGAGGATAGCCGGCGGCACGCGCCGGAACCTGTATCTCGACATCGCGCACTTCATGCCGGGCTTCAAGGGCAAGCTCCTGACCGAGATCACGCCGAAGGACATCAAACGCTGGTACGACGCGCCGCACCCTGAGGGGCAATGGGCGTTCCGCCGCTCATGCATGCGCCTGAAGGCGGCGTTCGCCAGCGCCACGAAGATGAGTATGGACGGCTCCCCGCCGCTGATCCGCGACAACCCGTTCATCCTGCCCATACCACCCGCGCCACGATCCGCCAGGGAGGACGTTCCACCGGTCACGCCGCTGGAACTCAAGCTGATCGCGGAGAACATGCCCGACTACACGAGACTGGCGGTGATACTCGCCACGCTCGTCGGAGGCCTCCGTTGCGGCGAGCTGTGCGGCCTGCAGATCAAGGACATCGACCTGAAGGCCAAACGCCTGACCGTGCGACATTCCGTCAACAGGGGCTATGCGGATCGCGGTTCGACACGCATCGCCAGGACCAAGACCGACTCCAGCCGGCGCACCGTGCCCATCCCCGACGGACTCGTTCCCCTGATTCACGACCACCTGCTCAGGCACTGCGAATGGACGGACCCGGAAGCCATGGTCTTCCGCCCCAGACGAGCCTCGGTGATGAGCCAGACCACCCTGGAGGCCCAGTTCCGCAAAGCCAGGGAGAAAGCCGGCCGCCCCGACCTGACCTTCCAATCCCTGCGAGCGAGCCACGCGACCCTGCTCATGCTCAAGGGCGGCACTCTGCGGGAAGTCATGGACGAACTCGGCCACGTCAGCGAGAAGGTCGCCATCAAGCACTACCAGCGCATCGTCGCCCGACACCGCAACCAGATCGTCAACCAACTCGCCGAAGACTTCATCAAAGCAGCGCAATGACCACATGCAGACGAATACGGATTGAGACGCCCTGTTGCCCGGTGTATACAGAACTATTCCCAATCTGGAATAGTTCTGTATACAATAGGAATATGGCTATCAGAACGAATCGGACGCTGCTCACACGGCGGGAAGTCGCCCGTAGGCTCGGAGTGAGCGAGCGACGGGTCAGCGCGCTTCGCGCTGCTGGCCGGCTTGAATCTCTTTCCGTGGGAGGCGGCTCGCTGATTACGGAGGATTCCGTACGTCGCCAAGCACAGTGGCAGGGTGCGGATGGGCGTCCTTATTCACCAGACATGGCGTTCGGGGCGCTATACATGCTCAGCGGGCTCGACGCGCCATGGCTGGGCCGGCAGCAGCGATACCGGCTCAGGGGATACCTGAGGCAGATGGATGCGGAGAATCTGACCCGTCTCGCGCGCAGGCGTGCGACGACGGTCGAATACTGGTGCAGGGACTCCAACCTCGACAAGGTCGAAACCCTCATCCGTCCCTCCGCCGCCACCGGAGCATTGGCCGCCTCGTTCCAATTGACCGCCACAGACGTGGTGGAAGGCTACGTCACCGCCGATGCTCTGAACGACGCCATTCGGCAATGCCGGTTGAAGCAAGGCGCGACTCCGGTCCGGGTACGGCTCCATGTCACCGACGATCTTCCCGCCGGTGAGGGCCCTATGCCTCTCGGCGTACGTGCGGCCGACCTGGCCGAATCCAACGACCCGAGAGAACGCCGCGCCGGCATGGAAACCCTTCAACAGCTGATCGACGAATATCATCGCAAGGAGCATCAGGCATGATTCCGACAATCCGCATCCCCAACACGGGCCATCCGTGGAATACCGTGTACGCGGTCGCCGCGGCGAACATCCCGGAATCATGGCTGCTTACGGGCGGGCTCATGGTCCAGCTGCACGCCATCATGGGCGGATTGACAGCACGACCCACCACCGATGCCGACCTGCTCGCCGACCTCATGGCGGATCGACGCGGCATCGCCAGACTGCGCGGCATTCTCACCTCTCGCGGGTTCGAGACGCAGCCGGGCACGCTGACCGGATACACGACCCGCATGATCGCGCCGAACGGCGACGTCGTGGACCTGCTGGTCGCCGATCACCTTCCCAAGTTCCTTGGGGCTGACGCGACCATCGCCGGCACACCGGTGCTATCCATGCCGGGCGGCGCGCAGGCAGTGGAACGCAGCATGCAGGTCCAACTCATCGATGACAAGGACGGCGCCGAAGTCGTGGTTCGCATCCCGGACCTGCTCGGCGCGCTGATACTCAAGAGCGCGGCCTACAGCGCCGACCACGCCGGCTACGGTGACCGTCACCTCTATGATGCAGCCATGCTCGCATCCCTCATCCCGGATCCCGATGCGGAGCTCGCACGCTTGCACAGCGGCACCGACCGCAAACGCATCAGACTCCTGCACGACAAGCTCATCGAGGATTCCCCGTACTGGGACAACCTCGATGAATCACACCGTCAAGACGGGCTCGACACTATTGAAACGCTCGCCACATGGTAATTGTCGGCAATTCCTTTTCTTGCAGATCCAGTTGTACCTTGCGAAAACCTTCAGATGAATGCGCCGTCTCGCATGGTGAGGGTGGTGTCGCATTGGGCTGCGACGCGTGGGTCGTGGGTGGCGAGGATGAGCGTGGCGCCTTGCCTGCATTGCGCGAGGAGCATGGTCATGATGGTGTCGGCGGTGTGCGTGTCGAGTGCTGCGGTGGGTTCGTCGGCGATGATGATGGCGGGGTGCATCACGGTCGCCCTGGCGATGGCGATGCGTTGCCTTTCGCCGCCGGACAGTTGCCTGGGCATGCGTCGTGCCTTGCCGGCGAGTCCGACTTGTTCCAAAGCGGCCGTGGCGCGTTGCTTGCGTTCGGCGCGTTTGATTCCGGGTTTCGCGTATTCCATGGGGATGGCGACATTGGCCCATGCGGGCTCGTCTTCGAGGATCGCGTAGTCCTGCGGGATGAAGCCGAACATGCGGTTGCGCCATGCGGAACGGTCCTTGTCGTTTTCCGGTGCCGGGAGTCCTTGCAGGAGCAGGGAGCCGGAGGTGGGTTTCATGGACAGGCCGATCATGCGCAGCAGGGTGGATTTGCCGCATCCGGACGGTCCCATGATGGCGATCGACTCCCCGGGCATGGCCTGCAGGGATATGTCGTGTACGGCGAGGAGCTGCGCCTGCCCGTCGGCGTATCGTTTGGTCAGGTTTCGGGCGTCTATGGTCGTCTGTGGCATGGTCGGTGCTTCTTTCATTGGATGTGTGTGGTTGCGCGTCGTGCGGCGATCGTCCAGACCAGGGCCGCCATGGCGAGGATGACGGCGATCATCGTCCGGGATGCGGTGGCCACCGGTTCCCCTATCAGCTGGAAGCATGCCAGTACCACGGCGGCGGGCAGCAGCATGCTGAGGATGAGTCCGGCGACGCGAATCGCCTCGTCTACGGCGGTGGCGCCGTAGAGCCGGCGGACGAGCATCGACGGCCGTTCCCGTGCGAGGGTCACGGACAGTGTCCGGATGATCACGATGACGGTGAGCGCGAGGAAGGCGGACAGTCCGAGTAGGTACATCAGCGCGCGCACGATGAGATCCCTGTCGCGTTGGGGTTGTTCCGTGTTCAGCCGGTGCGGCACGAGTATCAGGCCGGCGTCGCGGCTTCCCGTGATGAAACTGTCGAGCTGGGTTCGGGATGGGTTGAACATGACCGTTTTGGTCACCGCCTCTTCGAGTTCGATGTCGTTGAGCCGGTTCAATGAGCCCGGGTCGAGTCGGATGACGATGGTCCGGTCCAGGTTGATGCCGGCGGTGTTCGGGTCGAATATGGCCGCCGAGGCCGGCAGCGTGCCGGTTACCTTGACGTCGACGCCGGCGATATGCACGCTGTCGGGTGCCTGCGCCCGGTCCACCCGGTAGCCGATGGACGCGCAGGGCGCGTGGGAGCACAGGCCCAGCCGGGGGAACACGTCATCGACGTTGCCCATCAGGACGATGGCCGGTATGCCGTTGGCGAAATCGGGATCGTCGATCTCGACGTTGTTGACGATCGCGGCGTACCCCCTGCCCTGTTCCAGCATGTCCCGCAAACTATCCGTCACCTTGGGACTCGTCTTGCTCGGGGACTGCAGGAGGTATTGCGGGGAGAACGTGACCGCGTCGGCGGCCCGCAGACGAGCCTCGCCGCTGATCACGCTGGATTCGGTCAGCACATCGCTGAGCGTCATCGTGAACACGCTTCCCGCGAAGACGACGAGCAGCGTGATGCCGAGAATCGATCCCCATCGCCTCAATCCCATGCGGACGCCGGTCATCAGTTCATGGATCATCGTTCCACCTCGTCATTCGATCGTATGCCGAGCCATTCAGCCAACGCCGTCACAAGCGCCGTCAGGACCGTGCCGCTGATAAAAGCTGCGGCGAACGCGGCCGCCGGGCCGATGCCGGTCCTGCCCGACACCACGGTGATGAGCACGGCGCTCAACATCGTTCCTGCCAGCACGCCGGCCACGATCGGGGCAACGGCCTCGCGCACCCGGCCCGCCCACACCTGCCTGCCGGTGGCGCCGAACAGCCGTCTGACATGCAGGTCCGCCTTCCTCGCCGTCTCCATCGTCATGACGCACACGCAGGCGCAGACCAACGCTAGTACCAGAAACAGCAAGGTGATGCCCACGAAGGAATCACCGGCAAGGGACGACCACAACGATTGCGCCTGCGGCTGCGTCACGTCCATGCCGCAGCGCACGAACAGGTCCGAGATCTCCCGGAGCCGCTGCGGGTCGCTCGTGTTCACATACACGCTGCCGGGAAACAAGGGAACCGCCCCCAACGGGAGCACATACTGCAGATTGCCGCCCACGTTCACCCCCGGAACCCTGGCGACGCCGCCGACGGAAAACCCCTGGGGCAGCAGCGGGGCATCCCCATGCTCGCGCCATTGGCCGGCCGAGAACGACGACTCGATCACACAAGCCATGCGACTGTCCATGTCCCGGCATCCGCGCGGAAGCGCATCGGCCCATCCGATGGAGGACCCCGACGACTGGAACACGATCGCCGGCCAACCGTCCCCCACGGAACCCTCCAACAGGGAAATACCGTGACCGGAAAGATACTCGGCCAGATCACGCGTCGCCTCAAGATTCTTCCCGTCGTCGTGCTCGGCATCCGCCGAAGCGGTCAGCACCAGTTGCGTCCGCGCATCGGACATGCCCCACTGCGAGCCACGCCAATCAAGAACGCTCCAGTACACAGCCCACGCAAGAAACGAAGACAACACACCCAACAGCAACGATATTGCGCAAATGGATGTAGAAAAAATCTTTAGATGATGGGTAATTTTTAGCATTCCGTATCTTTCCAATCACGGTATTTCTAGATGGGTGCAATAAGAAATGCGTCAGAAGTATTCAACGCCCCAGTAATAGTGCGTGACGTACTTATCGCCCCACAATACGGAATCCCAGACGGAGTCCGTCCTGCTTCGAACCTGAGTGTCTCCTGAATAGGAAGCAGCTGATGTATACAGGCGTCCGGTATCCAGACTGGGGCCGGCCTGTCGGGTGAAGCGCTGATATCCGCGACGCGCGTGACGCCCGCCATCATTATAGGAGGCCTGAATCTGTACATAGCCATTCACCTTGATGCCGCCAATGCTGCTTTCCCATGTGCGACCATAATTCGGACCGCCGGCAAAAGCGGTAGAGGGCAATGCGATGCCAGTTATACCCAGAATTGTCGCAAGGACAATTGCCGTAAATTTCTTTCGCACAATCATGATTACTCCTTTGTTTTTGTTGGGAAATTTGGAATGTGTAAAGGCATACGTAAAAACTAGATGGTAATTACTTTCCTTTCTGCTAGGTGTCGAAGCCCTATGACTTCATCTTGCAAGATTCAGTCTTCTGCCCAAGCGAGAGAGAAGCAATCAGAAAAGGAGTTATTGACATCTAGAGATGACTTGCAATACGTCAATCGCGGGAAGGGAGAGATACAACTAGCTGCTTCTATAACCCGCTTAAGGCCGATTATGTTTGTTTTTGTCATCTCTGGATGACAAAAACAAACAACGGTTCTTTCAGCATATCTGCCTACACTGGTTTTTGGTTTCAATCTCCCCACAAGGCGCACGCAGGGTGCGCCTTTTCGCGATCGAGGGAGATCAATATGCCGAAAATCAGGCATTCCCATGGAAACCATCCGCAGAAGCCTCCGCGAAGCAAGTGGGGAACCGTGCTGGCCCGTTATGACGGAACCGGCATGCTAATCGCATGGCAGGTTCGATATCCGAATCCATTAGAACCTGGCAAACGCGTCCAACGCCAGTTCAAGCCGGATCAGGAGCTCGAAGCCCGTAGGTGGTTGGAAGCCGAAAAGTATCTTGTCAGTCTCCATCGTAACGGCATCGCCGAATGGGTTCATCCAACGGAACGAAGCCGACGAAAAGCCGTCGCGGAAAAGAGCCGGACACAACGCAATATGCTGTTCCGCGACTATGTGATGCGATGGGCCGAGGAATACCGGCTGCCCGACGGCAATGGTATCGCCGGTGGCACGCGTCGCAATCTTTATCTGGACATTGGCCATTTTTTGCCAAGTCTTGGGGACCTGCCGCTTAACGAGATCACTCCGTCCATTATCAAGGCTTGGTATGATGCGCCTCACCCGGAAGGACGGTGGGCGTTCCGACGCTCATGCATGCGACTGAAGGCGGTACTGGAGTCAGCCACCCGTGGCGGATTGGACGGTTCGGAGCCATTGCTGTCCTTCAATCCCTTCATATTCCATATTCCGCCAGCGCCACAGCCCGCCCGCATCAATGTACCGCCGGTGACTCCTTCCGAACTGATCCTGCTGGCTGACGCCATGCCCGATTACACCAGACTGTCCGTATTCCTCTCGACTTTAGTGGGTGGTCTGCGATGTGGTGAACTATGTGGGCTTCAGGTGCAAGACATCGATCTGAACAGGCAGATACTTCATGTCCGGCACTCCGTGAATCGCGGTGACGCTGACAGAGGGGATCTCCAATTCGGTAAGACGAAAACGGAATCCAGCATCAGGAACGTACACATCCCGGATACCCTGATTCCTCTTATTCGACAGCACCTTTCTGATTACTGCGATCTGACACGACCGGATTCGCCGGTGTTCGTGCCCAAACGTGCAAGAATCATGTCCCAGACAACGCTGGACGGCCAGTTCGCCAAGGCCCGGCTGAAAGCAGGACGCCCTGATCTGACATTCCAGGCATTACGAGCCAGCCATGCAACATTACTCATGATTCAGGGTGGAACGTTGCGGGAAGTCATGAATCAATTGGGACACGTCAGTGAGAAGGTGGCTATCCGGTACTACCAGCTCACCGTCGCCTCACATCAGAGTCAAGTGGTTGACGAGCTTGCCGAATCATTTATGAGCGACATTCAGCGGCGTGAGTCCTAGACCAAAGTGATGCACCATCGCGATACGTGACTCACCTTCATATAGGAAATGCCGTGAGGGATCTGAATCTGGTCCCTCACGGCATTTCGGTCTCTGACTGGTCGAAGTCTCACAATCGCAGCATCAGACGGATTGGAAGCGCAGATAGTCCGTTAACTCCCACACCGTATCTTGCAGCCGACGAAGTTCGGAGTCTCGGCTGAGAGTACTCCATTGCGCCGCATACGCCTCCATCCAGATTTCCAGCGCTTCGGCAAGACGCGCCGTATCATCATGCTGAGATGCGGCACTTGACTGCAAAGAGTCGATGACCCCGACATCGGACGCAAGCTGGAGACCAACTCGGTTCAACAGTCGTTGCCCCTCGATGGCTACGCGGAATTCAGCGGCGTTTCCTGCGATTCGCGGTCCTGCGGTCGCGGTGATCGCGGAGATTCGACGGGCGCTGGTCTGCAGAAGGTGATCTGCGGTTTCACCGAGCGAGATGTGGTGCTTCAGATAGCGGAGCAGCATCCGTCGGGATTCCACAAGTGACGGTGCCCGGCTTCCGTCCTGAAGGGCGCGGATCACATCGTCTGGTCGTTCGTTTTCCGGCAGCAGTCCTGGGATGGTTTGCAGGACACCGGTGTTGACGCCGCCCCGTCCGTCATCAAGTTCCAGCCAAGTGATCAGGTGGTTCCATTGGAAGCAGGCCGCATGGCTTGCGCGAGCAAGGATATCAAGCAGTTCTCCGCTGGCGTCGTGGTATTCGAGTCGGGAGATGCGTCGGAGCATGTCGGTCTCGTCGGGGATGCGCCCGGGGTTCCAGGATTCCTGTGCGCCGATGATCATGCCGGGGATGGCCATGCGCGGGTCGTTGACGTGGCCGAGGTCGCCCCAGTCGGTGACGAGCATGCCTGCCGCTTGGTATTGCGTGCCGTAGCGGGCCATGCGGGTGATGTTGTTCCAGGCGTCGTCGATGCGCGGCAGGAGCGCGTTCCAGCACCATACGGCCGGGCACACGATCTGTGTGGCGCCGGATTGGGCGACGGTGCGGACCTTCTCGTCGGTGACCTGCGGGTCGTACTGCCAGTTGAGCAGGGTGACGGCTTCGGGGAGGCGCTCCAGGATCTCGGGGTGTTCGAGGGCGATGTCGCCCCACATCATCGGCTGTTTGCCTTGGGCTTCGAGGTGGCGGCACAGGCGGGTGACGTAGTCGACGTACATGGCGGCGACGCCGATCTCCTCGGCGAAGGTCTTGGAACGACCCCTGCCGAGGTCGAAGGTCTCGTCGGCGCAGATGTTGAACTTGTCGGAGCGGAACAATTGCAGGTAGTCGTCGATGAGCCGGCATGACAGAGTGAAGGCGCGTTCGTCGCTAATGTTCAATGTGTGGTGGCGCATGCGGTCGATGAATCCGAACGGTTCGTCGGCGGTCTCGGGGAACTCGCCGAGATCGCGCAGGCTCCGGGTGCGCAGGGCCATGTAGAGGTGACCGAACGTGGAGACCGACGGCACCAGCTCGATGCCCCGTTCGGCGCAGTAGTCGTCGAGGTCGAGGATGTCGCGCGGGGCGAGCGGGCTGGAGCCGCGCCATGTCTCGCTCATGCCGTCGAAGCGGAAGGTGTGTTCGACGTAGAGCTGGAGCTGGTTGTACTTGTAGAGGCAGAGTTTGTCGGCCCAGTGTTTGAGCCAGTCGAGGGTGGGGACGCGCCCGCGGGTGACGTCGAGGTAGTAGCCGCGCGTTTCGAAGGCGGGCCGGTCCTCGATGTGCAGGAGGGGCAGGGCGGCGCCGCATTGGCGGATGAGCTGGCGCAGGGTCTGCACGCCGTTGCGCACGCCCTCGAAGTCCACGCCCGCGACGGTCACGCCATCCGGGGTGACATCGAGCGTATACGAGCCGGACGGGTGTGCATGGGGATTGTCAAGTATGGTCAGGGTGATGAATCCCGGCCAGCGGTCGCCCGTCGCGATGTCCCATTCCAATCCGGTGGCTGCGCGGATGTCGTCGATGAGTTGTGCGGCGAGTATATGCCGATCGTCACCGACCGTGCGCGCTTCGTTGATTCGTCCGCACATTGGCAGCAATGCGATGCCTGCTTTATGCTGCATGGTTTGCGGCGTGGGGATGATGGTCCATCCTTGCAGGAGTATTTGGCCGTTCATGGGAAGTTCCTTTCTTGGCATATCGCTAAGGATTGTTGTGAGGTTCGTTTGGCCCTGAGATGGCAGTGCGGTGTCGAGGCCATTTCGCGGATATGGTCCCGACACCGCACATGCTGCCGATCGATTCGGTTGGGTTATTTGACGGCTCCCGTGGTGACGCCCTTCATGATGTTCCTTTGAATGATCATGAAGAAGATCACGACGGGCAGGGAGAAGATAACGGATGCGGCCATCTGCCCGCCGAAGTCGGTGCCCATGGTGGGCGTGGAGAACGAGGAGAGCCACACGGGCAACGTATACTTCGCCTGATCCTTCATAAACGTGTAAGCGGTCATATAGTCGTTCCACGCGTTGATGAACGCGAACACGGACGTGGACACGATGCCGGGCGCGGCCAGCGGGAAGGTGATCTTCCACAGGATCTGCCAGTCGTTGGCCCCCTCAACGGCCGCGGACTCGAAGATGTCCTTCGGGATGTTGAGGAAGAAGCCGCGCATGTTCCAGATCGCAAACGGCAGGACCATGGCGATGTACGCGAGGATCAGGCCGCTGTACTTGTTCAGCAGGCCGAACTGGTTGAAGATGATGAACTGCGGGATGATGCCGCCCGAGGTCATCTGGATGGCCAGCACGAACACCATGATCGCCTTGCGGCCGCGGAACCGGTAGAGGGTCAGGGCCGCGCACGCGAAGAACGCGAGGACGATCGACAGGACGATCGACACGGCGGTCACGATCACGCTGTTCTTCAGGTTCGTCAGGAAAGACGTCTGGGTGACGGCCACCATGAAGTTGTCGATCGACAGCTTCGCGGGCCAGAACACGGGCGTGGCGGTCATGATCTGGTTGCGCGGCTTGATCGACGTGACGAACATCCAGTAGACCGGGAAGATCCACACGATGCAGAACGCGACGGCCAACACGATCGTGCCGATGCGGCGCAGCCGTGAGGAAAGGCTGCGCTTGGCTCGCGGCGCGGCAGAGGTTATGGTTGCGGTGGTCATCACAGGTCCTCCCCGGATTTGAGCAGGTATCGGATGTACACGCTCGTCAGGGCGAGCAGGATGAGCGTGACCAGCACGCTCGCGGCGGCGCCGGTGCCGATGTCGAACGACACGAACGCCTTCTTGTAGGTGAAGATGCCGATCGTCGCGGTCGTCTCGCGGGGGCCTCCCTGGGAGACGAGCCAGATCTGGTTGAACACGTTGAAGTCCCAGATCACCGACAGCATCGTGATGACCATCAGGCTCGGCTTGATCAGCGGCACGGTGATCTGCCAGTAGCAGCGCAGCTTCGAGCAGCCGTCCAGCTGGGCCGCCTCAAGGCAGGACTTGTCCACCTGCGTGGTCGCCGCGTACAGGTTGATCGCGATGTACGGGACGGCCTGCCAGACGACCAGCAGCCAGATCTCCAGGAACGCGAGCCACGTGTTGTCGGTCCACGACAGGTTCGTCACGTCCCCGAACAAATGGGTCTGGGTCAGCAGCCAGTTGACCACGCCGTACCCCGGCTGGAACAGCCACTTCCATACCACCGACGAGGCGACGTTCGGCATGGCCCACGCGAAGATCAGCACGAACGTGACCAGCCAGCGCATCACCGGCCCCAGCTTGGTCATCAGCTGGGCCACGCCCATGCCGATCAGCACGCTGCCGGCCACGAGGGCGGCAGCGAACCCGAACGTGCGGGCCAGCGACTTGTAGAACTCCGGGTCGGTCAGCACGTTCTCGTACTGGTCGAACCCGACGATGTTGAACGAGCCCGTGAACAGGGTCTTCTGGTTGAAGTCCGTGAACGACGTGAAGACCAGGAAGATCAACGGCACCACGACCAGCGCGATGATGATCACGCCGGCGGGTGTCAGGAGCCACAGGGGCGTCAGATTGCGACGCCGCTTCACCACGGGGACGGCGGCAGCCGTCGATTGCGCATTGCTCATCACGCTTCCCCTACTTCTTCGCGTACAGGGAGTCCGCATGCTCGTCGAACGACTTGGCCGCGGCCTTGGCCGTGGTGGCGCCGGTGGCGATGTCGCCGAAGCAGTTCAGGGAGCTGTCGTTCTCGATGGTCAGCCATTGCGGTGACGCCGGCGTGGCCTTGGTGTTCTTCGCCGACTCGAAGAAGCCGGTCAGGTAGGACGGGAAGTCCGCGGACTTCATGACCTCGTCGAGGCCTTCGACGTAGTTGGGCATCCACCCGTCCTTGGCGAACACGTAGTCCTTCTGGATCTCGGGGCTCGCGGCGATCTTGATCCACTTGAGCGCCAGCTCCTGACGCTTGCTCTTCTGGGCGACGCCCCATACCGAGCCGGCCATCATCGCCGGCTGGAGCTTGCCGCTGGCGCCGGGCATGGGGAACGATCCCAGATCGTCGGTCGTGAGGTCGGGGTTGTACTGCTGGATGGTGCGGATGCCGGCGCTGTTGTTCAGGATCGCGCCGGTCTTGCCTTCGGCCAGCAGCTGGCTGAAGTCGGGGTTGCCGGTATCCAGCGAACGGGACGCCTCGGAGGACCACTTGTGCTGGAATTCCAGCCATTGGTCGATGCCCTTGAGCGAATTGTCGCTCGACAGGGTGCTCTTCCAGGTTCCGTCCGACTGCTGCTCGGCGAAGTCGCCGCCGGCATCCCAGATCCACCGTGCCGCCGACTTCCAATCGCGGCCGGGCATGTAGAACGGGGAGAAGTCCTTGTCGGTGTTCGCGTCCCGGAGCTTCTGCAGGTCGGCTTCAAGCTCCTCGTACGTGCTCGGCGGATTGTCGATTCCGGCCGCGGACCACATCTTCTTGTTGTAGATCACGGCGCCGGCGGCCCCCAGCGCGGGGATGCCGTACAGTCTGCCGTCGATGGTGGCGGGCTCCTCAAGACCGGACAGCCAGGTGTGCCCCTGCCTCATATCGTCGGCCTTGTCCGTCAGATCCAGCAGGCCGCCGCTCACGGCGAACCCGGCGACCTGCGTGTTGCCCAGATCGATAACGTCCGGCGGCGTGTCCGTGGACAGCGCGGTCGTCACCTTCGTGTTGATGTCGGCCCACACCTGGGTCTGCACATCGACCTTGACGCCCGTCTCCTTGGTGAACCGCTCGTTGATCGCCTTGATGGTGTCCTCGCTCTGGTCGCCCTGCATGATCCACACCGTCAGCTTGCCGCCCGCGGACGCATCCTGCTGCGATCCGCCGGACGGGGCTCCCATCGAGCATCCCGACAGGGTGAGCGCTGACGCGGCCGCCAAGGCGATGGCCGCGGAAATCCTCTTCGTTCTCATGGTGGTTTCCTTTTCCTGGAATGCCTGCCCGACGCCGCCGTTCGGAGGAATGGCGCGACGTGCCGCTGCGCACGACGGTCCCGGGTCCGTATCCGCCCGCGCTGCCATGCGTGGACGATGCTGTTTCGGACGCCGTCGCCGGCGCCCGAAACAGCGCCTGGGAACGTGATGTCACATCGTTCCTCGACATGACATCACGGCATGAATGACCAGAATTTTGTTAGTCATCCTTGCTTAATTCCCTTAGTTGGTTTCAACCTCCTTGATAGCCAAGGATATGACGCCTTTATCTTTTTTGCAAGTCAGTCGAACAAAATAAGGGGCATGCTACGGCCTTGCTTGGCGAAACCTGACGGAACGCGCGGCATTCGGCCCGACGCGCCGAAGGGGGGCGTTGCATCGGGAAGTGCGGTCAGCAGGCGATGAGGGATGCACCGAGCGCGCCGATCGGAATCGACGGGTCGGCGAGCCGCAGACGTTCCGTCAGGCGCAGACCCGCGATGAAACCGCTGGAGGATTCCCGCCTGCGCAGTTCCCCGCGCAATGCGTCAAGCAACGGGGAGCCGACGCGCGAGACGCCGCCCCCGATGACGATGACCGAAGGGTCCTCGCCCTGGGCGACGATCTGCACGACGTCGGCGAGGGCATGCAGCAGGATGCCGAGAACCCGCCCGGCTTCGGCATCGCCTCCTGCGGCCTTCGCGAGGATGTCGGGCAGCGGAGGATCCGCCATGGGCCACATGCGTCGCAGAGCCCCTCCCGAGCATGCGGTCTCCAGACATCCGCGTTGGCCGCATTTGCATGCCACGCGGTTGGAATCCACCGGAAGGTGGCCGATCTCCCCGAGGGCGCCCGTGTCGCCGCGTTCGACGAGACCGGCGCGGACGAATCCGGCCGCCAGCCCCGTCCCCAGGTTGACGAACGCCATCCTTCCCTGACGGAGCCGTTCGGGAAGCGTCCCATAGGCTCCCAGCGCGGCGGCGTTCACGTCGTTGTCCACCCACACGGGCAGACCGAGCACGCCGGACGCGCGGCCCCCGAGCTCCAGTTTCTCGATTCCGAGATTGACCACGTTCTCCACCTGCCCGGTGTCTCGGTGGACCAACCCCGGGATGCCGATGCCCACCGATCTCACATCACCGAACCTCATGCCGGCCACCTGCCGCACGATGGCGGCCACGTCCTCCACGACCTCATTGCCGCCCTTTCGGGCCGTCCTGCGTCCGGACGCGAGGATGGCGCCGGCCGCGTCGGTCAGCACCGCCTCGATCTTCGTTCCCCCGACATCCACTCCGACGCGCAGGTTCTCTATTTCCGTCGCGCCGCCGCCGTTCATCATCATGGCAATCTCCGTTCCCGTTGGACGGACTTCTCTTTCGTCCGCCGATCATTATGTTCGAAATCCTTACATATTGGATTCGGGAAGCGATGATACACCACGACATGCGCGCCCTGCGACGGCGGCCGCATCCATCAGGACGAGGCCGCCGCCGCGGACAGCCCGCGCCTGCCCACGATCTCGCGCAGAACCGAGACCGCCTGCCCCCGCAGGGTGGCGTCGTCGCCGAGCTCGCACCGGCGCACCCGTATGTTGCTCTGGTAGTCGTTCCGCGACAAGGAGTTGACGGTTTCGCCGCATGCGCCGAGCAGCGTCTCGCCGACGATGTCGGGAGGCCCGTAGACGGCGATGTCGTGAAGGTTCAGCAGGCTCGCCGGCATGGCCAGCGCGCTGCCGAGCCTTGCGCCGGCCTCGGCCAGGATGTCCGCGCGCCGCTCGGGATTCCGGCGGATGCGGTCGCGCAACGCGATGGCCGATACGTAGGTCTCCAGACAGCCGCGCTTGCCGCAGGTGCACGCAGGGCCGGCGGGATCGATCACGACATGGCCGATTTCGCCGGCCGCATGGTCATCGCCCTCCACGAACTCGTCGTTCAGCAGCACCGACGCGCCGATGCCCCGAGTGATCTGCACGAGCAGACAGTTGGGATTGCCGTGCCCGAGGAAGCGGTCGGCGAGCAGAGCCGCGTTCGCGTCGTTGTCCACTCGGACCGGCAACGAGAACTCGCCTTCGAGCATGTCGCGAAGCTCCACGTCATCCCAGCCGAGATTGGAACTGGAGATCACCCTCCCCGCGCCGGAAACCACGCCGGGGACGGCCACGCCGATGCCGACGAGCCCCGAACCGGCAAGCCGGATCATCTGGCCCACAAGCGAGAGCACATCGTCGAGATTGACCCGGTCGCCATCATCGAGCACGCGTTCGCGGCGCTCCACGATTCTGGCCCGCAGGTCCATCACGGCGCCGGTCATCACATACGGGCGGGACAGATCGACGCATACCAGACGAAGCACGTCCGCGTCGATGGCCAGCAGGGTGCCCGGCTTGCCCCGGCCGTCGCGCCTGCCCGACCCCAGTTCCCTCAGCAGGCCGTCGTCGATCATCTCGCCGGTCACATCCGTAGCGGTGGCGCGGGAAAGCCCCGTCTCCTTACACAGGTCGGCGCGCGACAGCTGCCGGTCGGGAAACAGTAGCCGGAACAGCAGTCTGCGGTTGTTGGCCCTTGCATCGCTGGGATTGGATTTAGCGTACATGGGAGCCCTCCTCGGGTGAGACGATTGCGGAAAATGCGGAATCACATTATCGGGACGGACATCCCGGCGTCATCCTCGAACGGCTTTCAGGATAACACCCATCAGGGGACTGACAATATGAAAACCCCGGCACTTTGACAAGTTTCCCATCTTTGTACATAATCATGTTCGACATCCAAACAAAATAGTTGCGACATACGGCCAAAGATGGTCGAGCACGGAAAGAAGACCAACATGAACAACACCACACGCGCAGCCATCGCCACGGCCGCCATCGGAGCGCTGCTCATCCCTCTCGCGGGATGCGGCAACACGACAACAAGCTCGGGCAAGACCGAACTGACGGTATGGTCGTGGGACGCCAGCATCGATCGCGCCGCCAAAAACTTCATGAAGGCCAACCCCGACATCACGGTGAAGGTGAGCAACGTCGGCAGCACCGAGGAGACCTACACCGCGCTCAACAACGCGGCCCAGGCCGGCAATGGCCTGCCCGACGTCACCCTGATCGAATACCTCGCCATCCCGCAGTTCGTGCACTCGGACACGCTCATGGATCTGAGCAAGGTCTACGACACCGTCAAGTTCAAGGACACGTTCACTCCCGGCACATGGAACTCCGTGAACATCAACGGCGGCCTGTACGCGATGCCTGCCGACTCGGGCCCCATGGCCTACTTCTACAACAAGGACGTGTTCGACAAGGCCGGTATCGGCCAACCACCGACCACCTGGGACGAGTTCTACGAAGACGCGAAGAAGATCCGCGCCACCGGCTCCTACATCACCTCCGACTCCGGCGACGCCGGCCTGTTCAACGCGATGATGTGGGCCATGGGCGGCCACGCCTACAAACTCAACGACGACAAACTGACCATCAATATCACCAAGGACAAGGGCGCCCAGCGGTTCATGAACCTCTGGCAGAAGATGCGCGACGAAGACCTCATCGACGTCCACACGAAGACCTGGACCGACGACTGGATGAAGTCACTGGGCGACGGCTCCATCGCCAGCCTCATCAGCGGCGCATGGATGGCCAACAACCTCCTGCAGGGCGTGCCCCAAGCCACCGGCAAATTCCGCGTAGCCCTCCTACCCACCATCGACGGAACGCCCATCAACGGCGAATACGGCGGCAGCGGACTGGCCATCACCAAGAAGATCCCCGACGGCAAACTCGACGCCGCCAAGAAGTTCGTCGAATACGTCACCACCAACGACGAAGGCATCGACGCCCGCGTATCCAACGGCAGCTTCCCCGCCACCACCAAGACCCTCGACCAGAAGGACTTCCTCGCCAAGACCACGCTCAGGAACGCCGACGGCAGCGACAACGAGTTCTTCGGCGGACAGAAATACAACGAGGTCTTCTCCCAGGCCGCCAAGAACGTCACCGGCAAATGGGAGTTTCTGCCCTTCGAACCCTACGCCCGCTCCATCTACAACGACAATATGGGATCGTTCTTCTCCGGCAAGACCGATTTCAGGACTGCTGCTGGCAAATGGCAGATAGCGCTAAGAAATTATGCCGCTGACCAAGGATTTGCATCGTTTCAAGATGAATAGATTACAAAGATGACTCCTGTAAGAAATTAGCTATGGTTCATATAGTATTATAAAGGAGTATATAAATTATACTCGTAATTAGATGGATACTTCATGTTAAGCACATTTCATAAATGTGTGAAATATTGACATGGGCCTATGTTTGAATTGAAGTCACTATTTCAGTTGTGTAAAAACACCCGATTTAATCCAATTGATTGCAATTTGGGTGCGGTTTGAAAGATGAAGTTTCGATAGAATTCGACTAACATAGCGTTTGACTGATTTGGTTTCCAGAAATAGTTTTTTTGCTATGTCTTCATTACTGAGTCCTTGTGCGATTAAGGCACATATGTCACGCTCTCTAGTAGTAAGACTCTTGAATGATTCAATAAATATATTTTGTTGGTCTTGAAAAATGAATTTGCTTTGTTGATATTCTACTAGTTTCTTTGTTATTCGTGGAGTAAGAATTTTACCATTTTCAAAAACAGCTTTTATCGATTCCATTAATTGTGATTTACTTATGTCTTTCAGTAGGAATCCGCTGGCTCCAGCGTCGAGCCCGCCGAAGGCGTAGTCGTCTTCGTCGTAGGTGGTGAGGATGAGGGTTCTGATGGTGGGCCAGTGTCTGGCGATGTGTCGGGTTGCTTCGATGCCGTCCATGCCGGGCATGCGCACGTCCATGAGGATCACGTCGGGCAATGGCCGGTGATTGGCATCCAACTGGTTGAGTGTGTCGATGGCGGATTGCCCGTTTTCCGCTGAGGTGATGACGGTGATGTCGGTCACGTCGTCGAGCATGAGCTGGAAACCGAGGCGTGCCAGTCTCTGGTCGTCTACGAGCATCACACGGATCATGGTTGAATCTTCCTTTCGGCCGGTTGCTTCCCGGTCATGTTCCCGGTTGGGGGAATGACCGCTTTGACCTGCCATTCGGTGCCATCGACCGGCCCATAGGCGAACGTGCCGCCGGCGTCTTGCACGCGCCGTGACAGTCCGGCCAATCCGGTGCCGTCATCGGGTGCGACGGCTTGCGCCGCACCGGTGGCTCCGTCGTTGCGGACGATGACGGTGACTCCGTTGGGCTGGTGGTTCCATGAGACGTTGAGATGCGTGACGTGTCTGCCGTGGCGGATGGCGTTGGTTATGGCCTCTCGGGTCACGTCGAAGCAGAGGTCCGCCTGGGGTTCGTCGTCGGCGCGGATGCCGGTTTCGGTGAATATGGTGATGATGCCGAGCGTGCGGGCATGTGCGAGGATCGGACGGATGTCATCCCATGAACGCATGCTCCGGGATCCCGGTTCAGCAGGGTCTTCGTCGGTCGTGTCGGTTTCAGTCAGTGCGCGCACGGCCTTGCGCGTGTCCGCCAGGCTTTCCCGTGCGATCTCGTTGATGCCTTTCAGGGCCTCGTCCACGCGCGGGTCGCCGGTCTTACCGCTCAATCCCTCGGATAAAGCGATGATCGTGGTCAACCCGTGACCCACGCTGTCGTGCAGCTGTCCGGCGATGCGCGAACGACGCACCGCGGCGTCACGCTGCTTGACGGCGGTCTGCGCGCGCCGGTGTTCCAGGCCGGCGGCGGCCGTGGCTCTCCTGGCTTGAACCATGCCGCGGTGCGCCAGGGCGATCGCGCCGGCGAGGGCGAGTAGGAGGATGCGGCCAGGCCATTCGCCGAGGAACTGGCTGGCGGGCCATGACATGAACGTCGCCAAGGTCACGGCCAACGTCGTCGCGAGGGATCCGATGTACATGCGGCGTTCCCCGGTCGTGCGCATGAACGCGTAAAACGCCGCGACCAGCTGGACCAGCAGAATCGAGTCCGCATGCCAGAAGGACAGCATTAGGGTCAGGACGAGCTGCGACATCAATGTGACGGACGGGACCCGGTAACGGAACATCAAGACCGAGCATGACAGGCACAGGGCCAGCAACAGCAGCACGAATCCGCCGGTCTGCTTGGCGAGCGTGTACATCGGGTCCAATGGGGTGCCGATTATGCGCTCCCACATGAGCATCATGACCTCGACCGCGAGCACGCATAATGGCATGGCTGTGGCCGTGACCCTGCCGACGTTCACCGTTTGCCGTTCCATACGATCCACTGTGCCGTCTCGCCGGGTCATCGGCGTGCTTACTGGGCGAGACAGTCCGCGCCGGGCATCAGGCAGCCGAGCATCGTGACCGAACCGGTGAACAACAAAGTGAATACGATGATGATGGCCAGCCATACGAACGGCGAGAGCAGCGCCCCGATCCATGCGGCGACGCGGCCGCCATGCTCCCATCCGTGCCCGTCGCGGCCGGTGATCCACGCGATCAGCACGCCGGGCAGGGACAGGAACAGTCCGAGCAGCAGGAATCCGACGATCGAATCGTTCGGCGCGGCTTGCAACGGTTGGGGCGGGTTCGGCCGGCCGGGCTCCGGGACGGGCGGTGACGCCGACAGGGGCTTGCCGGGTGACGGTTCGTGATGTGCGGGAATGTCCATGAGCGCCGATCCTTTTGAGTGTCATTGGAGCTTGTTGATGTTGATGGTGCCGTTGTCACCAGGCAATGCACTGATGGAGACCTTGACGATGCCGTCGTCGGCCGTGTAGTCGTATACGCCGGCCTGTTCCTCCTCGGTGGCGTTGCGGGTGAAGCCCGCGTCCTTGATCTTTCGCGCGTAGTCCTTCGCCTCGGCGATGGTCCATGACACGTCGATCAGATAGCCGTTGTCGGTCTCGTCCCTGATACGGGTCGTCACCCGATCGGGTTCGGGCACCCGGCCGGCATACTGGCCGTCCGGCCAGGAGCCTTGGACGGAGCCGCACGCCGCCAGCCCGAACAAGGCCGTCAGGATTAGCAGGAACGCGAGCAGCATGGACACCGGGGCTCGCCTCGGCATGGCCGTGTATCGGACAGGCATGATCTCATCCTCCTTTTCCGAATCCGGTGCCGTCAACGGCTTCTGATCGCGTCGGCCACGCTGCGGCGCAACGCGGGGCGGATCTGCATGTACTGGATGAGGAACAACGCCAGCCAGCAGGCCGCTGCCGCGCCGATCACACCGGTCCACGGGATCTCGGCCACCGGAACACCGACGAGCGTGATGGAGCGTGTGGCGAGCACGAGCGAGCTGACGGCGACCGGGATGAGCGCGAGGACGACCGCGCCGGCGGCCAATTGCAGGCTCTGCCACAGGATCATGCGCGTCACCCGGCGCGGCGACATGCCGATGCTGCGCAGCAGCGCCTGGTCGGCGACCATGCCGCGGTTCGACAACGCGATGACGGCCAGGCTCGTGGCCAGGGACACGATGCACAGCATCGCGATCATCAGCAGCGAGTCCGCGTAGTTCAGGCTCGTCGGATGGCCACCCAGGGCCAGTATCCGCCCGTAGGACCGCGCGCAGGTCAGCAGGGTCGCGGACAATCCCAGAGCCAGTGCGAGCGGGGCGATGGTGTTCATACTGGACACGGCCTTCGCCCTAGCGGCACGGGCCGCGAGCACGCCGGTCGCCGACCCGCACAGGCGGCACATGACGCGTCCCGCGTCCAACAGGATCGGGACCAGCACGCCGGCGAGGACATACATGCCGAACGACGCGATGATCCCGGCCCATAATGCGCCGTTGAACGTCTGGCCGGCCTCCTGTCCGAACGCGCGGGCGCGCGGCATGCCCATGCCGGAGAACGCCAATACCAGCGCCGCCGCCATGACAACCAGTCCCAGCGTCCAGCGCACCCAATACCGCCATCCACGCCGTCCAATCGGCGCGTCCTTGCCGCGGATCGCCTCGATGGGACGGACCTTCGCCGCACGCATCGAGGGCACAAACGCGCCCAGCATGCACGTGACCACGCCCAACAGCAGCGAGCCGAGCCATGCCGCCACGGACGGCGCGAACGCGGGAGGGACGAACGAGCCGAGCCCGCCGGCGAAGCTCTCCGCGGCCATCGCGTCGAACTCGGGAACCGCGAGCAGGCTGGCCGGCATCGCGATCAGTGAACCGAGCAGCGAGCCAATGAAGCTCGCCACGCCCACGAGCATCCACATGCCCGCACGCACCTGGCTCGGGCTGGCGCCCATGAGACGCCATTGCGCGAACGTGCCGCGGATGCGGTCAACCGTGGCCGAACCGACCACCGTGAGCGAGAAGAACGCAAGCAACGCCACCACGACATAGATCGTGACCGACACCATGGCGAACTCGGCCGGATCCAAACCCGCCAGCCGGGCGGCCGACGCGAACGACGGCGACGAGGTCCACACGAACTGGTTCATGCACACGCCCACCAGCGTGGTCACCACCGCGACCACCATGATCGTGGGCACCCAACCCGCGAGATTGTCGCGGAACACGCGAAGCACATACCTACCCACGGCGAACCTCCTGACCGTGCTGCGACATGGGCGGCTCGAACGTGCGGCGCATGCCCTCGACGATCTGCCCGGCGGTCAGCCTGCCCGCGACGTGGGTGATCCCGCCGTCACGCAGGAAGACTACGCGGTCGGCCAGTGCGGCGGCATCCGTGTCATGCGTGACCATGACCACGCTGGAACCCGAATCCGCCAGCTCGCGCAGCACCTGCAGCACGAGCTCGCTGTTCGCGGTGTCGAGCGCGCCGGTGGGCTCGTCGGCGAACACCACCGACGGACGCAAGAGCAGGGCCCGGCACAGGGCCACGCGCTGCTGCTCTCCACCGGACAGGGCGCTCACCACGGTCCTCGCCCTCTGGCGCAGACCGAACCGGGACAACAGCTGCGTGACATGCACGTAGTCGGCCTTGCGATGAGCGAGCGAGAGCGGCAGCATCACGTTCTCCTCGACCGTCAGATACGGCACGAGGTTGTACTGCTGGAACACGAAACCGATATGCCCGCGGATGAACCGCGAACGACGCTCCTCGTCCAACGCGTAGATGTCGGTGCCGCCGATGACGACCCGGCCCGAGTCGGGACTGTCCAAACCGGACAACACGTACAACAGAGAGGTCTTGCCCGCACCCGAAGGCCCGACGATCGCCGTCAACCCGGCACCGGGAATATCCAACGAGACATCATTGAGAATCACACTCGGACTGGAACCATCAGCGGAAACCACACGCTTGACCAGCCCACGCGCCTGAATCGATAAATATGTATTTACCCCAATGAAGTCATTTGGTTGTTTTTTCATGGACGAGAATCCTTCCTACGAGAGTGCTACTGCCGACAGTATCCATAAAGACGAGTCAATCGTCTATGCCGGAGAGACGATTGACATCAAAAGATGTCAATCTGTGTCGAAGAGAGAGTCGAGTAACCATATAGTTGATAAACAGCCACCGGTCAAAGAATCATCAGAATTGTGATGTCCTTCATCTAAAAGTTGCAAAAACACCGAATTATGTGCGGACGGAACAATAGCCGAATATGAATTCAGCCATTGTTCCGTATATAAGAGAGGCGCCTTTATATCATTCTTGCCGGCAGTAATCCAAATGTCAGGAGCTTGATTAGAAAAATCAGCTGGAAGACGCCGCAATTGCGCCAAAGGTGAAAACGAGTCATAGCAAGAAGATGATGATGGATATCCGAATTCATCCCAATCGCTAATTGTAAGTGGATTGTCGGGGTTTGTGAGAATCAATTCCGGTGTTAAAAAAGGGTGCGATAATTGAACAATTTTGAAATAATCCGGGCGGCGCAATGCGGCAGAAAGAACAACCAAAGCGCCGGCGCTTGAACCCACTGCTCCAATGCGTTTGGCGTCACATAAGTTATTTGCAATCAATCCTTTAGTGCAATCGAGAAAATCATTGATAGATATGAACTTATTGTTTTTTATCGCTTGCCTATGCCATTCCTCCCCATACTCGCCCCCACCTCGAATATGGCAGAAGGCAACAGTTATGCCGGACTGTATGACATATGAAATCAAACGGTCATAGGCTCCCTCAAGTGCGATTCCATAACATCCGTATGCCATCAATAGAATAGGAGACTGCTCGAGAATACTATCAAGTCTATAAAAAAGTGTAATGGGAATATTTGTTTGATCTCTACTCCGGATAATAATTTTGCGACAGTGAATATTAGGTGTGGACGATACAGCCTCTAAGAATCCTTTCCTATTTCCTGTTACAATTTGCGTTTGATGGATTGGAGATGATATGCAGAAAACAGGGAATCTATCCTGAAATCCAAGAAAACTAATAACTCCACAAGGAGGAGCTTTCCATATCCCATTTTGTCCGAGAGATGGAATCCAGATGGCGGAGTCGCCCGATAGGCGTCCTATCACATAAACAATCCCATTACGCTTTTGCAATGATTTAGGAATAAATCCATGGGGAGACTGAATCATTTGCCTATCATGTATATCGTTAAAAAAGTTAATAATTAGAAGTTGGTTATTGACGATAGCATATAGAAGAGTATTTGTAATCTCCATCGAATCAATGGGGAGTGATGCAGTAATTTCCCTAAAGCGTGTGTCTCTTTCGCCGAAATCATCGAAAAACAGCATACGAGAATTGTCTCCGTGCGTCATTCTTATAACAATAACCGCATCATTACTGCAAACGAAAGATAATATATCATATTCACTATTTGTGCCGTATACTTCAATGATGCCACACTTGTTTGCCATCATTAGTTTATACGGGCGATTTGATTTGCTTTTATTAATCCAATAGATAGAATGGTATGTCGTTCTTATCTGAGGTACAACATTGTTGCACCTCAGAAGAATATTGGCGGATTGCTTTTTCAATTCATATAATGAAATAGTGTACAAATCAGTTTTTGGCATCTGCGTTAATAATGCCGCTATTGTCTTCTCTGAATTAATGTAAAAACCAGATATTCTTCCAATCGGTTTTTGACATAAATGAATATATTGCGACGGATCATCCTTGAAATGAATTACTAGTTCATTATTAATTTGCATTAATTCGAGCGATTGATTACTGGAATAATGAAAATTATTTGTATCCTCTATTAAATGTTCACAAAGTTGTTGCGCCTTGCTGCGATACTTGTCAGAGAATTCTTCATACAATTTGATGGGTTGATTGAGTGTTGTACACTTCATAGTTACTCCATTGCAAAAGTGTCTGGCATCAATTTTGCGAATTGGTGCCAGACACTTGTCTTGTCAGCAGTTGCTGTAGGTCAAGGTACTCGGCAGGCCCGGGCAGGGGCCATTGAAGCTAAACGTGCTGATACGTGCTGCATCATCCGTTTCGCCGTCAGCAGTCAAGATTTGAAAATCAAGAACGTTGTTTCCCATTGTGCACCTCCTTTCTAATATCTAAGGAATCGTTCCATGACAGGAACGGTATGCCTGACCATTTCCCCTGGAGTGCGGCAAGAGATCCGAGGACTCCGGCGGATCCGGTCAGAAAATCACACGACAGTTTTAGTCCTTGATTTCCTCGGACATAAAAACCGCCTTTACTTGGAATGATAAATAGTCGAAGAGAATCGCAATATGAGTTAATTACCTGATATTCCAGCTTGCTTTTATCGTCCTTTGCATTCAGAAAAGTCAAAAAGCCTGACATACCATATGCGTATGTTCCCTGTGCACACTGATAGTAGGTGCATGCGCGAACTAGGGACTCATACTCTTTGTCCAAGAGACATTCTCCGGTCGCTTTTCGCAAGGCATATAAAGCGATTGCAATACCGCATGACCCGGTTCCCAGATATGGCAGAGTTCTCCACTTTTCATCGTATTCCATGGTCATATTTTGGGTCAAAACACATTTTTTAATATCGTTTTGTATTGCATGTAGTGCATAATCCACATATTTTTCATCTCGATCAACCGTTCTATAGATTTCGGCCCACAATAAGGCCGTGCCAGACCAGCCATATAATAATCCAGCGGATTCACATTCGACATCGTTGGTAAGCATGTTCTGCAACTTTGATGAGGCTAAAAATAGTTCATCATATGATTTATTCGACCCGATACTTAGGTCATTTAGGCCGACGCCAGCCCATCCGGACCAATAAGTAGGATTAATGGGGTTTGCCACGGGCAAAGAATGTGCTTCTCGAGCGAGTTCATCAAATCCCGCCATGCGTAAGCCATACTCCAAACCATCTTTGCCGGCGAATCCTCGGTTTTTAACGCCCGAAAGATGATTTAAAATCCATTGAGATGCTTTTTGAACCGATGCGGAATCTATTGGATCACCTGCCAAAGCTAACGTCGACAAAGCACCCGCAACGCCATAAGGGTATCCCACCGAGGCTTGTACAGCATTAGGGCCAAATAGTTCTATATCACCGGGTAGAGCAACTGTAGCGCCTTCATCAAAATGAAGGTGTGCCTTTATTCCCCGAGCTAGTCCATGTATTAAATCTTCAATAGAAGCGAGATTGACAGCTCGCTGATCCAAGGATAGCTGAGTATTTTTAGATGTCTTTTGAATTATAGATTCGATGGAGTCTTCGTTAATATCGAGATGACTCTGCGCGTGTCTAGCGATTCGTATAATGCTTCCTTCATTGCCCTGATCTGTAATGGTGGCTTGAGGAAGAAGCATATCTAACTCCAGCAACCCTAATGAACAAAAATCTGCGTCGGTGCCGGTAAACCCTGTCAGAGGACCATATCCTGGTGCTATTTGTTTAATTCGCCATCCTTTATCCATTTTGTGCGCGAATTCAAAATCAATAAATATAGGATTAACTCCGTTTTCCATAATGATATTTTTAGGGTGAATATCACCAAGAAGCCATCCGTGTCGATGAAAGAGCGACATTGCTTTATCAAGCTGTGAAACGGTATGATCAACCCATTGCCCAAAGGCAGCATTATCTAGTTTCCAAGGAGCTGGCTTTAGTATGGGAGTTCTAAGCATGCATTCATACTTAAGGTTGTTTCCTGGTATTTTCTCCATCACGAGATAAAGGTTTTCCCATGCTCTAAACATTCCGAATACCTGAGGCACAAAGCCCGTATCTTGTAATTCGGATAAGACATGTTCTTCGTGCTTCAAACGATATACAGCATCATGGCCGTCGGAATCAAGCGCCGTATATGGTCGCGCCTCCTTTAGTACAACGATAGTTCCTTTTGAAACGTATTCATCCGTCAACGCCTCTGCGGTATACACACCTCCACCGCATGAAAAATGCATAGCTGATTTCATCTCGAATGGGAATGGTATAGATTGAGATTCTATGGATTCGTGTAGAAATTCCGGTATTTTCACCCAATCCGGCACGATAAAGGTAGGACGACGTACATCTTCTTCCTCGACTCCGTCGGGCCTTTTCAATACACTTATATATTTTGTCTTATCCTTAGGCGGGATAAAAGCGCCGAAGCGATAGAATATAGGCCCGTTCCTCCAACGTCTATCCGAAAGGATATAGGGTCCTGACTCATTCCCAATAATGTCGTCTAACCCATTGAGAGTAGAATGAAACTCCAATTCGTTTACTGGATATATTGTAATATATTTTCCGGCAGCAGCCCTATCGGTATATTTACTGTTTTGATCAAAAAAATCAGCTTTTGTTGATAGATATTTAAATGCGACTTTTTTTGAAAAACAATAATTTGATACTTCTCTTAATATCTTTTCATAATTCCAAAGAGTTGCCGAGATGTGAATCTTCCATCCCTGTTCCGGAATTTTAACATTACTAGGACGACAATTTGTCCATGGGGTACCTTTATATATCTTCCAATTATTTGGAAAGTGAATTTCATCATCAAGTCTTGGCGAAGATTGACGATCTGGTGGCTCATAGAAGGAACTGTTGGACTGACAGAATGGGATATATTTTAGGTCGATGGGCACGATTCTGTCTCTTTCCTTATTAATGGCTTATGACATTTTTATTACATCACCTATTCGCGTGCCGCGCGACCCGTTGTGGGTTATCTGTTATCTCCAGATGACAAGAGATAAGAGTCGATATAGATTTCCGTCCAGTCGTCGGCCTTGTCATCATATGATGATATATACATTTTTTGTATAGTTTATGTCTGTATTTGTTATAGAGTTAGTCAGAGTGTTGCTTATTTGACCTAGCGGAACATAGTGTATTTTGTGTAGATGTCCAATCGGTTGTAATCGGTGAAAAGTGATATATATGCAGCATATATAAAATAACTATATTTTATAGTTAGATGAGGAATTATTGTAATAAATCGCCAAATTTCTTTTAGCTATGAGATATATTGTTCCGTTGCGAGATTGCGATAAAATGGTGCCGTTTTAAAAAGTTGTTTATGGGTTCCCGATCCGATAATCCGCCCTTGATTAAGTACATATATAAGATCGGAGTCAATTATCGTGGCGAGTCGATGCGCAACGATAATAAAAGTGCGGCCTTCTACCTGAGTCAATAGCTGAGTGATAAGGCGTTCGTTATCGGCGTCCAGGTTTGCGGTGGCTTCGTCGAGCAGGATGATTTTTGCCGTGGAAAGAAGGGCGCGGGCTATGGCGAGTCTTTGGCGTTCTCCGCCTGATAGCATGATTCCGTTTTCCCCTATCTGCATATCAAGACCTTTGTCGGATCGATCTAGCAGATGGGAGAGATTCACGGATTCCAATACCCGTCGGCATTCATCATCGCTACAATCGTTTGATCCGAGAAGTAGGTTCTCTCGTATGCTACCGGACAGTGCCGGTGAATCCTGTTCCACGTATGCGATGTGGCTGCGTAAATCGTCTCGATCACAGGTTGTTATGTCCTTACCGAGTACATTGATATTTCCGCTGGAAGGATCATAGAAACGTTCGATAAGTTGCAGGATCGTGCTTTTCCCTGCCCCTGAGGGCCCGACAAGTGCCGTGACACTTCCTTGGGATATGGAGAGATTCAGGTCACGCAGAATTGGTTTGGATCCATAGGAGAAGTAGACGTGTTGGAATTCCACCGCTGGCGGACGGGGCCCGCTGTGTGCCAGCGGCATATGTTCATTGATTGTTGCGACGACGGTGTCAGAGTCCTTTTCTTCGGGAATATCCAATATTTCCCGTATACGGTTCATTGCGGCCATTGAATTGCCGATTTGTGAGCCTGCGTAAATGATCTGGCTGAGCGGTGAGATGCTGATGAACAGCAACATGATGAACTGAGTAAGTTTCTCTACGGATAGCAGCCCTGTGGTTACGCGCCATAATCCCAGACCGAACACAATGATAGCTGCGAGTTGCAGGGCTATCGTGGCCAGTGGATTGACGATCGACTGGATTTTGGCAATCTTGAGTCCGGACAGGCGGACGCGGTTGATCAAGGCGGCAATAACCTTATTCTCGTTCTCGAAGCCGTTTGAAGCGCGTATGGTGCGGATGCCGGCGAGATCACGATTGAGCGTGGAGGTAAGGTCGCCGAGCGTGTATTGGCTGTCATAGCTTGCTCGTTCGATGAATTTAGCGGACAGCAGCATGAGCGTGAATACCGTAAGGAGCAAGGTGATCGCTGTGCCGAATAGGATCGGGTCAAGCATTGCCATAAACGCAGCGGAACCGATGACGGTGATGAAACCTGATGCAAGGGCTGATGTGCACTGCATGAATGCATTACGCAGTTGTGAGGTGTCGTTGCCGACACGGCTGAGCAGGTCGCCGGAGTCACGTTGATCGTATTCGCGTATGGGCAGACGTAGCAGGTGTTTGCTTAGTGCGAGACGAGCATCCCTTACGATATCCTCCCCTGTGCTCTGCAATTGGTAGTTCTGTAGGGCTGATATAGCTCCTGAAGCGGTGACGAGATAACAGCATTCCGGCAATGACGGGCCACTGGGGAACCTGGAATACACCATTCTGGAAGAAGTTGGTCATGTACTTAGGCACGAGCAGCGTCATAACGGCTCCTATGGCTCCAAGACATAGGATGAGTGCCAGCCGTCCTCGGTATTTTCGGAGAGGAGAAATCAGATTGTACATGGAGGCATGTTTCATGTGCATGGTGTCGTCCGGGTCGTTGGCGGTCATTGCGTATCTTTCCGTTCGGAACTGGTTCTGGTGATGGTGTACCGTCTGACGGCATCAGGTTCGCCGATGGGTATGCCGTTGGCTTCGACCCAGGCGTGTGCGCGAAAGGGACGATCGGTGAACCCGGTGCACCATGTGACGGATCGGCGAGATATGCGGCATGCCGCCGCCGTGGAGAGCGACCGAAGCAGACAACCCTGCTGGCTGCGGCATCTGCGGCTTACCGAACATACGGCGTTGCGGTAACGCTTCGCCATGTCGGCATCGGCTGGCGGATACCGTTCGGACCACGTTTCAAGCCGGCGGCAGAACTTTCCGATTCGTTGTCGTTCCATCCGTCTTCCGATAATGATGGCAATCAGCGCCACCAGGCGGTCGTGAAAGTTGACGCGTGTGGTTGCTTCCGGCTGTAGAGGGATACTCATAGGCGCACGTGCTTCCCTATATCGGCGAGGAATCGTTCCGTATCCCGGACGATGATTTGTCTGTCGGTCTGATATTCTTCGGCGATTGCGTTCATGCAATCCTCGACGGTTTTGCCGTGCATCAGACCGTCGAGGATGATTCGGCCTATTTCGTTGACCTGCAGGTATTCGCCGGTGTCGTTGACGAATACGATTGCCCCTCCCTCTTTGGGATATAGGGATATCTGGTCTTTCAGGCTGGTGTTCGCCATCGTGTTATCGGTTTGCATGTCTTAGCCACCTTTCCACTGCCGCGACTCGTTGCATTTCAAACAGAAACGTGATGTCAGGCATCGGCATGGAAGCTCGACGCCGTACGGCTGGTATATCGATCAGTCCTTCTTCGTCCAGCACTCCGCCGGCGATTGAGTCGAGCAGCGTGTCTTTCGAGCGTTGCCATGCCAGATACAGTGAATATGAGTGATCGCCTTTGACGGGACGCCGGAATATCGTTTCGGGGACTATACCCTTGAGCGCCCGGTACAATACGGCTTTGTGTAGATTTCCCTCGGTGCGTGCACTGATTGGGGCGCATAGCGCATAGCCCACGATTCCACGGTCCAGGTAGGGGGAGCGGAACGTTATGTCGTCGGAGGCGAACGTCCGATTAACCTGATTGAGCATTCGTGCCTGCATTGACAGAGAGTAGAGCGCCTGATGACGGCTTCGGTCGGGGCTTAATGGCCGAATGTCGGCGTGTTTCAATTGTGATTCAATGGCGCCATATAGGGTATCCCTGGCTTTCGCGGTCAGGAATTCGGGAATGCGTATGGCATCGTGCCATCCACAAGGCGAGGAGCGATGGCCATGATCTTGTTCCGCGTCCAGGAGCGATGACCGTAATTCCTCATGCAGATCGGTGCTGTCGGTCAGATCGAGAATTGCCTGATAGGGTGGGACCCGGTAATCGGCGCTGTATTGTCTTCGAATGTCCCGTAGCCGCAGCGGGTGTTCCCGCAGACAACTCCATGATGAGGATGGCATGGATGCGAACAGCTCGTCTCCTCCGAAACCCGTGACATGGATACGGCTTGTGTCTGCTTCCATTTCGGAGATTCGGCTGAGATAGCCTTCGATATCGCTCCAGAAGACCGGTTCTTCAGGTATCTCTCTGTTGGGATATTCGGCTGTGGATTCGAATGATCTGTTTCCATCCACGACTCGGCCGATTTTGATGAGTGGCATCCGAACGTCCTCGGAGATTCGCTCGGCCCATCGGGAATCCTGATTCATTGGATCGTCGGGTGTTTCATGATACAGGGGCATACGAACCCCCTCACTGGCGAAGATGTATGCGATGGCGGCGGAATCCACTCCTCCGGACACATCGGCGGATAGTGGTGCCTCATTGCGCCACTCATCCGCGATCGTCAGGAAACGGCTCCTTAGCGATGCCAGAATTACGTCGTTTGAAACATGTTTTATGGGTGAAGGTTCCGCTCTCGTATATCGCGGCCTATTGGATTTGTCGAGGTGCAGTGTGGTTGCGGCGGGTACGGAATGTATGTTCCTCCATGGGGATTTGTCCCCTCGCAGGCTGTCAGGGAGCGAAGGCAGCAGATCCATGATGATGCGTTCCAGGTCAAGATCGGCGTTCGTGATGCTTGCAAGCCGGAAGGCGCTGTCCGACAGGAGCACTTCATCTTCGGAGACGGTCCAGAACATGCGATCGCCACTCAACAGAGGAACCTGGACGCATGTTCCCTCGTCATTGATGCTGATGGAGGCGGGAAGCTTCGAACGGTCCGTCGGCTTCCCGCCGCGGACAATCACGGTACGGTTTGGGTTCTTATGCGTAAACGGCATCACGTTTCCCTATCCTGATACAGCTAGGGATCATCAATATATGCAGGGTTTCGGTCAGTTCGATCCCCAAGGGAACGGGGCCTTGGCTCCGCCAACATCGACATAGTTGCCGAACCATACGCCATTGGTTGCTTCCTTGAATGATGCGATGACCTCAACGACAGGAGGCACATAATCCTTCATCTTCGTTCTCCTCATGTTCTGTATATGGAACCGGATTGCATGCCGGTGCATGCCATTCCAGTTAACCTGATTTGGATGGTACATCCAAGAATGTGTTTGGTGTTTGTCATCTTCGGATGACAAACACCAAACACATGGACCTATGGGAGCGGGTGATCCGCCGGCGTTTTTCAGTCTTCCTTCCAGAGCTGGCCGCGGGAACCCTCTTTTACCACGGTGCCTTTATCCAGTACCACAACATCATCGGTAATCGGCTTCAGTCTGCCGTCCGGTTCGGATGCGATGAGCACCGCAACGCCACGATTCGCCTGCTTCCGTATCTGCTCGCAGATCCAATTCGTGCCCGATTGATCAAGTGCCTGGAGCGGTTCGTCTACGATCAGGGCTTTGGGGTTGGGAAGCAGAGCTATAGCGAATCGCATTTTGAGGACATCGATCGGGGTGAGATCGCGGAGCTTGACGGTGAGAAGATTCTGCAGTTCGGTCATGTGAACGATGCCGTCAAGAACCGGATTAGGTGTTCTGGCCCAGAGCGCTTTCCAACGAAGATAGGTTCCGGCCGAGTAATACGGGGACAGTGAAATAGCTTCGGGCATTGCATTCACAACGTTTTTGGGTATACGGGATGTGCCATAGGGTTTGCCACAGGTGTATATGCATCCGGAATCCGGGATATCCAGTCCCAACAGCATCCGGAGAACAGTTGTTTTGCCGGCGTCATGTGGCCCCATCAGAACGGTGACTCGACCTGCATAGGCGGCAAATGAGATCCCATGCAATTCGCGACCGGCATGATTGAATGAGACGCTCTCAAACGCGATGATGGGTGAAGCCGAATCGGGCAGCTGGCACATCGTTTTCCTTTCTTCGATTGACCCGAGCCGCAATAATCGAAGTCCCCCCCCCCTAACGGTTTTTGGATACTGCCCTATCTTAGGGGATGGCAAAAGTGACGTGATATATGCTAGGTTTGTTCCGTTCGCTTGAGCGACGGATATAGACAGTTAACCAGTTCGCTCTATTTCTCAATAAAAGGATTGTGGTGTTTGTCATCTTCAGATGACAAACACCACAATCCTTGAGATGAATATCGTGATCTTTATGCTGGTTTGCCGCCTGTTATTTGGTCCAACCCCGATTGATACCAGGCTATGGCGATTTGGACTCGGTCTCGCATATGCATTCTGGCCAATATGCGGCTTACCGTGCGTCGTACCGATGTCGTTTCGATGAATAGGCGCTCCGCGATTTCCTGATTGGACAAGCCTGCCGCCACGAGTTCCGCGACTTCATGTTCCCGCTTGGAAAGTCCGTCGAATAGGCTCCGTAGCAGCTTGATACGGGTGTTGTCCGATATGGGGCGAACCCCGCGATTGAGCACTTCACCGGTGATTCTCGGTGTCAATACTGCATCTCCGTTATGCACGGCGTGTACGGCGTCACGTAGCTGTTTGGGGGTTGCGTCCTTGAGCAGGAATCCGGATGCCCCTCGCGCCAATCCGTCGAAGGCGTAATCGTCCTCATCATATGTGGTCAGGATCAATATTTGGATTTGGGGGAATTGCTCCTTGATGATGCCCGTCGCCTCTATGCCGTCCATGACGGGCATGCGCACGTCCATCAGAATCACGTCAGGCAGTTGCTGCGGTGATTGCCGTAGGAATTCGATTGCTTGGGCGCCATCCGCGGCCTGTGAGCTGACGATGATGTTCGGATCGTTGTTCAGCATCATCATGAAGCCGGTTCGCGCCCCTCGCATGTCATCGACCAGCATGACCTTGATGATGTCGTCTCTTGCATCCTTCATGGTTCTTCCGTTTCTTTCAGGGGATTAGTGCCTTGACCGTCCAGCCATTGCCGTATGGCCCATAGGACAGGGTGCCGCCCATTTTCGCAAGGCGTTGGGAGAGTCGTTGCAGTCCGGTTCCACCTGTCGGCTTCCTGTTTTGACCGGATGCCTCGCCGGTGGTGTCGTGTCCGGAGACGTGTCCATCGTTGCGGATCGTGATTGCTGTTCCGCCATCACGGTAATGATTCCAGGAGACGGCAATGCGGGTCAGTCCCGCGCCGTGCCGAAGGGCATTGGTCAGTGCCTCGCGAGTGACGGCGAAGCATAAATCCGAACGGCGGGGATCCTCGACGCGTCTTCCTGTTTCGGTGAACACGACGATGATTCCGGTTGAGCGTATGTGTTCCAGTACTGGTCTGATATCGTCCCAATCCCGTAAACGCAGGATGTCATCCTGATTCACTGGTTCAAGACCGATCTGTTCCAAAGACGGCTGCGATTCTTCTTCATTGAAGACCTTTAAGATGCGGCGCGTATCGCCCAGACTGTCCTTCGCAATCGATGTGATCTCCGCTAAGACATCGGCCAGTTGCGAGTCGGAATAGCCGCCGTTCCTTATGCAGTCCTCGCCTCCCTGCGATAACGCGATGATCGAGGTCAATCCATGGCCGACACTGTCATGCAACTCGTTGGCCATGCGAAGGCGCCGTTCCGTACGATTCCTCTCCTCCGCCAGTATTGCGGTCTTTCGCCGTGCTTCAGACAGCAGTCTATTCGCCGTTCGCCGGTCCCGCGCTATGGACAACAGTGAGGATGCGATGCCGGCCAAAGCGACGGAATACAGTAACGCCAAATACTGAGGCTGTAGATAGGAGGGATAGATGCATTGCATTGCGATCATGCAGATCATGGCCAGATCGCACATGGCCTGAGCATACAGGGGAAGCCGAATGCACAGATAAAGCACCAGGATAAGCGCGACCTGCGTGTATGAGTGCAGGCCAACGCCGAACAGGACGCCCAGAGAGAGCTCAATGAATTCCAAGGCCAGCAACGCCACGGGGCTTCTGGACCTTAACGTCACGTTTGTGGCTCCTAAAACCAGCAGTATGAGGAAGTACCATATTCCCGCTCCTTCGTTGAGGAACCGGATAAACGAATATCCTGTGCCGATTGCCATCCGCTCTTTCACATAATCGCGGATCAGCACGCCCATCGTGCCAACGATGCAGATCAGAGTCGTCGTGAAACGAAGCAGGCGTTCCCCTTTGAGCTGACGAAGCCATAGGATCAATCGATCCCGTGGGGTGACGGCCAGCGTTTGTCCCCCATCTGATGACTTACCCCGGCGTGAGCCCATAATGAGGCGGTTCCTCGCAACCTGCACCTTACGCCTTCTTCGTTGTCCGAAAATACAGCTTTCCCATTATCTACGATTCGAGGCTCGCATGTCCATGACTTGGCTCCTGTTTGACATCTATGAATGACAATAACTTACGCGGACTTCCCGCTCCGCTTGCGGAGAGAATGCTCCAGGCGGGGCCGTTCGACATACTCTCCGCAATCGGCGCGGGGACGCGGCCCCGGGCCATGCGCTACGCGCATGACCGTGCTGTCTGGCCGCTCGCACGCTCGCGGCGGTGGGCCGCGCGGAATCTGACGAGGGGTTTGCGGCCACCACCAGCATGCCATGCGCTCCGTCTGCGTTCCCTGCGCCGTGTCCCGCGCCGCTCCCGTGCCTGCGCTGCGACGGCGAACCAGCATGCCGTCTTCGCTACGGCCCGGATCGTCGCGGTCCACGCCTCCGGTCTCTCCGCCTACGCGCATGGCAGGCGGGTGGTGTCCGAAATGGAAACCACACGGAAAGGACCGATGGACATGAACGACATGGTGGATACCCGCACGGCGGGAACCGGACTGGCGAAACGCGTACGCGACGGGTTCCTTCAGGACCGGCGTGAACTTGGCCCGGCGCAAGCGGCCGACAAGTGGTTCGCGCCCCTGATGGACAGGTGGAACGGCCTGCTGTCGCGCGACGAGGGCGGTTTCTCCCATGAGGAGCGCGTCACGCTGGCGGTGTTGATGACCGAGTGCCTGAGCATGCGGGACGCGCTGATACTCGCATCGCTGCGCGAAATGGGCGGCGGCGAACTGCACATGCTGTACGCCCAGCCGCATTCGATGGAATCGGCGGCCGTGGTCATGCGCGAACTGTCACGGGCGTTCAAGGACGCCGACTACCAGCCGGACACGCGACGCGGGGAACGCGCGACGGCGTTGCTGGAATCAGTGACGGCCGACGCCCCGGACGGATACGAGGCGCAGCCGATGGCGTCGTGCGCGTACCTGCTGTGGATGGCCGACCGTTCGACCGCCGCCGCGGTGCGCGCGCTCAAGGCCTTGGCCTTGGACGACGACTGTTCGCTGGCATCCCTCGTGCTCGCGGCCAGCGAACACGGCATCCGCCCCGCATGGACGGAACGCCGCCACTGAGCGTCGGACGCGGATTCAATCCGGTCGGGGCTTCCGACGTCGGAAACCCCGACCAATCCCAATCATCCGTTTTTTCAAGGAGACAATCATGGAAACCGCAATCATCGAACGTCCCGTAATGACCGACGAAGGCATGGACGAATCGAACATCGTCATGCTGGACGTGGGGCTCATCGACCCGAACCCCGCGAACCCGCGCCGTGACGTAGGCGACGTGTCGGAACTCGCGGATTCGATACGCGCGCAGGGCATCCGGCAGAACCTGCTCGTCACTCCCACGCCGCGGGGACGCTACCTGCTCGTCATCGGGCATCGTCGCCTCGCCGCCGCCAAACTCGCCGGATTGAGCCGGGTGCCCGCCGTGGTGGCCGATTTGTCGGAACGGGAGCAACGCGAGCTCATGCTCGTGGAGAACAGCCAGCGCGCCGACCTGACCGTCATCGAGGAGGCCGACGGCTATCAGGGGCTTCTCGATTTGGGCGTGGGCGTGGACGAGGCGGCGCAACGTACCGGCCGTTCCGTGTCATTGGTGCGCCGACGCCTGAAGATAGCCGCCATCGGCGAGAACGCGCGAAGCAAGGCCGGAACCGCCCAGCTGAGCATCGACGACTGGGAGACCATCGCCGACTTCGACCGGTATCCGGACCTTCAGGAACGGCTCGCCGAGGCGGCGGGCGGCAAGAACTGGAACATGGCCGTCAAGCACGCCCGGCAGGAGCGGACATGGCGCGAATGGCTCGACACGGCGAGAGCCGAATTGGAACGCATGGGCATCGACGCGGCCGACGAACAGCCGAACACGGACGGCTGGTATGACTCGCCGAAGGGATTGCGACGCACCACGATGCTGACCACGGGCGACATCGCCAAGGCCATCGACGCATGGCGCGACTCCCATGACGGTGCCACGCCCGTCGTGGGGGTGCGGGCCGAAGGCGCGTCATGGGCGCGCGGCATCGTCCTGTACGAGACCGTGGACGAGGAGGCGGAGACCGCGGCCCGCGAGGCGCGGGAGGCGCGTTGGCGAGAGGAACGGGAACGCGAGGAACGCGAGACGGCACCGGCCAAGGAGTTCGCGCGGGCAAGCCGTGATTTGCGCATCGCGTTCGTGACGCATCTCATGGAACTGAAATCCCAGCCGAAAGGCATCGGCAGGGCCGTCGCCCTGCTGTCCGCGAGATTCGTGCTCGATGCGCTCACCGAGGGATTCGACCGATGGGACAGTCACGCCGAAGACGTCTGGGGGCAAATCACCGGCATCGACACGACGGGCGACGACGCCGATGCCGAGGAGCCGGAGAGCGAGGCCGAAGACCCGTTACGCGCGTCCGTCACCGCGATGATTGCCGGCGACCCGCAACGGGCCGCGTTCGGACTGCTCTACGCGTTGGCCGAAGAACGCGTCAGCTGGGAAACGTGGCGCGGCGCGGCGACCATCGCGGAACACGCCGCGCCACTGTACGAGGCTTTGGAAACGCTCGGCTACCGCACCTCGGACACGGAGACCGAAGCCCTCAACGGCTCCCTCGCGCCAATCGATGACGACGACAATGGCGGGGATGCCGGCATAGGGCAGGACGGCGAACCGGACGACGACGGGACGTCGCAGACCGACGACGCATCCGGCGAACCGGAAGACGCCGAATAGACGACGGACTGGGCGGAACCGGAATACGGGTTCCGCCCAGTCCGGGCGCGGACGGCGAAACGTGACGGCGCATGCGCGCCCGCACCTGCCGGAGCCAAGCGGCGGCGGGTGACGCTCAGCCGTGGCGGGCGGAGCGTCGTCGGAGCCGCGCGTCGCACCAATCCATGAGCATGCTCGCAAGCACGGCCGTGAGGAACGCGGCGACGATTAACGTGAAAGAGCCGTCCAATGCCGGAGCGTCCGAGCCGGCGAGGAAATGCATGAGCAGGAACGCCAGCATGAGCAATCCCGACAGCATGGCGAACGCCGTGAACACGGAATTCGCGAGGAACACCACGAGCCGCAACGGGTGCGCGAGCAGGGCAAGGCACGAGGCCACGCCCCGCATCAGCGTGCGTATCACGCCCGTCGCCAGCGACAGGCCAAGCATCACCAGCAGCATCGGCATCGCCGTCACCTCCCGTATGTCGCCAATGTCATCCAGCGTAGCCGCCAGGACGCGGGAAACCGAATCGCAACCCCTCCGGGTCCAATCCAATCGAACCGGACGTGTCAGCATCCATGGCATCAGCCGCATTCTCCGTTGCGGCGTTGTCCTTCGTCAGGGCAGTCTCCGGCGCATCGGCGGCGGATGCCGGTCGGCCGCCGGATTCGACGGCCGAATCCGCGCCATCATGGATTTCGCCATGGCTATCGGCGGGATTGGCATGTCCGTAGTCGGGCGTGACGGCATGGAACGCCATGCCCGTCTCCCTCGGCTCCATCCTGAGCGTGCGCACAAGCTGGGCGCGCGGCATGTGATGGTCGTCGCAGAACGACTGGGCGGCGTCGCGGAATCGTTCCGCGGCCCAGCGCATGTCGTCCAGCAGGATGCCCAAACGCGACAGTTCGCCGCGTTTGCGCCGAAGCGCCTCCAACTCGGCATCCAATGCGTTGTCGGCGATGGCGCGCATCGCCCGGTTGCGTTCCCTCGGCTTCGCCATGACGGTCTCCTCACGGTGATTGTTCTTCGTTGCCCCGCATCGTAGAACGACGCCGGCCATGATGCCGGCGGACACGAAAACGGAACCGGCACCGGCATGCGAAACGTGACATGGAGTCCGCCGCGCATGGCGTGGCACGAAGGTGAAACTGACCGGTGCCGCAACCATCCCTCCCCGGAGGGGCGGTTGGTGTGCAGCAAGCATCGCCGGTGTACGTACACCGGCGCGGCCCCGCGAAGCTCGGGGCCGATCGCGGGACACCCGTGGAACCCGATATGAGGAGGCGCCGATGGGCTGGAAAGGCAACCGTTCCAGGACGATCCGCAAGACGGTCACGTTCAGCGAGGAGGAATGGCGGTGGGTGGCGGACTCGCTCAAAGTGGAGAACCGTCAGCGTATCCAAGCCGGGCTCAGGCCCGTGGGATGGATGGCGTTCGCCCGCAACCGGATCAGATGCGCCCACCGCGTCAACATCACCGTGCCCGCGAACCTGCATGACGTGAGCGCCCAACTGGCGAGGATCGGCAACAACGTCAACCAGATCGCCCGTCACGCGAACACCACGCGGGAGACGGACCTGGCCATGCTCTCGCGCGTGTTCGACGAGCTGCGCCAGGCGGAACGACTGGTCGCGGGCCTGAGCATCCGGGTGGAGACCGACGTCGACCCCAAAGGGGTGCCCGAATGGCTGTAGTCAAGATCGGCAAGATCAAAAGCACGCTCGCCCGCAGCATCGCCTACGTGACGAACCCGGCCAAGACCGACGGCTACCGGTGGGCCTCGACCACCGTCGGCGATGACATCACGGACGCCGAGTCCATCGCCCGCGGCTTCGAACGTGCGTTGGACGCCACGAAAGGCGGCTCACGCCGACGGGGCGCCGTGTTGGCGCTGCACGTGATCCAATCGTTCGATCCCACCGACCAGGTCACGCCCCGATTGGCGCATCTGATCGGGGAACGGTTCGTCCGGGAGATCACCGGAGGCACGCACGACTACGTGATCGCCACCCACACCGACAGGTCCCACATGCACAACCACATCCTCATCTGCCCGGCAGACCGGATTACGGGCAAGGCCCTGCGTCTGCGGAAAGGGACTTTGGGCGAATGGCGGAAGATCAGCGACCGGCTGTGCCGCGAATACGGGCTGCACATCCTCATGCCGGAACAGTCCGGGCGCGTGGCCCCGTCGATCGGGGAACTCCACCTGAGCGCCAGAGGCGGCAACCTCAAGGACCGGCTGCGCACCAGCATCGACACGGCCTGCATGAACGCCCATGACTTCGCGGGATTCCGCCGCGAACTCGCGACGCTCGGCGTCAACGCGACCGTTCGCGGCGGACGCATCACCTACACGTCATGCGGGCAGACCCGCGGAATCCGAGACCGGCGACTGGGCGTGGCGTACAACATGCTCGCCGTCATGGGCAAGATCCACCGGCGCACGCTCAGCGAGATCATCTTCCATGAGGCCATGATCACCCGTCGGACGGATACGGCGGTGACCGTGCGGGTGCCCGGCACGCACGGACGCCTGCACCTGGCAATACCGTGCGACCGGCTCGTGCGCGACGGAAGGATCTGGCACGCCTACCTGTCCGACGACGTCAGACAGGTGCTCACCGACGGGAACGGCGGCTATGTGCGGTCAACGGACTGCGAGAGCCTGTACGCATGGTTCGCACGGCCCGCGCTGCGACTTGAGGACTACTGTCGGCAACGGTTCGACGGCCGGGACATGACCGGCGTGAACGGGCGCGCGCTGCGTCAGGCGATCGCCTGCGACCGGCTCGCCGACAGCCTGCGCGAGCTCAATGTGCTCGCCCAAGTCATTGATGAGGGCGACGGCCGATTGGCGACG
Source organism: Bifidobacterium parmae (assembly GCF_002860365.1). Lineage (GTDB taxonomy): Bacteria > Actinomycetota > Actinomycetes > Actinomycetales > Bifidobacteriaceae > Bifidobacterium > Bifidobacterium parmae. The sequence goes on from NZ_NMWT01000001.1 coordinate 107,165, forward strand.
CTCGGCCGACTCACCGACTCCGTCGAACGCAACGCGAAGCACATGCGCGCCCTGATCGCGCTCATCGCCGACAACCACGATCAGGGAGCCGACGCCACGGGACTGGAAGCCCAGCTCGCCATCGAGGAGCAGGAGACCCGCAACCTGGCTTCCGACGCCCTCGCCCTGCGCCGGCTCATCGCCCGCACCGCGCCAGCCTCCGAACGCTCCGACGGCGCACGGCGCGCGCAACGCCGCGATGACGGGCATCGTGTCCGCCGCAGGAACCGGTGAGCCGGCGGAAGCTGGAACGCAACGAACCACGACGGATGACGGGAGAATCCCATGGCGGCCGAGGACCAGGCACAGGAACTCATGATGCGCGTCAGCGAGCAAGGCACACGCGTCATCATCGACGTGACCAAATACGGGCTCGACAAGGCGCTGCACCTGCTTGGCATCGGCGTGCACGCCACCGGCGAGACACTGCGGCGCATCAGGACCACCGGCAAGGTGGACGGCAAAACCCTGCATCGCACCGGCGAGCCGATCAACGTGCAGGAAGTCACCGGACGATACGCCCGGCAGCTCGAACACGACCTGAAAAAGGCCGGCATCACCTTCCACATCGAGCACGACCGCGACACCGGCCGCACCTTCCTCCACTTCCAAGGCAGGGACGCCGATGAGGTCAACCACGTCGTCTCGCGCATCGTCGAACGCCTCAATCGGGAACTCGCCCAACAGGAGACCGCCACGATTCCCGAATCCGGTGGCGACGACCACGCACAGCCGTCCATGGAGACGACGCCGATGCCGGAACGGGAGGAGCCGAACCCGTTCCTCGAACCATCCGACGACGCGCTGCGCCTCGCTTTCGACGCCGAATCGCCATCGAACGGCCGGTTCGACTTCCGCACGGTGCCCTGGGATCGTGACGCCGCGATTATCACCGACCAGCTCGACCGGCTCCACATACCACACCACACGCAACGGGTCGCCGACGACACGGTGCGCTTCACCTACCCGGCTGGCCAGGCCAGACGCATCGCCGACGCGATCGAATCCCTGACCGCACGCTCGCGGGGCCTGGACTGGAGCCGCATGGACATCCCCGCCCCGGACGGCGGCGTGCGCCGCCCCAAAACCAAGCAGCAGACCCTGAACGACATCCGCAAGCGGGCCGGCAAACGCGTCGAAGGCCAACGCCGCACCGCGCCCTCGAAGCAACGCGCCCGCACCCGGTGAGCGGATGCGCGACGACCATGACCGGAAAGGAGCATCGCCATGCCCGAGCTTTCAGCCAACGCGCGTTGGCTCATGGACAACCTCATCGACAACGACCGGCAGGCCCTGGCGGACATCGCACGACGTGGCGAGCAATACGCGGCCGCTGGTATGCCGCAGGACAATCGGCTGGGCCAGGTCGCCCGCATGGTCGTCGATGACGCGATCCGACGCCACAACCAGGCATGGCCCGACGCCGCGATCGGCTTCCCCGCGCCGGACCTCGACCAGGCCTCCGACGAGATCGCCCAACGCATCCGCACGCAGGCCGCACGATCATGGAACACGCCCGACGCCATGCAGACGCCGACGCGATGGCAGTCCGAACATCCCGGGAACGCGCAGACCCCGGCCCCGGAGCCGAAGCAGGACGGGACGGCCGTCGGCTGGCCCGGCGGCGAGCAGACGGCGCAACCCGCGGCCGGCGGAAGAACAAGGGAGATCTGGCCGCGCGTGAACTTCCCCAACAGCTACGTGCACCTGTACCGGATGACTTCCAAGGACGGGCGCACGTTCGACAAGATGCGCGTGGCGATACCGCAAGGCACCAGCATCCGCGGCGTGGACCTGACCGGATGGCAGCTCGACCGCTTCCTGACCGACCATGCGAGGGACGCCAAACTGAACGGGCGCGACGTGACCGTCAGCTTCAAACCCGGCGAACCGGTGGAACTGTGGCGGGGCAAAGGCGAGCAACGCGAGACCATGCGCATCGACGACGCATGGCAGCTGTGCCGCGCCGTCAAAGCGCAACGCATGGCCTACGCGAGGCAACGCGCCGAAAACAAACCGGTCACCACCACCGGCGCCCGATCCGGCGAGGAACCGCCAGCAGCAGCACCCGGCCCGGAGAACCCCGAACCGACGGCCGCGCAATCCCGGACGGCCGGCAAGAGCCGGACGCTCGACGCCATCAAGGACAGGGCCGAACGCCGTGCACAGGCACCATCCACCACGCCGGCAAGAACGCGGACGCAATCACAACAATCACAGACAAGGAGCCGATGATGGCGGAAGACGATCTGACGATCAACGTATGGGTAGGCAACCTCGGCCGATACAACGAGGGCACGCTCATCGGCGGATGGCTGCGCCTGCCCACGGACGAGCAGCGGATCGACCGGTTCCTCACCGAACAGGTCGGACTGACGCTCGACGCGCAGCAAGCCTATGAGATCGGACGCCAAGGAGGCGTCGTCTACGAGGAATACGGCATCTTCGACCACGAATACGCGGGACTGCTCGCCGCACTCGACTATCGGCCCGGCGAATACGAAGACATTTACGCCCTGAACACGCTCGCACAAGCCGCCCGGATCTTCACGCAAGACCAGCCCGAAGCATTGGAGGCGGTACGGCTGGCGGCCGACATGAACAGCGTGCACGACCCGATCGGACTGGCGAACCTGCTCGTCCAATCCGAGGACATCGAATACATGACCTACGACCCGCCGCAAGGCATCACGCAGGAGAACACGCCCGATCTGGACGAGATGTACGGCTGGCATTGCGTCAACCAAAACGCCGAACTCGCGAAACTTCTTGACGGCCCATACGGCATGTACTTCGACGTGGCGAAATACGGGCGCGACGCCGCCATCAACGACAACGTCACCCTCGCCGACCAGGGGTTCCTGCTCGACGCCACCATCCCCGACACCAAACGGTATTCCGACACGGAACTCAAGCAGATCATCGACGCCTACACCGACAACGAGCCCGGCCTCGACGCCACGACGCAGTCAGCCCCCGACGCAATGCGGATGATCGAAAGCTGGGGAGACACGCACGACAACGTGATGCGATCGGACGGCACGGAACGCATCACCGAACGCATCATGCGGGCCAACGACGCCGATGACGAAACCCTGCGCCAACAGGTCCAAGGCCTCATCAAACCGGTGGCCGACCAGCTGGACGGCGACATGCCCTCAGGCTCTGCCACGTTCGCCAGACTCGTCACCGAACACGCCAATCCCGACCAGATGCCGGCACGGGAACCGTTCCGGCTCGAATCACTGCTCGAACCCGGCGAACGCATCATGGAATACACGCTCGCCTGCACGGCGACGAACTGGGGAGCACCCGTCTACCAGTGCATCATGCCCGCCGATTCCACCGACATCAGCGCAGGATTGGAGGACACCCTCCAACGCATCATCGCCGACCGGACCGGGCGCGGCGACGCTGCCGCGATACTCGCCGAAACCATGGGCGCCAGACCCGCCGGCGAACTCGACCCCGCCGACGGCATCACCCCGATCGACCAGGGATACGCGTTGCCCGCACCCATCACCTCCTTCAACCCCAAACCGGCGAAAGAGGAAGAGCCGAACACGTCGAAAGGCAAGGACACGGTGCTCGACGGCATACGTCAACGGGCCAGCCAGCGCGCCGACGACCCCACAGCCCATCCATCCACACCGGAGCGGACGAAGACCCGCAACCGATAAGCCGCCGAGGAGACCAGCATGACCACCATGGACACCGCCTACCGGCAACTGCAGGACGAACTCAAACGCCTCGGCTACGAGCTGCGCATGGAAGGCTTCGGCATCCTCCAGCCCCAAGGCTCCTACGGGGACATCGAACCACCGTACCGGCTCGTCACCCTGCGCGAGATCCCCATCGAACCGTTGCCCGAATGGTCGGCCGACGTGCACCCGCATGACATCACCTACCGGTTCGACGCCACGCGATACCAGCACGACCGCGAACAACGGGACACCGTTGACGTGCGCGACTACGAAACGTGGACGCGCACCGTATGCGACGAACAGCACGTGCAGGGCCGCGTGCTCATCGACATGGACAAAACGGCGGAGGAACGCATCGCCGACCTCGCCACCGCAATCCACTACATCCAATCCGCGAACCCCGCATGTCGCTCCTACCCGGTGGACCGCAAGACCCGACGCAACGAACTGCCCGACCGCACCCGCATCAGCCAACCGATCTACGACTACCGGGACCCATGGAGCATTCGGGTCATGGCCGCACGGGAGCAGGCTCTCGACACGCTCTCCTCCAAGCACGTCCGGGTGGCCAAGGCCCGCGCAGAATCCGACGCGCTCACCGGCGGCGGCCGCGACGCCCGCGCCATCGGGCACGACGCCATCAACGCCGTCCAAGGCAAAGCCCCGAACATCGGCAAACCCGCCAGAAAACGCAGGCCAAGCCGATGAGCGACGCCCGATACCCGCAGGCCTATGCGCGCGGCATCCTCACCGATGACGCCAGATTCCACACCGACGGCAACAGCAGGACGACGGCAACCCTGACCGTAAACGCCGGCACCATGGACGCGCCGCTCATCATCCGCGTGCATGCAGCCGGAGACCATGCGGCATACCTACGCGAACAGGGCGCGCTGCAGGGACGACGGCTCATCGTCCACGGCATCATCCATGAAGAGGAAAACGCCGACGAAGCATACATCCTGGCCGATGAAATGGCCCTGCACACCAGCGTCAAGGACACGCTCCCGTGAACACGGCGCGAACGATCACCATCATTGACGCAGGCGAGGAAACCAACGGCGCTCCAATCACACGCGGGAACCCGGCCATCTACGATACGGGAACACCCGTGGGACGCATCCTTGCCGCGATGTGCGACGGAGGCGACACCATCGAGAACCGCCAAGGCCTCACGCGCATCACCATCGCCGCCGACTCGGGAAACAGGCAGCCGACGTCCGGGCACGATGAACTTTTGCCGGCGGACACCGCCGTCATGCATCCGACGGCCGACGATCCGCCATGGACCAAGGAACAGACGCTCACGAACATCCGCGTCCGCGCCGAACACCGCATCAACGGCCGGATCCCGCAACCGACCGATGCCCCCGCAGGCGATGACATGCGAAGAACCATGACGCAGCACCGCGGAGGCTTGGAAAGAGACAGGGGAAACCAATGAAACGTCTGCAAGCCATACTGCCCGCGGCCATGGGACTGTTCACGCTGTTCTGGCTGGGTGACAAGATCGGCTACCAGATACGCACCGACCTGGATGAAGGCACGAGCGTGATCGACCTGATGAACAGGTTCTGGCTCGACCTGTACCACCCATTCCACCTGTCCACGAACCATACCGACCTGATGTGCGGACTCGCCGCAATGGGTGTCGGCCTGCTGATCTGGGCATACAAGTACACGGCACGCCTGAACCTGCGCAGCGGCGAGGAACACGGCTCCGCTCACTGGGGCACCACGAAGGACATCAAACCGTTCATCGACCCCGTGGAATCCCACAACATCCGATTCACCGCGACCGAACGGCTCTCCATAGACACGCGACGCACCCTACGCAACCTCAACGCGCTCCTGCTCGGCTCATCAGGCTCCGGCAAAACCCGCTACTACGTCAAACCCAACCTATTGTCCGTGGACATGAACTGGGCCGTCACCGACCCCAAAGGCGAACTCAAACGCGACACAGAACACGCCATGCGCGACCGCGGCTACCAGGTCAACACGCTCGACCTCATCCACCTCGACCGATCCGACCGGTTCAACCCCATGCGCTACATCGACTCCAAGGAACCCCAATCCGCGATCCTGCGCCTGACCGACAACCTCGTCACCAACGCCACCGGAGACCGCAAAACCGGAGACAGCTTCTGGCAGGACGCCGAAAAAGCACTCCTATGCGCCCTCATCGCATGGACCTACTACACCGAAAACAACCCCACCCTCAACCAAGTCACCGACACCCTCGACCGCATGGGAGCCAGCGAACAAGACGAAGACAAGGAATACATCATCGACGCGCTCTTCGCCGAAACCCAAACCGAAATCCACCGCATGCGCGAACACCCCGACGACTACGACGCGGAAACCCGGAGAATGCTCGACGGGCTCGCGTTCGCATGCGCCCAATACAACACGTTCCTCAAAGGCGCCGGCGAAACCAAGAAAAGCATCATCATCACCACCGGCGTCCACCTCGCACCCCTCCAAGTACGCGAAGTGCGCCGGATTCTCGACGGCGACGACATCCGGCTCGAAACCCTTGACCAAGGCAAACGCATCATCTACCTCGAACTGCCCGACACCAATGCCACGTTCTCCTTCATCGCCAGCGTCTTCTACCAATGCCTCTTCGAAACGCTTGTACGCAAAGCCGACGCCAAACCCGACGGCGTGCTCGACCGCGACGTGCACTGCATGCTCGACGAATTCGCCAACATCGGCAAGATCCCCAACTTCGTAAGGCTCATCGCCACCATACGAAGCCGACGGATCAGCTGCAGCATCATCCTCCAGACCGTCAGCCAAGGCAAAAGCCTCTATCGGGATGACTGGGAGACCATCGCCGGCAACTGCGACAGCCAGCTCTTCCTCGGCGGCAACGAACCCAGCACCACCAAGTACATCAGCGACCGGCTCGGAGACCAGACCATCGACGTCATCGAAACCAGCGAAACCAAAGGCCTCAACGGCAGCTGGACGCGCAGTAACCGCAAGAACGCGAGAAAACTCCTCACCCCGGACGAACTTGGGCGCATCCCCACCAGCCAGTGCGTATACCTGCTCAGAGGGATTCCGCCATTCGAATCAAGGAAAGCGATGTAGTGCAACCATAAGTTCAACCGTCGATATCAGCGGAGAGCAAGTGCTGGTTGCAGTCGTGCTGCTTTGATAGCTGGGGCCAGTGCTCCAAGTGCGGCCGTTGCAACTGCAGCGGCGCAGGCGATAATAGCAGCAGAGACGGGGTATTGCAGTTGAACCATAGATGCTGCGGGCAATAATACGGGTAATGTTCCTACGATAAGCAATGAAATTATTATGGATCCTAAAGCAACGAAAAGGCTTAGCATGACGGACGATCCTACGACGAGACAGACGATGCTAAGCCGTGTTGCCCCGAGAGCGCGCCGTATCAACAGTTCGCGGGCTCGTTGCTCGATACCGGCCATGCCTATGTTGATGATACCTATAGTGGATACCGTCAGCAATAGCAGGGCGGAGACCAGTGTTGCGGCCTGTAGGAAACTTACTATGGAATCATAGCTTTCCGCATTGTCGGTTCTGGTCGTATCCGTCACCGAGCCGCCGACAGTGTCGAAGAGCATGTCATTGACGAGCTGTTTGATCTCTGATTCGTTGAACGATAATGAATGGGGATGTACTCGCAAGGTGATGCTGCTCGGGGTCCAGAGCAGAGGAAAGAACGTCTGCAGCATTATTGGGTTCATATATATCACAGGTTCAGTGGATCCATCGCTCACGACGCCTCTGACGCGCACATTGAACGTTGAAATACTGTTGAATTGTCCAATCGTTAGTGAGTTGTTGACGGTATATAGATTATTGGCTGCTTCGTTGACGACCGCGCAAGGTGAGGTTTGTTCGTTGTCGGTTGGGCATCCGATTCCTGAAATCAGGTGATTGGGGTAGATGAGGCTACGGTTGGAAGATGCGATGAGGAAGGTGGCGTTCTGAATCTTGCCGTGCTGGTATACGCCGAGTGAGGATATTTGGTATTCAGCAGCAATAGCCGCATCCTGACTGTGCTCTAGACTGTCCAAAAATGCGGCATTGGCTTTTGACGAGTTTGTGCCCGCATCTTTGACAGTCAATGTGTATGTGGGAGACCATCCCGAAAGTTGTGCATTGATGGTCTGCAGATAATCTTTTCCGGTCGTTCCGATAAGCACCGAAGTGATGAGAGATAGGATTCCAACGGCCATGGACAGTGATGTCAGAATCGATCGCATAGGAGAGAGACGAAGATCTTTAATGATCATTTTGAGCATGCAATTCACCTCTTTCCATGATGATCTGACGCTGACATTTCGACGCAAGTTGAGGGTCATGCGTCACAAGAATCAGTGTCGTATGGTCTTGGTTGACGCGGTCAAACAGAAGATCCGCGACCGCGTTTCCGGTTTCCGTGTCAAGGGCGCCAGTAGGCTCATCGCAGATGATGATGTCCGGGCCTGTGACCAGTGCACGAGCTATCGCGACCCGCTGTTGTTCTCCACCAGACAAGGATGAGGGGAATGCAGAGGCGCGATCGGACAATCCGACGGACTGCAGCGCATTTGAAATCCTTCTATGCATTTTTCTTTTGGTATATTTCCGGCTGTATTCCAATGGAAGTGCCACATTTTCGACAACTCGCAGATGTGGAATAAGGGAGTAGTTTTGGAATACAAATCCTATGTGGGCACACCGGAACTTCGTGCGCCGAGCATCGGACCATCCGTCAACGCTTTCGCCGTTGAACTCCAGTGTTCCTGAGAATTGCGCATTAAGCAGACCGATGATAGAGGCTATGCTGGTCTTTCCCGAGCCGGATTTTCCGACGATTGCGGTCGAAGTTCCCTTTTCAAATTCGACCGATGCATTTCGCACGGTTGTGAGTTTGTCACCGTTAGGTAGTCGGACATTGGCACTTACATTGCTCAATCGTATGATTGGCATACGGTCATTCATCGGAACTCGCCTTTTCCTGTCATTGATTCTCGTTCACATCATCCGCCAGACCCGGAGCGACCGCAGAAACAATGTCGCCTTCATTGAGGCCTTTCAGTATTTGGATATGACTTCCGTCAGAAACGCCCAATTTCACCGCAACGACTTTGGATTTGCCATTTTTCACGACGGATACCTTTCCTGATTCAAGACGTCCTGACACGCTTGAGATTGGGAGCAGCAAAGCGTCATCAACCGCGACGCCCATTAGTGCTGTGGTTGCGCTCTGACCGGGAAAAGCGGCGGTGTTCTTAGGAAAGAGACATTGCAGATTGCGCGTGCCCTCCGTGGGCCCCGATATGCCAGACGTATCCGTCGTATTAACCGCATCAGAGCCAACGACAGCGGCACAATTGGTTGGCCCCTGCCCGTCCATGACCTGGAAGCGTCCTGTTATCTCCGTATCGGTGCCTATCGATCGCAGTAATACCGATGCGTCTACGACCGTGGACAATCCTCCGTACTGTATTCCCACCAGAGGGTAATTGGCCGATACGGAATTGTCTCTCGCCACTGATGTGACCACGCCATCTACAGGAGCCGTCACCGTCGTATCATCGATAGTGCCCAGCTTGTCTCCGGTCTGTACCAATTGCCCGTCCGTGACGGAACCGTGAAACATGCCTGGCCGGGAAGCGGAAACAGTGAAATCTGACGAAACGCGCACCTCAGAAGTCGCTGATATCAGGGGAATGACTTTCCCTCTTCGAACGGTCACTGTTTGTGTTTGCGATTGCGACTGACTGTTGCTTCCATTCTCAGTAAATCCTTGATCATCAGAGGCGCATCCCGTAATCGCGGAGAAGATGGTCATTGTCAAAATCGCGCTAATTATTCGCTGGAGCTTTCCGTAAGATCTGGCCATAATCACAACCCGTTTACATCTCGGTACCAGGTGCAATCGGAATCATAGAACTGTTGCATAACAGAGGTATCTCCCAGCTGTGCCTTGCCGATTACTTCATTCTTAAAAACATTGTCTTCATCTATGTAATACGTCTTGAACCAATCGGTATCGGTTACCTTCTCCAATTCGCTCAGCGACTGCTGGTCACTGCCATCATCGGAGTTGTTCAATATCTTGTTCTCGGTTGAACAGATCCAGTAGAAATAAGCCTGTCCCTCACCCCACCCTTTCTGGTAGAGCTGATTGTCGCTCGTGGCTTTGGTCATATCCGAGGGAAACTGATCGCCGTCAGAGAGCGCGAAGGGGAAGTTCTCAGTGGTTTTCTTGTATTCTTGATTTGACTGCTCCCATGTCAGCGTATCCGCGCTATTTGTTGCACTCTGACCGCATGCACCGACTCCGAGCGTCATTCCAACCGTCAGCAGCATAGCAAATGTTTTCTTCATTACGACTCTTTTCATTATGCTTTTGCATAACCGTAGTTGGCTATGGAACATAAGTCGTTCCATAGCCAACTACGGTTATCTAGCTAAGGCTGATGTCATCTACAAGTTCAGAGTTCCAGCCCAGTAATTGTCGGCCCCTCTTTGAGCTCCCATTCGGCCATTGAGGGCGTACGATCCTGTGGCAACCCAGCCCCAAGACTGGTCTCCACCACTACCGTTATATTGAAGAGAACTTGTTTTCTGCTCTCCATCCGTGCCGCGCAGTCCGAATCGGCTGTAGGTTCCGACATTGTTGTAAATTCGCAGGGAAGCATTACCGGCAAGATGAGACCGGAACGTCGAATATTGGATAAGGGCCCCTCCGGTATTCAGTTGTCCCCATACGTCGTACGTCGCGGCTTGAGCTGAAAGAGGTACTCCGAACGCCAGAACTCCACTCACGGCAGCTGCCGCAAGCGCTTTCTTGAGGTTTGTGGTTTGCATTATAGCTCCTTTGCTTGTGCCCATCAGGACACTGCCCATTATGCTGCTCTGCTATGGCAGAGTGATCTTCCCGTGGTTGGATGTCATCTAAAGATGACATCCAACCACGGGAAGATCAAACCGAATGCGATCTCATCGACTGCATTATTGGTTGTGATTGCGTTCGGCGAGCAAACTATTGCGATCGAAGCTGTTGAACCCTGATGCCTCAGCGATAGTTAACCACAGCGTCCGAAAACGTCAGAAACCCCCACTGCAGATGAGCCAGGACGCATCCCGCCAGTTAGTGCAATGCGTTTACTGACTCGTGGCATGTCGCCGTAAGGGGCTGTCATCTATAGATGACAAAACTCATGCATACTTACCTATCTCCTGAATTCGATGCCATTGTGTGTTAAATGCAAGCAAAAAAGATTATTCCTCTGCTGACTGCTCTTTTAGTGCCGACTTTGTTGCTTCCTGCGAATGCATGTGCGTATGGAAGCGACAATGCGAAGACACAAGAGATCCAGCAGACGCTTCATCAGTATTCGAAAGAACTATTGGCTGAATATCATTCGCCGCGTACGAGGTCCAAATTGAATGTCCCACTTACTGCGGAGGAACAGGCTGAAGAAGGTCTTATCAGCAAGAATGTTGAAGTCATACCGACGATTAGAAACATTCAATCATCAAATGATGGAAAGTACCTGATTGATGCAGATATGACCGTGAATGTGAGCCTGGACGCAGACCCGGATACTGTTATTTATGTTAATGGTAAGCGAACGGACCATCTTGACCAGAGTTGGACTTCTACGCATGTCATGGAGCTTGCACACGCGGGAGGGCAGCAAGGGTATTCGATTATTAGCGATAAAGTGATTGATGAACAAGATTCACAGAAACACGCCGATACACCGGATGAATTGCTGACCGAAGACAAAACACCTGCGTCTTTGGATGAAAATGGCGCATTGGAGAGTGAAGCGCTCAGCAAGGCTCAGGCATACGCCTTCGGGGACAACTCCGTCGGAGTAAATTATATTAAGGCGATGAATTATGCCGATAAATGGACGAGTCCTGAGTATGAAGATAAAATGAATCCTGCATATCCATCTTTTGGCGCTAACTGTGCAAATTTTGTCTCGCAGGCTCTTCATGAAGGCGGAATGACGCTGACCCGGCTATGGAATTACTCTACTGTGTTGCCGGACAAGCTGACGACACGTGCTTGGATGAATGCGGATAGCAATTATTCGTATATGAAGCATTATTCTCATAGTTATGACAGTTTGGATAATGTCTGGAAGGCATGGCAAGGCAGCATATTGTATGTCGATTGGACCTCAAATAATGAAATCGATCACGCTATGTTCGTCGTGGGTGTAGTCGTAAAAGACGGCAAAGCCAATCCAGTCATAGACCAGAAGCAAGATAATCGTCATCAAATCACGTTGACGGAGTCGTTGCAGAATGCCCATAAGCAAGGGAAAAATAATATGACCTGGTATGGGCTTCAATATCGTTATGACTGAGAAAATGGGCCTGAATGGCATGAAAAGTAACAGATGGGTTCAGGCTATATCAGTCATTACCTTGATATATGCCTGCATGACAGGCATACTGATGTTCCAGGTATCTGCTGCATATTCTCGGTGGGAAGCAGATCAAGTTGTCTGGAATTTAGCGACTTTAGTCTCAGCGGAGACCGAAAAGGCAAATTCGCGAGAATTCGGATTGACTGAATTTGAAAGACCTGAACTTCCGGAATATACCGAACCGTCTCATAAATACAGTATTTTTCCGTGGAAATTACTAAAGGAGAAGAATGATATCATAGCGAGCGATAAGCTCATGAAGCAACAGACTGAATCTCATCTTGAATACGCGAACAGCGTTCTTAATAAATACAATCACCGCAATTGATGAGATAGGGGCTATCCCATATATTCCGTGGGATAGCCCTTATCTTCTTGTTCTTTAGAATCGCTTTAATCTGGTCAGGTTTGTCAGCCCGGCCGTGACTGCCAACGGCAGATTGGTCGAGTTCAACCGCATACTCCCTGATACGTTCGACGTCGTCGAGATTGACCGGCCCGAAAGCTCGACGAATACCGCTGTACCATCTCCTGATCATTCCTGCAGGTGACATTATCCTAGCCGGTCGGGGAATGAGGGGATTGCCGGTTGCCTGGGTACATCCCAGGTGGGATTGCCTTGCGTGGCTGGCGAGGATAAACCTTCCGATGATGGTGCGAGTTGTCGGTTCGATGATTGGGAATCCGATCCTGGATGCGTGGAACCATCCGAACGGCCCGCATCAGATATTTCCTCGTTCTTTACAGCCGTCATGGAATCCCGGACGATTTGCATGCCTTCGTTGAGGTCCTGGATGGTTCTGTTATAGACATCAAGATCCTGATGGTCGCGCATCATGAGTCGTGCACGGGTAATCTGCTCACTGAGCCGTGCACGGGTGTTGTCGTCTCTGACCTTGTTCTCGGATTCTTTGTAGAGCCTATCGGCGTTTTCAATGGTTTGGCTCAGTACGTTCTGTGCGTTGTCAATCTGTTGTTGTTCCTGTGATGCCTTGACCATGTCAACTGTGTCATGCAGGTTCCTGATCTGGGTTCTGAGCTGGTTATTCGCTCTCCCTATTTCTGCACGAGTGCGATCGAGACGGTCGGCAGTCAGACTCGGATCGCAATTTTCTGTTGAGATCGATGGTTGATATTGCATGATTTTGCTGAGCAGTTCCAAAGACTTGGGGTCCTGTACGTCTTTATCCTGGAGCTTCGCATATGGTTCCGCCTGTTTCAATGCTTTGTTCCATTCAATCCGCACTGTGCTGGTTTGTTTGATTGCTTGATTGCATGACGTGACTGCCTCCCGATGGTCGTAGTTCTTCTTCGCCATGACAAGGCCTGCGGCTAATCCCGTTACGATGACCAGAACGAGCATGATGCCGGCGATGCGGGTAAAAGGGATATGCCGATGGACGGCCACCTCATCCGTGCTGTCAGCCGATGAATCTTCCGCCAAGGACACGTCATCCCTGGTGTGCTCTCCGTCCTCCATCGGCATGCCTATCGTCGTTCCCGTCCGCTTGTCGGGCTCGGAGGCGGGGGCGTTACTGTTCCGCACATCGCGCGGTAACTCATCGTCGATGACGGGTGTGATGGGAAACAACCGATGCTTGGATTTCCTGTCTGCCAACGGTTCCGGTGGAGCTCCGGCGGTTTCGGGATGTGCGATGGCATGTGCAGCCCATTGGCTGAGTTCCGGCCATGTACTGGGATGATCGTGGATTTGCGCAAGAAGATCCCAGTTGTCGGAATCACTCATCAAATCGGCAAGCTCGTATGAATCAAGTTTGGGATTGATACGACGCATGATTCCTTCTTTCCTTCGGGATTAGTGGATGTAAGTGATGCTGGGATTGTTGGCCTGCTCTTTGGTAAGGGTCCTGAGCCATGCGTATGGGAGGCCGCCGCCGGATTCGCTGACAACAATGCTGCCGTCGTCCTTGATTTCCTCAACAATGGCGACGTGTCCATAATCGGAGCTTGCGCCGAGATAGCCTTTGGCGAAGCTCGCCACGTCACCGAGCTGTATGCCGCCGTCCGTCGGATATCCGAATTTTCTGGCGCTTGACGCCCACATCCAGCCGTCGCCCATGTATCCGTCCACCGGTTTGCCGATCTGCAATCGGCGAGCGGCCGCCCACCATGTGCATTGGCCGGTTTCATAGGTGGTGATCTTGCCCACGGGCGTGCCGGTCGCCGCCACATCCACGTTCAGCGTGCCAGACTGCATGACCAACGGTGGAGTGAGCTTGCCGATGGTTCGTCCTGCCGTGGCCGAACAGCCGCCTCCCGCATCAATCGCCGGCTTCACGTTGTCGAGATACCGTTTGGTGATGTTGGGAATATCCGGGTACCTCATGAGGTTGCCTTCGCCCGCGTTATGGGCGATGACCAAAGCCGTCAGGTCGTCAAGCTCGGCGAACGGCATGCCCGGATGCGCGGCTTTGAGTTGTTTGACGTCTTCCAAGCGGTTTTTCAGATATATACCGCCGTAATGGGCGTGGACCATGGGCTCGGTGATGCCTTCGGGTGGTGTCTGGTCGGCGCCTTCGGGGTGCACGCCGCGCCATACGCTCCTGTTCATCTGCAGCAATCCCCAGGTTCCTCCGTTGCTGTCGTCGGCATATGCATCCGGTCGGAAACCGGATTCCTGCTTCATGATCGCCGCGATGAAATCCGCGCTCAATCCGCTCGATCGAGCCGCCTCGCTCACCCATGGTTTCGCCTCATCCGGGACCTCGACCACACTGGCTTCACAACCGCCGTCATCTCCAACGGCAACGGTGGGGATGAACCACAACAGCAGGCTGAAGACCATCAGCACCGCCACCGCGCCCAGCAGAAACGGGACACCGACCGCAGCCGATGCCGATGCCGCGACCCCGGCCTTCACCGCCGTTACGGTCCGAGAAACCATCTGGGTGACCTGTCGCGCAACCTGCGCCGAAGCTCTGACAGCGGATTTGGTCCCCTGAACACCCGATCGTACGGTCTTGCCGGAACGCCTCGCACGTCTGACACGAGCCGAAGCCGTTCTTCCTGCCGTGGCACGTGCCGTTGAACCTCTTGCCGCATGTCTTGTGCGAATAATACCGGTCACGCCGTCGCGTACCCGATTTGCGGGGACCATTGATGATAACGGGTTGTCGTCCTCGCTGGTCTCCGTCTGTGTCGATTGCGATTCAAGCACGGATCGTGTCGCATTCACACCACGTTCCAAAACGCTGACGGTTGTTATGCCGGTCGGGCGCGATATTTCGGATTGATTGTTCCTGATGGTGGTTCGTGGCTGTTTCAGCCCGGCCAGCACGGGACCATGGGAGAGTCCATTGACATGACGGACTTTCAAACCATGAATCATGCCGTTCGGCCGAACGAGATTGCGCGTGGCGTGGAATGAGTCGGAGGTGACGGGTCTCATTCGGTCTTCCGATCCTCGAATTTCGTGGTATACAACCGGTAAAGCAGACTATCGGCATCGATACGCCCATCGAACGGTATGAACGCAGTGCCGCTCTTGGCCATGCCCTGACCGGGCTGCACCCCGGTGAAGAACGCCCGCTGCTCATCGGACAGCTTCAGCAGCTCGCACAAGGCGTCGGCATCCGTGGCGGTCTGGTTCAGCAGCAACAGGAAGTCGCTGTTCGCGAGCATCAGACGCGCATCCTGATTGGCCAGCAGCTCCTCGATGTTCTGCGTAATGCCGGTGGGGCACAAACCCCATTTACGGGCGCGCTTGTACAGGCGCAGGAAGTATTCGGCCGCATACCGGTTCGAGAACAGCAGATGGAACTCGTCCACCCACAGCCAGGTGCGCCGGCCGAGACGGCGATTCCTGACGACCCGGTTCCATATCTGATCCAGAACGACGAGCATACCGAACGTACGCAACTCCGCTCCCAGACCGGAAACGTCATAGACCAGGAACCGGCTGGACGTATTCACATCGGTGACATGGGCGAAGGCGTTCAGACTGCCGGTCGCGTAAATCTCCAATGCTCGCGCGGCATCATGGGCACCTGGCTCACTCAAAGCCGTGAGACGATCATGCAGGGTGACGAGCGTTGGCATGCCCAGTTCCGGATGCTCCCGCACCTCGCGATACATGCCGATGACCGTACGATCGATCAGACTGCGCTGCATGCGGTCGATGCCATCCCGCCCGCCGATCAGCACGCCGAGCATGTTCAGCACGCTCGCACATTTCGACCGTATCGGATCACCCTCGGAATCATCCTCATACTCGATATCCAACGCATTGATATGCGCGCGCGACGATTCCCCGATCTCGACCCGTTCACCGCCAAGACCGGTGCACAACGGCGTGAACTCACGTTCCGGGTCGATGACGATCAGATCATCGTCCGGACGAGTCAGATAGATCTGGGTTATCTCGTTCTTCGCCGCCTGACTCTTGCCCGAACCCGTCGTTCCTAAGATGAATCCGTTGCCGTTCATGCCTTGCGTGCGATCGATGACCACAGGGTTGCCGGTGCGGGCGTTCGCCCCATGGAACACCCCGCCCGGCTCGAACAGCTCCTGCGACGTGAACGGCACCAGAATCGCCGCACTCGACGTGGTCAGCGTGCGACGCATCGGCGGCAGAGGATTCCCCAACGGCAGCACGGCGTTCAGCCCCTCCACCTGCATGTAGGCCAAGGTCTCGGCCACACACGACTGCCCATCGATCGCGGCCGTCACGTCACGAACCGTCTGGTCCAGCTGCTCACGACTGTCCGCCGACACGTCCACAATCATCAGGGAATCCACCAGACGGTCGCCGTTATGCTCCAGATCATCACGCAGCTCACCCGCCTGAGCCATAGATTCCTGAAGATCATGAGGCAACATGTCCTCGGGCAGATGCTGTTTGCGGTTCTTGCGCCGCTCGTCGATGGCCTGCATATCCATTTCGGCGATCGTCCGGTTCACGAGCTTCAACCCCTCGGCCTTGCCCCGCGGGGACAGGTGGATGCCGACCGTGATATCCGCCTTGATGTCCGTGATGGACGACACCAGCTGATCGCTCAGATAATCCGGGAAGTCACGCACCAAAAGACACTGATGCCATACTTCCGTGGTGCCCGAGCTTAACCGGAGCCGACGGCGATCCGACACGTCCACGGCGAACGGGGCCACGTAATCCTTCGTGGACATGCCATGCGATTCCAGGAAACCATCCTCGGTGAACGAGAACCGGACACCGTGCCGCAGCATCCCGTGCAACACCGCCAGACGCGACTGCCGATCCAAACGGACACCGACGCAGCCGCCCACCGACCGCAGTTGCGCCGTGGCACGCAACGCGGCACGGTTCAGCAGCGTGACCGCCCGTTCCCCGTCCCGCTCACGCAACGTCAACGTCAGATACTTGTCCGTCACCGCGCCCTGCGAACGCCCGGCGAGACGCCGACGCACATTGCGGTTGAAGTCCCCGCGCAATCCATCCAACGCATCGCTCCGAAGCGACATGGCGATACTGCGCGTCACCTCCTCGGGATCCAGCATGCGCGTGGCGACCGTGATCTGGACTCCCATGTTCTCGCCGATCGAATTCAGGAAACGACCCCACCGGTCCACGACATCCAGCTGCTGATCCTGGGTCGCGACCTGATAATTGATGTCGCTGATCCGCAGCGACACGCTCCACCGGTCGCCGCCAAGGAACACGATGCCATTGGACAGCATCGAATCATAGACAAGCAACTCCTTCGACGAACGAGGCATGCGACGATTCCCGGACCGCCTGTTCCCGGCCTTTCCATGTCGCTTACCGTTGCCTTTGACCGCCTTGCTGCCACTGATGTCAGACATGACGACGTACCTGCCTTCCCCTGATTCGTCTACGGGTCTTCTCCTTCAACGACGGTTTGCCGGGAAACCTCGCGGGAACATAGGGTTCGAGCAGGTAGACCTTCAGACCGAAACGCTGACGCAGCATGTATCCCAGATACCGTTCAGGCTTCAGCCCTTTCGGACGCCACCAACCCCACAGCGCGAACGGCAGGCAAACCGCAAACAGCAGATACGACCCCAGATCGGACAAGCCCAACGACCAGAACAACGCCGCCTCACCTCCGCCCAGGACGAGCATGCATGCGGCGGCCGCCAGTTGGCGCCAGCTCAGCCCCCACATCACCTTCGCCTCGACATTGGCGATCTCCTTATATACGCGCATCTGCAACATGAAAGAATCCTTTCCCTGATTGGCCCCGGTTGTGGTAGGCGGCTACTCGCCGCCGGCTATGGCCCGGCTGACACGCTGACTCACCGCGATCACGAAGAACAGCAGGATGCCCGCCATCATGAGATTGCCGAAGTTGCCCGTCACCCACGCCACCATGCCCTTGTCCGCGGAATCCGGGATCTTCACGGCATCGACCACGACCCGCTGATAGAACACCAGACAGATGAACACGCACACCGCATTCACCGACGTGCGCGCATACGACTTGAAGAAACCCACGCCGATCGGCTTGGTGTCCTCATGCACCAGAAACGCGAATGGCAACGACTGGAACGCCGTCAACGCATACAATTCGACGAACCGCACATACAGCACCACCGTGAACACCACCGACGCCAACTGGGACAACAGCCACGGGATCACCAGCAGAAAGAACAACGCCGCCTGCCCCATCACCCCGGCATCGTGAATCTGGTCACGCATCAGATCGCCCAGCTGACCGCCGTCGCCCGTCGCCTCATACGACATCTGAGAAGACACGCCCTGCATGAGGAACTGCGTGACCTGATTGAACATCCGAATGAATAGACTGGCGTTCTGCACGGCGATGAACACCAACGCGATCTTGAACATGGTGCCGGCCACGATCTTCACACCTAGATCACGGTCCGACTCGATGCGCGTCGAGTTACGCGCCAGCTCCAACGTGAACATGACCGCGAGCACCACCGACGTCAGAGGCTTGACGGCGACTCCATGCACGTTCACCGCCAACTGGTAAAGAGCGGGATTCCACGTCTCCGGCGCCTGAGATAACAGCCCGGCTGTGATCGAACCGGCACCTCCGCCGCCGATCATGTTGAGCATGGCTACGATGAAGTCCTCCACGGCAGGCCCCAAACCAGCTCAGCCCAGAGCCACCGCGTTGAAAATCTGCGCAGCCGCGATGATCATGCCTCCACCCACGATCTGCCACAGTCCCGATTGCGTCTGCGGCCCGTTATGATCCTTCAGACCGCCACCGAAGGTAACGGCGCCCCACACCAGCCACAAGCCACCACCGATAGTGGCGAACCTGACGAACAACTGAAGCACCTGATTCAACAAATCCACGACGGCCTCCTCTGACGACGATCAAGGAGCCCGATAGGCAACGGCCTCCGTTGACCTCATCGTCAGGGAAAACCAGCAGGATAGCGGCGGACAGAGGAACCTCGTTGCCCCGCATAGGTATAGGAAGACTGTTTCCCAGTCTGGGCAGTGAAAAGGGAAGGAACAAGCAAAAGCTCGCCTCTTCGATTCATAGCGCCACACTCAGCGGAATCAGACCGGAGTGCGAAGTTGGTCGAGCCGTCATCGGCATATGTGCAGCAGCACTGAAGCATCTGTACTTGCCGTTACATATTTGTAGATCTGAAAAAGTCAGAAAAGGAATCCGCAGCGGAAGAATCTTCAGAATGGCGGGCATGTCAGCTGAGATATACCCGCCATCCTATGCACTGCCCCTTTGTCGGGACATGTGCAGTCTACCAGTCATGGGTAAACTTCCACGCCGCCAATGCCGCTAACCATGCCTTCCCGGGTTATGCTGTAGTAAAACTCTTTACTAAAGTTTGCGGGGAGGATGTCATGGCCACGCTCAAGGAGGTCGCGGAACGGGCCGGAGTGTCGCAGAGCACGGTGTCGCGCTTGCTGAACGACCCATCGTTCTCCATCAAGGAGGAGACGCGACGGCGCGTGCTGCGCGTATGCGAGGAGCTGGGATACCGCAACGTGTTCCGTCCCGCGATCGCTGTGCTGGACGCCCCTCCGTCCGGGGAGGAGCTGCAGGACGCATACTTCTCCGATCTGCGGAAGGTCCTTGCGGAGTGTGCGGAGTCGATGGAATTGGACCAGCCCACGTTCATCCGGTCCATACACGAGCTGACGGAACGCGCAGCGGAGTTCGATGGGTTCATCACCGTGGGCGCCACGGTGTTTCCCGAAACAGACCTGCGCGCCCTGCATGCGGCACTCCCACATGGCGTGTGCATCGACACGAATCCGGCACCGCACCTGTTCGACTCCGTACGGCCCGATCTGTCGCAGACGATGCTGGATGCCTTGGACGCGATGATCGCGGCGGGCCGCAGACGCATCGCGTTTCTCGGTGGCGTAGGCAGCATCATGGGCACGCATGACTATCCCGAGGATATCCGCGAACTGTCGTTCCGCCAGTGGGCTGCGCACTTGGGATTGGAAACGGACGGATTGGTGTATTCGTCCGGCACGTTCACCGTGGAGAACGGTTATCGTCTCGCGGGGCAACTGGTGGCCGATCATCGTGAGGCCGGCAGCATGCCCGATGGTCTGATCGTGGCCGCCGACGTGCTCGCGGTGGGGGCGTTGCAGGCGTTGAACGCACTGCGCGTGGCGGTTCCCGACGAGTTGGCCGTGGTGAGTGTGAACAACCAGTCAATCGCCCGGTACACGTCGCCGTCGCTGAGTTCGTATGCGATCGATCAAAGGGAGTTGGCCCGTATGGCGTTCTCCACCTTGATTGATGGGTTGAAGCATGAGCGGCGGGTGCGTCGTCACATCCTGCTGACGACCGAGCTGGTGCCGCGCGCAAGCTTCGTTCCTCAGGTGTAAGACGTCGTCTCGAAGACGGGCGGCACCGGCGTCGATTTTGCTGGAAGGAATTTACTTCACCTGGCGGCCGGCGCACCAGACGTGTTGGGCGGTCCAGTCGGTGGGGTCGAGGAGGTTGAGGTCGGCGGCGTATCCGGGGGCGACGAGGCCGAGCGGAGTGCCGGTGACGGGGTTGACCCGGTCGAATCCGAAGGCGCGGGCCGGGGTGAGGGTGGCGGCCTCGACGGCGGCGACGGGGCTGAAGCCGAGTTCGTTGACCGCGCGCTGGACCGCGACCTCCAGGGTGAGCGTGGAGCCGGCGATGGCGCCGTTGGAGACGAGTCGGGCGTGGCCGTCGATGACGTTCACGTCGAGTTCGCCGAGCTTGTACGCGCCGTCGGGGCAGTCGGTGGCGGCCATGGCGTCGGTGACGAACGCGATGCGGTGGGGCGCCAGTCCGAAGCCGAGCTTGACCATCGGGTTCTGGACGTGGAAGCCGTCGTTGATGAGCTCGATGGTGACGCGCGGGTCCTCGACGGCGGCCGGGATGGGGCCGGGTTCGCGGTGGTGCAGGCCGTTCATCGCGTTGAACATGTGGGTCATGATGCCGGCGCCCGCGTCGAAGCCGGCCTGGGCGGTGGCGTAGTCGGCGTCGCAGTGGCCGACCGCGGGCACCACGCCGGCGGCCGCGAACTGCTTGATGGCGCCGATGCCGTGCTCGAGTTCGGGGGCGATGGTGATCTGGCGGATGCAGCCGATCTTGCCGGCGGCGGGGTCGGCGCCCGAGGCGTCGAGCATGCGGTCCACGAGTTCGGGCACCGGGTCCTTGAGGCAGTTCGGGTCGTGCGCACCCTTGCGCTTCAGGGCGAGGAACGGGCCTTCGAGGTGGCAGCCGAGGATGTCGGGGCGGGTGGCCATCTTCTCGCGCACGGTGCGGATGTTGCGGCAGATCACGTCCATCGGGTTGGTGATGAGCGAGAGCACCTGGCGGGTGGTGCCGTGCACCGCGTGGCCAGCGCGGGCCACGTCGATGCCGTCGGGGCCGTCGTCGAAGCTCTTCTCCCAGGCGCCGTGGGCGTGGATGTCCACGTAGCCGGGCGTGAGGATGCGGCCGGCCGCGTCGATCACCTCGCCGGAGCGGGAGGCCGGGTCGATGCCGACCGTGCGGCAGGCATGCTCGAACGCCTCCTCGCCGCTGCCGTCCGCCGTCGCGGCGCCCGTGCCCACGATCACGCCGCGCGCGTCCGAGACCACCCAATATCCGCTTTGCTCGCCGCGGGCATCCACCTTGCGCGCCCCTCGGATCGCGACCGGCTTGGCCTCGCCTTCCAACGCCGCGGTCACGCGCGCGACGATCTCGTTTCTGTCCTGCGTCATGATTTCCTTCCTGTATGCGTTCGGGCTCCTTCTTTGCGGAGAAAGAAGGAGCCCGAACCGTTCGATTGCCGATCAGATGCCCTGCCAGGCCGGCTTGTGGGCGAAGGCGTAGCGGTAGTAGTCCTTGTGGCGCAGGCGGCTGGCGGCCTCCTCGTCGATGATGATCGTGGCGTGCGGGTGCAGCTGCAGCGCGGAGGCCGGGCAGAACGCGCTCACGCCGCCCTCGACGGTCTCCTCGATGGCCTCGGCCTTGCCCGAGCCGAACGCGAGCAGCACGAGGTGACGGGCCTTGAGGACCGTGCCGATGCCCTGCGTGATGCAGTGGGTCGGCACCTGTTTGATGTCGTTGTCGAAGAAGCGGGCGTTGTCGATGCGGGTCTGCTCGGCCAGGGTCTTCACGCGCGTGCCGGATGCGAGGGAGGAGCCGGGCTCGTTGAAGCCGATGTGGCCGTCGGTGCCGATGCCGAGGATCTGCACGTCGATGCCGCCCGCGGCCTCGATGGCCGCGTCGTAGGCCGGGCCGGCGGCGGCGATCTTGTCGCCGTCCTCGAGCGGGGCGCCGTTCAGCACGTCGCCGGGCACGTGGACCTTGGTCGGGTCAAGGCCCAGGGGCTCGACGACCGTACGGTGGATGGTGGAGTGGTAGGACTCCGGGTGGGTCAGCGGCAAGCCCAGGTACTCGTCCAGCGCGAAGCCGCGCACCTTGGAGACGTCGATGTGCTCCTCATGCACGATCTTGGCGAGGGCCTGGTAAGCGGCCAGCGGGCTGGAGCCGGTCGCGAGTCCCAGCACCGCGTCCGGCTTGGCCTTGATGAGGTCCGCCACGCAACGGCCGTAGATCTCGCCGGCCTCCTCCTCGTTCTTGACGATGATCACTTCAGCCATGATTGATTGTCTCTTTTCTGTGGGTGTGTTTTGGGGAATATGCACGGGCGGCGGCATGGTGGTGCATGCCGCCGCCCGTTGCTGGTCAGATGAGTTCGAGGTTCACGTCGAGGGTGAGCGGCCTGCCTGCGGGCAGCTGGTAGGCCGTGTGGACGGGGGCTCCCCAGGAGTCGTCTCCGCCGACGCCCATCTGCGCCGCGAGCAGACGCAGGTAGTTGTGGCGCGGGGCGGGCAGGTCCTCATGGCGGCGCGCGGCTTCGATCATGTAGGTGTTCCATGGCAGCAGGCTGGCCGTGAAGTGACGGTCGCCGCGCTGGCTGACGCGCAATCCGTGGCCTTGGATGTCGGTGGCTTCGAGCCAGCGGACGTCCTCGTGGCTTCCGGTTTCCTGCACCATGAGATACGGCGCCATGCTCGCCTCTGAGGTGGTGTCCCAGATGCCGAGCTTGCCGCCCTGCTTGCGGTCGCGGTAGGTTTCCTCGGGGCCGGGTCCGTAGTAGCGCAGCTGCGTGTATTCGCCGGGCAGTTCCCATTCGACACCGAACGCGGGCAGGCTGGCGGCGTTGGTGACACCGCCGGGGTATTCGACGGTCAGTCGCATGCGCATGTCGGACGTGATGCGGTAGGCGACCGTCACGGGCGTGTGGCCCGGGTCGGCGAGCTCGTACCGGTATTCGGCCGTGAGTCCTCCGTCGTCGGATTGCGTGATGCTCGTATCGGTCACGATGGCGTAGCGGCCGGCCGCGAACCATGCTGCACGGTCGAATCCGGAACGGTTACCGCGGTCGTTGTCGGTCAGGGAGCGGAAGGTGACGAGTTCAGGGCGACGGATGACCATTTCCCGTCCGTCCCGCGTCCAGGAGACGATGCCTCCCTGGGTGCGCGATAGGAGGATTTCCTCGTCGTCGCGGCGGATGCCCGCGTTCCACCGGCCGAGCGTGACCGTCGCGCGGCCGTCGTCGTCATAATCGGTCTCGGTGATGTCCCGTTCGGGGTTGAGGGTGCCGGTAAGCTGGCCGAACGCGAGCTCGTAGCCGGCCGGCGCCCATGCGGTGGCTTCGGCGAGCAGGAGATCGACCTCGTAGGTGACCTCGCGCGTATTCCCGTCCGTGTCGATGTCCGGGAAGGCGATGTCATGGCGTTGGGTGTCTCCGGCGGCCACGTCGAACCGGTAGTCGGCGTGCCAGATCTCGCGCCCGTCTTCGAGGAGCCGTGCGGCGAACACGTAGCTGTCGGTGCCGATGAACAGGTTGCGGTTCTCGATGGTCACGCCGTGCCCGTCGGGGGTGAGCTTGATCGGCGAATACAGCTGCTTGACCTCCTGCGCCTTGGGGCTGGGCGTGCGGTCGGCGAACACGATGCCGTTGCCCACGAATTCGTAGTCGGTCGGCCGGTCGCCCCATTCTCCGCCGACGCTGAGTCGTTCGCTCCCGTCGGGCAGGCGCTGGACGAGCCCCTGGTCGATGTAGTCCCAGATGAACCCGCCGGAGTAGCGCTCGTACTGTTCGAGGTCGATGAACTCGCTCAGGCCGCCGCACGAGTTGCCCATGGCGTGCATGTACTCGCAGCTGACGAACGGCTTGTTCGCAGCGCCACGCTCGTCGCCGTGTTCGAGCCAGTCGCGGATCTCGTCCGGCTTGGCGTACATACGGCTTTCGAAATCGCTGATCCCATCATAGGCGTGGTTCCAATTGACGCCTTCGTAGTGGACGGGACGGCCCGGGTCGAGCCGATGCGCGTGCATGCTCATGGCCTTGAGGACTTCGCCCGCGTAGGATTCGTTGCCCAGCGACCAGACGAGTACGCTGGGATGGTTGCGGTCACGCATGATCATGCTGTCCAGTCGGTCGATGCATGCGCCCAGCCAGGCCTCGTCGTCACCGGGAACGGAGGTGCCCACGGGGATGTCGCCGGGGCTGTTCCAGCTGCCGTGGGTCTCCAGGTTGGTCTCGTCGATCAGATAGATGCCGTATTCGTCGCACAGCTCGTACCAGCGTGACTGGTTCGGGTAGTGCGAGGTGCGCACCGCGTTGATGTTGTGGCGCTTCATGAAGCGGATGTCCCACAGCATGTCCTCTTCGGTGACGGCACGGCCGCGCCGGCAGTCGAACTCGTGGCGGTCCACGCCGCGGAACACGAGGCGCTTGCCGTTGAGCTTGAGGACGCCGTCCTCGATGGCCACATGCCGGAAGCCGATGCGGGTGCGCGCGGTCTCCAGAACCTTGCCACCCGCGTCGAGCAGGGTGACGGACAGTTCGTACAGGTCCGGGCGTTCGGCGCTCCAGGGGGCGGCGTCGTCGATCTCGGCTTCGGCGTGCAGCGTTCCGGCCGCTTCCGTGGCGGTGCGCCAGACGATGGTGCCGTTCTTGTCTCGCAGCGCGAGGTCGGCCGTCGCGGCGTTCGTGGCGCCGTCGATCAGCACGTCCAGCGAGAGCGATCCGATTGACGTGGCAGGCTCCCAATCGGCTTCGGCGTGGATGTCGGAGACGTGGGCGGCTGGTCTCGCGTTGAGCTCGACGGAGCGGAACAGGCCGTGCAGCCGCCAGAAGTCCTGGTCCTCCAGCCAGCTCGCGCTCGAATACTCGTAGCAGGCGACCGCCAGCACGTTGCCGTCCTTCCTGACGACGTCCGTCACGTCGAACTCGCTGGGCGTGAAGGAATCCTCGGCGTAGCCGACGAACGCGCCGTTGAGCCACACGTAGATGGCGGTGGCCGCGCCCTGGAAGGTGAGCGTCACCGTGCGGCCCTCGCGGATGGCCTGGGCGACCGCGCCCTCCGCGGCGAACTTGCGTCGGTAGACCGCCACATGGCCATGCTCGGGGATGGCCGGGGCCTTTGGGTCCTCGTGGCCGTCCCACGGGTACTGCACGTTCACATACTGCGGGTCGAGCAGTCCCGCGGTCTCCAGATGTGAGGGCACCCGCACGCGGGGGAACGACGAGTCGTCGAAGCCCGGCGCGGCGAACAGCGGCGACACGTCGCTGATCCAATCCGGCCCGTCGCTCGTCCCGTCGGGGAAGCTGTTCGCCGGCGCCGTCTCGACGCGGACCCGCCATTCGCCGTCAAGGCTCTGCGTGAGATCCGTGCCCTCGCCGCCGGAGGGGGCGTGCGACCAGCACGCATGGTCGGAATGGGCGTCGAGCCGGTGGACCGCGTACACGCGCGGGTCGGCGAGCCATGCCGTCGTCGGCATGGACGGGGAGACGATCGGATCGCCGTTCTTCCGCTGATCGTCGGTTGTGTTCATGATGTCCTCGCTTTCGCATCGGATTGCGTCGCGTCGTTGCCGCCGCAGTGCGGGAGCCTTCGAATGTGACTCCTTGCACAACGATGATAAAGATATTTACTAATTTACGCAACTTCTTGCGCATGCCTCGACGGTGACTGCGAGGACCTATGCAAATCCATTGATTGCAACGATAATTCGACTACTGCGATGTCTTTTGCCCGCGCGTTGCGTCGAATCGACGAACGCAATTCGTTGGCATTGCTTGCGACACGCGGTAAAGTTTTTTACTTTTTCGAGAAAGTCCTATACTCGCGTCTTGCGGGATCGGAGCTGTTCCCGCGCACGGATTCTTTACAGGTCGCAAGGAGGCCACCACACCATGAGCGGATCCACCACACAGCGCACGGCGACGCCCGGACAACCGCAGGCAGCGCCCGCGAGGAACATGGGCCAGAAGATCGCATACGCGTTCGGAAATCTGGGACAGGCCGCGTTCTACAACACGATGAGCACGTTCTTCATCACGTTCGTGACCACCGCGCTGTTCATCGACGTGGACAAGACGCTGGCCGCGCGCCTCATCGCGGTGATCACCGGACTCGTGGTGGTCATCCGCATCGCGGAGATCTTCCTCGACCCGCTGCTCGGCAACCTCGTGGACAACACGAACACCCGCTGGGGCCGGTTCCGCCCCTGGCAGTTCATCGGCGGCCTCGTGCCCGGCATCCTGCTGATCATGGTGTTCACCGGCCTGTTCGGCCTCGTGGACGTGAACACCGGCGTGTTCATGGTCCTGTTCGTCATCGTGTTCATCCTGCTGGACGTGATCTACTCGCTGCGCGACATCTCCTACTGGGGCATGATCCCCGCGATCTCCTCCGACTCGCACGAACGCAGCACGTACACCGCGCTCGGCGCGTTCACCGGATCCATCGGCTACAACGGCGTCACCGTCATCGTCGTGCCCGTCGTCAGCTGGTTCACCTGGAAGTTCACCGGCCAATGGGAGCAGGGCCGCACCGGCTGGGCCGCGTTCGCCATCATCATCGCCGTGCTCGGCCTGCTGACCGCGTGGAGCGTCGCGTTCGGCACCCGCGAGAACCAGGGCGAGCTGCGCGCCAAGGCCGAGGCCAACGGCAACCCCATCGAGGCGTTCAAGGCCATCGCCCAGAACGACCAGCTCCTGTGGGTCGCCCTGAGCTACCTGCTGTACTCCGTGGCCAACGTCGCCACCACCGGCGTGCTCTTCTACCAGTTCAAATACGTGCTCGGCGCGCCGGACAGCTTCTCCATCGCCGGCGTCATCCCGGTCATCACCGGACTGGTCACCACGCCCCTCTACCCGGTGCTCAACCGCCGCATCCCGCGCCGCTGGCTGTACACCGCCGGCATGGCGTTCATGATCGCCGGCTACACGCTGTTCATCATCGCGCCCATGAACCTGCCCGTCGTCATCGTCGCGCTCGTCCTCTTCTACCTGCCCGCGCAGACCATCCAGATGACCGCCATCCTGAGCATGACCGACTCCATCGAATACGGACAGCTCAAGACCGGCAAGCGCAACGAGGCCGTCACCCTCTCCGTGCGCCCGATGCTCGACAAGATCGCCGGCGCGCTGTCCAACGGCATCGTGGGCTTCGTGGCCGTCGCCGCCGGCATGGTCGGCAACGCCACCGCCGCCGACATGACCGCCGCGAACATCCGCACGTTCAAGACCTGCGCCTACTACCTGCCGCTCGCAGGCATCGTCGCCAGCCTCGTCGTCTTCCTCCTGACCGTCAAGATCGACGAGAACATGCACGACCACATCGTCGAACAGCTCGAAGAACGACTCGCCTCCGAGGAAACCAACAAGCAGTAGGGCCGAGCTGAGGGTGCGGATGTTCGGGAGGAGGGGATTGTCATCTTTAGATGACAATCCCCTCCTCCCGAACATCCGCACCGGTTATCCTGCGGTATCTTCTGTACCAAGAAATGCACCGCGCATTTCGGCTTTCACGAGGAGGTGAATCATGCAGGATGAAGCGTTCATGATTTCCGAAGTAAACGATCCCGATATCTGCACCGCATACCGCGTTGGTGGCGGCTGATAAAAGGATTATGGCGGGCTCCTTATCAAAGGAGCCCGCCGTTCTTATTTGAAGAAAATAGAAGGCGAGAAAATGAAGATAAAAATAAGAAGCGGTCATGAAGTTCTACCGCTCGATTCGAAAACATCCATTATCGGGTCGATGACATCGGGATTAGCTCATCAATTCCCTGATCCAGATAATGAAATCGCAGCAGTCATTAACCAAGTCCTTAATGGTGAATATGACCTGGACGATGCCGTCGAACGTCTCGCCAATCTGACTCATTATACCAGAACGCAATCCCTGAATATAATCCGTGAAATTGAAAGAATGGGACACCTCGAAACCGTAGAGGAACCGACAACCTTAAGCGATGAAGAGAAACAAAGATATTCGAGGAGTAGCCGCTATCTCTCCTGGATCAACCAAGGCGAAATCTGCGGAAACTGGCATTTGCAAGAACTGCTCAAACAGAAGAGGGTAGCTGTTCTTGGGCTAGGCGGAATCGGAAGCGGCGTAGCTTACCACTTAGCGGCATCAGGGGTTGGACATATTCGAATTGTTGATTATGATACCGTCGAACTATCCAATTTAAGCCGTCAAATGCTGTTTGATGAAGAGGATATTGGCGCACTCAAGGTGGATGTTGTAAAGAATAAACTGCTTCATCTTAACCATAATGTTGAAGTTGATGGCGTTCAGCAACATATCCGAGGCAACAATGATATTATGAAACTGATAGACGGAATGGATTTCTTTTTCTGCTGCGCTGATTCTCCGGAAGAAATTACGGAATGGGCTAATAACGCTGCACTGTATACGAATATTCCATGGATATCTTGCAGTTATAATGGTCCGATCGTTCAATGTGGCATATATGTCCCCTGTAAGACCGGTTGTTTCAGGTGTCTGATTGAATCAGTGACGAAAAAACTGGAATTGAAGCATCGTTCATCTGCGTATATGCATTTCCAAAGGGACGTGAACCCTGTTTTTGGGCCCATTGCACAAATATCCGCGGCATTATCTGCATATGAGGGAATCCGATATCTTCTTGACCTTTCCCCGCAGAGTGTCGGACGGATAATACATGTCAACATGTATAACTATTTCGACTCCTATGTAATCGATGTTCCACAAGATTGCCATCATGCACACATAGCGAAAGCGCGTGGATAAATGAACTCATTATGGAAAATGCCGGATTATCGTCATTGGTTCATTTCAGATACCACCGATGTGGTTGCAACGAGTCTACGGCTCTTTGCCATACCTTTGGTGATAATCTCCATGACGAAGTCAGAGTTCATATCTGGCATCGTAGTCACATTGGTGTCGGTCACGACTATGATTGCCACACCAATTGGCGGCGCTATTGCCGATCGTCGTAATCGACGGCGAATGATGATGCTTCTCGGAGTCATAGGTGCGTCTCTCTCTGTCATTGCCGTCATTTTGATCTGTGTCGGAAATCAGATATCCACATGGATGTTTATTGGAATTGTCATTTTCTTTGCATTGAACTCCGGATTGTTGTGTCCATCAAATAATGCGATACTGAAATCCATTGTTCCTGTTAAACTTTTCGCAAAATCCCAGGCAATACGCGAAACTCGCGAATCCTGCGTTGGAATCCTGTCAGGAGCCGTTGGCGGTTTCTTCTACAGACTTTCTCCTTGGGGTCCTTTTGCTGCATGTGGAGTCATGCATATTATCAGTGCTATCTCAGCGAAGAAGCTTTCAAACCCAACAGTTTCTGTGGAAGATAATGAGGATGAGTCATTTATTGAAAGTTTGAAAAATGGGTTCGTATGGGTGATGTCCAGCTCCCGTTTTCGTAGTTATCTGGCCTTTGGTGCAGTTTGCAACATAGCTTGTACCGGAATTATTATTGGCACACAGCTTATGCTGGCGGCAAGAGGAACGGATCCGATTCTGATAGGTCTAATTGACGGCGTTATGGGAATAGTGATGCTCCTAGGATCATTGTGTGCGATGAAAATCACCGAAACGCTATCTCCTGGATTGATTGCAACCTTAACGGTAGTCTTATTTGGAATTTCCCTTGTCCCGATGATTTTCACGGATAACTATTATGTTATTCTTGCATGCGTTTCATTGGGAGGTTTCCTGTTTCCAGCTTGTAATTCTTCACTCCTCGGCTTCCTGTACGGGCATACTCCGAATAATATGCAAGGGCGGGCGGATTCGGTAATGGAGACCGTATTGTCCGTTTTCAGTTCATTTACACCGGCGCTCGTTGGTTGGATATTGGAATCGCCGTCCGGTTTTACCGGAGTGGTAATTCTTTGTGTCACATGTTCTGCGGTATCTATGCTGATCACTCTAGGAAAACCACTTAGATCCATTCCGCAAACGAAATTCTGGGATACGACCACTTTGTAGAGTGTTTGCGTGCATAGTGAATAAATGTTAATTCGAACGGTTCGTTCGCATAAAGAAACCATCAATCCTTCAACGGGTATAAAAGTGGGGCTGCACTCTGACGAGTGCAGCCCCACAAATTTCCGCCGGGGAGAGAAGAAGGAAGAGAACCGGCGGGGTTCCGGCCAGATTGTCGTCCGGCCGGAAGAATCATCGCGGCAGAGAGCGGTCCCTGCCGCTTCGGTCAGACCACGGATTGCCCGCCGGGAACCGGATTGGCGGTTTCGACGGCATCCGCGTCGGCGTTCTCGGCATCGACGGTTTGCATCGTGCCGGAGTGGCGGCCGCCGGCGTTGTTCCCGCGCCTGAACCTGCGGGCGGCGACCAGTCCCACGCCGACGGCGAGCAGCGTGATCGCCGCGGCGATCACGCCCTGGATGGCGGCGCCGGTGTGGGCGAGCCCGGTCCGGTAGCCGTTCCAGTCGTCGGTGTTGCTGACCACCTCGGTATCGGGGCAGACGAGCCTGCCGTCGATCGTGACCGCGTCATCGGGTGCGGACGTCTCGTCCTTGCCGTCGAACGGATCCGGGTCGGAGACGACGCATTCGATCAGAGGCGTGCCGGTGACCGTGGCGCGGTCGGTGTGATGGTCGGTCACGCCCTTGAGGACGCCCTTGACCTCGACGCTCTCACCGGGCTTGAGGATGCGGCTGTCCCAATCGGCGGGGTATTCGAGATCGGTCACCCGGCCGTCGCCGGCGACCAGTTGGTCCTTGAGATTCAGGTCCTTGGTGCGGTACCATGCGCCCTGCTTGGTGTCAGGGTCGGTGGTGCTGGTGTTGGTGATGGTGAACACGATGCGCGTGTCGCCCTGCATGGCCAGCGCGTCCTTGACCTGATCGCGGTCGCCGGCCGGCCAGCCGGAGGCCTCGTCCCATTTCTCGATCTTCAGGCTCGGTGTCATGTCGGGCGTGTGCGTCTCGACCTGGTTGGAAGGCCGTTTGGTGCCGTTGAGGGTTTCGTCGAACCGGTTGGCGATGTGTTCTCCGGTCTTGACGCGCTTGCACTGGATGAACGCGGTCCATGCCTGCTCGCTTTCGTCGTCGCCGCTGACGAGGTCGAGCATGCGCTGGGTCGCGGCGACGGTGATCACGCCCTTGTCGTCCTGCGCGAGGGTGAACAGTTCGCCGCCGTATGCGCCGGCGTCGAAGCCGCTGCCGGCGATCTTCACGCCTTTATGGGCGATCACCTTGCCCTGTTCGGTCAGGTCGCGCATGGCGTACACGGCCCATTGGCCGGTGTACTGGTCGTGCTCGGTGTCGAGCGGGTCGGTGATGCTCCAGTCGGTGACCTTCTGGTAGGCACGGTGAGCGGGCAGCACGGAGCTGTCGAGACGGTAGAGGAACAGGCTGTTGAGGTACACGCTCCGCTTGTCGATGGATTCGCCGTCCACCTTCACGACCACGTCCTTGGACGGGTTGACGGGTTTGAGGGGGTTGGCGACCTCGTTGGTGTCCTTGCGGGTGTCGTTGACGACCTGCGTGGCCTTGTTCTTCACGATATGTCCGTCGGTGACCTTGATGACGGTCATCGGCAGGCTCACCTCATAGCTCGTGCCCAGCATCGACTGGTCGATGGCCGGCTCCTTCAACGGGTCGTGGTCCTTCTTTTCGGCGTATTCCTTGAGGTTCTTGGGCTGGGGGTCGCCCTTGATGGTCTCGCCGGTGGCCGGCACCTTCGTGTCCGCGGTCTTGGCGTACACGTAGGCGACGCCGTCGATCGCCGCGATGTTGAACTTCGCGGTCACATCCTTGCCGGTCGCGGTGTCGGTGACCTCGATGCGCTTGTCGTCAAGGGAGAGATATTCGTCGTCCCAGTCATCGGTCATGCCGAGCCTCCAGACCTTGTAGGCCTGGTTGGTCTGCTTGGCGTCGATGGTCACGCGGTAGTAGATCCGGTCGCCCAGCAGCGCGGTCTTGCCGTCGATGCTGATGGACGGGTCGGCCTGGGTGTCTTTCTTCACCGGCGTGAAGTCGGGCGGCTCGTTCCACACCCTGTTGCTCGGGGTGACCATGTTGTTCAGTGTCAATGCCCACTGGTTGCCGATCTTGGTGTCCGTGGGCGCGTCCTTGGCGACCGTGCCCTCGAAGCGGACGATGATGCGCGGGTTCGCGCCGTTGCGCCAGTTGGTCTTCACGTATCCGTCGGAGAACACGAGGCGCACCGCGTGCTGTCCGTCGTTCCACTGGGTCTCGTACTCGGTTTTCGGGATGAACTTGCCGGTGGACAGGTCGGTGACCTCCAGGGTCTGCTTGTCCACTTCAAGATGCTCGTCGTAGGTGTCGGTGACCGCCACCTCGCTGACGGAGTACGCGAGATTGCCGGGCAGGTGGGGCTGTGTCTCCAGACGGTATTCCACGCGCTGGCCCGGGTAGACGACCCTGCCGTCCACGGACGCCTGGTCGCCTCCCTGCGAGGATTCGCCGACCACGTCCTTGACGACGGGCGGTATGTAGCCGCAGATCTTCGGTTCGTTCGTGGGGATGGTGTGCGTGTTGACGGTCTGGGATCCCTTGTTCGTCAGCGCCTTGCCATCCGGCGTGGTGCAGAACGACAGTTCGTCGCTCGACTGCTTGCCGAAGTCGTCGCGCACCTGGCCCGCGCCCTTGCCGTTGGCATAGGACGCCTTGCCGGGAATGAGCAGCGTGACCTGCTTCGCGGTCTTCAGCCCCTTCAATCCCTCGCGGTAGGCCTGGCCTGCGGTGGCGGTCACCGTGGTGCCTTCCATCGTGATCGTCCACTGGCCGGTGACGTCCCTGCCGTGGTTGGCGATGTCGGTGACGCTGGACTCGCGATCGGTGCCGGCATCGGCCTCGTACACCTTGATCTTCGACTTGTCGTCGGCGTCGAACAGGTAGTCGGCGGCCGACCAGTCGTCCGTGAGCGTCAGAGCCTCCGGGGCTTGGATGAGGTTTTTGGCGATGGTGCCGTTGACCACCGAGGCGACCCGGTCCCCGTCCAGAAGCGTCATATCGTCGGCGCCGGTCTGGTTGGTCTCCTTCGGGTCGATGACCGCCTCCCATTGGCCCTTCGCGTTCAGGCGGATCCAGCTCTTGTCGGGATTCGGCCGCCACGTATCGAACTGTTTCGTTCCGGCGTCGGCCTCGGGCTCGTGGTTCCACTTGCCCCACGCATGGTCCCTGACCTGCTGGAAGTCGGAGGGCTTCGACACGGTCATGTCGAAGCTGAATTCGTAGACATGGTCCATGGGCATCTCGCCCTTGTCCGCCGAACGCGCGGCTGACACCGTGTTCGATGCCTTGTCCCAGTTGATCTCGAACTCGCCGGAAACGTCGCGGTTGCCGTCGGTCCTGTCGATGAGCCTGTAGTTGTCCACGGAGTATTCGACGCCGTTGGGTTCGATCACGTCGCGGAAACGTATCTCGTAGCCGCCGCGGCCGGTGCCGTACGTGATGGTGGTGCGGTTCGTCATCCGGTCGGCGCTCACGCCGTCCTCGATTTTCTTGACCGGGGGTTCGGGCGGCACCGAGCTCACCTTCCAGGATTCGGCCGGGTCGCGGTCCGCGGTGTCCACGGCCGCCTGCATGCGGCCCTGCTTGGGCACCTGAATGTCGATCCAGTACGAGCCCTCGGCCCAGTATTTCATGCCGAAATCCTTCGGCGAGGCGAGATTGTCGAGCTGGGTGTCCCCATTGCTGGAGAAGCTGATCGGCTTGCTCACGCTCTTCGCGGGCAGGTAGGGGCCGTTCTCGTAATGGATGATCGCGGTGCCGTTCAACGTCTCCTTGATCGCGGAACCGCCATTGTCTGCATGGATGACGTCGCCGATTGGGTCGGTGGAGCCGACCTGCATGTCGGTCTTCTGCTTGTGGCTGGTGGTCACGTTCAGCTTGTAATCGACCGGCGGCTGGTTCTGCGCCAGCACGATCACGCGGAACGAGGCGTTCGGGTTGGAGTTAATCGACTCCTGCGCCAGTGAGTCAACGCTGCGCGTGCCGAGCTTGTCCTTCCACGTGGTCGAGGTCGAATACTTCTGACCCTGATACGTGTAGTCGCCCTTCGCCTCGGCCTTCCACTGTGCCTCCCAACGGTTCTTCGCGTTCGAGCTCACATAGCTGCCGTTGAACGAACCATCCGCCAATCGCACATAGCCCACAGCCACCAGACGGCAATCCGCGTTCCCGTCACCCGTATAGGAGCGTTGGCACTCATCGATCGCGTCGCTCAAAGTCTTGTTCATGTTCACGAACTGGTTCTGCCCGTTTGCCAGATCGGACGACAGACGCACCTTCGCGTCACTCAACGCCGTCTTCATGCCATCCAGCGTGGCCGGCCACGAATCCTTGTAGATCCAATGCACATCGGCCGTCTGCGTCGGACCGCCGCCCGAACCGCCACCGTCCTCGCCGGAACCGCCGCCACCGTTATCGGCCAACGCGACCGGAACCAGGCAGGCCAGCAACGCCGCGGCGGCGGTGATCGACGCCACCACGCCGGCGCCCTTCTTCCCGAACCTCATACGAAATCCTTTCCCACATACGACAGAAGCGCCCCTCTCCGGGAAAGGGAGGAGACGGGGACTCCAGAACCCGCCTCCTCCCGGGTCCCTGGAAGAAAAGCACGCCCGCAAGTCCGACGGCCGGCCGCCGGACCCCGAACGCACCATCAGCATCGCCCCGCATCGAGCGACGCTGCGGCGGACATGTGACGAAGATTGGCAACCCGTTCACGGATGAAACATGACGCGAATACTACATTTAGTGCATCGCTCTGCTTTGGATACTAGATGTATGGAGTGTTCTGTATCTTTACGAAAGGCGATATATTCGCTACAATTAGCGATGTTAAAAGCCACCATTGCCTCTCACTGAAGCACACTAGGGTGGCATTTTTCTTATCGGAGGAACGATGGACGAGAATGATACTCCACAGCTCCGCCCCTATCCGCAGCATCCGCCGAAATCATTGGATGATTTATCGGCCAAGCTTATTGACAACGGTTTGTCCGGAATAAGTCGTGAGCTGCTTGAGCGCCGAATCGAGCAAGTGGGATACTTCCGGCTGAAAGGGTACTGGTATCCGTTCCTCACCCCGGTATCGGAGCAGTCGGCGAAGCGCTCATTGCCCTTCCGTCAAGATGTGCAATTCAAGGATATCTGGGATAGATACCTGTTCGATCAGGAACTGCGGATGCTGGTATTCGACGGCATCGTCACCATCGAGATCTATCTCAAGAGCTTCCTCGCCCATGAACTATCGGTATTCGGCGGCGAATTCGGCTACATGACACGGGAAGGACTCCCGGGGTTGAGCTATGACGACCATCTGGCTTGCCTTTCCTCGTTGCGTTCGACATTCACCAAATCAAATCTTCCGTACCTCAGGCATTTTCGGAGTACCTACAGCGATCCGCTGCCTCCGTATTGGATGATCGTCGGATGCCTGAGCTACGGAACACTCAAGGAGAACTTCTACCAAGGAGCGCCAGACCATATCAAGAGAAAGCTGGCCACCAGGCTGCATATCTTCAACCCCAACCCGAATCCCGCCGTACGCGGCGACGCCAAAATCCTCTCCAATTGGCTTGAGACTATCCGGCAGGCCCGGAACATGACCGCGCACCACGATCGCTTCTGGAACGAAACCAGCACCCGCATAGCGCCGAAACTGCCGAAGCATCGCAGCGGATCCCATGCAAAGGGTTGGTGGGGCAACGATTGGGATATCTTCCGTAAGTCCTCCGGCCCCGCTGCATTCCTCACCATGGAGAACCACCTGACATCCCAGATCGACGGACCCGCATGGACAGAGAAATTCATCTCCCTCATGGACAGGTACCCTCAGATTCCAAAGTCTGACATGGGATTCCCTGACGGATGGAGGGTGTCGCCGCTGTGGCGAGTCGATGGCTCAGTTCATTGACGGGGCATCCTAATTGCATAAATGGGAAACGCGCGCCTTTCAGGGACGTGGATTCAAGGAATTACCCGTCCCTGAAATGATAGGCGACAGAAACATCGTCTTTATTTGACGATGCGAGTGATTACATAGGCCATAAGACCTGCGATGACGGTGACGGCGGCAAGGAGCGCCAGTCTGGTTTCGTGGCGTTCCTTGGCCGCCATGTCGGCTTGTCGGTTGGCCAGGGCTTCGGCTTCGGCGGCGATGCCGCTGGCGGCGATGGCAGCGATATGCGCGCTCATCTGGTCTTCGAGCGCGGAATCCTCGCTCGTGCCGTCGAAGATCTCTTCGTCTTCGTTATGGTTGTCGTTCATGGTTCTACTCCGTTCCTGATTGTTGGATTGTTTGCTTTCCCGATTGTTGGCTTGCTTGATTGCTTGCATGTCCGATTGACTGCATGCAGTCAAGTTTGATTGTTTGATTGCCTGCATGCGGGCTTGTCTGCTTGTCAGCTTTCGTTTTGCCCGGCGAGGATGGACATGCGGGCGGCGATGAGCGCGTGGCGCGCGATCTCCAGGTAGAGCTGGTGTCCCTCGCCGTCGCCCCAGAACCGGTCGAACTGTTCGGTCGGCATCATGCTGGCGGGATCGAACCCGTTCCACACGCCGCCGCAGAACACCTTCGCCGCCGCGTTCACCTCCTCGTTGGATGGCATGCCCGGATGCCCCTCCGCGGAGTCCGCGGCCGCGCGCATCTGCGCGCCGAACACGCGGGCCTGCAATGGCGAGAGCGTGTACGCCAGTCCCGCCGTGGAGCCCGCGGGGAATCCCGTGTTCACGCCGAGGGTGATGACGTGCGCCTCCTCGCCGATGCTGATCCGGTCGCCGAGCACGGAGACCTCCATCGAATAGTCCATAGTGTCTCCTTTCCGCAGACGCGCCGGCTTGCCGGATCGCGTCTGCATGTTTGACTGCCTGAACGTTTGGTTGTTGGCTTGTTTGCTTGCTGGATTGTCGGATTGCTTGATTGCTTGATTGTCTGACGGGTCACGGCTCGTCGTCGCCGTCGAGCCGGTCGAGCTCGCGTTCGATGGCGTCGCGCAGGAGCTGCTGCATGGGCAATCCGTGCGCGGCGGCCGCGGTCTTGAGTCGGGTCTTGAGCGACACGGGTATGCGCAATGAGAGCATGACCAGTGGTTCGCCCGTGGCCTTGGAGGTCTTGTTCTGCTGGCGCAGCACGTCGTCGAACGGCACCGGCCGTGCCAGTGGCTGGTAGTTGCCCTGCATGGTCTCACTCCTGCTTTCCGGCGATCTGCTGGAGTTCGGTGACGAGGTCGCGGTATTCGCCCAGCTGGTGCGGGTTGGTGCCGAGCGAACGCTTGTAGGACTGAGCCTTCGGCACGATCGTGTCGAACCGGGGAGTGTCCATGGCGTTGAGGGCGTCCATGGTGTCGCGGAACGCCTTCGTGTTGCGTTCGGCCTTGACCAGCAGCAGCGCGGCTGGCGTGCTCATCCTGGCCATGTCGAGGGTGCTCCATGCCTGCTGGAGGTCCATGGGCGAGTCCGACGCCGGCACGATTACGAAGTCGGCGGCCTTGATGGCCATGTCCAGGGTCGGCCCCTGCGGCGGCGCGTCGATGATCGCCCATTCGTCCGGGTCCGCTCCCGAGGCGAGCTGACGGAGCGTGGCCTGGTTGGCCGGAAGCACGTCGAACGTCAGCGGGTCCGCGGTCTGTTCAGCGGCGGCGGCCCACAGGCTCGCGCTGGACTGCGGGTCCGCGTCGTACACGACGGCACTGCCGCCCCTGGAAACGATGACCGAGGCGATGTAGATGCTGGACGTGGTCTTCGCGACCCCGCCCTTGGCGTTGGCTATGGCGATGCGCATTCGTTCTTCTCCTTTGCGACTGCCGGCGATCACGCGAACCTGATCAGTCGGCCGCCTGATTGTCTGCTTGTCTGATTGCTTGGATTCCTGCTTGTTTGAATGTTTGATTGCCTGACGGCTCATGCGGGGCGGGGCGATCGGCCGTCCTGCCCCGTGCGCGCAGGCGTCGTTGCTGGCGTTCGGCGCTGGCCTCGTCGGTGGCTTCGTCGAACACGTTCCGGTGGGCGCGTATCCAGTCCGTGAGCAGCCGCCAGCGTTGCGGCCACGGCAGGCCGCGGTCCCGGCAGGGGACGCCGTCGGCTTCGGCCATGCGCGCGATCCTGCGCCGGTCGGTGCACACCTTGCCGCCGTACACGCCCCATTCGAGTCCGCCGCTGGCCGCGTAGGCCAGGCATTCGGCGCGTACCGGGCATCGTTCGCACACGGCCTTGGCGACCGAGTGGAACGCCTTCGCGTCGCCGGGACGGTGCTCGAACTCCAGCGACCACAGGTAGTCGGACCATGGTTGCGGGAAGTCGCGGCATTCGCCGGCCTTCTTCCACGCCTCAAGACGCTGCCCGTCCCCGCTCATGGCCGCACCGCCTCCGCCGGCGCAACGGCTTTCGTCTTGCGGTGCCCGGCGACGTCGTGGGTGGCGTGGTTGCGTTTGTCGTACGCGCATACCGGGCACGCCTCCTGCGAGATGGCGCCTTCGATGTGTTCCTGGCACAGCGAGGTGCGCAGCAGCGCCGCCCCGTAGATCGGCACGCGGCTTGCGGACGACGAGCTGACCGGTATCGCCCGGTTGGGGTCCTTGACGACCGGCAGCGGGGCGTCTGGCGCCCGCTTGCCCGTCGGATCGGGATGGGTGAGCATTTCCAGTCGCAGCTGCACGTAGTTCGCGGCGAACCTGACGCCGCTGGTGAGCCGGAGAAGCCAGTAGCGGTTGCGGTACGCCCAGTCCATCGTCGCGACGATCTCGCCGTACGGGCGATCGATCAGCAGCGAGTGGATGGCCTTGCGGTCGGCCATGGTCGCCGGAACATCGAACCTCTGGTCCACGGCGAGCATGCGCCGGCGGATGCCGTCGAGCACGCGCACCTCCTGGCCTGCGCGTTCCGTGACCGGCTCGGGCAGCTTGCCGGGTTCGGGCACCCATAGCGGGTTCCTACAGCCCCTGGGAGGCAGGGCCTTGCCCCAATCGGTCGCCGGAACGGGTTCGGTCTTCGTGGGGGCTTGTTCGGCGTTGAGGGGAGCATCCCCGAAGGGGATGAGGGGAGAATTGTTTATCACTTGTCTATTGGGTGACTTTCTGTCCAAGATTCCGGGACAATTTGTCCTCGGCTCCACGCCCTTCGGTTCGGGTGACAATCCGTCGGGTGACAAATTGTCCTTGTCTGGATTCGATTTTCCGTCGCCTTCCGCCAGCGCGTCCAGATTCCTGGGCTTCTCCTCGATGTTCTCGGCGGCGTGGTCGCCGTCCATGACGACGTCCCACACGCGCGAGCGGTGTCCCTTGGCGATCGGCTTGCGCGTGCGCGGGTTGCGCGCCGACATCTCCTGATCGCCGGGCCTGATGTAGCCCTTGCGCTCCAACTCCTGCAACGAACGGATCACGGTGCGCTCACAGCACCCGCAGTTGAACGCGATGGTCTCCACGCTCGGCCACGCGGCGGCGCCATCGTCGTAGTAGGCGCGGCGGGCCAGGTACACCAGCACGAACTTGGTGATGCCCTTGACGTCGTCGCGCTCCCATGCCCAGTTCTCGGCTCTGCTGCTCATCGTTCGACCTTCCCGCCGTCATGCTCCGGGTCCTCTTCGCGGCGTTCGCGCAGCCTCGCGCCGATGTCGTCGCCCAGACGGGCGGCGCGGCACAACGCATACGAGAGAACGCCGCCGGACACGCACACGGCGGCAACGACCAGCCACCACATGGTTCGGCCGGTATCGGGGAAACGGTCCGCGGACGCGCGCCTCAGCGGCGCGAGCCCCGGGACGGGTGGGCGAGCATGGACAGCACATGCGCCTTCGCGATGCGCAGATCGACTTTGCCGCCGGCCCGCGTCGTCCGCCGCGCGGCGTCGCGCTGGCGATTAGGCTCGAAGACGGATGCCGGGCGAATGCCGGCGGTATTGGTAGAATCGGTCATGGCGATGACCCTCCTTCGGGGAATCGGAACGACGGGCGTCTGATCTTGGCGGATATGCGCGCCCGCGGCTCCATGGTTGTTGCCGTTCAATCCCCGCGCCGGGTTCCAGTCGGTCCGGGGATTCTCGTTTCGGGTTTCCACCCGCCATCCGTGAGATAGGCGTCGATGCCGAGCACATACCCAGGGGACAGGTTTCGGTGAATGGCCAGCCAGATCAGGTCGGACTGCTGCCACGGTATCGAGCCGTTGACCTTTCCCGCGACCGAGGATTTGGACGTACCCATCTCCCTCGCGAGGTCTCGGCAGCTCAGACCCGCCGCCGTCATATAGCGACACATCGGAGAATCCATTATTTTTGCCGTCAGTCCATTCACAATAGACAATATATCAAGAAACTTGCACAGCAGCAAATCATTGTTGTAGGATTATGTCCATCGATATTGGACAACTCCAATCTGAAAGGACTTGATATGGCAAAAATCGAACCATTGCCCGAATCCAATGGACTCGGCGACTACCTGCAGAGGGTATTCATCTGGAACGTCAACATGCAGCTGACCGGCCGCGGGATGACCCAGCAGTCACTTTGCGCGGCACTGGGGCTGAAGAGGGGCGCCGTGTCCGCGAAGATGACCGGCAAGACTTCCTGGACCATCCAGGACATCGCCGCAGTGGCGGAATTCTTCAACGTCCCCCCGCTCTCCCTGCTGGATGCGTCGATGTACGAGCAGATGATGCGCGGAATGAGCAGTGACGGAGGTGCATCTTTGGTGGCAGTGGCCACCGCCGGGTTTCCTGTGCGAGCAACTGAAGGCCAAGCTGGCGGCCTGAAACCGTTGGAAACAAAAGGCTCCGGGCCACGATACCTCGTGGAACCCGGAGCCGGTGAGTACCCCCAGAGAGAGTCGAACTCTCGTTGTCAGATTGAAAGTCTGGTGTCCTAACCGTTAGACGATGGGGGCGTGACAACTTGCATAACAATACGCAAGTCGTCGGTGCTGCGCAAATCCGGCGTGTCGTCGAGTGTCGTGTGCCGTCGCGTCTCCTGTGCGTCACGCCTCTCGTGCGTCACGTCTCCCGTGCGTCACGCCGTCGCGCGTCACGCCTTGCGGTAGGTGAAGTCGTGGATCACGCGGCCGGCTGCGAGGCCCTTCTTCTCGAAGTTGGTGAGCACGCGGCCGTCGAATCGCGCCGATTCGACGAAATCGGCGTGCGGCATGTCGGCCGCGAGGTCGGCGTTGCCCTTGCCGACGTGGCCGGTCGGCAGGCTCACGGTCACGTCGCCCGCGTTCCGCCAGCCGTCGAGCCCGTCCATCACCTCGTGCACGTGCAGCGCGTAGTCCTCGATGTCGGTGGCGATGCGCCACACGCCGCCGTCCGCGAGTGCGCGGCGCACTTCGCCGGCCAGTTCCGGCTGCACGATGCGGCGCTTGTGGTGCTTCTTCTTCGGCCACGGGTCGGGGAAGAACGTCCAGACCTCGGCGGCCACGGACGCGGCGGCCGCCTTGAACAGCTCCGGCGCGTTCACCTGCGCCACGCGGATGTTCTTCAGTCCGCGCTTGCCGGCGAGCAGCAGCGTGTGCGCGACGCCGGGATCGTAGACCTCGAGCGCGAGGAAGTTCGTGTCCGGCCTCGCCTCGGCGGCGGCGACGATGTTCTCGCCTTGGCCGGAGCCGATCTCGATGATGAGCGGATTCGCGTTGCCCCACGTGTCGCGCACGTAGTCTGCGTCGAACGCGAACCCGTCGCGCACGTCGAGCGAGCCTTCGCCTGCGTTGATGTCGAGCAGGTAGTCGTCGGCGTAGTGGTCCCATGCGCGCTGGAGCCGCGCGTCGAGGCGGCCTGAGCGGCGCACGAACGAGAGGACGCGGTGCATCGGGTGCGCCGGCGCTGCCGCGGCCTGCGGCGTCGCCTCCGTCGTGGCGTTCGCCGTGTTCGTGGCCGTGGCGTCGCCGTCGGTGATGCCGTCGTTCGCGGCGATGTCGTCCGTCATGTGTGGTCCTTCCTGTGTCGTCTTCCGTTGTTCCATTATTCACCATGATTCCGTACGATTGGAACGGTTCGATTCGACGAAACGCGTGTGTTCGCTCGTGTGCTGTGTTATACTCAAATTGTTCGAAAATATAACAAATGTGAGCAGAAGCGAACAGTGGTTCGCGCAGTCGAACCGCACGCCGCAAGGCTCTACAAGGCAATCGAAAGGCCAGATATGACAGTTCTCGTCACTGGTGGGTGCGGCTACATCGGCGCCCATGTCGTCCACGCTCTGCATGAGGCCGGCGAGAGGGTCGTCGTCGTCGACGATCTGAGCTACGGCAAGCCCACCCGCATCGAAGGCTCCCGCCTCTACGGCATGGACATCTCCGCGCCGGGCGCCGGCGAGCGTCTCGCCGAGATCCTCGACGCCGAGGACGTCGACGCCGTCATCCACTTCGCCGCCCGCAAGCAGGTCGGCGAGTCCGTCGAGAAGCCGCTGTGGTACTACCAGCAGAACATCGGCGGCATGCTCAACGTGCTCACCGGCATGACCAAGTCCAAGAAGACGAAGAAGCTCGTCTTCTCCTCCNCCGCCGCCACCTACGGCGTCCCGCCGGTCGACGTGGTCCCCGAGGACGTCGTTCCGATGCTCCCGATCAACCCGTACGGCCAGACCAAGCTGTTCGGCGAGTGGATGGCCCGCGCCTGCGAAGGCACCTACGGCATCCGCTTCTGCGCGCTGCGTTACTTCAACGTGGCCGGCTGCGGCCCCGTCGAGCTCGAGGACCCGGCCATCCTCAACCTCATCCCGATGCTGCTCGACCGCCTGAAGAAGGGCAAGGCCCCGCTGATCTTCGGCGACGATTACCCGACCCCGGACGGCACCTGCGTGCGCGACTACATCCACGTCTCCGATCTGGCCGACGCGCACCTCGCTGCCCTCAAGTACCTCGACCGCGACGAGCGCAAGTACGACGCCTTCAACGTCGGCACCGGCGAAGGCACCTCCGTGCGCCAGATCGTCGACGAGCTTAAGAAGGTCACCGGCCTTCCGTTCCAGGAGCACGTCCAGGGCCGTCGTGCCGGCGACCC
Organism: Bifidobacterium parmae; assembly: GCF_002860365.1. GTDB lineage: Bacteria > Actinomycetota > Actinomycetes > Actinomycetales > Bifidobacteriaceae > Bifidobacterium > Bifidobacterium parmae. Next base: position 151,070 of record NZ_NMWT01000001.1, read on the forward strand.
GCCGCACCTCATCGGCTCCCCGAAGCGTATCAACGAGGAGATGGGCTGGCACGCCAAGTACGACGTGGAGGACATCGTCGAATCCGCGTGGCGTGCATGGCAGGCCAACCCGGAGCACCACATCGACGTCGAGCACTGGAAGCAGGCCGACTGAGATCGTTGCCCGGTGACGGCGGCCGGCTGTGCCGGTCGATTCCTTGTGGCTCCGTGGGGCGCATCCGTTCGTCGGAGGCGCCCCACGTGCGTTTCGGTTTCGGGGTGCCCGTGGGGTGTGGGCGTTTCGTCGGCATATCGTGCTTCGTCATGTATGGAGCCCTGCACCTCAAGGTCGTGTGGGATATGGCGTAAACTGTTGCGATATAAGGCGACACGCCGTAAGTTGCATGATGCTTCGGATTGAGTAATATATTCACTCGTTGCCTCACGGAAACGCGAGAAACAACGGCCGCGTAGCTCAGTTGGTTAGAGCGCCGCCCTGTCACGGCGGAGGTCGCCGGTTCAAGTCCGGTCGTGGTCGCTAGGATGATTAGGAATCCGGTTTCGGGTTCATTGATTGTCCAATGGCTCTGTAGCTCAGTTGGTAGAGCGAGCGACTGAAAATCGCTAGGTCAACGGATCGACGCCGTTCGGAGCCACCACGGAAACCCCCGTGAGCCAAGCAATAGCAAGGCTCACGGGGTTTCGCATATCCGCCGTCACGGTCTGCATTTTTCCTCAACTCTGCATTTACTCTGCACATTCACTGGCAAAAAGGGTGTTCGACACGCCCGGTGTGGATGTTCGCAGGGTTAATGGGTTAAGGGTCAAAACGTGGGTCTTATTGGGTTAAGTAAAGAAACGTGGGTCTTATTGGTGGGTAATAGACAAAACGGGGGTCTTATCCGCAACAACCGTCGAGACGCATGCTTGATGAAACGAGTCCGTTGGTTCATGAAACGAGTCCGTTGGTTCCTGTCCGCATTGTTTCGCTGGGGAAAGCCTCGGTGAAACGATATGGATGGCGGGAGGCCCACTCGGTTCGCTGATCGCATGTAGTGAACCGATATGGTCGGCGCGTGGCCCGAGTGTTTCGCTGTGGTGATTCATGGACGTTGCATCGTGGCCACAATGATTCGCTGACGACCGTGGTGAAGCGTTCTTGCTCCCGCGTGGCCGGTTTGTTTCGCTGTGGAGAATCGTGGGCGGTGTGGTGTGGTCGGGTTGTTTCGCGGTGGCGATGCGTGACCGTTGCGTTGTGCCCGTAATGGTCCGCTGGTGGGCTGCGGTGAACCAGAGCGGTTCCGACGTGGTCGGGTTGTTTCGCGGTGGCGATGCGCGGGGGGTGTGGTGTGGCCGGATTGATTCGCGGTGATGGGCGGGGTGCAACGGTTCACGGGCGGAATGAGGCGCCGGTTCCATATAGTGACCATATCGCGGGCGTTCGTCCGAAACGTGAACCGCATGGTGGTCGCCCGGACCGCCCCGCGTTTCAATGGTGGGCATGAACGATACGAACAACGAAGACGGGCATATCGATTTCTATGTGGCGGGGCCGTTCTTCGACCCGGAACAGGCTCATAGCATGGAACGTCTCGAAGACGTGCTGGAAAGCCACGGCAAGACGCTGTTCAAGCCGCGTTTCGCCAGCCAGATCGAGGAGGTCGGGCCGGAAGGCTGCTTCGCCGACGACATCAGGGGCATCGACGCCGCCGACGCCGTCATCGCGAACCTCATGGACGAGGACGCCGGCACGATGTTCGAGATCGGATACGCGTACGCGCTCGGCAAGCCGGTGTACGGCTACCGTGACGAACTCACGCCGATGGACCGCGTGAACCTGATGGTCGCGCAGGCCGTGAAGGCCGTGTTCAACGGTCCCGAGGATCTCGCGAAATACCTTGAGACCGGCGAACACGAGGAAGTGGATTACATCCAGTTCTGAGCGATCACGCCTTCCACCAGGGGCGCAACGGGTACCACTTGCCGTCCGGGTGGCCGGCGCGGTCCGGCCGCACGGCGAGGAACTGGTGGATCTGGATGCCGTCGAGTTCGAAGTTGAGCGCGCAGGCCGCCATGTACAGGCCCCACACCTTCGCCCGTTCGAAGCCGACCTGCCTGACCGCGTCCTCCCAATGCTCGGACAGGTTGTGGTTCCAATGGTGCAGCGTCAGCGCATAATGCTGGCGCAGGTTCTCCTGATGCACCACGTTGAATCCGGCGTCGTGGATGCATGATTCGATAAATCCCGGCGCGCCCAGGTCGCCGTCGGGGAAGATGTAGCGGTCGAGGAACTCGTCGGTGCCCGGCTTGCCGTCCGGCTTGTCGTGGCTGATCGTGATCTGGTGGTTGAGGAGGCGTCCCATCGGCTTCAGGAGCTTGAACATCTCCTCGAAGTAGCTCCGGTAGTTCTTCACGCCCACATGCTCCATCATGCCGATCGAGCTGATGCCGTCGAAGTCGCGTTCCGGCACCTCGCGGTAGTCCTGCACGCGCACTTCGGCGAGGTCGGCGAGGCCCTCGCGTTCGATCCACTCGTTCGCGTACGCCGCCTGCTCCTTGGAGAGCGTGACGCCGAGCGCCCTGACGCCGCGGCGCGCGGCCGCGATGACCATCGAACCCCAGCCGCACCCGATGTCGAGCAGGCGCTGGCCGGGCTGCAATCCGAGCTTGTCGAGGATGAGGCGCAGCTTGTTGGCCTGTGCGTCCTCGAGGCTCATGTCCTCGTTCTCGAACACCGCGCAGGTGTAGGTCATCGACGGCCCGAGGAAGTCCGCGTAGAACTCGTTGGACATGTCGTAGTGGAAGCTCACCGTCTCCGAATCGGCTTTCTCGGTGTGGGGAAGCAGTCCCTCCTTGATGCGGGCGAACTTGCTCGGTCCTTCGGTGGCCGGCACCGGAGGCCTCCTGAATCCGTGGCTCAGGATCCCGGCCGTCACGCGCGCCATCGAGACCGGCGTGACCGGCTTGACGTACTTCGCCATCGACACCATCGCGCGCATCGCCGGATACGGGTCGGCGTAGTCGATGCCCTCCACGTCGAAATCGCCGAGCACGTACGCGCGCACGATGCCGATCTCGTTCGGATGCGCGAGCAGCTGGTACATGCAGTTCGGGCTGGTGATGCGCACCTTGAGCGCCGCGTCGGCCGCGCCGAAATGCGAGCCGTCGAACGCGTCCACCCTCACGGGCGCGTCGTCCTTCAGGAACAGTCCCACCATTTCGCCGACCGTCATCGATTTCCCGTTCGCCATGATTCACCTCCGGTCCCCGTGGCGGGAGATGGCGTCTCCCGCACGCGCGCTTGTGCGTACGCGTGTCCGCATTGCTGCGTGTCCGCGCGTCCCTGTGTGTTCATGCATCGTCATTCCCCATGATGCACGGCCCATCGTAGTCCCGTCCGATACGGTGGAAACGCCGTGCGCCCGTAGGTTTTTCCCGGGGTCGGCCCCATGCGTCGCGCACGCGGTTCGCACACGATTCGGGCCGTGGCGGAACACGCGTTCCGAATATTCCCGCCGATAATGCTGGCAACGTTCACATTCAGGAGTAGACTGAGGAACCGTCGGGCGGCGCAGCGATGTACCGGCCCACAGCAGCAAGGCAAAGACACAGCTTAAAGGAGAGCCTTATGGTCTATCGCATGATTTTCAACCAGACCGCCTACTTCGGACGTGGCGCGATCAAGGAGATCCCGACCGTCGCCAAGCAGCACGGCTTCACGAAGGCGTTCATCGTCACCGATCCGGTCCTGCTGGAGACCGGCACCGCCGAGAAGGTCACCAAGGTCCTCGACGAGGCCGGCCTGCCGTACGAGGTGTTCTCCAACGTCAAGCCGAACCCGCCGGTCGAGTGCATCAAGGACGGCGTCGAGAAGTTCGCGGCCTCCGGCGCCGACTTCCTGATCGGTCTGGGCGGCGGCTCCCCGCAGGACACCTGCAAGGGCATCGGCATCATCACCGCCAACCCGGAGTTCTCCGACGTGCTGTCCCTTGAGGGCGTGGCCGACACGAAGAACCCGTCCGTGCCGATCTTCGGCGTGCCGACCACCGCCGGCACCGCCTCCGAGACCACCATCAACTACGTGATCACCGACACGGCCAACAAGCGCAAGTTTGTGGCCGTCGACCCGCACGACATCCCGATCGTCGCGTTCGTCGACCCGGATCTGACCGATTCGATGCCGCGCGGCCTCAAGGTCGCCACCGGCCTCGACGCCCTGACCCACGCGATCGAGGGCTACATCACGCCGGGCTCGTGGAGCCTGTCCGACTGCCTGTCGATGCAGACGATCCGCATGATCGCGAAGAACCTCGCCAAGTCCGCCGACGGCGACATCCCGGCCGGCGAGCAGATGGCGTACGCCTCCTACATCACCGGCATGGCCTACTCGAACGTCGGCCTCGGCCTGGTTCACGGCATGGCCCACCCGCTGGGCGGCCGTCTGGGCGTCGCGCACGGTGTCGCCAACGGCATCCTGCTGGCCCCGGTCATGGAGTACAACAAGGACTACACGGGCGAGAAGTACCGTGACATCGCCGACGCGTTCGGCGTCGAGGACGCCTACACGGGCGATCTGGAGAAGGTGCGCGAGGAGGCCGTGCAGGCCGTCCACAAGCTCACCGTGGACCTGAAGAACCCGACCAAGATCTCCGAGGTCGGCGCCACCGAGGCGGATCTCGCCCCGCTCGCCCACGACGCGTTCAACGACGTGTGCACCCCGGGCAACCCGCGCAAGGCCACCGAGGAGGAGATCCTCGCCATCTACAAGTCGCTGATGTGATGTCGCCCGCGCTCCCATGCGGCATACGCACGGGAGCGCGACGGATAATGTCGGCCCCCGCTGGCGGGGGCTGTCAGCGAAGCTGACTGAGGGTGGTTTCCGAGGTCTTACGGCCGCGACCACCCCCAGTCGCGTTTCACGCGACAGCCCCCGCCAGCGGGGGCCGAGTCATGCCTTGTCGGGACTACTCGTGCTTTTCGTCCCACTCCTCGTCGGTGGGGGTCTCGTCGTAGAACTCGCGGCCCTCCTTCTCGGCGAGCTCCATCTGCTCGTTGATCCACGCGGCCTCGGCCGGGTTGATGTCGGCCGTGTTGAGCACCTTCTGCCACACCGGGTAGAACAGGTGCATCGCCGGGTACATGGCGGTGAACAGGATCTCCGGCTTGTGCTTGCGCCAATGCTGCGGGTGCGCGTCGAACGTGTTGCGGAACCGCTTCATGTAGTTGCGGAACGACGAGAGCGACGTGTCCATGCGGCGCGCGCTCATGCCGGCGATCATGCGCGGCGAGTACACGGTCTTGAGCCCCTTGCCCATCAGATGCAGGGAGATGTCGATGTCCTCGTGCATCACGTCCGCCTTGTCGCGGCACACCTCGCCGGAGATCTCATGCCATGCGGAGGCGCGCAGCGCCATGTTCGAGCCGAACAGCAGCGGCTGGCCGCCGTCCGCCTTGTAGATGCGCTTGCGCAGCGAATTGTCGCCCTTCAATCCGAAATGACGCGACGGCATGTCGTAGTACATGACCGGACCGGTGGCGCCCATCGCCTGCGGGTCCTCGGTGAAGATGCCGGAGACGACCTCCACCCAGTCGGGTTTGATCATGCAGTCCGCGTCGAAGCGGCCGAGCACGTCGCCGGTGGCATGGTCGAGACCGTAGTCGCGCGTGGGGATGAGCCCCTGTTCGGCGTCCTGGTGCATGAGCTTGATCGGCGCTTCGGGATGCTCCTTGATGAACCGTTCGACGATCTCGCAGGTGTTGTCGGTGGAACGGTTGTCCACGACGATGACTTCGTAGGGCATCACGGTCTGCCGGATCGTGTTGAGCAGGCAGTCGGCGATGCGTTCGGCCTCGTTCCAGGCCGGGATGACGATCGAGACGTTCAGCATGAAGACCAAGGATAGTGCCGCCGCCATACACGGCCCCCGCGCGCAGGGCCCGTACACGCCGCCCGAAAACGAACATCGGGTGAACGGTTCCGCCAATCACCCCCGTCGCTACAATGGGGAGCCATGAATCAAAGCGTGCGTGACCATACCTCAGACGAGGATGCCGAACAGCGGTGGGATTTCGGCACCCTCTTCCCGTCGAAGGGGGACCCGCGCAAACCGCCGGAATGGTTCAGCCGCGCGCTGCTCTACGTGGCCATCGCCGTCATCGCGTTCACCTTCTGCTGGCGGTCATGGGGCAAGATCGACTATCTGGTGCTCGACATCGTCATCTCGTTCTTCCTCGCGCTCGCCATCGAGCCGATGGTCGTCGCGCTGGTCAAGCACGGGTGGCGGCGCAGCTTCGCCTCGCTGGTGGGCCTGCTCACGGTGGCGGTCGTCATCGGCGTGCTGTTCTCCCTGTTCGGCAGCATGTTCCTCCAGCAGATGATCGCCATGATCTACGGCATCCCCGCCACCTACGAGCAGATCCGCTCGTTCGTCGTCGACCAGTTCTCGGTCGACGTCCCGGACATGAACAATCTGGGCGCGGAGCTCATGAAATCCGATCTGGTCAAGAACTTCCAGACCTCGTGGGTGAGCGACTTCGCCGGCACCGCGATCAGCACGGTCGGCGGCCTGTTCTCGTTCCTGCTGCAGCTGCTCACCGTCGTGATGACCACCTACTACATCTCCGCCGCCGGCCCGAAGCTGCGCCGCTCCTTCTGCCAGTGGATGGCGCCCGGCATGCAGAAGCGCTTCCTGCTCGTGTGGACGGTCGCGCAGGACCAGATCTCCTCGTTCCTGTTCTCCCGCTCGATCCTCGCGCTCATCAACGCCACGTGCACGGCGATCTTCCTCGAAGTGCTCGACGTGCCCTACTGGCTGCCGCTCGCCCTGTTCTGCGGCGTCGTCTCCCAGTTCATCCCGACGGTCGGCACGTACATCGGCGGCGCCCTGCCCGTCCTGTTCGCATGGGGCAACCGCGGGTGGACGTACGCGGTCGCCGTGCTCGTGTTCATCATCGTGTACCAGCAGGTCGAGAACCTGATCCTCTCGCCGATCATCTCCCGCCGCACGATGGACATCAACGAGGCGATCGCGTTCCTCGCGGTGCTCGCGTTCGGTTCGCTGTTCGGCGCGCTCGGCGCGTTCCTCGCCCTGCCGGTCACCGCATCGCTGCAGACCATCTTCCGCGTGTACACGCGCCGCTACGAGCTGGTCGACTCGCCGCTGATGGACGATCCGGTCGGACGCAAGTCGAAGGTGGTCGAGGCGTCCGAGGCGTTCAACGAGCACGTGCTGCACCCGATCGGCGAGCATATGCCGCGCGCCGCGAAGGGGTCGACGAGCCGCGTGCCGATGAACGACGAGATCCGCCGTCTGCAGGCGGAGATCTACGCGATCCCGCACGACGGCGCCGACGGTCGCGCGGACGGCGCCGACGGCGACGCCGCGACCGTGGCGATCCCGCAGGGCGTGCTGAAACGCAACGCCGCGACGGGACTGAAAGGCGCGGACGGCGCGGACGCCGGCGCGTCCGGCGCGTCCGGCGACGGCGTCGTCCCCGCCGACACGTCCGATGATTCCGGTCCGTCCGACGGAACCGGCACGTCCGACACGTCCGATATCCCCGACAACCCGCGTGCGAGGTGGCGCTGATGGTCCTGCTCACCGTACTCGATATCCTGCTCGTCATCGTCGGCGGCGCCGGCATGATCTACCAGGGGGCGTGCATCGTCATCTCCCTGTTCTCCAAGCCGGTCCGCTTCCCGGACGCGCCGATGGACAAGCGCTACGCGGTGCTCATCTCCGCGCGCAACGAGTCGAAGGTCATCGGCAACCTCATCGACTGCATCCACGCGCAGACGTACCCGAGGGAGCTCATCGACATCTGGCTCGTCGCCGACAACTGCACCGACGACACGGCCGACGTGGTGCGCGCGATGGGATGCCACGTGGTCGAACGCCACAACGACAAGCTCATCGGCAAGGGCTACGCCCTGACCTACCTGCTCGACCATATGGTCGACGAGGGGCTCGCCGACACCTACGACGCGTACTTCGTGTTCGACGCGGACAACAAGCTCGACAAGCACTACTTCGAGGAGATGAACAAGGCGTTCCAGTCGGGCTTCCGCATCCTCACCTCCTACCGCAACTCGGTGAACCTCAACGACAACTGGGTCTCCTCCGGCTCCGCGCTGTGGTTCATCCGCGAATCGCGCTTCCTCAACAACTCGCGCATGCTGTTCGGCTCCAGCTGCCACGTGGGCGGCACCGGATTCATGTTCTCCAAGGAGGTCATGAAGCGCAACAAGGGCTGGAAGTTCCACCTGCTCACCGAGGACCTCGAATTCACGATGGACTCGGTGCTGCACGGCGACCGCGTCGGCTACTGCGGCAGCGCCGTCCTCTACGACGAGCAGCCGGTCACGTTCGCGCAGAGCTGGCGCCAGCGCCTGCGCTGGAGCAAGGGCTTCCTGCAGGTGTTCCGGTACTACGGCCCGTCGCTGATCCGCCGCGCCGTGCGCGAACGCGACTTCTCCGCCGTCGACTTCACGCTGCTGCTGTGCCCGTTCACCGTGCTCGGCGTGGTCCGCATGATCCTCGGCGCGCTGTTCGCCGCGTTCGGATTCGTCTCCTGGTCGAGCCAGCTGGGCGCGCTCGCCGGCTGGACGAACGGCATCGTCCTGTCCGTGCTCGGCATGATGGCGCTCGCCGGACTGACGATCGTGGCGGAGCGCGGCCAGATCGGCGCGACCAACAAGGAGCTGTTCGCCTATGTGCTCGCGTTCCCGATCTACATGCTCTCCTACGTCCCCATCTCCTTCCAGGCCATCTTCTCCAAAGCCCAATGGAAACCGATCCAACATAAAGGCTGATACCGTCCCGTCTATGGCGGGGCTGCGTCTTCCTCCCGCCGGCGGGAGGTGCTGGCGGCGGCTCATGTTTCCTCCCGCCGGCGGGAGGTGGCGCGTAGCGCCGGAGGGTGGTCGTCGGGTGCGTCCGTCGTGACCACCCCCAGTCGGCTTCGCCGACAGCCCCCGATGCTATGTGCGACGTGCGCGTTGCGCACTGCTATGGGACAGTCCACCGGACTGTCCCATCCGGCGGGGGCGATGATGAGTCCGGCCGTAGACCGGTCCGTAATTGCTATAAAGGTGAGATATGAACGAAACCCAGTCCACCGTCGTCCGCACGTCCCGTCGCGTCGCCGTGTGCGCGACGTCGGTCGCGCTCACGCTCGCCGCGTGCGTCGGCTACACGGCCGCCGACGTGGCCGACGTCGCGCCCGGCCTGCTCACCCTCGCGCCCGTCGAGACGCGCACCTACCCCGATCCGGCGTCGACCGTCGCCGCCGGCACGGTCGCGGGCGACGCCGACGCGGGCAAGGCGATCGACAAGTCGCAGGCGGAGGCGCTCATCAACACGCTCGGCGCGGCGGAGGGCGTCGGCGACAACTATTCCGTCGTCATCGCCGACGCGAAGGGCGACGTCATCGCCGAACACGAGGCGTCGACGCCCCGCCAGCCGGCGTCGACGACGAAGACGCTCACCGCGTTCGCCGCCGCGAGCACGCTGGAGATGGGCTCGACGCTCGACACCACGACCTACCTCACCCACGCGTCCGACGCACCCACCGTCGTGCTCAAGGGCGGCGGCGACATGCTGCTCGGCGCGGGGGAGAGCGACGCGAGCCACGTCAACGGCCGCGCCGGTCTCGCGACGCTCGCGCGCGAGACCGCCGACGCGTTGAAGGCGAAGGGCGTCACGTCGGTCGCGCTCGCCGCCGACGACACGCTGTTCGGCGACGACCGCACGCCCGCCGGCATCGAGGAGAACAACGACGAGAACCGCTACTACACGCCGATCTCGTCGATGGCGATCGACGGCGGCCGCGACTGGAGCGGTCTCAACGCGGAGGATCCGGACGATTTCGAGGAGTATCCGATGCTCTCCCAGAACACGGCGGCCGACGTGGCCGCCACGTTCAAGACGCTGCTCGCCGCGCAGGGCATCCAGGTCTCCGATTCGACCGACACGTCCGGCGCGACCGCCGACGCGCGCCTCGCCAAGGTGAGCTCCGCCCCGCTCAACGAGGTCATGGCGTTCATGATGCGCCACTCCGACAACACGCTCGCCGAACTGTTCGGCCGTCTCACCGCGCTGAAGCTCGGCACCGGCAATTCGATCGACGGCGACGTCAAGGCCGTCGCCAAGGTGCTCGCCGACCACGGCGTGAGCACCGACGGCCTCACCATGACCAGCTGCTCCGGCCTCGCCCCCGGCACGACGCTCACCGTGACGACCCTCGCCCAGGTGCAGTCGAAGTACGTCGACCCGGACGGCGGCGCGGCGGCCGCGTCCGAAGGCATGGCGCTGCCCGGACTCGTCGGCACGGTGAAGAACCGCGTGGGCGACGACGCGGCGCGCGGCCTGCTGCGCGTGAAGACCGGCGCGCTCGGCGACGTGCGCGCGCTCGCCGGCAACGCGTCGCGCACGGGCGGCGGCGTGGTCACGTTCGCCGCGATCGTCAACGATCCGGAGAACGGCGCGCTGGCGAACCGGGCGCTCGACGCGTTCGCCGCCTCCCTGACGAAACTCTGAATTCTCCCAGTTTCCGCCAAGAAACACGTCATTCGCGTGTGCCAAGATGGGGTGCATGCGAATCGCTGACGTACAAGACGACATCGACCACGAGCTGGTCAGTGCAGAGAAGATCCACGCCATCATCGATCACGCCGCCGCGCAGGCGAGCGAGGACTACCGGGGGAAGGACCCGCTGCTCGTCGCCGTGCTCAAGGGCGCGGTGAACACGTTGGCCGCGTTCTCGCAGGCGCTGTCCATCCCCTGCCAGATCGACTTCATGAGCCTGTCCAGCTACGGATCGGGCACCGTTTCCAGCGGAACCGTGACGATCCGTCAGGATCTGTCGACCGATGTTCGCGGTCGGCACATTCTCATCGTGGAGGATATCGTTGATTCAGGCCGTACGCTGGCTTGGCTGGTCGAGGAGCTGAAGCGGCGCGGGGCCGCCTCGGTGGAGATCTTCGCCCTGCTGGAGAAGCCCGCCCGCCGCGAAGTGGACGTGGACGTGAAGTACAAGGGGCTGGAGATCCCGGACGAGTTCGTCGTCGGCTTCGGTCTCGACTACGACGAGCGGTACCGCAACCTCGACTCGATCGCCGTGCTCAAGCCGGCAGTGTATCAAGGAGAACAGGCATGACTTTCCCCCAGGGGCCCGGGCAGCCGAACAACGGCGGCAACGGCAACCCGTTCAACAATCCGTTCCGCCGTGGGAACGACAACGGCAACAACGGCAATAACGGGAACAAGGGCGGCAAGGGCGACAAGCCGAACCGCAACGGCGGCGACAAGCCGTTCTGGCAGTCCCCGTGGCTGTGGGGCGCCGTCGTCGTGGTGCTCATCGCGATGATGTTCCAGATGTTCGCCGGCACCGGCGCGCAGACCATCGACACCAAGGACGGCCTGCGGCTGCTCGACAACGGCCAGGTGACCTACGCGAAGATCGTCGACAACAAGCAGAAGGTCACGCTCGAGCTCAAGAGCGACTACAACAAGCAGGACCCGGACACCGGCAAGAACCACAACTACGGCGACAAGGTCCAGTTCTACTACACGTTCGCCCAGGGGCAGGATATCCTCAAGGCCGTCCAGAAGGCCGACCCGTCGAAGGGCTGGAGCGCGGACATCGAGCAGACCAGCATGATGAGCTACCTCATCACCTCGATCCTGCCGTTCATCATCTTCTTCGCGCTGTTCTGGTGGCTGATGAGCCGCATGGGCGGCGCCGGCGGCATGCTCGGCATGGGCGGCAAGAAGAACAACGGCAAGCTGCTCGAAGGCCAGACCCCGACCACGAAGTTCTCCGACGTGGCCGGCGAGGACGAGGCGCTCGCCGAGGTCGAGGAGATCAAGGACTTCCTCAAGGACCCGTCCAAGTACAAGGCGCTCGGCGCCCGCATCCCGCGCGGCGTGCTCCTGTACGGCCCTCCCGGCACCGGCAAGACGCTGCTCGCGCGCGCCATCGCCGGCGAGGCGGGCGTGCCGTTCTACGCGATGGCCGGCTCCGACTTCGTCGAGATGTTCGTCGGCCTCGGCGCCTCCCGCGTGCGCGACCTGTTCGACGAGGCGAAGAAGAACGCCCCGGCGATCATCTTCATCGACGAGATTGACGCCGTCGGCCGCAAGCGCGGCTCCGGCATGTCCGGCGGGCACGACGAGCGCGAGCAGACGCTCAACCAGCTGCTCGTCGAGATGGACGGCTTCGACAACGACACGAACCTCATCATCATCGCCGCGACGAACCGTCCCGACGTGCTCGACCCGGCCCTGCTGCGCCCGGGCCGCTTCGACCGCCAGGTGGGCGTCGCCGCGCCGGACCTCGAAGGCCGCGAGGCGATCCTCAAGGTGCATGCGAAGGGCAAGCCGTTCGTCCCGGACGTCGACCTGCACATGGTGGCCGTGCGCACGCCGGGCTTCACCGGCGCCGACCTGGCCAACGTGCTCAACGAGGCGGCCCTGCTGTGTGCCCGCGCCGGCGCCCAGCTCATCGACAACCGCGCCATCGACGAGGCCATCGACCGCGTCCAGGCCGGTCCGAAGCGCAAGTCGAAGGGCATGGCGCTCGACGAGCTGCGCAACACCGCCTACCATGAGGGCGGCCACGCGCTCGTCGCCGCCGCGCTGCACAACACGGACCCGGTCACCAAGGTGACGATCCTGCCGCGAGGCCGCGCGCTCGGCTACACCGCCGTCATGCCGACCTCCGACCGCTACTCGCAGTCGCGCAACCAGCTGCTCGACCAGATGGCGTACGCGATGGGCGGGCGCACCGCCGAGGAGGTCGTCTTCCACGATCCGACCACCGGCGCCTCCAACGACATCGAGAAGGCGACGAACATCGCCCGCACGATGATCACCCAGTACGGCTTCTCCGCGAAGCTCGGCGCGATCAAGTGGGCCGACGACGAGGACCAGAGCGGCGATCTGGGCGCGCTCGCCCCGCGCAACTACTCGGACCGCACCGCCGAGGTCATCGACGAGGAGGTGCTCAAGCTCGTCGAGACCGCGCACACCGAGGCGTGGAACATCATCAACGAGAACCGTGACATCCTCGACGAGCTCGTGCGCCAGCTGCTCGTCAAGGAGACGCTGAACGAGAAGGAGTTGGCCGCGATCTTCGCGCCGATCCGCAAGGCGCCGGTCCGCCCCGTATGGCTGTCCGACGAGCGTCGCCCCGACTCCGACCTGCCGCCCGTCGAGATCCCCGAATCGCTCAAGCGTTCGGTCGGCATGAAACCAGGGGAGTGACCGATGGCACGACACGCGCAGAACATCTCCCTGCCGGACTCGCCGTCGCTGGTCCGCGAGAACGCCGACGCGAGGAACGCCGGCGACGTCTCCCGCAAGCCGGGCATGGTGCAGTCCCGTCCGCACCATGCCGGCCACGGCGGTCCCGGCGCCCCCGCGCAGGCGCAATCCCGCGCCGCGCAGGACGGTTCCGCCCTGCAGGTCTCGCTGCCGCAGTCGCCGCGTGACCACGTCGCCGCCGGCCAGACGCGCGGCGGCGACCGTCCCGCCTACGACGAGGAGGGCGTGCGCAAGGCCGTGCGCCTGTTCCTCCAGGCAATCGGCGAGGACCCCGACCGCGAAGGCCTCGTCGAGACGCCGGACCGCATCGCCCGCGCCGGCCGCGAACTGTTCGCCGGACTCTCCGCCTCGCCCGAACAGGTGCTTGAGAAGCATTTCGACGTGGACACCGACGAGCTCGTGCTCGTCAAGAACATCGAACTGTATTCGGTGTGCGAGCATCACCTGCTGCCGTTCCACGGCGTCGCCCACGTCGGGTACATCCCCGCCAAGGACGGGGTCATGGGGCTGAGCAAGCTCGCCCGGCTCGTCGAAGTGTACGCGCGCCGGCCGCAGGTGCAGGAGCGCCTCACCCAGCAGATCGCCGACGCGCTCGTCGAGTACGCGGGCGCGCGCGGCGTGATCGTCGTCACCGAATGCGAGCACCTGTGCATGTCGATGCGCGGCGTGAAGAAGTCCGAGGCGCGCACGGTCACGTCCGCGGTGCGGGGATTGCTGCGCAACCCCGCCACCCGCGCCGAGGCCATGAGCCTCATCATGAGCCGCTAGGCGGGCTTGGGGGTTGCGGTACACCCCCTCAGTCGGCTTGCGGCCGCCAGCTCCCCCTCAAGGGGGAGCAGAAAAAGGACCGTTCCGCTTCCCCTTGAGGGGGGCAGAAAAGGACTGTTCCGCTTCCCCTCAGGGGAGCGGAACGTTATGTATTGCTCCCCCTTTGAGGGGGAGCTGTCCCGCGGGGCGGGACTGAGGGGGATAATCGCGATGACCATCGATCTCAAAGCATTGCACGACGCCGGACACACGCTCGTCATGGGCGTGCTCAACATCACCGAGGACTCGTTCTCCGACGGCGGACTCTGGCTCGACCCGCGCGCCGCGGCCGACCACGGCCGCGCGATGATGGCCGCCGGCGCGGACATCATCGACATCGGCGCCGAATCGACGCGCCCCGGCGCCAAGCGCGTCAGCGAGGAGGACGAGCTCACGCGCATCACCGGCGCGGTCGAGGCGCTCATCCCCGCCGGCGCGACATTGTCCATCGACACGACGCGCGCCTCGGTCGCCGCGGCGGCGCTCGACGGCGGCGCGCAGATCATCAACGACGTGTCCGGCGGCACGCTCGATACGGAACTGCCGCACGTCGTCGCCGACCACGACTGTCTGTACATCGTGCAGCATTGGCGCGGCTGGCTCGCCGGCTCCAAGACCGGTGCCCCCGACGCCGACACCTCGCACTACGAGCACGGCGTACTGCAGGACGTGCACGACGAGCTCATGCGCCAGGTCGACGCGGTGCTCGCCGCCGGCGTCGCCCCCGAACGCATCATCATCGACCCGGGCCTCGGATTCTCCAAGCCCGGCATCGCGCACAACCTGCCGCTGCTCGCCGGACTCGACCGGTTCCGCGCGACCGGCTACCCGGTGCTCATCGGGCAGTCGCGCAAACGCTTCGTCACCGCGATCCTCGACAAGGCGGGATTCACGGACATCACGATGGACGCGCGCGACGACGCCACCGCCGCGTTCAGCGCCCTGTGCGCGGAGCACGGCGCGTGGGCGGTGCGCGTCCATGACGTCGCACGCAGCCGCGCCGCCGTCGCCGTCGGCAATACGTGGCGCGAATACGCGAACTGACCGTAAAGGAACGGACATGGATACGATCACTTTGACCGGCGTGCGGGCGAACGGGACGCACGGCGTGCTCGACTTCGAGCACGAGCGCGCGCAGCCGTTCGTCGTCGACGCGACCCTCCACCTCGACCTCGCCGCCGCGGGCCGCTCCGACGCGCTCGGCGACACCGTCGACTACGGCCGCGCCGCCAAGGCGATCGTCGCCGTCATCGAAGGCGACCACGTCGATCTCATCGAACGGCTCGCGCAGGATATCGCCGACCGGCTGCTCGCCATCGACCCGATCCGCACGGTCGACGTGACCGTGCACAAGCCGCACGCGCCGATCACCGTGCCGTTCGACGACGTCGCCGTGAGCATCACGCGTTCGCGCGACGCCGCCGGCACCGGCGCGGCGGACGGTGCCGGCGCCGCGACGCCCGATGCGGCCGCGCGTCGCGTCGTCATCGCGCTCGGCGGCAACCAGGGCGACGTCGCGGCGACGATGCGCGACGCGGTGCGCCGCATCGACGCGCTCGACGGCACGCAGATCACCGGCGTCTCGCCGCTCTACCGCACCGCCGCGTGGGGCATGGCGGACGGCACCCCCGACTTCCTCAACGCGGTGGTCGAGGCGACGACCACGCTCGACGCGCGCACGCTGCTCGACGCGCTCCAGCGCATCGAAGCCGACCACGGCCGCACGCGCGAAACTCACTGGTCGAGCCGCACGCTCGACCTCGACATCATCGACTACGACGGCGTCGAATCCGATGCGCCCGACCTGACCCTGCCGCATCCGCGTGCATGGCAGCGGGCGTTCGTGCTCGTACCGTGGGCGGCGCTCGACCCGCACGCGGACCTGCCCGGCATGCACGGCGGACCGGTGAACGAGCTCGCCGAAGGACTGCTCGCCGAGGCGGACGGCGACGAGCCGCCGGTCGAACTCGTCGCGCACGACTGGATGAGCGGCGGCGTGCTGCCGGACGGCGCGGGCATCGGCTCGCGCACTGACAAGGCGGTGTCCGATGGGACACTCGACGCGGCCTCATCCTGTGGGATGCATGCATGGCAGGCCACTGGCAAGGCGGTGTCCGATGGGACACCCGGCGTGATGGCAGACGCATCCGCCGATGGAGGCAATGCCTCGGACGATGCTGTGAACGGTGCCGTGAGCGGTGTCGGGAACGGTGCTGTGAATGGTGCCGCGGACGATCTCGCGGACGGCGCGACGGTGCCGCTCAAGGCCGTCATCTCGATGGACTCGACCTCCACCGACGCGGAACGCCTGTTCCGCGAGGCGATCGTCGCCATCGACGGACTGCCCGGCACCCAGGTCGACGGCATCTCGCCGCTCTACCACGTGAGCAGCTTCGACGGGCCCGACGCGATGAGCGCCGTCATCCAGATCGAGACGAAACTCGGCGCACGCGCGCTGATCGCCGCGCTCGGCGACATCGAACACGCGCACGACGGTACGATCGACCTCGATCTCGTCGACATGGAGCACGTGACCGCGGACGAACCGGACTGCCGCGTGCCATGGCCGTCGGCCAAACGCCACGCCTCCGTGCTCGCGCCGTGGATGGATATGGACCCGAACGCCACGCTCGACGGCGACCCGGTCTCGTTCCTGCTCGCCATGGCGCCCGACGCGGGCATGGTCGGCATGCTCAGCGACAACTGGATCATCGGCGCGAAATAACGGGAAGGACACGGGATGAAGGCGCATAGGACACCGTGGTGGCAGCCGGCGATCGGACTGGCGCTGGGACTCGCCGCCGGGGCTGGCGTCGCCGTACTGGGCGAACGATACGGGCTCACGCTGATCGGCGCACCCTGGTTCGTCGCGGCGCTGCTCGTCGCCATCGGCATACTCGTGCTCGTGCTCGCCATCAACGTACACAAGTACGCGACCACCGACCCGCGCAAACGGCCGCGCACGTTCGTCAACCCGACGCTCGCGTTCCACACGCTCGTGCTCGCCAAGGCGCTGGCGTTGGCGGGGGCGGCGCTCGCCGGATGGTATTTCGGCCAGATCATCCCGTCCATCGGGCATATGGAGGCCGAGTTCTACGCCTCGGCCGTGCGGGAGTGCGCGGTGACCGGCGTGATCTGCCTCGCGGACATGATCGTCGGTCTCGTGGGGGAATGGCTGTGCCAGCTGCCGCCGAACGAAGGCCCGGAGAACCCGAAGGTGCGCGATGCCGCGCGCGAACGCGGCGTCACCCCCGCCGCCGCCAAAACCGCTGAAAACAGGACGTGCGGTCGGTAGGTCTTCCCCTCCGGCCCCCTCTGGAGGGGGCTCCCGGCGAAGCCGGGTGGGGGAGGTCTTCGTGCGTGAGATCTCCTGCGACACGCCCGGCCCGCTTACGAAAAAACGAAAAACGTACTACGGTCACATCTCGACTTGATAACCGCATGCCTCCGGCGCATTCTCCGCCTCGGGGCATGCGGTTTTTCGTTGCCGTCGGGGCCCGGACGTTAGGGGCGCTCGACTTCCCGCCGATGATGCCGTTCCCGTGTGTTTCCCGTGAAACGCACGGGAACGAGGCGTGCGCGGGAATCGCCCGGCGGCGGCGCATCGATACAGACAAGAAGAGGTTTCCCGTTGTCCGATCAGACAACCGTCCGCAATGATTCCGTCTCCGGCTCCGCGACCGGTGCCGCGGCCGCCAAGCCGCATCTCGACCATGTCTCCTACGAGGTCGCGACCCCCGTTCCCGGCGGCGCGCCCGCCCCGCGCTTCGCGCATCCGTACCGCGTCATGCTCGGCCTGTACTTCGGCGCGTTCCTCGGCATGCTTTCCGAGACGTCGATGAACATCGCCATCCCCGATCTGATGGACGAGTTCTCCGTCTCCTCCGGCACCGCGCAGTGGATGGTCGTCGGCTACATGCTCGCCATCGGCATCGTGCTGCCGTGCGTCGGCTTCCTGCTCAAGTGGGTCAAGGCGAAGACGCTCGTGCTGTTCGCGCTCGCCTGCTTCCTCGTCGGCGCGCTCGTGTGCACCGTGGCGATCACGTTCCCGGTGCTGCTCGCCGGCCGCATCGTGCAGGGCGTGAGCACCGGCATCGTGCTGCCCACCCTGTACGCGGCCATCATGCGCGTGTTCCCGCCGTCGAAGATCGGCGCCGCGAACGGCGTGGCGGGCCTTGTCGTCATGTTCGCGCCGGTCGTCGGACCGACCGTCGCCGGCGCGCTCATCGGCGCCGTCTCCTGGCGCGCGATCTTCGCCCTGTTCGCCGTGATCGCCGTCATCGCGATTCTCTGCACCGCGCTGTTCTTCGTCACTCCGATTCGCTGCACCCGTCCGGCCGTCGACGTGCTCTCCATCCTCGCGTCCGCGCTTGGCTTCGGCTGCCTTGTCGCCGGCGTGAGCCTCGTGAGTGACATGGGCTTCTCGCCGGTCGTCATCGGACTGCTCGTCGTCGGCGTCGTCGTCCTCGCCTTCTACGCGCACCGCCAGCTCACCATCGCCACGCCGCTGCTCGACCTGCGCGCGCTCGGCATCGCGGCGTTCCGCACGCCGGCCATCATGGTCTCCTGCTCGTTCGCCTGCACGCTCGCGTTCATGTACCTCGTGCCGCAGGAGCTGCAGCGCGGCCTCGGCCTGAGCTCCACCGTCGCCGGCCTGCTCATGCTGCCCGGCGGCATCGTCAACGCGCTGTGCACGCTCGGCGCCGGCCGTCTGTTCGACCGTCATGGCGCGCGTCGCCTCGTCTGGATCGGCGTGGCGATGACCGCGGTCGGCGGCGCGCTGTTCTTCGCGATCGGCACCGGATCGCCCGTCGCGCTGTTCCTCGCCGCGCACATCATCGTGATGGTCGGCATCCCGTTCATCCAGCAGTCCACGCAATCCGCCGCGCTGAAGGCGCTGCCGGGCTGCATGGCCGCCGACGGCAGCACGATCCTCAACACGATGCAGCAGGTGTGCGGCGCCATCTCCACCGCCGTCGCCACCTGCCTGCTCGGCCTCGGCCAGACGACCTACACGGCCGGCGGCGGCACGGACCCGGCGCAGGGCTTCGTGGACGGCTCCCGCTACGGCTACCTGTTCGGCCTCGCGCTCATCGCGCTCGTGCTCGTCTTCTCGTTCGCGCTGCACGAGCATGCCCGCCGCGAACCGGAGATGACCCCGGTCGAGGTCGACGAGACCGCCGCCGTGGAATCCGGCGCGAAGGCCGAGAACCTCGCCGCGTAGCCTGCGATTCCGCCGTGGACGTTCCATGACGCGCCAACGGGTGTTCACCTATACTGGTGAACACCCGTTTGCCGTATTCTCCGAGCCGATCCGCGAACCGGACCTGTCTCGCCGGACACCACCAATCGGACATCACACAATCACCCAGGGAGCGCCATGAACAAGGCAATCATCACCGTCGTCGGCCGGGATACGGTCGGCATCATCGCACGCGTGTGCACGTACCTGTCGCAGCACAACGTCAACGTGCTCGACATCTCCCAGACCATCATCGACGGCTACTTCAACATGATGATGATCGTCGACTACGCGAACTCCGACAAGGAGTTCAGCGCCATGGTCGGCAACCTCGAGGACCTCGGCGACGACATCGGCGTGCGCATCCGCTGCCAGCGCGAGGAGATCTTCACCAAGATGCACCGCATCTAGTCCCCATCCTCCTTCCGTCGGCGGGGACGGTGGTCGATGTCCCGCCAGCGGAGAGTCCGTGTCGTCCTCCCGCTGGCGGGAGGTGGCGCGTAGCGCCGGAGGGTGGTCCGATTGCGATCACCCGACCTGACCACCCCCAGTCGGCTCCGCCGACGGCCCCCGCCGGCGGGGCCGTGATACGGTCTCGCCTTCGGCGAGGCGGTCGTTCCGGTGGGGCGGATACCTATTCGATAAGGAACCACATCATGCTGAATATCATGGAGGTCCACGAGACCAACCAGATGATCGAGCAGGAGAAGCTCGACGTGCGCACCATCACGATGGGCATCTCGCTGCTCGACTGCGCGGGCGAAAGCGTCGACGAGACCTGCGACAACATCTACCGCAAGATCACCACCTACGCGAAGGACCTCGTCTCCACCGGCGAGGACATCGAACGCGACTACGGCATCCCGATCGTCAACAAGCGCATCACCGTCACCCCGATCTCGCTGGTCGGCGCGAGCTGCTGCAAGACGAGCGGGGACTTCGTCAAGATCGCCCACGCGCTCGACCGCGCGGCCAAGGAGGTCGGCGTCAACCTGATCGGAGGCTACTCGGCGCTCGTCTCCAAGGCGATGACCCCGGCCGAGGAGCTGCTCATCCGCTCCCTGCCGCAGGCGCTCTCCGAGACCGACGTGGTCTGCTCGTCCGTCAACGTCGGCTCCACGAAGACCGGCATCGACATGAACGCGGTCGAGCTGCTCGGCCACATCGTCAAGGACATCGCGCACGCCACCGCCGACAACGACTCCTACGGCTGCGTGAAGTTCGTCGCGTTCTGCAACGTGCCCGACGACAACCCGTTCATGGCGGGCGGCTTCCACGGCGTGACCGAGGGCGACGCGGTCATCAACGTGGGCGTCTCCGGCCCCGGCGTCGTCTCTCGCGCGCTCGACGCCGCGAAGGGCAAGGACTTCGAGTTCCTGTGCGAGACGATCAAGCGCACCGCGTTCAAGATCACGCGCGTCGGCCAATTGGTCGCGCAGGAGGCGTCGCGGCGGTTGGGCGTGCCGTTCGGCATCATCGACCTGTCGCTCGCGCCGACCCCGGCCGTGGGCGATTCGGTCGGCGAGGTGTTGGAGAAGATCGGCCTCGAGCAGGTGGGCGCGCCCGGCACGACCGCGGCGCTCGCGATGCTCAACGACCAGGTGAAGAAGGGCGGCATCATGGCGTCCTCCTACGTGGGCGGCCTGTCCGGCGCGTTCATCCCGGTCTCCGAGGACAAGAACATGATCGACGCGGCCGGCAACGGGTGCCTCACCATCGAGAAGCTCGAGGCGATGACCTGCGTGTGCTCGGTCGGCCTCGACATGATCGCGATCCCCGGCGACACGTCCGCCGCGACGATCTCCGGCATCATCGCCGACGAGGCGGCCATCGGCATGGTCAACCAGAAGACCACCGCCGTGCGCGTCATCCCGGTCGAGGGCAAGGGCGTCGGCGAGATGGCGAACTTCGGCGGCTTGATGGGCTACGCGCCGATCATCCCCGTCAACCAGACCTCGTGCGAGGCGTTCGTCACCCGCGGCGGCCGCATCCCCGCCCCGATCCACTCGTTCAAGAACTGAACAGCTCCCGGCCGCAACGCGTGCAGAACCGGGTGTCGCCGCCGGCCACCGGCGCGCCGCACCGCGGGCAGAACCGGGGGCGTTCGGGTTGCGTCGGCTGTCCCGCGACCGGCGGCAGGGGCGCCGTCGGTCGCGGTGCCGACGGGACTGACGGCCACGCTTGCGGGACCGACGGCACCGGCGGTTGCGGCACCGCGAGTCCCGTGCGGACCGCTTGCGGTGCCGGGGTCAACGGCATCGGATGACCGGTCGTCGCGGGTTGCGCCGCGGCGACCGGCAACGGCGGCATGCCGGTTCCGGCGCCGCCGGCCGTCGCGCGTCGGCGCCGCCTCGACCGGCGCGCCACGATGATGACGATGACGATCGCCGCGACGGCCACGGCCGCGCCGATGCCGACCATGATCCACGTCTTCGGCCGCGTCCACGCGTCGCCGCCGATGCCGGTGTCGTAGACCACGATCCGCCTGCCGTACGAGGATTCGCCGGACTGCTTGTCCTTGATGCCGGTCACCGCGAGCATCGTGCCGCTATCGGTGCTGAGCGCCAGCGAATCGATGCCGTCGTCGCCGAGCGCGATGGTGTCGGATTCCGGCGGTGTCACGGTCGACAACGCTCCCGAAACCGTGTCGAGCAGGGAGAATTCCGAGCGTTTCAATGACGAGGTCGTCGCTTCGACGAGGTATCTGCCGTCGCTCGACAGATACGCCGGCGTATTTCCGTCCGGATATTCGTCCGGATCGGCGAAGGGCTTGAGGATCTTCCGTATCGTGTCGCGGTCGGTGACGCTATGGATGGTCTTTCCCGTGGTGATGCTCTTGACGATGAGACTCGACACGGCGTTCCGACCCTTGACTTCGTACACACTCAACTGCTGATTCACGTCGCCGGACTCATCCTCCGCGAGCATCACATAGTCCAGATTGGCGGTGACGAGGCTGTTGCGATGATTTGAAATTGTCGTCACGTCGCCGGTTTTGGAATCGATCCGATAGACGTACGGACCATCGGGACCCGTAACGTCGCCAAAGTAATAAATATATGCGAGCAGTGTCCCGCCGCCGAAGCCTCCGAACAGAAAAGACGTTGTCCCCGAGTCCGGATCGAACGACGAGGGGACGGAATCCTCGGGAATGGCGGCCTGCATCGTGGAGACGACGTCGCCGCTGCCCGCATCATAGGTCTTCAACGTGCTGGAGGAGGCGCCGGAGGGGATGTTGAGCACATACAAATGCGACAAATCGGAATTCATGGCCATGGTGGAGGCGCCGTCTTCGTCGACCTTCAGTGTGGAGAGCATCTTGTGCCGTGCGATGTCGCCCACCCCGTAGTGGTCCGAGTATGCGACCACCAGTCGGTTGCCGTTCGCATGCCATACGGACGGAGCGTCGTCCGAGTCATCGGAGTCGTCATCCGAGTAGTCGGAGTCGTCGTCGGAATAGTCCGAGTCGTCGTCGGAATAGTCCGAGTCGTCGTCGGAACTCGATGAGCCCGCCGAATCGTCATCCATATAGTTCAGCGTGGTGATCTTCTTCGAAGCGACGTCCACCATCCGCACCGATTGGTCGTCGTCGATGTAGTAGACGTGTTTGGCGTCGGTCGAGATGACCGGATAATCGTCATTCGAGTCGTCCAGCTTGGTGATTGACGCGTCTTTCGGCGTCACCATGAAGTACGTGCCGTCGTCCGAAGAATCCGATGCTCTCACGATGGCCACGGAGCCGTCCCTGGACCATTGGCGGATGGAGACCTTCTCGTATTTCCGGAAGTCGATGTTGCCGATGACCTTCAGCGACAACGGTCCCGACGCCGAGGCGATCATCGGCGTGAACAGCATCGCCGCCGCGACGATCATCGCGATGACGCCCGCCGCCACGCGTGCCGCCGCGTGTTTCGTGTCGCGCTCCGCCACGCGCGCCGTGACACGCGTCGTCGTCGTTCGCGTCGCGTCAATCGCCGCCGTCATCCGTGTTCCGTCGTTTGTCGTCGGTGTCCGTGTTCCGTCGTTTGTCGTCGGTGTCCGTGTTCCGTCGTTTGTCGTCGGTGTCCGTGTTCCAGATGTCTGAGCGCATCTTGCCATTCGTGTCCCGGATGCCTGAGTGCATCCCGTCCGCTGTGTGTTCTTCCCTTCCATGGTCATCTCCTTCGATGTCCCGTTGTCCGTGTCGGATGGAATAGCGGTCCGCACCGGCCGTCGACCTGACCGAGTGTAGTTGCCGGTTGAGTCGTTGCACCTTTTTCATTTTACCCCGCAGTACACCGTCATCCCCGGCGGCGTCTTCGGTTCCGCGGTCGGCCGGTTTTCTCGTCCCTGCGGTCGCTCCGTTCTCTCGTTTCGCGCTGTCGGCGTACGTTCAGCACGGTATTTTCCCGTCCTACCGTCGCGAACGTACGCTGGGAAATCGTCAGTGTACGTTCGCGACGATGCTTCCCAAAAAGACCGTGCCGAACGTACGCCGGTCCGTCAGGCCGTCGTCCGGGAATCGTCGGTGGTGTCGCTTGTGGAGAAACGACACCGGACGGATGGACGGTTATCCACAATCGCACGTCGTGCGGCGTGTCATCCACAATCCCGGATTTGCCGGATTCAACGGATGTCCTCTACCGTGAGGGAATGAAACAGCACAAGGTGGTGAACGAGCGGATAGCACAGGCGCAACAGGAGAACCGTTGCGCGGTAGGGGACACGGACGCCCTGCGCCGGGCGATGAGGCGACGTGCCATGACGGGCGAATTGGCGTCTCCTTACCAGAATCTGTATGTTCCGCCGGACTATTGGGCGCAGTTGAACGAGTGCCAGCGCTCGCTGCACGTGGCGCGAGGCTTGGCGCGCCTGCATCCCACGTGGGTGTTCGCGGGGATCACTGCCGCGGACGTCCACGGATTCGAACACTCGTGGAACGTCCATGACCAATCCGTCTACGTCGCGAACGCGGAGGGGAGGAAGATCTCGAACAGGTCCGAGTTGTCTCGGCGAATGCCGGGAGAGGGATATCGCCGTTCCAACCGGTCAGGGGCCGACGGAGGACGCCGGTTCACCGTGAGACGCCTCTACGTTCCATCGATTGCGCCGGTATCGGTGAACGGCATCATGGTGACTGATGCGGCCCGAACGCTGATCGACTGCGGTCTGAGCCTGCCGTTCCGTTTCGCGCTGCCGATGTTCGATTCCGCGGCGCGCAAAGGCATGGACGTGAACGAGGTGGAGCGGTCGTGCAAGGGGCTGCATGATGATCGCGCCCCTATCGAAATGCTGTTGCGATATGTTGACGCGGCCAGCGAGAACGGAGGGGAATCGATGGTTCGCGCGTTCATCATCGACAACGGGTTCGTCGTGCCGGAGCTGCAGGTCGAGTTCCACGATCCCACGTATCCCGTGCGACGGTATCGTGTCGACTTCCTGTGGAGACTGCATGACGGCCGCATGATCGTGCTGGAATACGACGGCATGGCCAAATACGAGAATCCCGCGATGACGCGGGGACGCACCGCCAAGCAGATACTCAACGAGCGTAACGAGCGTGATCGCGTGTTGAGGGCCGCCGGCGTCACCACGATTCTGCATTGCACGTATGAGGACGCGTTCGCGTCGAACCGGCTCTTCATGATGCTGGGGGACAACGCCGTGCCGAGAATCCGCGCCGAGGACGCCTACCGCTGATGTGTCGGTGCGGTCGGTGGCGGTGCGGTCGGTGGCGGTGCGGTCGGTGGCGGTTTCGCTGTCGCCGACCGCACCTGCCGCGGCGTACGTTCGGCACGGTCTTTTTGGAAGGCGTCGTCGCGAACGTACACTGAGGATTTCCCAGCGTACGTTCGCGACGATAGATCAGGAAAATACCGTGCCGAACGTACGCAGGTGAAACGAATCCCTACCGGCCGCCGGCGAAGTTGAGCTGGCGCCACGCCTCGTAGATGGCGATCGACGCGCAGTTCGTGAGGTTCAGGCTGCGCAGGCTCGGGCGCATCGGCAGCCTGACCTGCTCGGCCACGTGCGGGCCGGCCATGATGTCCATCGGATCGGGGATGTTGCCCGGCTCCGGCCCGAACAGCAGGATGTCGGTCGGCTTGTACTCGATCTCCGTGTACAGCTTCGTGGCGTGCGCGGTGAACGCGATGATGCGCGAGTTCGGCATCGACTCGACGAGGTTCTCGAAGTTCGGGTGCAATACCACGTGCGCCATGTCGTGGTAGTCGAGGCCGGCGCGGCGCAGCTTCGTGTCGCGCAGGTTGAAGCCGAGCGGCTCCACGAGGTGCAGGATCGTGCCGGTCACCGCGCACAGGCGGATCGCGGAGCCGGTGTTGC
Organism: Bifidobacterium parmae; assembly: GCF_002860365.1. GTDB lineage: Bacteria > Actinomycetota > Actinomycetes > Actinomycetales > Bifidobacteriaceae > Bifidobacterium > Bifidobacterium parmae. The sequence goes on from NZ_NMWT01000001.1 coordinate 176,744, forward strand.
CGGGGATGCGCGGCGAGTAGTAGCACAGGTGCGGGGTGACGGTCTCCGCCTCGGCCGCCTTCTCAGCGGTGAGCATCGCGTCGACCACGCTGATCGGATTGCCGTGCGCGTCGGTCACGAGCTCGTCCGGCCCGTAGTTCGACTTGCGGTAGCCGTATTCGAACATCTTCTCGACTTGTGCCTCCGGGTTGTCGGCAGGGTTGCCGGCCGGATTGCCGGTTTCCGGCGTGGTCTGGGCCGTGGCCCCCAGCGTCTGTTGTGCTTCGTTCGTCATAGCTGCTAAGAATATGGACGATGACCGACACGGGTGTGCGTCAATGCGGGCGTCCGCGCGTGGTTCCCGGACTCGCGTGGCTCCCAGAACGCGCCTGTGGCGGCAGAAGGAATCGCGGGCTGGGCGTCGGCGAGCGGGCTGGGCGTCGACGAGCGGAAGGGAGCGTCGGAATGGATGTCATGGGTGTTCCGGAACGGAGCCGAACCGCCCGCGTGCGCCTGCGTCTCGCCGCATGGTGGGAGGCGAACGCGCGCGACCTGCCGTGGCGGTTCGGCCGCGCGACGCCGTGGGGGATCCTCGTCTCGGAGGTGATGAGCCAGCAGACGCAGATGAGCCGCGTCGTGCCGTATTGGACCGCGTGGATGGAGCGGTGGCCGGACGCCGCCGCGCTCGCCGCCGCCCCGAAATCCGACGTGATTGGCGCGTGGGGGCGTCTCGGCTACCCGCGCCGCGCCCTGCGGCTGCAGGAGTGCGCGCGCGTCGTCGCCGGCGCGTGCGGCGACGAGCTGCCGCGCACGTACGACGCGTTGGTCGCGCTGCCCGGCGTCGGCGACTATACGGCGAGCGCGGTGATGAGCTTCGCGTACGGCGAGCGGATCGCCGTGGTCGACACGAACATCCGTCGCGTTCTTTCGCGCGTGTTCGCGGGGGAGGAGTCGCGCGGCGGCGCGGCGAGCGCGGCGGAGCGCGCGCTCGCGGCCGCCGTCCTGCCGGGCGATGACGGGAGCGATGGTGCGGGAAGCGATGATGACGATGATGTTCCACGCGATGTTTCACGGGATTCCGGTGATGTTCCACATGATGTTTCACGCGATGGCTCGCGCATCCCCTCCGTCATGTGGAACCAGTCGGTGATGGAGTTGGGCGCGCTCGTGTGTACGGCGAAGAACCCGTTGTGCGGGCATTGCCCGGTGCGCGACGACTGCGCGTTCCTCGCCGCGGGGCGGCCCGGATTGGGGGAGCGGCGCACGCGTCCCCGGCAGCGGTTCCGGGGCACGGACCGTCAGGTGCGCGGCATCGTCCTCGACGCGTTGCGCGGACTGCCGGCCGCGTCCGAACAGTCCGCCGGACGTGCGTCCGTGCTGGAGCGTGCGACGGTCGAAACGTTGTGGAAGGACCATGCGCAGCTCGACCGGTGCGTGGCGAGCCTCGACGAGGATGGTCTGATCGAGATCCTGCCCGGCGGCGCGATTCGTCTGCCGCGATAGACTGGGACGCATTATGGCACAGGGCAAGTCGGGTATGGGCAGGTCGGGTACGCAGCGCACGCGCAGGCCGGGCGGACGCAAGCTGAGCAAACGGCAGCGTGCGGTCTATCGTCGGCGTCGCATCGTCGTCGGCGTCGCGCTGCTGGTCGCGCTCGCGCTCGTCGTGTTCTGCGGGTACAGCCTGTCGCGCGGCGTGGGCGCGGTGTGGGGCGCGACGTACGGCAGCGTGGACCGTGCCGCGCTGGAACGCGACACGACGCCCACGCCGCATCGCACCACCGGCGTGAAGGACTGCTCCGCGAAGGACACGCGCCTGTCGCTCACCGCGAAGTCCGCGACGGTGGCGGTCGGCGGTTCGATGGAGTTCGTCGCGACGATCGAGCATGACGGCGCGGATTCGTGTCTGATCGACGCGTCCGATTCGGGGCGTGTGCTCACGATCACGTCGGCCGACGGCAAGGACACGGTGTGGACGTCCGACTCGTGCCCGGCGGACGCGAGGATGCTGCTCATGGCGAAGGGCGACAAGGACGTGCAGACGCTCACGTGGGGCGCGAACCGCACGGGCTCGGAGTGCGTGGAGAACCAGGACGATCTGCCGAAGGTGGACCGCGGCGCGTACGTCGCGCGGCTGAGTCTCAGGAACGCCCCCAAGGTCGTCAGCGAGAAGGTCACCATCGAAGTCCAATAGGCCACGCGCCCCCAGCGCGAGACCTTGCCTCCCCGGAGGGAGTCGTGATGGGGTGGATCTGTGTCGCCCCCGCTGACGGGGGCTGGCGAGCCCGGACGATGTGCAGACGCGCCGTCTTGAGGTGTCGCCCCCGCTGGCGGGGGCTGGCGTGGATGACGGCGTTCTGGAATTGGCTGACGTAGGTGTCGCCCCCGCTGGCGGGGGCTGGCGGCCTTTGGCCGACTGGGGGTGGTTGCGGTCGGTGGCCACCTTCGGTCGCGCTGCGCGCGCCAGCTCCAGCCGGCGGGAACGGGAATGAAGACGTGCGCCCGTTTGAGCGGGCGGGGCGGGAAAGTCCTTACATACCGCTATTCTTTGTAATTTGCATACGGTGTGTCATATTGCGGGCATGCCTCCACACAACGAAGCTCGCATAGGCATATGGTGGCCATGCTTGCTTCGACGGGGAAAACGAACACATAGCGAGCGATAAGGAACGTCCATTGGCTACTGAAGCTACGACGAACACCACCACCATCACCGCACGCGCCGACCAGCACGACATCGACCTGCACAAGGCGTCGGATCGCGTGAACTTCGGTTCCATCAAGGAACCCATCGACGTGCCCTACCTCCTGGGCGTCCAGACCGACAGCTTCGACTGGCTGATCGGCAACGAACGCTGGAAGGCGCGCGTCGCGAAGGACGAGGAGAACGGCACGGTCACCACGCCGCACGTCTCCGGCCTCGACGAGGTCTTCAACGAGATCTCCCCGATCGAGAACTTCGCGCAGACCATGTCCCTCACCTTCTCCGACCCGTACTTCGAGGAGCCGCGCCACACGGTCCAGGAGTGCAAGGAGAAGGACTACACCTACTCCGCCCCGCTGTACGTGAACGCCGAGTTCGAGAACGGCGAGACCGGCGAGATCAAGTCCCAGACCGTGTTCATGGGCGACTTCCCGCTGCAGACCGCGCACGGCACGTTCATCATCGGCGGCACCGAGCGCGTCATCGTCTCCCAGCTCGTGCGCTCCCCGGGCGTCTACTTCGACCGCCAGCAGGACCGCACCTCCGACAAGGAGGTCTTCGGCGCGAAGATCATCCCGTCGCGCGGCGCGTGGCTCGAGTTCGAGATCGACAAGAAGGACCAGCCGCAGGTGCGCGTGGACCGCAAGCGCAAGCAGTCCGCGATCGTGTTCCTCATGGCCATCGGCATGACCAAGCCGGAGATCCGCGAGGCGTTCAAGGACTACCCGCTGGTGCTCGACGCCTTGGAGAAGGAGACCCTCCAGACCCAGGACGAGGCCCTCGTCGACCTGTACCGCAAGATCCGTCCGGCCGACACCCCGACCCCGGACGCGGGCCGCAACCTGCTCGACTCCTTCTACTTCAACACGAAGCGCTACGATCTGGCCCGCGTCGGCCGCTACAAGATCGACCGCAAGCTCGGCCTGGAGAACGAGGTCAACGACCGCTCCCTCCACAAAGAGGACATCATCGCGACGATCAAGTACCTGTGCACGCTGCATGACGGCAAGGACACCTTCCCGGGCAAGCGCAACGGCGAGGACGTGGACCTGCGCGTCGACGTCGACGACATCGACCACTTCGGCAACCGCCGCATCCGCCAGGTCGGCGAGCTGATCCAGAACCAGCTGCGCACCGGCCTGTCCCGCATGGAGCGCGTCGTGCGCGAGCGCATGACCACGCAGGACGCCGAGGCGATCACCCCGCAGTCCCTGATCAACATCCGCCCGGTGAACGCCACCATCAAGGAGTTCTTCGGCACCTCGCAGCTGTCGCAGTTCATGGACCAGAACAACCCGCTGTCCGGCGTGACGAACAAGCGTCGTCTCTCCGCGCTGGGCCCCGGCGGCCTGTCCCGCGACCGCGCCTCCATGGAGGTGCGCGACGTGCACCCGTCCCACTTCGGCCGCATGTGCCCGATCGAGTCCCCTGAAGGCCCGAACATCGGCCTCATCGGCTCGCTGGCGACCTTCGGCCGCGTCAACCCGTTCGGCTTCATCGAGACCCCGTACCGCAAGGTCGTCGACGGCCACGTGACCGACGAGGTCGAGTACATGACCGCCGACCGCGATCTCGACCACGTGATCGCCCAGGCCAACCAGGAGCTCGACAAGAACGGCAACTTCGTCCAGAAGTCCGCCCTCGCCCGAGTTGGCGAGGAGGAGGCGGTCGATGTGCCCGTCAGCCAGGTCGACTACATGGACGTCTCCCCGCGCCAGATGGTCTCCCTCGGCGCCTCGCTGATTCCGTTCCTCGAGCACGACGAGGGCCACCGAGCGCTCATGGGCACCAACATGCAGCGCCAGGCCGTCCCGCTGATCGAGTCCGAGCGCCCGCTCGTCGGCACCGGCTCCGAGTGGCGCGCCGCCAACGACTCCGGCGACGTCATCAAGTCGGAGAAGGACGGCGTGGTCACCTACGTCTCCGCCGACATGATCCGCGTGATGAACGACGACGGCACGACCAGCTCCTACAAGCTGGCCAAGTTCCAGCGCTCCAACCAGACCACCTGCTACAACCAGCGTCCGATCGTCCACGACGGCGAGCGCGTCGAGGCCGGCACCGTGATGGCCGACGGCCCGGCGATCGAGAAGGGCGAGCTGGCCCTCGGCAAGAACCTGCTCATCGCGTTCATGCCGTGGAACGGCTACAACTACGAGGACGCCGTGATCATCTCCCAGCGTCTCGTCCAGGACGACACGCTCTCCTCCATCCACATCGAGGAGTACGAGATCGACGCCCGCGAGACCAAGCTGGGTGCCGAGGAGATCACCCGCGACCTGCCGAACGTCGGCGAGGACGCGGTCGCGAACCTCGACGAGCGCGGCATCATCCGCATCGGCGCCGAGGTCGAGGCCGGCGACATCCTCGTCGGCAAGGTCACGCCGAAGGGCGAGACCGAGCTGACCCCGGAGGAGCGCCTGCTGCGCGCCATCTTCGGCGAGAAGTCCCGCGAGGTGCGCGACACCTCGCTGCGCGTGCCCCACGGCGAGACCGGCACGGTCATCGGCGTCAAGGAGATCACCCGCGAGGACGCCGAGGAGGACGGCGACGAGCTGCCCAACGGCGTCAACCAGATGATCCGCGTCTACATCGCCCAGCACCGCAAGATCACGGTGGGCGACAAGCTCTCCGGCCGCCACGGCAACAAGGGCTGCATCTCCCGCATCCTGCCCGAGGAGGACATGCCGTTCCTCGCCGACGGCACCCCGGTCGACATCATGCTCAACCCGCTCGGCGTGCCGTCCCGAATGAACCTCGGCCAGGTGCTCGAGCTGCACCTCGGCTGGATCGCGCACTCCGGCTGGGACATCTCCCTCGACCCGGACCTCGAGGCCGAGTGGAAGAAGCTCGTGCCCGCCGGCGCCGAGAAGGCGGAGCCGGGCACCCCGGTCGCGACCCCGGTGTTCGACGGCGTCAAGCCGGACGTGCTCAAGGGCCTGCTGTCCACCACGCTGCCGAACCGCGACGGCGACCGTCTGGTCGGCCCGGACGGCAAGGCCACGCTGTTCGACGGCCGCACCGGCGAGCCGTTCGCGCGTCCGATCTCCGTGGGCTACATGTACATGCTGAAGCTCCACCACCTGGTCGACGACAAGATCCACGCCCGCTCCACCGGCCCGTACTCGATGATCACCCAGCAGCCGCTGGGCGGCAAGGCGCAGTTCGGCGGCCAGCGCTTCGGCGAGATGGAGGTGTGGGCCCTCGAGGCCTACGGCGCCGCGTATACGCTGCACGAGATGATGACCACCAAGTCCGACGACGTGGACGGCCGCGTGCGCGTCTACGGCGCGATCGTCAAGGGCGAGAACCTGCCGCCGGCGGGCATCCCCGAGTCCTTCAAGGTGCTCCTCAAGGAGATGCAGTCCCTGTCCCTGAACGTCGAGGTGCTCAACGCCGAAGGCCAGGCCATCGACATGAAGGACGAGGACGACGATCCGGCCGGCTCCTCCGACGACCTCGGCTTCAACATCGGCGCCCGCCCCGACGCGGCCGCGAAGGAAGACCAGGCCGCCGCACAGCCCGAGTACCAGTGAGACCCATCGAGAACCGTAAGCAAGCGTAAGTAAGGACGAAAACAACAGTGCTGGACGTCAACGCATTCGACAAGCTTCGCATCGGCCTGGCCACCGCGGACGATATCCGCGGCTGGAGCCACGGCGAGGTCAAGAAGCCCGAAACCATCAACTACCGCACCCTGAAGCCGGAGAAGGACGGTCTGTTCGGCGAGCAGATCTTCGGACCGACCCGTGACTGGGAGTGCGCCTGCGGCAAGTACAAGCGCGTGCGCTTCAAGGGCATCGTGTGCGAGCGATGCGGCGTGGAGGTCACCCGCTCCCGCGTCCGCCGCGAGCGCATGGGCCACATCGAGCTGGCCGCCCCCGTCACCCACATCTGGTTCTTCAAGGGCGTGCCGTCCCGTCTGGGCTACATGCTCAACGTGACCCCGAAGGACCTGGAGAAGGTCATCTACTTCGCCTCCTACATGGTCACCGCCGTGAACGAGGAGCAGCGTCACCAGGACCTGCCGGACCTGCAGGACGAGTTCGACCACGAGATCGCGAACTTCGAGAAGCGCCGCGACGTCGAGATCGAGGACCGCGCCAAGAAGGTCGAGGCCGATCTGCACGAGCTCGAGGAGGCCGGCGAGGCCAAGGGCGCCGCGAAGGCCAAGCTGCGCAACGGCGCCGAGCGCGACATGGCGGCCATCCGCCAGCGCTACGACGACCAGATCGCGCGTCTGAACGCCGTGTTCGACAAGTTCAAGAAGCTCAAGGCCGGCGACATCATCGACGACGTGGACCTGTGGCGCGAGATGCAGGACCGCTACGAGGACTACTTCGAGGGCTCCATGGGCGCCGAGGCGGTCAAGAAGCGCCTGCAGTCCCTCGACCTCGAGGCCATCGCCGCCGAGCTGCGCGAGGAGATCAAGGACGCGTCCGAGCAGCGCAAGACCAAGGCCCTCAAGCGCCTCAAGGTCGTCAACGCGTTCCTGTCCACCGGCAACAAGCCGGAGGCCATGGTGCTCGACGTGATCCCGGTCATCCCGCCGGACCTGCGCCCGATGGTCCAGCTGGACGGCGGCCGCTTCGCGACCTCCGACCTCAACGACCTGTACCGTCGCGTCATCAACCGCAACAACCGTCTGAAGCGCCTCATCGAGCTCGGCGCCCCGGAGATCATGCTCAACAACGAGAAGCGCATGCTCCAGGAGGCCGTCGACTCCCTGTTCGACAACGGCCGCCGCGGCCGTCCGGTCACCGGCGCCTCGAACCGCCCGCTCAAGTCCCTGTCCGACATGCTCAAGGGCAAGCAGGGCCGCTTCCGCCAGAACCTGCTCGGCAAGCGCGTCGACTACTCCGGCCGTTCCGTGATCGTCGTCGGCCCGTCGCTGCGCATGCACCAGTGCGGCCTGCCGAAGCCGATGGCGCTCGAGCTGTTCAAGCCGTTCGTCATCAAGCGTCTCGTCGATATGAACTACGCGCAGAACATGAAGAGCGCGAAGCGCATGGTCGACCGCGGCGACACCGAGGTGTACGGCGTGCTCGAGGAGGTCATCTCCGAGCATCCGGTGCTCCTCAACCGCGCGCCTACGCTGCACCGTCTGGGCATCCAGGCGTTCGAGCCGATCCTGGTCGAGGGCAAGGCCATCCACCTGCCGCCGCTCGCCTGCGCCGCGTTCAACGCCGACTTCGACGGCGACCAGATGGCCGTCCACCTGCCGCTGTCCGCCGAGGCCCAGGCCGAGGCCCGCTCGCTGATGATGGCCTCCGACAACATCCTGAAGCCGGCCGACGGCCACACCGTGACCATGCCGTCCCAGGACATGATCCTCGGCCTGTACTACCTGTCCACCGTGGTGGAGGGCGTCAAGGGCCAGGGCCGCGTGTTCTCCTCGCTGGCCGAGGCCGAGATGGCGCTCGACCTGCACGAGATCGACATGCAGGCCAAGGTGCTCATCCGCGTGCCGAAGGACTTCGTCCTGCCGTCCAACTGGGAGCCGGGCGAGCTCAAGGTCGCCGATCCGGACGCCCAGAACGGCGAGACCGTCGTCAAGGAGGAGCGTTTCCAGGACGGTACCGCCCTGTTCGCCACCTCCTACGGCCGCGTGCTGTTCAACCAGACCCTGCCGGTCGACTACCCGTTCGTCAACGAGCAGGTCGGCAAGAAGCGTCTGGCGAAGATCGTCGACGACATCGCGACCCGCTACTCCACCGCCCAGGTGGCCGCCTCGCTGGACGCCCTGAAGGATCTCGGCTTCACCCGCGCGCCGTGGTCCGGCGTGTCCTTCGCGTTCTCCGACGTCATCGAGCCGGGCGAGCGCAACACCCTCGTCGCCAAGTACGAGGACGAGGCCGCCCAGGTCAACGACAACTTCGAGATGGGTCTTCTGACCGAGGAGGAGCGCCGCCAGGAGCTCATCGACCTGTGGACGAAGTGCACCGCCGAAGTGTCGAAGGCCGTCGAGCACGACTTCGATCCGCTCAACAACCTCGCCATCATCGTCCAGTCGGGCGCGCGAGGCAACATGATGCAGATCAACCAGATCGCCGGCATGCGTGGCCTCGTGGCCAACCCGAAGGGCGAGATCATCCCCCGTCCGGTGAAGTCCAACTACCGCGACGGCCTGTCCGTGCTGGAGTACTTCATCTCCCAGCACGGCGCCCGCAAGGGTCTGGCCGATACCGCACTGCGTACCGCCGAGTCGGGCTACCTGACCCGTCGTCTGGTCGACGTCTCCCAGGACGTGATCGTCCGCGAGGAGGACTGCGGCACCAAGCAGGGCATCGACATCCGCGTGGCCGACCGCGACGCCGACGGCAACCTCGTGCTCGTCAAGAACGCGGACGGCGGCCCGTACTCCCGTCTGCTCGCGGCCGACGTCATCGACCCGGCCGACGGCAAGACCGTGCTGTACAAGCGCGACGACGCCCTGTCGATGGACGTGCTCAACGACCTCGTCGCCCACGGCGTCGAGTTCGTCAAGTGCCGTTCCGTGCTCTCCTGCGCCTCCAAGCGCGGCGTGTGCGCGAAGTGCTACGGCTGGTCGATGGCCACCAACAAGCTGGTCGACGTCGGCGAGACCGTCGGCATCGTCGCGGCCCAGTCCATCGGCGAGCCCGGCACCCAGCTGACGCTGCGTTCCTTCCACTCCGGCGGCGTCGCCTCGGCCTCCGATATCACGCAGGGTCTCCCGCGTGTCACCGAGCTTTTCGAAGCCCGCACGCCGAAGGGCGAGTCCCCGATCGCCGAGTTCGCCGGCACCATCAAGGTGGTGGACGGCGACCGCGGCCGCCAGGTCATCCTCACCCCGGACGCCGACTCCGGCGCCCCGGTCGAGGACGGCGAGATCAAGCCGATCACGTACAACGTGTCGCGCCGCGTCCCGCTGCTCGTGAAGGACGGCGAGCACGTCGCCACCGGCACGCAGCTCATCGAGGGTTCCGTCGATCCGAAGAAGATCCTGCGCATCCTCAACAAGCGCGCCGCGCAGATGAACATCGTCGAGGAAGTGCACAACGTGTACCGCTCCCAGGGCGTCGACATCCACGACAAGCACATCGAGGTCATCGTCCACCAGATGAGCCGTCGCATCACCGTGATCGACTCCGGCGAGACCGACCTGCTGCCCGGCGAGCTGGTCGACCAGCAGCGCTTCCGCGAGGTCAACAAGGCCGCCGTGCAGGCGGGCAAGAAGCCGGCCTCCGGCCGTCCGGAGCTCATGGGCATCACGAAGGCCTCGCTGGCCACCGACTCGTGGCTGTCCGCCGCCTCCTTCCAGGAGACGACCCGCGTGCTCACCGACGCCGCCCTGAACCAGAAGGTCGACGACCTGAAGGGCCTCAAGGAGAACGTCATCATCGGTAAGCTCATCCCGGCCGGTACCGGCCTGGCCCGCTACCGCAACGCGGTGGTCGAGCCGGACAAGGCGATCCGCGACACCATCTACCCGAACTTCGGTCTGGGCGGCGACGCGGACGGCGAGGGCCTCGACTTCACCGACGGCGACATGAACGATGTGGACTTCTCCAACATCGACTTCGGCGACCTGAAGCTCGGCGAGGACTTCAACCCGGACGACTTCCTGGACGACCAGGGCGGCACCGCTGGCTTCGGCGGCGACGCTGACGCCTCAGGCGACGGCTCCGCCGACCTGCCGGACCTGAAGCTCCCCGGTGACGACGGCACGGACGGCGACGGCGCGAACGGCGCCGACGACGATCCGACCGCGATCGTCTGAGAGCGGGTCTCCGTCCGGTCGGATGGTCGGGTATAGGACCTTATATATAGGACCTCCGGGAACCGGATGAGAGGGTCATCCACGGGCCGGTGGCACATGCCTCACGCATGTGCCACCGGCCCGTTCCGTTATGCGCCGGACCACCCCCAGTCGGCTTCGCCGACAGCCCCCGCCGGCGGGGGCGGTGTTCCTCCCGCTGGCGGGAGGTGGCGCGTAGCGTCGGAGGGTGGTCCGCGGGCGGCACCGGGGTCCGTCGGATGGCGGGGGCGGTGTTGCCTCCCGCTGGCGGGAGGTGGCGCGCAGCGTCGGAGGGTGGTCGGCGGTCGGCCCGGGGAACGGCCTGTTCCGTTGGCGGGCCACCCCCAGTCGGCTTCGCCGACAGCCCTCGCCGGCGGGGGGCGGTGTTGTCTCCCGCTGGCGGGAGGTGGCGCGTAGCGCCGGAGGGTGGTTCGCGGTCGGCCCTAGGGTGGTCGGCGGGCGGCCCGGGGAACGGCCCGTTCCGTTACGTGAGATGGTCCGCGATGTTACGGAATGTCGCCTAAACGACACCTCGGCCGCCCGTAATCGTTTACATCTCTAGAGTTTGTCGGTTTTCCGGGGTACTGTTGGCTTCAGTGTCGCCAGAGGTATGCGTGGGATGTTGTTCGTACTCGCCGCCGACGGCGTGAACGTAATGGAGAACGAGCAACTTAGAGATGAGAAGTTGAGAAGGGGCCGCGCGTATGGTGGCTGAAAACACGCTTGTCGGCAAGCGCTACCGCATCCTGACGCAGATCGGCAAGGGCGGCATGTCGACCGTCTATCTGGCGTTGGATTCGTCGCTGAACAAGCAGTGGGCGATCAAGGAGATCAGGAACGTCTCCGACCCCGTCCAGCGTGATCTGGTGATCAAGAGCCTCACGGTCGAGGCGAACATGATCAAGCGTTTCGACCATCCGGCGATCCCGCGCATCGTCGACCTGATCGAGGAGAAGGGCTCGCTGTTCGTCGTCATGGACTTCGTCGAAGGCCAGACGCTGTCGAGCCTACTCAAGAAGGAGGGGCCGCAGAAGGAGAAGGACGTCGTCGACTGGGGCATCCAGCTGTGCGACGTGCTCGACTACCTGCACCGCCGCAAGCCGCCGGTCGTGTTCCGCGACATGAAGCCGTCGAACGTGATGCTCACGCCCGACGGTTCCGTCAAGCTCATCGACTTTGGCATCGCGCTGGAGATCGGCAAGGGCGAGCGCCCGCTCATCGGCGACAACCGCCAGCTCGGCACGCCGGGCTTCGGCGCCCCCGAACAGTTCGACGAGAACGGCGTCGTCGACCAGCGCACCGACATCTACGCGCTCGGCGCGACCCTGTTCTACCTGCTCACCGGCTCGCACCCGCGCAAGAACGGCATCGTGCCGATCCGCCAGATCCGTCCGGAACTGAGCGAGGGCCTGGAGCGCGTGATCGCGAAGGCGACGCGCAAGGATCCGAACGAGCGCTACAACTCGTGCGCCGAGTTCGCGTACGCGCTGCGCCACTACACCGAGGAGGACACCGCCCACCGCAACGCGTTGCTCACCAAGTGGCGCGGCTTCCTCGGCACGGCGATCGCCTCGGTCGTGTGCCTCGCGCTTTCCGGCGGCATGCTGCTGCTCGCCAACCACGCGCAGAACACCGACTACGACTACTGGATGGCGCAGGGCGCGCAGAACTCCGACGACACCGCCTCGCAGGACGCCTACCTCAAAGCCATCGACATCAAGCCGGGCAGCACGGAGCCGTACAAGAAGCTCATCACTCGTTACACGGCGGACGGCAGCTTCACCGACAAGGAGGAGCGCGTCTACAACACGGCGATCACCACGCATTCCTCCGACCTCGCGAAGGACGAGAACGCGTGGGCCGATCTGAGCTACGCGACCGGCCGCATGTACTGGTACTACTACTCCGGTTCGCGCATCAAGTCCGCCGGATCCTCGTCCGACGCCGACCCGCTGCGCTACGCGCGCATCCGCGCCGCCTCGCAGTGGATGCACAACGCCTCGTCGGACAAGGGCTACAAGAACGCATCCGTCGCGAAGATGTACGCCGACATCGCCGACTTCAACACGCAGATCGTGCCGCTCATCAACGAGGGCAACGACGGCGGCAAGTACAAGCCGTACTTCAACAAGCTCAAGGACCTCGTCGACTCCGCCGATCAGGAGGACAACGACGTGATCCGTCTTGAGGCCTCGAACCTCGCGCTCGACGCGCTGCGCGTCTACCCGCGCAAGTTCCGCGCCGACGGCATCGGACAGCGCGACATGGCCGATCTGGCCCGCAAGGCCAACGATCTGGCCGGCAAGGTCGAGCCCACCACCGACGCGCAGGACAAGTCCCAGCAGGAGGCCGTCGAGGCCTATCAACCCACGATCGAAGCGATCAACAACGCCTTCGTCGATATCAAGGGGGATGCCAAGTGAACGCCGATACCTTCAGGACCCTAGCGGTCGTCTTCCTCGCGCTGGCCATCGTGCTGGCGGTCGTCGCGGTCGTGCTGTACCGCGTGTTCGACATCCGCGCCGTGCGTGACGCGTTGAGCGGCCGCACCGCGGCACGCGAGATCGCGGACCTCAGGCACGTGCGCCGCGGCCAGTGGCAGCACGCCGACGAGTTCGCGCGCATCGGCAAGCGCGGCGCGAAGCGAGGCTCCGCGTCCGACGGCGGTACCGGCACCGGATCGACCGGCACCGGTTCCAGCGACATCGAATTCCGTCCGGTCACCGGCACGGGCTCCGGCTCGTTCCCGACGAACCCGGGCGAGACGCGCGAATCGCAGGAGCCGCACGACGAGACGCGTGCCGGCGCGGGCGCGAAGGTCGCCCCGCAGACCGCCTCCGCCGCGGCCGGCAAGCACGCGCACGGCGGTGCGGCCAAGCCCGCCGGCAAGTCCGGCAAGACGCGCGGCACGTCCGCGCCGAAGTCCAGGTCCCAGGCAGACGAGCCGTCCCCGATCGCGGACGACGGCGAATCCACCGTGCTCGGCTCCCGCGCCAAGCTCGACGCGCCGAACCTGGACGATCATTTCGTGGAGATCCCGGTCGCCATGGCGTCGGCCGCCGAACTCGCCGACGAGGGGGAGACCTCGCTCATGCAGTTCCGCAAGACCGACCAGCACACGACCGAAGACGATGATGAATCCCGCACCATTCTGGTACGTGGAGGGAAGAACAAGTGATGAATCCGAATACCGAACAATCCACCGGCCCGAAGAAGGCCAGTAGCACGCTGTGGAAGGCGTTGCTCGGCGGCGTCGTGTCCATCGCGATGATCGCCAGCACGAACGCCGTCGTCGCCTACGCGAACCCGGCGAACACGAACGGCGACGCCACCACGTCCCAGACGCCCGCCGACGGCACGAACGCCGCTGACAGCGGCAAGACCGACGACACCGGCAACGCCGACGCGAACGGCACCGGCTCCGGCGACGGCAATACGCAGAACGGCACGAACGCCGGTGACGGCACGCAGAACGGTTCCGACGGCACGAACGCCGGCACCGGCACCGACAACGGCAACACCGGTGCCGGCGACACCGCGAGCGTGGCCGCGCCGAGCGCCGTCACGCTCGACGGTTCCGCCACCGCCGCCACGTTCAAGGAGAAGGACGCGAACGGCCAGGATCAGGACGTCACCTACGATCTGGTGAACGGTGACGGCTGGTCCGTGAAGATCACGGCCGCAGGCGCCTCCCAGGTGCAGGTGTCCGGCTGGTACAGCCTCGACGGCACGACCGCCTGCGCCACCGCGCAGGAGCAAGGCGACGCCAAGAAGTGCGCGCAGATCCCCGCCGACAAGGGCATCGTCGCCAACCCGGACGCCAACGGCGTGTTCACGTTCACGCCCGGCGACGGCGTCTACAGCCTCGCCGCCCTGAACGTGCAGGCGTTCGACGCGAACGGCAAGGCGTCCGACGCCGTGAACCTCGGCGAACTCGCCGGCAAGACGACCGGCTCCACGCTGAAGAACGTCGCCAAGCTCGTCGTCGACACCGACGCGAGCAAGACCACCACGCTCACCGCAGACACGACGCCGGTGAAGAACGGCAGCGACCTGTCCCAGAAGGTCGACTCGTTCACCATCGCCAACGCCAACCCGCTGTTCGCCCAGCGTATGCGCATCCTCGCCGCGCAGAACCCGAAGCCGCAGCTGCTGACCGTCGGCTCCACGAACTTCGGCGACGCCGCGGAAGCGCAGGCCAAGGGCGGCAAGTACGTCGTGACCATCGACGCCGCGGCCGCCGGCAATGACGCGTTCGCCAAGGACGCCGCCTACACCGTGGCGCTGAACGGCGCCGCGCTCGGCTCCGGCGCCGCCCAGACCTCCACGTCGTTCACCATCGACAACGAGAAGCCGGCCCAGCCCGTCAAGCTAGGCATCGCCCTCGCCGCCGGCGAGACGGTGCTCAAGGATGACGCCGACGAATGGCTGGTGACCGGCGACCACGCGCTCACCATCACCCCCGCCGCCGACACCGCCGGCATCGCCGCCGTGACCATCCTCGACAAGGACGGGAAAAAGGTCGCCGACCTCACGGCCGACACCGACGGCACCTACCATTGGACGCTCGCCGCCGACGCGACCTACGACCTGAGCAAGTACCAGGTCACCGTCACCGACGACGCCGGACTGGTCTCCGACCCGGTCGCGCTCGACACGATTGCCCGCGCCGACGGCTTCAACGCCGCCAAGGTGATCGTCGCCACCGACGACGCCGCGAAGAGCAAGGTCACGTTCGCCGTGACCGGCGACCTCAAGCCGGGCGGCACCTACAACTCCATCAGCGGCATCACCCTGTCCAACAAGAACGACCGGTACTTCGCCAAGCGCGTCGAACTGATGAAGACGCAGCTGGGCAACGGCAACCTCGTCGAAGTGGTCGATGCGGACGGCAACGTCAAAGACGGCTATTCCGCCGCCAAGCTCCAGGCGAAGAACGGCACCGAGTTCCAACTCACGTTCGATCAGGAACTCAAGCTCGGCAAGTACTCGCTCCGTCTCACCGATGCGGCCATCGCATACCTGAACAACGTCGATCCGACCGTCATCGGCGATCTCACCGTCGACGACGTCGCGCCGACCATCAGCAAGGTGACCTACACACCGGACGCAGGCAGCACCCAGCAGCTCTCCGGCAAGGTGCTCTACGCCAACGCGAAGCAGTCCGCCCCGCGGATCGTCGTCGAGACCGCAGATGACGTCAGCGGCGTGGCCAAGGTCGTCGTGAACGCGCAGTTCCAGAAGCTCAACGCGGACGGCTCGCTCGGCAACGTCGAGAACAAGGCCATCGAAGCCGCGCAGCAGCCGGACGGCACCTGGGTCGCCACGCTCAACGACCAGGGCGCCTACGATTTCTCGAATGCCATCGTCGACTCGACCGACAATGCCGAGAACCCCGCGCACTTCGAGTTCAACGGCGCGGCCGACGGCACGCTGGCCTTCGACGACACCACGCTGTTCGTCTCCACCTCCGCCAGCAAGGACGCGGACTTCGCCGCCTCCATCGCCATCGATCCGAACGCCGCCTCGACCAACAAGGTCAACGCGGTGAAGCTCGAATCCACCTCCGCGTGGTTCAAGCAGATTGTCGCGAACCTGCCGAAGGACGCCAACGGCGACCTCATCGTCGCCAACGGCGTCTCCGACACCGGCGCTTCGTACGCGCTGGCCGCGGGCGCCGTCAGCGGCAAGGACAGCAAGTTCTCGCTGGCCCTCGGCACCGCCGCGTTCGACGTTCTCGTCGAAGCCCAGAAGAACGGCAACCATACGATCGCGATCGCGGCGCCGTTCACCGGCAGCGACAAGACGTTCCTGTTCGATGACGTGCCTGCCGCGATCACCGGTTTCAAGTACGACAACAACGGCACCGAGGATTCCATCGACGATGGAGACCTCAGCACCGGCGACGGCGACGTCAAGCGTGAGCTCGTGTTCACCGCGAAGGATCTGCTGTCCGACGGCACCGACGACTCCGGCAAGACCGCCGGCGTCAAACAGGTCACCGCCACAATCGGATCCGGCGACGCCCAGAAGCTCACCGACAACGGCGACGGCACCTACACGCTGACGCTCGACAAGCCCGGCACCTACGTGCTGTCCGACATCCAGATCGCCGTCGAGGACCAGACCGGCAACGCGACGCCCGCCCAGTCCGTCGCCGACCTCGTCAAGAAGCTGGATGCCGACGGCCCGCTCAAGGACGTCACCTCCATCACCATCGCCGACGCCGCCGCCGACGCGAAGGTCGTCACCACGCTGCTGGTGAACGGCAAGGAGTACGATGTCGCCGCCGACAAGGCCATCTACCTCAAGGGAGACAAGGCCCCGACCATCCAGATCAAGGTGAGCGGCAACAAGAACTTCACCAAGCGTTGGAACGCCGCCGTCAAGACCGGCATCCCGGTGCTCGCCAGCACGCTGTCCGCCACGGGGGCCGCCCAGGCCTATGGCTCGGTCGTGCTCGACTCCTACGTCAAGAGCGGCGACGACTACATTATCACGCTGAAGCCCGCCACCGGCGCCAAGGACCTCATGTCCGCCGCGGACAACGGCCTGTACACGGTGAGTCTCGACACCGCCGCGCTCAACGGGAACAAGGCCATGCGCCAGCTGCTCGGCAAGCGGACGGGCGGCAGGTACACGGTGGCCGAGAAGTCCTTCTCCCTCGGCGTCGACAACGTCGAGCCGTCGTTCACCGCGCTCACGTACACGGCGGGCAAGAACGATCTGTCCGGCACCGTGAACGGCGAGGGGCACGTACTCGCCAACGGTTCCCGTGAGATCTCCTTCTCCGCCCATGACCTGTTCGCCGCGCTCAAGCAGGGCGACCAGGCCGGACAGACCAAGGACGACGCCAACGTCGCCGGCCTGCTGGACGTCACCGCCAAGGTGACCGTCGAAGGTTTCGACGGCACGACCAAGACCGAGGATCTCAAGCTCCAGGGCAACAACGGTACATACACCGCCAAGCTCGGCGACAACGGCGACGGCATCTACAAGCTGTCGAACGTGAGGATCACCGTGTCCGACAACGCGAAGAAGTTCACCAAGGACGACGACATCGCCACCAGCGACAACGCCAACACGAAGACGGTCAGCCTCGCCGACATCAAGCAGCAGCTCGGTGCCGCGGGCGTCCCCGACCAGGTGGCCGTCAGCAAGTCCAAGGGCACCGCCGAGACGCTCGTCAACGGCAAGTCGGTCAAGGACGAAGGCCAGTACTACACGAAGGACATCGAATCCGTCACCATCAAGGTGAAGGACGATCCGGCCTTCGCGTTCCGCGCCGCCATCCTCAAGGCCCAGTACGGAACGACCAACGTGTTCGACGGCAGCTCGGTCCAGTACTCCACCGTGAACAAGACCGGCCTGAGCGCCACCATCGCCGATGCCGACATCGACACGAACGCCGCCACGCTCACGTGGACCGGTGCCAAGCTGAATACGCTGTTCGTGCCGCTCGCCACGGCGATCGCCGCAGGCAAGACGCAGACCAACGGCAACTACACGATCAAGGCCCCGCTCACGGACGGCGCCGTCGCGCTGCTCGCCTCCCCGAAGGACGTGAAGTTCACACTCGACGAGGTCGCCCCCGAGATCTCGAAGATCTCCGGTGCCGAAGGCGTCGAAGGCGTGTCCCTCGTCAGGGGCTTCGACGTCAAGGGCAAGTCCTACGACGTGTACGCTGCAGCCGGCGAACAGAAGATCAAGCTGTACGTCAAGGACCTCCTGCCTGAAGGCCAGTCCGACGCGGCCGTGCGCAACGACGACAACGTCAAGAACGAGGTCGGCACGTCCGGCATCGACGACAAGTCGGTGACGTTCTCCGTGCCGGCTCCGGTCGATCTCGAAGGCAACGCGATTATCGGCGGTCACGCCGACACCGACAAGCAGGCCGACGACTACGACCCCGCCAAGGGCATCTTCACCATCACGCTCGATCAGGAAGGCTTCTACGACCTCAACGCCATCACGGTGACCGTCAAGGACGCCGCCGGCAACGAACACAAGAACGCCCCCATCCTCAGCGCCCCGGTGAAGGACAAGATCAACTACACCGCCATCGTCGCCGACGTGAACGACGACAACAGCGCGAAGCTGATCGTGAACAACGTGGCCGGCAACCCGAAGTCGCGCGATCCGGAGTACTACTACCGCGGCAAGACGCGCGCCACCTACGAGATCACCGACAAGTGGTTCCCGCTGTACCAGAAGCTGACCAAGCTCCACTCCAACCTGCTTGCCGGCAGCACCGGCGACACCACGCCCCAGGATCCGAACACCGGCGAGACCGATGTCAAGGAGCTCAAGGTCACCGACGGCACGTGGACGAAGAACGGCGACACGTGGACGCTCGCCGACCAGCCGATCCAGCTCAAGGGCAACAACGCCGAAGTCGAAGGCAAGTACCACCTGAACCTCACCTACAAGGGTCTGCGTTCGGAACAGAAGAACGCCAACAAGGACTTCGTCATGGACTGGACCGCTCCGAAGCTCGGCAACCTCACCTCCTCGGTGACGAGCCCGGCCAAGTGGAACTGGATCTTCGCGACCACCGGCGTGACCGTCACGCTCGACGGCGTCAACGATTCGATCTCCGGCATCTGCTCCGCCGCCGCGAACAACAGCCCCGACAGCCATGACTGCGCCAGCAAGGGCGAGGAGAGCGTCAGGTTCTCGCAGCTCGGCTTCGACAAGTGGATCTCCGATCTCGGAGAGCATCCGGCCCCGGCCGTCGCCTACGCGGGCACCACCGCCGGCGGCTCGATCAGCTTCGGCTTCGACGGCGACAGCCAGCGTCTCACGCTCGGCAACACCTCGATCGCCCTCACCGACGCGGCCGGCAACCCGGTCGACACCGGCGCGCTCAACACGTACGAGGGCGTGAACGGCGACAAGGCCGCCAGCAACGTCAAGGGTGTCGAAGGCATCGCCATCGACACGGTCGCGCCGACGATCTCCATCGCGTACGACAACAACGACGTGCGCAACGGCAAGTACTACAAGGCGCACCGCACCGGCACCGTCACGCTCGTCGAATCGAACTTCGACTTCTCGTTGAAGAACGAGCCGGCGCGCGTGGTCGTCACCACCACGGTCGACGGGGAGAAGCACACCTACGGCGTCGCCTCGTTCAGCAACCCGAGCGGTGACCGGAAGACCTACGTCGCCACGTTCAAGGCCGACAGGGACGGCGACTGGACGGTCGACGCCTCCTACACGGATCCGGGCGACCACGCCTCCAACGTGATCCACGAGGAGTTCACGGTCGACACGGTCGCCCCGGTGCTGACCCTCACGTTCGACAACAACAACGTGAAGAACGGCATGTACTATTCCGCCGACCGCAACGCCACCGTGCGCGAGGTGGAGCGCAACTTCTCCGAATCCGAGTCGGTGATCACCACCACCGCGAAGGACGACAACAAGGCCGACCAGCCCGCTCCGGGCGCGTCCGGCTGGGTCCGCACGGGCGGCGAACGCGAGTCCACCGAGTGGATGAACCACGTCGCCTTCACCGGTGAGCTCCACTACACGATCAAGGCGACCGCGACCGATCTCGCCGGCAACGTGGCGCAGGAGGTCAGCGAACCCGAGTTCGTGATCGACAAGACCAAGCCGTCCATCAAGATCGACCGCGTGGAGGACAAGACCGCGTACGCGGGCACCGTCGCGCCGCTCATCACCACGGACGACACGAACATCGACATGAGCAAGGTCAAGTGGACCCTCAAGGGCGCCCACCGCGGCGAACTGAAGGACAAGAAGCTCCCGCAGTCCACCACGAAGGACACGGACAAC
Organism: Bifidobacterium parmae; assembly: GCF_002860365.1. Lineage (GTDB taxonomy): Bacteria > Actinomycetota > Actinomycetes > Actinomycetales > Bifidobacteriaceae > Bifidobacterium > Bifidobacterium parmae. Next base: position 196,987 of record NZ_NMWT01000001.1, read on the forward strand.
TCGCAGGTCGTCGACTTCGCCGACTTCGAACGTAAGGTCGCCATCGACGACGTGTACACGCTGACCGCCGAAGCCACCGACATGGCCGGCAACACGTACAAGACGCAGAAGACGTTCTCCGCGAACCGCTTCGGCTCCACGTACGTGTTCACCGCGGGCACGCAGAACCTGCGCGGCGCCTTCATCAAGAAGTCGCAGCCCGTCACCGTCAGCGAGATCAACGTGTCCGGCCTCGACCAGGGCAAGTCGCACGTGGTCGTCGCCAAGGACGCCTCCGCCAAGCAGCTCGCCGACAAGGACTTCACGATGAAGACCACCGACGACAAGGGCTGGAGCCGCACCGAGTACACGATCCCCGCGAAGCAGTTCGACGAGGACGGCTACTACCGCGTGCAGCTCACCTCCGAGGACAAGGCCGGCAACCTGTCGCAGAACACGATGGAGAAGAAGGACGAGGACCGCAAGTCCAACGCGGAGGTCAACTTCGCGCTTGACACGACCGCCCCGACCTCCGCCGCGCTCGGCGTGACCTCCGGCAACGTCTACCTCGACCAGAACGGCCGCAGCGTGGGCATCGACGCGAAGGACAACCTGCAGGTCGCCTCCGCCGAGATTGCCGTGGACGGCGAGACGCAGGCCACGTGGAACGGCAACACGCTCCTCAAGAGCACGCCGACGTTCCGCCTGCCCGCCGACGGCGCCCGCCACGAGATCACCGTGACCACCGTCGACAAGGCCGGCAACCAGTCCACCGCCGTGTACGACAACATCACGATCGCCTCCAACTGGTGGCAGTACGCGATGAGCACGCCGTGGATCCGCAACACGATGATCTTCGGTGCGATCATCGTGATCGCCGCGATCGCCGGAGCGATCGTCGCGATCAGCCGCCGGAGGAAGTCGCTCGCCTACCGCGACAACCCCTTCGGCAGGGAGTAGATGAATGCGGCCGGACCCGTCCGAACAAGGAAGGGTCCGGCCGCTTCCTTATCGGATGAGCGAAAGGGACAACGATGACGGCATTGAATCTTGCGATCGATGGTGAGATATGCGTGAACGGCAAGTGCAGGCCGATGACGCAGCAGGAACTGTGGATTCCCTTCGCGATCATTGGTGGGGTGTTCCTGTTCATCATCCTGATCGTCGTGCTCATCGTCGTGGTCGTCCTCCGCGTGAGCCGTGCGAAGACGAAGGGACGGGCCACCGGCAAGGTGAGTGTCGGCACCACGTATGCGTGGCCGGCGAAGACCGTGAAACGCATCGCTGGAGCGGTGGGCGCGCGCTATGAGCCGACCATCGGCGACCAGGGCGCGTTCAAGGCGTCCAGCGGCATCGACGCCACCGCATATTCGAACTCGATGCGGGTGAACATGCGTACCGACGACCATCTCGCCGAATACGCGGCGAACGCCGGACTCGCGTTGCCTCCCGTGCCGCCCGTCACGACCGGCGTGAACCGGTACGTGTTGAACTGGATGGCCGTGCCGCGCCCGTACGGCGGACTTCAGGCGTACACGCTGCGTTACGACAAGCCGGTGCGTGTCGGCATGGATTTCCATCCAACCGCGTTCATCGTGGACATGCAGTTCAACGGGACGAATCCCGCCGCGTTCAGCGCGGACGAGACGACGATCCGCGAAGGATTCGCGGCGGAGGCCCCGTCGGGACGGCTCTCCTCGCAGGATGTGGCAGGTCACCGCGTGATCGTCGTGGACGAGCCCGACAGCGGCGACGTCAAGACCATGTACGAGATCGTCGGCCGTGCGCTAGGTTGGCGGCCGGACGGCAGGTAACGGTGAGATTGCTCCGGTGCCGGTCGGCCTTATCTCTTGTCTGCGATTGCCGTTTTACGGCAGGCTTGTTGGTAGGCTTCGGCTTGACTGGTGTGCCGGAGGATGCGTATGCGTGTGGCGGCATGCTCGATGCGTGTGAGTGTGGCGGGCGATGCGTCGGTCAGGCCGTGGCGCGCGAGGAGCTCGTTGCGCCATGAGTCGTAGCGTTGCTCGCGTACCACGCGTGGTTTCCTTCGTCCTTTGACCCATGCGGCGGCGTACGTCCAGTCGCCTTCCTCGTAGATGTCGCGCGCCCACGACGCCGTCGGGCGGTTGAACGGGTAGGGACCCGCCGGCAGCGGCGACTCGTCGACCATCGGGTCGAACGTGATGGACTGCCGTCGTTCGCGCGCCTCGCGTTCTCGTTCCGGTGCGGCCAACGCTTCCGCGACATCCGCGTGGAACGCGTCCATGCGTTCCTTGATGCCAGAGGATTCGAATCCGTCGTCGGGCTTGCGCAGTCCGTGTTCTTCGAGCAGCGGGTGGATGTCGTGGTCCATGATCCAGCGGAATCGGCTCATGTTGAACGCGAGGATGAAGGTCAGCGAGACCGCGACCAGAAGTCCCGTCCCGGCGCCCATCAGCAGGATGCTCATCGTAGACGGCTCCTGCGTTCGGCTCCCTCGTGCAGGTTGAAACGCCCTCGCCAGTCCCATGGGCCGACGAAACGCAAAGCCAACAGAATCGGCAGGAATAGTGTCACGCACATCCATATGAGCTCGGCCACCTGCACCATTTTGTAGCCGGACCATTCGAATTTCAGGTTTCGCGCGCTGCTCCAGAACATCTCCGTCAGACATACAGGGAACCAGGATATTCCGATGAGGAACAGTGTGCCGACTATGGGGCCGCCGAACATGTAGCGTAGTTGTGTGGCCGGCATGGAGGAGGCGAACGCCAGCTCCTCGAGCGAGGCCGGGACATAAGTCGTTGCACGGCCGAACACGAGACGGCAGAAGCACCAATACAGCAGGAACCCGACCAGCCACATCGCGACCGCCGCCACGTACGTGTTCCATTCGTTGCGATCCATGGTGATTGGTTTGAGGAAGGCCAGCAGCGTCACATCATCCACCGTGGACGTGTGATGTGTTCCCTTCTCCGGCGCGAGCAGCCGGCCAATCTCATGGATCAGGACCATCAGACCGGGCACGGCGCCCGCGGCGGCGGCTCCGGCGGCGGCTCCGGCCTGCGCCCAGCCGGGGCCGCCGCCGAGATCCAGCACGCGTTTGACGGGCGTCTTCTCCCGCGTGTCCCAGAACACCTGGGCGCCGTCCTCGAGACGCCCCACCAGCACATACCGCATGAACAACACCAACCGCCATCCCTCACTTCCCTGCCCCTGGAAATCGTCCTTGGGCCAATCATACGGTTCATCACCGTCACTGAGGTCCGCCGCGTTGTCGTATGAGCTCATCAGTCACATCGAATGTGGGTACCATCAAGGATAAGGTCGGCGAGATTCGGAAAATCGTGGAATAACGTCGTCCGACGGCGGCGATGACGTACCGGCGCGGATTCGCTTCCATGCCGACAGGTGACAGGTGGTATCGATATGGCGAAACGTTCACGACGAAGGGGCGGGTCTGTGAGACTCAGGGGATTCGGCGCATTGAAGCAGTTCGACGAGGATATGCGGATCGTGTCCGATGCCTCGGGGCGCGTGTTCACGATGACTGGCGTGGTCTGGCGCCTCGCCATGATTGGCGTGCTGGCCGTCATCGACTTGCTGGCTCAGGCGTGGTGGGTCGTGTCGAGTCGCAACGTCGGCTGGGATCCGTGGTGGCTCGGCGTGTTCGGAATCGATTCGGGTGGGTTCGATGCCATATCGTTGGTGGCGGGCGTATTGGGCGTCGCCCCCGTGATCGGCATGGCGCTCATGCTGCCCGTGTTCCTGCTGCCCGGCGTGACATGGTTGTTCCATGTGATGATGGTCGCGTTCATCGGCGGCACGGCGCGGCTTCTGGGCACGGGATTCGGCAGGACGATACTGTACATGCGGGGTGTGCGTGACGGTGTGACCTCGAATTACGGCAGTGGCGTGGCCGGCACGTTGGAGCTGTCGGACACGGTGGCCGGCGCATGGCCGGCGGTCGTGGCGNGCGTCGTATTCACGGTGGTCGCGTTCACGTTCGCATGGATGCCCCGCGGCAAGCGGGCTCCGACGCCGAAGCCGATGGTCGGCGGCGGCATGGCGGTCACCATCGGACTGGTCGGCATCGTGCTCGTGGAGCATGGTTGGGCACCGGTGTCCGGATTGCTGCTGGCATCGGCCGTGGGGCTCGCCTGGGCTTGGTTGCCGGGCGAGGTGCAGCAGGCACGCCAATGTGCGGAGAACCGCGTGGAAGCCTCGTGGATGTGGCATGCCGCATCTTTGATCTGGCTGGAGACGTTGCTCGTCTTTACCGCGATCATGGTCGCGCTTGCCGGAATCTGACCGGTTGATCCATGATGTCAACCGAGGATTGAAAGGGATTGCTATGGATACGGTGATTGTGGACGATAAGGCGTTCCTCTTGCGGCTGGAAGCGCATATGGATGAGGTTGAGGCGCTGCGGAGGTTCACGGTGCCGGTTCCCCCTGAACGGCAGAAGAATATCATCGACCATGCCGCCGAGTTGTTCGGGGAGACATTGTTCGCCGATATGGCGATTGCCGTCGTTGGAAACCGTGACACCGATGCACTGGAGGAATATCTTCGGTTCGTGGATGCCGTAGACTCTACCGTTCGTGCGAAAGGCGTGGTCGGCTGGCTGTTCCGTATGCTGTGGGATGCCGATACCTCCGTCACGGAGACCGTTCGCGAGAGCGAGGATAATAACGAAGTCGCCTCAGCTCGGGGGTATCTTCGCGATGTATGTGTGATGGCAGCGACGATTATGCTGCAATGCCTCGCGGACAAGGAGATATCTACGAGACTGGCTGCATTGTTGCTTGGCGACAGGTATGATGATGTGTTGAGCATCTGGTTGCCACAGGCTGATGTTTTGCTGGATGAGGCAAGCTTTCAACATATGTATGAGGAGCTGGAGCGGCACCGTGCCGTGAAGACGTTTCAGGAGGGTCTCCCCCCCCGTGCCTCTTCCTGTCACCTCGGATGATGTCGATGGGGTCTCTGCGAATGACGGTTCCAATGCCGGAGCCATTCACGGAAAAGGTGCGGATGATTCTCCTGTAGGGGCCTTCCCCGACGAAAAAGAACGGGACGCGTCTCATGGGTTGATGGAGCTTCAGTATGTGTTTGACGCAAATCATGTGATTGACTCCTATAAGTCGTTTTGGCGCAAAGCCAATGAAGGTGAGGCCGACGATACCGATGCGGATATCTGGTCGAACCGTGATTTCGTATACAACCAGTTGGTATCGCTGACCGGAGTCACGCTAATCGCCGAGACATTGGACGTCAGTGTAGATGTTGGAGACAGAGACGTGTTCGATTGCTCCCTGCACTTGCTTGAAGGCTACAAGCGTTGCGTGGAATCGAACGGTATGATCACTCTCCCTGTATACGTGGTGACTACCATGTGTGAGACGCTCGATTTTGAAGACGGTGAAGCGTTCCTCGATAAGATTCGCACGGTGCGCAATGCATGTTTCGATATGGCGGAGGTCGTGCTGGCGCGTGTCCCCGATACGAGCTTGCGCTACGATTTGGCCGTTGCTTTGATGTCGCTTGATCTGGATTCGTACATCAATCAGACTGACCGAGTCCTCTCCGACGGCAAAGACATGTCCGCTGAGCAATCATGAGGCGATCATGGTCGCGCTTGCCGGAATCTGACCATCGGAATCTGTTCGGCGTAAGCTGGCTTGATGGATTGCGGAAGAAACCTGAAAACATGCCGTGATGGGCGTAGTCTGGAGCCATGAAGGTCAAAATCGTGAGGAACCGGCAGGTCGGTTCGCAGACGTTGACGGTGACGGCCACGCGCGGGGAGGAATTCGACTATGCGCGCGCCCAATGGCTGGGCATGGGGCAGATGGCTATGCTTGCCTTCCGTTACGAGGCGAACGACCGTGAGACGCTGTGCTACTACGATGTGACCGGATCGGTTCCATTGCAGGATGCGGCACGCTCCGGTCTGAACGACACCGTGTACATGGGCGCGTTGCTGTCCGCCGCCGCGGTGCTGGGGGAGTGTGAGTCGCAGGGCATCGCCGTCGTCTGCGTGCTGTGGGAGCCCAAACATGTGTTCGTCGGTCCTGACGGCGGCGTGCGGTTCGCGCTGGTTCCGTTGTTCGGCGCGGATGCCGGACGGAAGAACACCGTCCACACCCTGCTCGCGTTCCTCGCCGATGGCCGCCGCGTGCGCATGCAATCGCAGAACGGCATCGGATTGCAGCAGGCATTGGGCGGATTCCTCGCGCAGAACCCCACCGTGAGCGCCGCCCAGTTTAACGGGTTCCTCGCTTCGATGGGACTCATCTCGCCGGTCGGAGCCGGACGATCCTCGGCACGGCCTTCGTTCACGCAGGCATCCTCGCCCACGCAGGCGGCATCCCCGACCATCGCCGCCGGCGCGCGTCGTGCTCCTGTCGACGACGATCCGTTCGGCGCGACCATCGTAGGCGATGCCCCGGGAGCGAACGCCGTCGCCGCGAACGCGCCGGCACAGTCGCCGTTGCAGCAGCTGCGCGGCGTCGCGGACCTAACTGGCGGCACCGGATCGGGATTCACCGGATCGTATACGGGAACCGGCTCCGGTTTCACCGGTTCCACCGGTCCGACCGAATCGTTCGGGCAACGTCCCATGCCCCAGCCCGTCATATCCGATGAGACCGTGGCCTCCTCGTTGCCGCGGCGCACCATGCCGGACTCCGGCCAGTCCGGTGCGGACGAGACCGTGGCATCGGTTCTACCCCGTCATACGCAGCCGACACAGCCGGCGCAATCGACGGAACAAGCGTTGCCGTCTCCTGTGAAGCCGCCGCAGACCGCGGAACCGTCCCGACCCGTCGAACCGGTCGCGACCCCGCAGCCGGTCAGGACGCCCGAACCGGTGCCGTCCCGGCCCGTCGCGCCATCCATGCCGCCGTCGCACGCGCAGACGGCACCGTCGATGCCCGCGCGCGAACCTGCACACGCACGGACGGAGACCACGCCGAATCATGCGTCCACGCCGGAACCTGCGCCGGAATCCACGCCGAAACCCGTGCACATGCCGGAACCCACGCCGGAAGCCGTCTCCACACAAGCCCGGCACGCTCCCCAGCGCGATTTCTCCGCCGTACTCAACGGCGACAAACCGCGCCCCCAGTCCGTCTACAAGCCCGTCATCCGCACCAACCCCGCAGCGCAGACCACCGGCGCCGCCGCATCGCGATCCGACTCCGACAACAGCGAAGGCGAAACCAGCCTATTCGGCGCGACCGAACACGACGGATTCGAAGTGACGCGCCTGCGTGACGGGCGCAGACTCACCGCGACCGGCGCAATCGCGCGCAAAGCCACCATCGGACGCTCCAAGACCGCAGACCTGCACATGGGTGGCAACACGAACGTGAGCCGCATCCACGCCACCATCGAAGTGATGGGCGACGGCCGGTTCTCCATCACCGACAACGACTCCGCCAACGGCACTTCGGTGCGCGGGCGCGAGATGGCTCCCGGCGGCACCGAATACCTCTCCAGCGGCGAGGATTTCGCGCTCGCCGACGACACGTTCGTCATCCGCGCGCTCTAGCCGGTCGCCGCGCGCGAGACCGCGGCGGCATCCGGGCGTGAACGGTGTGTCGGCGGCGGTGTCAGCCGCGCCTGATGACCGCGACGTCGCCGGCGCCGGCGAAGAAGAAACGCACGACGACCGTCGTGCCGCCCGTGACGTTCACGGTACCAGTCTCCCCAAAAGCCATTTCTTGGTTTTGTATGCCGCCCGGGCATGAGCCGCCGTAGCAGAGTTCGCTCCCCACGGTGAAGTCCTTGTTCACACCCGTCAGCGTGGCCGGTTTAAGATTCGACGCGTCGACCGTGATGCTCCAGGATCCGACGTCGGAGGAATCGAACGTGACGGGCAGCTCTCCCAACAGCCTGTCGGTGACCTTGATCACGCCGTCGACGGAAGGGGCATCCATGATGGGGACGTTCACCGTCTGTCCGTCGACGATGATCACGCAGCCGTCGTCCACTGCGAGAATGACCTGCCCCGCCAGATCGAAATCGGGGAGCGACCCGTATTCGCTACGATCGGCGCAGTGGTAACGCTCACGCCAATCCGATACGATTTTCCCTTCCGGCTGCGCCTTCGTGGACTTGCTGTTCTTGGAGTCGTCCGTTGACGTTGACCCTGACTTCGACTTCCCGGATCGTTGCGAGGCGGATGGCTGCCCCGCAGACTGGGAATCGCCCGTGCCGCCGCACGCTCCCAATCCCATGATGATGCAGGCGCTCAGCAACAGCGCTCCGATACGTTTCATGCCTTTCATACCCTTATTTCTCCTGTCTATTCTCGATCCAACGCTCCAATCGGCAACGAACGGAGCGTTCGGCGGAACAACGCCGATGAGGCGATTCTACGGCTTTCATAGGTCGGTGTTAAGCAAGTCAGGTGTCTCCTGACGAAGTCTCTCTATTGGTAAGGAGATATCGGCGGCGTGCCGCCTTTACAATGGGAGGAGAGACGAAGCGGTCCGAGCGGAAGGGGAAAGACGATGAGACGATGCGCACAATGCGGCAACACGGTGCCTGACGGCGCGATGTTCTGCGAGCGATGCGGCGCACCGGTGCCGGGCGGGGTGCCGGCACCGGCACCATCACAGGGGAACGGCTTTGCGGGGGTTCCTCAACCGGGTATCCCGCAGCCCGTCATACCGCAGCCTGCCGTACCTGCTGCCGTACCTGCTGCCGTACCTGTGACACCGTCCGTGCCTACCGTACCGGCGCCGCCGTCCGTACCGCAACCGGCGGTGCCGTCCATACCACAACCGGGAATGCCGGCCGTGCCGGGCGGCTCCGGCACGCCGGTCCCTCCCGGTGACGGCGGCGCACCACGGAAACCGCATCGCGCACGTGCCATCATCATCGTGCTGATCGTCGCGATCGTGCTGGCGGCTGCGGGAATCGGAGGATTCCTGTATTGGCGTCACACGCAGGCCGCCGCGCAACAGGAGACGCAGGCGCAGGCGACGACGAAGAAGAAGACCGCCGCGCAGCCGAAAACGAAGAGGAACGGCACGGAGGAGTCAACGAAACCGAAGGTCAGCGAAGTCACGATGACCGACTTCCAATGCGGCGGGTCAAGCGCCAGCAGGTGGAGTTGGAGTGGTGGCGCCATGGTCTCCAACCTGATCAGCTGCGCGGACGACGGCTACGCCACCGACGGCGAGACCGCATCGAACGGCAGTCAGGCCGGGGGTGAAGGCGAATACTCGTTCGGATTATGGACTCCCGCGCTGAATGCCTCGGAAGTGGTCCACGTTTCGATGCTGGAATCCGGTGAGAAAGCGGAGACCACGCCGATTGTCGCCGCCACATACGGCGACGATCCGGCGGTGTTCGTGATCTACGCGGTCAAGACGAAAGCCGTCGGCACCACTCCCGAAACCGTGCACCTGTACGCGCATGAAGTGAACGTGAATACCGGCGAACTTGGCAAACGCATCGATCTGAAGACCGAGGAGGACAATCTCGCCGACCGCGATCAGGACTATCAGTACGCCGTGATCGGGGCGTCGGACACACGCGTGGCGGTGCAGAAGACATGGCACACGGAGGAGACGTTCACCGTGAACGGCAGAGAGGACAAGGAGCGCGTCGACCACGCGCAGGTGATGGCGTTGACCCATGGCAGGAAGACGGCGACGACGCTGCAGACGTTCAAGGATGAAGGCGCGGTCACCAGCGACAGCGGCGGATACCAGTCGGTCGACATGACCGAGACCGAGGTGAAGGACGTGTCCGTATACGACACGTACCTGGCCACGGTCAAGCGGCCGGGAACGCCCGTCAGCACGAAAACCTACCAGTTGTATTCCATCGACGGGAACAAGAAGCTCGTCGACGTGCCCGAAACGTATTGCGGGCGGTCGTACGGTTGCGGCGCGGATACGATCCGCCGCGTCGGCGACGATCATTGGCTGTTCAACGGCTGGATGGTCGATTCAACCGGTGCCGCGAAGTCGGTGGCGTCGATCGTTGGTGTGAGCGAGGACTCCCAACTGGATCTGAACCAGTTCTCGGACGGAACGGTCTACGTGCAGGCCGTCGATTTCGGCGATGACTACGCCAAACGAATCTTCCTCATCGACGACGATCTCCAATCCACCGAAGTACTCGACAAGGACCAGTGGGGGAGACTGCTGCTCAGCAGCGGCTCGTTCAAAGGCATCAACTATCTGACCGACGAGATCTACGTGCAGACCACGGATGAGAAGATCATCGTGGATCGCAAGGGCAAGTCGGTCGGATCGTTCGACCTGCTGCCGGCCTCGGAAGATACCGCTCACCTCGACCACACGCACATGTCATGGATGCTGTACATGACCGACGACGGCGACTATACGGTGACTCGGGGCCAGTCTCCGAGCAATGCATAGGCATCGTGGTCGGTTCGGTGCAATCCGTGAAGGAACGTGACCAATAGAGTTGGGGGTGGGCGCATTCCAGCGAATGCGCCCACCCCCAACTCTATTATCGACTTCATATATCGGAAACCACCTCAGTCCCGCTGCGCGGGACAGCTCCCGCCGGCAGGCGCAGGGGGCTCACCAGTCGACGAAACCGCTAGATTCTGTCGCGGAAGCCGTCCTGCACGAGATCGGACAGGTCGTTGAGCTCCTCGGTCGGCGTGACCTCCTTCTCGATGTCGTTCAGACCATCGCTGAGATCGGACGAGGGTTGTGAACTGCTGAGGCTTTGGTTTGTTTTGCCTTGTTGTTGTGTGATATGATTTGCCTATGCGTGCGAAGGAATGGGCGGCTCGTGAGGGTTTGAACGAGCAGACGGTGTGGAAGTGGTGCCGTGAGAACCGTATGCCCGTCCCGGTGGAGAAGGCCGGGAGCGTGTGGCTGGTCCACGACCCGAAGTACGAGAAGCCGGATATGCCGGTGGCCGGTTCGCGCGTCGTGTGCTATGCGCGTGTCTCGTCCTCCGATCGGAAGAGTGATTTGCAACGTCAGGCGGATCGGTTGAAGGCGTTCGCCATCGACATGGGGGTCGAGAAACCGGAATTGGTCATGGAGACGGGTTCCGGCGTGGACGACAAACGTCGCAAATTGAACCGCGTCCTCGCCGACCCGACCGTGGGCACGATCATCGTGGAGCATCGGGATCGTCTGGCCCGTATGGACGCGGGACTGGTCGAATCCGCGTTGACGGCGCAGGGGCGGCGTCTTATCGTCGTGGACGATTCGGAGCTTGACGACGACCTGGTGCGTGACATGACCGAGGTATTGACCTCGTTCTGCGCCCGACTGTACGGGCGGCGCGCGGCTAGAACCAAGGCGGAGGCCGCGTTGAGGGCGGCGCATGATGCTTGAGGCCGTCAAGGTGGCGTTGGACCCGACGCCCATACAGGAACGGCTGCTGTCGTCGCACGCGGGAGCGGCGCGGTTCGCGTACAACGCGGGTCTCGCCCACGTCAAAACCGCCATCGAGGCCGGGGAGAAGCCGGAATGGTCCCTGTACGCGCTGCGCCGCTGGTGGAACGCGAACAAGGACACGCTGGCCGTGGATGCGGACGGGAAAACGTGGTGGCGGGAGAACTCGAAGGAATCCTATAACAGCGGGCTCGGATCGTTGGCGGACGCCCTCAAGAACTGGTCGAAAAGCCGCAAGGGCGAACGGAGGGGACGCAGGGTCGGCTTCCCGAGGTTCAAGGCGAAGGACAGCGCCACTCCCCGGTTCGCGTACACGACCGGCAGTTTCGGCCTCGTCAAGGACGACCCGAAAGCATTGCGACTGCCCCGTATCGGCCGCGTGCACTGCATGGAGGACGTGACGGGACGCGTGGACGGGGCCAGGGTGCTGCGCATGACGGTCTCGTGCCGCGCGGGACGCTGGTACGCCGCGTTGACCGTCGAACGCGCCGACCCGACGGCGAAACGAACGCCGAAGGGAGGGGCGGTCGGTGTCGATCTGGGCGTCAAAACGCTTGCCACGCTCTCGGACGGCACCCGCGTCGACAACCCGCACACGCTCAGAACGGCCGAACGCCGGTTGAAACACGCGCAGAAGGCGTTGAGCCGCAAGACCAAGGGGTCGAACAGGCGGCGTAGGGCGCGCGCCCGGGTCGCCCGCATCCACGCGCGCATCGCCGACCGGCGCCGCGACCTGCTGGACAAGCTCACCACATGGCTCGCCGGAACATACTCGGACATCAGCATCGAGGACCTGAACGTGACGGGCATGGTCAGGAACCACCGGCTCGCCAAGACGATCGAGGACGCGTCCTTCGCCGGACTGCGACGCCGACTCGAATACAAGACCATGCGGACCGGCGCGAGACTGCATGTGATCGACCGCTGGTATCCCAGCAGCAAGATGTGCTCGGACTGCGGGAGCGTGAAAGCCAAGCTCTCCCTCGACGAGCGAACCTACCACTGCGAAGACTGCGGTCTGACCCTGGACCGTGACCTGAACGCGGCCATCAACATCATGGTCGCCGGGAGTGCCCCGGAGACCCTAAACGCGCATGGAGGGGACGCAAGACCCGCCGTCCATCAGGATGGAAGGCAGACCCCCGCGAAGTGCGAACCAAGCAGCCGGGCGACCGGCGTCAGACTTGGAGCGGACGGCCGCAAGACCGTCCTGCAAACTAGAACAAACTAGCTTGCAACGGTCGCTCATGAGCGTTCCTTTCGTTATCCTCCTCGCCACGTCATCGGGCGATGATGACGTTCCAACCACCGGGAGGCTGTTTTCAGCCTATCACCGGGCTTGTTGCCAGCCGAGAATCAACGTGCCACCTTGCTCTTGTTCACCCCCTGTTCACTATCTCGTCTCTTTCCTCCGGCTTCGTGCCTCGTTCTTTTTCCATTCCGGTTGTGTCCGCAGTCGTGTCCAATTGCTGAACGGCCGCCGTGGGCGCCGGGCGGCCGCGAGTAACGTCTCGTGCCATGAGCGAAAACACCGCAACGAAGAAGTACACGATCGCCGTGATCCCCGGCGACGGCATCGGCAAGGAAGTGACCCCATGGGCGCAGAAGGCGCTTGAGAAGGCGGCCGAAGGCGTGGCCGAATTCGCATACGAGTCCTTCGATCTGGGCGCCGAGCGCTACCTGCGCGACGGCTCCATCCTGCCCGAGGACGAGGAGGAGCGCATCAAGAAGACCGACGCGATCCTGCTCGGCGCCGTCGGCGACCCGCGCATCAAGGCCGGCATCCTGGAGCGCGGCCTGCTGCTGAAGCTCCGCTTCGACCTCGACCAGTACGTGAACCTGCGTCCGTCCAAGCTGTACAAGGGCGTCACCTCGCCGCTCGCCAACCCCGGCGACATCGACTTCGTCGTCGTGCGCGAGGGCACCGAGGGCCTGTACTGCGGCGCCGGCGGCGCCGTCCGCCGCAACACCCCGAACGAGGTGGCCACCGAGGTCTCCATCAACACCGCGTACGGCGTGGAGCGCGTCGTGCGCTACGCGTTCAAGCTCGCCATGAAGCGCCGCAAGCACATCACGCTCGTCCACAAGAAGAACGTGCTCGTCAATGCGGGCGACATGTGGCAGCGCATCGTCGACAAGGTCGGCGAGGAGTACCCGGAGGTCACGCACGACTACTCGCACATCGACGCGGCCACGATCTTCCTCGTCTCCGCCCCGTCGAAGTTCGACGTGATCCTCACCGACAACCTCTTCGGCGACATCCTCACCGACGAGGCCGGCGCCGTCGTGGGCGGCGTGGGCTACTCCGCCTCCGGCTGCATCAACGCCTCCGACGAATACCCGTCCATGTTCGAGCCGATCCACGGCTCCGCACCGGACATCGCCGGCCAGAACAAGGCCAACCCGACCGCCGCGATCCTCTCCGCCGCCATGCTGCTCGAGCATCTCGGTTTCGACGAGGCCGCGCAGAGGATCCACAAGGCCGTCGAGGCGGACATCGAGGAGCTCGGCTCCACCGTCCGCACCACCGACCAGGTCGGCAAGGACATCCTCGCCCGCATGTGATGCGCAAGTGAGTCACGCGTGACGCGCATGGCGTACAGATGATCGCGTGTCCGTCGCGTGTTCCCGAAGGCCCTCGGCACCCCGCCGAGGGCCTTTTGCTATGGTGACGGCATGGGTATGACGAACACGATGCGTGGGGAATGCAAGACGCCGGGCGGCAAACTCGTCGCCGTGACCGTGGATCCGGGTGATGCGCCGACGGGAGCGCCGGCCTTCGCCACGGCGGACGGCGCGCCGGCGCCACGCGTGCGCGTCGACGGCGATTTCTTCGTCGACGCCGATTCCGACGAGCACGCCGACGCCCTCCTGCGCGACATCGAGCACGCCATCGCGTCGGTCATCGCCGAATCTCCCACGACCGATGCCGAGACGATCGCGGCCGCGGTGCGCGAGGCGATCACCCGTCATCCGCGCGCCCGTCTCGTCGGCACCGACGCCGCCGCCGTCGCCGTCGCCGCCGCCCGCGCCCTCACCCCGCCCCCGTCATCCGGCACCGATACCGCCGCCTCCCTCACCCTGCCCCCGCTGGCGGGGGCTCCCGCGCAGCGGGTGGGGGTGGTCATGACCCCCGACACCGACTTCGCCTCCCGCTGGGCCGCCCTCTGGCCGCGGCTCGCCATCATCCACGACGAGCCCCGCACACCCGCCGAACAGATGGCGGTCGACGAGCGATGGGCGCGCGAGGTCGCGGCTGGCGCGCGCCGGCCGACCCTGCGCATCTGGGAGTGGAGCGCACCGTGCGTGGTCGTCGGCCGGTTCCAATCGATCCCCGACGAGGTCCACGAGGACGTCGCGCGCGCCGAGGGCATCACCGTCGTGCGCCGGTGCACGGGCGGCGGCGCGATGTTCATCGAACCCGGCAACACGATCACCTACTCCTTATATACTCCGCTCGATTTCGTCGCCGGCATCGACGTCGCATCGTCGTACCGTCTGTGCGACCGGTGGCTCGTCGAGGCGTTGCGCGGGCTGGGACTTGACGTGCGGTTCGCCGGTCTCAACGACATCGCGTCGCAATACGGCAAGATCGGCGGCGCGGCGCAACGCCGCTTCCCCGCGCCGCACGCAGCGGCGCACGGGGGAGCGGCCGCGCCGGTGGCGACGGACGCGCCCGGCGCGGTCCTGCACCACGTGACGATGGCGTACGACATCGACGCGGCGAAGATGACGCGTGTGCTCAACGTGAGCGGCGAGAAGACGAGCGACAAGGCGGTCAGGTCGGCGGTGAAGCGCGTCGACCCGCTCCGCAGCCAGACCGGCATGACGCGCGCCGAGGTCGTCGCGCACCTGCTCGCGTACTGCCGCGCGCAGGCGTCCCGCGCGTGACGGCGGCGCCGCACGCGGGACGCGCACGCGCGACCGCCGCACGCGCATGTGAACGCTTACGGTACGTTCACGGCGGCTCCGGCGGGCGTGCGGTACAATGTTGCGGACGATAGTCGAGGATGTCCGCGGACCGACGGTGGAATACGGCGACGTGACGATGGGATGGTGATGTGAGTTGGCGGAAAAGCCGAACGCGATGCCCGAAGAGGAGAACGTGCTCCTGCACACCGCGCTGTTCAAGCAGGTGTCGCCGGAGCAGGCGGAGGAGCTGATCCCCCATCTCAACCAGGCCGTGTACGACAAGGGCGAGGCCATCTTCGAGCAGGGCGGCACCGATCACCGCATGTACCTGCTGGAGCACGGGCGCGTCAAGCTCGTGCGCGAATCGAACGACCATCGCATCCAGCTGCTGTCCATCCACGCGCCGGGCGAAGTGCTCGGCGAGATTCCCGTCTTCGACCCGACCGGCGGCCCGCGCACCGCGTCCGCGCTCGCGATGAGCCGCGGCACGCGCGTCGTCTGGCTCGAACATGACGCGCTGTTCCACTGGCTCGACCAGCATCCGCGCGTCGCCATCGACATGCTGCAGGTGATGGCCGGGCGCATGCGCTCCAACAACGAGCACATCTCCGACCTCGTGTTCATGGACGTGCCCGCCCGCCTTGCCAAGACGCTCATCAACCTTGCGTCCCGCTTCGGCGAGCCGGTCGAGGAGGGGCTCAAGGTGCCGCACGATCTGACGCAGGAGGAGATGGCGCAGCTCGTCGGCTCCAGCCGCGAGACCGTGAACAAGGCGCTGATGGACTTCGCGAACCGCGGGTGGATCGCGCGCGAGGGCCGGTCGATCATCATCTACCAGCCGGGCATGCTCATCCGCAGGTCGCGCCGCTGAGGTATTCGGCCGGCGACCACCCCCAGTCGGCTTCGCCGACAGCCCCCGCCGGCGGGGGCAGGACGTGGGGCACCTCGGTCTCCGGCTGACAGCCCCCGCCGGCGGGGGCGGCGATACGGGGCGTTCACCGTGTTTGCGGGAGACGTTCAGGGAGTGCGGTTCTTGTGAACGATTGCACACAGTCCGGCACGGAAACGGCTCCGGTAGACCCACCCACTTAGAATGGGGCGCATGCCGAAAAAGAAGTCCCTTACCGTTCGACGTGTGCTCACTTTGCTGTTGGCCTATATCATGCTGTGCGTCGGCGGTGGCGTGGTGGTGGCCACGCTGGTTTCCCCCGCCGTGTTCGCCGCGAACTCGGTGGCCAAGGCCGTGGTGCCGTCGCTGAAGGTCGAGGGCGTCGATTTCGACGTGACCTCGCTGCCGCAGAAGTCCGTCATGTACGCCTCCGACGGCACGACGAAGATCGCCGAGTTCTACGCCGACAACCGTACCGTCGTGCCGCTCAAGAACATCTCGAAGGTCATGCAGCAGGCCGTGGTCGCGCGTGAGGACCGTCGATTCTTCAAGCATCACGGCGTCGACGTGCAGGGCGTCATGCGCGCCTTCTTCCAGACGTTCGTGAAGAAGGGCGATACGCAGGGCGGTTCGACCCTCACCCAGCAGTACGTGAAGAACGTCCTCGCCATGCAGGCCCGCGAGGACGACGACCCGATCGCCGAATACCACGCCTCCGAGCAGACCGTCGCGCGCAAGGTGCGCGAGATGCTCATCGCCGTGCAGATGGAGAAGCAGTACTCGAAGCTCGAGATCCTGCAGGGCTATCTCAACATCGCCCAGTTCGGCAACCACAACCTCTACGGCGTGGAGAGCGCCGCGAAGCGCTACTTCAACGTGTCCGCCAAGGACCTGAACGTCGTGCAGGCCGCGACCATCGCCGCCATCACGAAGAACCCCGCCAAGTACGATCCGACCAGCGACGAGAACATCGAGGAGTCCCAGAAGCAGCGCAACATCGTGCTCGACCTGATGCTGCAGGAGGGCTACATCACCCAGAAGCAGCATGACGAGGCCGCCAAGACGCCGCTCAAGGACACGCTCAACGTGCAGTCCATCGAATCCGGATGCCAGGTGGCCGGCGACGCCGCGTTCTTCTGCGACTACGTGACCCGCCAGATCCTCAAGAACCAGGAGTTCGGCAAGACCGAGGAGGAGCGCAACAAGCTGCTCAAGGAGGGCGGCCTGTCGATCGTCACCACGATGGACGTGAACGCGAACAACATCGCCATGCAGACGGCGCGCGACACCATCCCGCCGAACGATCCGACCGGCTTCGAGATCGCGATCGCCTCGATCCGGCCCGGCACCGGCGAAGTGCTCGGCTTCGGCATCAACCGCACCTACGACGCCACCGATCTGGCGAAGACCGATTCGACCCGAACGGCCGTCAACTACGCGGTCGACGAGCAGGACGGCGGCGGCTGGGGCTTCCAGCCCGGCTCCACATGGAAGCCGATCAACCTGATCGCGTGGATGCAGAAGGGCAAGTCCATCAACCAGTACCTGCGCACCTCCACCGCGTACAACACGGCCAGCTTCAGCTGCAACGGCTACGCGTTCGCCGGCACGTGGAACGTCCAGAACTCCGGCGGCGGCACCTCGAACGAAAGCCCGCTGCAGGGCCTCGTGCTCTCGCACAACACCACCCAGGCCTCGATGACCCAGCAGATCGGCCTGTGCGCGATCGCGGACGCCGCCAAGCAGGTCGGCTACCACAATTCGATCCAGGGCCATGAGGACGTCTACGACTCCAACTCGTTCCAGCCGCCGATGGTGATCGGCACCGTGCAGGCCTCGCCGCTCACCATGGCGAACGTGTACGCGACCATCGCCGCCAAGGGCGTGGAATGCACCCCGATCGCCATCACCAAGATGACCGACCGTTCCGGCAAGAACTACAAGGTGCCGTCCGCGAACTGCCATCAGGCCATCGACCCGGAGATCGCGGAGACCACCGCCTACGCCATCAACCAGGGCGTCGTCCGCTCCGGCGGCAACGCCGTGGACGCGCAGCTGAGCGGCGGCCGCAAGACCTTCGCGAAGACCGGCACCAACGAGGACACGTACATGCTCACCGGCGGCTTCATCCCGCAGGTGGCGACGTTCGTGGCCGTCGGCAACGCGGAATCGCCGCAGTCGTTCAACTACAAGACGATCAACGGCGTGTACCGTCCGACCTGGTACGGCATGTACATCGCCGAGCCGGCGTGGAAGCAGTTCATGCAGACCTACGTCGACACGGCCGGCATCCCGATCGACAACAGCTACGGCAACCCGAGCGCGAAGTACACGGGCGGAAGCACCACCACGTACAGCGGCACGGGTTCGGGCACGACCGGCACGACCACTCAGCAGGGCACGGGAACCACCGGCACGACGACGCAGCAGGGCACGACCGGCGCGACGACGGGAGGCGCCACGACCCAGCAGGGCACGACCGGCCAGTGAGCCGGTAGCCCGGCGGCCCGGCGGCCCCGGCCGTCTCCCGAAGGCCGGACGCCCGACGATCGAACGCCCACCGCATTCCACATGCGGTGGGCGTTCGGCGTACTTGCGGCTTCGACGTTAGAATGGCTAGGGACAGTCATCGCCAATCATCGAAGGGGGACAACATCATGGCGGAAGACACCACGGCATACGGCGGCGCGATCGGGGCGACGGCGAACGTCGAAGGGCCGAGCGGATTCGACTTCCGCGGGCTCGACGTGACGAACACCGTCGAGGCCGCGGACTCGGGCAAGGCGGCCGGCAAGGCGGCGAAGCCCGGCAAGGGCGGCAAGGGCAAGGCCGCGAAATCGTCGAAGTCCGCGTCGAAGTCCGCGGCGAAGGCTGGCAAGTCCGGCAAGCCGTCCAAGGGAGCGACGGGGGAGAACCCCGCCAAGGACGCCGGTCCGCTGCTGTTCCGCCCGATCACCCTGCGCGGTCTGACCATCCGCAACCGCATCTGGCTGCCGCCGATGGACACGTATTCGGCGTTCGCGCAGGACGGCCGCCCGACGCCGTTCCACTACCAGCACTACGTGTCGCGCGCGATGGGCGGCTTCGGCCTGATCATCGCCGAAGCGACCGCCGTCGCGCCGGAGGGGCGCATCTCACCGAACGACGTGGGCCTGTGGGCCGACTGGCAGATCGACTCGTGGAAGTGGATCGTCGAAGGCATCAAGGCGACCGGCGCCGCCGCGGCCATCCAGCTCAACCATGCGGGCCGCAAGGGCTCGACCGGATCGTTCACCGTCGGCTACGAGCGTGAGACCGTACCCGGGGAGGCCAGCGGCTGGCCGGTCGTCGCGCCGAGCGCCATCCCGTTCGGCGGCTACGCGACGCCGCGCGCGCTCTCCATCGACGAGATCCACGGACTGGTCGACGCGTTCGCCGCAGCCGCGGGGCGCGCCGTCGCCGCCGGATTCCAGGCGATCGAGATCCACGCCGCGCACGGCTACCTCATCTCCCAGTTCCTCGACCCGCTGAGCAACGAACGCGACGACGAATACGGCGGCGGCTTCGAAGGCCGCACGCGCTTCCTGCTGGAGGTCGCCGACGCGATCCGCGGCGTCATCCCGGACGACATGCCGCTGCTCGTGCGCGTCTCCGCCACCGATTGGGCGGCGGGCGGCTGGGACCTCGACCAGACGGTCGCGCTCGCGCAGCTGCTCAAGGCGCACGGCGTCGACCTGGTCGACGTGTCCACCGGCGGCATCGTCTCCGGCGTGACGGTCCCGGTCAAACCCGAGTATCAGGTGCCGTTCTCCGCGCAGGTGCGCAAGCGCGCCGAGGTGCCGGTCACCGCGGTCGGCCTCATCACCAAGCCGAAGCAGGCGGAGAAGGTGCTCGCCAAGGGCAAGGCCGACGCGGTCGAGATCGGCCGCGCCGCGCTGCGCGACCCGTACTGGCCGCTGCGCGCCGCTGACAAGCTCGGCGTGCCCGTCACCGAAGCCCCCTACCAGCCCCAGTACGTGCGCGGCGCCTACTGATTGTCCCCGTCGGCCCCCTCTGACGAGGGGGCTGAGCCGTGAAGAAAACGCCGGAGGCGTTTTTAGGCGAAGGCGAACGTTAGTGAGCAAATATGAGGTCGGCTGAAGGTCGTTCTTAATTGCGGGACCGTCGGTGGAACCGACTGGGGGAGAGACAGGCCGGGTAATCCGCTTGGCCGCATGACAGTTCGCGCAAACAGTGCCACAATGGGAACCATGAGTTACGTTTCGGATAGCTTCTGGCATGATGCGGTCAACAAGGCGACCTGCGACCTGTTCACCTTCGGCTACAAGCACGTCATCAAACCCAATTTCGTGTTCAACGTGCCCCCGGACGAGGCGCACGACCGCATGATCGCGTTCTGCCGCGTGGTCAAGCACATTCCGCCGCTGCTGTGGGCGGAACGCACGATGCTCGACTACACCGATCCGATCCTCGAGACCACGGTGATGGGCGTCGACTTCGCGAACCCGTTCGGCCTGTCCGCCGGACTCGACAAGAACTGCGACATGCCGGTCCTGCTCGACAACGCCGGCTTCGGCTTCGAGACGGTCGGCTCCACCACGTCCCGCCCGTGCCCCGGCAACGCGAAGCCGTGGTTCCACCGTCTGCCCGAATACGATTCGATGATGGTGCACGTGGGACTCGCGAACATCGGCTCCGACAAGGTCATCGACCGCGCGGAGAAGGCGTGGACGCACGCGCACGACATGCAGATGTCCGTCTCGATCGCCCGCACCAACGACGACAAGTGCGGCGACCTCGACGAGGGCATCGAGGACTACTGCATCTCGATGCGCCGCGCCGCCGGCCGCACCGCGATGGTCGAGGTGAACGTGTCCTGCCCGAACACGCACGTGGGCGAACCGTTCACCGCCTCGCCCGAGGCGCTCGACAAGCTGTTCACCGCGCTCGACAAGGTCGACCGCCCGCAGCCGACGCTCGTCAAGATGCCGCTCAACAAGCCGTGGGGCGAATTCCGCGAACTGCTTGACGTGCTCGCCGAACACAACGTGCAGGGCGTTTCGCTTGCCAACCTCAACAAGGACCGCACCGGCCTCGCCATCCCGCACGAGTGGGAGGGCGGCCTGTCCGGCGGTCCGTGCACGGCGCCCAGCGAGGCGCTGGTCGCGAAGGTGCGCCGCGAATACGGCGACCGGTTCGCGATTGCCGGCATCGGCGGCGTGTTCACGCCCGAACAGGCGTATGCGAGGATCCGCGCCGGCGCCGATCTGGTGATGTTCATCTCGTCGCTCATGTACCGCGGCCCCCAGCAGATCACGGTGCTGAAGCGCGGTCTCGCCGAACTGCTGCGCCGCGACGGATTCTCGTCCGTCTCCGAAGCCGTCGGCGTCGACGCCGAGTGAGCCGGATGCCGTGGATGCCGTGGACGGTGTTGAATGGCGTGAACGGTGTTGAGCGGCGTAAACGGTGTTGAACGACGTGGATGCCGTGAACGGCGGTCGGATAGCACGGTGATTATCGGTCGGCGCGACTTTTCCCGGGAATGATGCCTATCGTCCGGGTTATGTCGCGCTGGGCCGGGGTCAGTGCGACTTTTCCCGGATATGGGTGGCTTCGTCCGGGAATAGTTGCGCTGGGCACGTCTCAGCGCGACCATTCCCGGACGAGTGGGCTGATATCCGGGATTTGTTGCTCCGTTGCATTGGGGTGCGTTGTGTTGAGGCTGTTGTATTGGGGTGCGTTGTGTTGAGGCTGTTGTATTGGGGTGCGTTGTGTTGAGGCTGTTGTATTGGGGTGCGTTGTGTTGAGGCTGTTGTATTGGGGTGCGTTGCGTTGAGGCCGTTGTATTGGAGCCGTTGTATTGGGGCCGTTGCCGTTCGCCTGACCGGTATCGCCTCGTTGAACCAGTTGCATTGGGGGTAATGGGCATTGCATTGGGGCGCCGTTGCGTAATGGGCATTGCATTAGAGGCGTTGCATGGTTGCGCCCGCTCCTTTATGGCCGGATGGCCGGTGTGACGGCCACTGGTTGGACGGGCGGTTCGCGGGATTCGTCGCATGAGGTCGGAGGGAATCGCCTATGTTGTTTTTTGTTCGCTAACGTTTGCAAAACTACAAAAATATGACGAGAAACGCACAACTCGGTTTGAACTATGGGTGATTGTGTGCGATAATGTTCACATGATATCGTCACAACGTCAACACCTGATACTGAGCAGGCTTCGCACCCGAGGTGCCGTGCGCATCACGGCCCTCAGCAAGGAACTCGGCGTTTCCGCGATGACCATCCGCCGCGATATCGCCGAACTCGCCGACAAAGGGCTCCTCAAGCGGGTCCATGGCGGCGCCGTCACCACCTCCACGCTGCTGAGCGAGCCGCTGTTCTCTGTAAAGTCGCAGATGGACATCGGACTCAAGGATGCGATCGCGCAGGAGGCCGTCAAATACGTGGCCCCCGGCGACGTGATCGCCATCGGCGGCGGCACCACAGCCTACGTCTTCGCCCAGCATCTGCTGGAAAGCCAGCAGGCCGCGGGCATCACCATCCTCACCAACTCGATCCCCGTCGCCGAACTCGTGCAGGCGCTCGAATCGAAGGACGTGGAGGTGATCGTCACCGGAGGCGTCATCACCCGGTCGAACTCGCTCGTCGGTCCGATCGCCGACAAGGTCGTCGCCTCGTTGCGCGTCAACACCGTCTTCCTCGGCACGCACTCCGTGTCGATCCCCCGCGGCTTCCTCATGCCTAACTCGCTGGAGGCCGCCACCGATATGGCGATGATGGACATCGCCGATCGCACCATCATCTTGACCGATCACACCAAGTGGAGCTGCACATCGCTGTCGCTGTTCGCGCGGTTCGACCAGGTGGACACGGTCATCACCGACGACGGTCTCGACCCCGATACCGCCGCCAAAACGAAGGAACTGGTCAAGGAGCTCGTGCTGGCCGAACAGACCGAGCCCGTACAGGAAAGTGAGCAGGAATAACCATGACCGAATTCGCAGCCTACGAGCCGGGTGCGTACGCGAAGGAGCACATCCGCATCACGCCGACGACGCTCGCCGACGGACGTGACTTCTTCTACCTCGACGACGATCCGGAATACGTCTCCGGCGCGAAGACCCGCGAGCTCAAGGACCCGCGCCATCTCGCCTACCGTTTCGCCAATCAGCTGAACGCCGCCGGCGAGGAGGTGCCGTACGCGGCCCCCGAGATGCGCCGCGACCCGCTGACCGGCGACTGGATCCCGATGGCGACCGCGCGCATGAACCGCCCGATCACCGCCGGCCCCGGCGCCACCGCCAAGGGCAACCCGCTGGCCGCCCGCAAGCCCGGCGACCCGTACCAGGACGGCGAGGTGCCGGACACCGACTACAACGTCGTCGTGTTCGAGAACCGCTTCCCGTCGATGGTGCGCGTGCCCGGCCGCTCCGAAGACATCACCTACGTGGACGGCAACCCGCTGTGGGAGAAGAAGATGGCCGCCGGCCGCTGCGAGGTCATCTGCTTCGACCCGAACGAGCACGGCCTGCCCGCCGACCTGCCGGTGAGCCGCCTGCGCACCGTCGTCGAGGCGTGGGCGTTCCGCACCGCCGAGATCTCGAAGATGGACGGCATCGAGCAGATCTTCCCGTTCGAGAACCACGGCGCCGAGATCGGCGTCTCCCTCGCCCACCCGCACGGCCAGGTCTACTGCTACCCGTTCATCGCCCCGAAGATGGAGCAGGAGCTCAAGCACACCGAGGCCTACCACGAGAAGACCGGCGGCAACCTGCTCAAGGACCTGATGAACGCCGAGCTCGAAGCCGAGGAGCGCGTCATCATGCGCAACCACAGCTGGGTCGCCTACGTGCCGGCCGCCGCCCGCTGGCCCCTCGAAGTGCATGTGGCGCCGGTGCGCGACGTGCTCACCCTCGACCAGCTCGACGACCAGGAGCGCTGGGACCTCGCCTCCATGTACTCGCACCTGCTCAAGCGCGGCAACGCGTTCTTCGACAAGGGCGACGGCAAGGGCATGGACCTGCCGTACATCGCCGCCTGGCACCAGGCCCCGATCCACGATTCGCGCCGCGAGAACTACCGTCTCAACCTGCAGTTCTTCTCGTTCCGCCGCGCCGCCAACAAGATCAAGTACCTCGCCGGCTCCGAATCCGGCATGGCCGCCTGGATCTCCGACACGACCCCGGAGCTCATCGCGAAGCGCTTCCACGAGCTCGGCGACGTCGACATCGCCGACTGACGCGGCAAAACCCAACAAGGATGTTCCACAAACCAAGGAAGGAAAACACCAATGGCTGCTGTTGAATTCATCAAGCCGATCTCCCACGAGGACGGCGTCTCCGAGGCGACGAAGCTGTTCGTCGACACGTACGGCTCCGCGCCGGAAGGCGTGTGGGCCGCCCCGGGCCGCGTCAACCTGATCGGCGAGCACACCGACTACAACGCGGGCCTGTGCCTGCCGATCGCGCTGCCGCAGCGCACGTTCATCGCGCTCAAGCCGCGCGAGGACACCAAGGTGCGCGTCGTCTCGTCCATCTCCCCGGACAAGGTCGCCGAGGCGGATCTCGACGGGCTCAAGGCCCGCGGCGTGGACGGTTGGGCCGCCTACCCGGTGGGTGTCGCGTGGGCGCTGCGCGAGGCCGGATTCAAGGTGAAGGGCTTCGACGCCGCGTTCGTCTCCTGCGTGCCGCTCGGCAGCGGCCTGAGCTCCTCCGCCGCGATGACCTGCTCGACCGCGCTCGCCCTCGACGACGTGTACGGTCTCGGCTACGGCGACTCCGACGCGGGCCGTGTCACCCTCATCAACGCCGCCATCAAGTCCGAGAACGAGATGGCCGGCGCCTCCACCGGCGGCCTCGACCAGAACGCGTCGATGCGCTGCACGCCCGGCCACGCGCTGCTCCTCGACTGCCGTCCGGAGCTCACCCCGCTGGAGAACGTCTCCCAGCAGGAGTTCGACCTCGACAAGTACGGCCTCGAGCTGCTCGTCGTCGACACCCAGGCCCCGCACCAGCTCAACGACGGCCAGTACGCCCAGCGCCGCGCCACCTGCGAGGAGGCCGCGAAGGTCCTCGGCGTCGCCAACCTGCGCGTCGCCGCCGACGGCATCGCCAAGGCCGACGACCAGTTCCAGGCCTTGAAGGAGACGCTCGACGCGCTGCCCGACGAGACGATGAAGAAGCGCGTGCGCCACGTCGTCACCGAGATCGAACGCGTGCGCTCCTTCGTGCGCGCCTTCGCCCAGGGTGACATCGAATCCGCCGGACGTCTGTTCAACGCGTCCCACGATTCGCTCGCCGCGGATTACGAGGTCACCGTGCCGGAGCTCGACATCGCCGTGGACGTGGCCCGCCACAACGGCGCCTACGGCGCCCGCATGACCGGCGGCGGCTTCGGCGGCTCCATCATCGCGCTCGTCGACAAGGGCCGCTCCCAGGAGGTCGCCCAGAAGATCGCCGACGAGTTTGACAAGCAGGGCTTCCACGCCCCGCGCGCGCTTGCCGCCTACGCCGCGGCGAGCGCCTCCCGCGAAGCGTGACCTATGATTTCGCCCCCGCCCCGCGCGGTTCGGTCGCGTACCGTTCCGTGATGGGTAGGGTGGTATGATTTCGCCCCCGCCGGCGGGGGCTGTCATGCGCAGCATGACTGGGGGTGGTCGCCCGTATCACGGAACCTGACCACCCCCAGTCGGCTAACGCCGACAGCCCCCGCCAGCGGGGGCGACTTCATGCCGCGAATCCACTGTCCGTGTTCGTTTTCCGACAGCCCCCGCCAGTGGGGGCGTTTCAGTCGTCTATCATCCGCGCGGGGTGCGGATCATCGCCTCTTGGGCGATGGCGGCGACCAGTTCGCCGTCCTGCGAATACACCTTCGCCGTGCCGAGTCCGCGGCCGTGCGCGGCGGTCGGCGTGTCCTGCACGTACAGATGCCACTGGCAGACGTCCACGTCGCGGTACCACCACATCGAATGGTCGATCGACGCATAGGCGATGCCCGGCGTGGAGATCGACAGTCCGGCGCGACGCAGCACCGGCTCCATCATCACCTGGTCGCAGCCGAGCGCCAGCATCGCACGGTGCATGAGCTGCGGCGCCTCGACCTCGCCGTCGGCCTTCATCCACACCATCTGCCTGCCGGAGTCGGCTTCCGCGGACTCCTTGTCCGGGCCGAGCATGATCGTCGGCGTGATATGGCGGATGTCGAACGGCGACTGCTGCGCGTAGTAGTTCGCGAACGGCGACTTGTCCGCGTACGGCGCCATCAGCTGCTTCGCGCTGGTGAGCGACTCCGGGTCGGGCAGGTCCTCCGGCATCGGATCGGCGAACTCCACGCCCTCCTGTCCGGTCACCTGGAACGAGGCGATCGCGGTGAGGATCGGCCCTTCCGCCTGCGTGACGTTCACGCGCCGCGCCGAGAACGAACGGCCGTCGCGCAGCTTCTCCACGTCGAACAGCAGATCCTGGCGGATGTCGCCGGGCGCGATGAAATAGCCGTGGATCGAATGGGGCAGACGGTTCGGCGAGACCGTCTTCGCGGCGGCCATCAGCGACTGCGCAATGACCTGGCCGCCGTACACGCGGCCGGTGGGGAAGTAGAGGCTTTCGCCGTTCACATACGTGTGGTTGCGGTAGTCGGAGGGCTTGCCCAGTTTGAGCACCTTCACCAGATGTTCCAGCGGTGTGATGGTCTCGTCGGTCATGCTCGTCTCCTCTGTTACGTGATGTTCGATGTTCGATTATGCGCGGGTGCCGCCGCGCCACGGCCGATATTCTCTCACCGGCATTGCTGCGCCGGTACCATCGGCCGCACGGCGTGGCGTGCGATTAATCCGATGCCTCGACTGTAACGGCCGGGCGTTAAGTCGTTTCAGGGTGATTGTAACGAGCATGTGAGCCGTGTGAACGGCGGGTTATGCCGATATACGGCAAGGCCCCCTCGTCAGAGGGGGCCAAGTCATCAGGGGCCGACATATGCGTGCTCCCGCTGGCGGGAGCTGTCCCGCGCAGCGGGACTGAGGGTGGTCTCCTGCGTATGGACACGGACACGACCACCCCCACCCGGCTTCGCCGGGAGCCCCCGCCGGCGGGGGCGGGAATCAGACCCTGGTCAGCTTGCGGTGCAGGCGGTGCGGGCGGGCGGCGTCCTCGCCGAGGCGGGCGACGCGGTTCTCCTGGTAGGCCTGGAAGTTGCCCTCGAACCAGTACCACTTGGCCGGGTTCTCGTCATCGCCCTCCCACGCGAGGATGTGCGTGGCGACGCGGTCGAGGAACCAACGGTCGTGGGAGATCACGACGGCGCAGCCCGGGAAGCCGAGCAGCGCGTTCTCGAGCGATTCCAGCGTCTCGACGTCGAGGTCGTTCGTGGGCTCGTCGAGCAGCAGCAGGTTGCCGCCCTGCTTCAGGGTCAGCGCCAGGTTGAGTCGGTTGCGCTCGCCGCCGGAGAGCACGCCCGTCAGCTTCTGCTGGTCGGAGCCCTTGAAGCCGAAGCTCGCCACGTAGGCGCGGGTCGGCACCTCGACGCCGGCCACCTCGATGAAGTCGAGACCGCCGGAGACCGCCTCCCACAGGTTCTTGTTCGGGTCGAGGCCGGCGCGGTTCTGGTCGACGTAGCTGATCTTCACCGTGTCGCCGATCTTCAGCTCGCCGGAGGTGAGCGGTTCGAGACCGACGATCGTCTTGAACAGCGTGGACTTGCCGACGCCGTTCGGGCCGATCACGCCGACGATGCCGTTGCGCGGCAGCGTGAAGGACAGGTCGTCGATGAGCACGCGGTCGCCGAACGCCTTGTGGATGTGCTTCGCCTCGAGCACCGTGGAGCCCAGACGCGGGCCGGCCGGGATCTGGATCTCGGAGAAGTCGAGCTTCTTGTTGTTGCGCGCCTCCTGCTCCATCTGGTCGTAGCGCTCCAGACGGGCCTTGTTCTTGGCCTGGCGGGCCTTCGGCGAGGAACGCACCCAGTCGAGCTCGTTCTTCAGGCGCTTGGCGAGCTTCGCGTCCTTCGCGCCCTGGATCTCCATACGCTTCGCCTTGGTCTCCAGGTACGTGGAGTAGTTGCCCTTGTACGGGT
This sequence comes from Bifidobacterium parmae, assembly GCF_002860365.1. Classification (GTDB taxonomy): domain Bacteria; phylum Actinomycetota; class Actinomycetes; order Actinomycetales; family Bifidobacteriaceae; genus Bifidobacterium; species Bifidobacterium parmae. The sequence goes on from NZ_NMWT01000001.1 coordinate 225,202, forward strand.
ACAGGTGGCCGCGGTCCACCTCGCAGATCCACTCGGCCACGTTGTCCATGAAGTAACGGTCGTGGGTGACGGCGATGACGGCGCCCTTGTACTGGTGCAGGAACTGCTCCAGCCACAGGATCGACTCGGCGTCGAGGTGGTTGGTGGGCTCGTCGAGCAGCAGCAGGTCGGGGGCTTCGAGCAGGAGCTTGCACAGGGCCACGCGGCGGCGCTCGCCGCCGGAGCACACGTTCACCGGGGTGTCCGGGTCCGGGCACTGCAGGGCGTCCATCGCCTGGTCGAGCTGCGAGTCGAGATCCCAGCCGTTCGCCGCGTCGATCTCGGTCTGGAGCTTGCCCATCTCCTCCATGAGGGCGTCGAAGTCGGCGTCCGGGTTCGCCATCTCCTCGCCGATCTGGTTGAAGCGGTCGACCTTCTGCGCGATGTCGCCGAACGCCATCTTGATGTTCTCGCCCACGGTCTTCGTGTCGTCCAGCGGCGGCTCCTGCTGCAGGATGCCGACCGTGAAGCCCGGGGTGAGCGTGGCCTCGCCGTTGGACACGGTTTCGAGGCCGGCCATGATCTTGAGCAGCGTGGACTTGCCCATGCCGTTCGGGCCGACCACGCCGATCTTCGCGCCCGGCAGGAAGCTCAGGGTCACGTCGTCGAGGATGACGCGGTCGCCGAACGCCTTGCGCGCCTTGATCATCTGATACACGAATTCTGCCATTGGTTGCAGCTTCTCCTTAAATACGGTCGAATTCCAGCCGTTTCCCTGGCTTGTGCATGTCGTCCGCCCCGTGCGGCGTCGAGGTCATATCCGTCCGCATAGCGGTCGTATCCATGCCAAACCACCGCCCACCATGCTATCGGAAGGGCTGGAATGCCGGCGTTTGCCGTGCCCGCCACGCGCTACAGTGGTGAGGGTCGAAACGCGGACATCCACTCGTGGGACGTCCGGGATGAGTGAGAAGCGAGAAACGAAGGAGTGGCGCACATGCCGCAGAACCCGCAGAGCCTGCCCGATTTCACCGAAGACGCCGGACTGAAGGACATCAAGGTCGTCGCCAGCGACATGGACTGCACGCTGCTCGCCGACAACGGCACGATGCCGCCGCGCATGGCCGAGCGCATCCTCGCGCTGGATGCCGCCGGACTCACGTTCTGCGCGGCGAGCGGACGCCCGAACTACACGCTGGCCGAGATGTTCCCCGATCTCGCCGGTCACATGGCGCTGATGTCCGACAACGGCGCGGCGATCTACTGCCGCGGCGAACTCGTCTACGAGAGCCTCATCCCCGTCGAGGAGTACCGCCGTCTGATCGACTTCACGCTCGCCGACGGCCGCGGATGCCCCACCGTCTGCGGCCTCGAGGCGTGCTTCATCCGCTCGTGCGACAGGAAGTACGACGACTACTTCCGCACGTTCTACAAGAAGATCGTCTACATGGACGACATCACGACGCTCGACCGCGACGTGAACAAGTACACGGTGTTCTTCCCCGGCAACGACTCCGAGGAGGTATACCGCGAGACCTACCGCGACGCCTGGTCCGACCGCTACACGGTGACGAACGCCGGCAAGATGTGGATCGACATGATGAATCCCGGCGTCGACAAGGGCACCGGCCTCGCCCGCCTGTGCGAGCACCTTGGGGTGGATGTCAAGGACGCCTGCGCGCTCGGCGACACGTACAACGACATCCAGATGCTCGAAGCCGCCGGCCACGGCTACGTGGTGGCGAACGCCGAGGAGCATATGCGCGCCCACGCCGGCTGGATCGCCCCGAGCAACAACGACCGCGGCGTCGCCACCGTGCTCGACGCCGTGCTCGCCGCCGCGCGGTGAGTGGCGCGTCCGGTACGGCCCGGCATGATCCGGCGTGGTGAGTTTCGCGTAACATTCGCCCGTACGATGACATTGTTCGATATGCAACAATCATGGTCTTGACGGACGAAAGGACGGCACGCATGCGCGGACATGACGGACACGACACCCAGAACGCACGGGCGGCACGCGCGGGGGAGTCGGTGGAATCCGCCAAACGGCCCGTCGCGCCGAAACTCGTCGTCACCGTCGTCGCGCTCGCCATCCTCACGTTCCTCGGCATCCTGTCGGAAACGTCGCTCAACATCGCCTACTCGACGCTGATGGCCGAATTCGCGATCGACGCGTCCACCGTGCAATGGCTCACCACCGGCTACCTGCTGCTGCTGTCGGTCGCGATCCCGAGCTCGCCGTTCATGGTGCGACGGTTCGCCACGAAACGGCTGTTCATCGCCGCCGTCGCGATCTTCACACTCGGCACGCTGATCGGCGCGCTCGCCGCGAGCTTCCCGATGCTGCTCGCCGCGCGTCTCGTCATGGCGCTCGGCACCGGCATCTCGCTGCCGCTCATCACCACCATCATCCTGGAGCGTGCGCCGCTCGAACAGCGCGGCGCGATGCTCGGCATCGTGAGCCTCGTCACCTGCGCCGCGCCCGCCATCGGCCCGGTGTTCGGCGGCATCGTGATGGAATGGCTCGACTGGCATTGGATCTTCTACGCGATGCTGCCGTTCCTCGCGGTCTCCTTCGCGCTCGGCGTCGCCACCGTGCCGGAGATCCGGCATCCGGGCGACGCGGAGCAGGCGCGCATCAGCGTGCCGTCGCTGCTGCTGGTCGCGCTCGGACTCGCGGGCCTGATCGTCGCGGTCAGCTTCTTCGCCGCGTGGAACGGCGACTGGCGGTTCTGGGCGACGCTCGCCGCGGCCGTCGCCGTGCTCGCCGCGTTCGCCGCCATGCAGCTGACGATGGACCATCCGCTGGTCGAGGTGCGCGTGTTCGGCTATTCCGGGTTCACGCTCGGCATGCTCATCCTGCTCATGGCCTCGGGCGGCGTGCTCGGCCTCAACTTCATGCTGCCGATCCTGCTGCAACGTGGCTTCGGATTCGGCTCGCTCGTCGCCGCGCTGATCCTCCTGCCCGGCGCGGTGGTCGGCGCGATCGCCGCACCGATGATCGGCGGCGCGCTGAAGGGTCATTTCCCGCCGAAGTTCATCCTGTTCGGCTTCCTCGGCGTCACCGTGATGGACGCGGCGATCATCGTCGCCTACCGCAACGTTGCCGCGGTGGCCGTCGCCTACGCGCTGTTCATGGCGTGCTCCGGATTCGTGCTCGTGCCCGACCAGACGCATGCGCTGAACCAGCTGCCCGCGCGGCTCAACGCGGACGGTTCCGCCGTGATGAACACGGTCCAGCAGCTCGCCGGCGCGATCGGCACCGCCGTCGCGAGCGCGCTGATCACCGAGTTCTCGGCCGCCGCCGCACGCTCCGGCGCCTCGACCGCCGAATCGTATCTGCTCGGTTTCGCGTCGAGCATGTGGCCGCTCGCCGGCATGGCCGTGTGCGGCGCCGTGCTCGCCGCGCTCATGTTCCGCTTCTCCACGCGCCGCCCGCCGGAGCTGGTTGAGGCGTGAGTTTCGCGCGTCGCGCGTGTGTGGTGTGCGAGGCGCGTTCACCGATTGTTCATGTCGCGTGACGTCGGGCCGGTGGGTCCGATGCGATGATGAAGGCATGGACGAAGGATTCGACGGCGATGACGCGCGGAATCGTGACGGTGTGGCAGGCCGTGCGGCGACGCCCGCCGGCGATGCGGTGACGTCCGCCGACCGCGCGGCGTTGCGGCGCATCCGCGTCAGGGCGTCGATCTGGCTGGCGGCGTTCCTCGCGCTGCTGGCGTGCGCGGTCGCGGCGGGCGCGGACCGCGCAGGCGCGACCCCGCTCGGCCGCGTCTATCCGTGGCTCGCCATCGTCGCGTTCGTCGTCGGCGTGGGCGCGTTGACGTACCTCATCGGATGGCGGCGTGCGGCCGCCCTGATCCGTGACGCGGAGGACGGCGACCGCGTGGCCGCCGCGTACCTGCGTCGCGGCCCGCAGCTGGGAACGGTCGACTGGTGGTGGACGCAGCCGCCGGTGCGCCCGTCGTCGGAGCGCCGCCGCGTGCTCGCGCTCGGCGCGATCCAGCTCGTCGCGGCCGCGCTGCTTCTGGGAATCGACGTGGCGTTGGCCGTGTCCGGCGTGTTCGCGGACGCCGGCATGAGCGGCTTCCCGCTCGCCATCGCGCTGTCGTGCGTGCCGCTGATCGCCGTCGGCGCGTGGTGCGTGGCGTTCCGGTTCCATCCGACCGAGCGTCGCGTCCGCACGTTGCGGCGCATGCAATGGGCGCTGTTCGCGTACGGATTGGTCGGATTGGCGGTCGTGGGGTTGCTCTCGCGCGGCGTCGCGGCCTGTGCGGCGTATACGACGGTGGTCGTGTTCGCGGGGAGCGTGTCGCGCGCGGTGACGCCGATCGCGCGGATGGCGCTGCCGGACCATGTGGTCGTCGCCGATACGCGCGCCGCCATCGACGAGGACATCGCGCGCCGCGTCCGCGCCGAAGCGCAGGTTCCCTCCGTATGGTCCGGGCGAAGCGCGAACGCCGCCTGATGCTGCGGTATGCGCTGGTGGTCGTCGGATTCCTGGTGATATTGGGTGTTGCCGTAGCGGTGAAGATGCTGCTGGGGTAGGGGATTGCCTTGGGCATCCGGGACTGTTCGGAATCGCTTGCGATTGCTTGGGATTACTGGGTTTTTCGGGGTCGGGCCCGGGGCTTCGTCACGAGGGGCGAAAGCGCGACACGCCGAGGGTTGCGTGAGTCGCGGATATCGGTAATATATCTACTCGTGCTTGCACAGCGCAAGTGCGAAACGGCCGCGTAGCTCAGTTGGTTAGAGCGCCGCCCTGTCACGGCGGAGGTCGCCGGTTCAAGTCCGGTCGTGGTCGCCAAAGAAAGCCCCGTCATTGCGACGGGGCTTTCGTGTTTTCGCGCGTCCAAACTCCCATAACTCCCATGGTGCGGTAAATCCGCCATGGTGCGGTGGCGGAAAATGGCTATTTTCCGCCGATATGGAGATTGTGTGTTACCGCACCATGGGGAATCCGGGGCTTATCGCAGGGCGAGGTTGGCGGCGCCGATGAGGCCGGCGTCCTGGCCGGCGGTGGCGGCGACGATCTTCGCGTGGCTGCGGTAGGCGCTGCCTTCGAGGAATCGGGCGTAGTTGTAGCGGGCCGGCTCGAGCAGGATGTCGCCGACGGCCACGACGCCGCCGCCGATCACGAACAGGTCCGGATCGAGCACGGCCGCGGTGGCGGCCATCGTGCGTCCCAGCCATTCGCCGATCTTGCCGAACGCGTACAGGCCGAGCTCGTCGCCCTCCTGCGCGGCCTGGGAGACCATCGGCCCCTCCAGCTTGTTCACGTCGCCGCCGCACAGCTCCAGCAGACGCTTCGCGTCCTGCGGGCGGCGGCGCACGGCGGACTTGGCGAAGTTCTCGAGCGAGGTGCCGGACGTGTAGCGCTCGGCGCAGCCGCGCAGGCCGCAGCCGCAGTGGTCGCCGTCCGGGACCATCGGCAGGTGGCCGAGTTCGGCGGCCATGCCGAACGAGCCGCGGTACAGTTCGCCGTTGATGACGATCGCGCCGCCGAGGCCGGTGCCGACGGTGAGCGCCACCATGTTGCGGCTGCCCTGGCCGGCGCCGTGCACGAATTCGCCCCAGCCGGCGCAGTTCGCGTCGTTCTCGACGACGACCGGCACGGCGTGGTCGATGAGCGCGCCCACGTGCTCGGACAGGTTGTAGTCGATCCACGCGGGGATGTTCGCGGCGAAGGTCAGGGTCTTGCGGTCCGCGGCGACGTTGCCGGCCGCGGAGATGCCGATCGCCTGGATGTCGGTGTGGCCGGCGGCGACGGCCTCGCGGTAGATCTCGGCGATGTGCTGGTTGATGGCGTCGGCGTCCATCGGCGTGGGCACGCGCCAACGCTGGATGATGCTATCGTTTTCATCGCACACGGCGCCCGCGATCTTCGTTCCTCCGATATCGATGGCCAGCGTGGTCATGGTGTTCTCCTTCGATCGATTCCTAACGCTGTAGACATTGAAAAGCATAACGTTTGCATCTGACGTAGCGGCATTGCGAAACGCACGTTCTGTCCGTATATTGGCACGTTCTGTTGCAATGTGATGACTGGGAGCGTTCACAGCAAACGAACTCGCACAGGAACAATCAGCAAACGATTGCATACGTGGTTCGGCCACTCTCGTCAGGGAGGCAAGGGGGAGCCGGGGGCGGAGAAGGAGGGCTCTTTGCGGGATTTGCATCGGGGATTGCAGAGCGGGTTGCATCAGGGCGCGGTCGTCCGGAATCCCGTGGGAGGCGTTGCGGCCGTTGGGATGAGGGCGGCCGTGCGACTCAATTCGGATGGAACGCGCGGCATGCCGGGTGAAACGAATGGCAACTTATTCCGCGAATCATCCGCGGCCCCATACTCTGAAGACACAACGACGACGAAGGTCCCGGACGAAGCGGTCGGGGCCCGGCAACGACGACGACCATAACCATAACGACGACCAATCAGGAAACGAGGTGTGCGATGGAGACCGGCAATGATTTCCGCGTTCCCGGCATACGACCAGGCGGCGTGCTCCTCGCCGGCGAGGCGATGGGCCTGTTCACTGCGGGGCAGGAAGGCCCGTGCAGCAGCGTCGGCATGTTCCAGGCCTCCGTGGCCGGCGCCGAACTCAACGTGGCCATCGGCCTCAAACGGCTCGGCCAGAACCCGCGCTACCTGACCCGCGTGGGCGACGACCCGCTCGGCGTCCGCATCCGCCTGCTCATGGAGGCCGAGAAGCTCGACACCTCCCTGCTGACCGTCGACGCCGATCACCACACCGGATTCATGATGAAGACCCGCGAGCACGTGGGCGACCCGAAGACCTACTACTACCGCAAAGGCTCCGCCGCCTCCACGCTCAGCGGCGACGACGTCAACAGAGTCGACCCCGCCGGCCTGTCCCTGGTCCACCTGACCGGCATCCTGCCGCCGCTCTCCCCGTCGACGATGGACGCCGCCGAGGCGCTCGTCGTCTACGCCAGGCGGCACAACCTGTTCCTCTCCTTCGACCCGAACCTGCGCCCCGCGCTGTGGATGAGCGAGACCGTGATGAAGTCCACGCTGCGCCGGCTCGCCGCGCAGTCCGACCTCGTCCTGCCCGGCATCGGCGAAGGCCGCGAACTGTTCGGCGTCGACGACGTCGAATCGATCGGCAAGGCGTTCATCGACAACGGCGCGCGCTGCGTCGTCGTCAAGGACGGTCCGCGTGGCGCCTACGCGACCGACGGCAAGGACGGCGTCTACGTGCCCGGCTTCGTCGTCGACCACGTGGTCGACACGGTCGGCGCCGGCGACGGCTTCGCCGCCGGACTCCTCTCCGCGCTGCTCGAAGGCCACACCATCGCCACCGCGATGGAGCGCGCCTGCGCGGTCGGCGCGATGCAGACGCAGGTCGTCTCCGACAACGAGGGACTGCCTACCATCACCGCACTCGACGAATTCATGATGCTGCACGACCGCGCGCCGCTGCGCGAGACCGTCCTCGTGTGACGCGTCCGCGCCTCACCCGCGCATCATCCACCCATATGATCCGCAATCGCAACCCGCAACCACAACACGACCAACGGCCATAGGCCTTCAAGCAAAGGAGCCCGTCATGAGCACCGCAGTCCTCGAACCCACCCTCACCACCCTGTCCGACAAGCAGGCCACCATCGACACGATGTCGCGTCTCGGCGTCGTTCCGCTCGTCACCCTGAACGACGTGGACGAGGCCATCCCGCTCGCCCACGCCCTCGCCGACGGCGGCGTGCCGATCGCCGAGGTCACGTTCCGATCCGAAGCCGCCCTCGCCGGCATGGCCCGCATCCACGATTACGTGCCCGAGGTCATGCTCATCGCCGGCACCGTGCATAGCGTTGAGCAGGCGCGTCAGGCCGTCGCCGCCGGCTGCATCGGCATCGTCACCCCGTCCTTCGACGAGCGCGTCGTCGACTGGTGCCTCGACAGCGACGTGCTCGTCCTGCCCGGCACCGCCGTCCCCTCCGACATCGAGAAGGCCTACGACCGCGGTCTGCGCTACGCGAAGTTCTTCCCGGCCGAGGCGTACGGCGGCGTGAAGACCCTCAAGGCGCTCGCCGGCCCGTTCGCCGAGATGAACTTCCTGCCCACCGGCGGCGTGAACCTGAAGAACGTGGCCGACTACGCGGCGCTGAGGAACGTGTTCGCCGTCGGCGGCAGCTTCCCGGTGCCGTCCGCCGCGCAGAAGATCGGCGACTGGGCGGCCGTCGCGCAGGCGTGCCGCGCCGCGCGCGAGGCCGTCGCCGCCGCCCGCGCCTGACCGGAGCCGCGCGCGGGACCGGTCCGTGCGCCCCCACAGACTTGCCGGCGTCGTGACGAGCGAGGACGCACCCCTGCCTTTTTGGTCCTCGCCCGTCGCGGCGCCGGCATTCCAATGCCCGAAGACACCACCCGCAATGCATCACAGGAGACGATACGATGATCAATTTCGGCGTTCGCGGCCATGACGTGCCGTTCGACGGCACCCCCGAGGACCTGGCGCGAGGCATCGCGGCCACCGGCGCGCACAACGTGCAGTTCGCGCTCAACGCGCTCTTCCCGGACCTCAAGTCCGGGGCGAAGGAGATCAATCCCGGCATGGGCACGTACTTCCGCCGCGTGCTCGACGAGCAGGGCGTGCGGATCGCCGTGCTCAGCTGCTACATCAACATGATCCACCCCGATCCCGCCACGCGCGAGACGCTGCTCGAGAAGTTCGAGGCGTACCTGCGCCACGCGAAGTACTTCGGCGCGCCGATGGTCGCCAGCGAGACCGGCTCCGTGCTCGAGACGCTCGGCGTGTACACGGAACGCAACTTCACCGAGGACGTCTACCTCGACACGGTCGGCGTGATCCGCCGGCTCGTCGCCGCGGGCGAGCGGTACTCGACGCTCGTCGGCATCGAACCGGGCCGCAACCACCCGATCCACGACCTCGCCACGATCGAACGGCTGATCCGCGACATCGACTCGCCGTGGATGGGCATCGTGCTCGACCCGTCCGTGCTCATCGACGGCGAGACGTACGACAGCCAGATCGACCTGATCGAGGAGGCGTTCTCCCGCTTCGGCGACCGCATCGTCGCCATGCACCTCAAGGACTTCCGCCCGGTGCCCGGACAGCTGGAGCTCGACATGGTGGACATCGGCGAAGGCGTGATGCGCGTCGCCGACGCGCTCGCCGTCGTCGAACGGTACCGGCCGTACCTGCCGGTCATCACCGAGGAGACCAAGGGCGAGGCGATCGCGCGCGCCATCGCACGGTACAAGGGCGTGTGATGGAAATTATGCAACACGCTGGAAATTGATTTCCATCTTTGCTGGAAACGTTGTATAGTATTCCATGAAAGCGAAAACCTCCAATCTCCATCGCTTTCCCGTCGGCAAACGGGATCACTGCCGATCCACGCCGGCGCCATATACACCAGAAACGAGGATCCATGGAACCACCACAGATGCCGGCCACCAAGGAACGGCTGACACGACTCATCGACGCCATGACGGACAACCTCGTCTCCATCGCGTCCAACGATGGTGAGGGGCTGTGGAAGGTCGGCGACGTCGTCATCGACGACAAGAGCTGGAACGTCTGGAACTGGCCGCAAGGCGTCGGCCTGTACGGTCTGTACCGCAACTACGAGGTCACCGGCAACGCCAAGGCGCTCAAGGCCGTCACCGCATGGTTCGACGCCCGCCTCGCCGAAGACAGCCCGAACAAGAACGTCAACACGATGTGTCCGCTGCTCACCATGGCCTACCTGTACGAACGCACCGGCGACAGCCGCCTGCGGCCCTACCTCGAGCAGTGGGCCCGCTGGGCGTGCGAGAGCATGCCGCGCACCGACCTGGGCGGCATGCAGCACATCACGCTCGGCGAACCCCACCACAACCAGCTGTGGGCCGACACGCTCGTCATGACCGTGCTCCCGCTCGCCAAGATCGGCCGCCTGCTCGGCGTCAGCCGCTACGTCGAAGAGGCGAAATACCAGTTCCTGATCCACATCAAGTACCTGATGGACAACACCACCGGACTGTGGTTCCACGGCTGGACCTTCGACGAACACCACAACTTCGTCGGCGCCCACTGGGCGCGCGGCAACTGCTGGGCCACCATCGCAATCCCCGAGATCATTGACATCCTCGGACTCAAGGAAGGCGACGCGCTGTACCGGTGGCTCACCGCCGTGCTCGAAGCGCAGGCCGAGGCCCTCGCCGCGCACCAGAGCGACAGCGGCCTGTGGCACACGCTCATCGACGACGAGGGCTCCTACCTCGAATCCTCCGGCACCGCCGGCATCGCCTACGGCATCCTCAGGGCCGTGCACCACGGCCACCTCGACGAGAAGTACCTCGACGTCGCCTACCGCGCCGTCGCCGGGCTCATCGACCGGATCGACGAACACGGCTCGGTCGCCGGCGTCTCCGTCGGCACCGGCATGGGATCGGACTTCGACTACTACCGCGGCATCGACATCTCGCCAATGCCCTACGGGCAGTCGCTCACCATCCTCGCATTCACCGAGATGCTCGTCTCCTACTGCTGACCACCACCAACCATCAACCACCACCAACCAACCACATCACCCATCGGGAAGAGGGAAACCTCGGAAAGGACCATCATGGGGTACGACATGAGCAAGTTCTCGCTCGAAGGCAAGGTCGCGCTCGTCACCGGCGCCAGCTACGGCATCGGCTTCGCCATCGCCACCGCCTTCGCCGCCGCCGGCGCGAAGATCGCCTTCAACGACCGCAGCCAGGAGGCCGTCGACCGCGGCCTCGCCTCCTACAAGGAGGCCGGCATCGAGGCCCACGGCTACGTCGCCGACGTCACCGACGAGGAGGCCGTCGCCGGCCTCGTCGAGAACATCGAGAAGGACCTCGGCACCATCGACATCCTCGTCAACAACGCCGGCATCATCAAGCGCATCCCGATGCTCGAGATGTCCGCCGCCGACTTCCGCCAGGTCATCGACGTCGACCTCAACGGCCCGTTCATCGTCTCCAAGGCCGTCATCCCCGGCATGATCGCCAAGGGCCACGGCAAGATCATCAACATCTGCTCGATGATGAGCGAGCTCGGCCGCGAGACCGTCTCCGCCTACGCCGCCGCCAAGGGCGGACTGAAGATGCTCACCCGCAACATCTGCTCCGAATACGGCGAGGCCAACATCCAGTGCAACGCCATCGGACCCGGCTACATCGCCACCCCGCAGACCGCCCCGCTGCGCGAACGCCAGCCCGACGGCTCCCGCCACCCCTTCGACGCGTTCATCGTCGCCAAGACGCCCGCCGCCCGCTGGGGCACCCCCGAGGACCTCCAGGGCCCCGCCGTCTTCCTCGCCTCCGACGCCTCCGACTTCGTCAACGGCCACGTCCTCTACGTCGACGGCGGCATCCTGGCCTACATCGGCAAGCAGCCTCAGTGAAAGGAACCACGCATATGAAGATCGCACTGATCAACGAGAACTCGCAGGCGGCCAAGAACGGCGTCATCGAGAAGGCCCTCACGAAGGTCGCCGCCACGCACGGCCACGAGGTGTTCAACTACGGCATGTACGCCGCCGACGACGCCGCGCAGCTCACCTACGTGCAGAACGGCATCCTCGCCGCCGCCCTCCTCAACACGAAGGCCGCCGACTACGTCGTCACCGGCTGCGGCACCGGCGAAGGCGCGATGCTCGCGCTCAACAGCTTCCCCGGCGTGATCTGCGGCCACGTCGAGGACCCGCTCGACGCGTACACCTTCTCCCAGATCAACGACGGCAACGCCATCGCCATCCCGTTCGCCCTCAAGAACGGCTGGGGCCAGGAGCTCAACCTCGAATACATCTTCGAGAAGCTGTGGATCGAACAGCCGGGAACCGGCTATCCGAAGGAGCGCGTCGTGCCCGAGCAGCGCAACAAGAAGATCCTCGACGGCGTGCGCGCCGCCGCCTACCGCCCGCTCGTCGACATCTACGAGGCGCTCGACCCTGAACTCGTCAAGGGCGCGTTCGCGGGGGAGCGGTTCAAGGAGTACTTCACCGCCAACGCCGAGGACGGCGACGTGAAGGACTACGTGCTCTCGCTCATCGGCTGAGCGGGAGCACCCCCTCAGTCGGCTTCGCCGCCAGCTCCCCCTGAAGGGGGCGCGGGGAATGGGATGCCGTTCTTTGCTCCCCCTCCCTCAGGGGAGCTGACCGGCTGTAGGCCGGACTGAGGGGGTGTCTCATTTGCGCAAATAACGTGCAATTCGTTTGACATTGTTCGTGTAGCATGGAAATCACGACGAAGTTTTCCATGCAGGAGGTCAATCATCATGGCGGAAGCGACCATCACCGATGTGGCGAAGGCCGCGGGAGTCGCGGCATCGACGGTGTCGCGCGCGCTGAACGGCGGCAACGTGAAGGCGGAGACCCGTGACCGCATCATGCAGCTCGCACGGCAGATGGGATATCGCGGCGCGGCCGTCGCCCCCGCGCGTCCGACGCGCGAGACCGCCGCAGAAGGCGGCGCACGCGGCAACCTGGGCGTCGTCGTCTCCGGCATCGGCAACTTCTACTTCACCGACATCTTCAAAGGACTGTTCTCGGTCGCGCAGAACGCGAAATACCGCCTGTTCGTGGCCGACCTGGACGCCTCGGGCGACCGCGTCGACACGCTGCAGAGCGTGATCGGCGCGTCCGAAGGCCAGATCCTCGTCTCGCCGCGGCTGAGCGACGCCGAACTGAAACGCTACTGCGACCCGGCCACCACCGTATTCACCAACCGTCAGGTCGAGGGATTCTCCACCGTCGGCATCGACGACGCGTCCGGCATCCTCCAGGCCGTGCGCCACCTCGCCTCGCTCGGGCACAGACACATCGCCTACATCTCCGGCTCCGGCAGCTCCTACGCCAACATGGTGCGCTGCCGGACCTGCATCGACGCCGCGAAATCCTACGGCATGGACTGCATCGTCATCGGACCGTTCGAACCCACCTACGCGGGCGGCGTCAACGCGGGCGACGCGCTGTTGCTCGAACCCGAGATCACCGGCGTCGTCGCGTTCAACGACCTCGTCGCCACCGGACTCATCGGGCGTCTGTCCGAGCGCGGCGTCGACATCCCCGGCGAGGTGAGCGTGATCGGCGTCGACGATTCCGTGCTCGCACGTGTCGTGCGCCCACAACTGACGACGATCGACGTGCGGCAGGAGCGCATGGGCGCGCTCGCCATGCAGATGCTCATCAACAAGATCGAATCCGCGGCGTTCCCCGAGGACGCCGCCGAGGCCGCCGAACCGCAGGTGGAGCTCGTGCCCGAGATCCTCGTCACCAGGGAATCCACCGGCGTCGCGCCCAAGTCCGTGGAGGACGACGCGCAGATCGACGAGGCGGCGTGACCTCCTCCTCAGTCACGCGAAGCGTGACAGCTCCCCCTGAAGGGGGAGCAAGAAAGAGAAGTGTTCACCCTGCGCCCCCTTCAGGGGGAGCTGGCCGGCCGTAAGACCGGACCGAGGGGATGCCCCGCAACGCATGAAAGGTCCCGTTTCCGATGAGGAGCGGGACCTTTTCCTATGCCCCGACAAGAACTCTGGAAACTATTTGCGGAAACAAATGGAAACAGTTGCGTGTCGCTGGAAATGTTTGCTATAGTGATTCATGTCACGGAAAACATCGGTGAAGATGGTTTCCAATCACACTCAGGCCGGTGGTCGAGGACGATCAACCCACGGCACATCAAGAAAGGTTGCAGTAATGAAGTTCGGCAAGAAAATCATCGCGGCGGTCGCGGCCGGCGCGGCGATGCTCTCCATGGCTGCGTGCGGCAGCGGTTCCAATTCCTCCGATGGCAAGGACGTCAACACCCTGACGGTCGCCTGGTGGGGCAACCAGCAGCGCAACGAGCGTCAGGCCAAGGTCAACAAGCTGTTCGAGCAGGCCAACAAGGGCGTCACCGTCAACGGCCAGTTCTCCGAATGGGACGACTACTGGAAGAAGCTGTCCACCAACGCGGCCGGCAAGCAGATGCCCGACGTGATCGCGATGGACTACTCCTACCTCCAGCAGTACGTCGACAACGGCCTCCTGCTCGACCTCGACCAGTACCTCGGCAAGACCATCAAGACCGACGACATCGACAAGAACGTGCTCGAGGCCGGCAAGCTTGACGGCAAGACCTACGCGCTGAGCCTCGGCAACACCGCTCCGGCACTCATCTACAACAAGACGCTGCTCGACAAGGCCGGCATCGAGGTCCCGGACCAGATGACCACCGACGACTTCATCGACATCTCCAAGCAGGTGTACGAGAAGACCGGCGTCAAGACCAACTACCGCTACTACGAGGCCTCCGAGCTGCTCGAATACCAGCTGCGCGGCGAAGGCAAGACCCTGTTCGCCGACGGCAAGCTCGGCGCCAGCGCCAAGGACGTGGAGAAGTACCTCGACGTCTACCAGACCGGCATCGAGGACGGCTGGCACATCAGCCCGGAGATCTTCGCCCAGATCAAGGCCGGCTCCGTCGAGCAGGACCCGCTGGTCTACGGCTCCGACCCGTCCGCCCGCTCCTGGTGCTCCTTCAAGTTCACCTCCCACTTCACCTCGATGCAGTCCGTGCTCACCGACGGCACCGAACTGGCCATGACCACCTGGCCGGCCAAGAACACGAAGAAGGCCGACTACGTCAAGCCCGCCATGTTCTTCGCGATCTCCAAGAGCGCCAAGAACCCGGAGCTCGCCGCCAAGTACATCGACTTCTACACGAACAACGAGGACGCCGTGAAGGCCATGTCCACCGACCGCGGCCTGCCGATCAACTCCAAGATGATGGACGCCCTGGAGCCGAGCCTCGCCGACACCGACAAGAAGTCCGTCGCGTTCCTCAACGACCAGGTCATCCCGAACAGCTCGAAGATCAACCCGCCGGCGCCCGCCGCCGCCACCGAGTTCAACTCCACGATGCTGCCGACCGCCGAGGAGAACGTCCTGTACAAGAAGAACACCGCCGCCGAAGCCGCCAAGACGCTGGTCGACGAGGCCAACGACGCCCTGGCGAAGTAAGGAGGCCCGATCGACACCAGACCATGACGCCGCCGCCGGCCCTTCCACTCAACCGACAATCGACGGCCGGCGGCGGACACCACAATCTCCTTTTCCTTCCAACTACTCCTCCTTCAGACGAAAGCCGGACATGGCTTGACGCAAAGCGACGTCCGGCTTTCGTCGTCTCCACACACTTCATTCTTCGAAAGGCATGGCAATGTCCCACGCAACCGCAGCGGCGCCCGTCTCGGCGCGCAACGCGAACACGGCGAGGAAGACCGCCGGGGTGACGTTCCGCAAGGAAGGCGCGCTACGCCGCTTCCTCAACAAGGAGAGCGTCGCCGGATACGTCTGCGCCTCCCCGTTCATCTTCGGCTTCCTCATGTTCATGATCGTCCCGATGGTGCTCTCCCTCTACTACTCGTTCACCGACTACAGCATCATCGGCGAGGCCTCCTGGATCGGCCTCGACAACTACGTCGAGATGTTCACCCAGGACGACCTGTTCTGGAAATCCCTCGGCGTGACCTTCCTGTTCGCCCTCATCTCCGTGCCGCTCAAGCTCATCTTCGCGCTGTTCGTGGCCATGCTGCTGCTCAAGAACTCCAAGGCCTCCGGCTTCTACCGCGCCGCCTACTACCTGCCGTCCATCCTCGGCGGCTCCGTCGCCATCGCCGTCCTGTGGAAGCAGATGTTCGCCTCCGACGGCACCATCAACCAGGTGCTCGGCCTGTTCGGCGTCAAGTCCGACTTCGCCTGGCTCGGCAACACGAAGACCGCCATCTGGACGCTCATCATCCTGGCCGTCTGGCAGTTCGGCTCCTCGATGCTGATCTTCCTCGCGTCCCTCAAGCAGATCCCCGCCGAACTCTACGAGGCCGCCAGCGTCGACGGCGCCTCCAAGTGGACGCAGTTCTGGAAGATCACCCTGCCCCTGCTCACCCCGACCATCTTCTTCAATCTGGTCATGCAGATGATCAACGGCTTCCTGGCCTTCACCCAGTGCTACATCATCACGCAGGGCAAGCCGATGAACTCCACCCTGTTCTACATGGTCCACATGTACGACGAATCCTTCACCAACTACCACGCGGGATACGGCGCCGCGATGGCCTGGGTCATGCTGATCCTGGTCGGCGCGTTCACCCTGTTCCTGTTCGCCACCAAGCGTTTCTGGGTCTACGACGAGGAGGCCTGATCCATCATGACCACTGCGACTTCAACCACCCCGGTCCGCAACGCGCCGCGCGTCAAGCCCGGCCGCATCGTCTACCACGTGCTCGTCTTCGCGTTCGCGCTGCTCATGCTCTACCCGATCGCGTGGATGGTGTTCAGCTCCTTCAAGCCCACGAAGACCGTGTTCACCACCGCCGGCGAGCTGTTCCCGACCACATGGACGCTCGACAACTACGTCAACGGCTTCCGCGGCTTCGAACCCGGCATCCCGTTCTTCCGCTACATCGGCAACTCGCTGTTCATCGCCGTGACCGCCACGATCGGCACCGTGTTCTCCTCCGCGATCGTCGCCTACGCGCTGAGCCGCCTCAAGTTCAAGGGCAACAAGACGCTGTTCGTCGCCATGATGATCTCAATGATGCTGCCCGCCCAGGTGCTCATGGTCCCGCAGTACCTGTGGTACCAGAAGCTCGGCTGGACCAACTCCTACCTGCCGCTCATCGTGCCCTACTGCTTCGCCATCCAGGGATTCTTCATCTACCTGATGATGAACTTCATCGACGGCATCCCGAAGAGCCTCGACGAGGCGGCGAAGATCGACGGCTGCTCCTTCTACGGCATCTTCGCCCGCGTGATCTTCCCGCTGCTCACCCCGGCGCTCGTCACCGGCTGCATCTTCTCCTTCATGTGGCGCTGGGACGACTTCCTCGGAGCCCTGCTGTACGTGTCCGACACCGAGAAGTACCCGGTGGCCCTCGCGCTCAAGCTCTTCTCCGACCCCGGCTCCTCCTCCGACTACGGCGCCCTGTTCGCCATGGCGTCCGTCTCCATCCTTCCCTCGGTGCTCATCTTCCTCTTCTTCCAGAAGTATCTGGTCGAAGGCGTGAGCACCTCGGGACTCAAGGGCTGAGGCTTCCTCCTCCTTCGACTCCAGCCCGCATCGCCGCCGCGCACCCGCCGCCATGGACTTGCTACCTCCTTCCTTCCCCATGGCGGCGGAGGCCGGCGCCGCTCCATATTCCGCATATCCGTTCCATCACCAGAAAGCCGGTTGACCACCATGAGCCTGTTCTCGCTGTTCTACAACGGTCGGAGCCATGAATCCGAGCGTCAGGCCAACCCGCAGGGCATCCACCTGTTCTTCGCCGTCATCAAGTGGCATTGGGGCCGCCTGATCGGCCTCAACGTCATGTTCATCCTCTCCTGCGTGCCGATCGTCACCATCCCCTGCGCGATGACCGCGATGAGCGCCGTCCTCGGGCGCATGGTTCAGCGCCGCATCTGCTACCCGTTCCACGACTACTGGCGCGAGTTCACGCGCGAATGGAAACGCTCCACGGCCTGCGGCGCCGTCATGTTCGGCGTGCTCGCCGCCGCCCTGTTCGGCATGCTCTTCTACCCGCGTTCCGGCATGCCCGGCGGCTACGCGCTCGCCGGCCTGTGCCTCGTCGCCGCGCTGTTCGACGTCATGGTGATGATGATCGTCTTCCCGCTCGTCGCGTTCACCGACCTGCCCGTCCCCGCCGTGCTCAGGAACGCCGTCCTGCTCACCCAGATGCGGTTGGGCCGGATGGCCGCCGCGCTCGCCGCGCTCGCCGGCCTCACGGCCGTCACCTACCTCGGCATGCCGTTCACCGTGCTCGTCCCGCCGCTGTTCGGATGCTCGCTCGCCGGCCTGATCGGCGTGTTCGCCGCATGGGACGGGATGAAGCGCCACGTGATCGTCGACATGGCCGACCACGTCACGGCGGGACGCGACGTCGCGTCCGCCGCCGTGGCGGACGGCGGGGAGGACGCGCGATGAGCGACAAGGTCACGATCTACGACGTCGCGAAGGTCGCCGGCGTCTCGCCGTCCACCGTCTCGCGCACGTTCGCCGCGCCCGGCCGAGTGAGCGCCGAGACGGCGCGCAAGGTCCAGGACGCCGCCGACGCGATCGGCTACCACGCCGATCCGATTACCTCCGGCCGCAGGCACGTCAACGGCAAAGGGCTGATCGCGGTGATCGTGCCCGACCTCGCCAACCCGTTCTTCGCCGCGATCTGCCGCAGCGTGCAGGACGAATGTTCCTCGCGCGGATTCGGCATGGTCGTCAGCGAATCGCGCGAGGTCGTCGCCCGCGAGCGCATCATCTTCGACGAGGTGCTGCCGTACGTGCGCGGCGTGCTGCTCGTCTCGCCGCGCATGCCCGACGTGATGATCCGCAAATGCGCGCAGCTGTGCCCGACCGTCGTCGTCAACCGCAACGTGCGCGGCGTGCCCAACGTGGTCATCGACATCTCCGACGCGGTCAAGCAGGCGGTGCGGTACTTCGCGCTCATGGGCTACCACCGGCTCACCTACATCGACGGGCCGTCGACCTCGTGGGTGGGCGGCGTCAAATGGCGCACCATCTCCGACGAATGCAACGCCCGCAACATCTCGCTCAAACGCTCCCACCCGTGCGCGCCCACCGTGGACGGCGGCAACGTGTTCGTCGACGAGTACCTGCTCAACCCCACCGGCGCGGTCATCGCCTACAACGACCTGATGGCGCTCGGCTTCGTCGCCGGCATGCGCAAGCGCGGCTACGAGTGCCCGGAGCGGTTCTCGGTGATCGGCTTCGACAACGACAAGCTCGCCGCGCTGTCCAACCCGTCGCTGACCACGATCCACATGCCGGCCGCCGCGCTCGGCTCCGACGCGGCCGCCGCGCTGCTGAGCCGCATCAGCGGCGGCGACGTGCCTGGCACGGCCGTCACCGTCCCCGCCCGCCTCGTCATGCGCCACAGCGTCGGCAAGGCGGCGTGAACCGGGACAACAAGTGGCAACCCATTGACCGCGGAACCGTCAATCGAGGAGGACATCATGCCGTTACCCGTTCCGCCGCGAGACTGCGGCTACGACCACGACCACGCCGTCGCATTGGCGCGACGGGACGGCGTGACCGACGACGAATTCGCCGAAGCCGCCGCCTACGGGCGCCTGCTCGACGCGCACCGGGCGTGGGGGCTGCCGTTCAACGGCTACTGCAACGCCGCCGGATACGGCTACGTGCAGGAGCCGACGTTCGCCGTCGCGCAGGACGGCTGGAACGCCTACGAGGCGTTCAGCCGGCTCAGCCGCGGCGCGCAGACCGCCGTCGTCTACGAAAGCCTCACCGCCGGGCATGACGTCGACCATGAATCCGCGCGACAGTTCCTCAAGCATGAACGCGGCGTCATCATCCACGCCAACCAGCCGTACTGACCGCCGACGTGTCGGCTGTGAGGCAAATCACGGCCGACATGCAGAGCGGTTCCTCCGCCCGCGAGGGCACGGGATGCACCATGGATATACGGGTGCCGCGAGATTGCGGGGCGCCGGTCGAGGAAGGCCGGTGGCGCGGCTCCGGGCCGAGTCGGAGATTCGATGAGGCCATATCCCCGACGGACCAGCAAAGGACCCATCACAATGACGTATGCAACCATCAACCCGTACACCGGCGAGACCGTCGCCACCTTCCCGAACGCCACCGCCGACGAGGTCGACGCCGCGCTCGGCAACGCGCACCGCGCCTTCCTCGCATGGCGCGACCTGCCGGTCGCGCGACGCGTCGCCGTGCTCGAACAGGCCGCGAGCATCCTCGAAGCGAACCGCGAGGACTACGCCGCCACCATCACGCTCGAAATGGGCAAGACCGCGGCGGAGGCGGCCGGCGAGATCGACATCTGCGTCGCCATGCTGCGCTACTACGTGGACCACGGCGAGGAGCTGCTCGCCCCGCGCTTCCTGTCCGCCAACGGCTACGGCGACACCGACGTGCAGCTCGTCAACGATCCGATGGGCGTGATCTTCGCCGTCGAACCATGGAACTTCCCCTACTATCAGGTCGTGCGCATCACCGCGCCGCAGCTCACCGCCGGCAACGTCGTCGTGCTCAAGCACGCGTCCAACGTGCCGCAGTGCGCGGCGCGCATGGCATCGCTGTTCCATCTCGCCGCCGAAGGCGCCGGCGTCGACGAGGCCGTGGCGGGAGGGCTCCTCACCAACCTGTACCTGCCGCACGACCTGACCGAAGCCGTGATCGCGCACCCGGCCGTGCGCGGCGTCGCACTCACCGGATCGGAGAAGGCGGGCGGCCTCGTCGCCTCGCTCGCCGCGAAACATCTCAAGAAGAGCACGCTGGAACTCGGCGGCGCCGACGCGTTCATCGTGCTTTCCGACGCCGACGTGGACAAGGCCGCCGACTGGGCGGTGCGCGGACGCAACTGGAACGCCGGGCAGGTGTGCGTCTCCTCGAAGCGGCTCATCGTGGTCGACGAGGTGTACGACCGGTTCCTCGCCCGTTACCGCGAAGGCGCGGCGAAGCTCGTCGCCGGCGATCCGAACGACCCGAAGACGACGCTCGCGCCGCTGTCGAGCGCAGGCGCGAAGCGCACGCTGCAACGGCAGGTCGACGAGGCGGTCGCGCAGGGCGCCCACGTCGAATACCTCGCCGACGTGCCGGAGACCGGCGCGTTCTTCCCGCCCACGCTGCTCACCGACGTGAGCGAGGACAACGACGCGTTCCACACCGAGTTCTTCGGGCCGGTCGCGCAGCTGTACCGCGCGAAGGACGAGGATGACGCGGTGCGCATCGCCAACGACTCGCCGTTCGGGCTCGGCGGCTCCGTGTTCAGCCGGGACGTCCGCCACGCGCAGCAGGTGGCGCGCCGGCTCGACACCGGCATGGTCGCCGTCAACCATCCGACCATCGTCGCGGCGGACATCCCGTTCGGCGGCGTGAAGAACTCCGGCTACGGCCACGAGCTCATCGACCTGGGACTGAAGGAGTTCGTCAACCAGAAGGTCATCGCCGTGGGCGACATTGACGCCTTGTGACGGCCGAGGCCGGGCACGGGCGGTTACGGACGCTTCGGGCGTTCCAGGTGGCGGCGCGCCAGGTCGAACGTGTAGATGGCGAGGGCGAGCCAGATCACCGAGAACGAGACGAACCGGTGCGCGGGCACGTGTTCGCCGAGCACCGCGATGCCGAGGATTAGCTGGATGGTGGGCGTGATGTACTGCGTGAAGCTCAGCGTGAGGAACGCCGCATGCCGCACGCCGTACGAGGTGAGCACGAGCGGGATCGCGGTGAGCAGCCCGCAGCCGGCGAGCAGCGCCCACACCCACCACGGCTCGCCCTCCGGCACGCCGAAGCCCGGCTGCGCGGCGAGCGCCGCGAACGCGAACGGCGCGAGCACGCCGGTCTCGAACGTCAACGATTGGAACGGGTCGAGCGGGATGAACCGTTTGATCAGGCAGTACCCGGAGTAGCTGAACGTCATGAGCAGGGCGAGCCCCGGGAACGCGCCCGTGTCGAGCACGTAGAGCGCGCCGCCGGCAAGCGCGACCACCATCGAGACGAGGCCGGGCCGTGTGGCCCGCTCATGCAGGATGACCAGCGCGAGCGCCATGTTGATGAGCGGCATGAGGAAGTTCGCGGCGCTCGCCTCGGAGGTGCGTCCGACGGCGACGAGTCGGATGTAGACGACCCAGTCGATGGTGACGAGCACGGCCGCCGCGACCTCCATCCAGAAGACGCGCGGCTTGCGCCACATGGCACTCACGGCCGCGACGAACCCGTGCCAGCGCCGTGTGGCCAGCATGAACAGCACCATGACGACGGCCGCCGTGAGGATGCGGTAGAGCATCACGTTCATCGACGGCACGGTGGCGAGCGCCGCCCAGTACAGGGGGAACATGCCGTAGACGAACGCCTGGGCGAGCGTCGCGGCGACGCCCCGCGGCGTCTGGATGACGCGTTCGCCGGTCCGCGGCGTCGTCGCCGGGGTACGTTCGGCGGCGGTGTCGCCGCCCGCGCTCGTCGCGTCGTGTGCGTGAGATGCCGGTTCGTTCGTCATGTCGTCTTCCGTCGTGGTCGATGGTGGTCGATTGGTGGTTGGTGGTGGTTGGTGATTGCGGCCGGTGGCGATTGTATCGCGTCCGCGGAATGGGGTGCCGCGTCGTATGGAAGGGGCGCCGCGTCGCGCGGAACCCGCGCGATGGCGGTGGACGACGCGCGCTCGTCCACCGGGTTTTCCACCGTCGGGCACGGGAACGTGGATGGGTTTGCCCGTGCCGCGACGGGGACATACCGTGGGGTGCACGGGGAGGGCGACGGCGCCTTCCGCAGGATCTCGGAGGGGGAATCATGATGATGGTTGATATGCCGGACGGGCTGGTGGCCGATGCGCCGCGCGGCGTGCCGGTCGATGCCGGCACGGCCGCGGCGAAGGACTCCGGTCGCGGCCGTGACACATGCGCCCGTGGGGCTCGCGTCCATGACGGGGGTGATGTTCCGCGGGACGTGCCGGTCGCGACCGTGCCGATGGCCGATGTGGTCGCCATGTTCCGTGAGAACGATCTGGTGACGTATGGGGATGCGCGGCGCGAGTTCTTCATCCAGTTGAATCTCAATCCGTTCCGGCCGCGGTCGCGCGCGTTCCACGAGCATGTGGAGGACGCGTTCGCCCAATGGTTCGCGTTCGATTATCACCTCGACGTCTCCGGCCTGACGCCGTTCGCCGTGGCCGCGGCGTACGAGCGTCTCGACCGCGGCGATCTGGGGGAGCGGGGGTATCGCGACCTGTGCGAGATGTCGTCGTCGAACGTCGCCTCGTGGTTCTGGGTGCGTGGCGCGTGCGCCGGGTCGGGCGTCGTGACGGTGGAGGATCTGGCGCATGGCGGCGTGTTCGACGTGCGTGACCGGGCGGCGGCGCGGCGGTTCGACGGCGCGTGCGGCGGCACGATCATCGGCCGCGTGGCGGAGGTTCGCGGCGTGTGGCGCATGCCGTGGGCGACGTTGTATGAGGCGCATACGCCGGACGATGACGCGTTCCGCGCGCATGTGGCGGCTTCGCTGCGTGCGTGGGAGCCGGGCTATGTGGATTACGCGCGTCTGCTGTTCGGCCGGGACCGCCGCCTCAAGGTCGATTGGGAGGAGGTGGCGGCATCGCGGTGACGGCCGCCGCGTGACGGTGGTGGAACGCACAGGGCCGTGGTCCGGGGATTGATGCCCCGGGCCACGGCCCTTCGGTGTTGCTGGTGCGGACGCGCCCTTGCGTCGGCGCCGGGCGGATGCGGGACGCGGGTCCCGTGCGGATCAGTACTTGTTGGCGCCCTCGCCGATGAAGTTCACCTTGAAGCCGCGCTGGTAGTGCAGGAACATGCTGGCGCCGTAGCGGTCGACCGGGCGGTGGGTGAACAGCATGCGGATCGCGAACGCGGTCTGCACGTCCTCCGGCAGCGCGAGGAACGCCTTGTGGGCGTCCCAGTAGGGTTCGCGCACGATGGCGGCGTCCGGCACGTAGGCGTAGCCGTAGCCGTCCTCGTTCACGTAGCCCATGAACGGCAGGTCCCACGCGTCGTAGCGGGTGAGCTTCGCCTTGTACTCCTCGACCTCGGCCAGCGCGGCGTCGCTGATGCCGAACGACTTGGCGACCTTGTTGGCCTCGGCGGTCTTCTCCTCCGGGGTCTTGTCGAACATGTCGAAGTTGACGGTGATTACCTTGTCTTCGGCTTCCTCTGCCATGACTGCGTCCTTCCCTAATCGAATCGAACATGATACATGTTCGATTCTGTGGTGAGAAAATGTACGTTTTATCCGATGTTGCTTGGGGTTTTCATTGATGCCTTGATGAACATCTGCGATACAGACTAGCATGATGTGAGCGCTCAAGGTATTGAAAATACACAATTTCCGGCCTTGTTAACGCGGGCGTTACCTTGCTGGGAGATATTGTGCGCCTTCTTGGCTTCATGTGCGAATGACTACGTAATCAACCATCGTTGATGGTAGGTATTTCATGGAAACGAACATTCATGTTCGTTTTTCTTGGTGGTCCGGCGTGTCGCGGAACGGAGGCGGATGCCGGTGGCCGGCGGTGGCCGGCGGCTGCGGACGCGTCAAGGGTGTGGCGGGTGCGGGGAGGGGGAGCGGGAGCTGTCGATGACGGATGAGGGCGGGCGGTCGCGGGTGCGCCGTGGCGTGTGATGACGGGCGGTGCGGGGCCGTCCGTGGTGCCGGTACAATCGTGAGGGTTGCCCCCGTAGCTCAGTCGGTTAGAGCAGCACCCTTATAAGGTGTTTGTCCTGGGTTCAAGTCCCAGCGGGGGCACTGTCTGTTATTCGCCCCCCGCTGGCGGGGGCTGTCGGCGAAGCCGACTGGGGGTGGTCGTCGGGTGGAACCACCCTCAGTCTCACTGCGTTCGACAGCTCCCGCCAGCGGGAGCGGGCGGCGTGTCCCGGGTGTCGGGGCGGGGGACTATCATCCACTAGGTTCCGGTTCACGCCAGCCATAGGGGCGAGGCGACCCGGGTCACCTGAATTCCTTAGGAGACATCATGAAGCAGGGTATCCATCCCGATTACCATGCCGTCGAGGTCCTGTGCTCGTGCGGCAACACCTTCGTCACCCGTTCCACCTACAAGGGCGACCACATGACGGTCGACGTGTGCTCGAAGTGCCACCCCTTCTACACCGGCAAGCAGAAGATCCTCGACACCGGCGGCCGCGTCGCCCGCTTCGAGCGTCGCTACGGCAAGAAGGCCAAGTAGCATACTTGACGCCAGTCCCGCGAGACGGGTCGGCGCGCTTCGGCGTACCGTCCCGCCACCATTCGCAGGACTGGCGTTTTTGTATGCCCGCACACCCGCCGGCGCGTCCGGCCCATGCCGTCCGCGAACCGCGGAACCGAACACCATACCAATCCCGAGGAAGACAAGACCATGGCAGACGAACAGTTCCCCGCGGCGGCGACCGCGCTGGAGGAATACCGGAACATCGAACAGGAGATGGCCAGTCCCGAGGTGGTGACCAACCCGGACAAGATGCGCAAGCTGGGCCGCCGTCACGCCGAGCTCGGCGCGATCGTCTCCGCGTACAAGACCTATCTTTCCGTGCGCGACGACCTCGAGGCCGCCCGCGAGATGGCCGGCGAGGACCCCGACTTCGCGGCCGAGGCGAAGCGCCTCGAGGCGGAACTGCCCGCCGCCGAGGAGAAGCTCCGCACCGCGCTCATCCCGCGCGATCCGGACGACGCGCGCGACACGATCATGGAGATCAAGGCCGGCACCGGCGGCGAGGAGGCCGCGCTGTTCGCCGGCGACCTGCTGCGCATGTACACCCGCTACGCGGAGAAGCGCGGCTGGACCGTCACCATCCAGTCGGAGAACGGCACCGAGCTGGGCGGCGTCAAGGACGTGCAGATCGCCATCCGCGCCAAGGGCACGCCCGCTCCGGAGGACGGCGTGTGGGCGTCCCTCAAGTACGAGGGCGGCGTACACCGCGTGCAGCGCATCCCCGTCACCGAATCGCAGGGCCGCATCCAGACCTCCGCGGCCGGCGTGATCGTCTTCCCGGAGGCCGACGAGGACGACGACGAGATCGAGATCGATCCGAAGGACCTCAAGATCGACATCTTCATGAGCTCCGGTCCCGGCGGACAGTCCGTGAACACCACGTACTCCGCGGTGCGCATGACGCACATCCCCACCGGCATCACCGTGAACATGCAGGACGAGAAGTCGCAGATCCAGAACCGCGCCGCCGCGCTGCGCGTGCTCAAGAGCCGCCTGCTCGCCATGAAGCACGAGCAGGAGGCCGCCGAGGCCGCCGACATGCGCCACTCGCAGGTGCGCTCCCTCGACCGTTCCGAGCGCATCCGCACGTACAACTTCCCGGAGAACCGCATCGTCGACCATCGCACCAACTACAAGGCGTACAACCTCGACCAGGTGCTCGACGGCGACCTGCAGGCCGTGATCGACTCCGACATCCAGGCCGACGAGGCCGAACGTCTCGCCAACCAGAAGTGATGATGGGCATCGAGGGAATGATCCGCGCCGCCGCGGCGCGACTGCGCGAGGCGGGCGTCGACACGCCCGAACACGACGCGAAGCTCCTGCTCGCCGAGGCGGCCGGCGTCGAGCTGCGCGACGTCGACAAGGCGCTGCTCATGGGCGATCCGCTCGACGCCGGCCGCGGAGCCGGCACGGACGACGAGATCGCCGCGCGCTTCGACGCGATGGTCGCCCGCCGCGCCAAGCGCGAGCCGCTGCAGCACATCACCGGGCACGCGCCGTTCCGCTATCTCGACCTGAAGGTCGGACCGGGCGTGTTCATCCCGAGGCCGGAGACCGAGACCGTCGTGCAGGCGGGACTCGACTGGATCACGCGCAACGGTCTGTACCATCCGCTCGTCGTCGATCTGTGCGCCGGCTCGGGCGCGATCGGCCTCGCCGTCGCGACCGAGGTGCCCGGCGCCGAGGTGTGGGCCGTCGAGAAGTCGCCGGAGGCGTACGCGTGGACGGAACGCAACCGCGACCTCATCGCGCGCGCGAACCCGACCGCCGGCTACAACTACCATCTCGAATTCGGCGACGCGACCAGCACGCTCACCCTCCCGCAGCTCGACGGGCGCGTCGACGCCGTCATCACGAACCCGCCGTACGTGCCGCTCGACCA
Source organism: Bifidobacterium parmae (assembly GCF_002860365.1). GTDB lineage: Bacteria > Actinomycetota > Actinomycetes > Actinomycetales > Bifidobacteriaceae > Bifidobacterium > Bifidobacterium parmae. Next base: position 251,800 of record NZ_NMWT01000001.1, read on the forward strand.
GATCCCCGAACAGCCGGAGGTGCGCGACCACGATCCCGCGCTCGCGCTGTACGGCGGCTCGGCGGACGGCGCGCTCATCCCTGAGCGGATCGTGCTGCGCGCCGCGCGGCTGCTGCGCGCCGGCGGCGTGCTCGTCATGGAGCACGACGTGACGCAGGGGGAGCGGCTCGTCGCCTACGCGCGCGCGAACGGCTTCGCGACGGCCCGAACCGAGAACGACTGGACCGGCCGCCCGCGCTTCCTCTTCGCCGAACGGTAGAATTCGCCGAACGGTAGAACTCGGCCTCCCTCGTCGACGAGGGAGGCCTTCGTGTTTCGAAATGCGGAAAACAGCCGCATGTCGGACGAAAACGTGGGTTGTCTCACAATAAGAAACACCATTGCGGGCGGTACCGGCATGCCTGTATAACAGTCGGCGGCAAGCATCGTGGGAGAGGAGACGAGGGTGCCGCGCGCATGGCCACAAGCCGGGCGCGCCGCACGCCGACAGGAGTCCCGCGCGCACATCATGCGCGTCCCCGCACGAGCCGACGGTCCCGGAGGGTCCGGGAAGAGGCTCATGGCCACGGTGCGCAATTCACGAAGAAGAAAGAAGGCAGAACAGTCATGTTCTCCAAGAAGATGATCGCGGCCGGCGCGGCCGCCGTCATGGCCATGTCGCTCGCCGGATGCTCCGGCGGCAGCATGGACGACTCCTCCAGCTCCAGCTCCGCCGCTTCGGGCGACACCATCACCATCGGTTCCGTGACCACCAACTCCGGCACCGCCGCCGCGTACGGCGAGGCCGAGGTCAAGGGCTTCGAGCTGGCCGTCTCCGAGATCAACGCCAAGGGCGGTATCAACGGCAAGAAGGTCAAGCTGGAGTCCCTCGACGACAAGGGCGACGCCACCGAGGCGTCCAACGCCTACAACAAGCTCGCCGCCGACAACAACGTGCTCGCCGTGGCCGGCCCGACCATCTCCGCCACCACCGCCGCCGTCGCGCCGCTGGCCGACCAGACCAAGCTGGTCACCATCGCCCCGGCCGCCACCTCCGACTCCATCGAGACCGGCAACTACCTGTTCCGCACCTGCTTCAAGGACTCCTACCAGGGTGAGGTGGCCGCCCGCTTCGCCGCCGAGAACCTGAAGGTCAAGAAGGTCGCCGTGCTCTACGGCACCGGCGATCCGTACTCCTCCGGCGTCGGCGAGGCCTTCGCCAAGGCCGCCGAGAAGCTCGGCATGCAGGTGGTCGACAAGGAGAGCTCCTCCTCCGCCGACGACACCGAGTACTCCGCCCAGCTGCAGAAGATCCAGGCCTCCGGCGCCGAGCTGCTGTACGCCCCGTACTACTACTCCGTGGCCGGCCCGTACATCATCCCGCAGGCCCGCTCCGTCGGCTTCGAGGGCTACGTGATGGGCCCCGACGGCTACGACGGCCTCAAGCTCACCGGCGACAAGTCCCAGTACGACAAGACCTTCTACACCACCCACTACTCGGCCGACGACACCTCCAACACCAAGGTGCAGGACTTCATCAAGTCCTACAAGGCCAAGAACAACGCCGATCCGAACACCTTCGCCGCCCTCGGCTACGACACGATCTACATGATCAAGCAGGCCATCGAGAAGGCCGGCAAGAGCGCCACCCGCGAGGACGTGCGCAACGCCGTCGCCGGCATGAGCTTCGAAGGCGTCACCGGCAAGTTCACGATGGACAAGTCCGGCTCGCCGACCAAGTCCGTGATTGTGCTCGAACTCAAGGACGGCAAGCCCGTCTACAACACCACCGTCCAGCCCAAGTGAGCCACGCTCCAGTGAGTCCCGCCCACCAGGGTCGCGGCGTGTGACGCGACGAGAACAGGAGAGCGGCCGGTTCGCCGGCCCTCTCCGTTTTTGCGTTTTCATGCGCCCGTTCCGTTCGATTCGGATCGTCCGGATTCCGTTCGTTTCAATTCCGTCAATTCCGATTCCGTCAATCCCGGTTTCGTCAATCTCATAGAAAGAAAGGGGGAGCGATGACCGATCAGATCATCATGTTCATCAGCCAGCTGTTCAGCGGTCTCAAGATCGGCAGCGTCTACGCGCTCGTGGCGCTCGGCTACACCATGGTCTACGGCATCATCCGACTGATCAACTTCGCCCACGGCGATTTCATCATGGTCGGCGCCTATGTGCTGATGCTCACCATTCCCGCCATCGTCGCCATGGGCATGCCCGCCTGGGTGGCGATCGTCCCGGCCATCCTCGTGTGCGTGGCCGTCGGCATCATCGTCGAGAAGGCCGCCTACAAGCCGGTGCGTGAGAAGGGCAATTCGATGACCGCCCTCATCACCGCCATCGCCATGTCGCTGCTGCTGGAGAACGGCGCCCAGGCCGTCTTCGGCGCCGACTTCCAGACCGTCCCGACGATCTTCCACCTGCCGTCCATCGCGTTCGGCAAGCTCAAGCTGCCCGGCGACACGCTCCTGACCATCGTGCTCGGCCTGATCATCATGATCGGCCTGCAGCTGTTCGTCAAGTTCACCAAGCAGGGCAAGGCCATGCGCGCCGTCTCCGAGGACAAGGAGGCCGCCGTGCTCATGGGCATCAACGTGAACTCCACGATCGCCCTCACCTTCGCGATCGGCTCCGGCCTCGCCGCCGTCGCCTCGCTCATGTACTGCGCCGCCTACCCGCAGGTCTCCCCGATGATGGGCGCCATGCTCGGCCTCAAGGCGTTCGTCGCCGCCGTGCTCGGCGGCATCGGCTCGATCCCGGGCGCCATGATCGGCGGCATCGCCATCGGCCTCGTCGAGAGCCTCACCAAGGCGTACATCGGCACGATCACCGGCGGCGTCATCACCTCGGCGTTCTCCGACGCCATCGTGTTCGCCATCCTGATCGTCGTGCTGCTGGTCAAGCCGTCCGGCATCATGGGCAAGAACGAGGGGGAGAAGGTCTGATATGAAGAAGTCCATGCTTTCCACGAGGCAGTCGTACCTCGTGTGCTTCCTCGGCATCCTCGCCTCGTTCGGCGTCGTCATGGCGCTGTGCGAGTCCGGCATCGCCAACTCCTACATCAAGGGCATCATGATGACCGCGTGCATCGCCATCATCATGACCACCTCGCTGAACCTCACGATCGGCGTGCTCGGCCAGCTGACGCTCGGCTGCTGCGGCTTCGAGGCGATCGGTGCGTACGTGGCCGCCCTCGCCTCCAAGTACATGGTCGCCACCGGCATGCTCGTCGACCCGACGCTGCGCTTCCTCGTCACCACGCTGCTCGGCGGCGTCGTGGCCTGCGTGTTCGGCATCCTCATCGGCATCCCGGCGCTGCGCCTGCATGGCGACTACCTCGCCATCATCACGCTCGGCTTCGGCGAGATCATCCGCGTCATCATCCAGAACCTCAAGGTGGCCGGCGGCATGGGCCTCGACAAGGGCGCGGCCGGCCAGGCGCTCATCGGCATCGAGCGCACCGCCAACCTGTACATCGTGTTCTGGATCATGATCATCACCGTCGTGGTGCTGTTCATGTTCGGCCGCTCCCGCTACGGCCGCGCCGTCAAGGCCATCCGCGACGACGAGATCGCCGCCGGCGCCTCCGGCCTCAACACCACGTACCTCAAGGTGCTCGTCTTCGCGATCTCCGCGTTCTTCGCCGGCATCGCGGGCGGCATCTTCGCCCAGTACATCGGCTCGCTCAACCCGACGATGGCCGGCTGGCTCAACTCCATCAACTACGTGATCATGGTCGTCTTCGGCGGCATGGGCTCGATCACCGGTTCGATCGTCTCCGCGATCGGCCTGACGATCCTGCCGGAGCTGCTGCGCGCGTTCGCCGACTACCGCATGCTCGCGTACTCGGTGGTGCTCGTGCTCGTCATGATCTTCCGCCCGCAGGGCATCTTCGGCTCCTGGGAGTTCTCGCTGCCGCGCCTCGTGAACCGTCTGCTGTTCCGCAACCCGAAGGCCGAGGCCGAGGAGAAGGCCGAAGCCGCCGAGGCCGGAAAGACGGACGCCGCGACCGAGACCGTCGCAACCGCCGCAACCGCCACGGAAACGAAGGAGGCGTGAGATGACCGACGCGAAGACCAGCGAACAGCCCATCCTCAAGGCCGAGCACCTCGGCATCACCTTCGGCGGCCTCAAGGCCGTCTCCGACTTCAACATGACGATCCACAAGGGCGAGCTCATCGGTCTGATCGGCCCGAACGGCGCCGGCAAGACCACCGTGTTCAACCTGCTGACCGGCGTGTACAAGCCCACGGAAGGCGACTTCTGGCTGGACGGCGAGCACATGAACGGCAAGAAGACCTACCAGGTCGTGCGCGCCGGCATCGCCCGCACCTTCCAGAACATCCGCCTGTTCAAGCAGCTCACGGTCGAGCAGAACGTGCTCGTCGCCTTCGACGAATCGTTCAGCTACCATCTGGGCGGCGCCATCTTCCGCACCCCGCGCTTCTGGAAGCAGGAGAACGAGATGCACGCCAAGGCGATGGACCTGCTGAAGATCTTCGACCTCGACGGCCTCGCCTCCACGCAGGCCGCGAACCTGCCGTACGGCCAGCAGCGCAAGCTGGAGATCGCGCGCGCCCTCGCCACCGGCATGAAGCTGCTGCTCCTCGACGAGCCGGCCGCCGGCATGAACCCGACCGAGACCGAGGATCTGCTGCGCTGCATCAACACGATCCGCGACCGCTTCGGCATCGCGATCCTGCTCATCGAACACGACATGAGCCTCGTGATGAGCGTGTGCCAGCGCATCCAGGTGCTCGACTACGGCCGCACGATCGCCTCCGGCACCCCGGAGGAGATCGCCAACAACCCGCAGGTCATCTCCGCCTACCTGGGCGCCGACGACTCCGACGACGCCGAAGCCGACTCCACCGACCACGCGACGCCCGAACCGAGCATCGCCAAGACCATGCAGGAAGGGGCACGCTGATGCTGGAAATCAAGGATCTGTGCGTCTCCTACGGCGCGATCGAGGCGGTCAAGGGCATCAGCCTGACCGTGAACGACGGCGAGATCGTCTCGCTGATCGGCGCGAACGGCGCCGGCAAGACCACGACGCTGCACACGATCACCGGCCTCGTGCCGGCGAAGTCCGGCTCGATCGTCTACGACGGCCACGACCTGCTCAAGACGCATGCGAACAAGATCGTGACCCTCGGCATGGCGCACGTGCCGGAAGGCCGCCACGTGTTCACCCGCATGACCGTGCAGGAGAACCTGGAGATGGGCGCGTTCAGCCTCAAGGACCAGTCCGGCATGACCAAGGACCTCGACATGGTGTTCGACTACTTCCCGCGCCTCAAGGAGCGCCGCCGCCAGCTGGCCGGCACGCTCTCCGGCGGCGAGCAGCAGATGGTCGCCATGGGCCGCGCCCTGATGAGCCATCCGAAGACCATCCTCATGGACGAGCCTTCGATGGGCCTGTCGCCGCTGCTCGTCAAGGAGATCTTCAACATCATCGTGACGCTGCGCAAGGAGGGCATCACCGTGCTCCTCGTCGAGCAGAACGCGAAGATGGCCCTGTCCATCGCCGACCGCGCCTACGTGCTCGAGACGGGCCGCATCACGATGGAGGGCAAGGCCTCCGACCTGCTCCACGACGAGAAGGTCCGCAAGGCCTACCTCGGCGCGTGAGCGTCCGGTAGCGCCGGAAGACAGCGTGGCCCCCTCCGCGATGAACGGAGGGGGCCACGTCGTCTCACGCCCGGCAGTAGTCCTGGTAGACGCTGGCGTCCTTGTCGGTGATCGTCTTGATCACGCGGGCCGGATTGCCGACGGCCACCGAGTTCGCGGGGATGTCCTTGGTGACGACCGCGCCGGCGCCGATCACGCAGCCGTCGCCGATGGTCACGCCGCCGAGCACGGTCACGTTGCCGCCGAACCAGCAGTTCGAGCCGATCCGGATCGGCTCGCCGTACTCGTAGTCGTAGGCGGAGCCGTCCTCGCGCGTGCGCACGTTGCGGTCCTGCCACCTGAGCGGGTGCATCGGCGGCAGCAGGGAGACGTTCGGTCCGAACAGCACGTCGTCGCCGATCGTGACCGGCGCGCAGTCGAGCACGGTGAAGTTGAAGTTCGCGAACACGCGGTCGCCGATTCGCGTGTGGCACCCGTAGTCGAAGAAGACGGGGCCCATCACGTCGAGGTTCGCGCCGTGGCCGGGCAGCAGCTCGTCGAGGATCGCGGCTCGCGTCGCGTCGTCGTGGCGGGAGGTCGCGTTGAAGCGGGTGCACAGGTCGCCGGCCTTGCGGCGCAGTTCGTCGAGTTCCGGGTCGGAGGCGTCGTACAGCTTGCCGTCGAGCATCTCCTCGCGTTCGGAGCGTCGCGGCGTCGGCAGTTCGACGGGCGGGACCGCGAAGACGGGGGAATCGGAATCGTTGGAAACGTTGTCATCGGTGGTGGCGTCGGTCATGATGCTCCTTTGCGTGGTGCGTATGTCGCGGGTTTTCGATTCAGCTTAGATGTACGAGCGTACATAACGGCGTATGTGTGGCGGTCGAGGTGCGATGGTGCAATGATGGATTGTGGAAAACAGGTTTCAGGAGGCGTTCGATGAGTGAGATTCGTGCGATCGACGACGATGCGCTGCACGAGGCGGCGGCCATCGTGCGGGACGGCGGACTGGTGGTGATCCCCACGGACACGGTGTACGGGATTGCCGGCGACCCGCGTTCGACCCGCGCCATCGACCGCATCTACGAGCTCAAGCGCCGTCCGCGCTTCAAGGCGCTGCAGGTACTGCTCGCCGACGTCGAACAGCTCGACGGGATCGGCCTCGACCTGCCCGCCCCGCTCAACCGCCTTTCCGCGCGGTTCCTGCCCGGCGCGTTCTCGCCGATCGCCGTCGCGCGCGAGGACTGCACGCTGAAGACCGTCGCCAAGGACGGCACGCAGGGCATCCGCGTGCCCAATTCGACGCTCGCGCTGCGCATCCTCAGGGCCACCGGCCCGCTCGCCGCGTCCAGCGCGAACCTGTCCGGCGACGAGAGCGCGCAGAGCGTCCACGAGGCCGTCGAGGCGTTCGGCGACGCCGTCGCCCTGTATCTCGACGGCGGCTCGACGCCCGGCCACGTCTCCAGCACCGTCGTCGCCGCCGACCCGCACGAGCGCGACGGCATCGCCATCCTGCGCGAGGGCGTGATCGGCCAGTCCGAGATCCGCGCCGCGCTGCACGTCAACGGGGGAGGACTCGGCGCATGAGGATCTACCTGTTCATCGCCGCCATCGCCGGCGGCGCCACCTACCTGCTCACGCCGATCGTGCGCCACGTGGCGATCGAGATCGGCGCGGTCGGCGAGGTGCGCGCCCGCGACGTCCACAAGATCCCGACGCCGCGCATGGGCGGCCTCGGCATGATGCTCGGCTTCGCCGTCGCCATGCTGTTCGCCAGCCACATCAGCTTCATCCAGGGCCTGTTCCAAGGCAGCCACCTGCCGTGGGTCGTGCTCGCCGGCGCGGTCATGATCTGCCTGCTCGGCATGGCCGACGACCTGTGGGACCTCGACTGGATGCTCAAGCTCGCCGGCCAGCTGCTCATCTCCGTGTTCGTCGCGTGGGGCGGCCTGCAGATCATCTCCCTGCCGCTCGGTTCGCTCGTCACCGCCTCGCCGAGCCTGTCGATGGCGATCACCGCGTTCCTCATCGTCGCGTCGATCAACGCGGTCAACTTCGTCGACGGCCTCGACGGCCTCGCCTCCGGCATCGTCGCGATCGGCGGCATCGCGTTCGCGATCTACTCGTACATCCTCGCGCGCACGTCGCCCTCCTACGCGTCGATGGCGACGCTCATCGACGTGGCGCTCGTCGGCATCTGCGTCGGATTCATCCTGCACAACTGGCATCCGGCGAAACTGTTCATGGGCGATTCCGGCTCGATGCTGCTCGGCTACCTCATCACCTGCGCGTCGATCGTGATGACCGGCCGCATCGACCCCGCCTCCGTGCACACGAGCATGTACCTGCCGGTGTTCATGCCGATCCTGCTGCCGATCCTCGTGCTGTTCCTGCCCGTGCTCGACATGTGCCTGGCGATTGTGCGCAGGCTCGCGAAGGGCCAGTCGCCGATGCACCCCGACCGCATGCACCTGCACCACCGCATGCTCAGGATCGGCCACACGGTGCGCGGCGCCGTAGCGATCCTGTGGTCGTGGGCCGCGCTCATCTCGTTCGGCTCGCTGATGATCCTGTTCTTCAAGGCGTGGCACGTGTTCATCGGCATGGCGGTCGTGGGCGCGGTGCTCGCCGTCGTCACGATGTACCCGTACCTGAAGCGCCGCGTGCCCGAAATCATGGAGGAGAACGCGCGTGAGGCGGTCGCCAAGGCGGAGCACGCCTCCGGCCGCGTCAACGACGCCGCCGGGGACGACGGCGACGCGGACGGCGACGGCAAGGCCTCGGGGAACGCCGCATAACACCGCCCACCGCGTAACGTCACCCCACGTTCTTATAGTGGACGCATGGCTACAAACCCCGATATGAACGCGCAGTCCGCGTACGCTCCGCTCCCTCCGATCTTCGCCAAGCTCGGCCTCGCCTATGACGATGTCCTGCTGCTGCCGAACGAGACGGACGTGATTCCCTCCGAGGTGGACACCACCACCCATCTGACCCGCAAGATCACGATGAAGGCCCCGGTCCTCTCCGCCGCCATGGACACCGTGACCGAGTCCGAGATGGCCATCGCCATGGCCCGCAACGGCGGCATCGGCGTGCTGCACCGCAACCTCTCCATCGACGACCAGGCCGCCCAGGTCGACGTCGTCAAGCGCTCCGAGTCCGGCATGATCACCGACCCGCTGACCGTCAACCCGGACGTCACCCTCGCCGACCTCGACAAGCTGTGCGGCAAGTTCCACATCTCCGGCCTGCCGGTCGTCGACAAGGACAACAAGCTCGTCGGCATCATCACCAACCGCGACATGCGCTTCATCGCGTCCGAGGACTACGACCACCTCAAGGTCAAGGACGTCATGACCCGCGAGAACCTCATCACCGGCCCGTCCAACATCTCCAAGGAGGACGCGCACGACCTGCTCGCCAAGCACAAGGTCGAGAAGCTGCCGCTCGTCGACGCCGAAGGCCACCTGACCGGCCTGATCACCGTCAAGGACTTCGTCAAGACCGAGCAGTACCCGGACGCCACCAAGGACGAGCAGGGCCGCCTGCGCGTCGCCGCCGGCGTCGGCTTCCTCGGCGACGCCTGGCAGCGCGCCTCCGCCCTGATGGAGGCCGGCGTCGACGTGCTCGTCGTCGACACCGCGAACGGCGAGGCCCGTCTCGCCCTCGACATGATCTCCCGCCTCAAGCACGACTCCGCCTTCGACGGCGTGCAGATCATCGGCGGCAACGTCGGCACCCGTTCCGGCGCGCAGGCGATGATCGACGCCGGCGCCGACGCCGTCAAGGTCGGCATCGGACCGGGCTCCATCTGCACCACGCGCGTGGTCGCCGGCGTCGGCGTCCCGCAGCTCACCGCCGTGTACGAGGCCGCCCAGGCCTGCCGCGCGGCCGGCGTGCCCTGCATCGCCGACGGCGGCATCCACTACTCCGGCGACATCGCCAAGGCCCTCGTGGCCGGCGCGTCCTCCGTGATGCTCGGCGGCACCCTCGCCGGCTGCGAGGAGGCCCCGGGCGAGAAGGTGCTCCTGCACGGCAAGCAGTACAAGCTGTACCGCGGCATGGGCTCCCTCGGCGCGATGGCCCCGCGCGGCAAGAAGTCCTACTCCAAGGACCGCTACTTCCAGGCCGACGTCACCTCCAACGACAAGGTCGTGCCGGAGGGTGTCGAAGGCGAGGTCCCGTACCGCGGACCGCTCAACGCCGTGCTCTACCAGATGCTCGGCGGCCTGCACCAGTCGATGTTCTACATCGGCGCCCACAACATCTCCGAGATGGCCGAGAAGGGCCGCTTCATCCGCATCACCGACGCCGGTCTGCGCGAGTCGCACCCGCACGACATCGTGATGACGGCCGAGGCGCCGAACTACTCCGGCTTCCACGCCAACTGATCGGCGCGTTCAGTCGGGTAGCGTATAACGCATGACGTGGGGTCCCACCGGTCCGGTGGGACCCCACGTCGCGTTTCGGGGGAGCGGCGGCATCGTGTCGTCATGTCGCGTCGTCACGTCGCGTCATGCGCGGCCGCCGCGCGCGCTCACGCCGTGAGCCGCGCCGTGGTCGCGCGCATGAGCAGCGACGTCGGCGCCACCGTATGCGCCTCGTCCGGCTCGTCGCCGCGCATGAGCGCGAGCGCCTTGCCGGCGGCGGCGCGTCCCAGCTGCACCGGGTTCTGGCGCACGGTGGTCAGGTCGACGACGTCGCCGACGTTGTCGCCGTCGAAGCCGACGAGCGACACCTCCTCGGGGATGCGCCAGCCGAGCCGTCGCAGCTCCTTGAGCAGCAGGACCGCGCACCGGTCGTTCTCCACGCAGATGCCGGTCGGCCGGCTCATCGCGCCGACGAGCTGGGCGGCGATGCCGGAGATCGCGGCCGCCTCGCCGCCGACCGACTCCTGCGCCTCCTCGTCGCCCTCGTCGCCGAGACGGGAGAGCGAGGGAATCGTGAGGATGTGCTCCTCGTCGTAGCCCTCCTGTTCGGCGGCGTCGAGGAATCCGCCCATGCGCACGGCGTCGCTGCACGTGAACGGCGACGGCTGCACCGGCTGCTCGACGTAGGCGATGGATTCGTGGCCGAGCGAGCGCAGCAGACGCACGATGCCGTGCATGGCCGCCTCGTCGTCGATGCGGATGGACGCGTCGAAGCCTTCGGTGGAGGGCACGTTGACGCCGACCATCGGGATGGTGAGCGTGTCGAGGAATTCGCGCTGGCGTTCGTCGAGGATGAACGAGACGATGATGACCGCGTCGAAGTTCTGCGTGCCGGGCAGCGTGTGGAAGAAGCGGTTGAGGTCCGTCTCCTCCCACATCACGTAGGGGACCACGTCGTAGCCTTCGGTCGACAGCACCTCGTACACGCCTTCGAAGGTGTTCGCGTTGAACCAGCTGTTGATCTCGTTGGGCAGCAGCACGGCCACGCGCATCGATTTGCCGCTCGCCAGCGACGAGGCCGTCTTCGAGAAGGTGAACCGGAGCTTCTCGGCGGCCTCCTCGACGCGGGCGCGCGTGTCCGGATTGACCTTGTCGAGGCCTCTGAGCGCGCGTGACACGGTGGATACGGAGACGCCCGCCTCCTTCGCCACGTCCGCGATCGTCGTCCTCGCCGTCTGTTGGCCGGGCATAGCCGTTCCTCCTTGTCTGTATCGCTGCATGGTCGTGCCGTGATTGTGCCGTGGTCGTGCCGTACCGTCGCGTCGTCCGCCGTTCCGCGGCGCGCCGCGTGCCGCACGATGCTCGACTGCGAATCCATCGACGGCGGGTCCGTATCGTGACCGTGCCGCCGTCCACCTTCGGATTGACGCCGTTACTACGATACTCCATGCGTTCAAAGCGCTTTCATCGAAATTATATAAAAGCGTTTGCAGTATTGCAAATCCGCCATTTGCCGTCAATGTCAAACCCGTTCGACACGCCGATTGCAGGTCATTTTGCATTTCGTTGTGCAAGCGTTATTATTCAAGGGTTACGAAAACGAAGAACATGTTGGAACGCTTGCTTGCAAGCGTTTGTATTCAAGGAGGAACACATGGTCGAAGCCACCGATCCCGCCCTGTGGTGGAAGCAGGCGGTCGTGTATCAGGTCTATCCGCGCTCCTTCAAGGACACGAAGGGCGAGGGCCTCGGCCAGATCGCTGGCGTGACCGAGAAGATCGACTACCTCGCCGACCTCGGCGTCGACGCCATCTGGCTCAGCCCGTTCTACCCCTCCCAGCTCGCCGACGGCGGCTACGACGTGGACGACTACCGCAACGTCGACCCCAAGCTCGGCACCATGGACGACTTCGACGCGCTCGCCAAGGCCGCGCACGAACGGAACATCAAGGTCGTCGTCGACATCGTCCCCAACCACAGCTCCAACCTGCACCCGTGGTTCCAGGAGGCCCTGAAGGCGGCCCCCGGCTCCCCGGAGCGCGACCGCTACATCTTCCGCGACGGCAAGGGCCCCAACGGCGACATCCCGCCGAGCAACTGGGAGAACCACTTCGGCGGCCCGGCCTGGACCCGCGTGCCCGACGGCCAGTGGTACCTGCACATGTTCACCAAGGAACAGCCCGACTGGAACTGGAACAACCCCGAGGTGCGCGAGGACTTCCTCACCACCCTGCGCTTCTGGCTCGACCACGGCGCCGACGGCTTCCGCGTGGACGTCGCCCACGGCCTCGCCAAGGACCTCGACCGAGACGATCTCGACGACTACGTCGTGTGGTGCACCTCCGACCAGCCGGACGACGGCTCCCACCCGGTCATCGACCGCGACGAGGTCCACGAGATCTACCACGAGTGGCGCAAGGTCTTCAACGAGTACAACCCGCCGGCGTTCGCCGTCGCCGAGGCGTGGGTGCAGCCCAACCGCCAGTACCTGTACGCCAGCCCGGACGACCTCGGCCAGATCTTCAACTTCGAGTTCGCCAAGAAGGACTGGATCCGCGACAACATGCACCAGGCCATCGAGGAGGGCATCGAAAGCGCCGAGCGCTCCGGCTCCTCCGCCACGTGGGTGATGAGCAACCACGACGTGGTCCGCCACGCCACTCGCTACGGCCTGCCGCAGGTGCCGACCAGCGAATACCACCAGCTCGCCAAGGACTGGGTGCTGCGCGACGGCACCACCTACCCGCTCGACAAGGAGGCCGGCACCCGCCGCGCCCGCGCCGCGATCCTCATGGAGATGGCGCTGCCCGGCTCCGCCTACGTCTACCAGGGCGAGGAGCTCGGCCTGTTCGAGGTGGCGGACATCCCGTGGGACCGCGTCGAGGACCCGTCCGGCCACCGCACCTCGCAGGCCGCGTCCACCAAGGGCCGCGACGGCTGCCGCGTGCCGCTGCCGTGGACCGCCGACCCGGCGAACTCGTACGGCTTCACCCCGGCCACCAAGGCCGACGGCACCCCGGCCGAGGAGGCCCACCTGCCCCAGCCGGCATGGTACACGGACTTCGCCGCCGACAAGGAGGCCGCCGATCCGGACTCGATGCTCAACCTGTATCGCCGCACGCTGGCCCTGCGCCGCAAGCTGCAGACCAACGACCTGAGCCTCGAATGGCTGCCCGAGGACCGCTCCACGGGCAAGCCGGACGGTGCGAACGGGTTCACCGGCGGCACGATCGCCTACAAGCGCGCCAACGGCTGGGCCTCGATCACCAACTTCGGCGCCGACCCGGTCGACCTGCCCCAAGGCGAGGTGCTCCTCACCTCCGGCCCGCTGACCGACGACGGCAAGCTCCCCCAGGACACCTCCGCCTGGATCCAGCTCGCCTGACACAGGACTTACCCAAAACTCAACGCAGAGAAAAAGGAAAGAAACAATGACAACAGCAGAAGCGGCCCCGATCCGCAACACCCCGGCCGAGAAATGGCGCTACGTCGCCGGCTTCATGGCCTTCGCCGTCCTCTCCGGCGTCGCCTTCTTCGGCACGATGTCCGTGCTGGTCCCGCAGCGACTGCGCGCGGACCTCGGCATGGGCACCGTCGAGTCGACCGCCGCCCTCGGCGCGATCAACTCCGCCGGCTCCATCGCCTCCATCTTCATCGCCCTGTTCATCGGCGCCCTGTCCGACCGCACGCGCAGCAAGTGGGGCAAGCGCACCCCGTGGATCTTCACCGGCGCGTTCATCTACGGCGTCTGCTTCTGGTCGCTGAGCCGCCCGTCCACCGCCGTCCTCATCGGCATCTTCTACGTGCTCGCCCTCGTCGGCCTCAACATGGTGCAGGCCCCGATCTACGCCCTCATCTCCGACCGCGTCGAGGAATCCAACCGCGCGACCGTCTCCGCGGCCATCGGCGGCGGCGGCGTGATCGGCCAGGGCATCGGCACGCTCATCGGCTCCCGCTTCATGGAGAACGTCGAGGTCGGCTTCGTCTGCACCGGCCTGTGCGCCCTCGCCGCCGGCCTGCTCGCCGTGTTCCTCACCCCGAAGGAGCCGTCCAGCAAGGACATGCCGAAGGACACCTCCAAGTCCATGGGCAGGGTCATCCTCGAATCCCTCACCCCGCCGCTCAAGGACTGTGGCGACTTCTATCGCGCGTTCATCTGCCGCACCTGCCTCATCGTCGCCTACCAGATGATCTTCAGCTACCAGCTGTACATCCTGACCGACCACATCGGCGACTCCGGCAAGCAGGCCGCCAACGCGATGGCCATCATCTCCGTGCTCACCATGGTCGCCTCCATGGTCGCCTCCCTGATCTCCGGCCCGATCGCCGACGCGCTTCACCGCCGCAAGGCCCCGATCGCCGTCGCCTGCGCCGTGTTCGCCATCGGTCTGGCCATGCCGTGGATCTTCCCGACCGAGATGGGCATGTTCCTCTTCGGCGGCATCGCCTCCTTCGGCTACGGCATGTACCTGTCCGTCGACCAGGCGCTGAACGTGGACGTCCTGCCGAACAAGGAGACCGCGGGCAAGGACCTCGGCTTCATGAACATCGCCACCTGCGCCGGCCAGGCCATCGGCGTGGCGATCACCTCCAGCATCGTCGCCGCCACCCACTCCTACAACTTCGTGTTCCCGACCGCCATCGCCATGGCCGCGATCGCCGCGATCGCCGTCCTCGGCATCAAGCGCGTCAAGTAACACGCCCCGCTCTCCTTCCCGGCTTCTCTGACAGACTGAGCCGTACAGCAAACATCTGAGGTGTTTGTAGGCGAAGGCGGGCGGCAGCGAGCAAAACATATCGCTGCCGTAGGCAGTCCGTAATTGCGGATGAGCCAGCCAGGGGAGAGACCTCAATACTTCTCCTACGGCCCGTCAGGAACGGGCCGCGGGAGATACCACACTTCCCTTCATTCCCTTTCCAACAGTGGGCCCCGCCGTTTCCAACCGGCGGGGCCCACGCCTTTTTTGGGGGCATGCCTTCGGCCCTGTCCGCTCTCTCTCGTGCCGAGACTCTTGTGCCGAGACTCTTGTGCCGAGACTCTTGTGCCGAGACTCTTGTGCCGAGACAGACCGGCGCGATTTTTCCCGGGAACAGCCGCGTCGTCCGGGTTTTCTTGTGCGGGGGAGGGGCGTCGGCGCGATTTTTCCGGGGAATCGGCCCACTCGTTCGGGAATAGTCGCGCTGACACCGGCTTAGTGCGATTTTTCCCGGGGCGATGGGGGTGTTTTCCGGGTTTTCTTGTGTTGGGAGGGGCGCCGGCGCGATTTTTCCGGGGAATCGACCCATTCGTCCGGGAATAGTCGCGCTGACACCGGCTCAGTGCGATTTTTCCCGGGGAACAGCCGCGTCGTCCGGGTTTTCTTGTGTTGGGAGGTGGTCAGTGCGTTTTTTCCCGGATGACAGGGGTGATTTCCGGGTTTTCTTGTGCTGGGAGGTGGTCAGTGCGATTTTTCCCGGGAATCGGCCCACTCGTCCGGGAATAGTTGCGCTGACACCGGCTCAGTGCGATTTTTCCCGGGAAACAGCCGCGTCGTCCGGGTTTTCTTGTGTTGGGAGGTGGTCAGTGCGATTTTTCCCGGATGACAGGGGTGATTTCCGGGATTTATTGCGCCGATACGGGGTGGTGGGCGGTACCGGGGTATTGGGTGGGCGGTACCGGGCGGTACTGGGTATTGGGTGGGCGGTACTGGGTATCGGATAGGTGGTACCGGGGTATCGGGTGGGCGGTACTGGGTACCGGGTAGGCGGTACCGGGGTATTGGGTGGGCGGTACTGGGTATCGGGTAGGCGGTACCGGGTATCGGGTAGGCGATACCGGCGTGCCGGATAGACGGTACTGGGTGCCGGATGGGCGGCGGTACCAGGTATCGGCCGAGCGTCCGTCGCGCGGTATAGTCTGTACTGTTCTGCCCAGGCATAGGTTAACTAGGAAAGAGGCACATGATGGTGGACGCGCATGACGCGGAGACGTACACGGCGGAGGGTTCCCGCCTCATCTGGATCGACTGCGAGATGACCGGACTCGACATCTTCGGCGGCGACGAGCTCGTCGAAGTGTCCGTCGTGCCCACCGACTTCGACCTCAACGTGCTCGACGAGGGCATCGACTACGTCATCAAGCCTTCCGACAAGGCCGTGGCGCACATGAACGACTTCGTGCGCCAGATGCACACCCGCTCCGGCCTCATCAACGAGTGGGAGCACGGCCTGAGCCTCGAAGAGGCCGAGAAGAAGGTCACCGAGTACGTGCTGCGCTTCACTCCCGACGGCGTCAAGCCGCTGCTCGCCGGCAACACGATCGGCTCGGACAAGAAGTTCCTCGACCATTACATGCCGAACCTGATGAGCCACCTGCACTACCGCAGCATCGACGTGAGCACGTTCAAGGAGCTCGCCCGCCGCTGGTATCCGGCCGTGTACGAGAACCGTCCGCCGAAGAACGGCGGCCACCGCGCCCTCGCCGACATCATCGAGTCGCTCGACGAGCTGCGCTACTACCGCGAGGCCGTCATGGCCGCAGCCCCCGGCCCGGACGCCGCCGAAGCCGCGCGCATCCGCGACCACATCGTCGCCACCAGCCTCAACGCCTGATCGACTCCCGGCGACCACCCCACCCGGCTTCGCCGGGAGCCCCCGACGTTATGTGCGACGTGCGCGGTACGCACTGCTATGGGACAGTCCACAGGACTGTCCCATCCAGCGGGGGCGATGGTGCTGCCTCGCCTTCGGCGAGGCCGTTGTTCGGCGGGGTGCCGGATTCCCTCCCGCTGGCGGGAGGTGGCGCGCAGCGCCGGAGGGGGCATATGGTGGGATCTTGGCAGTGGGAGCAGGAAGGAAGTCCATGAGACAATCCGAGGCGTTGGCGATCCTCAACGCCGGGGCGAACGTGTTCCTGACGGGCGCGCCCGGCGCGGGCAAGACGTACGCGTTGAACGAGTTCATCCGCGAGGTGCGCGCGGACGGCGCGAACGTCGCCGTGACCGCCTCGACCGGCATCGCCGCCACGCACGTCGACGGGCAGACCATCCACTCGTGGAGCGGCGTCGGCCTCGCCACCGTGCTCGATGCGAAACTGCTCAAGACCATCAAGACGCGCCGCAAACGCAAGATCCAGGCGACCGACGTGCTCGTCATCGACGAGGTGTCGATGCTGCACGCGTGGCTGTTCGACATGGTCGACCAGGTGTGCCGCGAGATCCGCCGCGACCCGCGCCCGTTCGGCGGGCTGCAGGTCGTGCTCTCCGGCGACCTCTTCCAGCTACCTCCCGTCTCCGTGTCGGGACGCAACCGCGACGTGATCCCGCCGAGCCCCGAGTTCACGGCGTCGCGCGAACGGTACGCGCGCGCCGGACTCAACCCGGAGGGCTTCGTCACCGAATCATTGGTCTGGCCGGAACTCGACCCGGTCGTCTGCTACCTGACCGAACAGCATCGTCAGGACGACGGACGCCTCCTCACCGTGCTCACGCACATCCGCGAAAGCCGCGTCGACGACGCCGACCGCGACGCGCTCGTCACGCGTCTCGGCGTCGCGCCCGAACCCGGCACGGTCGCCACGCACCTGTTCCCCGTGAACCGTCAGGCCGACAACCTCAACGATCTCCGGCTCGCGAGCATCATGCTCGACAGCCACGAGTTCCACGCCGAGCAGGCGGGGCCGGCGAACCTCGTCGAACGGCTCAAGCGCAACATGCTCGCCCCCGAACGGCTCGTGCTCAAGGAGGGCGCGGCCGTCATGGCGCTGCGCAACGACGCCGACCGCCAGTATGTGAACGGGTCGCTCGGCACCGTGCGCGGCTTCGCGAACGAGAATAAGGGCGGCTGGCCGATCGTCGCATTCGAGAACGGCAACATCGTCACGATGAAACCCGCCACGTGGGAGATGATGGACGGCGACACCGTGCTCGCCTCCGTCTCGCAGGTGCCGTTGCGCTGCGCGTGGGGCATCACGATCCACAAGTCGCAGGGCATGACGCTCGACCGCGCCGTCATGGATCTGAAACGCACGTTCGCGCCCGGCATGGGCTACGTGGCGCTTTCCCGCGTCGAATCGTTGGACGGACTGTATCTGGAGGGCGTCAACAACCGCATGTTCGCGGTCTCGCCCGACGCGGTCGCTTTGGACGGCGACCTTCGGGAGGCGTCCGCCGCCGCCTCCGACCTGCTCGCCGGACACGGCGCCGCCGCGTTCAAGCCGGGTGCCGGCTCCGACGGCGGCTTCGGCCTGGACGGCGTGCCTGGAGGAGCCGCACCCGGCGATGAATTCGCCCAAGACGCCCTCTTCTGACCGCTTTCGGATACCGTACCCGCGACGGGCTCTTCGCATTTCGGCGGGCAAGTGTGGGCTTGGATGGCTTGTCCGAATCCGCCGATTCTCTTTCTCGCTTGGCAGGGGTGCATCCTCACCGCTCCGAACACCCATCTGCGTTACGAGGGGTACTCGATTAGGGTTTATCCAGGGCTCGGGCACCGTAATGGCCGCCATGTACCTCGATGAGGCGTTCTCAGGTACCCCTCATAAGCAAGTTGTCTCCGGAGAACGACGGGAAAGTACCCCTGCCAAACGAGAATGCGATGGAATGACGACCGTTCACCCCCGGCCCGCCATGGCACCCTCCAAATCGGTCACGGTTCTTTCCTGGACTGCCGTGGCTCCCTCCATGTCTGTCCACGGTTTCCCGTGGAAAACCGTGGAGCGAGTCGTGATGGCGGGGGAGCGAACCTGTGTCGTCCACGTTCGTTGACGGGTGAGGTCCCCCTACTCGCCCGTGAATTGAAGCGTGTGGGACAATGAGGTGAGGAATCATCGTGGAGGAGGGTGTCATGGCGGACGACAAGCACATCGACGATGCGGATGACGCGCGAATCGACAACGAACACGACGATGTCGCGGACGACTACGCGGACGACTATGCGGACGACGTGTTCCGCGAGCTCGGCGACGACGCCGCGGAACCGTATGACGACGGCACGGCGCCGGACGTGCCGACGGCAGGCGCGGAACCATCCGCGGACGCAACGGGCACGCCGGACGCGAACGGTCCGGGTACGGGCGAATCGGATGCGACCCTGCCGGACGTGGATGGCGGGGTCACGACGGCGCGACGGCGGCCGAAGCCGCTCGTCGTCGCGCTCGTCGCGGCGTTCGCGGCTGGCGCAGTGTTCGCCGGCGTGGCCGTCACCCGCTCGATCCTCGATTTGAACGCGCGCAACCACGCGTCCGCGCTCGCCTACTGCCGCCGGGAACGCGCGCAATACACGGAGACGCTCACCGGCTACACGCCCGTCGCGCGGCAGGCGACCGCGCTGCTCAAGGAGACCGCGTCGCTCACCGGCAGCGACTCGCGCGCACGCCTCCAACAGCAGATGGACGCCATGCACGACGCCGACGTGACCGCTCCCGCCGAACAGGATTGCGCGGCGGACGCGCACACCGCCGACATCGCCGCGCTCGGCGACCGGTACGCGGCCGCGGCGAGCGCCATGGCCGACGGGCTCATCTCCATCCGCTACGACACGGACACGCTCAAGCAGATGAAGGACGGGTTGAACGCGCAGGACGCGCGCAAACAGCTGACCACGCTCATCGCGCGCGCGAAACTCGCCTACGACAGGTCCGCGGGCAAGGCGGACGAGACGGCGCGCAGCACGCTCAAGAACGCGATCGACACAGCGCAATCCGTGCTCGACACGACGCCGTCCGACGCGGGCGACGCCGTGAACGAGCAGATCCAGCCGATCTCCGAGGCGACCGCCAAGGTGATCGCGCTGATGCCGCTCGATTGCCATTTCACCGACTGCGTGGCGCTCACCTTCGATGACGGGCCGAACAAGCGGACCACGCCCAAGGTGCTCGACGAGCTGAAGGCCGCCGACGTGCCCGCCACGTTCTTCCTGCAGGGGCAGTTCGTCAGCGGGTCGAACGTGAAGCTCGTGGGGCGCATGGCCGCCGAAGGGCACAGCGTCGGATCGATGTCGTGGCGGCACACCCAGATGCATGCGATGGGCGCCAGCCAGCTCGCCAAATGGTTCAAGGACACGGATTCGGTGATCTCCGAGGCGTCCGGCAAGCCGGTCACGCTGTTCCGGCCGCCGGACGGCGCGTGGAGCGACGCGCTGCGCTCGCAGGCCAAGGCGAGCGGGCAGGCGATGATCCTGTGGGGCGTGGACTCCGGCGACTGGGGCAAGCTCGACACGAGCGAGATCGAGAAGCGCACGCTCGACGGCGCCTACCCCGGGTCGATCATCTCGCTGCGCGACGGGAACCCCGAGACCGTGAAGGCGCTGCCGGGAATCATCAAGGGATTGCAGGCGAAGGGATACCACATCGTCACCGTGGACACGCTCCTCGCCGGCGACATCCAGCCCGGCTCGGTCGCCTACGGGTTGAACGACGTGCAGTGAGCGGGGCTCCGATCACCAACGGCCGGCGATTGGGGTGCCGCAGTCGGGGCAGCGGGCGGTGGCGGCGGTGTCGGCGGGATCGCCCGCCGCGCCGCCCTTGCCGTCCAGCCGGTTCTCGATGATCCGGTACCAGTCGCGGACGACGAGCGGGGCGCGGCACTCGGGATTCGGGCAGAACGTGGTGTCGCCCTCCCGGTCGTGCACGTTGCCGGTGTACACGTACCGCAATCCTTCCGCCATCGCGATGCGCCGCGCGCGCGTCAGCGTCGCGTGCGGCGTGGGCGGCACGTCGGTCATCCTCCACGCCGGGTGGAACGCCGAGAAATGCAAGGGGACGTCCGGGCCGAGCGTCTCGCGGATCCACGCGCATTCCGCGTGCAGCTGCGCGTCGTCGTCGTTGAGGCCGGGGATGAGCAGCGTCGTCAGCTCCACCCACACGTGGCGGCCGTCCGGCGTGCGCGCCTCGTTCACCGCATAGTCGATGGTGTCGAGCACGTCCTGCAGGTGCGTGCCGGTCACCTTCCAATAGAACTCCTCGGTGAAGCCCTTGAGGTCGATGTTCGCCGCATCCATCGCCGCGTAGAAGTCGGGACGGGCCGGCGCGGCCATGTAGCCGGCGGTCACCGCGATCGGACGGACGCCGCGCTCCCGGCACGCCCACGCCGTGTCGATCGCGTATTCGGCGAACACGATCGGATCGTTGTACGTGAACGCCACCGAACCGATGCCGCGGTCCGCCGCGACGGCCGCGATCCTCTCCGGCGACGCCTCCGCGCCCAGACGATCGAAGTCGCGCGCACGCGAGATATCCCAGTTCTGGCAGAAACGGCACGCCGAATTGCAGCCGGCCGTGCCGAAACTCAGCACGCGCGACCCCGGATGGAAATGGTTGAGCGGTTTCTTCTCCACCGGGTCGACGGCAAACCCGGAACTACGGCCGTACGTGTCCGAACGAATCGCGCCGCCGTGGTTCGACCGCACGAAGCAGAACCCGCGCTG
The DNA here is from genome assembly GCF_002860365.1 of Bifidobacterium parmae. Taxonomy (GTDB): domain Bacteria; phylum Actinomycetota; class Actinomycetes; order Actinomycetales; family Bifidobacteriaceae; genus Bifidobacterium; species Bifidobacterium parmae. The sequence goes on from NZ_NMWT01000001.1 coordinate 273,165, forward strand.
GCCGGGCTTCAGCACGCACCGGCGCGGGCACAGCTCGCAGCGCGCACGGCCCGTGCCGTCCGTGAAGCGGGTCTGCCATCGGCCGAGGGCCGGGTCAGTGGTCGGCATGGGCGGTCACCTCGTAGCGCTCGCAGACGATTTCGCTGTTCCTCCAGTCGAGCGCGGCGTCGAGGCCGGCCTTGGCGAGCAGGTGCGCGACGAACTCATGCGGATTCGGCAGCTGCTCCCACACCTGCGGCAGGAACGTGGCGCGCCGCCGCCCGTCCCGTTCGGCAAGGATGAGACCGTCCCTTCCGGGGCGCAACGCGCGTTCCAGCTCGTTGCGCGAGCGCACCGGATGCTCCGACGGGACGGCGGTCATGCGGCCGTCGTCGCCGCGCCGCCACTCGGGCGTCACGACGAGGATCGGCTCCGGTTGCGACAGTATGGACACCTCCACGTCGAGCAGCGGATACTCCTCGGCGGCGACCGGGAGGAAGCGCGGATCGCGGCTCGCCGCGTCCACCGCATGCTCGGCGACGTCGCGGCCGAGCGGCTGATGCGCCTCCAACGTGCCGATGCATCCGCGCAGTTCGCCGCCCTCCGTCAACGTGACGAAGCTCGCGCCCGGCTCGTCCAGCCACGGGTGCGAGGCGATGATCGACTCCACGGAATCCGGGGATTGCGGGGATTCGTCATCCAATCCGAGATGCGCGCGGATCGCCGCCCGCGCCAACCGCAACAGCACGTCGCCGCGCGACTCGTCGGTATGGGTGTCATTGGTATGGGTGTCGGTATAGACGTCATCGGCGTGGGCAGTGGGGGAGTCGTTCGCGTCGGTGATGGCATCAGTGGCGTCGGCGTGTGCGTCGCCCCCGCTGGATGGAACAGTCCGGTGGCCTGTTCCATAGCAGTGCGCACCGTGCACTCCGCCCCCGCTGGCGGGGGCTGTCGGCGTAGCCGACTGGGGGTGGTCGTCGTCCTCCCACACGGCGAACGACGCGTACCCGACCACCGCCTCGTCGGGATCGCGCATCGCCGGGCGCTCCTCGCCCGCGATCGCGACCACGCCGTCATCGCCGGACGTGGACCGGCCGAGCAGACGCATCGTAAACGACGACGCTGACCCGGCGGTACCGGCCGGGCCGCTGGCGGCCGGCACCAGCCCGCGCGTCAGCACGTCCAGCAGGCCGTTGACCGGATACGCGCCGCACGCGCGGTCCGGGCGGATAGGGCCGTCGCGCCGCGCGATCGCGTCGATCGTCGCGTCGTCGAGCGCCCGCGCGTACGCCTGCGGATGGTAATGCGACAGATCGGAGCTGATCACGATCACCGTCTCCGGGCCTCCCCACAGGGCGCGAAGCACGTCGCCCACCTCGCGCGGGCTTGCGTCGCCCGCGTTCAACGGCACGATCTCGATATCCGGGCCGAGCACGGTCTGCAGGAACGGGATCTGCACTTCGACCGCATGCTCGCGCGCATGCGTCGGATCGTTTACGATCAGGGCCGGAGCCTGCTCCATCGCGCGCTTCTCCGCCGCGGTGTCGATGGAGACCACACCCAACGGCGTGGCGAACGCGTCGGCGCTCGGGGCCGCGACGCCGCGCACCGCCACGCGATGCGTCGGGCCGACGATCACCGCTCGCGTGATGCGGCCGCGCCCGCGTTCGAGCAGCGCGTAGGCGAGCGCCGCCGTCGTGCCGGAGTACACGTAGCCGGCGTGCGGCACGATCACCGCCTTCGGCGCGCCCTGCGGCAGCGGATTCGCGGCCGCGCCGGCGAGCTTCGCGACGAGTTCGCGTCCGTATTCGAGCTGACGGTCGAGCATCCGCCGCAGCGCCGCGCGGTCGGCCGGGTAGAACGCGCCCGCCACCGCCGCGGGACGGATGCGCGTCGATCCTTCGTTGGACTGTTCCTTCGGCTGTGTCATATCGACCACCCCCGTACCATTCTAGTTTCCTCCGGCGTTCCCGGTTGCGCGCTCGGCCGATCGTCCGATGAGGCGGAACGTTTGCGGTTGTCCACGTCTCGTTATTGGGCAACATGACTAATTGTGATGGTAGTGAGAATTAGACGGATTGTCTAGCATGATGGTGAGAACATGCCGGAAGATCCGGACGCAAGGAGGTCATCATGACGAACACGAACCCCGATTCCCGCCAGCCTCAGGCCGGGCGGGACGGCGACCCGTACGCCAACCCGTATGCGGACCAGGGCAACAACCCATATGCCGGCCAGCAGGGGCCGCAGAACCATCCGGGTCGGAACGACGGCCCCGCCGGCGGCCCGTGGAACGGCCGACCTGTCGACCCGTTCAAACTCATCGAAAGCATGCTGCCGCAGCATGCGAAGAACTGGGTGCGCGGATTCTACGGCGTGATCGGCGTGGCCGCCGTCGTGCTCGGCGCGGCCCTGCTGTTCTGGCCGGGCATCACGCTGAAGGTCGCGGCCGTCCTGCTCGGCGTCTACCTCGTGGTCTCCGGACTCGTGCGCGTCGTCGTCGCCATCGTCGAACTCGGCCTGCCGAGCGGATGGCGCGTGCTCGACATCCTCGTCGGCGTGCTGCTCACCATCGGCGGCCTGCTCATGCTCAAGAATGCGGCCGTCTCCGGGCAGACGCTCGCCCTGCTCGCCACGATGACCGTCGGCATCGGCTGGATGCTCGAAGGCTTCATGGCGCTCATCGAATCCTGGCGGCTCCCCAGCTCCGGATGGGCCGTGCTGTACGCGATCGTCTCCATCATCGCCGGATTCGTCGTGCTCATGTCGCCGGTAAGCTCCACCGTCTGGCTCGTCGTCTTCGCCGGTTGCGCGCTCGTCGTCATGGGCGTCTCCGCCCTCGTGCGCGCCTTCACCTTCGGCCGCCTGTCGAAGCGATGAGGTGAGAGGCAGATGACTTCCGTAGTCTTGGCCGCGCTTTGATCGACCAAGACTACGAGATCACGGGTTGCCTGTGAATGATTGTTCCCAGATGATTCGTCAGCGCTCGGACGTCATCGTCGGAACACCCCCATTGACGGACCAAGGTGAGCGGTTCGCAGTCGAACAACGCTGTGGCGAGGTCCGTTCTCCTTTCTGCGATGATTCTGCGGTTGCGCGGGTTGAACAGCAGCGTGTAGCCGTGATAATCGCCGATTTCCCGCAACTTAGTCGTGGAATCGGGCATACCCGAACATCTCCTGCCATGCCACGATGATTTCCGGTGCGACCGACTCAAGGAACTCGGTGATTCCCTGCTGTTCCTTCGCCGTCATATCCGGGCTTTACTTGGCGATTCGTACCGTACCGTCCTGCAGAATCCAGAATTTCGCGGATGACGGCGACGGTTTGCCTTTGGCGACATGGACGTGAATCGGCTCGTTGCTTTCATTCGCCCAGAAGTAGACGAGGAATCCCCGGATCCTATACAGTCCAGGCATGTTGGATACCGCCTTCCCGTGCATAGCGCATGATCGATTTCATGCCGCGGACGGTGCTGACGAGAAATCCATTGGTCTCCTGCTGGCTGAATCCCGTATTGGCTGGAATCGTGCCGTCCGGAATCCTGACCTCGGCGTGCTTGTCCCCCTTGTCGAAGAAGACGAGCACGCTGCCGTCGGGCTGGACATCGGAATGTGTGACGCGCGTGCCGTCGCCGGTCTCGTAGTAGTCGTATATCCGCATGATTGGCTCCTGTCTTTCTACATTGTAGGTCCGCGCCGCCATACGTCGTCACCGACGGGCGTCACGACGCCGGCTGTCACGAGCTGGCGCGTTCCATAAGGAGCCTCTATAGCAACGCCGTTGTCGTGAAGGCGGAACACCCGTATAGTGGCAGTCACATCGCAAGGTTCGGGGGAACCGGCGATGTGATGTGAATCGGGCAATCGACGATACGCGTGGGGACGCGGCGTCGAACCACACATACCCAATACGGGAAGGGGATTACCGTGGCATTGTCATACGCGGTGCTCGGCTCGGGAGGCATGGGCATCCAATACGGGGTGCTGCTCCAGGAGTTCGCGCACAGGCACGTCGACTTCATCGACACGTGGAGACCGAACGTCGAGAGGATCCGCGAACAGGGCGGCGTCTACGTCTCCCAGGACGGCGAGGACCGGCACCTCGTGCCCATCGACATCCACTATCCGGAGGACTACCACGGGAACCCGGACGTGTGGATCGTGTTCGTCAAACAGCAGCAGCTCGATGGATTCCTCGAACGGGCCTCGCACGCCGGGCTGTTCCGCGACCATCAGGTCGTGTTCTCCGCGATGAACGGGTACGGGCATTTCGAGAAGCTCGGCGCATACTTCTCCCGCGACCGCATCTTCGGCGGCACCGCGCTGATCGGCGCCTACGTGTACGGGCCGGGCGACGTGAACTTCACCGGCGGCAAGCACGCGAAGGCGATGAACATGTGCGCGTGGGACGAGCGGCGCACCCCGCTCGAGCAGGAGATCCGCGACGACTTCGCCGCCGCCACCCTCAACCCCACCATCGTCGACGACTTCCTCGGCATGTGCCTCGCGAAGATCGTGTTCAACTCCGTGCTCAACACGCTGTGCACGATGTACGAGATCCGCTTCGGCCAGTTCCACGCGAACCCCGGCGCCCGATGGATGACCGAACGGATCGTCGACGAGGCGTACACGGCCGCCGAGAAGGCGGGCATCACGCTGCTCGGCACACGCGAGACGGAGGTCGAGACGATCCTGCACACCGCGGGCGTCGCCCATCCGCTCCACTACCCGTCCATGTACCAGGACCTCACCAAGGGCAGGCCCACCGAAGTCGACTACATCAACGGCTACATCGCCCGGCTCGCCCGCGACCACGGCGGCGAGGCGCCACTCAACGAGTTCCTCGTCCACGAGGTGCATCTCGCCGAACAGGCGTACGCGATCCATCATCCCGAAGTCGCCGAGGAGGCCGCGCGCAACGCCGACCAGCTCGCGAAGGACACGGCGGCCGCGCTCGCCGCGTGACCGCGCGTCCGCGCTGCCGTCACGGCCGTGCGCCACGCACGCGCCATCACACCAACCACCACACACGTGTCATCACACACCATAGAGAAGGGAACCATCATGTCCATCATCGCCACCACGCCGGGCCGCGCCGCACGGCTCGCCACGACCGCCCGCCGCGTGATCGCCGCGGCCGTCTCCATCGCCGCGCTCGCCGGACTCGCCGCCTGCGGCTCCGCCAGCGCCGCCGGAACCTCCGCCTCCGACGCGATCGCCAAGCCGGCAAGCGGCAAGACCACGAAGATCGTCGTCGGCGTCGCCCCCGGACCCTACGGCGACATGACCACCAAGGTGATCGCGCCGCTGCTCAAGAAGGACGGCTACGAGCTCACCACCAAACTGTTCAACGACTACGTGCAGCCGAACAAGGCGCTCGCCTCCGGATCCATCCAGGCCGACCTGTTCCAGCACATCAACTACCTGAAGAAGTTCTCCGCCGACAACAAGCTCGACCTGACCTCCCTCGGCCAGGTGCCCACGCTCGGCCTCGGCATCTACTCGAAGAAGTTCACGTCCGTCGACGCGATCAAGGACGGCTCCACCGTCGCCATCGCCAACGACGGCAGCAACCTCGCCCGATCCCTCGGCGTGCTCGAACAGCAGGGGCTCGTCACCCTCAAGGGCGACGTCGACCCGACCAAGGCCACCGTCAACGACATCGCCACCAACCCGAAGAACCTCGTCATCAAGCCGATCGACGCCGCCCAGCTCGCCCGCGCGCTCGACAGCGTCGACGTGAGCCTCGTGCCCGGCAACTTCGCCTGGGCCGCCGGCCTCAAGCCCAAGCAGGCGCTCGCCATGGAGAAGCAGTCCGAAGGCGTGATCAACGTGTTCGTCGTGCGCACCAAGGACGCGGACGGCGACTTCGGCAGGAAGGTCAAGGCGCTGCTCGTCTCCGACGAATTCAAGCAGGCGATCGCCAAGAGCGAGTTCGCCGACTTCGGCAAGCCCACGACCTGGTGACGCGCGCATGACGGCCACCACCAACGCGACCGTCGCCGCCGGAACCGTTTCCGGCGGCGACGCCGTCATCACGCTCGACCACGTCTCCGTCACCTTCCACGAGCGCGGGCGCGCCATCGAAGCGGTGAAGGACGTGAGCCTCGCCGTCGCCGAAGGCGAGGTGTACGGCATCGTCGGATTCTCCGGCGCAGGCAAATCCACGCTCGTGCGCACCATCAACCTGCTCGAACGCCCCACCGCCGGCCGCGTCCTCATCGACGGGCGCGACGTGACCGCCCTCAAAGGCGGCGCGCTGCGCGACCTGCGCAAACGCATCGGCTTCATCTTCCAGGGATTCAACCTGATCGGCAACGTCACCGTCGGCGAGAACATCGCGTTCGCGCTCAAGGCCGGCGGATGGCCGAAAAACGGCCGCAAGGCGCGCATCGGCGAACTGCTGCGCCTCGTCGGCCTCGAATCCAAGGAGGACAGCTACCCGTCCAGCCTCTCCGGCGGCCAGCAGCAGCGCGTGTCCATCGCACGCGCGCTCGCCAACAAGCCCGAGATCCTGCTGTGCGACGAGGCGACCAGCGCCCTCGACCTCGAAACCACCGAGGAGATCCTCGCGCTGCTCAAACGCATCAACCGCGAACTCGGCATCACCATCGTGTTCATCACCCACCAGCTCGACGTCGCCAAAACCGTGTTCGACCACGTCGCCGTCATGGAGCACGGACGCATCGTCGAACAGGGCGCGACGTTCGACGTGTTCGCCGAACCCGCGCACGACACGACGCGCGCCCTCGTCGAACGCTACCTCGGCGTCGCCGTGCCGCCGCAGCTCGTCCCCTCGCTGCCCGCCGGCACGATCGTCGAACTGCGCTACAAAGGCGACGACGCGCTCGAACCGCTCATCAGCGAGGTCGCGCGTGCGCACGACGTGACCATCGACGTGCTGCACGCCAACGTCGAATACTTCGGCGCGCAGGCCATCGGCACGCTGCTCGTGCTCGTCTCCGGCGACGACGCGCCGCGCGCCGCCGCGCTGGCGGCGTTGCGGGCGCGCGTCTACGGATACCGGGAACTCGACCGTCGCGCGCTGGCCGCCGGCACGCGCGACGAAACGGAAAGCGAGGCATGACGATGGACTCGACATGGCAGATACTCCACGACAATCTCGGCAAGGCGCTCGCCGACACCGCGTACATGGTGGTCGTCGCCACCGTGATCGGCGTCGTGCTCGGCACGCTGATCGCGCTCCTGCTGTACGTGACCGAAAACCGGCTGTTCACGCCGCACGCCGGCGTGAACACGGTCGTCGGATTCGTCGTCAACGCGATCCGCTCCCTGCCGTTCCTCATCCTCATGGTCGTGCTCATCCCGCTCGTCCAACTGCTCATCGGCGACCCGTACACGCCCACCGGCGGCGCGATCTCGCTGTCCATCGCCGCCGTGCCGTTCTTCGCGCGCGTCGCCGAAAGCGCATTCAGCGAAGTCGACCCCGGACTGCTGGAAGCGGCCGTCTCCACCGGCGCGACCATCCCGCAGATCATCGTCGGCGCCGTGTTCCCGCAGGCGCTGCCCTCGTTCATCCGCGGCGTCGTGCTCACCGTCATCTCGCTGATCGGATACTCGGCGATGGTCGGCACGATCGGCGCGGGCGGCATCGGCGACATGGCCATCCAATACGGCTACAACCGCTACGAGACCGGCGTGCTCGTCGCCATCGTCGTGATCCTCATCGCGCTCGTGCAGGTCATCCAATGGGTCGGCGACCGGGCGGCGCGACGGGTGACGCATTGACGAGACGGCGCACTATCGTGAGAACCAGTCTCGACAGGGCGTTCCCGCCCATCGGAACCTAGGTAGAAAGATTCTGGAAGTCTCATGATCGAACTGAAGACCCCTCGCGAAATCGAGGAGATGAAGCCCGCCGGCCGTTTCGTCGGCTCCATCCTGCGCGAACTCAAGGAATACACGAAGGTCGGCACCAATCTGCTCGACATCGACGAATTCGTGCACAAGAAGATCGTCGACCGCAAGGGCGCCGAATCCTGCTACGTGGACTACGCGCCCGACTTCGGCACCGGCCCGTTCGCCCACTACATCTGCACCTCCGTCAACGACGCGGTGCTCCACGGCGTGCCCTACGACTACAACCTCAAGGACGGCGACCTCGTCTCCCTCGACCTCGCGATCAGCGTCGACGGCTGGGTGGGCGACTCGGCCATCAGCTTCGTGGTCGGCAAGGACAAGGATCCGGAGGACCTGCGCCTCATCAAGTGCACCGAGGAGGCGCTCGCCGCCGCCATCGAAGTCGCGCAGCCCGGCAACCGCCTCGGCGACGTGTCCAGCACGATCGGCGACATCGCACGCGAATACGGCTACCCGATCAACCTCGAATTCGGCGGCCACGGCGTCGGACACATCATGCACGGCGACCCGCACGTGCCGAACGACGGCAAGGCGCGCCACGGCTACAAGCTGCGTCCGGGCCTCGTCATCGCCATCGAACCGTGGTTCCTCAAGACCACCGACGAGATCTACCAGGATCCGAAGGACGGCTGGACCCTGCGTTCCGAGGACGGCTCCCGCGGCGCCCACAGCGAGCACACCATCGCCATCACCGAAAACGGCCCGGTGATCCTCACCACGCGCGAGTAGGGAACCGTCACGCGCCCGAAGCGCGTGGCCGTATCGTCGCCCCCGCCAGCGGGGGCTGTCCGTCCTGGGACGGACTGGGGGTGGTCCGGAATCGGCTTGCCGTGCACCACCCCCAGTCGGCTTCGCCGACAGCCCCCGCCGTTATGTGCGACGTGCGCGGTGCGCACTGCTATGGAACAGTCCACAGGACTGTTCCATCCAGCGGGGGCGTTGCGTATCTGCGTCGGGGGCGTTCCTTTATGTTCCGGGTAGTGGGCAATGGGGCCTTGCGGAAACATGGGGCGGCTATGGTGGCCGGCAACATCGAACAGGAATGAGGTCACCCATGGCAACAGCACAGCTGAACGTCGACGATAGCAAGTACACGCTGCCGGTCGTCGAGGCCACCGCCGGCCCGGACGGCATCGTCGTGTCCAAACTGCGCAACGACGGCTGGGTGACGCTCGACCCCGGCTTCCTCACCACCGCGCAGTGCGAATCGAAGATCACGTACATCGACGGCCAGCATTCGATCCTGCGCTACCGCGGCTACCCGATCGAGCAGCTGTGCGAGAACTCCGACTTCCTCGAGGTCGCGTGGCTGCTGCGCCACGGCGAACTGCCCAACAGGGAGCAGTACGAGAAGTTCGTCTCCGCCATCAACCACCGCACGATGGTGGGGGAGGACTTCCGCACGTTCATGGGCTCGTTCCCGCGCACCGCGCATCCGATGAGCGTGCTCGCCTCCGCGATCAACGCGCTCGCCACGTTCTACCCGGACACGACCGACATCACCGACTCCGACCAGCTGGACGAATCCGCGATCATCATCATGGCGAAGGTGCGCACCATCGTCTCGTACATCTTCCGCCGTCGCCGTGACGAGCCGATGCTGTACCCGGACTACGCGCGCGGCTACGTGGACGACTTCCTGCGCATGTGCTTCGCCGTGCCGTACGAGCCGTTCGAATCCGATCCGCTGTACGTGCACGCGCTCGGCCGCCTGCTCATCATCCACGCCGACCACGAGCAGAACTGCTCCACGTCGGTCGTGCGCATCGCCGGCAGCGCGCACGCCAACCTGTATTCGGCGGTCGCGGCCGGCGTCAACGCGCTGTCCGGCCCGCTGCACGGCGGCGCGAACGAGGCCGTCCTGCGCCAGTTGAAGGCGATCCGCGACTCCGGCAAGTCGGTGCGCGAGTTCGTCGAGGACGCCAAGCGCGACGGCCACCGCATCTCCGGACTCGGCCACCGCGTCTACAAGTCGTACGACCCGCGCGCGGCCATCGCCAAGACGTATCTCGAGAAGATCATGGATCGCGAGGACACGTCGAAGCTGCCGGCCGACGAACGCGCCCTGTTCGACGTGGCGGTGGAACTCGAGGACATCGCGCTCCACGACGACTACTTCGTCTCGCGCCACCTCTACCCGAACGTCGACTTCTACACGGGACTCATCTACCGGGCGATCGGATTCGACCCGGCCATGTTCACCACGCTGTTCGCCCTGGGGCGCATCCCCGGATGGATCGCCCAGTACCGCGAGATGCTCGCCGACCCGGCCACGAAGATCGGCCGTCCGCGCCAGGTCTACACCGGCGCCGTCGAACGGGACTACGTCCCGCTCGACGAACGGTAGGGAATATATGCGGCCCCCGCCGGCGGGGCCGATGAACGGGCCATGCGGGATTCACGCCGCGGGACGGCTACGACGTGGCCCCGGCGGGGCCGATGAACGGGCCGTACGGGATTCACGCCGCGGGGCGGCTACGACGTGGCCCCCGCTGGCACGGGCTGTAGGGATTCACGCCGCGGGACGGCTGGCTGTACGACTTGGCCCCCGCTGGCGGGGGCTGTCGAACGCAGTGAGACTGGGGGTGGTCGCAGACGGAACGCTTGTGTGCCCGTCGTGACCACCCCCAGTCCGCTATCGCGGACAGCCCCCGCCGGCGGGGGCCGAGTAGGAGTCAGTTCTTGTGGAGTTTGGCGTTGAGTTCGATGCCGGTCTTGCGGTAGCGGGCCTCGATGCGGCCGTTGACCGAGTTGCGGATGAACAGGATGTTGTCCTTGCCGGACAGGTCCGCGCCCTTGACGACCTCGAGCGGTTCGCCGGCGGCGGCCTTCGCCTTGTCCCAGATGGTGACCTTGGTGCCGGCGGTCACGTACAGGCCCGCTTCGACGACGCAGTTGTCGCCCAGCGAGATGCCGATGCCCGCGTTCGCGCCGAGCAGCGAGTGCTCGCCGATCGAGTTCCTGAGCTTGCCGCCGCCGGACAGGGTGCCCATGATCGAGGCGCCGCCGCCGATGTCGGAGCCGTTGCCGACGACCACGCCCTGCGAGACGCGGCCCTCGACCATCGAGACGCCGAGCGTGCCGGCGTTGAAGTTCACGAAGCCGGCGTGCATGACGGTCGTGCCCTCGGACAGGTGGGCGCCCAGGCGCACGCGGTCGGCGTCGCCGATGCGCACGCCGGACGGCACGACGTAGTCGATCATGCGCGGGAACTTGTCGACGCCGAACACGTTGACCGAGGCGGCCGGCGCGGCGGCGGGCAGGCCGGCGTTCGCGGCGAACGACTGGGCGGCCGCGGTGGCGGCGGCCTCCACGTCGGCCTTGCGGGCGTTGAAGTCCTCGACGGCGAACGGGCCGTAGTTGGTCCACACGACGTTGTTGAGCGCGCCGAAGATGCCGTCCAGGTTGAGCGTGTTCGGCTTGGCGAGGCGCATGCTCAGCAGGTGCAGCTTCAGGTAGGCGTCCTCGGCGCCGGCGACGGGCGCGTCCAGATCGCTCACGGTGAACACCGGCACGCGGCGCACGCCGCGCGCGTCGGCCTCGTCGTGGGCGAGCACGCCGAAGTCATGGTTCGGACGGTCCGCCTCGGCGGGGGCGGCGCCGAGCGCGAGGCTCGGATACCACACGTCCAGGGTGTTGCCGGCGGCGTCGATGCTCGCCAGGCCCCAGCCGTACGCGGTGCGTTCATCAGTCATCTGCATTGCTCCTTACATACATCGGGATACAGGTTGCTTCCCTGTCCACCTTAGCCTGCGCGGCCGTCGGGCGCGTGCCGTGCCCACGTGATGTTCCACGAGGTGTTTCACGGGTGTTCCACGACGTGTTCCACGACGTGTTCCACGACGTGCGCCGCGCCGTGTTTCGCCCGCGGCCGAGCCGGCCCCGCCGTTGACCAAGCGGTAGGGTACAATCGCGCATCGTGAGTGACTATCAGCAGGATGAGCGCGGCAACCGCGAGCGCCGCCGCCGCACCATGGTGCGCGCGGTGTGCATCGTCATAGCCGCAGCCATGCTGATCTCCTTGGTGGTTCCCGCCATCTACGCCGGTCTTTGACGTCCCGTCACGCGTGTTCCCGCGTGACGTCCAGCCTCGCATACCCTCGGCAGGTTCGCGGCCGGAGGGGTCTGCGGCGAAAGGCGCGTCGCGCATCCGCCGGACGGGGAGGGGAGCACGAGGCCCGAAGGCGGGCGGCATCCCAAGGTTTTCCAAAGGTACGAAACATAAGGTAGACAACGATGGCTGAATTTGATTATTCCCAGGCGATCGCCGACGTGCGCGCCAAGTACGACTCCATCGCCAAGGCGCTGGACGTGGACCGCATGAAGGCGGAGATCGCCGAGCTCGAGCAGCAGGCGGCCGCCCCCGGTCTGTGGGACGATCCGGAGAACGCGCAGAAGGTGACGAGCAAGCTCTCGGCGGCCGAATCGCAGCTGAAGCGCCTCACCTCCGCCGGTTCGCGCATCGACGACGTGGAGACGCTCGTCGAGCTCGGCCGCGAGGAGGAGGATCAGGAGTCGCTCGACGAGGCGCAGACCGAGCTCGGCTCGATCGCCGACGATCTCGCCGCGATGGAGATCCAGACCCTGCTCGACGGCGAGTACGACGAGCGTTCCGCCGTGGTGACGATCCGCTCCGGAGCGGGCGGCGTCGACGCGGCCGATTTCGCGCAGATGCTGCTGCGCATGTACCTGCGCTACTGCGAGCGCATGGGCTTCAAGGCGAAGGTGATGGACACCTCGTACGCGGAGGAGGCGGGCATCAAGTCCGCGACCTTCCAGGTGGACGCGCCGTACGCGTACGGCCGCCTGAGCGTGGAGGGCGGCACGCACCGCCTCGTGCGCATCTCCCCGTTCGACAACCAGGGCCGCCGCCAGACCAGCTTCGCCGCCGTCGAGGTGGTGCCGCTCGTCGAGGCGACCGACCACATCGACATCCCGGACACCGACATCCGCGTCGACACGTACTGCTCCTCCGGCCCCGGCGGCCAGGGCGTGAACACGACCTACTCGGCCGTGCGCATCACCCACCTTCCCACCGGCCTCGTCGTGACGATGCAGGACGAGCGCTCGCAGATCCAGAACCGCGCCGCCGCCATGGCCGTGCTCCAGTCCCGACTGCTCGTGCTGCGCCACGAGGAGGAGGCGAAGAAGAAGAAGGAGCTTGCCGGCGACATCAAGGCCAGCTGGGGCGACCAGATGCGCTCCTACGTGCTGCACCCGTACCAGATGGTCAAGGACCTGCGCACCGGCTACGAGACCAGCCAGACCCAGGCCGTGTTCGACGGCGACCTCGACGGCTTCATCCAGGCGGGCATCCGCTGGCGCCACGAGCAGCGCCGCGCCGCCAAGGAAGAGGCCGAGGCCTAACCAGCACATCCGCGCGGCACCGGGCGCACACGCGCACCGCGTGCATCCCGCGCACTTCCAAGGAAAGCGATTCATGGCACTCATCTCATTGGACCATGTCAGCAAGATCTACCCGAAGGGCACGCGTCCCGCGCTCGACGACATCAACCTCGACATCGAGCGCGGCGACTTCGTGTTCCTCGTGGGCGCGTCCGGCTCCGGCAAGACCACGCTGCTGAGCCTGCTGCTGCGCGAGGAGGAGGCCACGGACGGCGAGATCCGCGTGGCCGGCAACGACCTGCGCCGCATCTCCGACCGTCAGGTGCCGCAGTACCGCCGCACCATCGGCTTCGTGTTCCAGGACTACAAGCTGCTCAACAACAAGACCGTGTGGCAGAACGTGGCGTTCGCGCTCGAGGTGATCGGCACGCGCCGTTCCGCCATCAAGTCGATGGTGCCGAAGGTGCTGGAGACGGTGGGTCTGACCGGCAAGGAGGACAGCTACCCGCACGAGCTGTCCGGCGGCGAGCAGCAGCGCGTGGCCATCGCCCGCGCCTACGTGAACCATCCGCAGATCCTGCTGGCCGACGAGCCGACCGGCAACCTCGATCCGACCACGTCGCTCGGCATCATGGAGGTGCTCGACGCGATCAACCGCACCGGCACCACCGTCGTCATGGCGACGCACAACGAGGAGATCGTCAACTCGATGCGCAAGCGTGTCGTCGAACTGCACACGGGCCGCATCGTGCGCGACGAGGAGCACGGCTCCTACGATTCGTCCACGTACTTCCCGGACGCGGAGGTCACGTCGAAGGCGCATCAGGCGATCGGTGCGGATGAGCGGTTCCGCGCGGACAGCGCGGACGCGACCGAACGCATGGACGCGCACGCCGCCATCGAGGCGGGCGCGGTCGCGGCCGGCGCGATGGACGGCGACGAGGGCATCGCCCGTCTCGCCCAGTCCGTGCATTCCGGCCGCACCGGCCGTTACGGCGAGGCGTTC
>NZ_NMWT01000010.1 GCF_002860365.1 Bifidobacterium parmae
GACGCCGGCCGCGCCGGTCTCCTCCTACGCTCCGGCCGCTCCGGTGTCCCCGATTTCCCCGGTCTCCACGCCGGCTCCGGTCACACCGCACGTCGACACGACGCCGGCCTCCACGCCGTCCACCGGCTCGCTGGCCGCGCTGGCCCACATGGCCGAGGTCTCGCAGGAGCTTCCCGCCATCGACGTGCCGTCGTTCACGCCGAAGATGCCGAGCCTCGACATCCCGTCCGTGACGACCACCTCCGAGTCGCTGCCGACGTTCACGCCGTCCGCCACGCCGGCGACGCCGTCCGCCACGGCCCCCGCGACGCCCGCCCCGGCGTCGACCAACCCGTTCTCGCTGCTGTCCACCGACAACAACGATCTGGAAATCCCCGACCTGTCGTTCCCGACCTTCGGCAACGACGAGAAGAAGCAGCAGTGATCCACAGCAGCACCGTCGTCATCCTGGGCTCCACCGGTTCCATCGGCACGCAGGGCCTGGACGTCATCTCCCGTCATCCCGAACGGTTCACCGTCGTCGGCCTCGCCGCCGGCGGCGCGCACATCGACCTGCTCGCGCGGCAGGCCGCCGAATTCCACGTGCCGCAGGTCGCCGTCTTCGACAAGACGAAGGCCGCCGCGCTGCGCGAGGCGCTCGACCAGGCCGGCGCGAAGCACACGCAGGTGCAGGCCGGGCCGGACGCGGTCATCGCGATGGCCGGCTCCGGCGCGAACGTCGTGCTCAACGGCATCACCGGCTCGATCGGCCTTGAACCGTCGATCGCCGCGCTGAAGGCCGGCTCGCAGCTCGCCCTCGCCAACAAGGAGTCCGTCGTCGCCGGCGGCCACCTGCTGTTCGGCGCGCAGACGCGCGAGGAGCAGATCAACCCGGTCGACTCCGAACATTCCGCTATCTGGCAGTCGCTGCGCTCCGGCACGCACGCCGAGGTGGCGCGTCTCGTCGTCACCGCGTCCGGCGGCCCGTTCCGCGGCATGACACGCGACCAGATGACCGGCATCACGCCCGAGCAGGCATTGCACCATCCGACGTGGAACATGGGGCCGGTCGTCACCATCAACTCGTCCACGCTGATGAACAAGGGACTCGAGGTCATCGAGGCGTCCCGGCTGTTCGACATCCCGCCCGAACGCGTCGCCGTGACCGTCCACCCGCAGTCCATCGTCCATTCGATGGTCGAATTCGTCGACGGTGCGACCATCTGCCAGGCGTCCCCGCCGGACATGCGCCTGCCGATCGCGCTCGGCCTGTCCGCGCCGGCGCGCATGCCGAACGTGGCCGCCGCGTGCGACTGGACGAAGGCCGCCTCGTGGACGTTCGAGCCGCTCGACGACGAGGCGTTCCCCGCCGTCTCGCTCGCACGCCACTGCCTCGACGCCTCCGAGAAGCACACGGCCGTGCTCAACGCCGCCAACGAGCAGGCCGTGCACGCGTTCCTCGACCATCGCCTGCCCTACCTCGGCATCGTCGACACGGTGAAGGCCGTGCTCGACTCGATGGACGCCGAGATGCGCGGCGACCCGCTGTTCCGGGACGTGGAGGAAATGGAACAGCTCGAACGCGAGGCCCGCGCCAAGGCCGACGAGCTGATAGACAGGCAGTAGTCCTTGCAGGGCTCCCGCCGGCGGGAGCTGCCGGCGTTCGCCGACTGAGGGTGGTCCTATCCGTGATGCGGACCACCCTCGGTCTCGCTTGCGCGAGCCAGCTCCCGCCGGCGGGAGCACCGATGTACGAACTCCGGAGGAACCAGTCCATTGAATACGGATAATCCCGTCAACAAGCCGTTCCGCAAAACCGGCGACCCGGTCGAGCTGACCAGCGAATCGCCGCTCCACCCGCGCCGCAAGTCCCGCCGCATCATGGTCGGCCCGGTGCCGGTCGGCGGCGGCGCGCCCATCTCCGTGCAGTCGATGACCAACACGCTCACCGCGGACGTGCCCGCCACGCTCCAGCAGATCGCCGAACTCACCGCCGCCGGCTGCGACATCGTGCGCGTCGCCGTGCCCAGCCAGGACGACGCGGACGCGTTGCCCGAGATCTGCCGCAAGTCGCCGATCCCGGTCATCGCCGACATCCACTTCCAGTCGAAGTACGTGTTCCAGGCGATCGACGCCGGCTGCGCGGCCGTGCGCGTCAACCCGGGCAACATTCGCAAGTTCGACCAGGTCGGCCCCGACATCTGCAAGGCCGCGACCGACGCGGGCATCAGTCTGCGCATCGGCGTGAACGCCGGCTCGCTCGACAAGGAGCTGTACGCCAAGTACGGCGGGCCGACCCCCGAGGCCCTCGTCGCCTCCGCGCTCAAGGAGGCCCACATGTTCGAGGACGTCGGCTTCCACGACTTCAAGATCTCCGTCAAGCACCACGACGTGATCACGATGGTCCAGACCTACCGCCTGCTCGCCTCGAAGGGCGACTGGCCGCTGCACCTCGGCGTCACCGAGGCCGGCCCGCAATGGCAGGGCACCATCAAGTCGTGCCTCGCGTTCGGCGCCCTGCTCGCCGAAGGCATCGGCGACACGATCCGCGTGTCCCTCTCCGCCCCGCCCGTCGAGGAGGTGAAGGTCGGCTGCAAGCTGCTCGAATACATGGGCCTGCGCCCGCGCAAGTTCGACATCATCTCCTGCCCGAGCTGCGGCCGCGCCCAGGTGGACGTCATCCAGCTCGCCTCCGCCGTGACCGACGGCCTCAAGAACGTGACCGCGCCGATCCGCGTGGCCGTCATGGGCTGCATCGTCAACGGTCCGGGCGAGGCGCGCGAGGCCGACCTCGGCGTCGCCTCCGGCAACGGCAAGGGCCAGATCTTCATCAAGGGCAAGGTCATCAAGACCGTGCCCGAGGACCAGATCGTCGAGACCCTGCTCGAGATCGCCAACGACATGGCCGCGAAGATGGAGGCCGCGGGCCAGGTGCCCGACGGCTCCACCGGCCCCGTCGTCGTCCCCATCCAGCATCCCGGCCACTGAACCGGACCGGGGGAGCGGCGTGACGCGCGAACGGCGGGCATCGGAAGGCGACGCGACACGGGACATGCCGTGGTCGCGCTGGCGCAGGCTGTCCGTCAGCCTGCCGATCTTCATCATCCTGATCGGACTGCTCGTCTCCGTATCGAACCTCACCACCGTGCCGTGGGACAACGAACCCACCGGACGCACCGTCGCCACGCTCGACGACGACACGTCCGTCACGTTCGACGGCGCGTCGGACGCGAGCGCCTCCGGCGCCGCGACGACCGCCGCCGAAGGCGCGTACGACGTGAAGGAGACCGCGGTCTCCATCACCGTGCGCCGCGACGGCACGCAGGTCGGCGGCGCACGCCGGGTGAAGGTCGACGCCGCCGCGGACACCACGTGGCGCGTGCACGGCGACGGCGCCGACGAGACGCAGGACGTGACCGTGCTCATCCGCGAACCCGCCGGCGCGGGCGGCTCGCGCCCCGGCGTCGTGTTCATGCACGGTGCCGGCTTCGGCACCGCCTACAACTCGTTCGGCGACATGGCCACGTCGCTCGCCTCGGCCGGCTTCGTCACCGCCGTCATCGACAAGCCCGTCTGGTCCACCACCGACATCACACGCGACTACCGGGCCTCCGCGCGCGTCTACGACGCCGCGATCGGCCTGCTGCGCGCCCGCGGCGACGTGGACGCGGCCAAGGTCGGCATCTACGCGACCAGCGAATCCACGTGGATCTCGCAATACCTGCTCGCCGACGACCCGGACGTCGCGTTCCAGATCCTCCTGTCGCCGATGGTGTTCACGCCGCGCCGCTCGCTCGGCTTCTTCGTCTCCCAGGACTTCGCGCTCGTCGGCGCGAACGACGGCTACCAGTCGATCGTGCGCCGCGTGTTCAACGCCGACACCGCGCTGTTCGGCCTTCGCAACTTCGACCTCGACCTGCCCGAATCGACCGCGTACGCCATACCGACGCTCATCGCCTACGGGTCGAAGGACGTGATGACCGCGCAGGTCGACGGCGTCACGCACATGCTCGCCCTCGCGCACAAGGCCGGCAACAAGGACGTGACCGTGCGCAGCTACCCGGTCGCCAACCACGTGCTGCGGCTCGGCGACGAATCCGAGACCGGCACCAAATTCGCCGACGCCTACGTGGACGACGTGATCGCCTGGGCGTCCGGCACGGCCGCGGGACTGACCCAGACGTCGGAACGCGTCGCCGGCGACACGATCTACCAGTCGATCGCCGTGCCCGACGACCTCACGCCCCGGCGCTCGCTCACCATCTACGGCACCGTGCTGCACGCGGGCATGCTCGTACTGCTGCTGGCCACGCTCGTCGCCTGGCTCGTCGCGCTGGGCCGGCGCATCGCGTTCCGGCTGCGGCGGCGCAACCGGGGCGTGCGCTACCCGGGGCTCGGATTCCGGCACGGATTCGGCAACGCGCTCGTCACGCTCACCGTCACCACGATGGCGACGCTCCTCCTGTTCGCCGCCGGTCTCGGCCAGGTGGTCATGGCCGTGGTCAAACTCGCCTGGGGCGCCGCGCCCGCCGAGGAGCCGGGCATGATCTGGTGGAGCTGGCCCGTCATCGAGATCGTGTGCACGCTCGTCGTCTGGGCATGGTCGCGCGTGTTCGCCCGGCTCATCGAAGTCGCCTCCCGGCGCGGCGTGCTGCATTGGCCGCCCCGGCGCGACGCCATCCACGGCATCGTGACCGGACGCGAACCGGTGCTCGCCGACACGCGCTTCGGACGCGTCCTGTTCTGGCTCACCGCCGCCGCCATGCTCCACGTCCTCTTCTTCTTCGCCTTCTGGGGCCTCTTCGTCTACTGACTGTTTTCTCTGTTTTTCTCTGCTCCCCCTTGAGGGGGAGCTGTCGGCGAAGCCGACTGAGGGGGTGTCCCGTGCCGGCCACACGTTGCCGGCCACACATTGCGCCATAATGGGGAACCATGCCGCTGTATCGAGACGAAGGGGTGGTGCTGCGCACCGCGAAACTCGGCGAGGCCGACCGGATCATCACCCTGCTCACCCGCGGGCACGGGAAGATCCGCGCCGTCGCCAAAGGCGTGCGCCGCGTCAAATCACGCTTCGGCGCCCGCCTCGAACCGTTCATGCGCGCCGACCTGCTCATCGCCCAAGGTCGCTCGCTCGACGTCGTCTCCCAAGCCGAATCCGTCGCCGCCTACGCCGAACCGATTTGCGCCGACTACGACGCGTACACGGCCGCCAACGTGATCGTCGAGACCGCCGACAAGATCGTCGGCGCTGAGGAGGAGCGCGTCGCCGGCCAATACCGGCTGCTCATCGGCGCTCTGAACGCGCTCGCCAAGCACGCGCACGCCTGCGACCAGATCAGCGCCTCCTACGTGATGCGCGCGCTCGCGCTCGCCGGCTGGTCGCCGCGCCTGCACGCGTGCGTCGTCTGCGGCCAGCGACGTTTCACGGAGTGTTCCACGGGTGGGGGCGTGGGGGATTCCGGTGATGTCGGGAATAGGGTCTCCGTTGCGGAAACCCAGTCGCCGCAACGTTTCACGGATGGTTTCACGGGCGATTTCACGGGCGGTTCGCAGTCGGGCGGCCTGTATCTGTCCGTCCCCGCCGGCGGCCTCATGTGCGCGAAGGACCATACGCCCGAGGCGAAACGCATCACGCCGCTCGCGCTCGCCCAGCTCGAGGCGCTGGCCGACGGCGACTGGGCGGAGCTCGACGGCCGCGAGCTCGCCCCCGAGACCGCGCGCCTCGTGGAGGATTGGGCCGAGTACTATCTGGAACGCCCGCTACGTTCCATGCGGCTGCTAGATTGACAACCATGGCTTTCGAAAACGTGGACTACACGTCGCTGAACATTCCGGCGGCCCCCTTCTCCGACCCCTCCCGCATCCCCGACTTCCCCAAGGGCAAGGTGCCCCGCCACGTGGGCGTCATCATGGACGGCAACGGGCGCTGGGCCAAGGAGCGCGGCATGATCCGCACCAACGGCCACCAGGCCGCCGAACCGGTCGTGTTCGACACGATCGCCGGCGCGATCGAGGCCGGCGTGCGCTACCTGTCGCTGTACACGTTCTCCACCGAGAACTGGAAGCGCAGCCCGCAGGAGGTGCGCTTCCTCATGGGCTTCTCGCGCGAGATCATCCACCGCCGCGTCGCGCAGATGGACGAGTGGGGCGTGCGCGTGCGCTGGTCCGGCCGCCGCCCGAAGCTGTGGAAGTCCGTCATCGACGAGCTCGAGGTCGCGCAGGAGCGCACCAAGAACAACAAGGTCATCGACGTGGTCTTCTGCATCAACTACGGCGGTCGCGCCGAGATCGCCGACGCCTGCGCCGCCATCGCGAAGGACGTGCGCGACGGAAAGATCAGCGGCGACCGCGTCACCGAGAAGATGATCGCCGACCACCTCTACCTGCCCGACGTGCCCGACTGCGATCTGGTGATCCGCACGTCCGGCGAGCAGCGCACCTCGAACTTCCTGCCCTGGCAGGCCGCCTACGCCGAGCTCGACTTCGTGCCCGAACTGTTCCCCGACTGCGGCCGCGAGGTCCTGTGGCGCTCCATCGACCACTACATCCACCGCGACAGGCGGTTCGGCGGCGTGAAGAAGTGAGATGGATGCACTTCGAATGCGTTTCTTAGGTACATCGCGCGCTTCCTAGGTGGGTGTCCGTGGACGATGGGGGTCGGAATCGGTTGATTCCGACCCCCATTGCCGTGAGGGAGGTACCTAGGAAACGTCAGATGTACCTAAGAAACGGCCGGTCGGCGCATACCATGGCGAGACGGTCGGTGAACCCGCCGACGAACCGGCTCGCGTCCACGCCGAGGGCGACGTGGACGCGCGGGGCGTCCGGCGTGACGAGCCCCACGGGGTCGCCGGTGGTGCGGCCGCGCACGCCGGTGAAGTCGCCGGTCGCCGTCTCGGCGCGCAGGGCGACGTCGAACGTGGAGACCAGCGTCGGGTCGAGCGCCGTCGCCGCGGCCAGCGGGTCGTGCAGCGGCATGCCGCCCGCGAAGATCGCGGGGTCGGCCTTGAGATTCGCCGCGATGGAGAAGCCGGCGATCCGCGCGAGGAAGCGGCCGCGCTCGGTGCCGGTGGCGCGCCACCGTTCGGCGGCCGATCGCGGCAGCAGGCACTGGTGGGTCACGTCGAGTCCGACCATCGTGACGTCCGCGCCGGAACGGAACACGCGGTCCGCGGCCTCCGGGTCCTGGATGATGTTCGTCTCGGCGACCGCGTCCCAGCAGTTGCCCGGCTGGGTGAGCGTGCCGCCCATCATCACGAGGCGGAGCTTGCCGGCGATGTCCGGCGCGCGCCGGATCGCCGCGTCCACGTCGGTGAGCGGTC
The DNA here is from genome assembly GCF_002860365.1 of Bifidobacterium parmae. Classification (GTDB taxonomy): domain Bacteria; phylum Actinomycetota; class Actinomycetes; order Actinomycetales; family Bifidobacteriaceae; genus Bifidobacterium; species Bifidobacterium parmae. The sequence continues at coordinate 7,302 of NZ_NMWT01000010.1, forward strand.
CGGTGGCGAGCACCGTCACCCCGCGCCCGTACTGACGCACCACGTCGATGAGGAAGTCGATGCCAGCCTGTTCCCGGCCCCCGCTGCCGTGGCCCGCCGGCGGCAGTTCCGCCGGAGGAAGTGGGCCGCCTGTATCTTGGCCCCCGCTGGATGGGGCAGTCCGGTGGAGTGTCCCATAGCAGTGCGCATCGCGCACGTCGCACACAGCATCGGGGGCTGTCGGCGGCAGCTCTTCCGGGGGGAACGGGCCGCCTTTATCTTGGCCCCCGCTGGCGGGGGCTGTCGGCGAAGCCGACTGGGGGTGGTCACGGACGGCATCCCATCCCTCCGACGGATTCGCATGCGGATCATCGACCCGGTATCCGCCGACCGACACGATCGCGCTCTCCGGCACGGGCCGATCGCTCCGGTCGGCCATCGTCGCCCCGGCGCCGCCATCGACATACCCGCCCAGCCCGTCCGGCCCGTGGAACTGCGCGCAGCCCGCGTCCGGGATGAACACGTCGGCCCACGAGGGGCGCGTGGACGAGCGGAACACGGGGATGTCCGGCCTGCCGAACAGGTCGAGCACGAGTCGCGTGTTCCGTTCGGCCGTGGCCGCGTCCACGTTCCCGTAGCCGGCGAGCACGCCGACGAGCTCGCATTCGTCCGGCGAGGCGAGCAGGTACGCGAGCGCCATCGCGTCGTCGACGCCTGTGTCGACGCATGCGACGATACGCGTATGCATCCTGCCCGCCGTGTGACCGATGCCCATATGATCGCCTCCCATGATGACCGTGCCGCCCAGTCTACCGAACGAAAAGCCCCCTCTGACGAGGGGGCTGTCGGCGGAGCCGACTGGGGGAGAGAACGCCGCGTGTAGCCGTGGGCGACTACCCCTCAGTCCCGCTTCGCTGGCCGGCTCCCCTGACAAGGGGAGCCGGCCAGGTTACTTGCCGAGGAACTCGTTGGTGGCGAAGTCCTTCGTGTTGGGCGCCTCGTGGATCACCTTGTCGTGGCTGTCCGTGTAGGCGTCCTCCTGGGCGAGGAAGTCGAAGTACTTCTGCGGTTCGACGAAGTCGTTGGTGCCGAGCACGAACGAGCCGTCCTTGATCTTGGCCGGGTCGCCCCAGTACTGGCCGTCGACGATGGTCTGCATGCTCTTGCGCACGAACTTCTTCTCGAGGTTCGCCTCCGGAGCCTCCTTGACGAGGATGTCCGCCGCGTCGTCCGGGTGGGAGTACGCGTACTCGTAGCCGCGCTGCGTGGCCTGCGTGAACTTCTTCACGAGGTCGGGGTTCTCCTTGATGGTCTTGTCGCTGGTGATCACGCCGATCGCGTCCGCGTTGCCGGGCACGCCGTAGTCGGGCTCGGTGAAGCAGTTGAGCTTCGGACCGTACATGTCGGCCTGCACGCCCTCCCAGGTGGCGTAGAAGCCGCCGAAGTCGGCCTTGCCGGATTCGAGCGTCTTGAACGTGGAGGTGCCGACGGTCACCTTGTCGAACTCGCCCTTGCCGCCGTCGGTCTGGATCATGCGGCGCACCACCGCGTCGGACTCGTTGGAGCCGAACGTGGCGAACGTCTTGCCGTCCAGGTCCTTCGGGGACTTGATGGCGGTGTTCGAGGCGAGCGCGCACCAGATGGCGCTCGGCTTCTGCTGGACCTGCAGCACCTGCTTCAGGTGCGCGCCCTTGAGGTTGTACATGCCCACGTTGGTGAGGTTGGACAGCGCGAAGTCGGCGTTGCCGTTGTTCACGGCCTGCTCGGCGCCGGCCTGCGCGACGGCCACGATGTCCACGTCGAGGCCCTGGTCCTTGAACCATCCCTTGTTCTTCGCCACGTAGACGCCGATGTGGTTCGTGTCGGGCGCCCAGGACAGCATGAACGTGACCTTCTTGAGGCCGTTCGCGGAGGAGGAGTCGTTGCTCTGGCCGCACGCGGCGACGCCGATCGTCATGGCGATGGCGCCCACGAGGGCGATGGCCTTGGCCACAAGGCTGTGCTTCATGATGAATCCCTAGTTCGTTGTCTCTCGACCGTTCTCTGGGTGTCGCTCCGGGCGGACGATCGGCAGAGAACGGCGTGGAGGGCCTGACAGTCCGCCCGACCGGCGCCCCGGCACACCCTCCCATGTGAAGCGAAGAGGAGAGGGAAGCCGTTTGCCACACGCCGGACAAGCGTTTGCCATTATAGAGGGGAGGGGATACGGCGCCGGTCATCGTTGTTTTCATCGATCGGCTTCGCATGGAAGACCGGATCGGTCACGCCCGATGGATCGAAAGGGTCGCGGTGATGGTGGCTATGAACTTCTCATAGGTCAATGTCGGGCTGGGCTCCGTAACCGTTCCCGCATCCGGATCGGCATACACCAGCCATACCGCCTGGTACAGGTTCGATGCTCTCAGCCGTTCGCACATGATTCGGAATCTGTCCAGATATGAGGCGTTCTCGAAGACGGGGTCCGTGGCGAACAACGTTTGCTGTGTGGTTCTTCCGGCCTCTCGGCTTTGCCCGCAGCTCCTGACGATCATGACATAGCCGAGCGCCGGCGGCATGGCGTCGATGCCATAGAGATGTTCGGAGAATGCCGCATGAGCATCGGTCGCGCTTCCCAGAGCCTCCTCGGCCCTGTTGTTCGCATTGTTGCCGAACGAACTGGTGATGGATTTCAGTTCGATTGCCGCCACCAGGTCGTCCTCGCCGTTGAGGGCGACTATGTCCCAGTTCTTCGAGCGGCGGTACCAGCCGGGTAGACGTAGTTGGTACGCCTTGCCGTCGAAAATGTCATCCGGTGAGAACCCTCCGGCAATGAGGTCCTCGCGAATCAGATCGGCGAGCGGATCGAGATGCCGTCCTGATGTGGCCTCGGCCCTGCGGCCACGATCGGCATCTCCGGAGGTGCGCTGTCGTCGGGCGGCCTCCTCAAGCATGCGGTACATCTGCAGAACGGCCTCTTTGACGTCGTTTCTCATGCCATTGCCTCCTTATATGCTTGGCGGGCCGAAATGGTGGCGAGCTCTCTATCTCCACTGTGGAACGCCTGTGCCAAGGCTTCGCGCGTCCGGCGCGTGATGTCACCATATCTGGGAATGTGAAGCAATCGCAGGTACTGAGCTTGGAAGCGAAGCGTCCTCCCTCGCATCTTCACACCGAGACAGTCGATGAACGTCTTCGTCTGATCGCTCATCAGCAATCCTCCGAGCACCGGCAGATCCCACACGTCGCTGGCGATCCAGTAGCAGTTGTGATGCGGGTATTTCCCACGGCTGAGAATGGGGTCGGGCGCGGCGGCCATGTCGGGCATGAGCAGCAGGTCACGGTGCATGAGGGAGGGGTCGAGTTTGTCGATCGTCCTGTACCATGCCGAGGTATGCCGTTTGGCTACATGTCGATTGGCGAGTCTGGCGCGGTTGTCGTTGAAGTACGCCTCCATGATCGGATAATCGTCGAGATCCACCAAAGAGCCGTCCGGATTCCATGGATTGACCAGCCAGCGTTGCTTGTCGATATGACGCCGATGGTCTCGCATGTAGAACAGAGGCAGCATCCGGTCCTTCTCCACGAGATCGGGATTGTCTGTTACGAAGACTGCGTCGCAGCCCGTGGCCACTCCGATGCCGAGATTCACGCCCGTCGACTCCAGTTTGGGCAGTCGCTCCTGGGCCTGCATCACGAATCGCATATCGTCGGGGGAGCCCAGTGGGAACATATCCGATGGGTAGAGTGGCTTCCGGGCGACCGCCGCGGAGAACCGCGATGCGGAGACATCCGATGGAGCGCTTAGCCATGTGAGTATCGATTGCGCGTCCGAATCGGTGAAATTCTCCGTGCAATCTATGTATTTCAATGATTCGGCCGGCGTGGATTTCGTAATGAGGGTGATCGCCGGATAGGCGTCCACCTCTTCGGCGAACGCGTCTACGCCGTGCATGCGGACCAATGTGTCGAGATTTGCCTCGATGGCGACCTTCTCCCGCAGACGGGTGCCATATTGGTTCTGCAGCCATCGGTCGGAGCAGATGAAGCACAGTTTGCCGCCCGGTTTGAGCGCATCGATGCCGTGGTCGAAGAACCCGACGTAGATGTCGGTGCCGGCGGTCATCGAATCGTTGGCCGCCATGTAACGGTTACGCGTGGCGGAGTCCATATCAGTGGCGCGGATATAGGGAGGATTGCCGACGACCCAATCCGCCTTGGGGATCCGGGTGAGTAGGAAGTCCGCATCGTTGATCCATCGATCAACGAGAGACAGCGCGATGTCGTGAGGACACCCCGAGCTTCGCAGTATGCGAATCGAGGCGTCGCGGCAGCGGGCCGTGGCCTGTGCATCGATGTCGTATGCGCGTATGGCGCCGGACAGGCGCTTCCATTCGTCGTCCGTTTCAGGTCGGGAATCCGCGACGAGTCGCGTGATGATCTCATGCAGAAACGCGCCGTCTCCGCAACTCGGTTCCACGATCAGCCGTCGCGACAATGACGTGCCGGCGCTCACGACGTATCCGGCCATGTCAAGCATGAGACTGGCCACCCATGGTTTCGTGTATACGACTCCGGCTGTTTCCTGATTCATCGGTTCCAGTGTATACGGCGACGAGCCGGATGATTTGGTGACGGTCGTGTCATCGCTCGGCGCCGCCGTCTCACTGGTCGGCGTCGGGGTCGGCGTCGTCGCCGACGGGGCCGAGCAGCAGGCGTTCGCTCAGGTTCACGGCGATGAGCAGCAGGCAGGTCATCGCGATGATCGTGAACGTGGCGGAGAAGATGAGCGGCGTGCGGAACGAGTTGTACGCGGCCTGCAGCCAGATGCCGAGGCCCTTGCGCGCGCCCAGGTATTCGGCGGTGGAGGCGGTGGCGAAGATGTACGCGGCGGTCACGCGCACGCCGCCGTAGATCTGGCGGGCGGCGACGCGGAGCTTCACATGCCACAGGGTCCACCAGCGGGTCGCGCCGCAGGTCAGGGCCACGTCCGAATAGAATTCGGGCACCGCTTCGAGCCCGCGCACGGTCTGCACGGCCACGGGGAACAGGCCGAACACGGCGGTGATGACGATCTTGCCGTAGGTCTCGAAGCCGAACCAGATGAGGAACAGCGGGGCGATGGAGATGAGCGGCATGGTCTGCGCGGCGGCGAGCAGCGGGTAGAACGCGGCGTTGAACACGCGCGAGCAGTACAGTCCGATGCCGATGACGACGCCCAGCAGCACGGCGAACAGGAATCCGACGACGCCCTCGTACGTGGTCACTGCGGAGGCGGGTCCCAGCGTCGGCCACACCTCGATCGTCGCCTGGACGATTTCGCTCGGTGCGGGGATCATCGTGGACGGCACGTGGCCGATCCGCACCCACGCCTCCCATGCCGCGAACAGCACGATGACGGCGATGACGGTGGGGATGCGGCGCGTGACGGCCGCGGCGACGCGCGCCCACGCGGACGGTTCGGACGATGTCGCGGATACCGCGGACGATTCCGATGATGATGCGATCGTGGACGTGGCTGTGTGCGTCGTGTCGGTCATGGATGTCACCTTGCTCCCTTCTCGCGGCCGGGACGTGGAGCAGTAAGGTGAGGAGCCTGCGCGTCGGACGGCCTGTGGTACCGCAACAGAAGTATAGAGGCGGCGGGGACGGACGAACGCCTCCGTGGTAGAATTACGGGAACGGAGAATGTTTGCGCAAACATCTTGCATGGGCGTCTCCGCGCGTCGGGTGAAGGAGCCGACGCGAACGCCGGAGTCGGCGTGACCGCATGACGGGGGCTCGTGGACGAGCCGCCGCGGCATCGATGACGACGGCGGAATCGCACAGTAAGGAGCACAATGAAGGCATTGGGAAGATCGCTCGCGGCATTGGCCGCCGCGGCGACGCTCACGACGGGAGGCGCGTTCGCCGCCGTCGGCACGGCGGAGGCCGCCGATGGCAACGCCACCATCGTCACCGTCACCCCGAACCCGTGGTACGCCAACGAGTTCGACGGCTGGGGCACGTCGCTCGCCTGGTTCGCCAACGCGACCGGCGGCCTCGGCGAGGAATCGTCCATCACCACCAACCTCGGCGACGAGGCGTCCAAGCGGCAGGCCGTCGCATACGGCAAGCGGCTGCGCGAACAGTTCTACCAGTCCATCTTCGGCTCGGACGGACTCGACCTCAACATGGTGCGCTACAACGTGGGCGGCGGCAACGCCTCCGACGTGGCGTACGGCTACCCGTTCATGCGCCAGGGCGCCGCCGTGCCCGGCACGTGGAAGGACGACGCCGACGGCTCGGCCGGCGTGTACGGCGACGGCGTCACCACCAAGCAGGCCGACAAGGACAAGCTCGCCGCCGCGTTCGACCCGACCGATGACGACCAGTACGATTTCGGCAAATCCGCCGCCCAGGACTGGTGGATCACGCGCGGCGTGGAAGGCACGAACGGCAAGGCCGACATCACCGACGTCGAGGCGTTCGCCAACTCCGCCCCGTGGTTCCTCACCGAGAACGGGTACGCGACCGGCGGCTACAACGCGAGCGCCAACAACCTCAAGGACCCGGAGAAGTTCGCCCAGTACATGGCCAGGAACGTCGAGCATCTCGAAAGCCTCGGCGTGAACGTCGACACCGTCGAGCCGTTCAACGAGTCCGAGACCAGCTACTGGAGCACCCCGGGCACGACCGCCTCCGACTACGACGGCAAGGGCGACTCCGACGAGGACCTCATCAGGAACTACTGGAGCACGTACTACTCCGACAAGGACAAGACCATCACGCCGTACTCCAACGCGCTGAAGAAGCCGCAGGAGGGCATGCACGTGGGCAACTCCCAGCAGCAGGCCACCATCAAGGCCCTGTCCAAGGTGCTCGCAGGCAACGAGGGCACCGTCATCTCCGCCACCGACGCGACCAACGCCTCCGACTTCGTCAAGTCGTACGACGCCTACCCGCAGGAGGTCAGGGACCTCGTCGGCCAGTACAACGTGCACGCCTACTCCACCGGCAGCCAGATGCTCGCCCGCGACATCGCGCAGGCCGACGGCAAGAAGCTCTCGATGAGCGAGGTGGACGGCTCCTGGCAGTCCGGCTCGTACAACCCGTACGGCTTCGACAACGCGCTCGGCATGATGGGCTACATCAGCTCCAACGTGAACCGCCTGCAATCCAAGGACTTCACGTTCTGGCAGGTCGTCGAGGACCAGTACAACATGCAGATGGGTTCGAACGTCAACCCGGCCGGCGAGAACACCAACTGGGGCACCGTGCTCATCGACTTCGACTGCACCGTGGCCGGCAAGGACGGCAAGCTCTACTCGGAGCGCCGCGTCAACAACAACGGCGGCACGACCGACGGCCTCGCCCCGTGCACCGTCATCGCGAACGCGAAGTACAACGGCGTCAAGGCCATCACCCGCTTCATCCACGCCGGCGACAAGGTCATCGCCAACAACGACGCCGACAACACGATGACCGCCACCTCCGCCGACGGCGCGACCCAGACGATCGTGCACCGCAACTCCGGCACCGGCGCCCAGACGTTCGTCATCGACCTGTCCGAGTACGGCCGGATCGCCGACGACGCGTCCGGCGACCTCTACCTGACGACCGAAACCGCCCAGTCCGACAAGGACAAGGGCGTCGACTCTGCCACCCCCGAGGTGTTCGCCAAGACCAGCAACGTCAGGCAGGCCGCGGGCTCCATCGTCATCGACAAGGCCGCCAAGACCGCCACCGTGACGGTCCCCGCCCGCTCGATCGCCTCCATCCAGTTGAAGGGCGTCACCGGACACGCCGACGCCGCCGTCGCCGCCGCGACCGACCGCACATACCAGCTCGTCGGCAGGCAGTCCGGCAAGGCCGTCGCCGAGGTCGCGAGCGGCGATTCCGCGCTCTCCCTCGCCGACGTGGCCACCACCGCCGCCGACGCGAAGAAGCAGACCTGGACGTTCACCCAGATCGACCAGTCCGGCACCGAACGCCCCGACCTCAAGGCGTACGTGATCGCCGACGCCGACGGCAAGGTGCTCGTCTCCAAGAACGGCACCAACGACCTGTCCGATGAATCCGTCGAACAGGCGAAGTCCGACCCGGCCGCCAAATGGATCCTCAACACGTCCGACGGATCCGGCTACCAGCTGCTCAACGCCGCCGCCAAACAGAACCTCGACGTGGACGGCTCGGGCACCGCCGCCGGCACGAAGGTCGGCCTGTGGACCTCGCCGACCGGCACGTCGCCCTCCGCGAACCAGACGTGGACGCTGCGCGACGTCACCCCGACCGGCACCAAGGCCGTGGACGTGCAGACCGCCGTGAACGCGGCCGCCGCACTGCCGAAGACCGTCACCCTCTACTACACGTGGGGCGAGGGCAAGGCCGACATCACCGCCGCCGGCTGGGACGTCTCCAAGGTGGACATCACCAAGGAAGGCGCCTATGAGGCGACCGCCGTCGCCAAGGACGTCTACGGCAACGAGTTCCCGGTCGCCGCGACCGTGACCGTCGGCGCGTTCACCGCGACCGATCCGGCGTCCGTCACCGTCGCCGCCGGCTCCACCGCCGCCGACGTCAAGGCCGCCGCGCCCGCCACCGTCGACGCGCATGTGCGCGCCTCCGGAGCGTTCGCGCGCGACGTGACGTGGGACTGGTCCACGCTCGCCGACGACAAGCTCGCCGCGACCGGCACCGTGACCGTCAAGGGCACGGTCGACGACGGCAGTGGCACCGGCACGACCATCCCCGCCACGCTCACCGTGTACGTGACCAAGGGCGAGACCGTCAACGGCGAGAACCTCGCCAAGACGTTCTGCGCCAACGCCGCCGCCTCCTATACGGAAGGCGCGAACGTCGTCGGCAACACCTGCGACGGCGCGACCGACGGCAAGGCATGGTCGAACTGGAAGAGCGAGGACTCCGACACGGACAAGGACCCGTGGGTGAGCTACACGTTCGACAAGGCGCGCACGCTCCACTCGCTCGACTTCGTCTCGTTCGGCGAAGCCACGCCGAAGTCGTTCGCCGTGCAGGTCCTCGACGCGGACGGCACGACCTGGAAAGACTCCGGCGTCACCGCCGAGACCGGCCTGCGCATCAACCGGGGCGACGTGACCACCGTCGCGCTCGACAAGCTGCCCGCCACCAAGGGAGTGCGCCTGAAGCTCACCTACGCGGACAACGCGAACTACTACGCGAAGATCTCCGAAGTGCGCATCCACGAGGCGAAGCGGGTCGCGGCCCCCTCCGACGACGCGACGCTCGGCGACCTGCGCCTCGACGGCGCGACCATCGACGGCTTCGACCCGGCCAAGACCGACTACACGGTCGACCTGCCGATCGACGCCGAAGCCAACCCGGTCCTGCAGGCCTACGCCAAGGACAACGCGGCCACCGTCAAGGTGACCGGCGACGCGGTCAAGGAGGGCGCGCTCGGCGGCAAGGCCGAAATCGCCGTGACCTCCGCCGACGGCGCGAATACGGCCACCTACACGGTCACGTTCGACGCGGCCACGCTCGCCTCGCTCGACGTGACGGCCCCCGCGAAGACCGAGTACACGGTCGGTGACACGCTCGACCTCGCCGGCCTCAAGGTCGCCGCCGTCTACCAGCGCGACGGCAAGACCGAGCGCAAGCCGCTCGCCGACGACGAGTACACGGTCTCCGGCTTCGACTCCACGACCGCCGGCACCCGGACCGTCACCGTGTCCTACCGCGGCGTGTCCGCCACGTTCACGGTGACTGTCAAGGCCGCGCCCGTCACGCCCGGCCCCGAGCAGCAGCCCGCGCCGGGCGCCGGCGCGGCCGGCGGCAACGGCCAGACGACGGCCAAGCCGAACATGAACAAGGGACTGTCCGCGACCGGCTCCTCGGTGGCCGGCGTGGTCGGCGTCGTCGCGCTGCTCGCCGCGGTGGCCGGCGTGCTGGTCATCACCCGCAGGCGCCGCGGCTGATCGGCGCGACACCATCATCACGATGAAGGCCGTCGCCACCGGCGGAACGGGGACGACGTCTCATGTCCGTTTCGTCTCGCTGGAGGCTTGCCAGACGAGACGGGACGTCGGCCTGCTGCCCGTATCGTTTCGCGTGGGCCCGTAGGTGAAACAACACGGACGGATGGTGCCTGCAGTGTTTCACGAAAAGCCCCTCCGGCGAGACGAACCGGACACAAAGTGTCGGTTTCGCCTCACCGGAGGGGCTTATCGATGGTTACGGATGGTGGAGAGGGGACTCACTCCAGTCCGATGGACTTCATGTGGTGGACCTTCAGCGACGTGACCTTGAGCGAGCCGGATTCCGCGGAGAGGCGGATCGCGCGCGGGCCCTCGGAGGCGTAGGAGTAGGAGCTCAGCACCTGATGGCCGCCGTTGACGTACACCTCGACGGAACCGCGGTCGACGAACACGCGCAGGTCCAGCGTGCCGGCGGCGAGCTCGGCCTCGGTGAGCGGGGCGGCGCGGTAGCCGCGGTCGCCGTGCTTCATGGCCTGACGGTCCACGACCACGCGGCCGATCTGGTCGTCGTAGGCGACGTACGTGTAGCCGCCGTCCTCGGTGGCGTGGACCTTGAGGCCGGCGCGCTCGGCGGTGGAGTGCGCGAGGTCGATGGTCATCTCGATCTCGACCGCCTCGGCGTCGTCGCAGATCGTCTTCTCGCCGTCGATGTCGAGCGTGATCTCGCCGTGGTCGAAGGTGTCGGCGCGCAGGCCCTCCATCTCCTTGACCGGGGCGGTGACGACGTCGCCGTCGTCGCCGAGCGTGATCTCGCGCGGCAGGGTGAGGTGGCCGCACCAGCCGTCCTCCTGCATCGGGACCGGATCGACGAACGGGCTCAGCCAGCCGTAGACGATCTGACGGCCGTCGCCGCCGTGCTCCGGGCCGTCCACGTGGAACGACTGCGGCGCGTAGTAGTTGTGGCCGCAATCCCACAGGCGGAACTCGGTCTCCGGCTTGAACTCGCCGCCCGGCTCCCAGGTGCCGATCATGTAGCCGGCGTTGTTGACGTTGCGGTTCATGAAGCCCTTCGCCTTCGAACCCATGGCGGAGAAGCCGATGACCCACTTCTCGTTGCCGTCCTTGTCATGGAGCGGGAAGAAGTCGGGGCATTCGAGCATGAACACGTCCGGATCCGGGTGCTGGAAGAGCACGCGCTCGTAGGTCCAGCGCACCATGTCGTCGGAGGAGAACAGCCACATCTGGCCGCGCTTCTCCTTGGAGGAGACGCCGAAGGTCATGTACCACTTGTCGCCGGTCTTCCACACCTTCGGGTCGCGGTAGTGGTGGTCGACCTCGTCGGTCGGGCAGTCGATGATCATGCCCTGCTTGGTGGCGGAGGTCAGCTCGTCATTGTCCGGGGTGGCGAGCATCTGGACCTGCCAGTCGCCGCCCGTGTTGTCGTGGCCGTTGGCCCAACGGTGGCCGGTGTAGTAGAAGCGCAGCGCGCCGTCGTCGCCGATGACGGCGGAGCCGGAGAACACGCCGTCCTTCTCCTGCTCGAGCGAGGGGGCGAACATGATCGGCTCGCGCTTCCAGGTGAGCATGTCGGCGGAGGAGACGTGGCCCCAGTGCATCGGGCCCCACTGGGTGCCGTACGGGTGCAGCTGGTAGAAGACGTGCCAGCGGCCCTTGTAGAAGGTGAGGCCGTTCGGGTCGTTGATCCAGCCGCCGTTCGAGGCGATGTGGAACTTCGGGTACCAGCGGTCGTTGCGCTTCGCGGCGAGGGCGGCGACGCCGGCCTCGGCCTTGGCGAGCTCCTCGGCGTGGTCACGGATCGGGGTGAGGACCGGGTTGGCGGGGGTGAAATCGGTCATGGCACTTCCTTGTGTGATGTTGGGTTGGTTGGTGGGTTGGTTCGGGTGGGGCGGTTTCACGTGTAGGGTGCGGCGGTCGCAACGGAGAAAAAGGGGAAAGCCGTTGCGACCGCCACAGGTGTTGGTTGGAGGGTTCGCTCCACCCCGCAGACTGCGGAGCAGCGCATTTCGCTCGGGGGCGGTGCGTCCTATTTCGCTCGGGGTGGTGCGTTTCTCTTCGCTCCCGCTGGCGGGCGGTGGGGCGGTGTGTTTCTACTTCGCTCCCGCTGGCGGGAGCTGTCGCCGAAGGCGACTGAGGGTGGTCGTTCGGGTTGTGCTGTCGTGCCCGTCGTCCACCCTCCGGTGCTTCGCGCCACCTGCCGCTGGCGGGAGGAAGGATGTCTGCCGTGGGTGACTGCCTCCGGCGGGGAGAGGCGTCGGATCAGGCCTTGGCGGCTTCCATCTGACGCAGCTGCTTGTCGGTGTAGAACGGGTCGCCGCCGACGTCCTGGTCGTCCTTCTTGATGACGAAGATGCCGTAGATCAGGGCCGCGAGCACGATCGCCGAGATGGTGAAGAAGGTCGGACGGTCGCCCATGTGGTCATGCAGCATGCCGAGCGGGGTGGAGAAGATGACCTGGCCGACCTGCGAGGCGATCTGGAAGCCGACCATGTACAGCGTGGCGGACAGCTTCGTGTCGAAGTGCAGGGTGAAGTAGCGGAACGCCGGCAGGCAGAACAGCGGGACCTCGATGGAGTGGAACAGCTTGACGATGGAGACGGAGATCGGGTCGTGGAACACGCCGCACAGGCCGATGCGCAGGAACATGACGGTCGCGCCGAGCAGCAGGGCGTTGCGCACGCCGATCTTCTTCATGATGATCGGGACGACGCCCATCATCGCGGACTCGAGGAAGACCTGGAAGCCGTTGAGCGTGCCGTAGGTGGCGTTGCCGATCTCCATGGTCGGGAACAGGGAGGCGTAGTAGGTCGGGAACATCTGCTGGTCGAACACGGTGTAGAAGGTGTTGGTCAGCAGCATGAAGACGATGAGCACCCACAGGGTCGGCATCTTGAGGACGGAGACCATTTCCTTGAAGGAGGGGTTGGTCGGGGCCGCGTTCGGATCGGCCTCCTTCTTGAGCTCCTCCTTCTGCTCGGACGGGATCCAGAAGGCGTAGACGAGCAGCATGCCGAGGCCGAAGGCGGAGCCGACCCAGAAGTTGATCAGCGGGTTGATGTTGAACAGGAAGCCGGCGCACAGGGCGACGATCGCGTAGCCGAAGGAGCCCCAGGCGCGGGACTGGCCGTACTCGAAGTTGAAGTGGCGGGAGTAGCGTTCGGTGACGGCCTCGAACAGGGAGCAGCCGGACATGAAGCCCGCGGAGAGCACGACGGAGCCGATGAGGGCGCCGATGAAGCGGGTGGTGCCGCCGGCGTTGAGCATCGGGGCGTAGACGAACTGGACGAACGGTCCGACGAGCATGGCGACGAAGGACACGAAGATGACGAGCTTGCGCTTGATGCCGAGCTGGTCCTGGATGACGCCGTAGACGAACATGATGATCAGCGTGGCCAGCGAGTTGATCGAGTAGATTTGGCCCTGCTCGGCGGCGGTCATGCCGACGCCGTCGATGAGGTACCTGGAGAAGAAGGACCACCAGATGCCCCAGGAGCAGAAGAACATGAAGATGCCGAAGGAGCTCTGCAGGTAGGAGGGGTTCCTCCACGCAGACGTCTTTGCCTTGGTTGCCATTTGTTTGTATTCCCTTGTCTCTCGCGTCCGCTGCGACGCGGGCGCTTCCTTCCATATGGCTTGTTGTGTGGGTCCGGGCCGTCATGGCCTCGGGCGGGGTTCCCTGTCGCGGCTGCCGCGCCGTGGCGGGGAATCGTGTTCGTTGTGGTTCTCACTATAAACCGTCAAACGATTTACGTCAAACGTTAAACGCAACTCCGGCGTGTCTCAATATTTCCAGTGTGTCAAACGTTTGATGCAACGCCTTTCCGAACCGGTTCGATATCGAGTTGCGAAACCGTTTGACGGCGAAGCCGCGGGGGATGAAGGGTGCCCGCGGCCTCAGGCCTTACGCACCGATTCCTTCTCGATCAGGGTGCAGTGGACCTTCGCCGGAATCTCCGCGTCGAGCGGCGGCATCGGCGCCGTCGTCTCCGGCCATTGCAGATCGTCGAGTGGACGCTGCTCGATCATCGAGATCACCTTCGCGGCCGCCCAGTATCCCATTTCGAAATGCGGCAGCGCGACCGTCGTGAGCTGCGGCGAGAACGTCTCCGCGAACACGCGGTGGTTGTCGACGCCGACGACCGACACGTCGCGGCCGATGGTGAGACCGCGGCGGGCCGCGCACTCGTACACGTACCAGGCGCGTGCGTCGTTGAAGCAGAAGAACCCGTCCGGCCGTTCCCAGTCGAACAGGTCGGAGACGGCCTCCAACGCGGGGCCGTTGTTGAGCACGCTGATGATGAGACGGTCGTCGATCTTGCGCCCCGCCTCCTCCAACGCGGCGCGGTAGCCGGCGAGACGGCCCTCCTGTGCGATCATCGGCTCGGAGCATCCCACATAGGCGATGCGCTCGCATCCCGCGTCGACGAGCCGCTTGGTCGCGTCGTAGCCGATCCGGTATTCGTCCGGTTCGATGCTGGGGATTGTGCCGTCCGCATCGGTCGCGTCGACGAGCACGACCGGACTGTGCTTGAGGCGGTCCGGCAGGCCGGTCACCCGGTTCGACATCTTCGCGTAGAGGAAGCCGTCCGCGCCGTAGCGGTTCAGCGCGTCGATCTCCTCGCCCTCGTCCATGCCGCCGTCGGTGCTGACGGTGATGAGCAGATAGCCGAGCTGGCTGGCCGCCGACTGTGCGCCGAGGATCATGCCGCCGGCGTACGGGGTGGTGGCGACCTCCTCGCTGATGAAGCCGATCGTGCGCGTGCGGTTCGTCCTGAGGGAGCTCGCCATCGGGTTCACCTGGTAGCCGAGCTCCTCGGCGACCTCGCGCACATGCGCCGCGATCGCCGGTTTGACGCGCCCCGCGTCGCGGTGGTTCATCACCAGCGACACCGTCGAAATGGATACCCCCGTGCGCTTCGCGATCTCCTTCATCGTCACCATACGTCAAACGATACACCCGCGTGTCGCGGCATGTCGGATATGGGATGTGTGACGTGGACCATATTGTGTGCCGCGCGTCACGCATCCGTCACGGGGTGAAGATGCCGTTGATGTGCCGCCGCCTGCGTGACGAGCCCGACGGGCGCGTCGTTACGATGGGCGCTATGAGAAGCTTTCTGATCGAATGGCTGGTGCTGACGATCGCGGCGGCGGTCATGGTGCTGCTGCTGCCCGGCATGACGACGGTGGGGGAGCCGCCGATCCTCGGCGTGGCCGCGTTCTCCCTGTTCCTGGCGCTCATCAACGCGTCCGTCAAGCCGGTGACGCAGGCGATCGCCTTGCCGTTCACGATTCTCACGTTCGGCGTGCTGTATCTGGTCATCAACTGGCTGTTCATGCGCCTCGCCTCGTGGCTCGCCCTGAGCCTGTTCGGCGTCGGCGTCTACGTGCACGGCTTCTGGTGGGCGACGATCGGCTCGATCATCATGGCCGTCGTCTCCGGCGTGGTCTCCTCGATCATCGGGGAGTGAGGAGACCGGCCGAGGAGTGACCGGTCGGGGAGACCACGCCGGCCGCTGGGGCCGGCCGGGGAGACTCCACCGGTCGCTGGGACCGACCGGCCGGCCAACCACGGTCTCACGTACCCATACCACGGGTTCAAATAGACGAAATCCGCGATCTACAGCGTCAAATGGACGCTTTCACCGTGGGAAATGTCCTATTTGATGCTGTACATCGCGGATAACGGGTGTTTCAGCCGGGGAATCGACGAGTAGGACGCGGATTCCCCGGCCGTCCGGTTCCGGCGCGGCCGGAACCGGCTTCGATCAGGCGAGGCCGGAGAGCTTGTTGATGAGCTCCGGGTCGCGCGTCGCGCCCTTGTCTGCAGAGCGGGCGAAGGCGGCGTAGGCCTTGAGGGCCTGCGAGACCTTGCGGTCGCGGTGCGCCACGTAGCCGTCGCCGGCCTCGAGCTCGCGGCGGCGCTCCGCCAGCTGCTCGTCGGTCAGTTCGACGTTCACGGAACGGGCCTCGATGTCGATGTCGATGATGTCGCCGTTCTTGATGAGCGCGACCGGGCCCTTGTTCGCGGCCTCCGGGGCCATGTGGCCGATGGCCAGGCCCGAGGAGCCGCCGGAGTAGCGGCCGTCGGTGAGCATGGCGACCTGCTTGCCGATGCCCTTGCCCTTGACGAAGGAGGTCGGGTACAGCATCTCCTGCATGCCCGGGCCGCCCTTCGGGCCCTCGTAGCGGATGACCAGCGCCATGCCGGGCTTCAAAGTGTCGTCGAGGATGACCTTGATGGCCTCCTCCTGGGATTCGACGACGAGCGCCGGTCCGCGGAACTTCCAAATCTCCTCCGGCACGCCGGCGGTCTTGACGACGCAGCCGTCGGGGGCGAGGTTGCCGCGCAGCACGGCGAGGCCGCCCTCGTGGATCTCCGGGTGGTCGATGTCGTGGATCGCGCCGTGCTCGCGGTCGGTGTCGAGCGAGTCGAACAGCGTCTCGTGCGTCCACGGCTCGGGGGAGATGATGTGTCCGGGGGCCGCATGGTACATCTTCTTGGCCTCCTCGGTGCAGGTGGGGCGCATGATGTCCCACGCGTCGAGCTTGGCCTCGAGCGACGGGTAGTCGATCGAATGGACGTCCTTGTGCAGCTTGCCGGCGCGGTCGAGCTCGCCGAGGATGCCGGTGATGCCGCCGGCGCGGTGCACGTCGGAGATCTCCCACTTGCCGGACGGCGAGGCCTTGCAGATGCACGGCACGGTGTGGGAGATGCGCTCGATGTCGTCGAGCGTGAAGTCCACGTCCGCGGACTGGGCCATCGCGAGGATGTGCAGCACGGTGTTGGTGGAGCCGCCCATCGCGACGTCCATCGTCATCGCGTTCTCGAACGCGTGCTTGGTGGCGATGGAGCGCGGCAGCACGGAGTCGTCGGAATCGCGGTAGTACTGGTTCGCGATCTTGACGACCTGCTGCGCGGCGCGCTTGAACAGGTCCTTGCGGTACTTGTGGGAGGCGAGGATCGTGCCGTTGCCGGGCAGGGCGAGGCCGATGGCCTCGGTCAGGCAGTTCATCGAGTTGGCGGTGAACATGCCGGCGCAGGAGCCGCAGGTCGGGCAGACGGTCTTCTCGTAGTTGAGCAGGTCCTCCTCGGAGACGTTGTCGTCGGCGGAGGCGTACATCACGGAGATGAGGTCGGTGTTCTTCTTCACGGTGCCGTCGGCGAGGACGGTGGTGCCGGCCTCCATCGGGCCGCCGGAGACGAACACGGTCGGGATGTTGAGGCGCAGCGCGGCCATCAGCATGCCGGGGACGACCTTGTCGCAGTTCGGGATGCAGATCAGGGCGTCGGCGCAGTGCGCATTGCACTGGTATTCGACGGTGTCCGCGATGATGTCGCGGGAGGGCAGGGAGTAGAGCATGCCGGTGTGGCCCATCGCGATGCCGTCGTCGACGGCCATCGTGTTGAACTCGCGCGGGATGCCGCCGGCCTCCTTGATGGCCTCGGAGACGATGCGGCCGACCTTGTTGAGGTGGACGTGGCCGGGGAGGAACTCGTCGAAGGAGTTGGCGATGGCGATGATGGGCTTCTTGCCCATATCGTCGCCGCTGACGCCTGCGGCACGGTAGAGGGCGCGCGCGCCTGCGAAGACGCGGCCGGACATGAGTTTTGCGGATCGCATTTCGGTCATGGTTCCATTCAAGCCCTTAATCGGGACACGCGTTTTGTCAAGAGTCAATATGTGGAATTCACGAGGATGTTACTTCGCGCACGTCCGCGTCGTCCCGGTTTTCAGCGTCGCCTCACGTATCGGGTGGCGCGTCCGGCGCCGATTTTGACGATGACGCCGTCGTCCTGCAGTGCCCTCAATGCGCGTTCGACCGTCACGGCGCTGACATCGGGCAGTTTGGCGAGGATGTCGGCCTTGGACAGCGGCGAGAGCGTCTCGTCGAACAGGATGGCGATGCGTCGCGCCTTGGTCGTCTTCCTTCCGGCCGTCCCCCCGCGCGACGGGTTCTCGCCTTCGATGGCCGAGACGCGGGCGTCGAACTCCCGGTAGGCGGCGAGGATTACGCCGAGCAGGTAGTTCGTGAACGGGGCGTAGTCGTTCGCGCCGTCGTCCCATCCGGTGGTGCTCGCCGCCAGCGCCTCGTAGTAGGTCTCCTTGCCGCTCTCGATGAGATGCTCGAGGCTGATGTATTTGCCGACCTCATAGCCGTTGCGGTAGAGCAGCAGCAGGGTGAGCAGCCGGCTCATGCGTCCGTTGCCGTCGTTGAACGGGTGGATGCAGGTGAAGTCGAGGGTGAACATGGCGGTGACGAGCAGCGGGTCGGTGTGCCCGTCGCGTATGGCTTCGGCGTAGGCGTCGCAGATGCGTCCGACCAGTTCCGGGGTGGACAGCGCCGATGGCGGCGCGAAGCGCACGCGGCTTTCGCCGGTCGCGTCGCGTTCGATGATGACGTTGTCGGTGTCCTTGAACCGTCCGCCGAAGGCGAGGGGGGTGTGGCGGAACAGGTCGCGGTGCAGTTGGAGGATGACGCCCGGAGTGGGCGGGATGTAGTCGTGGCTTTCGTGGATGACCGCGAGCACGTCGCGGTATCCGGCGATCTCCTCCTCCGCGCGGTTGCGTGGCGCGACTTTCTCGGCGACGAGCGCGTGGAGCCGCTTGTCGCTGGTCGAGATGCCTTCGATGCGGTTGGAGGTGTCGATGCTCTGGACGCGGGCGACCGCGGTCAGCGTCGTCAGGATGTCCGGACGGATCGATGCCTGCACGCTTTGGCGTCCCCGTTCCTCATGAATCGCGGTGAGCAGGCTTGTGGTGCGCGGGGTGAGCAGATCCGCCGCCGATGCGATGTAGTCGAATGTCCTCATCGTCGTCATACCTCGTTTCCTGCATCATCGTCATGTTTTCTGCATCATATGATAGCAAAATGATGCAGAAAACATGACGATGATGCAGATGGTGTCCGGTACCCGTAGCTCGACGCCGAGGCGAGCAGGCCCCGTCAAGGGCATAATCGGCACGTAACAATCGACTGTTCGGCTCGAAATTGTTCCTTGCGTTATGTGGTAAACATTTCCGCCCCGACGCGTGCGGGGTAGGCTGTGAGCCATGACGCGATACCTATGCGCCCCGGATTCCTTCAAGGAGAGCCTGACCGCCATGGAGGCGGCGCAGGCGATGGCACGGGGCATCAAGAACGCGGACCCCGATGCCGAGGTTCGATGCCTGCCCATGGCGGACGGCGGCGAGGGCACCACGCGCGCGCTCGCCGATGCCACCGGCGGTGCGATGCGCACCATCGACGCCAGCGACCCGCTCGGACGCCCGGTCAAGGCGTCCTTCGGCATGCTCGGCGACGGCGCGACCGCCGTGGTCGAGACCGCCGAGGCCAGCGGCCTGGCGCTGCTCGACCCCGGCGAGCGCGACCCGCTCGTCACCTCCTCGTATGGCACCGGCGAACTCATCCGCGCGGCCCTCGACGCGGGCGCGCGACGCATCCTCGTCGGACTCGGCGGCTCCGCCACCAACGACGCCGGCGCGGGACTCCTCCAGGCGCTCGGCGCCCGGCTGCTCGACGGATACGGACGGGACCTCGAACCCGGCGGCGCGGCGCTCGCCGGCCTCGACCACGTCGACCTGACCGGCCTCGACCCGCGCGTCAGGGACGTCGAGATCGTCGCCGCCTGCGACGTGACCAATCCGCTGACCGGCCCCGACGGCGCCAGCGCCGTGTTCGGCCCGCAGAAGGGAGCCACCGCGGCCGACGTCGCATTGCTCGACAAGGCCCTGACCCGCTTCGCCATCGTCGTGGAACGCCAGCTGGACGTCCACGTCGCCGACCGCCCCGGCGCGGGCGCAGCCGGAGGCATCGGCGCCGCGCTCCTCACGTTCCTGCACGCGCGCTTCATGCCCGGCGTCGACCTCGTCATCGAGCAGTCCGGACTCGACGAGGCCGCGCGATGGGCCGACGTCGTGTTCACCGGCGAAGGCTCGATCGACTTCCAGACCAAATTCGGCAAGACGCCCGCAGGCGTAGCCAGGACCGCGAAGCGGCACGGCCGCCCGGTCATCGCCGTGGCCGGCCACATCGGCAGGGGCGTCGGCGAACTGCACGAGGTCGGCATCGACGCGGTCTTCGGCATCGCCCCCGGCGCCGCCACGCTCGACGACCTGCTCCGGCACGCCGCCGACAACGTCGCGTTCACCGCCGAACAGGTCGTGCGCACGTTGCGGCTGCATTCCGGCGCGGAGCGACGTTGACCTCAGGCTGTCCGAGTTGAGACATGTGCGGCGGCGTGCGGATCGACGGCGGGGACGAAGCGGCAGCGGCGGTTGATGGCGTTGACGAACGGGCCGGTGATGGCGGCGGCGACGATCGTGCCGACGCCGAGCGCGAGAATCGCCGTGCCGAGCAGCAGTTCCACGCCCCGCCGATGGTAGTCGTGTATACGAAAGACGGGGGTTCCGGAATCATCCGGAACCCCCGTCTTCTCTTCTCTCTCACACAGCGGTCGGCTCAGGCGCGAGCCGACAAGTCATGAATCAGATTCAGCGGGCGATCTTCTGCGCGTCGTTGACGATGTCGGAGAGCACCTTGGTGTTGCCCATGGTGTGCTGGGCCATCGTGCTGGCACCGTACATGGCGAGACCGCGAATCATGGAATCCTTGAACGACATAATGATTTCCTTTCAGGTTCGGTCATGGCGTTGGGCCGATGACCACGTTTGCATTTTTCGGTGTGCGACGCCGCGGCATGTCTTCCGTATCGCCGGCGTGCGTCGCGAAGTCTGTACTTGTTAGCGCTGGATTCAGCGGCCGAGCTTGTCGGACTCGTTCACGAGGTCGGAGAGGACCTTGGTGTTGCCCATGGAGTGCTGGGCCATCGTGCTGGCACCGTACATGGCGAGACCGCGAATCATGGAATCCTTGAACGACATATCCATTCCTTTCGTTGGTCAAAGCCCCTTGGTGGCTTTGCTTTGTTGTTTTCCGGTTCCTTTCTGAAACCGGTTTCAGAATAGCGCGTCATCGTGACCTGCGCAAGGGGGAATCGTCGATTCCGGCGTGTCGCGCCCTGTCCTCGCAGGTCAATCGCCGCAAGTGTCGAACCGGTTCGATGCAAACGTTGGCAGGAATCGCGTCCGTGAATCGTTGCCATCATTGGGTTTTGACGCGTCGTCCATTCCGGGGCCTTCGTCGCCGCGCGGCCGTCGCGGGCGCCGACGGCGGATTTCCGGCGATCCGTCGCCCGTCGGCGTGTCGCGGTGCCCGCAGGCGTGCGCATGCGGGTCCGCCGTCGACCGTCGACGACCGGCGGCATCCGTAGACGACCGTCGCCGGCCGTCGCGGCGTCGTCCGTCGCGCCGGCGCGACGGCGGGGGAGTCCCCGCACCCGGCTATACTCGTTGCGGTTGAGATAGATTTTCCATGGTTTGGAGCATGAATATGGCAGAAGAAACCGAGACCGAGACCACCGAGGTCAAGGGCAACGAGGAGTTCGGCACCAGCCCCACCCCCGACGGTCTGGCCAGCCCGACGATCGACGATCTCATGGAGCACGCGGACTCCAAGTACGCGCTGGCGATCTTCGCCGCCAAGCGCGCCCGTCAGATCAACTCCTACTTCACCCAGCTCAACGAGGGCCTGCTGCAGAACGTCGGCCCGCTCGTCGAGTACCAGAACAACGAGAAGCCGCTGTCCATCGCCTTCCGCGAGATCAACGAGGGCCTGCTCGAGGAGACCCTCGGTGAGGACGACCTGACCGAAGGCAACTGACCTTCCGGCACATCCGCCCCGCCGCGCCCTGATTCCCCGACACACGCTTGCCCCAAGACGGCGTGTCGTGTAGAACTGGACGACAGGAGCGAACGACCTGAGGCTCGCGCCGACCATCATCCGATGGTCTGGCACGGGCCTTTTTCGTAGCCGTGAGGCTGCGTCCATGGCGCGCGATGCCGCGTCGAAGCCCGTGCGGTCCAGAAGAAAACAGAACAATCCGTATCATTGTGCCTCGCCCGCGCCGGAAGCCCTCAGGGACATCCCGCGGCACGCGGGGCGATAAGTCCGAAAGAGGGATGATATGACCAACCAGGAGCGCAAGCTCATCTCCGCCGAATCCGTCACCGAAGGCCACCCGGACAAGGTGTGCGACCAGATCTCCGACGAGATTCTCGACGAACTGCTCCGCCAGGACCCGCAGTCCCACGTCGCCGTCGAAACCTCCGCCGCCACCGGCGTGTTCCTCGTGTTCGGCGAGGTGACCTCCGAAGGCTACGTCGACGTCCAGTCCAAGGTGCGCGAGACGCTGCGCCGCATCGGCTACACGTCCTCCGAGGTCGGCCTCGACGCCGACTCCTGCGGCGTGATCGTCGCCATCACCGGCCAGAGCGCCGAGATCAACCAGGGCGTCGCGCGTCTGAGCGGCGAGAAGGAGTCCGCCGCCAGCCGCGAGGAACGCTACGAGGCGCAGGGCGCCGGCGACCAGGGCGTCATGTTCGGCTACGCCACCGACGAGACCGACGTGCTCATGCCGTTGCCCATCTATCTGGCCCACCGTCTCGCCTACCGCCTGACCGAAGTGCGCAAGAGCGGCGAGGTGCCGCACCTGCGCCCGGACGGCAAGACCCAGGTCACCATCGAATACGACGAGAACGACCATCCGCTGCGCGTCGACACCGTGCTCATCTCCACCCAGCACGATCCGGAGGTCACGCAGGAATGGCTGCGCGGCCAGCTCAAGGCGCACGTCATCGACCCGATCCTCGACGAGGTGCTCGGCGAGGGCGTGGCGCACGACGACTACCGCCAGCTCGTCAACCCGACCGGCTCGTTCGTGCTCGGCGGTCCGGCCGCCGACGCGGGCCTCACCGGCCGCAAGATCATCGTCGACACGTACGGCGGCGCCGCCCACCACGGCGGCGGCGCGTTCAGCGGCAAGGACCCGTCCAAGGTGGACCGTTCCGCCGCCTACGCGACCCGCTGGGTGGCGAAGAACATCGTCGCCGCCGGCCTCGCGCACCGCGTCGAGGTCCAGGTCGCCTACGCGATTGGCGTGGCCGACCCGGTCTCCGTGAACGTCGAGACCTACGGCACCGAGGAGGGCGTGACCCGCGCCCAGATCGCCGCCGCCGTGCGCAAGGTGTTCGACCTGCGCCCCGCCGCGATCATCGACGAACTCGACCTGAAGCGCCCGATTTACGCGAAGACCGCCGCCTACGGCCACTTCGGCCGCGTCGACGTCGACTTCCCGTGGGAGCGCACCGACAAGGTCGACGCCCTCAAGGCCGCCGTCGCCGAACTCGCCTGACCAGCCTCGCCTGACCCTCCCATCCCGCGCCATATTCCCATGGTGCGGTAAAACTCTCATGGTGCGGTAGGCGAAAACGGCTTGTTGCCGCGGTTTTACAAAACCTTCAAACCGCACCATGGGGAATGGGCGGCGACGCGACACGCCTGACCGATGAAGGACCGGTACATCCGTACCGGTCCTTTTTCAGTGCCATTACGATGGTGGCCATGACCGGAATGGAAGCGGAACAGCTGGCGCTTGAAGGGCTCGCCCCCCGCAGGCGGCGCCGTCGCGCGCCCGCGGCGCACACGCCCGCCGCGCACGACCCGATCGCGCGCGTCGTGCTGGATATCCAGGCCACGCATCTGGGCGGCACCTTCGACTATTACGTCGACGAGAAGGATGCCGAGGCCGCCCGTCCCGGCGCGCTCGTGCGCGTCCGGTTCGGCGGACAACGCGTCAACGGCGTGATCTGGGAGCGCGCCGCATCCTCGGACGTGCCGCGCTCCTCCCTGCGCTACCTGGAACGCGTGCTCGGCGGCGACGTCCTCGTCCCCGCCGCCATGCGCCGCGACATCACGCTCATCGCCGACGCGTACGGCGGCACGCGCGCCAACATCCTGCGCCTCACCGTGCCGCCGCGCGTCGCCAAAGTCGAACAGGAGCAGCGTCTCGTCGCCGGATTCGCCGGTCGCGCCTCGGCGTCGGGGGCCGCGCACGTGCCGGAGGAGGCCGCCGCACGCGTCGACGCCTGCTACGACCGCATCGCCGCACAATACGACGCGGGCGTGCGCGACCTGCGCGACGCGCTGCACGCCCGCGCCTTCCGTTCGTTCGTCTTCGACCCGCTGCCCGGCGTCGGCCAGGCCGCGCGCGCGCTCGCGTGGATGGCCGCCGAATCGCTGACGGCCGGGCATGCGGCCGTCAT
Organism: Bifidobacterium parmae; assembly: GCF_002860365.1. Taxonomy (GTDB): domain Bacteria; phylum Actinomycetota; class Actinomycetes; order Actinomycetales; family Bifidobacteriaceae; genus Bifidobacterium; species Bifidobacterium parmae. The sequence continues at coordinate 31,378 of NZ_NMWT01000010.1, forward strand.
CGTCCTGCCCGGCATGAAGGATACGCACGACGTGCTCGACGCGATGCGCGCGCTCGGCTTCGCGCCGTTCGGGCCGGGACGCGCCGGCGCCGCGACCGGCGGCTGGACCGGCGACGTCGCCATCCTCAGCGCCGAAATGTCGCCGGTCGACCGCTACCGCGCCTACCTCGCCGTCGCCACCGGGCAGGTGAGATGCGTGATCGGGCCGCGCGCCGCCATGTACGCGCCCGTCGACGGGCCGGGACTGTTCGCCATCATGGACGACGTCGCCTACCAGCAGGCCGACGGCATGATGCCGTACGCGCACGCGCGAGGCGTGCTGCGTCTGCGAGCGCGGACGCACGGCGGCGTGTTCGTCGCGCTCGCCAACGCGCGCAGCCCGCTGAGCCAGATGGAGGCCGTGGGACTGCCCGGCGTGCCGCGGCGCGCCGTCACGACCGCGGTGAGCGGCCCGGCCACACCCGTCCGCCCGCTGCCCACCGTGCTCCGTGACGCCATGCCGTGGGTGCGCTGGCTCAACCGCGAGGAGCTCGCGCGTCTCGCCGACCCGTCCATCGGCGCGCGCGTGCCGCACGTCGCCGTCGGCAACATCCGCGAGGCGCTGCGCTCCGGCCCCGTCCTCTTCTCCATCCCCTCCGACGGCGTGTCGGAGGCGTTGAGCTGCGCGAACCCGAAATGCCTGCGGCAGGCGCGATGCCGCCGCTGCACCGGGCCGCTGCAGCGCGTGAACGGCAATCCGGTGCCGCGCTGCCGTTGGTGCGGCGCCGCCGCGTCGAACTGGACGTGCCCGCACTGCCACGGCGAACGGCTGCGCGTCGTGCGCGTCGGCGCGGCCGGCACCGCCGACGAACTGCGCGGCCTGTTCCGCGGCGTGCCCGTCCTGCTGTCGTCGCCCAGCCAGCCGGGCGGCGTGATCGGCGAGATCGACCACCGCCCGGTGATCGTCATCGCGACGCCCGGCGCGGAACCGCGCGTGCGCGCGCCGCAAGGCGACGGACCCCGATACGCCCCCTACGCGGCCGTCGCGATCCTCGACGCGTGGACGAGCCTGTACGCGCCCGGATTGGACGCGCGCGTGGACACGCTCGCCGCGTGGATGCGCGCCGTCGCCCTATGCGCGCCGCGCGAACAGGGCGGACAGGCGCTGCTGCTCGGGGAGACCGATCCGGCCATCGCGCAGTCGCTGATGCTCTGGGACTCCTCGATGCTCGCCTCGCGCGAACTCGCGGAACGCTACGAGACCGGCATGCCGCCGGTCGTCTCCGTCGCCTGCGTGTGGGGCCGGCGCGACGCCGTCGACGACGCGCTGCACGCCGTCGGCGCGGCGATCGGCGGCGACATGGCCGTCTGCCCGCTGCCGGGCGGGGGAGGAACGCCGTCGACGGTTCCGGAACTGCCCGGCGTGCTCGGGCCGGTGCCGATCCCGCAGCCACGCACCGTGGACGCGCGCGAACTCGAAGTGACCGCCGACCGCGTGCGCGCCGTCATCCGCGTGCCGCACGCGCGGCGCGAGGAGCTCGCGGAACGATTGCGCACCGAGGTCGCCCGCCACGTGGCCGCCCGCGAACCCGGCGAACTGCGCTTCCAACTCGACAGAAAGGACCTCATCTGAGAGCCGCCCCGCCGGAGGCCGTCACCTCCGCTCCCGCCGGAGACCGTCACCTCCGCCCCGCCCTGGAATCCTGCGAGTGCCTTCATCATCGCCCCCGCCGGCGGGGGCTCCCGCGAAGCGGGTGGGGGTGGTTCCCTCGTGGGAATCCCGCGTCCACGCCCACCGTCCCGCACGCATGGGAACATGATGGCGGCGACGGGCGCACCCCGCCTGCGGAAACATACGGACGAACGTAAGGAGACGCGATGAAGGGTTGGCCGGGAGAACCGGAAATGGACTACGACGTGCTGGTGGCCGACGGCGAGGCCGCGGCGAACGCGGGCAAGCCGATCACCGACGTCATCTTCGACTTCGGCAACGTGCTCATCTACTGGGATCCGGCGGCCGTGCTCATCCCGCGCTACAGCCGGAAGACCATCGACGAGTTCCTCGACAACGACGTTTCCGGCTTCTACGACGCGAACGACCGCATGGACGGCGGCGCCACCCCCGAGGAGGGCGTCGCGTGGATGCGCGAGACCCACGGCGACAAGTGGGCCGACATCCTCAAGTACTATCTCGACAACTTCGAGGACTCGCTCGTCGGCGTCGTGCCCGGCGCGCGCGTGCTCATCAACGACCTCAAGGCCGCGGGAATCGGCGTGTGGGGCCTGTCCAACTGGGAGAAGGAGCTGTTCCCGATCGCCGAGAAAGCCACGCCGATCCTCGGACGGCTCGACGGCAAGGTCGTCTCCGGCTACGTGAAGCTGCGCAAACCGCACAAGGACATCTACGAGCGCGCGTTGCAGGAGTTCGGCATCACCGCCGACGGCGCCGTGTTCATCGACGACAAGGCGATGAACATCGTCGGCGCGAACGCCGCCGGCATCCGCGGCGTCCGCTTCAAGGACCCGGTCAGGCTGCGCGAGCTGCTCATCGCCAACGGCGTGAACATCCCCGCCCTCCAGTAACGTTTCTGCTCCCCCTTGAGGGGGAGCTGTCGGCGCAGCCGACTGAGGGGGCGTACCACGAACGCCCCATATCCCCATCCCATCGAAAGGAATCCCACCGCTCCATGCTCAGACTGCTGTTTGCCGGCACCCCCGACGTGGCCGTGCCGTCCCTCAAGGCGTTCGCCGCCGACCCGCGATTCGAGGTCGCGGCCGTGCTCACCCGTCCCGACGCGCCCACCGGCCGCGGCCGCAAGCTGAAGCCCAGCCCGGTCAAGGCGGCCGCGCTCGAGCTCGGCATCCCCGTCATCGACGCGAAGCCGCGCGACCCCGGCTTCCTCGACACGCTGAAGTCCCTGGACGTGGACATCGCCGCCGTCATCGCCTACGGCAACATCCTGCCCGCCGACGTGCTGGACGCCGTACCGCTCGGCTGGTACAACCTCCACTTCTCCAACCTGCCCGCGTGGCGCGGCGCCGCCCCCGTGCAGCGCGCCATCTGGGCCGGCGACGCGACCACCGGCGCCGACGTGTTCAAGGTGGGCGTCGGATTGGACGACGGCCCCGTCATCGCGACGATGAGCGTGACGCTCACCGGCCGCGAGACCTCCGGCGAACTGCTCGACCGTCTCGCCGAGGAGGGCGCGCCCATGTACGTGGACGCGCTCGCACGCGTGGGGGAGGGGACCGCGGCCTACACGCCGCAGCCAGCCGACGGCTTCACGTACGCGCACAAGATCACCGTCGAGGACGCGCGCATCGACTTCACGGATCCGCTCGACGGGATCGACCGCCAGATCCGCGCCTGCACGCCGCACCCCGGCGCATGGTGCAAGCTGCACGCGGGCGGCGACGCGGACGACACCGAGCCGATCACCCTCCACATACTGCGCGCCCAGCCGGCCGACGCCGCGAACCCGAACGCGCCCACGTCGCTTGAACCGGGCGAACTCGAAGCGGGCAAGCGCAACGTGTGGGTCGGCACCGGCACCACGCCGCTCGAACTCCTCGAAGTCAAGGCGCAGGGCAAGAAGGCCATGCGCGCCGCCGACTGGGCGCGTGGCGCCCGCCTCGCCCCCGGCGCCCGCCTCGCCTAGCGCAGGAAGTCGAGGACCTTCGTCAGGTCGCGTTCGTTGATGGCCTCGTGGGCGGCCAACTGGGTCTTCGGCTTCGCGCAGAACGCGATGCCGAGCCCCGCGGCCTGGATCATCGGGATGTCGTTCGCGCCGTCGCCCACGGCCACGGTCTGCGCCATCGGGATGCCGTCGCGTTTCGCCCATTCGCGCAACGCGTGCAGCTTCACCGTCTTGCATACGATGTCGCCGACCACCTGGCCGGTGAGACGGCCGTCGCGCACGTCGAGACGGTTCGCGAGCCAATGGTCGATGCGCGCCTCCTCGGCGAGACGGTCCACCACCTCATGGAATCCGCCGGACACGACGCCCACCTTCCAGCCGTGCGCGTGCAGCTCGTCGATGAGCGCCAACGCGCCGCGCGTGAAATGCAGCTTGTCGTGCACCGTGTCGAACACGGAGACCGGCAGGCCCTCCAGCAGCGCCACGCGGGCGCGCAGCGCGTCGCAGAACTCGAGTTCGCCGCGCATCGCGCGCTCCGTCACCTCGGCGATGCGCTCGCCGCAGCCGGCAGCCTCGCCCAGCTCGTCGATGACCTCCTCGTCGATGAGCGTCGAATCGACGTCCATGACCAGCAGTCCCGGCTCGGCGAGCGTCGGCGGCTCCGGAAGATCGGGTCCGGCCGCGCCGGCGTCGTGTTCGTCAAGGAATTGCGTGGTTTCAAGCGTCATGCCTCCGATTGTCGAAAAACCTTGGGACAATACCCCCTATGCTTTTCGACGCCATCCATGACGCCATGACCACGACCGCAGCGGCCGCCACGACCGTCCGCCCCGCCCTCGCCGCCTCCGCCGCCGCTCCCGTCTGCCCGACCGGCGACGGCGGCCTCATCCAGATCATCACCGACTGGCTCGTCTCCCTCATGGAGACGGTCGGCGGCATCGGCGTGGCACTCGCCATCGCACTCGAATCGATCTTCCCGCCGATCCCCTCCGAAGTGATCCTGCCGCTCGCCGGATTCACCGCTTCCCGCGGCACCCTGCACCTCGCCGAGGCGATCATCTGGGCGACCGTCGGCTCCCTGCTCGGTGCGTGGGCGCTGTACGGCATCTCCCGGTGGGTGGGACTGCACCGCATCCACAAGGCCGCCGACCGGATCCCCGGCGTGAGCCGCAACGACGTGGACAAGGCGAACGACTGGTTCACCCGATACGGCACGTGGAGCGTGCTCATCGGCCGCGTGATCCCCGTCGTGCGCTCGCTCATCTCCATCCCCGCCGGATTCAACCGCATGAACTTCCTGCACTTCACCGGATGGACGCTGCTCGGCTCCGCCGTATGGAACACGATCCTCGTCTCCACCGGATACTTCCTCGGCGCCGGATGGTGCTCGATCCTCGGGGTGCTCAACGTGTTCGAGGACGTGGTCATCGTCGCCTTCATCGTGGTCATCGCCGTGTGGGTCGTGCGCAAGGTGCGTACAGTGATGCAGAACAGGCGATGAACGGAAAGGAGAGGCGATGAGCGAGGAGACGGCCCGCGAGCTGGCGGAGGCGAACGACCGGCTCATGGCGAGGAACCATGCGCTCGCCGAGGCGCTGAACCGCGCCGGCAAGGAGCTCACCAAGGCGCGCTCGCAGCTGGCGCAGCTCGCCCAGCCGCCGCTCACCTTCGCCACGATGGTGAAGGTCGACTCGTCGCGCATCGACGACATGGGCGTGCAGCACGCCAGCGCCGAGGTCATCGCCGGCACGCGCCGCATGGTCGTGCCCGTCGCCGCGAACCTCAACGCGTCCCGTCTCGCCACCGGCGCCACCGTCGTCCTCAACGAGAAGATGGTGCTCGTCGAGCAACGCGACCACGACGTGCTCGGTCCGGTCCGCACCGTCGCGGAGACGCTCGCCGACGGCCGTCTCGTCGTCGCCGACGCGGGCGGCAATCCGGGCGTCGTCCGCCGCGCCAGCGCGCTCGCCTCCGTTTCGTTCGACAAGGGCGACCGCGTCGTCGTCGAGACGTCCGGACGCATCGCCGTCGCCGCGCTGCCGAAGCAGGACGACGCCGACCTCGTGCTCGAGGAGACGCCCGACGTCACGTTCGACGACATCGGCGGCCTCGACCGCCAGATCGACCGCATCCGAGACGCCGTCCAACTGCCGTTCCAGCACCGCGACCTGTTCGCCCGCTACGATCTCGCCGCCCCCAAGGGCGTGCTCCTGTACGGTCCCCCGGCAACGGCAAGACGCTCATCGCGAAGGCCGTCGCCCACGCGCTCGCCGAAGGCGCGGGCACGGGCAAACCGGGCGTGTTCCTGTCCGTCAAAGGCCCCGAACTGCTCAACAAGTTCGTCGGCGAGTCGGAGCGCCTCGTCCGCCTCATCTTCCAGCGCGCCCGCGAACGCGCCGCCGACGGCCGTCCCGTCATCGTGTTCATCGACGAGATGGACTCGCTGCTGCGCACGCGCGGGTCCGGCGTTTCCTCCGACGTGGAGACGACGATCGTGCCGCAGTTCCTCGCCGAACTGGACGGCGTCGAATCGCTCGGCAACGTGATGGTGATTGGCGCCTCCAACCGCGTCGACATGATCGACCCGGCCGTATTGCGCCCGGGCCGTCTCGACGTGAAGATCCGCATCGACCGGCCGGACGGCGAGGCCGCCGTCGCCATCGTGCGCCACTATCTGACCGACGACCTGCCGCTCGATCCGGGCCTCGACGCGGACGCGCTCGCCCGCGTGCTCGTGCGCGACATCTACACGCGTTCCGCACGCCGCCATCTCGCCGACGTGCGCGACGAGCACGGCACGTGGAACGCGCTGTTCCTCGCCGACGTGACGAGCGGCGCGAGCCTCAAGAACATCGTCGACCGGGCGAAGACGCTCGCCGTCAAGGCGTCGATCGGACAGGGCGGCGACGTGGCGATCGGCGTGGACCTGCTGGCGCGGGCCGTCGAGGACGAGTTCGCGGAGACCCGCGACTCGCTGCTCGACGCCGACCCCGTGCAGTGGAGCCGCGTCAACGGCTTCGACGCCGGAACCGTCACCGCGATCCGCGGCGTGGAACAGTAGCAAGGAGTGGAACATGACCGTCAGACGAGTGATGGGGACGGAGACCGAGTACGCGGTGTCGCAGCCGGGCGTCGCCTACTACCAGCCGGTCAAACTGAGCTTCGACGTGGTCGGCGCGGCCGCCGACGACGCGACGCGGCACATCCGCTGGGACTACCGGCAGGAGGATCCGGTCAACGACGCGCGCGGCACGCGGCTCGACCGCGCCGCCGCGCGCCCCGACATGCTCACCGACGCGCCCCAGCTCAACATCACCAACGTGATCGCCCCCAACGGCGGACGCATCTACGTGGACCACGCGCACCCCGAATACTCGGCGCCCGAAACCACCGACCCGTTCCAGGCGCTGCTCTACGACCACGCCGGCGACCGCCTCATGCTCGCCGCCGCGCGGGCCGCAAGCGCCGCCGACCCCGAACCCGAGGCGTCCGGGCACCCGGTCGTGCTCCACCGCAACAACGTGGACGGCAAAGGCGCCAGCTGGGGCACGCACGAGAACTACATGATGCGCCGCGACGTGCCGTTCGCGGACGTGGCCGCCCTGATGACCGCGCACTTCGTCTCCCGCCAGATCTGGGCCGGCTCCGGCAGAGTCGGCATCGGCGAGGCGAGCGAGACGCCCGGCTTCCAATTGAGCCAGCGCGCCGACACGATCCACGCGAAGATCGGACTGCAGACCACGTTCGACCGGCCCATCATCAACACGCGCGACGAATCCCACTCCACCGGCGCATTCCGTCGCCTCCACGTGATCGTCGGCGACGCGAACCGCATGGACGTGCCCCAGGCGCTCAAACTCGGCGTCACCTCCATCCTCCTGTGGACGCTCGAACACGCGCGCGAGGCCGGCTACGACCTCGACGCGCTGCTCGGCTCCCTCCAGCTCGCCGACCCGGTCGAGGCGATGCACACCGTCTCCCACGACCTGACGCTCACCGCCGCGCTCCCGCTCGAAACCGGCGGCACGACCACCGCATGGCTCATGCAGGTGGCCCTGCGACGCGCCGTCTACGAGGTCGCCGCCGCCACACTCGGCACCGACACGAAGGGCGAACCCGCATGGGAGGACCGCGAGACCCGCAACATCATGGCCATGTGGGGGCAGGCGCTCGCCGACACCGCCGCCATCCGCCACGCCGACGACGATACGCGCCTCACGATGAAGGCGGAGGCCGGGCGCGTCGAATGGCTGCTCAAGTGGCAGCTGCTCGAGAAACTGCGCCGCAAGATCGCCCGCGCGACCCGCGCGACCGACACGACCGGCACCGGCGCCGCCTCATGGGCCGACGCGCGTCTCGCCGCCGTCGACCTCTCCTGGGCGGCGCTCGACCCGGCGAAATCCGTGTTCGCGCGTCTCGCCGCCGCCGGCAGCGTCGAACGTCTCGTCGACGACGACGCGCTCGACCGCGCCGCGCACAACCCGCCCGAGACGACGCGCGCCTGGCTGCGCGCGGCGCTCGTGCGCACGTTCCCCGCCGACGTGGTCGCCGCCAGCTGGTCGCACCTGACCGTGCGCAAACCCGCCGCCGGCGTCGGCGACGACGCGACGGGCGTGCGCCCCGGCGACCTCGTCAGCCTCGACATGTCCGATCCGCTCGCGTTCCGTAAGGAGAACGTCGAGACCGCGCTCGCCGAGGCGGACGACGCGGCCTCGCTGATCGAACGGCTCGCGCTGCGCCGATAGCCGACGCGGGCCGTCGCCGGCGGCCGTCGGCGGCCGTCGCGCCACCGGCCGCACGACACCGCCACAAAACACCGATAAGATGGTGAACCATGGCACAACAGGAGAATCTGCGCGACCTCGCGATGAAGGTCGCCGCCATCGCCCAGGCGGCAGGCAAGCACGCCCTGCAGGATCAGATGGCACCGCATGACATGCTCATCTCACGCGAGAACCCCGGCGAACAGTTCAACGTGGAGGTCGACGGGCGTCTGCTGCGCTACATGTCCGGCCGTCTCGCCGACATGGAGCACTTCGACGGCTTCTGGCAGACGCGTCCGTCGAAATCCCGCCCCGGACAGCGCTACTGGTGCGTCGGCAAGATCGACGGCGCCATCAACTACATCCGCAACATGAGCGAATGGGCGATTACCGTGTCCCTGTTCGAATTCAACGAGGAGGGCTCCGCGCAGCCGATCCTCGGCGTCGTGCACGCGCCGGCGCTCGGCGAGACGTACCTCGCCGCGAAGGGCGCGGGCGCGGTGCGCATCCGCAACACGCCCGTCGGCGAGAAGCGCGAGAAGGTCGTGCCGTCCATGACCGCCTCGCTGGACGGCGCGGTCGTCAGCTTCGGCATGTCCTACGTGCCGGGCGAGGCGGATCGCGCGCTGCACACCGTCGCCGCGCTCGCCGAAGGCCGTCCCGCCGACATCAAGCGCGTCGGCCCCGCCTCGCTCGACCTGTGCAAGGTGGCCGACGGCACGTACGACGCGTACTTCGAGCCGATGCTGCACGAGTGGGACGTGCCCGCCATCTCCTCGGCCGCCGTGGTCGTCTGGGAGGCGCAGGGCGCGCTGCGGCGTTGGAACGGCAGCGGCATCCACTGGCGTCAGAACAACGACGTGCTGTGCACGAACGGTCTGATCGACCGCGAGATCAAGCCGTATCTCGTCCAAAGCGAAGGCGAGTGACGGCCTGACGACAACCGTATCGCGGGCCCCGGGGGAACATCCCGGGGCTTTCGCGTATCGTAGGCAACGGATCGGCGGCGACGGGCCGCCGGAAAACGGACACAGAACGTAACGAATGCAACGAACGGAAGGAACCATCATGCCTCAGGAATTCGCGCAGGCGAACCAGTCCGCGCAGTCGGACCAGCAGACCACGGGCGAGGAGCTCGCGTCCGCGGCCACGCAGGCCTCGCAGCAGTCGGACGTCGAATTCGACGCGCTCGACGCGGTGCTCGACGACATCGAATCCACGCTGGAGACCAACGCCGAGGAGTACGTGAACAGCTTCGTGCAGAAGGGCGGCGAGTGATGCCGCAGCTGCGCGACAGCGGCACGCGCGCCGCCCACGAGGCGGGCGCGACGCCGGCCGCCGAACTCGACGGCTTCATGCGCATCTTCGGCGTCGAAACCGAATACGGCGTGTCCGTCACGGGCGCCGACCGTCCGGTGGACGCCGGACAGGTCGCGATGACCATGTTCCAGCCGGTCGTCTCCCGCGCCCGTTCGACGAACACGTATCTCGACAACGGCTCGCGCCTCTACCTCGACGTCGGATCCCACCCGGAGTACGCGACCGCGGAGGCGCGCGACCCGTACGACGCGCTCGCGCAGGACGCGGCCGGCGAACGCGTGATGGCGTCGCTCGCGACGGACGCGCAGACCCGGCTCCGTGCGGGCCACGGCGAAGACGCGACGATCCACGTGTTCAAGAACAACGTGGACTCCGCCGGCCACGCGTTCGGCTGCCACGAGAACTATCTCGTGCGCAGGTTCGTGCCGTTGGAGACGATCGAGAAGCAGCTGCTGCCGTTCCTCATCACCCGCCAGCTGTACACGGGCGCCGGCCGGTTCACGCCGGACGGCTTCCAGATCACGCAACGCGCCGACTTCCTCGACGAGGCGGTCTCATCCGCCACCACACGCTCCCGCCCGATGGTGAACACGCGCGACGAGCCGCACGCCGACCCCGAATCGTTCCGCCGCCTGCACGTCATCATCGGCGACTCGAACCGCTCCCAATGGGCCACGTGGATGAAGCTCGCCGTCACGCACCTCGTCCTGTGCGTGATCGAGGACGCGGTGCGCCGCGGGCGTCCGAGCGGATTCGAGGATCTCGCGTTCGACGATCCGGCCGCCGCGAACCGCGCGGTCAGCCGCTGGCTGGACACGGGGGAGCGGCCGTCCGACGATGACGGGGCCGACGGCATGCCCGATCCGCTCGCCATGCAGCATCGCTATCTCGACATCGTCGAGGCGTTCGTGCGCGACCATCACGACGCGGTCGCCGCCTCCCTGCCGCGAAGCGAGGTCGACGTCGTGCTCGCCGACTGGCGGTGGGCGTTGGAGATGCTGGAACGCCGGGATTTCCTCGCGTTGGCGACGCGCGTCGACTGGGCGGCGAAGCATGTGCTCGCCTCGGCGATGCGCCGCCGCCGGCCGGACCTGGACTTCGCGCAGCTGGAACGGATGGAGCTCGACTACCACGACGTGGCCAACGGGCGGCTCTACGGGTCGCTCGTCGCGCACAGCCGGCTGCAGGTGCTGCTGGAGGATTCGACCGTGGCCGCGGCGAAGCACCGGCCGCCCGCCGACACGCGCGCCGCGCTGCGCGGCGCGTTCGTGCGGCGCGCGCTCGACGCGGGCGTGCAGTTCTCCTGCGACTGGACGACGCTCGTCGTCACCGCGCCGACCCGCCGCGAGGCGACGCTCCTCGACCCGTTCGGCGCCGAACCGACCGACGCCTACCGCGCGTTGATGGCCGCGATGGAGTGACAGCGTGAATCACGACGGCACGCATACGCGAGGGCCCTCCGCACCAATCCGGTGCGGAGGGCCCTCGAAGATCTATGCTGCTACGCCGTGGGGCGGAAGGCTCACTTGTTGGTGACGGCCTTCTTCAGCAGGGAGCCGGCGGAGATGCGCACGCCGTAGGTGGCGGGGATCTCGATGGTCTCGCCGGTGCGCGGGTTGCGGCCCGTGCGGGCGGCGCGCTTGACGCGCTCGGCGGAGAACAGGCCGGTCAGCTTCAGGCCTTCGCCGGACTGCATGGCCTCGACGAACACATCCTGGAAGGCGTTGACGGCGGCCTCGGCCTGGGCCTTGGTCAGGTTGGACTTCTGGGCGATCTTCGAAACGAGATCAGACTTGTTGTATGCCATGAACAGCATCCTTCTTTGTCCGGGGACCGGCAACTTGGCCGCCGGTCCGTTTATTTCATCAATGATGATAGCGCATGATGAGGCCAAACAGCGCATTTTTCAACGATTTCACGTGTTCCGCGACGGATTTTCACGGATTATGCGGATTGGCGCGAACGGTTCGCGTATCACACGAGGTTGCGCTTGTCGAGCCATTTCATCGCCAGCGCCCCCAGCGGGATGCGCAGCCAGTAGAAGACGACGCGGTGCAGCAGCGTCGCGGACAGGGCCACGCCCTGCGGCACGCCCACCGCGGCGAACGAGACGGTGAGCGCCGCCTCCACGCCGCCCAGACCGCCGGGGGTCGGCACCGCCGAGCCGAGCGCGTAGGCGAGCATGAACACGAACGTCGTCTCGATCGGATTCGTGTGCACGCCGAACGCGAGCAGCGCCGCCCAGAACGCGAGTCCCGTCGTGACGTTCTGCAGGAACGCGCCGGCGACGCTCGCCGTGAGCTGGGCGGGCTGGCCGAGCACGTCGAGCAGCTGGCTCAGATACCGTTTCACGACCGGCACGACGCGCTGCATGACCAGATGGCGTATGGTCGGGATCATCATCGCGACGGAGAACACGACGACGAGGATGCCGAACACGATCGCCAGCGTGTTCGTCGGGATCATGCCGGAGAACGTGTTGCGGCCGGTGAACAGGCCGATGACCACGACGATCACCGCGTACGCCGCATAGTAGACGACGAGCGCGGCGCTCATGATCGCCGTCGCCGCCGTGTTGCGGTAGCCGGACCGGCGCAGGAACTGGAGGTTCACGAACGAAGGGCCGACGCCCGCCGGCATCGACACGGTCGCGAAGCCGCCGGCCACCTGGCTCATGAACACGCCCATCGGGTCGCGCCGGTCGCGATCCATCAGCGCGCCGAGCGAAAGCGACGAGCCGATCCAACCGCACACGCCGAACGCGAGGCAGACGAGCGCCATGACCGGATTCGCGTTGCGCACCGCGGCGATGATCTCGTCGGGTCGCATCTGCGTGAACACGACGACCGCGGCGACGATAAGCAGCAGCATCGTGAGCATCGAACGCAGCGAGAACCGCGCCAACGGGACCGTCTCCACGGGCGTCTCGTCGTCCGCCGTCGCGGTCTCGGCGGCGTCGGTCTCGCTCGTATCGTCGCGTCGCGGCGCGACCGCGTCACGCAACGATTTCAGCGTTGTCTTGTCCCACGCGTCGAGCGCGCGCGTGGGTGCCGGCACCGCAATCTTCTGGATGAACGGCGCGATCGAGGCGAGCGTCGCGGAGTCCCACGCGTCGCGGGCCGCGGCGACCGCCTCGTCCACGCCGATCAGCGCGGCGAACAGGGCGAGCAGCTGCACCTTGTCCAACGCGGTGTTCGCGGGGGAGGAGGCGCCGTCGCCGTTCTGCCATCCGGCGATCACCGGCGTGCCGTCCTCGAAGCGCGACAGCACGTCCGGCGTGATGCGCCGGTGCGTGTAGCCGCGACGGTTCGCGACGGCCAGATACCGCATGTAGTCGACCGCGTCGCCGCGCGTCAGCGTGTTGAGGTTCGCGGCGAGCTCCGTCGTATGCGCGTTGAGCACGAGGATCGCGGACTCCTCCGTGTCGGCGATCGCGTACGGCGCGGGCGCTGGCAGCTTCACGTTGTGCAGGCCGAGCAGCATCGACAGATGATGCTGGACGGCGTCGCGCGCCGAACGGTCGCGGCGCATCGCCACGCCGGAGAACCGCAGCCAATCCCACAACTGCTTGAGATAGCCGGCCGTGTGCGTCTGCGCGTCCAGCACGGACACCGTGTACCGGCCGCCGTCGCGGGTCTCCAGATCGTAGATGCGCGAACCTTCGACCAGATCGTCGTCGAGGGAGGCGCTCAACGCGCGCACGCCCGGCGACGGGTCCTCGCGGCGCACCAGCGACGACGGGTCGAGGCCGACGCCGCGCAGCGCGGCCGCCAGGTCTTCGCCCCACACGCCCTTGTTCTGCGTGCCGACCGCGAATCGGATGAGCATACCGACCGTGCGCCCGCAGGCGAACGAGACGAGCATGCCGGTCACCGAATGCCAGGAGAGCACCACCATGACCGCCGCCACCGCGTACAGGATGTTCCAGCTCCATTTGACGCTCGAACGCGTGCGCCGCGGACCGGCCACGGTGAGGAACGACGCCATGCCCGCGTACATGTTCGGCAGCAGGCCGGAGCCGAACGCGGTCGCGGCGGAGGCGAGCGACAGGGCGAGCGTCTTGTCCGCCAGCCCGCTGATCGCCGCCGACGCGAGCCACACCGTGCCGTAGCCGGCGAACATGGCGAGCGCGGAGACGGCCGCCTGCAGCCATTCGCGGCCGATCAGCAGCTGGCACAGCACCATGACCACGATGACGAGCGTGGCGAACTGCTGCAGGACGGTGGACGGGATGCCGGCGAGCCAGTCGATGGCCTGCGCGGCGGTGTGCGCGTCGGATTCGACGCCGCGCGTCATGCCGCCCATGTATACGGCGAACACCATGACGACGGCCGCCAGTCCGAGGGACATGGCGGCACGTGTCAGATCACCGAAATCGTGTGTGCGCCGGGGCGCCACATCGTCGATGTGCGTGGACATCGGTGGGTACGACTCCTTGCGGAATCAGCGGTCGAAGGCGACGAGCTTCGAGGCGACGCCCGTGTACGTGGCGGGCGTGAGCGCCTTGAGGCGGGCGGCGGTTTCGGGATCGAAGGACTGCTGGTCGATGAACGCCTCGACCTGGGCCTGGTCGATCGTGTGGCCGCGCATGAGCTCCTTGACCTTCTCGTACGGCTTCTCCATGCCCGGCAGGCCACGCAGCTCGCAGGCGCGCATCGCCGTCTGGATGGGCTCGCCGAGCACCTCCCAGTTCTCGTCGAGCTCGCGCGTGATGACGTGCTCGTTCGGGTGGATGGACTTGAGGCCGCCCATGAGGTTGGTCAGGGCGAGCTGCGAGTAGCCGAGCGCGGAGCCGATGTTGCGCTGCGTGGTCGAATCGGTCAGGTCGCGCTGCCAGCGGGATTCCACCAGCGTGGCGGACAGCGTGTCGAGCAGCGAGCAGCTGATCTCGAAGTTGGCCTCGGCGTTCTCGAAGCGGATCGGGTTGACCTTGTGCGGCATCGTGGAGGAGCCGGTGGCGCCCTTGACCGGCACCTGGGCGAACACGCCGCGGGAGATGTACATCCACACGTCCACGCACAGGTTGTGCATGATGCGGTTCGCGTGGGAGATGGTCGAGTAGAGCTCGGCCTGCCAGTCGTGGGATTCGATCTGCGTGGTCAGCGGGTTCCAGGTCAGGCCCATGCGGTTCTCGACGAACTCGCGGGAGACGGCGACCCAGTCGACGTCCGGGCAGGCGGCCAGATGCGCGCCGAACGTGCCGGTCGCGCCGTTGATCTTGCCCAGGTACTCCTGGTTCTCGATGTGCTTGAGCTGGCGGTTCAGACGGTAGACGTAGACGGCGAGCTCCTTGCCGAGCGTGGTTGGCGTGGCCGGCTGGCCGTGCGTGAGGGACAGGAGTGCGAGATCCTTGTGCTCCTCGGCCTTGGCGGCGAGATGATCGATGATCTCCCTGAACGCCGGGGTCCATACGTTCTCGACGGCGTTCTTCACGCAGCGGGCGATCGACAGGTTGTTGATGTCCTCGGAGGTGCAGGCGAAGTGGACGAGCGTCTTGAGACGGTCGTTGATGTGCGTCAGGGAGGCCGGGGCCTTGTCGAACTGGTCGTCGATGTAGTATTCGACGGCCTTCACGTCATGGTGCGTGACGGCCTCGTGCGCGGCGTGCTGCTTGATGCCCTCGGCGCCGAAGTCCTCGGGGATGGACCTCAGGAACGCCTTCTCCTCCTCGGTGAACGGTTCGACGCCGTCGATGATCGGCTGGTCGCCGTTGCCTTCGAAGCCGTTGGCCAGCAGGATCATCCACTCCACCTCGACGCGCATACGCTCGCGGTTGAGGGCCGGTTCGCTCATGTATTCCACGAGCGGGGCGGTGGCGTTGTGGTAGCGGCCGTCGAGCGGCGTCAGTGCGATTGCGGGGGAAATATCGGTAAGCTTCATAACTCTTTAGGGTACTTGCAGCCGTGAACCGCTCGAAACGGTGCGATTTGTGATGTTGTGTGCGGTTTTCCTGTGCGAAGTTGTGCTGTTCGCGGTTCGGGGTCGGCTTGGGGCGGGATGCGGTGGAATGCGGTGGGATATGGTGCCGCCCCACGCAGCCGAGGTCGTTCACGTGTTCGTATCCGAAGCCCGTATACTGACAGACGGCGTTCCCGCCCGAGCCGCGCAGGTCAAGGAACGTCTTCGTGGATCACTGTGCGCGGCCGAGACCGGCAAGGGGAGTACCATGTCCGTTCAGCAAAACAACCATTCATCCAATCGTTCCGATCGTTCCGATCGTTTCGGGCGTTCCGATCGTTCCGTCTCCGCGGCGTCGGTGTCCGATGAGACCCGTCTCAAGTGGCGTCCGCTCGACATCGCCGTCGGTGCCACGCTGGGCGTCGCATGCGGCGTGATTTTCTGGGGATTCAACTTCGCGTACATGCCGATCTCGTCGTTCCTTGGCGCCGTGCTGCCGGGACTTGCGAGCGTGACGCACGCCATGTGGTATTTCTCCGGCACGCTCGCCGTGCTCGTGCTGCGCAAGCCCGGTGCCGCGCTGTACGTGAACGTGGTCGGCACGCTTGTCGAAACCGTGATCGGCAGCCAGTACGGCATCGGATTCGTGATCGTGTCCGCCCTGCTGCAGGGCGTGTTCGCCGAGATTCCGTTCTTCCTGACCCGCTACCGCGTGTTCAACCTGCCGGTTTTGATCGCCTCCGGTGCGATGGTCGCCATCGAATACGGTTTCTACCTGCTGTTCTTCCGCTACCAGGGTGTGGCGATTGCGAGCCCGCGTGGCATCGTGCATCTGATTTCCGAAGTGACCGGTGGCGTGGTGCTGAGCGGCGTCATGCCGTGGTTCCTCATGCTCGCGCTCGCCGCGACCGGCGTGCTCGACCGCCTCGCCTCCGGCCGTGCGCTCCTGCGCGCCCGTCCGCAGGCTTGACCCTCACAGCCGTCCCCCTGATGGTGCGTTGACGCAGCTCGACTGTGCCTGCTGAACTCGGCTCCCACCGATGAAGAGGCTGTCGTCGTAGTTGACTACTAGGGGAGCGACGGTTGGTATGCAAAAGCGGCGGGCCTTCTTCCCAAAGGCCCGCCGCTCGTATCAATGCGATCCGATACGGTCGTTTATAGTCGTTTGGCCGTTCCGGCTCAGATGCCGAGCGCCTCCTTGGCTACGGACTTCACCGAATCGCCGACAAGCTCGGCCGTATCCGACTTCGCCTGTTCGATACGGCCGAAGAACGCATCCGCCTCCTCGTAGGTCAGCGGATGACCCGCCTCCTTGGCGATCGCCATGACCTCGTCGATGGTCTGCGCCGCCGCAAGCTTCTCGTCCAGTTCCTCTTCGCTGATGCCAGTCATAGTAGACTCCTTGCGTTTCGTACCACGGCCGTCGCACGCACGCCATCGGCATCGGCGTATGCCGTGGATTTCAAGAACCCCGCCCTCGGGATTCCCCGGCTGGTTCCTGTTCTAGTCGTTTCCCGCTCCGATGGGTAGCGTTCCCGTCGGCGTTTCCTCTCGTCCCCGTGTTTCCTCCCTACCTCGCGCGGTTTCCTCCCCGTCCTGCACGGTTCCCTCCCTACCGTGCACGGTTCCCTCCACGGTTTGTTACGGATTGTCGTGGCAAGTCAAGGAGCGAGCCGTGATTGCCGGGGAGCGAGTCGTGCAAGGGCCGGAATGAGTCGTGCCGGGCGTGGAACGATGTCGTCAGGCGGGAGTGGGACGTGTTATGCCGGGGTAGGGCACCATCACGGGCGTGCGGTGCTAAAGGCGCGGATGCGAAAGGTGGCAGACGGACATGGATGATGACGAACGGCGGTGGATCGACGGAACGCTGGCACGACTCTCGCATTCCGCGTTCCGTGCGAAATTCGCGTTGACGGACAAGGACCGCGCCTATGCGCGCGCCAAGGGGAAAGCGATCATCGACCGGCATGCGCGCGAGATGCTGCGCGCCCGCGTCGGCGATGCGATTCCGAAGAACGATGGACGGCAGACGCCGTGGCGCGGTCATCCGGTCTTCACCGCGCAGCATGCCACCGCCACCTGTTGCCGCGGCTGCATCGAGAAATGGCATCACATTCCCAAGGGCCGCGAGCTCACCGATGCGGAGGTGAATCGCCTCGCCGACCTCGTCATGGCGTGGATCGAACGCGACCTCGTGAACCATCCGGTGCAGCCGGGCGATACGATGCCGATATGACAATGATGACAACACATGAAGGAACCGATGGGACCGATGGAGCCGGCCGGTCCGCCGTTTCCTCCGCATCCATCAAACCGGTGTCGGATGCATGTGACGTTCCCACGGGCATGACGGTCCGTCACGCGGCGACGGCCGACCTTGACGCGCTCGACGCAATCGAATCCGCGTGTTTCCCGGATGCCGAAGCCGCGTCGCGTGAATCGTTGCGCGCACGGCTCGCCTCCTATCCGGAAGGATTCTGGCTGCTGACACGTGACGGTGACGGCGGAATCGTCGCGTTCGTCAACGGATTCGCCACTGACCGCCCCGATTTGACGGACGACATGTACGACGATGCGGCGCAGCATGACCCGCATGGCGCGTGGCAGATGATCTTCGGCGTGGACACTGCGCCCGCCTTCCGGCATCGTGGATTCGCGAGCCTCGTGATGCGCCGTGTGATCGCGGATTCGCGCGCTGCCGGTCGTAAGGGACTCGTGCTCACATGCAAGGACCGGCTCGTCGGCTTCTACGCGCGCTTCGGATTCGTGGACGAAGGCATCTCCGAATCCACGCACGGCGACGTCGTCTGGCATCAGATGCGCCTGACGTTGAAAAAGTGACCCCGGACGGGCTCGAACCGTCGACCTTGAGATTAGAAGTCACATGCTCTATCCAGCTGAGCTACGGGGCCAAACTCAATGAATTCTAATGGTGGAGCGGGTTTGGCGCAACCCCGGCATCGGTGTGCCGCACCCTCCGTGCACCCTAACGCACCCGTCGTGCCCTCCGCGTGCCCTTAGCGATCGAGCGTTTCGCGGATGCGTCGCACGACCGCCTCCACGGTCAGCCCGTAGCGTGCGTTGAGTTCGGCGAGTGGCACGCGGTCGGTGAACTCCTTCGTCGCGCCGAAGTTGAGCACGCGCATGCGCCCGCCGTCCGCGCCTCCGCGGTCCGCGTCATCAACGGCGGCGCCGGGATGGTTCGCATAGTATGCGGTCACCTTCTCGCCCCAGCCGCCTTCCAGCTGTCCGTCCTCCAACGTGACGACGAGACGATGCCCGTCGCGCAGCGCGTCGAGCGCCGCGATATCAAGCGTCGTGCACTGCCGCGGGTCGATGAGGGTCGCGTCGATGGGGGAGTGGCCGCCGTCGCCTTCACCGACGGCATCGGTCGTGTCCGGCGCAGCCAGCGCCTCTATCACCCGTTCGCCCAACGGATGCGTGTTGCCGAGCGCGAGCACCGCCACGTCGGAGCCCGCGTGGTTCATGCGGTACGCGAGCATGTCCGACGCGCCGTCGCCCGTGAGATCTCCGCGAAGCACCTCTTCGGGCGAGGATTCGCGTCCCAGATTACGTTCGCGGTCGAGGATCGCCTGTCCCGGCACGCGGATCACCACCGGGCCGTCGGGCGGATTCGTCGCGCCTGCGGCACCGATCATGCCGACAGTACCGACAGCGCCGCGAGCGCGACGAGTGCCGTCACCGTTCGCGGCATCGGTCGGCATGGTCGCCCAGGCCAGCGCGTCGAGATAATCGCGCGTCGAGGTGGGCGCGAGCATCGTCACGCCCGGGATGTTCGCGAACATCGCGATGTCGTATGCACCCGAATGCGTGTTGTCCGAACCGGACAGGCCGCCGAGGAAGTCGAGCACCGTTACGCGGGAACGGTTGAGGCTCATCTCTTGGAAGAACTGGTCGTAGGCGCGCTGGAAGAACGACGCGGTGGTCGCCACCACCGGAGTGCCGCCGGCGCGTGCGATGCCGCAGGCGAACGTGACCGCATGCGATTCGGTGATGCCGCAATCCACGTAGTGCGCGCCCGCGCGTTCGCGGAAATCATGCGTGATGCCGTTCGATCCGGGCGTCGCCGGTGAGATCACGACGAGTCCCGGCTCGTCGGGGAAGCGGCGTTCCAGTGCCGCCATCGCGAGTTTGCCGTAGTGCTTGCGCGGATCGTCCGGGCGGCCCAGCGCCTTGTCCGGTGTCTGCCAGTGCGATGCTTCGCATTGGCCTTCGTGCGGCGCGGAGTCCGGCAGGTCGCAGTGGTCGGATCGCCACGGCTCGGCGTGCGCGACGTTGCCGGTCGTGGCGATGCCGGTGTCGCTCGACGCGCCGTCAAAACCGCCGGTCGCGGCGACAGCGTCCGGGGAGACCTGATCGTCCGGGGAGACCTGAGCGACCGGACCGCCCGCGAATCCGGCGCCCTTCAACGTATGGATGTGCACGACGACCGGGTGCCCGATATGGCGGACCTCCTCGAACGCCGCGACCAGCGCGTCCACGTCGTTGCCGCGCGCCACATACCGGTAGTCGAGGCCGAACGCGCGGAACAGATTGGGTTCGGCGGTGCCGCCCGATTCGCGCAGACGCGCCAAGGGGCCGTACATGCCACCGAAATCGCCGGCGATCGACATTTCGTTGTCATTGAGCACGATGATGAGGTTGCCGCCCTGCTCGGCCGCGTTGTTCAGTCCCTCGAACGCGATGCCGGAGCTCAGAGAGCCGTCGCCGATCACCGCGACCACGTCGCCGATGCCCGCGTCGTCGGTCCCGTCGGAGGCCGCAAGCGCCATGTCGCGCGTCTTCGCGAGACCGCAGGCGAGCGAGATTGACGTGCCGGTGTGGCCGAGCGTGAACTGATCGTGTTCGCTTTCGTCCGGATTCGTGAACCCGGTCACCTCGTCGAAACGCGCCGGATCGAGGTATGCGCCGGCACGGCCGGTGAGCATCTTGTGCACGTAGCTCTGGTGCGACACGTCGAACACGATGCGGTCGTGAGGGGAATCGAACACGCGGTGCAGTGCGACCGTCGCCTCCACCATGCCGAGGTTCGAGCCGATATGGCCGCCGTGCGCGTGGCCGTAGGCGAGCAGCGTGGACCGGATGTCGCGGCACAGCCCGTGGAGTTCCGCGCGTGAGAGCGCCTTGACGTCGTCGGGCCCCGAAATCCGCTCCAGAATGCCGTTCGTCATACGCGTGTCTCTCCTCCCGACTGACTACCTTCCGCCGACGTAAGCCTAGACGCATCGGCCGCTCCTGTCCGCGTGCCACGCGGCGATACTCCCAACATCTCCGTAAATCGGCGTGTGCGCGTGCGACAATAATGACGGAAAGTGAACCGTCGCGCGGTGGTGCGTGACGGCGCCGCAACGAAAGGAACGCCGATGAAGGCCGTATACGCATCCTGCGTCAACAACGCCGACCCGCTCGCCGCGCTCGCCGTGGGCGAGATGCCCGAGCCGGAGCCGAGACCGTTCTGGTCGACCGTGTCCGTCAAAGCCGCGACCGTCAACCATCACGACGTGTGGAGCCTCAAGGGCGTGGGACTCTCCGACAAGCAGACGCCGATGATCCTCGGTACCGACGCCGCCGGAATCCTCGACGACGACGTGTCGGGCCGCGGCGGGCTCAAAGCGGGAAGCGAGGTCGTGCTCTACACGTTCGTCGGCACCGACGGCGCGGGCGTGGCTCCGGGGGAGCGGCGCACGATCCTGTCCGAGAAGTATCCGGGCACGATGGCCGAACATGTCGCGGTGCCGTCCGCGAACGTGTTCGCCAAGCCCGCGAACCTCGACTTCGCCGAGGCGGCGGCGCTCGGCACCAGCTGGCTCACCGCCTATGCGCTCGTGTTCACGGCGGCGAACGTCAAGCCCGGCGACACGATTCTCGTGCAGGGCGCGGGCGGCGGCGTGTCCACCGCGGCGATCCAGCTCGCGCACGCGGCGGGGCTGGAGGTGTTCGTCACGTCGCGTTCCGAAGCGAAACGCGAACGCGCGCTGGCGCTCGGCGCGGACGCGGCGTTCGAGTCCGGCGCGCGTCTGCCGCGCAAGGTCGACGCAGTCATCGAATCCGTGGGAGCCGCCACGTGGTCCCATTCCGTGAAATCCGTGCGTCCGGGCGGCACGATCGCCATATGCGGCGCGACGACCGGCGACCAGCCGGGCGCGGAGCTCACACGCGTCTTCTTCCAGGACATCCGCGTGCAGGGCAACACGATGGGATCGCGCGAGGACTTCGCACGCCTGCTGCGCTTCGTCGAACACGCCGACCTGCATCCGGCGATCGATTCGACGTTCGCCGGACTCGACGCCGCGCCGGACGCGTTCCGCCGCGCGATCGGCGGCGACGTGTTCGGCAAGGTCGCGCTTACCGTGTGAGCCCGTCGCCGCGCCGGGGTGGCGGGGGAGTACAGTGAAACCACATTCTCAATAACGTGGAGGTAATGATAATGACGGACAGCAAGCCCGAAGTGGCCGTCGTCATGGGATCGTCCAGCGACTGGGAGACCATGAAGCGCGCCTGCGACATCCTCGACCAGTTCGGCGTGGCCTATCACAAGCAGGTGATCTCGGCCCACCGCACCCCGGAGCTCATGGCCGACTTCGCGCACAACGCGCGCGCCAACGGACTCAAGGTCATCATCGCCGGCGCCGGCGGTGCCGCCCACCTGCCCGGCATGATCGCCGCGCAGACCACGCTGCCCGTCATCGGCGTGCCCGTGCGCTCCCACGCCCTGTCCGGCTGGGATTCGCTGCTCTCCATCGTGCAGATGCCCGGCGGCATCCCCGTCGCCACCACCGCCGTCGGCAACTCCGGCGCCACCAACGCCGGCCTGCTCGCCGTGCAGATGCTCTCCGCGTTCGAGCCCGACCTGGCCGACAAGCTCCAGGCCTACCGTGAGTCGCTGAAGGAGAAGGTGGCGGAATCCAATGCCCAGCTTGTTTGAGGAAACCCACGGCGCCACGCAGATGCTGCAGCCGGGCGCGACCATCGGCATCATCGGCGGCGGCCAGCTCGGCCGCATGATGGCCCTGAGCGCCAAGTACATGGGCTTCCGCATCGGCGTGCTCGACCCGACCCCCGACTGCCCGACCGCGCAGGTCGCCGACTTCCAGGTCGTCGGCGAGTACGACGACAAGACCGCCATCCACGATCTGGCGGAGAAGTCCGACGTGCTCACCTACGAGTTCGAGAACGTGGACGCCGATTCGATCGACGAGGTGCGCCACCTGGTCGCCGCCCCGCAGGGCACCGACCTGCTGCGCGTCACCCAGGACCGCATCAACGAGAAGACGTTCATCAACAAGCACGGCATCGAGACCGCCCCGTGGCGCGAGGTCAACGACTTCGACGAGCTCGAGGCCGCCATCGACGACCTGCACTACCCGTGCGTGTTGAAGACCCGTTCCGGCGGCTACGACGGCCACGGCCAGCACGTGCTCAAGAACGACATGGATCTGGAGAAGATCCGCGCGCGCGGCGACCGCGGCGGCGGCTTCCCCCCGTCCATCCTCGAAGGTTTCGTCGACTTCGCGTTCGAGGCGTCCATCCTCGTGTCCGGCAACGGCAAGGACTACGTGACGTTCCCGATCGTGCGCAACGACCACCGCAACAACATCCTCCACATGACGATCGCGCCCGCCGAAGTGAGCCCCGAAATCGCGAAGACCGCGCACGAGATGGCGCTCGCGCTCGCGAAGGGCTTCGAACTGGCCGGCACGCTCGCCATCGAGCTGTTCGTCACCAAGGACGGCCGCGTCATCGTCAACGAGCTCGCGCCGCGCCCGCACAACTCCGGCCACTACACGATCGAGGCGTGCTCGTTCGACCAGTTCGACGCGCACATCCGCGGCATCGCCGGCTGGCCGCTCATCCAGCCGAAGCTGCTCAGCCCCGCCGTCATGGTCAACGTGCTCGGCCAGCACGTGCTGCCCACGCGCGCGCAGATCGCCACGCATCCCGAATGGAACGTGCACGACTACGGCAAGGCGCAGCTGCGCCACAACCGCAAGATGGGGCACATCACCGTGCTCACCGACGATACCGCGCGCACCGTGGACGAGCTCGAGGCGACCGGCTGCTGGGACGATCTCAAGCCCTACGCGCGTCCGTTCGTGCAGCCCGCTGTGTCTGGTGTCTCCGATGCGTCCGGCGCAGCCGGATCCGAGACGGAGGCGTGACCCGCGTCCATGGCTGAACACATCGAACGTCAGACCAAGCAGAAGGACGCGATCCACGCGGCGCTCGCCGGGTGCGACGAGTTCATTTCCGCACAGGACCTGCACCGGCGCATGCAGGATGCCGGCTCGCGCATAGGCCTCGCCACCGTGTACCGGCAGCTGAACGCGCTCGCCGACTCGGGCGCGGCCGACACGATCCGGCTCGACGGCCAGCAGCTGTTCCGCCTGTGCGGCGACGACGGGCACCATCACCATCTGGTGTGCCGTGAATGCGGCAAGACCGTCGAGATCGACCCGCCCAGCGAAGCCTGGCTGCGCAAGGTCGCCGAGGGCCACGGCTTCACCGTCGAGCGTCATACGCTCGAGGTCTTCGGCCTGTGCCCGGAATGTCGGGAGAAGGCGAAGGAGACGGTCTGAACGGTTCCGGCCTGTTCCGAACGGCTTCGGCAGGCAGTGGGTTCCAGGCAGTGGATTCCCGTCGATAAGAGGGGTGCGGTTCTTGTGAACCGCACCCCTCCTGCGTTATCGGCGTGTACTGCGATCCGTCCGCTGCGGCGGAGGAGTCGTGGTGGACGATCGTGTCCCGCGAACGGTGGGAATCAGTTGTCGGCGTGTGCGTATTCGTTGGACAGTCCGGCCGTGACGTCGGTGAGCGTGTTGGATCCCCTGTCGTAGGTGAACGTGCGGGTGCCGCCCTCGTTGTCGGTCAGCGTGTAAGTATATCCATCATCGGAGCTCACCTGATAGACGACCGTCTTTCTGTCGGGACTCAGCGACATCCATTGGATGCTCGTCGCCTGCCCGTCCGCGAAGGTGATGCTCTCGCGGTACCCGCCGGCGCCGGCGGCGAAGAAGAACGCGCCCTGCGGCCCCTCCGCGGCCTTGCGCGCCTTCTCCTCGGCGTCCGCCTGCTGCTTCGCGGCGATGGACGAGTTGACCTTGCCGATTGCGTCGGTCAGCGACTTGGTGGCCTTGGTCATCTCCGCGGCGCTGGGCTTGTCCTTGTTCACGGTCTTGCGCGCGTCATCGATCGCGGTCTGCAGATTCGACCGCGTGGATTCGTCGGCGACCTGACCGGCGGAACTGTCGAGCACGTTCTGTGCTTGGTCGATTGCGTCGTTCAGATCGTCTTGGGCGTTCTTCAGCGTCTTGGCGTCGATGCTGGCGTTCACGTCCTTGATGGACGACTCCAATTGCCGCTGCAGCGCGCGGTTGTCGCCGGCGAGATCGTCGAGACGTCCCTTCGTGGATTCCAGTTCGCTGGTAACCAGTCCAGCGTCGCAGATCGGCGGGGTGGTGTCGGTGGCGGTCTTGCTCGCGATGAGCTTCTTGAGCTTGTCGAGCGAATCCGTCGAGCTCATCGTGCTTTCGTCCGTGGAGGAGAGGGATTTCGCCTGTGCGAGGATCTTCGCCATCGCGTCGTGCGTCTTGTCGTATTCCTTGGCCGCGTTCCGGCAGGCGGTCATCGCAGCGTCGCGCCGATGATTCGACCACAGCAGGTAGCCGCCGATTCCGGCGACGATCAAGGCTGCGGCCGTGACGGCGGCGATGATGGTGAGACGGCGCTTGTCGCCGGTGGATGGACCGGAGGCTGCGGGAGTAGGTGCGGAGCCGGGCTGCTGCGCCATCGGCCGTTGCGTCCGCGACGGTGGTTCCGGTTGTGACTGTGGTTCCGGTTCCGGTTCCGGTGTGAGGGTTTCCTCGGTTGCCACGGCGGCGAGCGGTGCGAGCGGCGACGGTTCGATCGCCGCGGGCAATGCCATCAGTGGAGCCGTTTCGGTCGGTGCTGGCGGTTGCTTTCCGATGGCTGCGGCAGCGGCTGCGGGTGCGGGTGGTTGCGGTACGGGAGCCGGCGCGGGGAATGGTACGGGTGTCGGCACGGATGCCGGAGCGAATGCGGGCGCCGGTACCGGTGGAACGGCCTGTTGCGACGCCGGTGCGGGGGCATCGGTGATGGTCGCGTCGCCGACCGGTCGCGATGGGGTCGGCATGGGCGGATCTCCCGCGTTTTGGGGGAGCGGTGCGGGTACAGGCGGCATGGTCGTCGTGGGCGCTGGCGTGGGAGCCGGTGGCAGGTGTCGCATGACTGTGGTCTTCCTTCTTCATCCGCGGTGTGCGGTCTCGCAAGTGATTCTATGGCGATGTGTCGTCGGCGATTGCTGTGCTGATGCGATATGGGCGGCCGGCGGGATTCAGCTGTGTGCTCCGGTGGAAGGCAGCTGCGCGACACGCCGCAAAAGTGCTAATGATAATAGTTCTCAATATGTGTTATAGTGTGATGCGTCACACGAGACGGCCGGGAAGACGGCCGCGTAGAGAGGAATCACCCATCATGCCCATGTCGACCACCATCACGTCCGCCGTCAGGCGAGGATTGGCCGCCGTCGCCGCGATCGCGACGCTCTGTTCCGTCGCCGCCTGCGGTTCGGGAGCATCCGCCGATGGCGCATCCGCAGGCAAACTCGCCGTCGTCGCCTCGATCAACCAGTGGGGCTCCATCGCCGAGGATCTCGGCGGCGACCACGTCGACGTCACCGCCATCATGTCCAAGACCAACGTGGAGGCGCACGACTACGAGCCGACCGCGCAGGACGTCGCCCGGATCGGTTCCGCGAAGGTCGCGATAGTCAACGGCGCCGGCTATGACCCATGGGCGTCCAAGGCCGTGGAATCCACGGACGCCGCGCTCGTCGACGCGGCCGCCGCCGGCGGCGTCAAGGAAGGCGACAACCCGCACGTGTGGTTCTCTTCCAAGGTGCGTTCCGCCGCCGCCGACGCGATCACCGCCGCCTACAGCCAGGCCGACCCCTCCCACAAGGACGACTACGAGCAGCTCAACAAGGACTGGCACGCCAAGGAGGACACGCTCGAATCCAAGATCGAGAAGATCTCCGCCATGACCGCAGGACTGTCATACGCGGCCACCGAATCCGTCGCCTGGTACCTTGCCGACGACCTCGGCATGATCGACGCCACGCCGAAAGGCTACAAGCAGGCGGCCGCCAACGAAAGCGAACCGACTGCGGCCGACATCAAGGCGTTCCAGGATGCGCTGGAGGACGGTTCCGTCAAGGCGCTCGTCCTCAACACGCAGGAAACGAACTCCACCACCGATCAGATCACGTCCGCCGCGAAGGAAGGTGGCGTGCCGGTCGTCGAACTCCCCGAACAGATGCCGCACGAGTACGGCGACCTGATCGACTGGATGGACGCGCTCGTCGACGATTTCGCCTCCGCTGCGAAGTGAGACACGCGAAACGACGCACGCTTCCCGGGTGTCTTGGGCCGTGTTTCGGCCCGAGGCACCCTTTGCGTTAGGGTGAATGGTTGGAAAACGTAAGGAAACCGTCGTCGCACTGGTCATTCCAAGGTTCGACGGCGAAAATGGGCGGTTGTATGTCACACGGAACCGAGCGTATGGGTGAATCAAGCAGTATGAAGCAGCACGAATCGCACGTCAACACCGAACATGACGCCACACGTGAGGCGGATCTCGGGAACGCGCATGGCATGAAATCCGGCATCACGCGCCTGTGGCGCGAGCCGAAGCCGTTCCCCGGCTGGCTGTATGCCGTGCTGTTCCTCGTCTTCGACATCGCCGTCGTCGCGATTCTCGAAGTCGGCGTCACCCTCGGCGCCTCCTCGCGCGTCACCCTGTCCAGCCCGGAGGTCGGCTGGGACTTCGTCGGCAAGATGTTCAACCTGCGCGAACCCAATTTCGTGTTCCTGCTCAACATCCTGCTCGTCGGCATGATCTACCTTGCGCTGCTCATGATCTTCAACCGGTTCTGGATCGCCACGCCGGTGCTCGTGGCCGTCGCGATCGTCGTCGCCGTCATCGAACATTTCAAGATCTCCATCCGCTACGAGGCCGTGCTGCCCTCCGATCTGAACTTCCTCAAGGCGGACGCCGGCAACCTCATGGGATTCATGCCCGCCGGCGCGCATTGGACGATCCTCGCCGCCATCGCCGTGTTCGCCGTGTTCGTCGCCGTGTTCATCGCGCTCGACCACATCGACGCACGCCGCGGGCGCATGTTCCGCGGCTCCGACCGTCAGACGAAGTCCGTGAACGCGGTCGCGCGTCTGCTGCTCGTCCTGCTGCCCGGACTGTTCTTCGGCCTGTACGCGATGCAGGTGAGCACCGTCGGCAGTTGGGCGAAGAATCTCGCCACCGTGATGGGCGACAAGCCGTCCATGTGGGATTCCGTGTACGACGCGCAACGCAACGGTCCGCTCGTCGCGTTCATGCGCCAGGTCCACCCCAAGGTGATGGACAAGCCGTCGGACTATTCCGAGGAGACCATGAAGCAGGTCGCCGCACGGTACCGGAAGGCCGCGCAGAAGATCAACGCCACGCGCGACAACGATCTCACCGACTCGACCGTCATCTACGTGCTGTCCGAATCCTTCTCCGACACCTCGCGCGTGCCCGGACTCAAGGTCAACAAGGATTCGATGCCCCGCATCCGCCAGATCAAGGAGAACACCACCTCCGGTCTCATGCTGTCCTCCGGCTACGGCGGCGGCACCGCGAACCTCGAATACATGGGGCTGACCGGCCTGTCGATGGCGAACTTCGACTCGTCGCTGACCAGCCCCTACCAGCAGCTCGTCCCCGGCGAGCATTGGACGCCGACCATCAACCAGATGTGGGGTGCGCCGAAGAACTCGATCGGCCTGCACCCGTACGAGTCGTCCATGTACTCGCGCGCCACCAACTACAAGAAGTTCGGGTTCTCGCACTTCTACACGTTGACCGGCCCCGACGTCATCTCCCATCAGGACCGCATCGACGACAGCCCTTACGTCTCCGACGCCGCCACCTACCAAAGCACGCTGGAGGAAGTCGGGAAGACCGATGCCGACCAGTTCCTGCAGGTCATCACCATGCAGAACCACATGCCCTACCACGCGTGGTATAAAGACAACGATTTCACCGCCGAATCCACCACCGGCACGCCGCTCGGCAAAGACGAGCAGGAGTCCATCGAGACCTACCAGAAGGGTCAGGCGATCACTGACGAGGCCACCGCCGACTTCCTCGACAAGCTTGACAAGCTCGACAAGCCGATCACCGTCGTCTTCTACGGCGACCACCTGCCCGGCATCTACTCGTCCGCCAGCGAGGACGACGACAACTCGCTCGCCCTCCACCTGACCGACTACTTCATCTGGTCGAACAAGGCGTCCTCGTCGCAGGGCGAGAAAATCGACAACGCCGACTACTCGTCGCCGAACTTCTTCGTCGCGCAGGCCGCCGAACACATGGATGCCAAGGTGTCGCCGTACCTCGCGTTCCTCACGCTCATGCACCAGCGCGTCTCCGCCATGGAACCGCCGGTCGTCAACAAGATCCAAGGCTGGGACCGTATCCCGGAGGGTCAGGCGATCTACCTCGACAATGCGGGCAAGCCGATGGCCGAAAGCGACTTCGACAAGGAGACGAAGCAGCTGCTGGAGGACTACAAGCTCATCCAGTACGACATCACCGACGGCCACGGCTACCTCAAGGACACCGACTTCATGACGTTGCCGTAAGCGGCGCGCATATGAGGGATCGCGAATGAGGAATCGTGGTGAGTCGTATGAATCATGTGAAGGCGTGCGCCCAATGACTTCCGGCATCGAAGCGACGTTCGCCCGTCTCGAATCCGCCTACGCGTCCGGCCGCACGCGTCCTCTCGCGTGGCGGCGCGCGCAGCTCGACGCGTTACGGCGCATGGTGAACGACCACCGGTCCGATCTCGTCGCGGCGATTCGCGCCGACCTCGGCAAACCGGCGGCCGAGACCATGCTCACGGAATTGAACCTGATCGCCGCCGAAACCCGGTTCGTGCGCGATCATCTGCGCGCATGGACCCGGCGTCGGCCTGTCGCGATGCCATTGGCGCTCCAACCGGCCGCAGGCTGGACCGTGGCCGAGCCGAAAGGCGTGACGCTCATCATCGCGCCATGGAACTATCCGGCGCTGCTGCTGCTCGAGCCCTTGGCCGACGCGCTCGCCGCCGGGAATGCGGTTTGTCTCAAACCCTCCGAACTCGCCCCGCGGACATCCGCGCTGATCGCCCGTCTGGTTCCGCGATACCTCGATCCGGACGCGGTGGCCGTGGTCGAAGGCGGAGCCGCTCAAACCGGCATGCTGCTCGCGCAGCCGTTCGACCACGTGTTCTACACGGGAGGCGAACGCGTCGGACGCATCGTGATGAAGGCCGCGGCAGAGCACCTCACGCCGGTCACGTTGGAACTCGGCGGCAAGTCGCCGGTGTTCGTCGACGGTACCTGCGATCTCGCCGTGGCCGCGCGGCGCATCGCGTGGGGGAGGTTCACGAACGCGGGGCAGACCTGTGTGGCTCCCGACTACGTGCTCGCCACACCGGATGTGGCGCATCGGCTGGCGGAACGCATCGCGGTGGCCGTACACGAGTTCTATGGGGAGGATCCGCGGCGTTCCCCCAATTACGGGCGCATCGTCAACGATCGTCATGTCGATCGACTGTGCGGTCTGCTGCCCGCCGGAACGGTTCCCGCGCCGGCCTCGGCTCGTCCGGTGTCGCCGTTGGTCAAAGCGGCGTCCGTGTTCGGTGCCGCCGCGGACATGGTGGGACGTAGGCTCGGCATGGGCGGTGGCGCCTCGCGTGCGGCCGATCCACGTGCGGCTGATCCGGCCGGGCGGGTGGTGTGTGGCGGCGTGGTCGACCGCGAGACGCGCTACGTGGCACCCACCGTGCTGTTCGGCACGTCGCCGGACGCGCCGGTGATGCGTGAAGAGATCTTCGGCCCGATCCTGCCGATTCTGGTCGTGCGTGACGCGGATGCGGCGATCAGGTTCATCAACGCACGGCCGCGCC
This sequence comes from Bifidobacterium parmae, assembly GCF_002860365.1. Lineage (GTDB taxonomy): Bacteria > Actinomycetota > Actinomycetes > Actinomycetales > Bifidobacteriaceae > Bifidobacterium > Bifidobacterium parmae. The sequence goes on from NZ_NMWT01000010.1 coordinate 62,007, forward strand.
CGCTCGCCGCATACGTGTTCTCGCGAGATCGTGCGACCCGTCTCGCCTTCGAGCGGCGCACGTCGTCGGGCGCGCTCGGCTTCGGGCTTCCGCTCGGCCATCTCATGTCCGCACGGCTGCCGTTCGGCGGCGTGGGTGCGTCCGGTATGGGTGCCTACCACGGGAAGACCGGATTCGACACGTTCAGTCACATGAAAACGGTGACGGTGAAGCCGTCGCACCCCGACACGTTGCGTCTGGTCTACCCGCCGTTCGACGCGGTGACACGTCGCGTCATCAGGTTGCTGCGCCGATTGGGCTGATTCTTGATTCCGTGCTCATGAATAACGCCGCTGAGTGATATTCAGCGGCGTTATTCAGCGGAGCATTCCTCACTTCAGGGCTTTGAAGCCGATGTCGTGACGGTAGAACATGCCGTCGGTCGGCAGCGCGTCGATGACCGCGTACACCTTGTCCTGCGCGTCCTTGATGGTGGGGGCGGAGGTCTCGACGAACAGCACACGGCCGGAGGAGGCGACGAGCTCGCCATCCTCGTTCTTGGAGACGCCCGCGTAGTAGACGTGGGAATCCTCGTCGACGGGGATGGTGGGGATCTTCGCGCCCTTGACGACGTTGGTCGGGTAGCCGTCGGAGGCAAGGACGACACCGAGTGTGACGCGGTCGTCATCCCACGTGAACTCCGGGGTCTCGCCGTCGAGAATCGCGCTGATGCCGGCGGCCAGGTCGGAGGTGAGCTTCGGGAGGACGACTTCGGTCTCCGGGTCGCCGAAGCGGGCGTTGAACTCGATGACCTTCGGGCCGTCCGCGGTGGCGATGAGACCCGCGTAGAGGATACCGGTGAACGGCGTACCCTCGTCGGCCATGGCCTTGACGGTGGGGCGCACGATCGTCTCGATCGCCTCGTCCACCACGGACTGCGGGATCTGCGGGACCGGGCTGTATGCGCCCATGCCGCCCGTGTTCGGGCCCTTGTCGCCGTCGTAGGCGCGCTTGTGGTCCTGGGAGATCGGCATCGGCCAGAACTCGGTGCCGTTGACGAAGCTCATCAGGGAGAACTCCTGGCCCTCGAGGAAGTCCTCGATGACGACCTTCGCACCTGCGTTGCCGAAACGATGGTCGATGAAGATATCGTCGAGCGCGGCGACGGCGGTCTCGACGTCCATGGCGACGGTGACGCCCTTACCGGCGGCCAGACCGTCGGCCTTGACGACGATCGGAGCGCCGTGCTCACGCACGTAGGCGACGGCCGGATCGAGCGCGTCGAAGGTCGCGTACTTGGCGGTCGGAATGCCGTGTCGCTCCATGAGCTGCTTGGCGAAATCCTTGGAGCCTTCGATCTGGGCGGCGGCCTTGTCCGGGCCGAACGCCTTGAGACCGGCGGCGGCGAAGTCGTCCACCAGGCCGTCGATAAGTGGCACTTCGGGGCCGACGAACGCCCAGTCGTAGCCGTTGTCCTTCATGAAGTCGATGAGCGCCGCGTGATTCGACTCGGCGATGTGCGTGGTGCGGATGCCGTCGAGCTCCATGCCGGGGTTGCCGGGGGCGACGGTCACCTCCTCGACGCTGCCGCCGCGCTGAAGCGCGTGCGCGATGGCGTGTTCGCGCGCGCCGGAACCGATGACCAGAACCTTCTGACCCATTTGCAAAGTCCTTTCACATGGTTGCGGCTCCCCTGGCGAGGGGAGCCGTGGAACGGGTTTTACTTGAGCGTGATCTGCGTGCCGTCGGCATCCTGGACGATGGAGCCGAGACGGTAGCCCTGCTCGCCGTTGGCCTCGAGCAGCGCGATGGTCTCGTCGGCGCGGTCGGCGGGGACGGCGAGCACCATGCCGATGCCCATGTTGAAGATGTTGTACATCTCCATGTGGTCGATCTCGCCGGCCTTCTCCAGCACGTCGAAGATCGGCAGCACGGGCCAGGAGCCGAGGTTGATCTCGGCGGCAAGCCCGTCGGGGATCATGCGCGGCACGTTCTCGATGAAGCCACCACCGGTGATGTGCGCGACGCCCTTGACGACGCCCGCATCGAACAGAGGCTTGAGGGCCTTCACGTAGATCTTGGTGGGGGTGAGAAGCACGTCGCCGAGCTTCGCGCCGTCGAGCTCGTCCAGCTCGGTGTCGACCGTGTAGCCGGCCTGCTCGAACAGGGCCTTGCGCACGAGGGAGAAGCCGTTGGAGTGGATGCCGGTGGACGGCAGGCCGATGAGCGCGTCGCCTTCGGTGATGCCGGAGCCGTCGACGATCTTCGACTTCTCGGCCACGCCGACCGCGAAGCCGGCCAGATCGTACTCGTCCTCGTCGTACATGCCGGGCATTTCGGCGGTCTCGCCGCCGATCAGGCCGCTTCCGGCCTGCACGCAGCCGTCGGCCACGCCGGCGACGACCTGCTCGAGCAGCGCCGGATCGTTCTTGCCGCAGGCGATGTAGTCGAGGAAGAACAGCGGCTCGGCGCCCTGGGCGGCGATGTCGTTGACGCACATGGCGACGCAGTCGATGCCGATGGTGTCGTGCTTGTTCGCCATCTTGGCGACCATGAGCTTGGTGCCCACGCCGTCGGTGCCGGAGATGAGGACCGGCTCCTGGTAGCCGAGGGACGCGAGGTCGAACAGACCGCCGAAGCCGCCGATGCCGCCGACCACGCCGGGGCGGTTCGTGCGGGCGACGTGCGACTTGATGCGCTTGACGACTTCGTAGCCGGCTTCGACGCTCACGCCGGCGTTCTCATATGCTTTGGGCATTGGGGTTGGGCCTTTCTTGGGGCTGATGGGGTTGGGGCTTGTTTACTGTCGGACGTTTGTCAGGCGTTGTCCTGCGGACGGTCCTCGGGCTGCACGGTGTACTCGTTGCCGATGTACTTGCTCTTGTACAGCGCGAATTCGGGCAGGCGCACGCGGTCCTCGGGGGTGAGGGACTTGAGGAAGTCCTCCTCGTAGTCGTCGAGCGCGGTCGGGTAGTCGCCGTTGAAGTAGGCGACGCACAGGCCGCCGTACGGGGCGTCCGCGCCGAGGCCGATCGATTCGACCAGGCCGTCGAGCGACAGGAAGGCGAGCGAGTCGGCGCCGATGTACTCGCGGATCTCCTCGACCGACTTGTGGCCGGCGATCAGCTCGCGCGTGGTGGAGATGTCGATGCCGTAGAAGCACGGGTACTTGAGCGGCGGCGAGCTGATGCGCATGTGCACTTCGGCCGCGCCGGCCTCCTTGAGCAGCTGCACGATGCGCTTCGACGTGGTGCCGCGCACGATCGAATCGTCGATGACGACGACGCGCTTGCCCTTGACGACGCTGCGCACGGCGGAGAGCTTCATGCGCACGCCCTGTTCGCGCAGCTCCTGCGTCGGCTGGATGAACGTGCGGGCCACGTACTGGTTCTTGATCAGGCCCATCTCGTTGGGCAGGCCCGCGGCCTCGGCGTAACCGGACGCGGCGGACAGCGAGGAGTTCGGCACGCCGATGACCATGTCGGCGTCCACGCCGGATTCGGCGGCGAGACGCGCGCCCATGCGCTTGCGGGCGGAGTGGACGTTCACGCCGTAGATGTCGGAGTCGGGGCGGGCGAAGTAGATGAACTCCATCGAGCAGATCGCGAGCTGCGTGTTGTTCGTGTACTGGACGATGCGGTAGCCGTGCTCGTTGACGACGACGATCTCGCCCGGGCGGATGTTGCGCACGAGTTCGGCGCCGACCACGTCGAGCGCGCAGGTCTCGGAGGCGAGCACGTAGGCGCCGTTCTTCATCTTGCCGAGGGAGAGCGGGCGGAAGCCGTTCGGGTCGAGCGCGCCGATCATCGCGTCCTCGGTCATGAGCAGGTAGGCGAAGCCGCCGTGGACGGTGTTGAGCGCCTCCTTGAGCTTGTCCATGAAGGTGCGCTGCATGGAGCGGCGGATGAGGTGCATGAGCACCTCGGTGTCCGAGTTGGAGTGGAAGATCGCGCCTTCGTCCTCCAGCTTGCGGCGCAGGGACGGGCAGTTGGTGAGGTTGCCGTTGTGGCACAGCGCCACGTCGCCGTCGTGGAAGCGGAAGATGAACGGCTGGATGTTGTCCGTCGTGCCGGAGCCGGCGGTCGCGTAGCGGACGTGGCCGATCGCGCGGTCGCCCTTGAGGCGTTCGATCTCGCGTTCGTCGCCGAAGACCTGGGTCAGGAGGCCCAGGCCGCGGTGTCCGGTGAGGTGGCCGTTGTCGTTCGCGACGATGCCGGCGCCCTCCTGGCCGCGATGCTGCAGCGCGTGCAGTCCGAAATAGGTGAGTCGTGCGGCGTCGGGATGGCCCCACACGCCGAAGATGCCACATTCCTCATGAATGTCTTCGAGTTCAGCCGACAAGCCAAAGCTCCTTTTCAAACGTGGTCAGACATGGAGTTCACTACCCGTTCACCCTACCAATCGCCGGCTACATCATGGCGGCGCGTCGCGGCTGTGTCCGTGAGATGCGGATGACTGCGGATGACGATGACTTGCGCTGAGAGCATTACCGTTAAGAAGAAGCCCCGGTATCCCGCAGAATACCGGGGCGAGTTTAGGAAACCGTCAATCCCATATCTGGACACGTACCACGTCGACGGTCCCGGACAACTTATTCCATGTCCAAGGGCCTCTTTTTGCCGTGGTCACGTAATGACCGTTCTGGGAATATCGAATCTGGCCTCCGCCAATCGCCAGAGTGCGCCATTGTCCTACATTGCCCCATCGACCGGCTCGGATGCCGGCGTTTTTGAAGCCCGCGACATCGGCTCCGCTTGGAGTCATCAGACACAGCGTGAATGTGTCGCAGTAGCTTTGATAATCAATGTAGGGGGTGCCGGTGTCTTGATGCAAAGCCACCTTGGTAATGGTTCCCGTATCGACATCCTCCCATACGTCCTTTGGTGTGCTTGACAGGAGAAAGTCCGTCAGTTCCTGTTCAGTGTGGATGTTCAGCGAGGATTCAACCAGAGTGGGGCCGACCTGGATGAACTCTGGTTCGTTCGGCTGTGTGGGTTCATCGGCCATGGCTGCGGGTGCCATCAGCAAGGCGATTACACCGATGATGGCCATGATAATGTGTCTGATGTGCTGGTGCATGATTATTCCTTTCATCCGTTGGATGGGTCGTCAGTCCGGATAATCCCGATTCAATTCAATCCTGTTTTCGGTGCGTAGAACAGCGTGTGTAATGAATTCCACTACAGAGGGTGCGTGCAGTGAAAGTGGCGTCCCCATAGGGTATGGATGCGACGAGATGCCAGATTGAAGAATCCTTCTCCTCGATTCGGCAGTGCCCTCCAGCCTTATAGAGAGCATCGCAATAATATTGCATCCCAAGGTGTGTAGACATATACTTTGATTTTATGTCCTTTCTGTGATTTGTTAGAGATATTTGAATACCATTGTCATCGGTTGCTATGATGATTGCATAGCCGAATTCCGGATTTGCATATTTGGCGATGTTGATGAATATTTCGTTCAAAAAATCAGTTAACAGTAGTTCGTTGTGCGGGCTTATCTCATGATTCGATGAGTCGGGGAGTATGGCAATGCCCCGTATATGCAATTGTTCAAGATGGGACTGTTTCGTATTGACTAACGCCTTGAGATGTCGAATCCACGGTACTTCGATACCGTCATCGTATTTCACTTTTTGCTGGGATTCTATATCGTTGAATCTTTTCGGAGGCTGATTGTCGAAAGTGCGGATATTGCCGTTGGAGGGTGAGTGCATGGATTCGATGAGCTCACGTGTGTTGGCTATGGCTCGTAAAAGGATGGTTTTCAGTTCTTTCGTTTCTGACATATAGTCCACGTCATCGGAATCCGAAGCAAGGATGGCGTCGATATGCATCATGGCGTATGAAAGATCATTGGCAACCGAATCGTGGAGTTTATGGGCCGTGGCTGATCGGTGTTGAGCGCTTTGTAGGCGACATTCGGTGCGTAAGGCTCGTTCCCGCCAACGTAGGGAATAGCCCAGCAAGCATACCAGTATATAAACCGTGATGAGCGTTATGATGTTGGAGGTGGAGAGGAAATATATTTTCCCACAGGCGTATGCTGCGGATATGTCAATCGAGATGGCGATGGGGGTCGCGATAATGCCTTGAATGATATCCGTATAGGACAGAACGCCAACCGAGATATATAGGGGAATCGAGAATGTGCTGGCGAATATCACCGGGGTCGGCATGAGAAGGTATGCAATGGCGCTGGATGCTATAACGGCCCATGCTCCCAGTGCGGGTTGGACGCACATTCCCACCAGTGAGGCAATCGCCAGAATCGTCATTATCAGTTGGGGTGTCGCCGAATTTGAGTCAAATGATAGTAGACGACTTTCGTCGCTGATGAGAAGACAGGATGTGATTGTCGCAAGAAGGGTGATCCAACGATGTCTGATACAACGCGTCTTTGCGATTGCATGATTTGCAAGGTCGTTAATCCAGCGAGTGATATTTCGCACAAATTCGCAGTGCCTCATAACGGTTCTTGGCTCCCAATTTTCGTATTGCCCGGGTTACATGGGTGGAAACGGTGTGGGGGTTCATCCCAATGATTTCCGATATTTCCCGTAATGAATAGTGTGCGTTGCATAGACGGAGTATCTGTATTTCCGTTTCCGACAGTTGGCCGATTGTCGGGTTGGGGTTTGAGCAAACCAAATCATGCGCGGTTTTTGCGTCCATGAAGGGGCCGTTGCGGTCGATCGGTAGGCCGTGAGCGGCAATGGGAATCGCCGACAATAGTTTTGCGATGATGCTATTGCTTTTGTCGAGTATGCCTTGGGCTCCGGCGTGCGCCAATTCGGTTTCGTAATGTTCGATTGGATATGCGGTGATGCCAATGATTCCAATGGCTGGAGTTCTTCTTCGGATGGCTTCGCACAGTTGTACGCCCGACATGAGGTTAAGGACGATGTCCGTTATCAGTACATGGGGGACATTCTTTTCGAATAATGTTTTTTGAAGGGCCACGTCCGAGTCCTTCTCCGCCCAGATGACATCGATGCCCATATGTGTGGCCAGCGCCGCTCTCATCCACTGAAGCACGCATGCGTCATTGTCTACCAGCGCGACGCGGATCGGCGTAGCGTCGGAACGTTGGAATGTGCGGTTTGGGTTTGGCTGAGCCATGGCTCCTATGATAACTGCCGGGTAAGCACAGGGGCGTCGACGTGTAGTTATCTGACTTACATGGACCTCGCAACACGAATCGAACAGATGTTTGATTTTATGGTATCGTGGCAGTGTTGAGTTGTGGATATTCGAACGTTTGTTTGATGATGGGAGGTGGCGGTGATGCCGATGGCCGATGATTCCGGGCGGGGCCGCGTCTACCTCGCCATCGACCTCAAATCCTTCTATGCGTCCGTCGAATGTCATGCTCGTGGCCTCGACCCGTTGACGACGAATCTCGTCGTGGCCGACGAGACACGCACCGACAAGACGATCTGCCTCGCCGTGTCGCCGTCGCTCAAGGCGTACGGGCTGCCCGGCCGTCCGCGCCTGTTCGAGGCGAAGGAGCGGCTGCGTCGCGTGAACGCCGACCGCGCGCTCGCGGCCCCCGGCCGCCGGCTGATGGGGGAGTCGTGCGACGCGCGCGATCTGGAACGATCGCCGCGGCTCAAGGCGTCGATGATCATCGCCCCGCCGCGGATGGCGAGATACCTCGCCGTCAGCGGGAGCATCTACGGCATCTACCTCAGATACGCCGCCCCCGAGCACATCCACGTGTATTCGATCGACGAGGTCTTCATCGACGCCACGCCGTATCTCGCCGCGCTCGGCATGACCCCGCACGAGATGGCCATGACCATCGTGCGCGACATCCTGGGCGAGACCGGCATCACCGCGACGGCCGGCATCGGCACGAACCTGTACCTCGCGAAGGTCGCGATGGACATCGTCGCCAAGCATATGCCGGCGGATGCGGACGGCGTGCGCGTCGCCGAACTCGACGAGGCGTCGTACCGCCGCCTGCTGTGGGACCATCGCCCGCTCACCGACTTCTGGCGGGTCGGGCGCGGGTACGCGCGCAAACTCGAGAAGGCGGGGCTCATGACGATGGGCGACGTCGCGCGGTGCTCGGTGGGGCGCGCCTCCGACTACTACAACGAGGATCTGCTCTACCGCATGTTCGGCGTGAACGCGGAACTGCTCATCGACCACGCGTGGGGGTGGGAGCCGTGCACGATCGCCGACATCAAGTCGTATGAGCCGGACGCGCACAGCACCAGCATCGGCCAGGTGCTCACCGGACCGGCCGACTGGAGCACCGCGCGGCTCATCGCCAAGGAGATGGCCGATGCGCTCGCGTTGGACCTCGTCGGCAAAGGCGTGCGCACGAACCGGCTCACGCTCGTCGTCGGATACGACGTCGGCAGCCTCGACGCGGGCCTGCTGGACGATTGCGAGGCGCCGGAGACAAAACGTCTGGCGAGACGCGCCGCCGAGTCCTATCACGGCCCGGTGGCGGTCGACCATTACGGTCGCAAGGTACCCAAACCGTCGGCCGGTTCGATCGGATTGGGGGAGTTCACGTCCTCGTCGGCGCGCATCCGCGAGGCGATGACGCTGCTGTTCGAACGCATCGTGGACCCGAGGCTGCTGGTGCGCCGGCTCACCGTCGTCGCCGACGATCTCGCCACGGACGGGGAGCTCGCCGCCGGCAAACGCTATGAGCAGCCCGACCTGTTCGATGCGGATGCCGCGGCAGGCGGGGATGCCGGGGAATCCGATGCCGTCCGGCCCTGTGGCGATGCCGGCGGGGAATCCGACGCCGGGACCGACCGCGACGCGGTGGACCGCGCGCTGCTGGCGATCAAACGCCGGTTTGGGAAGAACGCGGTCGTCAAGGCCATGAACATGGAACCCGGCGCCACCGGCATCGAACGCAACAACCAGATCGGAGGACATCACCGTTAAGCGGACAACCCGGTGGGTTGTCCGTAGGTGATGTGCGAGCCGACAGGCGAGCCTGCGTATGCGGGTGCAGCCCGTCCTTACCGACAGGAGACCGAGCGCCATGGCATTGCATGAGACACACCGATACGACGACATCATCGATCTGCCACACCACGTGTCGCGACGGCATCCGCCGATGTCGCGGCACAAACGCGCGGCCCAGTTCATGCCGTTCGCCGCGTTGACCGGCTACGAGCAGGTCATCGAGGAGACCGCGCGCCGCGTCGAGGAGACCGTCGCCGCCCGCGACTCCCAGTTCGACCGCGACTTCGGCGCGTGACCATGGAACGGGTGCGGCTCATGCGGTCGCGGTCAAGCATCCGACCGTGGCTCGGCTGCGAACGGTGACGCGGTGTACTCTGTGTCGGCATCGGATCGGACGGGAAAGGAGGCGCGGGAATGACCGAGGCGGTCGTGATGCTCGCGTTCTGCGCGACGCTGTTCGTAAGCGTCGCGCAAGGCTGGTCGATCATCCCCGCGCTGCTGATCGGCATGGTGCTGTTCGTCGGATACGGGTTGGCGCGTGGCCGGAAGCTGTCCGCGATGACGCGCCGTGCCGCCGGCAGCATCCGCGCCGCCGGAATGATTCTCGTGACGTTCGCGCTGATCGGCATGCTGACCTCCCTGTGGCGGGCCAGCGGCACCATCGCGTTCATCGTCGCCCACGCCTCGTCCCTGATCCACGGCGTGACCGTACTGCCGCTGACGTTCCTCCTGTGCTCGGCGATGTCGATGCTGATTGGCTCGTCGTTCGCCAGCGCCGCGACCATGGGTACGATCTGCATGTCATTGGGCTTGTCGATGGGCGCCCATCCGGCGATGCTCGGCGGCGCGGTGCTCGCCGGCGTATACGTGGGGGATCGGTTCTCCCCGGTCTCCACCAGTGCGTTGCTCGTCGCGCAACTCACGCACACAAATCTGTTCTCCAACCTCGGGCGCATGCTGCGTACCGGAGCGGTGCCGTTCGCGTCGAGCTGCATCGTCTATGCGGTGGCCGCCGTGACCGGCATCATGTCCGGGGACGGAACGTCGTCGGCCGTCTCCGGAGGCGTCCCGATCGCCGGATTGTTCGCGAAGGCGTTCGACCTGCATTGGCTCACCGTGACGCCGGCGATCCTCGTGGTCGTCATGGCGTTGCTGCGTGTCGGCGTGCGGCTGACGATGCTGGCAAGCATCGCCGTATCCGCGGTGGTATGCGTCGGCGTGCAGCGCATGACCTGGCCGGAACTGCTGCGTCTCCTCGTTTCCGGATACCATGCCGTCGATCCACATGTCGGCGCGTTGCTCGACGGTGGGGGCATGATCTCCATGGTGAACGTGGCGGCGATCGTATGCATCTCCTCCGCCTACGCGGGCATCTTCGCCGAAACCCGCATGCTCGCCCGATTGCGGCATGCCATCGACGCGTTGGGCTTCCGCATCGGCGCGACCGGCGCGACCACGGCCGTCGCGGCAGGTGCCGCGGCGCTCTCCTGCAACCAGACCCTGACAATCATGCTCACCCACCAGCTCTGCACGGGACTGTACGGTGACGACGAGGCGGCGCGCGGCGCGTTTGCCGTCGACCTGGAGGATTCCGCCGTCGTCATCGCGCCGCTGGTACCCTGGTCGATCGCCGGCGCGGTGCCGTTGGCCACGATAGGCGCGCCCACCGTGAGCATCGCCGCCGCGACGTTCCTCTATCTCCTGCCGCTCACCCGGCTTCTGGCGTCGGCCATACGCAGGCATCGGCGTGCGACGGTTCCCACGGAATGCGGCGAGTCCGGAGAACTGCGGGATGATGACGCTATCATGGCATCCGTATGACGTGATGAGGATTTCCACGAAAGGACGATCGACGATGGGCATGAGAACGGGAACGATGTTGGCCACCATGATGCTGTGCGGTGCGCTCGCCATCGGACTGGGCGCATGCGGGTCGTCGAACGCCTCCGCCGCGAACGGATCGGCGAACGGCTCCGCGAGCAGCTCGCAGACCGACGGGGGCTCCTCCAAGAAGTCCGAACAGTCCGAACAGTCCAAACAGTCCGACAAGACGGATTCCTCCGATTCCTCCGATGCCTCGGCGTCGGCATCCGCCACTCCGGTCGACATCACCGGCACCTACGAGTTCTCTGATTTCGGCAAGGACTGCACGAAGGACTGCAAGATCACCGTCACCGTCAAGGACGGTATGATTTCCGCCGTCATGTCCGACGACTTCGGCAAGTACCCGTACTGGTACGGCACCGTCGATTCGGAGTCCATCGCGAAGACCGGCAAGTGGACGAGCAAGGCCGATTCGAAGTCCGCGCAAGGCAAGAAGGTCACCAAGTCGGAATTCGGCTCCGAGGACTCCACCAAGGTGTTCACCTACGACGCGAAGGCCAAAAGCATCAACTTCGATCTCAAGTTCTACGTGCGCGTCAACCACGTGAAGGCCAAGCTCATCGGCTGAGCCGCCGGCGTCGTGGTCGGCGAGCCGCGTCGATGACGAATCACCCGCCGATGAGCCCCGCCGCGGCGAACGCCTCGCGATAGACGGCGACGAGGTCGTCCAGCCGCATCGACGCGTTCGCCGGACTCGTCGACGGCAGCGGCGTCATCGGCACGTCGAGGCCGGCCGCGTCCAGTAGCGGCGCGATGAGACGCCGATACAGCTGCGCCGCCTTGCCGCCCGTCGTGAAGACATGCGCGATCGGCGCGTCGCGTAGGATCGGAACGATGTCGTTCGGCACCGCATTGCGGATGGTGGAATCGCTCGCCCCCGTGATGTCGCATGAGGCGATCACATCCCACAACGCCACGTGATGCCGCAACGCGAACGCGCGGCGCGAAGCGGGGGAGTCGCCCACACGGTCGGAGGGGTCGGAGGGATCCGCGAACAGCGCCTGAAGCACCGGCCAGAACCGGTTGCGCGGATGCATGTAGTAGAACGCCGCCTCCCGCGACTTCGGACTCGGCATCGACCCCAACACCAACATCCGCGACGAATCATCCCACACCGGCCCGAACCCATGCTCCACACGCACCATGCCGCCCATGATAATCGTGTCGCGTGTTGCTGATGCGTAGGGGACTTTGTTTAGTCGGCTTTGACGGCCTCACGGAGTGTGATTCGTTTACCCGTGGACCACCATGAGCCGGGCGAGACACGTCGAATCATCGGGGAGGATGACGCTCACGCCGCCCGAATACCCCTCGAACGGCAACGTGGCCTTGGGGCCATCTGTCGCCGCGCAGGTCAAGGTGTCCGTCGACAACTACGAGGTCGAGGACTGACGTCCCCCGGTTCATCGACCGAGCCGCAGACCTCATGGGAACACCAACGTAGTCTTGGTGAAAGGTTACGCTTTCATTATCTCGCGCCCAGTAGATGAACGAAGGAGACGTATACATGGGCAAGACCGTCAAAGTAATCATCGGCGTCGTGATTATCGTCGCATGCGTTGCGACGGGAGTGTTCGGACGCAGCATCATCGACGGGTTCCTCAACCCGCATCCGACGCTCACCAACACCGTGGTTGCCAAGCAACTGGAAAAGATCCAGGATCTGACCACGGCGAAGGAGACCGATTTCGGGTTTGAGAAATACGATGAGGGCGGTGTCGCGTTCATCAACAAGAAGTCGTTCACGATGTTCTACTCGTATGAGGCCCGTGCCGGCATCGACCTCGGCAAGGCCGACATCTCCGTCGATAATGAGAAGAAGACCATCGACATCACGCTGCCCGCGCCGACGATCCAGTCGGTGTCGGTCAATCCGGACACTTTGCAGTTCTTCGATCAGCAGTCGTCGATACTCAACTCTTCGGATGTCGGCGATGCGGCGACCGCGTTGCAGGACGCCAAGAAGAGCGCCGAGAAGAAGCTGAACAAGGGCGAGCTGCTGACCACCGCCAACGAGCAGGCCAAGGACGTCATCGAGCGTATGTATTCGCCGATCGCCGAGACGGATGGCTACACGGTGGACGTGACCACCACCGACCCGAAGTCGTGAATCGGGAACCGTAGATATGGAAAAGGGGAGACCTTCGGGTCTCCCCTTTTCCATACGGATGCTAGATCATCAGGCGGCGAAGTAGTCGACGCCGGCCTCGAAGATCGGCTGGTACTTGTCGCCGGGCACGTTCACGTACAGGCCGTTGCCGGAACGCTCCGAGTGGCCCATCTTGCCGAACACGCGGCCGTCCGGGCTGGTGATGCCCTCGATGGCGAGCATCGAGCCGTTCGGGTTGACGTCCAGATCCATGCCGGGCACGCCCGCCTCGCTCACGTACTGCGTGGCGATCTGGCCGTTGGCCTTGAGGCGCGCCAGCGTCTCGTCGGAGGCGACGAAACGGCCCTCGCCGTGGGAGATGGCGACCGTGTGCACGTCGCCCACGTTGGTCTTCGCGAGCCACGGGGACAGGTCGGAGGCGACGCGCGTGCGCACGAGACGGCTCTGGTGGCGGCCGATTGTGTTGAACGTCAGCGTCGGGCAGGTGGCGTCCATGTCGACGATGTCGCCGAACGGCACCAGACCCAGCTTGATGAGCGCCTGGAAGCCGTTGCAGATGCCGAGCATCAGGCCGTCGCGGTTCTTCAGCAGGTCGCGCACCGCCTCGGTGACGGCGGGGGCGCGGAAGAACGCGGTGATGAACTTGGCGGAGCCGTCCGGCTCGTCGCCGCCCGAGAAGCCGCCCGGGATCATCACGATCTGGCTCTTGCCGATCTCCTCGACCAGCTTGGCGGTGGACTCGGCCACCGCGGCCGGCGTGAGGTTGTTGACGATCAGCGTGTGCGCCTCGGCGCCCGCACGCTCGAACGCGGCGGCCGAGTCGTACTCGCAGTTGTTGCCCGGGAACACGGGGATGATGACGCGCGGCTTGGCCACGCCGGAACCCACGTACACGGTCTTCTTCACGCCGGCCTCGGCCGCGTGGAAGTCGATCGTCTCGACGGTCTCCGTCTTCTCCGCGCCGCGGGAACGGTACGGGAACACGGATTCGATGCCGCCCTCCCACGCGTCCTGCGTGCCCGCGAGGTCGAGCGTCTCGCCGGCGGCCGTGAACTCGTAGGCCTCGGTGGTCATGCCGATCTCGCCGACCTCGACCAGGTTGGAGACGGCCGGGATCTTCTCGTTGTCCTTGAGCTCGACGATGAACGAGCCGTACGCCGGCTTGAACAGGTCGTCGAGCGCGATGCCGTCGTTCAGAGCCACGCCGATGCCGTTGCCCACGGTCATCTTGAACAGCGCCTCGGCGGTGCCGCCGTAGCCCGGCGTGGACACGGCCAGCGCGGTGCCGAAGTCGGTGAGCTCCTCAACCAGGCCGAACGCGTCGAGCAGCGCGTCCTTGTCCGGCGTGAGGCCGTCGGCCAGGTAGCGCGGCGCGATGCGCACGATGCGGTGGCCGGCGCCCTTGAACTCGGGGGAGGTGGCGCGCTTCATGTTGCCCACGGCCACGGCGAAGGAGATCAGGGTCGGCGGCACGTCGAGATCCTCGAACGAGCCGGACATGGAGTCCTTGCCGCCGATCGCGCCGGTGCCGAGGTCGATCTGCGCCATCAGCGCGCCGAGCACGGCGGCCATCGGCTTGCCCCAGCGTTCCGGCTCGTCGCGCAGCTTCTCGAAGTACTCCTGGAAGCTCAGGTACGCCTTCTCATGCTCGAAGCCGGCGGCCACCAGCTTGGCGAGCGATTCGACGACGGACAGGTACGCGCCGGTGAACTGGTTCTTCTCCATGATGTACGGGTTGAAGCCCCAGGCCATCGCGGATGCGGTCGTGGTCTCGCCGAACACGGGGAGCTTGGCGACCATCGCCTCGTTCGGGGTGAGCTGCCTGACGCCGCCGAACGGCATAAGCACGGTGCCCGCGCCGATCGTCGAGTCGAAGCGCTCCGACAGACCCTTGTTGGAGGCCACGTTGAGGTCGGTGACGAGGGCGTGCATGCGCTCGGCCAGCGTGCCGGTCGTCCACGCGGACGGCACCGCGTACGCCTGCTGCGCTTCGATGTGCACGGCCTGATGCTTCGGCGCGCCGTTGGAGGCGAGGAACTCGCGGGTGAGGTTCACGATCTCGTCGCCGTTCCAGGTCATCACCATGCGCGGGTCCTCGGTCACGGTGGCGATCACCGTCGCCTCGAGGTTCTCCTCGCGCGCGTAGCCGAGGAACTCGTCGACGTCCTCCGCGGCCACGTCGACGGCCATGCGCTCCTGCGATTCGGAGATCGCCAGCTCGGTGCCGTCGAGGCCCTCGTACTTCTTCGGGACGGTGTTGAGGTCCACGTACAGGCCGTCGGCCAGCTCGCCGACCGCCACGGACACGCCGCCCGCGCCGAAGTCGTTGCAGCGCTTGATGAGACGGCACGCGTCGCCACGGCGGAACAGGCGCTGCAGCTTGCGCTCGACCGGCGCGTTGCCCTTCTGCACCTCGGCGCCGTCGAGTTCCAGCGATTCGACGTTGTGGGCCTTGGAGGCGCCCGTCGCGCCGCCGATGCCGTCGCGTCCGGTGCGTCCGCCCAGCAGGATGATCTTGTCGCCGGGGGCCGGGGTCTCGCGGCGCACGTGGTCGGCCGGGGTGGCGGCCACGACCGCGCCCACCTCCATGCGCTTGGCCACGTAGCCCGGGTGGTAGATCTCGTCGACCTGACCGGTGGCGAGGCCGATCTGGTTGCCGTAGGATGAGTAGCCGGCGGCCGCGGTGGTCACGAGCTTGCGCTGGGGGAGCTTGCCCTCGAGCGTCTCGGAGACCGGCACGGTCGGGTCGGCGGCGCCGGTCACGCGCATCGCCTGGTACACGTAGGAGCGGCCCGACAGGGGGTCGCGGATGCAGCCGCCGATGCAGGTGGCGGCGCCGCCGAACGGCTCGATCTCGGTCGGGTGGTTGTGGGTCTCGTTCTTGAACAGGAACAGCCAGTCCTGCATCTCGCCGTCGACGTCCACCTTCACCTTGACGGTGCAGGCGTTGATCTCCTCGCTCTCGTCGAGACCGGTGAGGATGCCGTTCTTCTTGAGCCACTTCGCGCCGATCGTGCCCATGTCCATCAGGCACAGCGGCTTGCCTTCGCGGCCGAGCTCGCGGCGCAGTTCGAGGTAGCGCTCGAACGCGGCCTTCACGACCTCGTCGTCGATGGCGACGTCGGTCAGGATCGTGCCGAACGTCGTGTGACGGCAGTGGTCGGACCAGTAGGTGTCGATGACCTTGATCTCGGTGATCGTGGGTTCGCGGCCCGCCTCGGCGAAGTACTTCTGGCAGAACTCGAGATCCGCCAGGTCCATGGCGAGACCGCGCTCGTCGATGAACTTCTGGCCGGCTTCGGCGTCCATCTCGTTGAAGCCGGCGATGACCTCGACCTTGCCGGGCGTCGGCACGGCGGTCTTCAGCGTCTCCTTGACGTCGAGGGACGCTTCGCGCGCCTCGACCGGGTTGATGACGTAATGCTTGATCGCCTCGACGTCCGCCTCGGTCAGGTCGCCTTCGAGGGCGTACAGCTTCGCGGAGCGCACGGTGGGGCGCTCACCCTGCGAGATGAGCTGGATGCATTCGCTGGCGGAGTCGGCGCGCTGGTCGAACTGGCCGGGCAGGAACTCGGTGGCGAACACCTTCGCCGCGCCGAAGTCCGGCAGGTCGTTGGTCACGTCGTCCACCTGCGGCTCGCTGAACACGGTGGGAGTGGCCTGGGCGAACAGCTCGGCGCTGATGCCCTCCACGTCGTAGCGGTTCACGATGCGCACGGACTTGAGGCCGGCGATGCCGAGGATGGTCTTCAGCTCGCCTGCGAGCTGCTGCGCCTCGACGTCGAAGCCGGGCTTCTTCTCCACGTACACGCGGAAAACCATGAGGGTCCTTTCGTTATTGGGCTTCTTCGGAAGTGCTGGGACGGGGGAGATATGAGAGGGGAGAGAAATGAATGTGGCCCCCGCCGGCGGGGGCTGTCCGCGAAGCGGACCGGGGGTGGTTCCGGTCCGCGAAGCGGATTCCCGGTCGACCACCCTCGGTCAGCCTCTGGCTGACAGCTCCCGCCGGCGGGAGCCAGAACGTCACTCGGCGCGCTCGACGCCTTCGGCCTCGGCCAGCTTGACCAGACGGCCGTAGATCTCCTCGTACGCGGGGATGATGCTGCCCAGGCCGCGGCGGAAGAGGTCCTTGTCGAGGTGCTCGATCTTGCCGGACTTGTCCTTGAGGTCCCACAGGCGGCAGGTGTCCGGGGTGATCTCGTCGGCGAGCAGGATGGTGCCGTCGGAGGTCTTGCCCTCTTCGATCTTGAAGTCGACGAGCTGCACGTCGATCTTGGAGAAGATGTCCTTGAGGCCGTCGTTCACGGCGCGGGCGATGCGGCTGATCTCGGCCAGCTCCTCCTCGGAGGCGAGGCCCAGGGCCACGATGCCGTCATCGTTGATGAACGGGTCGCCCAGGTCGTCGGACTTGACGCAGAACTCGAGGATCGGCTTCTTGAGCGGGGTGCCCTCCTCGACGCCGTAGCGCTTGGCGAAGGAGCCGGCCGCGGTGTTGCGCATGATGATCTCGAGCGGGTACATGTCCATCTTCTTCACCAGCTGCTCGGTGTCGGAGATGCGCTTGATGAAGTGGCTGTCCACTCCACGGGCCTTGAGCAGGTCGAAGATGACGGAGGTGATGTGGTTGTTGAGATTGCCCTTGCCGGCGATCTGCTCCTTCTTCTCGCCGTTGAAGGCGGTCGCCTGGTTCATGTATTCGACCCAGAGCACATCCGGGTCGTCGGTCGCGTACATCTTCTTGGCTTTGCCCTCGTAGAGCTTTTCCAGCTTTTCCATTATCGCCTTCCAAATCGTGCTTGTGAAGCGGAATTTCTGGGTGAACTAACGGTAAAAAGGGTAGCAATCGCCGGTGACACGTCAAGGCGTGTCGCCCGGCGCGTCCGGGGCGTGCCCGCGCCGTTCCGCGGCCGCCGGCGCCGCCCTATTGGAGCAGCATCTCGGCGGTCGCCTGATCGGTGACGAGCGCCGAGATGAGCCCGCCGACCATGCACGCCCGGATGGCCGGCATCTTGACCGGCCCCCATGCCACGCCGATGACCAGGGGGATGCGCTTGAGCCGTTCGATGTCGATGGAGATCGTGCGGTCGCACAGGTCGGTCCGCACGTGCCTTCCCTCGGCGTCGATGTGGTGGCCGCAGATGTGGCCGACCACGCCGCGGTGGTACAGTTCGGCGGCCTTGCGCTGGTCGATGTACGCGTCGAAGATGTGTCCGGATCGTATGGTCGTGACCGCGCCCACGCCGACGATCGCCACGTCCGCGCCGCCGCCGAGCGCGAGCGTCGTCGCGATCTGCGGCTCCCGCCGCATCGCGTCCGCCAGCTGCGCGCTCGACAGGATCATCGGCACCGGCAGCGTCGTGAACGAGCCGCCGATGCGCTGCGCGAGCATGCGGCAGATGTCGGGGGAGTCGGTCATCGGATTGTCGGGGCTCAACGCACCGATCATCTGCGCGACGTTCGCCTTCGGCCAGTCGCATACGGGGATCTCGCGCACGGTGGCGGCCACCGCGTTGCCGTTCGACACGGTGATCAGCGAGTCCGGCGCGCACGTCTCGGCGAACAGCGCGGCCGCGTACCGCGGGACGATCAGCTTCGGGTCCTCGCCGGGACTCACCTCCGCCACTCGCGCGTGCCTGAGCCCGTACCGTTCGCGCAGGCCGTCCTCGAGCCGGCGCATGCGTTCGAGCGCGTGGCCGATGGAGATGTGGACGATGCCGGTCTCGCGCGCCTCCTTGAGCAGGCGCGACACGGTCGGCCGCGAGTAGCCGATCTCCTTGGCGATCTCGGACTGCGTGCGGTCGTCGAGATAGTACGCGCGCGCCACCTTGAGCATCAGGTCGATATGGCTCCGGGAGGTCTCGGTCGCCAGTACGGTGTCATCGTTGAACATGTGTTCATCCTATCGCCGTCGTGACTGCTGGCGCAAGCCGCGATTCGGGATTATGTTTGCGGATTTTCCAATACTTTTCGGCAATATGGCGACATGAACGTTTGTGTCGGTGAACATCGGTTCATCGACGGCGTGGATTCCCCGGCGTGTCGCACGTAGATTGATAACCGTCAACCAAGCCGAGGGGACGAACCCGAGGCGGGAACCGATACCTCAACGCAGAAGGTACAAACAACAAAGGAGTACACCATGGCATTCGCACGCACGATCTTCGGAGACGTCGACCCCAGCACCCTCGGCGTCGTGGACTGCCACGACCACCTGATCCGCGTCGGCGCCGGCGAGGTCTACATCGACGGCGACCACCAGCTCGACTCGGTCGAGAAGGCCATCGAGGAGGGCGGCTACTTCGCCGAAGCCTCCAAGAAGTGGAGCCCCAACGGCGGCACCGTCGTCGACATGTGCCCGATCAACTGCGGCCGCGACCTCAACAAGCTGGCCGAGGTCACCAAGGCCGTCGACGGCCTGCAGGTCATCGCCGCCACCGGCTTCCACCGCGAGCACGTCTACCTGGAGACCCAGTCCCACTGGATCAACCGCTACGACGTCGACAAGGTCGCCGAACTCGTCATCGCCGACATCCGCGAGGGCATCGACAAGAACGACTACTCCGGCCCGATCGTCGAGCGCACCCCGTACAAGGCGGGCGTCATCAAGGTCGGCACCGCGTACGGCAAGATCACCAAGTTCGAGCGCAAGTGCATGGAGGCCGCCGCCATCGCCGCCATCGAGACCGGCTGCCCGATCAACACGCACACCACCTACGGCACCTGCGGCCTCGAACAGGCCGAAGGCTTCCTCGAGCTGGGCGTGCCGGCCAACCAGATCGCCATCGGCCACATCCAGCGCAACGCCGACGTCTACTACCTCGAGCAGATCCTCAAGCTCGGCGTCTACCTCGAGATCGACGGCACCAACCGCATCAAGTACCAGCCGGACTCCAACCGCATGATGGAGCTCAGGGCCTTCTACGAGGACGGCTTCGCCGACCGCATCCTGCTCGGCACCGACTCCGGCAAGCGCGGCTACCAGAAGGCGTACGGCGCGACCTCCGGCGTCGACTACAACCCGGCCGTCGACGGCCCGCGCATGGTCGACGAGGGCTTCGACCGCGAGTACATCGACAAGCTGCTCATGAAGAACGCCCAGGAGTTCTTCACCTTCAAGAAGGAAGGCTGATCCACGATGACGCAAGCAACCGAAACCACCGGAAAGCTCGCCCGGCCGCGTCTGCAGATCGCCCTCGACACCACCGACATGCCGAGCGCGCTGCGACCCCTCAACCAGGCCATCAGCCAGGTCGACGTCATCGAATGCGGCACCATCCTCATCATCGCCGAAGGTCTCAAGGCCGTGCGCGAGATCCGCGCCCTCTACCCGGACAAGACGATCCTCGCCGACGTGCGCATCGCCGAAGCCGGCGCCCTCATCGCCCGCAACTGCTTCGAAGCCGGCGCGAACTGGGTGTCCGTCGTGGCCGGGGCCTCCCTGACCACCGTCGAACAGGTCGTGAAGGTCGCCGACGAGTTCGGCGGCGAGGTTCAGATCGAGCTCGGCGAGGACTACGACGCCGACAAGGCCCGCAAGTGGAAGGAACTCGGCGCCAAGCACGTCATCGTCCACCGCTCGCGCGACGCCGAGGTCGCCGGCACCCTCAAGTGGGGGCCGAACGACGTCGAGCGCATCAAGGAACTCCACGACATGGGCTTCACCGTCACCGTCACCGGCGGCGTGAACGTCAAGGACATCCCGTTCTTCAAGGGCGCGCCGGTCGGCGTGATCATCTCCGGCCGCGGCATCGTCAAGGCCGAGGACCCGCTCGCCGCCGCCACCGAACTGAAGAACACCATCAACGAGGTCTGGCCCGAGTAACAGGCCGCGCCCCCGACAGGGCGGGACCATCCGTCCCGCCCCTCCTCCTCTCCAACCCCTCGAAAAGTCACAAAAAGGGGCATCCCCCGGCCCGGGGATGCCCCTCACATGAAAATCCCAGACAATCCAATCACGGAATTTCCACCCCGATTATAGCCACAAGGAAGTGCGTCATGACCGCTAACGCCACGAAGACCCCCAAGTACGACCTGTCCACCATCGGCGAAGGACAGATCCGATTCACCGTCGACCGCGGCGAACGACTGATGTTCACCCGCTCCGTCCACATGAACCCCGCCTGCTCCGAAGCCAACGTCGCCGGCCTGCTCAGCCAGCTCGGCCGCCAGACCCTCTGGACCAGCTCCCTGCCCGAAGGCGACCTCGGCGACTACATCCTCGCCGAATACCGCTCCGTCGGCGTCCACATGGACACCATGGTCCGCCGCCCCGGCGGCCGCACCGCCCTCTACTTCATGGAGCCCGGCGAATACCCGATGCCCGCCAACGTCATCTACGACCGCGAATGGACCACCTTCCGCGCCACCGGCATCGACGACTACGACTGGGACGAGATCCTCGACACCAAGGTCATCTTCCTCACCGGCATCACCGCCGCCCTCACCGACACCACCGCCGAAGTCGTGCGCTACGCCGCCGACGAGGCCGTCAAGCGCGGCGTCGAGGTCGTCCTCGACGTGAACTTCCGCCGCAAGCTGTGGAGCGGCGAGAAGGCCCGCGAGGTCCTCGAACCCATCGCCAGGCAGGCGAGCGTCCTGTTCTGCTCCATCGCCGACGCCGAGAAGGTGTTCGGCATCACCGGAACCCCCGAAGAGGTCACCGCCGAACTGCAGAACCGCTTCGGCTGCAAGTACATCGTCTCCACCAACCACACCGAAGGCCCCTACCTGCGCGGCCGCGAAGGCTTCTACCCGTACCGCACCACCCCGGTGAGCGTCATCGACCGTCCGGGCGCCGGCGACTCCTTCGTCTCCGCCACCATCCACGGCTACCTGTCCGGCAACATCCGCGAAGGCGTCAAGTGGGGCCAGTACGCCTCCAAGGTCGCGCTCACCCACAAGGGCGACCTCACCCGCGTGCGCCCCGGCGAGCTCGACATCCCGCTCGGCACCGACATCGACCGCTGAGCCGTGGAGGAAACGAACGCCATGACCTCCCAGACACCCACCGCGTACGAGCAGATCGACTCCCGCCCGCTCACCGGACACCAGAAAAGCCTCGTCGCGCTCGCCGTCGTCGGCAACATCGCCGAATTCTTCGACATCTTCATGGTCGGATTCGTCATCGCCCTGCTCACCGGGGCGTGGAACCTGACCGGCGTCCAGGCCGGCATCATCACCTCCTGCACGGGTCTCGGCACCGTGGCCGGCTCCATCCTGTGGGGCCGCATGTCCGACCGCATCGGCCGGCGCGGAGCCTTCCGCTGCTGCGTGATCTTCTTCATCGTGTTCACGGTCCTCACCCTGCTCATCCCCGAAGGCGGATGGTACCTGTACGCGATCTGCCGCGTCGGCGTCGGCATGGGCGTGGGCGGCCTCAACATCACCTCCATCCCGTACGTGCAGGAGTTCGTGCCGTCCAAGCAGCGGGGACTCCTCACCGGACTCGCCTCCGTGTTCATCCCGATGGGCCTGCTGCTCGGCTCGATCTGCCAGCGCATCGTCGGCGACAACTGGCGCGTGCTCGTCTCGCTGAGCCTCGTCTCCGTCCTTCTGCTCGTCTGGATCCACTTCGTGCCCGAATCGCCGCGCTTCTACCTGCTGCACGGCGAACCCGACAAGGCCCGCAAGTCGCTCGCCTGGGCGATGGACGTCCCCGAGAGCGAGGTCGGCGCCCTGCCCGAGGTCAAGGTCGAGAAGAAGGCCTCCTACGGCGAACTGTTCGCCCACCACCTGCGCCCGCTCGTCATCGTCTCGCTCGGCTCGTTCTGCTTCATCCTCGGCAGCTTCGCCATCCAGTCGTGGGGCCAGACCCTGCTCAAGAACGGCTTCGGCTTCGACACCGAGATGGTCGCCTACCTGTTCATGGGCGTGGCCGTGGCCGACTGCATCGGACGCTTCGGCTCCGCGTGGCTCGCCGACCGCATCGGCCGCCGCTGGACGATGTTCCTGTACGGCATGATCGGCGCCGCCGCCTGCTTCGCCGCCGCGTTCTTCCACGGCTCCGGCTGGGTGTTCTACGTCGAGGTGCTCGTCATCATGACGTTCGCCGACGGCGTGTTCGGCATCATCAACGCCTTCGGCTCCGAACAGTTCTCCAACGATGTGCGCTCCACCGGCATCGGCCTCGGCTACGGTCTCGGCGCCATCGCGAAGATCGTCGGCCCCTCGCTCATGGGCATGCTCGTCGGCGGCAGCGCCGTCTCGCAGAACATCAACCTGGGCGTCATCACCACCGCCTTCACCTTCTTCGGCTGCTGCCTCGTCGTCGGCGCGATCATCTACCTGTTCGCCCGCGAGACCAAAGGCAAGAACCTCGAATCCCTGTGACCGCATCCCCATCACCTCACCATCCAAAAGGACTTCCATCATGACCGTCAACGCCGTAGGCATCTACGAAAAGGCCCTGCCCACGGGCCTGACCTGGGAGGAGACCTTCGATCTCGTCCACGAACTGGGCTTCAACTTCCTCGAATTCTCCGTCGACGAAAGCGACGAGCGTCTCGCCCGCCTCGACTGGACCGAACGGGAGCGCGCCGACTTCCGCAACGCGATGTGGAAGACCGGCAGCCGCATCAACACGCTGATGCTCTCCGGCCACCGCCGCTTCCCGCTCGGCTCCGCCGACCCGCGGGTGCGCGCCAAGGCGCTCGACATGATGGCCAAGGCCATCGACCTCGCCGTCGACCTCGGCGTGCGCAACATCCAGATGGCCGGCTACGACGTCTACTACGAGCCGAAAACCGAATCCAGCCGCGAATGGTTCATCGAGAACCTCCGCACCTGCGTCGAGATGGCCGCCAAGAAGATGGTGATGCTCTCCATCGAGACGATGGACGACCCGTTCCTCAACTCGCTGAGCAAGGTCGACTACCTGAAGACCCAGATCCACAGCCCGTTCCTCCAGGCCTATCCGGACGTCGGCAACCTCACCGCATGGCCCGAGAACGACGTCGCCCACGAGATTGAATCCAACATCGACAACATCGTCGCCGTCCACCTGAAGGACACCAAGCCGGTCACCGCCGACTTCCCCGGCCAGTTCAAGGAAGTGCCGTTCGGCGACGGCACCGTCGACTTCGAAGCCGTGCTGCGCCTGTTCAACCGGCTCGGCTACAACGGCAGCTACACGGTCGAGATGTGGACCTCCAAGGCCGCCGACCCGATCGCCGAGGTCAAGGCCGCCAAAGCCTACTTCGACGGCCTGTTCGACAAGATCGGCATCGTCCAGGAACCCATCCTGCGCCCCGCCGCCTGACGCCCCGCCGCCTGACGTCCCGCTCCCGCCAGGTCCCCGGACTGCGGGTGTTTCCCGCTCCCGCCGGCGGGAGCTGTCAGCCGGCGGCTGACTGAGGGTGGTCTGCCGGCGGCTCCGCGGGGGAACCACCCCCAGTCGGCTCCGCCGACAGCCCCCGCCGGCGGGGGCGGACTGATACCGGCGATGAGTTCGTCTTGCGTCTTCGCCGACAGCCCCCGCCGGCGGGGGCGGACTCGCGTTTCTCAACACTTCAAACACAAGGAAAGGAAAACCAATCATGGCAACTTTGGCTGATTACGGTCCCGAGGTGCGTGCCGAGGTCAAGCAGGTGCGCGAGGTCGTGTCCACCCTGCATCAGCAGCTGATCAAGTGGAACCTGGTCGTGTGGACGGCGGGCAACGTGTCGCAGCGTCTGCACACGGCGGACCTGTTCGTCATCAAGCCGTCCGGCGTGCGCTACGAGAACCTGACGCCGAACTCGATGGTCGTCGTCGATCTGGACGGCAACGTGGTCGACGGCACCGAGGCGCCGAGCTCGGACACCGCCTCCCACGCGTACATCTACCGCAACATGCCGGACGTGTACGGCGTGGTGCACACGCACTCCACGTATGCGACCGCGTGGGCGGCGACGGGCCAGAACATCCCGTGCGGCCTGACGATGATGGGCGACGAGTTCGGCGGCCCGGTGCCGGTGGGCCCGTTCCGTCTGATCGGTTCGGAGGCGATCGGCGAGGGCGTCGTCGAGACGTTGAAGAAGTATCCGAAGTCGCCGGCGGTGCTCATGCAGAACCATGGTCCGTTCACGATCGGCAAGGACGCTGAGGGCGCGGTGAAGGCCGCGGCCATGACCGAGGAGGTCGCGCACACGATGTGGGCCGCCCGCCAGCTGGGCGACATCATCGAGATCGACCAGGCCGACATCGACAAGCTCAACGACCGCTACCAGAACGTCTACGGCCAGCACTGATCCGATGGAGCGCCTCCCGCGTTGCGGAGGGCTCGACGTACCTTCGTACGCCTTCGCCCTCCGCGCCTTGGAGTCGCACGCATCGGATGACCGCTGGCTCCGCCGGCACTGAGGGTTTTCCTCGGCCCCCTCTGGAGGGGGCTCCCGGCGAAGCCGGGTGGGGGAGGTCCGCAAGCCATACGGGAAGGCGCCGGAATCGTCGAACACGATTCCGGCGCCTTTCGTCGTATCCGCCGGCCGTGGGCCGGGGCAGGTGGTCAGCGCACCTCGATGTCGAGCGCGTCGGCGACGCGGCCCGCCCTGGCGCGCGCGTCCGCCTCGGAATCGCCGATCGCCAGCGCGACGGCCATGCGGCGGTGCCCGTGCACCTCCGGCTTGGCGAAGACGCGCAGGTCGGTGCCCGGTTCGGCGAGCGCGCGGCCGAGCCCGGAGAACTCCGCCTCGCCGTCTCCGGCGACCACGATTGCATGGCTGGCGGCCACCGCGCCCTCCGGCATCGCGAGCGCCACATGGCCCTCCGTGACCGGCAGGCCGAGGATCGCGCGCGCGTGCAGCGCGAACTCGCTCAAACGCTGTGAGGCCATCGTCACCATGCCCGTGTCGTGCGGGCGCGGCGACACCTCGTTGAACAGGACGGAGCCGTCGGTCAGCACGAACAGTTCCACGCCGAACACGCCCCAGCCGGTCTCGCCGCTCGCCTTCGCCTTCGCGACGAGGCCCTCGACGGCCGTGCGCGCGATGCGTCCCGCCTCGGCGAGCACGGCATCCGACGCCGCGGCCGGCTGCCACGACTCGCGGTAGTCGCCCGACTCCTGACGCTGCCCGATCGGCGCGCACGTCACGATGCCGGCGCTCGACGAGACCGTCAGCACGGTCAGCTCGTAGTCGAGCGGCGCCAGCGCCTCGACGATCACGCGCGACACGTCGCCCTCGCCGGCGGCGCGACGACCCTCCTGCGCCTCGCGCCACGCGGCGTCGATCGCGTCCGCCCCGCGCACGACCGACTGGCCGTGGCCGGACGAGCTCATCACCGGCTTGACGACGCACGGATAGCCGACCTCGCCGGCGCCCTCGCGCAGCTCCTCCAAGGAGCCTGCGAACCGGTACGGCGTGGTCGGCAGTCCCAGCTCCTCGTGCGCGATGACGCGCAGACGCTCGCGGTCCATGCAGATCGCGGCAATCTCCGCGCTCGGCACCACCTGGATGCCGCGGGCGGCCGCATCCGCCAGCTCGGACGTGGCGATCGCCTCCACCTCGGGCACGATGATGTCCGGGCTCACCTCGTCGAACAGGGCGCGGAGCTTGCCGGTGTCCGCCATGTCGAGCACGCGGGCCTCGTGCGCCACCTGCTGGGCGGGCGCTCCCGCATACGAGTCGGCGGCGCACACCCACGCGCCGAGGCGCATCAGCTCGATCGTCACCTCCTTGCCGAGCTCGCCCGAGCCGAGGAACAGCACGCGCGTCGGGCGCGCGCCCAGCGGCGTGCCCAGCACGCGGCCAGCGGCGGAGGAGGGGGAAACGGACGGGGAATCGTTCACGGTGTTCACGCTATCGGTCATGCGTCACATTCTCCCATCGCCACCCGATGAGGCACGCCGGCATGCCGGCACGCGCTGATAACCGTCCATAAGTACCGCGTATAGACACGCCGTTGCCGCACGCCGCCCCTCGGCGTACCGTGAATATCACCGATCGGTTGGGAATAAACGATCGGGCCAACGTTTCCTGAAGGGGAAGAAAGGGAGTTGGAGATGGGGGAAGGGAATCCGTCGCCCGCAGGCAGCCGGACCGTCGATCCGATCGCAGGTCTGATCTCACGCAGGGCGGCGGGACTCCCGCCGAACCCGTTCGCTCAGGCCGACGCGCGCACCGCCGCCGCCATCCGCGCCGGGCATGACGTCATCGACCTGTCCAAAGGCAATCCGGACGGCGCGCCGCCCGCGTTCATGCAGGACGCGCTCGCCCACGCCGCGCACGACCCGTCCCTGTTCCGCTATCCCGCGTTCGACGGCGTTCCCGGTTATCTCGACGCGATCGCCGGCTGGTACGGGGAACGCCACGGCGTCGCGCTCGACCCGCGCGCGCACCTGCTCGCCACCGCCGGCGCGTCGGTGGGCATCTCCACCGTCATCGAGGCGCTCATCGACGAAGGCGACACGGTCGTGGCCGTCGACCCGTACTATCCGCAGTACGAGGGCTCCACCGCCGTCGCCAAGGGCCGGTTCGTCACGATCCCCGCGGACCCGGCGCACGACTACCTGCCGGACCTTGACGCCGTCGACCCGAACCTGTGGGACGAGGCGAAACTGCTGATCCTCAACTATCCGAACAATCCCACCGGCGCGGTCGCCACCTCCGATTTCTACGGGCGTGTCGTCGCGCTCGCGCACGAGCACCGGTTCGCGGTGATGAACGATTTCGCCTACGCGGGCATCGAATTCGGCGACACGCCGTCGCCCAGCATCCTCGCCACGCCGGGCGCACTCGACGTGGCCGTCGAACTCGGATCGCTGTCCAAGATGTTCATGGTCGCCGGGTGGCGTGGCGGCTGGATCGCCGGCAACGCCGCGATCCTCGCCGCGTCGAAGGCCGTCCACCAGCAGACCACGGTGCTCGCGCCGAGCGTCGTGCAGCGCGCCGGCGCGGTTGCGCTGAGCGGCGACCTGCGGTCCGTCGCGGCGCTCGGCGCGAGCTACGGGCATCGCGCGCAGGTGCTCGTCGACGGACTGCGCGAGGCGGGGCTTGACGTGGCGCCGCCGCGCGGAGGGCTGTTCCTGTGGGCGCGCGTGCCGGACGGGCGCGGCACGTCGGACGCGTTCACCGCATGGCTCATCGAGCATGCGGGTGTGGCCGTCATGCCCGGATCGTGCTTCGGCCCCGCGTCGGACGGATTCGTGCGGTTCAGCCTGCTGAAACCGGAACGCGACCTCTACCAGGCGGTGTCGCGCATCACGCGCGCGCTGGCATAGACTGGAGCAATGCGAGAACAGGAACCGGAGAAGTTTGTGGAACCGCCGACCGGGAAGACGCCCGGACGGACGCCGATCGTCGAGGAGGACATCGACCGTCCGCTGACCATCGCCCTCGTGGTCGACACGGTCGGCAACCAGGGCAACGGCACGTCGAATTCGGCGCTCCAGTGGGCCGCCGAACTGAAACGGCAGGGGCACCACGTGCGTCTCGTCGGCGTTGGCGCGCCCGACTGGCCGGCACGCGTCAACAAGGTGCCGCTCGTCTCCTGGGTGGCCGCCAAACAGCAGATGCAGTTCGCCGAACCGAGCGACACGCTGTTCCGCACCGCGTTCCAGGGCGTCGACGTCGTCCACATCTACATGCCGTTCAAATTCGGGCGCCGCGCCGCCAAGGTCGCACGCCAGATGGGCATCCCCGTGACCGCCGGATTCCACCTGCAGCCGGAGAACGTGCTCTACTCGGCCGGACCGCTGCGCTACATCCCCGGCATGGAGCGGTTCCTCTACTGGCTGTTCCGCCAGTGGCTGTACAAGCGCGTCGACCACATCCACACGCCCACCGAGATGACCGCGAGTCTGCTGCGCGAACACGGTTACAAGGGGACGATGCACGTGATCTCGAACGGCTACGCGCCGCGGTTCACCGCGCGCGAGCCGTTCGACCCGGACGCGCCCGCGCACGTGCCGTTCCGGGTCGTCGCGTCCGGCCGGCTCGCGCACGAGAAGGATCAGATCACGCTCATCAAGGCGATCTCGATGAGCCGCCACGCGAGCGACGTCCAGTTGGTCATCGCCGGCACCGGTCCGCTCAAACGGTATCTCACGTTCCGTGCGAACCGTCGCCTCAAACGCAAGGCGGACATCGGATTCCACCGCAACGCCGACATGCCGGCGCTGCTGCGCTCGTGCGACCTGTTCGTGCACTGTTCGATCGCCGACATCGAATCGGTGAGCGTCATCGAGGCGATGGCGTGCGGTCTCGTGCCGGTGATCGCCGCGTCGGAACTGTCCGCGGCGAGCCAGTTCGCGCTGACCGACGCCTCGCTGTTCCCGGTGCGCGACGCGGCGATGCTCGCGCGTCGCATCGACTGGTGGATCGACCATCCGGACGAGCTCGCGCGGTGGGGCGCGGTGTACGCCGAGCACACGCGCGAGCATTATTCGGTGGAGGCGTCCGTCCACCGGTTCGTCGACATGGAACGCGAGGCGATCGCCACGGCGGGGGCGTGACGCGGCGGGGCGATCGCGGCGGGGCGGTCTCGGCAGGGCCGCTACAGCAGGGCGATGAGCCGGTCCGTCTCCTCGTCCGTGGTCGCCCAGCTCGTGCAGATGCGCATCACCGTGTGCGACTCGTCCGCCTTCTCCATGAAGCCGAGACGCACGTCACGCTCCAGACGGTCGATCGTCGGCCGGTCGAGCGTGACGAAGATCTGGTTCGTCGGCGCTTCGAACGTGAGCGTGTAGCCCTTGGCGCGCAGTGCGGCGCGGATACGGTCCGCCTGCACGTTCGCGTTGCGGGCGATGCGGAAGTACAGGTCGTCGGTGAACAGCGCGTCGAACTGCGCGCCGAGCAGGAAGCCCTTCGCGAGCAGGGCGCCATGCTGCTTGATCTCGGTGAGGAAATGACGCGGCGCCGCGGAACGCGCGTCGCGGTTCGCGAACACGACCGCCTCGCCGAACATCGCGCCGACCTTCGTGCCGCCGATATAGAAGACGTCGGCGATGCGGGCGAGATCGGGCAGCGTCATGTCGCAGCCGGTCGCGGTCAGGCCGTAGCCGAGACGCGCGCCGTCGACGAACAACGGCATGTCGTAGCGGTGCGCGACGTCGGCGATGGCCTCGAGCTCCGCCTTCGAATAGACCGTGCCGTATTCGGTCGACATGGAGACGTAGACGCAGCCGGGGAAGACCATGTGGTCGTGGTTGCCGTCCGCGTAGAAGGTCGCGCAGTATTCGTCGAGTTCGGCCGCGTCCATCTTGCCGTCGTGATGGGGGAGCGTGAGCACCTTGTGGCCGGAATACTCGATGGCGCCCGCCTCATGCACGTTCGGATGGCCGGATTCCACGGCGACGACGCCCGCATACGGCGGCGTGACCGCGTCGATGACGACCTGGTTGGTCTGCGTGCCGCCGACCAGGAAGTGGATGTCCGCCTCGGGCAGGGCGCACGCCTCGCGGATCTTCGCCTTGGCGCGCTCGCAGATCGGGTCCATGCCGTAGCCGGGGTAGAGGTTCTCGTTGATGCGGGCGATCGCGTCGAGCACCGCCGGGTGCGCCGCGCGCGAATAATCGTTCTCGAAGGAAATCATGGTGCCAGTGTAGTGCGCATCCGCTCACGCTGAAGCTTGTATATCGCTTCCGCCGGTACCGCTTCGCTCCCGCTGGCGGGAGCTGTCCCGCGCAGTGGGACTGAGGGTGGTCTGCATGACCGAGCGTGTCCGTACCGCTTTGCTCCCGCTGGCGGGAGCTGTCCCGCGCAGCGGGACTGAGGGTGGTCTACGGAACCTGCCGCCGCGGCGTACTCGCTCCCGCCGGCGGGAGCTGTCAGCCTCTGGCTGACTGAGGGTGGTGGTGCGGGCCCCTGTACCCCGCACAAAGAAGATGGCCCCCGGAACCGAAGGGAAGAAGTTCCGGGGGCCATCTGTTGGGGAAGGAGGCGATGGTACGCTTTGCTGCTTTCGCCGCGCCGCCTTGCGCGGCCTCCTTGCAATGATGAACCACAAACAACCAGTACACGTGTTTTTCTTCGCGGCCCGGCGCTTGCGCCGTGCTGCCATGCCGCGCCTCGGTGAATTCACCATCGATCGCTGTTCAGTTATCTCGAAGGCGTTGCGCCTGCGGCCTTACGGCTTTCTGCGCTTCGTTGCGACCTGCCGGATTCCCGGCCGATCTTAAACTCCGGCCTTCACTGGTAAGTATACCAAAAACCGAACATGCCGCACGTCTCGACACGCCGGAAAGCCAATCGGCAGTAGGGCTGAGAGGTCGTATTGAAATGAACATGAACGAACAATGTGACCGTTCTCATGTGCGCATGCGAGCGGTTGCGTGGGGCGGTGATTGTCTGTAAATGCGACGTGGCGCGGGGTTCCGTGATTTCGTGGATGATTACATGCTTTCCTTCATCGCGCTCTTGGCGTATATATACTTTCAACCCTTGGAAACACAGGCGACACGCCGTAGTTGGACAACGGCGGAAACTCCTGTATTGTATTCACTCGTTGCCGGCCGGCGAGAGCGGGTCGAGAACAATGGTGGCTATAGCTCAGTTGGTAGAGCATCTGATTGTGGTTCAGAAGGTCGCGTGTTCGAGCCACGTTAGCCACCCCACCAAGACCCCGAGGGAAACCTCGGGGTCTTTCGTTTTGTCCGCGGAAACCACCCTCAGTCCCGCTGCGCGGGACAGCTCCCGCCAGCGGGAGCGGGACGGTACGGACTCGCGAAGCGAGACCGCAGTGTCTTGCCTCCCATCGGCGAGGGCCGGCGCATGTGGTGCAGCCGCCGTCTCCTCCACCGTGCTTTGCCCCCGCTGGCGGGGGCTGGCGGCGAAGCCGGCTGGGGGTGGTCCCGCCAATCCATCCGTAGACCACCCTCAGCCAGCCGAAGGCTGACAGCTCCCGCCAGCGGGAGCGGGACGGTGCGGAGCCGGCGGGAGCGGGATGGGGCGGAGTCAGCGGAAGCGGGATGGGGCGGGTCGTCGTCGGGGCCGGGGTGTGGCGTGTCGTTGTCCGGGCGGTTCGTAATATGGATATTCGTGTGTGCCAGCGGTACGCCTTATGTGACAGGAGTACGGCGCTGGGATATCCCGTGAATCGCATGGATCGCGCGCAGCAATGCGGCGGCGAGAGAGGAACGGGCCATCGGGCCGGTGGGCAGTGGCTGACTTTCCGATTCGGATTGGTTTCCGGATGCTCGGGGGAGTATGGCTCACGGTGCTGCGGGCCTCACGGAACCAAGAGATAACACTGAATCGGAGAATTCAAGTTGCCTACTATCGAACAGCTCGTCCGTAAGGGACGTTCGCCGAAGCCGAAGAAGTCGAAGACTTTGGCGCTGAAGGGCAGCCCGCTGCGTCGCGGCGTGTGCACCCGTGTCTACACCACCACCCCGAAGAAGCCGAACTCGGCGCTTCGTAAGGTCGCCCGTGTCCGCCTGTCCTCCGGCATCGAAGTCACCGCCTACATCCCGGGCGAGGGCCACAACCTGCAGGAGCACTCCATCGTGCTCGTGCGCGGCGGCCGTGTGAAGGATCTGCCGGGCGTGCGCTACCACATCGTGCGTGGCGCGCTCGATACCCAGGGTGTCAAGGACCGCAAGCAGGGTCGTTCCCTGTACGGAGCAAAGAAGGCGAAGTAAGAGATATGTCACGTAAAGGACCCGCTAAGAAGCACGTCGTGCTGCCCGATCCGATCTACGGCTCGACCGTCGTCGCGCAGCTGATCAACAAGATCCTCCTGGACGGCAAGAAGTCCATCGCCGAGGACATCGTCTACTCCGCGCTCGACATGGTCAAGGAGAAGACCGACCAGGAGCCGGTCGCCGTCCTCAAGCGCGCGCTGGACAACATCCGCCCGTCCCTCGAGGTGCGTTCCCGCCGCGTCGGCGGCGCCACCTACCAGGTGCCGGTCGAGGTCAAGCCGAACCGCGCCAACACGCTGTGCCTGCGCTGGCTGACCGACTTCTCCCGCGCCCGTCGCGAGAAGACCATGGCCGAGCGTCTCGCCAACGAGATCCTGGACGCCTCCAACGGCCTCGGCGCTTCTGTCAAGCGTCGCGAGGATACTCATAAGATGGCAGAGGCCAACAAGGCCTTCGCCCACTACCGCTGGTAATCACTCGCCTGAGGAAGACTAAGGATAAAGATGGCTGCAGAGCTTTCGGACCTTCATTTCGTCCGCAACATCGGCATCATGGCCCACATCGATGCCGGTAAGACCACCACCACCGAGCGCATCCTGTACTACACCGGTAAGAACTACAAGATCGGTGAGACCCACGATGGCGCCTCGACGATGGACTTCATGGCGCAGGAGCAGGAGCGCGGCATCACGATTCAGTCGGCCGCCACCACCTGCTTCTGGAGCCGTCAGTCCCACGACACCAAGGACAAGTTCCAGATCAACATCATCGACACCCCGGGCCACGTGGACTTCACGGCCGAGGTGGAGCGCTCCCTGCGCGTGCTCGATGGCGCCGTCGCCGTCTTCGACGGCAAGGAGGGCGTGGAGCCGCAGTCCGAGACCGTGTGGCGTCAGGCCGACAAGTACGGCGTGCCGCGCATCTGCTTCATCAACAAGATGGATAAGCTCGGCGCGAACTTCTACTACTCCGTCGACACCATCAAGGAGAAGCTGGGCGCGACCCCGATCGTGATGCAGCTGCCGATCGGCGCCGAGAACGACTTCACCGGCGTCGTCGACCTGGTCGAGATGGTGGCCTACGTGTGGAACGGCACCGACAACCTCGGCGCCAAGTACGACACCACCGAGATCCCGGCCGACCTGAAGGACAAGGCCGACGAGTACCACGAGCAGCTGGTCGAGGCCGCCGCCGAGGCGAACGACGACCTGATGAACAAGTTCTTCGAGGACGGCGACCTGTCCAAGGAGGACATCCGCGCGGGCGTCCGCCAGCTCACCATCGAGAAGAAGGCCTTCCCGGTCTTCTGCGGTTCCGCCTTCAAGGACAAGGGCGTTCAGCCGATGCTGGACGGCGTCGTCGACTACCTGCCGTCCCCGGAGGACGTGCCGGCCATCAAGGGCTTCAAGCCCGGCGACGAGTCCGTCGAGATCGACCGCAAGCCGACCAAGTCCGATCCGTTCGCGGCCCTCGTCTTCAAGATCTCCACGCACCCGTTCTACGGCAAGCTCGTGTTCGTGCGCGTCTACTCCGGCTCCGTCAAGCCGGGCGACAACGTGCTCGACTCCACGCGCGGCAAGAAGGAGCGCATCGGCAAGATCTTCCAGATGCACGCCGACAAGGAGAACCCGGTCGACGTGGCCGACGCCGGCAACATCTACACCTTCGTGGGCCTGAAGAACGTCACCACCGGCGACACCCTGTGCGCCATGGACGCTCCGATCTCCCTCAACTCGATGACCTTCCCGGATCCGGTGATCCAGGTCGCCGTCGAGCCGAAGACCAAGGCCGACCAGGAGAAGATGGGCATCGCCCTCGCCAAGCTGGCCGAAGAGGATCCGACGTTCCAGGTCACCACGGACGAGGAGTCCGGCCAGACCCTGATCGCCGGCATGGGCGAGCTCCAGCTCGACATCATCGTCGACCGCATGCGTCGCGAGTTCAAGGTCGAGTGCACCCAGGGCAAGCCGCAGGTCGCCTACCGCGAGACCATCCGCAAGGCCGTCATGGACCAGGGCTACACGCACAAGAAGCAGACCGGTGGTTCCGGCCAGTTCGCGAAGGTCCTGATGAACTTCGAGCCGCTCGAGACCACCGAGGGCAAGACCTTCGAGTTCGAGAACGCCGTCACCGGCGGCCACATCTCCCAGGAGTTCATCCCGTCCATCGAGGCCGGCGTCAAGGAAGCCATGGAATCCGGTATTCTCGCCGGCTTCCCGGTCGTGGGCGTCAAGGCCACCGTCACCGACGGCCAGATGCACCCGGTCGATTCCTCCGAAATGGCCTTCAAGCTCGCGGGCTCCATGTGCTTCAAGGAAGCCGCCCCGAAGGCGAAGCCGGTCATCCTCGAGCCGATCATGGCCGTGGAAGTCCGTACCCCGGAGGACTACATGGGCGAAGTCATCGGCGATCTCAACCAGCGCCGTGGCAACATCCAGTCCATGACCGACGCCACCGGCGTCAAGGTCATCGACGCCAAGGTCCCGCTGTCCGAGATGTTCGGCTACATCGGCGACCTCCGCTCGAAGACCCAGGGCCGCGCCATGTTCACCATGCAGATGGACTCCTACGCCGAGGTGCCGAAGAGCGTCTCCGACGAGATCATCAAGGCCCAGCGCGGCGAGTGACACGCGTAGCTGCGTTGATTTGCGCCACGTCTCCAGTCAGCGGTAATATCGTGTACCGCTGACTGGGTTCTGGCTCCTTTCAATGTGGCACGAAACCCAGAAACCCAGTAAACCTACGAAACGTCCAGGAGGACAAAGTAATGGCAAAGGAAAAGTACGAGCGTACTAAGCCGCACGTTAACATCGGCACCATCGGCCACGTCGATCACGGCAAGACGACCCTGACCGCGGCCATCTCCAAGGTTCTGCACGAGGAGTACCCGGATGTCAACCCGGAGTACGACTTCAACCAGATCGATTCCGCTCCGGAAGAGGCCGCCCGCGGTATCACCATCAACATCGCCCACATCGAGTACCAGACCGCGAAGCGTCACTACGCTCACGTGGACTGCCCGGGCCACGCCGACTTCGTGAAGAACATGATCACCGGTGCCGCCCAGATGGATGGCGCCATCCTCGTTGTGGCCGCCACCGACGGCCCGATGGCCCAGACCCGCGAGCACGTCCTGCTCGCCCGTCAGGTCGGCGTCCCGAAGATTCTGGTCGCCCTGAACAAGTGCGACATGGTCGACGATGAGGAGCTCATCGAGCTCGTCGAGGAAGAGGTCCGTGACCTCCTCGACGAGAACGGCTTCGATCGTGACTGCCCGGTCATCCACGTCTCCGCCTACGGCGCGCTGCACGACGACGCTCCGGACCACGAGAAGTGGGTCGAGCAGATCAAGAAGCTCATGGACGCCGTCGACGAGTACATCCCGACCCCGGTCCACGACCTCGACAAGCCGTTCCTGATGCCGATCGAGGACGTCTTCACCATCTCCGGCCGTGGTACCGTCGTCACCGGCCGTGTTGAGCGTGGCCAGCTGGCCGTCAACACCCCGGTCGAGATCGTCGGCATCCGCCCGACCCAGAACACCACCGTCACCTCCATCGAGACCTTCCACAAGACGATGGACTCCTGCGAGGCTGGCGACAACACCGGTCTGCTCCTCCGTGGCCTCGGCCGTACGGACGTCGAGCGTGGCCAGGTCGTGGCTGCTCCGGGCTCCGTCACCCCGCACACCAAGTTCGAGGGTGAGGTCTACGTCCTGACCAAGGATGAGGGTGGCCGTCACTCGCCGTTCTTCTCCAACTACCGTCCGCAGTTCTACTTCCGCACCACCGACGTCACCGGCGTCATCGAGCTGCCGGAAGGCGTCGAGATGGTCCAGCCGGGCGATCACGCGACCTTCACCGTCGAGCTGATCCAGCCGATCGCTATGGAGGAGGGCCTGACCTTCGCCGTGCGTGAGGGTGGCCACACCGTCGGCTCGGGCCGTGTCACCAAGATCCTCGCCTGATTCCCATCAGAGAGATCTTCGACACGCTTGAACTAGCGTACTGAAGAACCCCGGAACCCAATCGGTTCCGGGGTTCTTTCGTATTCCAACGATGCACACGGACTTGCTCGTGAAAAACGGACTCGCTTCGCGAGACTGCATTGTTTCGCTCCGCTGGCGGTGATTAGGACTTGCTCCGCGAGGCTGTGTTGTTTGCCCCCGCTGGCGGGGGCTGTCGGCGTAGCCGACTGGGGGTGGTTTCCGGTTTAGCTGGAAGGTTTAGCTGGAAGGTGGACCACCCTCAGTCAGCCTTCGGCTGACAGCTCCCGCCAGCGGGAGCGGGGATATGGACTCGCTTCGCGAGGCTGTGTCGTTGTGCCCCCGCTGAGGTGCGGATTCACTCCGTGAGGCTGTGCCATTGTGCCCCCGCTGGCGGGGGCTGTCGGCGTAGCCGACTGGGGGTGGTTTCCGGTTTAGCTGGAAGGTTTAGCTGGAGGGTGACCACCCTCAGTCAGCCTTCGGCTGACAGCTCCCGCCAGCGGGAGCGGGGATATGGACTTGCTTCGCGAGGCTGTGTCGTTGTGCCCCCCGCTGAGGTGCGGATTTGCTCCGCGAGGCTGTGCCTCTTTCCGTCGGCGGGCGCACGGGGCTCGTTCCTATCCCGCACGCGCCTACACTGGGAAACATGCTTCCCTATAACAAAGCCAATGTGCCTCTCGCGCGGCGGCTACGCGCCAACGCGACCCCATGGGAACGTAGACTCTGGTCCGATTATCTCCGCACGTATCCGTTCCGCTGGCAACGGCAGAAGCCGATACTCGACTACATCGTCGATTTCTACTGTGACAAAGCCAAGCTCATCGTCGAGCTCGACGGCGGAGGACACTACACGGAGGAGCAACGGTTGGCCGACCGGCATCGTACCGCCGAGCTGAACGGCCTTGGACTCCATGTGCTCCGTTACTCGAACCTCGATGTCGACCGACATTTCGGCGCGGTCTGCGAGGACATCGACAGAAACGTGCGAGAACGTGTGTCGATGTGATGCTTCGCTGGCGGTGCTGGACCACCCCCAGTCCGCTTCGCGGACAGCCCCCGCCGGCGGGGGCGGAAAACACTGTCTCGCGTAGCGAGTCCGTTTCGTCCGGCGGGGGCGAGAATGCTGTCCGGCTGTGTCGGTCCGTTTTCCGTCGGCGGGACGGAAACGCTGTCTCGCGTAGCGAGTCCATGTTCTTTGCCGGGGTGGGGTGCCGACGGTATTGTGGTGTGCATTGGCAGAGCGACGAGGGAGCCTTCAGAAGTGAGTATTGACGAGATTTTCACGGCGATCGTGTCCGAATCGGTTGACAAGCGCGAGCAGGGTACCCGTTTCGAGCGTGCCGTCGAGTTCTTCCTCGAACATGATCCTTCATGGCTGGAGCGCATCACGCAGGTGTGGCTGTGGGACGAGGCGCCCACGAACGACGGCACGATGGACACGGGCATCGACCTGGTCGCCGAGGACGCGGACGGCTCGTATTGGGCGATTCAGGCGAAATGCTATTCGAAGCCGAAGCTCGCCGCGGGCGACGTGTCCACGTTCTTCATGAACGCCCTCGCCGATGACCGCTACCAGCATTACATGCTCGCCGACACGACCTCCGGATATACGAGCGTGCTTGAGGATTTCATGCTGTCCCATCCGGACAGGGATATGGTCCGGTTGGATCTGGACACGATGCGCGGGTCGAATCTCGACTGGGGCGCGTTCATCGACGGCACGGAATCCTCGGCCCGCGTGACCTTTGATCCGCGCCCTCACCAGCGTGAGGCCATCGACGCGGTGAAGACCGAGCTTGCGGATCATGACCGGTGTTCGCTGGTGATGGCGTGCGGCACCGGCAAGACGTTGACCTCGCTGCGTCTGACCGAGGAGATGACGGGTGAGGGCGGTACGGTCCTGTTCCTCGCGCCGTCGATCTCCCTCGTGTCGCAGTCGATGCGCGACTGGGTGAACCAGACCCGCCGCCGCATCAACGTGTACGTGGTGTGCTCGGACGGCAAGGCCAGCAAGCTGAGCAAATCCGACCGGGAATCCTACGGACAGTTGACGGACATCCCGTTCCCGGCGACGACGAACGCGGAGACGGTCGCCAACCGGTTCAGGCCGCGCGAGGACGCGTTGAACGTCGTGTTCTCCACGTACCAGTCGATCCAGGTCATCCACGATGCGCAGCGGCTCGGCCTGCCGGATTTCGATCTGACGATCTGCGACGAGGCGCATCGCACCACCGGTGTGATGGACGGGGAGGCCGCGTTCCAGAAGATCCATGACGCCGGTTTCATCCACTCGGCGAAGCGCCTGTACATGACGGCCACGCCGCGCATCTACGGCGAGGGCGCGAAGAACAAGGCCAAGGAAGGCGCCATCGAGATCGCCAGCATGGACGACGAGAACGTGTACGGCCGCATCGCCTACCGGTTGAGCTTCGGCAAGGCCGTGGACTTGGGATTGCTCACGGACTACAAGATCGTGGTCATGCAGGTCGCGGAAAGCATGATGGGCTCGGTCATGCAGAAGCAGTATGGCGCGAAGGACTCCGAGATCCCGTTGGACGACGCGGCCAAGTTCGTCGGCTGTTGGAAGGCGTTGTTCGACCGGCGGCACTCCAAGAGCGTGGACGAGCTCGTGTCGCGCGGCAGGCATGCCGCCGAGACCGCGCCGGACGATTCCAAACGCGTCCTGCACCATGCGATCGCGTTCGCCGCGAGCATCAAGGATTCGAAGGCGCTCTCCGCGAAGTTCCGTACCGTCATCGACGACTACACGCGCAACCTTGAGGACACCGACGCGAACAAGGCCGTGAAGGCCGCCAATCACGAGGTACATGTGGAGATCGACCACGTGGACGGCGGCATGGACGCGGCCACCCGCCGCGGCAAGCTCGACTGGCTGGCCGCCGAGACCGCGGACAATGAGTGCCACATCCTCTCGAACGCTCGTTGCCTTGCGGAGGGCATCGACGTGCCCGATCTGGACGCGGTCATGTACCTGAACGCGCGGCGCAGCCGCGTGGACATCATCCAGTCCGTCGGCCGCGTCATGCGCAAGGCCCCCGGCAAGGAGTACGGGTATATCATCATCCCGGTCGTCATCCCGCTGGGCGCCGACCCGGATTCGATTCTCTCCTCCGGCGTGTATGAGGTCGTCTGGGAGGTCGTGCGTGCCCTGCGCAGTCACGACGAACGGTTGGACGCGATCATCAATGCGGCCGCGCTCGGTGACGAGGATTCGTTGAAGCGTATCATCGAGGTCGAGGTGCTGGACGAGTCGAAACTGCGCAGGTCCAAGCGTTCCGGACGGAAGACCACGAGCGTCGGCGGCGGTGAGCGGACGGGCGACGACGGCAACGCCGGCGGTGGGTCCGGTGACGATGCCGGTTCGAATGATGACGGCAGGGGCTTCCAGCCGGAATTGGATTTCGAATTGGGGGAGATGGCGAAGGCCATCAACGCGCAGATCGTGCGCAAGTGCGGCACGAAGATCTACTGGGGTGAGTGGACCGACGACATCGCGGCCATCACCCGCCGTCGCGCCGAAGCCATCTACACGCTCGTCGACCAGCCCGGCCCCGCACGTGACTCGTTCCTTGAGTTCGTGGACGGGTTGAAGGACAGCCTCAACCCGGGTTATTCGGAGGTCGACGCGATCGCCGTGCTCGCGCAGCATGAGGTGACGAAGCCGATTTTCCAGACCTTGTTCACCAACAAGGAGGTCATCGAGCATAATCCCATCGTCCGCGGTCTTGACCGGACGATGAACGCCCTGTACGAGGCGGGATTGCCGGAGGTGACGAGCAATCCGACGCTGCGCGACCTGTACTCGTCGGTGCGGCTGTCGGCGAGCCAGTTGGAGACGGACGTCGCCAAGCAGAACCTCATCAAGGAGATCTACAACGAGTTCTTCACCAAGGCGTTCAAGGACACCGCCGACTCGCTGGGCATCGTCTACACGCCCGTCGAAGTGGTGGATGCGCAGCTGCACATGGTGCAGCGCGCGTTGGAGCGCGAGTTCGGCCAGTCGCTGGGTTCTCGCGGCGTGCACGTTTTGGACGGGTTCGCGGGCACCGGCACGTACATCTGCCGGCTCATCGAGGATGAATCATTGATTTCCGTGGAGGATCTGCCGTACAAGTACGCGCACGACCTGCACTCCAACGAGATCGTGCCCCTGGCCGCGACCATCATGGACATCAACATCGAACAGTCCTACCACAAGCGAATCGGGGGGGGGTATCAGGTATTCCCGGGTGCGCTCCTGACGGACACGTTCCAGATGCACGAGGATGGCGACACGTTGGACGACACCGTGTTCACCGAGAATACCGAACGTATCAAACAGCAGAAGGCTCTGCCGATCAAGGTCATCGTCGGCAATCCGCCATATAGGGCCGGCGACAGCGAGAACACCGGCAACCAGAACACCAAATACCCAACGTTGGATAAGCGGGTCGAGGAGACCTACGTGGCGAACTCCGACGCCACGCTCAACAACTCGCTGTACGACCACTACATCCGCGCGTTCCGCTGGGCCTCCGACCGCATCGGCGACTCCGGCATCGTCTGCTTCGTCACCAACGGCGGATGGCTCAAAGGCACCGCAGGAGCCGGCGTGCGCCGCTGCTTCGCCAACGAGTTCAGCAGCATCTACGTATACAACCTGCGCGGCAACCAGCGCACCTCAGGCGAGGAATCCCGGCGCGAGGGCGGCAAGATCTTCGACTCCGGCTCCCGAGCCACCATCGCCATTACCATGCTCGTCAAAAACCCCGCATCCGCCGAGCACGGTGTCATCCATTACAGGGACATCGGCGACTACCTCAATCGGCAGCAGAAACTCGACATCCTCAAGGATGTGGCCGAGGATGACCCGGAATGGATTGAACTCCAACCGGACAAGCACGGGGACTGGCTCGATCAACGAGACGACAGCTACACCACATTCATTCCCACCGGCGTACAGGATGGGAACAAGAAACTTCCTACCGGCCTGTTCTCCACATGGTCTTCAGGCGTAATCACAAATAGAGACGCATGGTGCTACAACTCTAAACGCGGGCTAGTAGAAGCTAACATGCAGTCAATGATTAACGTTTATCTTGAAGAATTGACTCGTTGGAGGACAAGTGGTAAGCCGGCGGCGATAAGGGACTTTTTGACTGCGGACGAGACACAAATTAAATGGACTCGTGAAGTTTACGATGATATTAGGCATGAACGCACTGCATCGTACAACAACAATCACATCAGATTGGCAATGTACCGTCCGTTCTTCAAGCAGTGGCAGTACATGGACTCCATGTTCAATAATTGCGTCTATCTTCAACCGCAGTTGTTCCCGTACCCTGGAGCAAAAAATCTGGAAATATGTATGGTCGGACCGGCAGCAGGTCGTGACTATTCGTGCATTATCTCGGAATGTGTGCCTGATCGCCACATGCAAAGCACGTCGCAGTGTTTCCCGCTGTATTGGTATGAGAAGGTCGAGCCGTCGGATGACGGCGGCCTGTTCTCGGAGTCGGATGTGTCCGGTGCGGACGAGCATGGGTACGTTCGTCATGACGCGATCACCGACACCGGTCTGAAGGTGTTCCGCGAGGCGTGCCCGGGCCTGCGCATCTCGAAGGAGGACGTCTTCTACTACGTGTACGGCGTGCTCCACAGCCCCGAATACCGTCGCCGGTTCGCGAACAACCTGAAGAAGGAGCTGCCGCGCATCCCGTTGGCGAAGGATTTCACGGCGTTCATGAAGGCCGGCCGCGCCTTGGCGCATCTGCATCTCGACTACGAGTCGATCGACCCGTGGCCGGTCATGGAGGTCGGCGACAAGGCGAACCCGGGACGCACCGAGAAGATGACGTATCCGAGGAAGGTCAAGGATCCGGAGACCGGCAAGAAGGTGCCGGACCGCAGCGTGCTCAGGGTCGCGGAGAACCTGACCATCGAGGGCATCCCGTTGCGTGCCTACGAGTACGTGGTCAACGGCAAGAGCGCGATCGGCTGGCTCATCGATAGGTATAAGGTCACCACCGACAAGAAGAGCGGCATCGTCAACGATCCGAACGAGTATTCCGAGAATCCGCGCTACATCGTGGACGTGGTGGAGAAGGTCATCCGCGTGAGCATGGAGACGTTGGATATCGTGGACGGACTGCCCGCCTTGGAGGAGCTGCCCCAGCCCGCCGACTGGCCCGCCGCCTGGCGCTGACGGTAAGGGCCGACCACCCCCGGTCGGCTTCGCCGACAGCCCCCGCCAGCGGGGGCGGAAAACACTGTCTCGCGGAGCGAGGCGTTGTTTTGCTCCCGCTGGCGGGAGCTGTCAGCCGTAGGCTGACTGAGGGTGGTTGTTGCTTGGGTTTGGTTTGTGGACCACCCCCAGTCCGCTTCGCGGACAGCCCCCGCCAGCGGGGGCGGAAACACTGTCCGGCTGTGCCGGTCCGTTTCCCGCCAGCGGGAGCGAGAAAACGACTCGCCTTGCGAGTCCGTTTCGTCCGGCGGGGCGAGAGGATACTGTCCGGCTTCGCCGGTCCGTTCCGTTTCCGCCGGTGTGGCGCGGTAGGGGGGTGGTGGCATAATGGCGTAGGCAAATTTTGGGTAAGCCCTCGACACTAGAAATAGGTGAGACATCGTGGCACAGACTACCAATGACATCAAGAACGGTTCCGTCCTGAACCTGGACGGCCAGCTGTGGACCGTCCTCAAGTTCCAGCACGTCAAGCCGGGCAAGGGCCCCGCCTTCGTGCGCACCACCATCAAGAACGTGCTCTCCGGCAAGATCGTCGACAAGACCTTCAACGCGGGCATGAAGATGGAGTTCGAGACCGTCGACAACCGCAACCTCCAGTACTCCTACGAGGACGGCGACAACCTGGTCTTCATGGACATGACCACCTACGATCAGGTCTACGTGCCGAAGTCCATCGTCGACACCAAGTTCCTGC
Organism: Bifidobacterium parmae; assembly: GCF_002860365.1. Lineage (GTDB taxonomy): Bacteria > Actinomycetota > Actinomycetes > Actinomycetales > Bifidobacteriaceae > Bifidobacterium > Bifidobacterium parmae. The sequence goes on from NZ_NMWT01000010.1 coordinate 105,400, forward strand.
TCGAAGGCACCGACTGCATCGTGTCCTTCCACGACGAGACCCCGCTGAGCGTCGAACTGCCGGCCTCCGTCGTCCTGACCATCACCCACACCGAGCCGGGCCTGCAGGGCAACCGCTCCAACGCCGGCACCAAGCCGGCCACCGTCGAGACCGGCGCCGAGATCCAGGTCCCGCTGTTCATCAACGAGGGCGAGAAGGTCAAGGTCAACACCACCGACGGCTCCTACCTGGGCCGCGAGAACTGATCCGCCACCCGCGGATCACCCCAGTTCCAACCGGTAAACCGACGACACGAAGGACGAAAGAGCTGCATGGCACGTTCCACCGCCCGCAAGAGGGCTCTGAACACGTTGTATGAGGCGGACGAGAAGGATCAGGACATCCTGTCCCTGCTCGACGAACGCATCGAGACGCCCGGCGCGCAGACGCCGCTGCCCGAATACGCCATCGAGATCGTCAAGGGCGTGGCCGAGCACCAGCACGAGATCGACTCCACCCTGGACGAGCACTCCACCGGGTGGAAGGTCCGCCGTATGGGCGTGATCGACCGCAACATCCTGCGTATCGCCGCCTGGGAGATCCTCTTCAACGACGACGTGCCCGACAAGGTCGCCATCGACGAAGCGCTGTCCCTCGCGAAGACGCTGTGCGACGGGGATTCCCCCGCATTCATCCACGGACTGCTGTCCGCGATCTGCACGGCCAAGGAAAAGCCGTTGGACTGATATTTCCTTTTGAACGCCTCCCCGCAACACGGGAGGCGTTTTTATGAGAGCGTGGGCCGGGCGCGACAACCGGCGCAAGAACGGAACGGCCGCGAACGGCGACAAACGCGTGTGTCCTGCGCGTGTGCGTCGGCGCGGGCCGATACCCTTGAACATGGACGACCCGAGAACGAAAAGGGGGTTTTGGTGAGCGAGATCGCGAACTATGGCAAGGACGATGCGGTCCTTGTGCTGGAGGATGGGCAGGTGTATGTGGGTGAACCCTACGGGGCCCATGGCGCGACCACGGGTGAGATCGTGTTCGCCACCGGCATGACCGGATACCAGGAGACGCTCACCGACCCGAGCTACGACCGTCAGATCGTCGTGCAGACCTTCCCGCACATCGGCGACACGGGCGTCAACCACGAGGACCCGGAATCCTCCCGCATCTGGGTGGCCGGCTACATCGTGCGCGAGCCCTCCCCGAACGTGAGCAACTGGCGCGCCGAAGGCAGCCTCGACGGCGACCTCGAAGCCAACGGCATCGTCGGCCTCGCCGACATCGACACGCGCAAGCTGGTGCGCCACCTGCGCTCCGCCGGCGTGATGCGCGCCGGCATCTTCTCCGGCGACGCGCTCCTCGGCGAGGACGGCCGCCTCAAGACCATCGACGAGCTGCTCGACGCGGTCAAGGCCACCCCGCAGATGCAGGGCCTGAGCCTGTACGACGAGGTCTCCACCAAGGAGGCGTACACCATCGAGCCGTGCGGCGAGTTCGAAGGCAAGGAGCCGCTGTACACGGTCGCCGCCGTCGATCTCGGCATCAAGGCGATGACCCCGCACCGCATGGCCGAGCGCGGCTGCCGCGTGCACGTCGTGCCCTCCACCATCACGTTCGAGGAGCTGACCGCCTTGAACCCGGACGGCGTCTTCTTCTCCAACGGCCCGGGCGACCCGGAGCAGGCCGGCCCGGAGGTCGAACTCCTGCGCAAGGTCCTCGACGCCGGCTACCCGTTCTTCGGCATCTGCTTCGGCAACCAGCTGCTCGGCCGCGCGCTCGGCTTCGGCACGTACAAGCTGAAGTTCGGCCACCGCGGCATCAACCAGCCGGTCAAGGACCTCACCACCGGCAAGGTGGAGGTCACCGCCCACAACCACGGCTTCGCCGTCGACGCGCCGATCGGCGAGACCGTCGACGCCCCGTTCGAGAACGGCAAGTACGGCAAGGTGTTCGTCAGCCACATCGATCTCAACGATGACGTGGTCGAAGGCCTGCAGTGCGTGGACATCCCCGCGTTCTCCGTGCAGTACCACCCGGAGGCCGCCGCCGGTCCGCACGACGCCGCGTACCTGTTCGACCGATTCTGCGATCTCATGAAGAACAATCCGCGCGATTCCCGCGCCGACTCCAAGGAAGGTAAGTGATATGCCGAAGCGCACCGACATCAAATCCGTGATGGTCATCGGCTCCGGCCCGATCGTGATCGGTCAGGCCGCGGAGTTCGATTACTCGGGCACCCAGGCATGCCGCGTCCTCAAGGAGGAAGGCATCCGCGTCATCCTCGTCAACTCGAACCCGGCCACCATCATGACCGACCCCGAGATGGCCGACGCCACCTACATCGAGCCGATCGCCACGCCGATCCTCGAACAGATCATCGCCAAGGAACGCCCCGACGCGCTGCTGCCGACCCTCGGCGGCCAGACCGCGCTCAACGCCGCGATGGCGCTCGGCGAGGCCGGCGTGCTCAAGAAGTACAATGTCGAGCTGATCGGCGCGTCCCTCGACGCCATCGACCGCGGCGAGGACCGCGAGCTGTTCAAGAAGGTCGTCGACGAGGCGGGCGCCGAATCCGCGCGCTCCCGCATCGCCCACACGCTCGCCGAAGTGGACCGCATCGCCGACGAGTTCGGCTACCCGCTGGTCGTCCGCCCGAGCTTCACGATGGGCGGCCTCGGCTCCGGCATCGCGCACGACGAGGAGGAGCTGCACCGCATCGCCGGCGCCGGCATCCACTACTCGCCGACCGACGAGGTGCTCATCGAGGAGGGCATCGAAGGCTGGAAGGAATTCGAGCTCGAGCTCATGCGCGACCGCAACGACAACGTCGTGGTCGTCTGCCCGATCGAGAACGTCGACCCGGTCGGCGTGCACACCGGCGACTCCATCACCGTGGCCCCGTGCTTCACCCTCACCGACCGCGAATACCAGAAGCTGCGCGACATCGGCATCGCCATCATCCGCGGCGTGGGCGTCGACACCGGCGGCTGCAACATCCAGTTCGCCATCCACCCCGAGACCGGCCGCATCATCGTCATCGAGATGAACCCGCGCGTCTCCCGCTCCTCCGCGCTCGCCTCGAAGGCCACCGGCTTCCCGATCGCGAAGATCGCGACCAAGCTGGCCCTCGGCTACACGCTCGACGAGATCCGCAACGACATCACCCAGTCCACGCCGGCCTCCTTCGAGCCGACCATCGACTACGTGGTCACCAAGGTGCCGCGCTTCGCGTTCGAGAAGTTCCCGGGCGCCGACCCGACGCTCACCACGTCGATGAAGTCCGTCGGCGAGGCCATGGCACTGGCCGGCAACTTCCAGGAGTCCCTCGGCAAGGCGATGCGCTCCATCGACAAGCGCCACATGGGCTTCAACTGGGACGGCCCGAAGCCGACGGCCGACGAGGTCGCCGAACTGCTCAAGGCGATCCACACGCCCACCGAGAACCGCTACCTCGAGCTCATGCGCGCCATCTGGGGCGGCGCCACCATCGAGCAGCTGTTCGAAGCCACCAAGATCGACCCGTGGTTCCTCAAGCAACTGACGCTCATCAACGAGACCGCCCAGGCGGTGCGCGAGGCCGAGACGCTGACGCGCAAGCTCCTGCGCCGCGCCAAGCTCGCCGGCCTGTCCGACCTGCAGATCGCGCACCTGAGGAACCTCGGCGACGAGGGCGAGAACACGATCCGCGAGCTGCGCTGGACCTACGGCCTCAAGCCCGTGTACAAGACGGTCGACACCTGCGCCGCCGAGTTCGACGCGGCCACGCCGTACTACTACTCCTGCTACGCGGACGAGACCGAGGTCAAGCCGCGCGAGCGCGAGGCCGTGATCATCCTCGGCTCCGGCCCGAACCGCATCGGCCAGGGCATCGAGTTCGACTACACCTGCGTGCACGCGGTGCAGGAGCTCGGCAAGGACTATGACACGATCATGGTCAACTGCAACCCGGAGACCGTCTCCACCGACTACGACATCTCCGACCGCCTCTACTTCGAGCCGCTCACCTTCGAGGACGTGCTCGAGATCTACGAGGCCGAGAAGAAGATGGGCCCCGTCAAGGGCGTCATCGTGCAGCTCGGCGGCCAGACGCCGCTGTCGCTCGCCGCGCGCCTCAAGGCCGCCGGCGTGCCGATCCTCGGCACCACCCCGGAGGCCATCGACCTCGCGGAGAACCGCGAGCTGTTCGGCGAGGTGCTCAAGAAGGCGAAGATGAACGCGCCGCGCTACGGCACCGCGCTGAGCCTGGAGGAGGCCCAGGAGGCCGCCCACTCGATCGGCTACCCGGTGCTCGTGCGCCCGAGCTACGTGCTCGGCGGCCGCGGCATGGAGATCGTCTACGACAACGCGCAGCTCGAGAAGTACGTGAACCGCGCCCTCGCCGAAGCCCAGGCCGACACGGTCGTCTCCGGCCGCCTGCCCTCCCCGCTGCTCATCGACAAGTTCCTCCAGGACGCCATCGAGATCGACGTCGACGCGCTGTTCGACGGCGAGGAGCTGTACATCGGCGGCATCATGGAGCACATCGAGGAGGCCGGCGTGCACTCCGGCGACGCCGCCTGCACCCTGCCGCCGTCCACGCTGTCCGACGACCAGATCCGTCGCCTCAGGGAAGGCACCTACGCCATCGCCAAGGGCTGCAACGTCAAGGGCCTGATCAACGTGCAGTACGCGTTCATGGCGAACACGCTGTACGTGATCGAAGCCAACCCGCGCGCCTCCCGCACCGTGCCGTTCGCCTCCAAGGCGACCGGCGTGGCGCTGGCCAAGGCCGCCGCGCGCATCATGGCGGGGGAGACCATCGCCGACCAGCGCGCCAACGGCCTGCTGCTGCCCAAGGGCGACGGCGGCGTCATGCACCGCGGCCAGCAGGTGGCGGTCAAGGAGTCCGTGCTGCCGTTCAAGCGCTTCCGCACGCCCGTCGGCAAGACCGTCGACATTCTGCTCGGACCGGAGATGCGCTCCACCGGTGAGGTCATGGGCTTCGACCGCGACTTCCCGCACGCGTTCGCCAAGAGCCAGCTCGCCGCCTATGAGGGTGGTCTGCCCACCCACGGCAACGTGTTCATCTCCGTGAACGACACCGACAAGCGCCAGCTGCCGCTCATGGCTGTGCGTCTCGTCGAGCTCGGCTTCACGATCTGGGCGACCGAGGGCACCGCCTCCGTGCTGCGCCGCTACGGCATCGACTCGAAGATCGTCGACAAGATCTCCACCCGCGTGGACTCCGATCCGGAGGCGCCGGTGAAGGTCGTGCACGCCGAAGGCTCGATCGGCAAGAACGTCGTCGAACTCATCGAGGACGGCGCGATCGACATGATCCTCAACACGCCGAACTCGCGCGGGTCGCGCTCCGACGGCTACTCCATCCGAGCCGCCGCCATCGCCGCCGACCTGCCGCAGTTCACGACCATCACCGAGTTCTCCGCGGTGCTGCTGGCCATCGAAGCGGTCAAGCGCAACGACTACCAGATCATGAGCATCCAGGAGCACTCCAAGCAGCTGTTCGCGTTGGAAAGCAAGGATTTCTGATCAACGGATTTCCTCTCGCACGAAGGAAGGGATCGCGATGAGTGACAGCCCCATTGAGGAACAGGACAAGGAACGGCTCGCCAGGCGTTCGGACTTCGGTCTGCGTCTGCGCAATTCGATGGACAAGTACGGTCCGTTGTGCGTGGGCATCGACCCACACCGGAAACTCCTGACCGATTGGGGCTACAACGTCGACGCCGACGGCGCGGAGATGTTCGCCATGCGCATGCTGCAGGCCGCGAACGGACGCGCCGCCGCCGTCAAGTTCCAGTCGCCGATGTTCGAGCGCTACGGCTCGAAGGGATTCGCCGCGCTGGAACGCGTGCTGTACGCGGCACGCCAGATGGGCATCATCACGATCGTCGACTGCCTGCACGGCGGACTCTCCACGACGATCTCCGCCATCGCCGACGCCTACTTCAAGCCGGGCGCGCCGCTGAGGGCCGACGCGATCACGCTGCTGCCGTACTACGGCGCGCGATCGCTGCAGGGCCTCATCGACGACGCGCTCGACAACGGGCGCGGCGTGTTCATCGCATCCCTCACCTCCAACGAGGAAGGCAAGAGCCTGCAGAGCGCCATCCGCCAGGTCGGCGACTACGAAGGCAAGACGGTGGCGTACGGCATCGCCGCCACCGCGCAGAAGAACAACCGCAACGTGGACGGCATGGGCTCCGTCGGCCTCGTCATCGGCGCGACCATCGGCCAGTGGATCAACGAGACCGGCGTCGACCCGGCCCAGTTCACCGGACCGATCCTCTCGCCCGGATACGGCTGGCAGGGCGCCGACGCGAAGGATCTGCGCACCGTGTTCAAGGGGACGAAGGGCAACGTGCTCGTCACCGTGTCCCGTTTCATCGCCTCCCACGGACCGGACATCGCCGCGTTGAGCGAAGCCACCGAGGCGATCTCGCTCGACGTGCGGCAGGCGCTCATGGAGGCGACGCGCGTGGGCGAACGGCCGCAGGAGCCGGAACGTCACGACGCGCCGGAAGCCGCGGCGACGGCCGGGACGGCGGCGCCGGCGGGTGCCGCCGGCGAGTCCGCCGTCGCTCCGGACGCCGCGACCGCAACAACCGAGACGACCGGCGCGACGGACGCGCCGAGGGAGACCATCACCGTGACCGACACCGACAAGACCGCCGCAACCGCCGCCACGAACGTCGGGAACGACGCCGCGGCGCAGGCCGACAAGACCGCCGACACCGTTGCCTCCGAAACCGCTTCCACCGAAAACGCCGGCACGCAGCCGGAGACCCCGGTCAAGACGGACGCGGACGAGGATGCGCTGCGCGGCGGCCGGCTGCTCGTGCTCACCGGCCCCGCCGGCGTCGGCAAGGGCACCGTCGAGATCGCGCTGCGCAAGAAGCACCCGGAGATCTGGGTGTCCGTTTCCGCCACGACGCGCGACCCTCGCCCGGGCGAGGTGAACGGCGTCAACTACTGGTTCATGAGCGAGGAGGAGTTCGCCGCCAAGGAGAAGGCGGGGGAGTTCCTGGAGACCGCGCTCGTGCACGGCATGGCCCACTACGGCACGCCGCTGAAGCCGCTTGAGGACCACATGGCCGTCGGTACGCCGACGATCCTCGAAATCGACCTGCAGGGCGCGCGCCGCGTCAAGGAGAAGGCCAAGGAGCTCGGACTCGAAGTGGTGACCGTGTTCATCGCCCCGCCGAGCTTCGACGAGCTGGTGCGCCGCCTCACCGGCCGCGGCACTGAAACCGAGGAGCAGCGCAAGAGGCGCCTCGAAACCGCGAAGGTGGAGCTCGCCGCCGAAGGCGAATTCGACGTGACCATCGTCAATGAGAACGTCGAAGAGGCCGCCGACCAGCTCTGGTCGCTCATCGCCAAGGAGTACGGCAAGGAGGCGTGAGCCTTCCCGCGCATCCCGGTACGGCCTGTAATACGTGAGGCTCCCTCGTCAGAGGGAGCCTCACGTTTATGTTCGCCTATGTTCGCCGTCGGGATATCGGTCTCGCCGGTGGTGAGTCGGGTGTTCCTCCCGCTGGCGGGAGGTGGCGCGTAGCGCCGGAGGGTGGTCTTGGGCGCGGGATTCGTGAGGACCACCCCCACCCGGCTTCGCCGGGAGCCCCCGCCAGCGGGGGCGGGGCTTGATGGGTGCTGGTTTCGCCGGGAGCCCCCGCCGGCGGGGGCGGGTTTGGTTGGTGCCGGCTTTGCGGGATTTCCGCCGGCGGGGCGTGCTTGCTGACCGTCTCGCTGGGGAATCCGCCGGCGGGGCGTGCCTGCTGGCGGTCTTGCGGGATTTCCGCTGGCGGGGCGGATACTACTGAGCTGCGGCGGCCTTGCGGTCGGCGATGAGCTGGTCGGCGAGCTTCGGCTTTTCGGTGAGCTGGCCGGTGAAGCCGGGGCGGATGTCCATGTGGAGCACGAGACTCGTGCGGTATCCCTGCTCCGCGAGTTTCTTCGCGGCCTCCCCGGCCACGTGCAGCACGTCGTCGAGATCGCCCTCCACGTCCGTGAACAGCGCGTTCGTCTCCTGCGGCAGGCCCGAATCGCGGATCACCTCGATCGCCTGCGAGACGTAGGGGGAGACCTCGGCGCCCGCGCCCGTCACCGACACCTGGATCGCGGCCACCGTGTTGAGATACGGTTTGCCGGTCTTCGGGTCAATCGGGACCTCCTGTTTCACGGCGAAACGGTCGGTCGCCGTGGCGAGCGCCGCGTCAGGTGCGTTCGCCGCATCCGTCGCGCGTGGCACGTCCCCCATGCCTGTCGCGTCCGCCGCGACGGGCATGACCGCGTCATCGTTCTGCGTCATCGTCATCTCTCTTTCTCTCTTACCGCCACTGCCACGCGTGGTCCATCGGACCGGAACCGTGGCCCAGGTCGAGCATCGCGTTCAATGCGCCGGTCAGATACTCCTTCGCGTGCCGGATCGCGTCGGGCAGCGTCTCGCCCTTCGCGAGATTCGACGCGATCGCCGAGCTCAGCGTGCAGCCGGTGCCGTGCGTGTTCGGATTGTCGACGCGCGAACCCTCGAACCACGTGACCGTGCCGTCGGTCTCGGCGAGCACGTCGTTCGCGTCGTTCGTGTGGTGGCCGCCCTTGACGAGCGCCGCGCAGCCGTAGCGCGAGACGAGCGCGCGCGCCGCCTCCTCCATCGAATCGGCGTCGACGATCGCCATGCCGGTGAGCTCCTGCGCCTCGGGGATGTTCGGCGTGATGACCGTGGCGAGCGGGAACAGCTTCGACGTGAGCGCGGCGATCGCGTCGTCGCTGATGAGCTTCGCGCCGGACGTGGCGACCATGACCGGGTCGAGCACGACGTTCGCCGCGTGATGGAACGTGAGCCGGTCGGCGATCACGTCGATGATGCCGGTCGCGGACACCATGCCGATCTTGACGGCCAGCGGCGGGATGTCCTCGAACACGGCGTCGATCTGGTCGGCGAGGATCGTCGGCTCCGTATCCTGGATGGAACGCACGCCGGTCGTGTTCTGCGCGGTGAGTGCGGTGATCGCGCTCATGCCGAACACGCCGTTGGCGAGCATGGTCTTGAGGTCCGCCTGCATGCCCGCGCCGCCGGACGAATCCGAACCGGAGATCGCGAGCACGGGGGGAAGCGTGGTTGCATGTGTTGACATACGGTTCAGCTTAGTCGCGGGAGACGTGTTTTTCACCTGTTTCCGCCGTCGACCCGCCGTTGGTTTCCCGTCCGGCTTCTCTCGGATTTCCCTTGCTTCCGGGGCGGTTGTGTGGTGTGATGGAACGGGCCTGGATGAGGGCCGGAACCGAGCAGTGGGAGAGGGGAATCATGTCCGACGACGTGTTGCGCCGCGACGGCGTGCTGGCGCGCATCACCGGATTCGACGAGGGGCGCGTCGCCTATTACGCGACGATGCCGAACGGGCGGAGCACGCAGCTCACGTTCCCGCGGCAGGAGGTGTTCGACGTGGGCGACGTGCTGCTCGTCGGCGACGGCTTCTACACGAAGGTGCCCGCCTCCGTCTGGCCGGTCAAGCCCCGCGTCGGCGTCGTACGCCGCGCTCTGGAGGACGCGGTCGTCCTGGAGACCTCGGACGGGCTGGAACTCCTCGAAGGCGACTATCCGGTGGACATCATGCCCGGCAACACGGTCGAGTTCACCGACCTGTTCGGCATCGAACGCGTGCTGTGGCCGACGGCCATCCGCCCCGGCGAAAGCGACCATGACGACGACATCAAACAGTACCGGATCACGCCGAGCGCCGACCCGGACCTCACGTTCGCGTCGTTCGGCGGCTACGAGCAGGTCGTCACGCGCGCCAAGGAGCTCATCGAGACGCAGCTCGGCAACAGCGTGCAGATGCGCGCCATCGGCGCGAAGCCGATCAAGGGCGTGATCTTCACCGGCGCGCCCGGCACCGGCAAGACGCATCTGGCGCGCATCATCGCCAACGTGGCCGACGCGCAGTTCTACCTCGTCTCCGGTCCGACCATCGTGAGCAAATACGTGGGCGACAGCGAGGAGACGCTGCGCATGATCTTCGCGGCCGCTCAGGCTGACCAGCGCGCCATCATCTTCTTCGACGAGATCGATTCGATCGCATCCTCGCGCGACACCGACACGAACGGCGTCGGCAAGCGTCTCGTCGCGCAGCTCCTGACGCTCATGGACGGTTTCGCGTCCAAGGGCAACGTGGTGGTCGTCGCCGCCACGAACCGCATCGAGGACGTGGACCCGGCGCTGCTGCGCCCCGGCCGGTTCGACTGGCAGATCCCGTTCCCGATGCCGGGCGAGCATGACCGTCTCGCGATCCTCGAAGTGCAGGAGCGGGCGCTCGCGACCGAAGGGGAGCTGCCGCTCGCGGACATCGCACGACGCACCGAAGGCTGGAGCGGCGCCGAAGTGTGCGCGATCTGGACGGAGGCGGCGCTCGTCGCCGCCAAGGACCGCCGCGCCGCGATCCGCGCGAGCGACCTCACGACCGCGTTCGAACGCGTCGAACGCCGCCCCGAACTGCGCGCGCACCGGGGCTAGGAGAAGCGGGATGGGGGGAGCGACATGGCATCCGAACCGCTGCGATTGCTCGACTGATCGGTGAGGCCGGGGCTTCGGCCGGCAGCCGGCCTGAAGCGTCGTCATCGTGCCATGCTTGGCACGATGACGACATTGAGCGGCCCCGTTGCGTCGGTTCCATGCCAGCTATGGCACGGTGACGATGAAAAAGCCACCTACAGCGTCGGGTTCGTGCCATGCTTGGCGTGGATCCGACGGCAAGCCGCCTTGCAGCGTCGGTCTTATGCCAGCTATGGCACGGAAACGACGCGAACCATTCCCACAGCAGCGTTTGCATGCCAGCTATGGCATGGAACCGACGGATAAACAAGATGCTGCCCGGCCGAGAAATGCCATGCCCCCGCCGGCGGGGGCTGTCGACGCAGTCGACTGGGGGTGGTCGCCTGATGGGGAATCGGACGACCACCCCCAGTCATGCTTGCGCATGACAGCCCCCGCCAGCGGGGGCGAGGGATAATAAGGGCATCGCTTGCGAGGTTGTTCCACCGGAACCGCCGGCGGCCCGAAACATCACGGTTTGACTGTGATGCTTTCGCGACGGAGCGAAAAAGGAAGGCCACGACTTGGTCGTGGCCTTCCTTCGGATCACTCGGTGGCGGTGGAGTAGAGCTTGCCGCCCTGGGCGGTGTACTTCTCGCTCATCGCGTCGAGGCCGGCGCGGATCTCCTCGGGGCTCAGCACGTTGGCGGAGACGACGCCGTCGGCCGCGGCCGGCTGCGCGTCGGCGGCCACGCCGGCGAGCGAGTCCTTCACGATCTGCTCCTGGGCTGCCGCGCCGCCGAACGCCTTGCGGATGTTCTGCGAGATGGCCATTGAGCAGAACTTCGGGCCGCACATCGAGCAGAAGTGCGCCATCTTGGCCGGCTCGGCGGGCAGCGTGTCGTCGTGGAACGCGATCGCGGTGTCCGGATCGTAGGAGAGGTTGAACTGGTCGAGCCAGCGGAACTCGAAGCGGGCCTTCGAGATCGCGTCGTCACGGTCCTGCGCGTGCGGGTGGTGCTTGGCGATGTCGGCCGCGTGGGCGGCGATCTTGTAGGCGATCACGCCCTGCTTGACGTCGTCCTTGTTCGGCAGGCCCAGGTGCTCCTTCGGGGTCACGTAGCACAGCATGGCGGTGCCGTAGCGGCCGATCTCGGTGGCGCCGATCGCGGAGGTGATGTGGTCGTAGCCGGGGGCGGTGTCGGTGGTGAGCGGTCCGAGGGTGTAGAACGGGGCGCCCTTGCACACGGCCTTCTCCAGCTCGATGTTCATGCGCACCGTGTCGAACGGCACGTGGCCCGGGCCCTCGATCATGACCTGGACGTCCTTCGCCCAGGCGCGCTCGGTGAGCTCGCCCAGCGTCATCAGCTCCGAGAGCTGCGCCGCGTCGTTGGCGTCCGCGAGGGAGCCGGGGCGCAGGCCGTCGCCGAGCGAGAACGCCACGTCGTACTTGGCGAAGATGTCGCACAGCTCGTCGAAGTGCGTGTACAGGAAGCTCTCCTGATGGTGGCGCAGGCACCAGTCGGCCATGATCGAGCCGCCGCGGGAGACGATGCCGGTGACGCGGTTCGCGGTGAGCGGCACGTAGCGCAGCAGCACGCCGGCGTGGATCGTCATGTAGTCGACGCCCTGCTCGCACTGTTCGATCACGGTGTCGCGGAACAGCTCCCAGCTGAGCTTCGAGGCGTCGTCCTCGACCTTCTCCAGCGCCTGGTACATCGGCACGGTGCCGATCGGGACGGGGGAGTTGCGCAGAATCCACTCGCGGGTGGTGTGGATGTCGTTGCCGGTGGACAGGTCCATCACGGTATCGGCGCCCCACTTGGTGGCCCACGTGAGCTTCTCCACCTCCTCGTCGATGGACGAGGTCACGGCCGAGTTGCCCATGTTCGCGTTGAGCTTGGTGAGGAAGCGGGAGCCGATGATCATCGGCTCGGCCTCCGGGTGGTTGATGTTGCACGGCATGACGGCGCGGCCGGCGGCCAGCTCGGAGCGCACGAGCTCCACGTCGCAGTTCTCGCGGGTCGCGACGTACTGCATCTCCGGGGTGATGATGCCGTGGCGGGCGTACCACATCTGCGTGACCGGATGGTCCTTGGCGCGCATCGGCTGGTGCGTGCGTCCACGCCATTCCTTCGTGGCGCGGCCGCGCTTGATGGCGCGCTTGCCGTCGTCCTGGAGGTTGCGGGCGCGGCCCTCGTAGTCCTCGATGTCGCCGCGGTCGCGGATCCAGTCGAGGCGCAGGGGCTTCAGGCCCTCCTTCGGATCGCACTTCGGGCCTTCGGTGTTGTAGTCGTGGAACGGCGGGTTCGGGCCGACGCCGGGCGTGTCGGAGAGCTTGATCTCGGTGTACGGCACCTCGAGGTCGTAGGAGCCGTACTGGTAGTCGAAGTGGACGGTCTTCGTCTTGCGGATGTGCGCCTTGTCGCGCTGCTTGGAGCCGCGGGCGGCGATGTCGACGCGCTGCTGCTTGGCGAGCTTCTGCGCCTCCTTCGCCTCCTTCGCGTTCGTGAACTTCTTCTCGGTGGCCTCGGCGCCCGGCTTGGCGGCGCCCTCCTGCGCGGCCTGCGTGTCGGCGGCCGGCGTGTGGGTCACGATGCGCGGGGCGTAGCCGTGGCGCTTGTCGCCGCGCACGGCCTTCCAGCCTTCGACCATCTCGCGGGTGGCCTCCTCGGGGTTCTCGGCTCCCGCGATCGCGGAGACCGCGAACCAGCCGGCGGCCTTCGTGCCGGCGAGCATGGCCATGTCGGCCGCGGTCACGCCGCCGCCGACCACGACCGGGAACTCGCTGGCGGCGCAGATCGTATTGATCTGGGCCGCGTCCAGGGTCTTGCCGGAGCCGTCGTTGCCGCCGACCGAGGCCTCGGGCTTGGTGGAGGAGACGTGCAGCGGGCCGGCGCCGATGTAGTCGATGCAGCCGTCGGGCAGCTCGTTGATGAGACGGACCAGCGACTCGGTCTCGGCGGACAGGCCCACGATCGCCTCGTCGCCGAGCAGGGCGCGGGCCTCGCGCGGCTCCATGTCGGTCTGGCCGATGTGCACGCCGTCCACCTTGATGCCCTTGCGGCGGGCCTGCCAGACGACGTCCGCGCGGTCGTCGATCACGAACGCGACCGAATCGGACTTGGCGTTGTCCTCGATGATCTGCGCCACGTCGCGGGCCATCTCGGTCAGTTCGGAGGCATCCGCGCCCTTGGCGCGCAGCTGGATGAACGTCGCGCCGCCGTGCAGGGCCTGGTCGACCACGTCGGTCAGCGGGCGGCCCTTGCAGTCGTCCGGCCCGACCACGAAGTACGCGGAGAGGTCGAACGAATCGCGCATGGACGCGTAGGGGTATTCGTTGCTCATGTGTTCCTGTTCCTTTTTGGTTGGTTGGTGGAAGTCCTGTGGTCTCCTCCCGGATGGGAGGAGACAAGTCCTGTGTTCCTCCCGCCGGCGGGAGGTGCCGCGTAGCGGCGGAGGGTGGTCGGTGCGTCGGTCCGTCGGCCACCTCCAGTCGGCCGTCGCCGACAGCCCCCGCCGGCGGGGGCGGCTATACGGTGAGGATCTCGCTGGCGGCGATCTGGTCGGGGGTGGTGTTCCAGAGGGCGTCGAGGAAGGCGACCTGGAACGATCCGGGCCCGTTCGAGACCTTGTCGGCGGCTTCGCCGGCGCGGTCGTAGAGCGCCGTCGCGGCGAGCGCGGCGGTCAGCGGGTCCGTGACGGCGAGGTAGACGGCGGTCACGCCGCCGAGCGAGCATCCGGCGCCGGTGATCTTCGCCATCATCGGGCTGCCGCCGGGAAGACGGTAGACGGTCGCGCCGTCGGTGACGAGATCGGCCTCGCCGGAGACGGCGACGGCCGCCTCGCCTTCCGGCGCGGATGCGGCGAGGAAGCGGGCGAGGGCCTTCGCCGGTTCGACGGCGGCCTCGACCTCGTCGACGGATTCGACGCCGGCCGGACGGGTCGCGTCGTCGGGGGAGATGAGGCCCCACATCGTCGCCAGGGCGATGATCTCGGAGGCGTTGCCGCGCACGATGGTCGGCGGGGCGGCGCGGAAGGCGCGCAGGATCTCGGTGCGCGTCGAGCCGATGCCGGCGGCCACCGGGTCGAGCACCCACTGGTGCCCGGTCTTGCGGAAGGCGCGCGCGATCTTCGGCAGCGCGTCCTTGTAGAAGGGCAGCAGCGTGCCCACGTTGATGTAGTCGGCGCCGGACATCGACGCGGTGTCGACTACGTCGTCCGGCAGGAAGCTCATCGCTGCGGCGCCGCCGGCGGCGAGCTGCGCGTTGGCGACGAGGTTGATGGTCACGAAGTTCGTGAACGACTGCGCCATCGGCGTGCGCTCGCGCACCGCCTCGGCGGCCTGCCTGATGCGTGCCCTCAGCGCGTCGACGTCCGCGTCGTCGCGGTCCGCTGCGATGGTCTGCGATGATTCGCTCATATTCACTGCTCCCTACGCTGGTCTTAACCAACAGGTTCAAAGGGTCGGGCGTCGCGCCCATCTCAACCCGCCGGCGGCGGGTTCCCCTGCATTGCGTTATCGGATTCGACGCTATGCGGCTATATGGACAATCTGTGACGAAGACGCGTTCCAGCGCGCCGCGCCTCTTGCGTGTCGCGCCGCCGCGTGGTAATCACGGCGTCCCCTTCCGCCGGTCGGCGTATGCAGGTAGTCTGAACGGGTTGTAAGACCCCAAACCGTTCAAACCAGAAGGTGCATTGTGGCTCAGTCCAAACTTGATGAAGTCGTGTCCCTCGCGAAGCGTCGCGGATTCGTGTTCCCCGCCGGCGAGATCTACGGCGGTACCCGTTCCGCCTGGGACTACGGCCCGCTCGGCGTCGCGCTGAAGGACAATATCAAGCGCGAGTGGTGGCGTTCGATGGTCGTCACCCGTCCCGACGTCGTCGGCGTCGACACCTCCATCATCCTGCCGACCCCGGTGTGGGTCGCCTCCGGCCACGTCGCCGTGTTCAACGACCCGCTGGTCGAGTGCCTGAACTGCCACAAGCGCAACCGCGCCGACAAGCTGCAGGAGTCCTACGCCGAGAAGCACGGCGACAAGCTGCCGGAGAACGGCATGGCCGACATCGTCTGCCCCGACTGCGGCACCCGCGGCAAGTGGACCGAGCCGCGCGACTTCAACATGATGCTGCGCACGCACCTCGGCCCGGTCGAGGACGAGAACAGCCTGCACTACCTGCGCCCGGAGACCGCGCAGGGCATCTTCGTCGACTTCAAGAACGTGATGACCTCCTCGCGCTCCAAGCCGCCGTTCGGCATCGCCAACATGGGCAAGTCCTTCCGCAACGAGATCACGCCCGGCAACTTCATCTTCCGCACCCGCGAGTTCGAGCAGATGGAGATGGAGTTCTTCGTCGAGCCCGGCACCGACGAGGAATGGCACCAGTACTGGATCGACGCCCGCACCCAGTGGTACCTGGACCTCGGCGTCAAGCCGGAGAACCTGCGCCACTACGAGCACCCGAAGGACAAGCTGGCCCACTACTCGAAGCGCACCGTCGACATCGAGTACAAGTTCGGCTTCCAGGGCTCCGACTGGGGCGAGCTCGAGGGCGTGGCCAACCGCACCGACTTCGACCTCTCCGCGCACGCCAAGCACTCCGGCGAGGACCTGAGCTACTTCAACCAGGCCACCGGCGAGAAGTACGTCCCGTACGTCATCGAGCCGGCCGCCGGCCTGACCCGCTCCCTCATGTGCTTCCTCGTCGACGCCTACGACGTGGACGAGGCGCCGAACACCAAGGGCGGCGTCGACAAGCGCACCGTCCTGCGCCTCGACCCGCGCCTCGCCCCGGTCAAGGCCGCCGTGCTGCCGCTGAGCAAGAAGCCGCAGCTGCAGTCCGTCGCCCAGGACCTGGCCGCCGACCTGCGCCAGCACGAGTGGATGATCGACTACGACGAGTCCGGCGCCATCGGCCGCCGCTACCGCCGCGAGGACGAGATCGGCACCCCGCTGTGCATCACCGTCGACTTCGACACGCTCGACGACCACGCCGTGACGATCCGCGACCGCGACACGATGAACCAGGAGCGCGTCTCGCTGGACAAGGTCGCCGAATACGTGGACGCCCGCATCGGCGAGCACCGCACCCGCGTGCCGATGAAGCCGGTCGCCATGGGCGGCGAGGCCTGGCCGGACTCCGTGAAGATCAACGAGGCCGGCGGTCTGTACTGACCGCGTGCCGGTTCGCGATACGGAGGATAACACCGCGATACAGGTGAGTGGCTCCCGCTGGCGGGAGCCGGCCGGCGCAAGCCGGACTGAGGGTGGTTCGTCGTTCCCGATGACCACCCTCAGTCTCGCCTATGGCTCGACGGCTCCCGCCAGCGGGAGCGAGAGGTGACATGGAAACCATCATCAACGCGCCGCATGAGACGGACGATCTCGACCCGCGCACGGACGCGCCGCGCCGCGCGGCCGGCGAACCCGCCCCGGCCATCGCGCCGGTCAGGATCGGGAACATCGACGTGCCGACGCCCGTCGTGCTCTCGCCGATGGCCGGCGTGACCAACTGGCCGTTCCGCGTGATCTGCGAGGAGTACGGGCCTGACGGCCTGTACGTGGCGGAGATGATCACCGCCCGCGCACTCGTCGCCCGCAACCCGAAGGCCCTGCGCCTGTGCCGGTTCGCGCCCTCCGAACGCGTGCGCTCGCTGCAGCTGTACGGCGTGAACCCGGCCATCGTCGAACAGGCGGCCCGCATCGTCGTCGACGAGCACATGGCCGACCACGTCGACCTCAACTTCGGCTGCCCGGTGCCCAAGGTGACGCGTCGCGGCGGCGGCTCGGCGCTGCCGTGGAAGACCGACATCTACACGGACCTGATCCGCCGCGTCGTCAAGGTGTGCGGCGAGGCCGGCATCCCGGTCACCGCGAAGATCCGCGTCGGCATCGACCACGACCACGAGACCTTCCTCGAAGCCGGCCATATCGCGCAGGAGGAGGGGTGCGCGGCCGTCACGCTGCACGCGCGCACCACCGCCGAATACTACGGCGGGCACTCCGACTGGAGCCGCATCGGCGAGCTCAAGGAGAGGCTCGACATCCCCGTGTTCGGCAACGGCGACATCTGGGGCGCGGACGACGCGCTCGCCATGATCCGCGAGACCGGATGCGACGGCGTGGCCATCGGCCGCGGCTGCCAGGGCCGCCCGTGGCTGTTCGCCGACATCAGACACGCCTTCGAGGGGTCGGACGAACGGTTCAACCCGACGCTCGGGGAGGTGTGCCGCGTGATCCGCCGCCACGCGGGCCTGCTCGTCGAGTTCTACGACGGCGACGAGCGCATGGCCGTGCACGACCTGCGCAAGCACATCGCCTGGTACCTCAAGGGGTTCCCGGTGGGCGGCTCCACGCGCAAGGCGTTCATGGAATGCGAGTCGCTGGCCGACGTGGACCGCGAGATCGCGCGCCTCGACCCGGCCGTCACGTTCCCCGAACGCGTGGTGGACAAGCCGCGCGGGCGCGTGCGGTTCGCCAAGAAGGTGCATCTGCCGTACGGCTGGCTCGAGTCGCGCACGACCAGCCATGAGGAGCGCGAGACGCTCTTCGGCGACGACCCGATGGACGCCAGCTACTGACGTCGGGGAACGGCGTGTGGTGAAAACGTCGTCATCGCCGTAAAATACGCGCTACACGCGCGAAAATATCACACAATACGGGGTAGCCCTGCGCTAGTCTAGGGTGTAACCGTGAAGTGACAGGAGCCAAACGTGAGCGAGAACGCCCAGACTGAGTTCAACGACAAGACCAACATCAAGGTCGTCGGCGTAGGTGGCGGCGGCGGCAACGCCGTCAACCGCATGATCGCCGAAGGTCTGCAGAACGTTGAATTCATCGCCGTCAACACCGATGCCAAGGATCTGCTGCGTTCCGAAGCCGACGTGAAGATCGCCCTGTCCGACCAGTCCAGCCGCGGTCTCGGCGCCGGCGCCGACCCGGAGAAGGGCGCGAAGGCCGCGCAGGACCACCAGTCCGACATCGAGGAGGCCCTCAAGGGCGCCGACATGGTGTTCGTCACCTGCGGCGAGGGCGGCGGCACCGGCACCGGTGCCAGCCCGATCGTCGCGCGCGCCGCCCACCAGCAGGGCGCGCTCACCATCGCGGTCGTCACCCGTCCGTTCTCGTTCGAGGGCCCGCAGCGCTCCGCCTCCGCCGAGCTCGGCATCGACAACCTCCGTCAGGAGGTCGACGCCCTCATCGTCATCCCGAACGACCGCCTGCTCGAGCTGTCCGACCGCTCCATCACCATCATGGACGCGTTCAAGACCGCCGATTCCGCGCTGTTGTCCGGCGTGCAGGGCATCACCGACCTCATCACCACCAACTCGTACATCCACGTCGATTTCGCCGACGTCACCGCGATCCTGCGCGGCGCCGGCACCGCGCTGTTCGGCATCGGCTCCGCGCGCGGCGAGGACCGCGCCACCCAGGCCGCCGAGCTGGCCATCAGCTCGCCGCTGCTCGAGGAGAGCATCGAAGGCGCCCACGGCGCGCTCATCAACGTCGCCGGTCCGACCGACATCGGCCTGCAGGAGGCGTCCGCGGCCGTCGAGCTCGTGCGCAAGGCCATCCACCCCGAAGCGCAGATCATCTGGGGTCTCGCGCTCGACGACGCCTACGGCGACGAGGTGCGCGTCACCGTCATCGCCGCCGGCTTCGACACCGCCAAGGAGGCCGCCAAGGCCAACGCGGCGCAGCCGCTCGCCGTCGCCGCCCAGCAGGCGCACGCGTCCCACAACGCCGCTCCCGCGCAGCCCGCCGTGCCCGCCCAGCAGCCCCAGCCGGCCGCCACTCAGCCTCAGCCTCAGCAGACCGCTCCCGCTCCGGCTGCTCCCGCGCAGCCCGCTCCGGCCCCTGTGCAGCCGGCCGTGCAGCCGCAGTCCCAGCCGGTCCCCGTCCAGCAGCCCGTGGCCCCGCAGCCCCAGCAGCCCGCACAGACGCCGTTCACCTTCGCCCCGACCACCGGCAACATGCCGGCCCAGCAGCCGTACCAGCAGAACCCCTATCAGGAGTACCCGTACGCGCCCGACGCGAACGATCCGGCCGGGGATCTCGACATCCCCGATTTCCTGCGCTGACGGCACGGCGACGCAACGACGACGAGAAAGGGTTAAGTCATGGCAGGGTTCATGAAGAACGCGATGTCCTATCTGGGCATGTCCGACGTGTCCGAGAACGATGACGACTTCGACATCGACGAGGAACCGGAGACGCCGGAGCCTTCGGGCTCGTTCGACTCCGACCATACGGTGACCCCGATGCCGTCGAAGCCCGTCGTCTCTGCGACGGCGTCGCCGAGCCAGTCTTCCGCGTCCGGCTCGCGTACGGCGAGCCCGTTCCAAGGCAGGCTCAGCCGCATCACCACCATCCACCCGAAGTCCTACGAGGATGCGCAGATGGTCGGTCGTGCCATTCGGGACGGCATTCCCGTCGTGCTCAACCTCACCGGCGTGCCGGAGGCCATCGCCTACCGCATCGTGGACTTCTCCGCGGGCGTCGTGTTCGGCGTGCACGGTTCGATGGAACGCGTCACACCGCGCGTGTTCCTGCTCAGCCCCGCGCAGGTGAACATCAAGGTCGAGGAGCCGTCCAACGCGAACAGTGCCCGCGACCTGTTCGCCGACTGATTCCGGACGTCGAGTCTTTCGTCGAATCCACGCCCCACGGCCATGTCGGTCGCGGGGCGTCTCGCTATGTCCACAGCGAACACACAGGTTGCTCCCAGCGGGGTTGATACGGTGGAAGCATGCTGTTCCTCATCCTGATGCGCATCGTCGATGGCATGATCGACGCGTACATCACCATCCTGTTCATCCGCATGATCCTCGACTGGATTGCCGTGCTCTCCCCGCGCTGGTATCCGCGCGGCGTTGTCGCCAGGCTCATCAACATCGTGTACACCGTGACCGAGCCGCCGCTGAGATGGCTGCGCCGCTACATCCCGCCGCTGCGTCTCGGTGCCGTCGCGCTCGACATGAGCTTCATCGTCCTGTACTTCCTCCTCGTCGTGCTGCGCGCGGTCATCTGAGTTCCTCGCATTCGGGATGTCCGAAGCGCGAAAGCGCGTGTCGGACATCCCATAAACGCGGGAAAACTGCGTGAATGCTGGGGGTAGGTGCTAATGTCATATGTTGATACCAACGTAAGCGAGGCACAGCCCCAAAGCGAGGTGTAGATTTATGGCTCTGTTGACGCCTAAGGACATCAGGGAGCGCACGTTCCAGACGGTGCGTTTCAAGGAAGGATACGACGTCGACGAGGTCGACGATTTTCTCGACCAGGTCACCGAGACCGTCGAGGCGCTCGGCAAGCAGGCCGTCGCCGGCCAGTCGACTCAGGCGCTGGGTCCGGACGTGACCGCCCTCAACAAGAAGATCTCCGAGCTCGATGCAACGGTGCAGCAGCTGCAGGGAGAGAACAACCAGCTCAAGGCCGCGGCCAAGCAGGCCGCCGCCGGTGGTGATCAGGCGCAGGCCGTCGCCGCGAAGCTGGCCGAGGCGGAGACCTCCAACAAGACGCTGGCCTCCCAGAACGAGCAGCTCAAGGCCCAGAACGACCAGCTCAACGCGCAGATCGACCAGCTCACCGCGCAGGCCGCGCAGGCTTCCGGCAACCAGGATGCCGTCGCCCAGCAGATCGCCGCGGTCCAGAAGGAGCGTGACAACTTCCGCGCCCAGGCCGAGGACATGGCCCGCAAGATCGCCGCCTTCCAGCAGCAGGCCGCCGGTCTCCAGCAGCAGGCCCAGCAGGTGCAGGAGCTCACCCGTCAGCTCGAGGAGTCCAAGAAGCGCGAGAACCAGCTGCGCGAGCAGGTCGCCAAGGTCGAGCCCGACACCGAGACCGGCTCCCTGCGTAAGATCGCCGGTGCCGCCGCCGGTGCGGGCAGCGAGCCCGAGCGCGCCACCGCCATGCTCACCCTGGCCATGCAGCTGCATGACCAGTACGTGGACAAGGGCAAGGCGAAGGCCAAGGAAGTCACCGAGAAGGCTCAGAACGACTACAACGAGCTCATCGGTAAGGCCAACGACTACTCCAACCGCACCCGCACGGAGGCCGACGAGTACAACAAGCGCGTCCACTCCGATGCCGACGCCTACTCGAAGCGCACCCGTTCCGACGCCGACGCCTACTCGGTCAAGACCCGTCAGGACGCCGACACCTACCTCGGCGCCAAGCACAACGAGGCCGACCAGTACGAGGCCGAGGTCCAGCGCCGTGCCGCCGAATACGACCAGAAGGTCCGCAACGCCGCCGACGAGTACGGCAAGCAGACCCGCAAGGAAGCCGACGCCTACGGCGAGAAGACCCGCAAGGAAGCCGACGCCTACGGCGAGAAGACCCGCAACGAGGCCGAAGGCTACGGCAAGAAGACCCGTACCGCCGCCGATGACTACGCGAACCAGGTGCGCGAGAACCTGACCAACGAGGCGAAGGCCATCGAGGGCAACATTCAGGGCCTCAAGCAGTTCGAGACCGAGTATCGCGCCCGCCTCACCGAGTTCCTCGGCCAGCTGGTCAACCAGGTGTCGGACAACAACACCTACAACCAGACCGAGCAGTCCGGCGACTGATCGCAGGTCCTCATCTCGGTATGAACATGGTTCATCATGGACGGCCGCGCATCCGCGTGGCCGTCTTTGCTTGTGTCACCGTCATCGCGTTGGTCGCCGACCAGCTCACGAAACTATGGGCGTTGTCCGCATTGGCTGATGGCCGCACCGTGCGCGTCATCCCCGGTCTGCTGTCGTTCACGCTGGTCCGCAACCCCGGCGCGTCGCTCGGTTTCGGCTCCGGCGCCACGTGGATGATCTCATTGCTCGCCGTCGCCGCATGCGTGGCGCTCGTCGTGCTCGCATGGCGCACCAGGTCGATGGCATGGTCCGTGGCGTTCGCGTTCGCGTTCGCCGGTGCGTTCGGCAACCTCATCGACCGCGTCGTCTACGCGGAAGGCTTCCTCGACGGCAAGGTCGTCGACTTCCTGAATTACGGGTGGTCGGTCGGCAACGTCGCGGACATCTTCCTCATGGTGGCCGGCATCGCCATCGTGATCATGATCCTCCTCAACGTGCCGTTCGACGCGCCTCATGCGTCCGACTCCGATGCGGAAGGCGGCGTCGCATGAGCCGCCTCGCGCCGGCGCCGGACGCGCTCGTCGGCAAACGGTTCGACGTGGCCGTCTCGAAGATGCTCGGTGTCTCGCGTTCGAAGGCCGCCGAGCTCATCGACACCGGACAGGCGAAGGTGCTCGACCGTTCCATCGCGAAATCCGGCATCCTGCAGGCGGGGGAGACCGTCGAATTCGATCTCGTCGAAGAACGCGACGTGCCGGAGCCGATCGCCACGGACATGGCCGTCGTCTACGAGGACGACGACGTGGTCGTGGTCGACAAGCCAGTCGGCGTGGCCGCGCACGCCTCCGTCGGCTGGACCGGTCCGACCGTGCTCGGTTCGCTGCGCGATCGCGGCGTGCACATCACCTCCTACGGCGCCGCCGGGCGCGAAGGCATCGTCTCGCGCCTCGACGTGGGCACCAGCGGCCTCATGCTCGTATGCAAGTCCGATCTCGCATATGTGGAGATGCGCCGGCAGTTCGCCGAACACGAGGTCGTCAAGACCTATCATGCGCTCGTGCAGGGGTCGCTCAAACAGGACAAGGCCACCATCGAGGCGCCGATCGGGCGCGCGAAGGTCTCCGACTTCCGGTTCTGCGTGACGCCTGCCGGCAAGCCGGCGGTCACGCATTGGGACGTGATGGAGCGGTTCGGCTCCGAGGCGACGCTCGTCTCCGTGAACCTGGAGACCGGACGCACGCACCAGATCCGTGTGCATTTCTCCTCCATCGGGCATCCGCTCGCCGGCGACCACATGTATGGCGCGAATCCGGTGCTGGCCGAGGAGCTCGGGCTCGAACGTCAGTGGCTGCACGCGATGCAATTGGAATTCCGCCATCCGCGCACGCACGTGTGGACGACCGTCACCTCGCAGTATCCCGCCGATCTCGCGCACGCGCTCGACGTGATGCGCGTCCGTCACGCACAGGGCGACGATTCGTCCGCGGCGTCGGTCGTGGCATAGGTGGCGGCGAGCCGCGCGCCCACCTCGCGCAGACGCTCGCGCAGGGACGACGGGGCGATGATTTCGATGTCGCCGCCGTCCGCGTACTGCAACGCCCACCACAGCGTCGCCCGCTCGTTGGCGACGACATGCACCTCGTACACGGGACGGGCCGTGCCGTTGCGCGTCACGGTTCCGGCGCGCGTCACATCCGCGTCGTCGAACCAGTCGTAGAGCGGTTCCAACGGTCCGGTGATGCGCATGCTGATCGGCACCGCCGGACCGTTGACCGGGTAGGGACGTTGCGCCATGTGATGCGTGATATCGAACGGGCGGTCGGGCTCGTCGCTGAAATCGTCGAGCCGTTTGACGATCGAATGGTCGGCCTCGTCGAGCCTCAGGTCGCGGATGCGGTCCACGTGCAGATATGACAGTCCGTCGTAGACGTGCATGTGGCACAGCAGATAGTACAGGTTGTTCTTGTACATGAGATGGTACGGGTCGACGTGGTATTCGCGGATCGTCCCGTCGCCGTCGCGGCGAGGGACGAGTCTGCCGTCGATGTCGTACGTGCAGTAGTGGAACGTGATGGCGCGTTCGTGCGCGATCGCGTCGTTGAGCAGTTCGATGTTGTTGAGGAACTCGGTGTTGTAGTTCTTCGGCGTGTCGAGACGCGTCAGGCCGCGCAGCTGCCCGGAACGTCCGGCGAACGAGTAGATCTTGGCGATGAGGTCGCGCAGATATTCGCCGTCCGGCCGGGAGAGCATGACGCCGTCGGTGAGCAGACGCATCTGCGCGGTGTCGAAGACCGGTTCGATATACCAGCCGGGGCGCGGGTCGGCGCTTTCCGCATGCGCGAGGTCGGCCCGGCCGAGATGACCGACTTTGCGTCCGAGCGGGGTCATGTCGCCGAACGCGCGCAGGTGTGTGCGCACGGTCTTCTCGTTCACGCCGAGTCTGGCCGCGATCTGCGCGGCGGTGAGTCCGTGCTCGCGGTCCGTGTGCGCGGCGAGCAGTTCGAGGATCTCCACCACGATCTGCGCGGTCGGCGTCCGGGGCGTCCGGGACGCCTGAGACATCCGGGACGCCCGCGACGGGTCGTCATCGGCCATGCGGGACATTGTCGGCTCCCTTCATCGAACAAGCGTCATCGACTGTCCATCCTACGCGCGTTCGCTGTCCGCCGTTCGTCGCGGGAGAGGCGGGGGACCACGGTGCATGTGGTGCGCGTGGTGCGCGTGGATGGACGGAACCGGACATGGCGGGACTGAGCAGGGCGTACGGTAGGGTGGAACGCATGGCAAATTCGGGTAACTTCGTGCATCTGCACAACCACACGCACTATTCGCTGCTCGACGGGGCGTCCAAGATCCCGGATCTCGCCAAGTACACGGCCGAGCTCGGCATGCCGGCCGTGGCGATCACCGACCACGGCAACATGCACGGCGCATACGAGATGTACACGAACTGCGTGGCCAACGGCGTCAAGCCGATTATCGGCATCGAGGCGTATGTGACGCCGGAGACCGCTCGTCAGGACAAGTCACGCGTGCATTGGGGCACCGAGGATCAGCGGCGCGACGACGTCTCCGGCGGCGGTCTCATCACCCACATGACGATGTGGGCGGAGAACGACGAGGGCCTCGTCAACCTCATCAAGGCCTCCTCCGTGGCGAACCTCGAAGGCCGCGTCCAGCGCTACCCGCGTATGGACAAGGAGGTGCTCGCCACCTATTCCAAGGGCGTGATCGCCTCGTCCGGGTGCCCGTCGGGCATCATCCAGACCAGGCTCCGACTCGGCCAGTTCGACGAGGCGCTGCGTGCGGCCGGCGAATTCCAGGACATCTTCGGCCGCGACAACTTCTTCATCGAGCTCATGGACCACGGCCTGAAGATCGAGAAGGAGGTCACCTCGGGCCTGCTCACCATCGCGAAGAAGCTGAACGCGCCGCTGCTCGCCACGAACGACTCCCACTACGTGCACGCCGAGGACGCGGAGGCGCAGGACGCGATGCTGTGCATCAACTCCGGCTCCCACCTCGACGACCCGGACCGTTTCAAGTTCGACGGCACCGGCTACTACATCAAGCCGGCCGAGGAGATGCGCGAGCTGTTCCGCGAGTTCCCCGAGGCGTGCGACAACACGCTGGAGATCGCGGAACGCTGCAACGTGATCTTCGACGACCACGAGGACGGCGCGTTCATGCCCCAGTTCCCCTGCCCGGAAGGCTGGGACGAGGCCTCGCTGTTCCTCAAGAAGGTCGAGGAGGGTCTGGAGCGCCGCTACGACGGCAACGTGCCCGAGCACGTGTCGAAGCAGGCGGACTACGAGTGCGGCATCATCTGCCAGATGCAGTTCTGCGGCTACTTCCTCGTCGTCGCCGACTACATCCAATGGGCCAAGGACCACGACATCATGGTGGGCCCCGGCCGAGGCTCCGCCGCAGGTTCGATGGTCGCCTACGCGATGGGCATCACCGAGCTCGACCCGTTGGAGCACGGCCTCATCTTCGAGAGGTTCCTCAACCCGGAACGCGTCTCCCTGCCGGATATCGACGTCGACTTCGACCCGGACGGCCGCCTCGACGTCATCAACTACTGCGGCGAGAAATACGGCCACGACAAGGTCGCCCAGTGCGTGATCTACGGCGTCATCAAGACCAAGCAGGCGCTGAAGGACTCGGCGCGCATCATGGGCTACGAGTTCTCGATGGGCGAGAAGGTCACCAAGGCGCTGCCGCCGTCGAAGAACGGCAAGGACGCGAGCCTCAAGGAGATCTTCGACCCCACGTCGAAACGCTTCGCCGAGGCCCGCGAGTTCCGCGAGCTGTACGAGTCCGACCATGACGCGCACCAGATCGTCGACAAGGCGAAGACCATCGAGGGCCTGATTCGCCAGACCGGCGTGCACGCCTGCGCCACGATCATGGGAAGCGCGCCGATCACCGACACGTCGCCGCTGCTGGAACGCACGGACGGCACCGTCACGACCACGTTCGAATACCATACGTGCGAAACGCTCGGCCTGGTCAAGATGGACTTCCTGGGGCTTTCCAACTTGACGGTCATCCAGGACACGCTGAAGAACATCGTCGCCAACGGCAAGGAGGCGATCGACTACACGAAGATCCCGCTCGACGACAAGGCCACGTACGAGCTGCTGTCGCGCGGCGACACGCTCGGCGTGTTCCAGCTCGATTCCGACGGCATGCGCTCGCTGCTCAAGATGTTGAAGCCCGACAACTTCAACGACATCTCCGCATTGATCGCCCTGTACCGACCGGGCCCGATGTCGATGGAGTCGCACATCAACTATGCGAAGCGCAAGAACGGCCTGCAGAAGATCACGCCGATCCACCCGGAGCTCGACGAGCCGTTGAAGCAGGTGCTCGACGAGACCTACGGCCTGATCATCTACCAGGAGCAGGTGCAGTCCGCCGCGCGTATTTTGGCCGGCTATTCGCTCGGCAAGGCCGACGTGCTGCGACGCGCCATGGGCAAGAAGAAGCCGGAGGTGCTGGCCAAGGAGAAGGTGCCGTTCTTCGCCGGCATGAAGGAGCACGGCTATTCGGAGGAGTCCGCGCAGGCCGTGTGGGACATCCTCGTCCCGTTCTCCGGATACGCGTTCAACAAGGCGCACTCCGCCGCCTACGGTTTGATCTCGTACTGGACCGCGTACCTGAAGACCCACTATCCGGTCGAGTTCATGGCCGCGCTGCTCCAGGGCACGAAGGACAACAAGGACAAGACCGCCCTGTATCTGGGCGAGGCGCGCCGCATGGGCATCCAGGTGCTCTCCCCGGACGTCAACGAGTCGCAGCTCGCGTACTCGGCCGTCGGCGACGTCGTGCGCTTCGGCCTCGGCGCGATCCGCAACGTGGGCGACAAGGCGGTGGCCGACATCATCGCCGAACGCTCCGGCGGCCACGGCAAGTACGTGAACTTCATGGACTTCATCCGCCGCGTGCCGTTGACCGCGCTCAACAAGCGCCTCGTCGAATCGCTGATCAAGGCGGGCGCGTTCGACTCGATCGACCCGAACCGCCGCGCCCTGTTCCAGATCCACGAGACCGCCATCGACTCGGTCGTGGGCCTCAAGCGCAAGCAGGCGGAGGGCCAGTTCGACCTGTTCTCCGACGACGAGGACGGCGGCGCCGAGGCGATGGGCGACGCGGACGTCACCGTGCCCGACATCGAGGACTGGGACAAGAAGACCCGCCTCAACTTCGAGCGGGAGATGCTCGGCCTGTACGTGTCCGACCATCCGCTCTCCGGCATGACCGCCGTACTCGCCGGCCTGCGCGAGATGTCGATCGCGCATCTCATCGACCGGGCGAAGACGATGGGGGAGGGCCAGCAGGTCACGCTCGCCGGCATCGTCACCAAGGTCGACAAGCGCGTCTCCAAGAAGGGCAACCCGTGGGCGCTCGTCACCATCGAGGATCTGGAGGCGTCCATCCAATGCCTGTTCTTCGGCAAGGTGTACGAGGCGGCCGCGCCGAACCTCAAACAGGACGAGGTCGTGCAGGTGCGCGGCCAGGTGGAGCTGCGCGACGAGGCCGTCTCGCTTCGCGCGACCGAGCTCGACGTGCCGTCGCTCGAGGCGGAGGACGCGCGGCCGGTCGTCATCACCCTGCCCGAGGTGGCGTTGAGCCGCGAGCACGTCATGCAGCTCGGCCGGGTGCTCACCAACCACCCCGGGTACTGCGAGGTGAAGCTCGCCATCGTGGACGGCGACGGCAAGGCCGAGGTGCTCACGTTCGGCGACCGGTTCCGCGTGAAACGCGACACCTCGCTGTTCGCCGAACTGAAGATCCTGTTCGGCCCCAGCTGCCTGCCCGCCGCGTAGCGCCGGACGGGCCACCCCCACCCGGCTTCGCCGGGAGCCCCCGCCAGCGGGGGCAGGAGATTGGTCTCGCTTGTGGCGAGTCGGGTTCTCCTCCCGCCGGCGGGGCGGGGATTCGGTCTCGCCGGCGGCGAGTCGGGTTCTCCTCCCGCTGGCGGGAGGTGGCGCGTAGCGCCGGAGGGTGGTTATGCGGGCCACCCCCACCCGGCTTCGCCGGGAGCCCCCGCCGGCGGGGGCGACAATTGGTCTACCGGCGGAGGGGCTTGAGCTCGAAGACCTCGTCGGACTGGTCGGCGACGGCGGGGGAGTGCGTCACGATGATGACGCACTTGCCCTCCTCGTGGGCGAGCGAGCGGAAGATCGCCATGATGTCGTCCTGTGTGGCCATGTCCAGGTTGCCGGTCGGCTCGTCCGCCAGGATGATGTCCGGATCGTAGCCGAGCGCGCGGGCGATCGCCACGCGCTGCTGCTCGCCGCCCGATAGGTGCAGGATGCGCTCGTTCGCGTATTCGGCGGGCAGCCTCACCTTGGCGAGCAGTTCGACGACGAGGTCGTGCTTCGGCCTGTCGAACGTCTTGCCGGACGCCTCCATCGACAGGGTGATGTTCTCCTCGACGGTCAGTGCCGGCAGCAGGTTGAAGCTCTGGAAGATCACGCCGATGTCGTGGCTGCGGAACCGGTAGCGGTCCGATCGCGCCAGATCGTCGCCGTTGTAGAGGATGCGCCCCTCGGTCGGGCCGGTGAGCCCGGACAGCAGCGACAGCACGGTGGTCTTGCCGGCGCCGGACGGGCCGACGATCGAGATGACGCGGCCGGCGTGGAAGTCGTGGCTCAGATCCTCGACGACCTTCTTGCCGCCCTTCGTGTACGAGTACGACACGTGGTCCATGGCGAGCACGACGCGCGGCTCGGGGGTGGTCGCGGCGGACGCTGCGGCTGCGACGGTCGCGGCACCCGTGGTGGTGGTTGTGGTGGTTTCCGTGGCTTCGACGGTGGTGGTTGCGGTGGTCATGTGATGTCCTTTCAGGAGCGGTCGGCGAGGATCTGGAGGGGTTCGTAGCGGATGATCGCGACGATGCCGGCCAGTGCGGAGACGAGCGTCAGGGCGAGGCCGATGAGCACGAGCTGGCCGACGACCTTGAGGTTCACGGTCGCGTCGATCTCGCTCACGTAGTCGACGGCCTGCGAGAACCCGCCGGGGCCGCCCTGGCCGCCCGAGCGCGCGGGCTGGGAGGACTGCGCGTCGGAGGAGCCGGAATCCGAGGAGCCGTTCGAAGAGCCGTTGGACGCGGACGAATCATCCGAGGAGGAGCCGTTCGCGGACGAATCGCCCGAACCGCCGGGCGTGCCGGGCATGTCAGCGTCGCGGCCGAACTGGGCCTGACGGCTCGACGCCTCGGACTCCTGCGAGGAGACCTGCTGGGCGAGCAGCTGGTTCGAGACGGGCACCGAGGCCGCGGCGCCGCCGGCCACGCCGAGCGCGATGCCGATCATCGTGACGATGAGCAGTTCGGTGACGAACTGGGCGGCGACCTTCGACTTGCGGATGCCGATGGCGGTGAGCACGCCCACCTCGTATTTGCGTTCGCGCACGTTGAACAGGTTGAGGACGACGAGCACCACGGCGCCCACGGCCAGCACGATGATCAGCAGCGTCAGCGCGAACTTGGCGAGGTTGTCGAGCGGCACGAGGCTGGACTCGTAGTTCTCGACGTCCGCGGAGGAGACGGTGTACGTGTCGTCGAGGCCCGCCTTCTCGACGTCCTTGACGAACGTCTCGTAGTCGTCCTTGCCGCCCAGCACGTAGGTGAAGCTCAGCTGGGTGCGGGAGGCGGAGGTCTGCGTGGTGGCGGAGGAGTCCGTGGAGGAGGAATCGTCGGAGCCGGTCGAGTCGGACGAGGAAGTCGATTCGGTGGACAGGCCGAGCTTCTTCAGCGTGCTCACCGACGTGTAGATCGCGTTGTCCGGGTCGGAGGAGGTGCCGCCCATCGGGCCGTTCGCGCCCGTGTTCGACGAGGTCGCGTTCTTGTAGATGCCGACGATGGTCAGCTCGTAGGTCGTGTCGTCTCCGGACAGGTCGGCCACGGTGATCGTGTCGCCCACCTTGAGGCCGTTGAAGTCGGCGAGCGCCTTGGAGACGATCACGTCGCCGTCGCTGGACGAATCGTAGCCGAACACCTTGCCGCTGGACATCGTGAACGTGCCGTTCGCCGCGGCGGCGACGGCCTCGTCGGAGGAGAATCCGACGAGGGAGAAGTCGCCGGAGTCCATGCCCATGCCGCCGCCCTGGCCGCCCATGCCGCCGGGGCCGCCCTGGCCGTTCCCGCCCTGCGCGTCGCCGGACGCGGCGGAGTCGGACGAGGACGACGAGTCGGAGGAGTTCGCCTCGTTGGACGTGGTCGATTCGACCGGCTGGAACGCGTCGGTGCCGTTCACGGACGTGGTCTCCGTGTAGTACGTGCCGACGTCGACGCTGGCGGCCTTCGCGTATTTCTCATAGTCGGCGAGGGAGAGCGCGCTCTGGTCGAGCGCGTCGCGCATCGAGCCGAAGTCCGGCTGTCCGGACGAGTCCGACGACGAGTCCGACGAGTCGGAGGAGTCGGACGATGCGGCCTGTTTCGCCTTGTCCATCATCGCCTCGCGGTCCACGCCGATCGTGGCGGTGACGCTCGTCGAGGCGAGGCCGGTCTCGCGCGCGGTCTCGGCGGCGTTCCTGATGGACAGTCCGATCGTCGCCGCGGCGGCGATGATCGCCACGATGACGACGATGAGGATGTTGCGTCCCTTGTTGCGCACGACCGACCGCCATGCGTTCTTCAACACGAACATGGGTGTTTTCCTTGATGCTTCCATGCGCCGGACCCTGCGCCCCGCGCCACGGCTCCAGCATGCGGCGCGGGATTGGGAGCGCCCTTGCCGCATGCTGAAGGCGGGCCGGTGGGAATCGCGGGGGATTCGGGGGAGTTTCCTGAACGTGCGCTGGAAACGCGGCGGTCGGGCCGTCACTCCCGTCCGTAGCTGATGCGCCCCTCGTAGTATTGGGTCTCCTTGAGTTCGCCGTCGATGACGCCCGCGAAGTGCCGCTCATGCGTGATCGTCGGCACGCCGCCCAGATCGGTGGCGTTCTGGTAGGCGGCCTGATGGTATTTGAGCCAGTGGGTCATCTCCTTCGTCTCGGCGGGGTCGTCGACCGGCGCGCCCGCGTACGGGCTGTCGCCCCAGACGCCCGAATCGGTGCCGGGGACGCAGACGCCGTCGTCGCCGAGCCGCGGCGCCCCGGTGTCCGGTGATGGTTCGAGCGTGCCGCGTATCGTCAGCCAGTGCTCGTTCGCCGGGTTCTCGGCGCCGTCCAGCGAGGCGACGAACTCGTCCTCGATCTCGATGCTCGTCACCCACGTGTGTTCGGGGATCGGATGGTTCGCGACGGGTGAGCCGGCCGTCACGATGTGCTGGATGTCGAAGCGTTCCGACTCGTCGGAGGCGATCGCCGCGGCGACGATGCCGCCCTGCGAGTGTCCGACGATCGCCACCGGCTCGTCCCTGCCGATGCCCGCCTGCTCCATCGCCTCGACGACCATGCGCGCGCTGTCGGCCTGACGACGGCGTTCCGCGTCGTCGCTCATCAGCTCGATGTTCTGCTCCCATCCGAACGGCGAATCCCATTGCCCGTCGGTGCCGGGAACGGTGACGAGCCACGCGTTCGTGCCGTCCGCCTTCTCGTAGCGCTGCACGGCGACCGTGCCGTAGGCGAGCCCCGAATCGAGGTCGATCTTGCCGAGCCGCTCCTCGCCGAGCCGGCGCAGGTTCTCCAGCGATTCGCCGACCGACCGGGATCGGCCGACCACGTCGGCGCGGGCGTCGACGCGTCTGACGGTCAGCTCGTTGCCTTGGTAGAAGTCCTTGAGCGGCCCCGACCATGTGCCGATCTTGCCGGCCGCCTGGCCCACCTCGTCGGTCTGGAGGATCCCGTCCTTGAGGTCGACGCCGACGAGCCGCGCCGCGATGCCCGACACGTAGCCCTCCTGGAACTGGGCGGTGATCCACGAGGAGTACCCGGGGGTGAACGCGTGCTCGACGGCGCCGCCGTACAGGAGGCCGCCGGAGATGCCGCCGATCATGGCGGCCGTGGCCCATACCGGGAACTCCCGGGTGACCGCCTGCGTGCCTTCGGTCACGACGCGTCTCGCCGTGCGTTCCGCCTCCGAGTAGAGGCCGTTGGCGCGCACGAGCAGATCCTCCATGCCGCGGATCCGGGAGCAGGTCTCGTTGATCTCGGCGGCGCGCTGCTGGCATACGGCGATGAGCCGGTCATAGGGGAGTGTCGTATGCTCCTTGCCGGCCATCGACGAGGCGCCGGAGGAGAGCATCGGACACAGGGGCACGCTCGTACGGTCGGAGGCGATGCCCGTCGCGGCCTTCGACCAGGCGAGCGCGTGCATGGTCAATTCGGTGTACGCGTCCTCCAACGCGGCCTGTGCCGCCTGGAACTCCTCGACGGTGGCCGGCGCGGACTGGTGCCCGCCGTGGACGCGCGACACGATCTGCCATCCCATGTCACACCTCCACCATGCGTGCGGTGGCGGCCGCGTCGTCGTCATGCACGTCGAGCGGCGCGCGCAGCGATTGGATGCGGTCGCGGAACAGGGAGGCGGCGTTGCCCTCCCAGTCGAGGCCGGTGCAGGAGGCGAGCGCCGTGCGCGCCCGTTCGGTCACGCGCGGCGTGTCGGCCGCGACGGCGGCGATGCGTTCGCGGCTGGTGCGCGTCGCCTCGTGGCAGCGGCAGGAGTCGTCGAACATGGTGTTCGGCTGGAGTCCGAACGAGGAGGAGCCGGCGGCGAACGGTGCGAACAGGCGCATCGTGCCCGGGGGATTGGTGGTCAGCGTGTTCATGCCACCATTGAACGGGAACGGGCGGGGCGTCGTCCAGCCGGAACGGGGGCTGTGGTCGGAGCCCCCGTTGTCCACCGTTTGTTAAGGACGTTGGCGGAGGACCGGAATCACCAGGGCTTGGTGGCCTGGGTCTTGGTGGTGTCCTTCGTGGTCTCGTTGTTCTGCTTCGAGGCGGAATCCGAGGGCGTGGACTGCTGGTTCGCCTTGAGCAGATCCTCGACCTGCTGCTTCTGCTTGGCGGTGAGACCGCCGCCCTTCTTCGCGTTCCTCGACGCGCCCGAACCCGAACCCGTGCCGTCGCCTGTCGCCGTGCCCGCGTCGGAGTCGCCCTTCTGCCTGGCGACCTCCTTGGCGGTGCGGGTCGTGAGCTTCTTCGAGACCTGCTGGTTCTGGCGGATCGACTGCTTCACCGAAGGAAACAGCAGGAACGAGAGGGCGCCCGCGTCCTCGAACTGGGCGTCGGTCTGCTGCTGGCCCGCGCTCAGCGCGTCGAGGTCCGCGTCGGACTTGCCCGCGGTCTTCAGGTTCTCGTTGAGGGCGGTGGTCGCCTGGTTGTAGCGCATGACCGCCACGAGGTTCACGCCGGCCACGCCGGCCGCGCACAGGGCGAGCACGGCCAGCACGGCGAGCAGCACGCGCACGCCCATCGGCGCGCGGGCCGCGGGCTTGGCATCGGGCTTGGCATCATGGTCCACGCTCATATCAGCCTCCTTGACAGTGCGAACTGCGCGCCCGCCTCCCAGGCGAGCAGCAGCGCAGCGGCGATCGCGATCGGCCAGACGACCGGCGTCACCCTCGTGCGCTCCTTGCGCGTGTCCGTCATCTTCCACTTGTCGCTCGTCTTCGCGGACAGTCCCTTGGTCATCGTGTCCGCGGCATCCACCTTGAGATAGGTGCCGCCCATCTCGTCGGCGATGTCCTTGAGATTGCCCTCGTCCATCTTCGACACGCCCGGCTGGCCGGTGTCCGGGTCGGTGACCCACTCCTGCGATTCCGCGTCGCCGCCCGAGGAGACGCCGTCCGCGATCTTCGGGATGTTGCCGCCCTCGGTGGAGCCGACGCCCACGGTGAACGCGTCGTCGAGATAGCCGCGCAGCGACGAGAACGTGCGCCGCGCCTTCGCCGAGGTCTGCTCGCCGTCGGTGATCACGTACAGCACGATCGCGTCGTCCTGATGCTGGTCGCGGATCTGCTTCAACGTGGTGACGAGCTGGTCGAGCGGCGCGTCGAGCGACGAGCCGGCGGACACGCTCGTCGCCTCCGGCACCAGCGTGTTCGCCCAGCTGCGGATCGCCGGCGCGTCGGGCGTCAGCGGCACGTCGAGCGTGCCGGACGCGCCGAAGCGCAACGCGGCGAAACTCGAATCCGCGTACATCGTCGTCAGATCGTCGACGGCCTTGCGCGCCGCCTCCAGACGCGTGATCGCCGTGTCGGAGCCGTAATGCGCGTCCGTGACGGCCATCGAGCCGGTCACGTCGACCGCGACCACCACGTCCGTCGCGTTCACCGCGCGCGACGTGGTCGACGCGACCATGGACGGCGTCAGCGCGGCGAGCGCGACGAGCAGGCAGACGAGCGTGCGGCGCACGCACGAGGCGACCGTCTCGTCGCCGGCGGCGTGCCGCACGTGGCGGACGACGCCGACGACGGCGAGCGCGAGCATCGCCGCGGCGATCGCGCCGCCCACAGGCCATCCGAACGCGGGGGAGAGGGTCCATGTCGCATTCATCGCTTCAACCTCCAGACCACGAGCAGCCACAGGGCGACCACGACGGCCAGCGCGACCGTGAACCATGCGGGATCGTCCACCATGGCGGCCTGATGCGCGCTGCGGCTCTCCGCGGAACGCCGTTCGTCGATGTCGCGCACCAGCTCGTCGACGCTGCCGCCGTTCGACTGCGTGAGGAACACGCCGCCGTGCGATTCGATCTGATCCTTCATCTGCGTGGTCGTCTCGTCGCCCTCGCTCTGCGTGGGGCCCGAGAACAGGCCGTCCACGGTGATCTTCGCGCTCGTCGTCAGCGCCAGCGCCTGTTCGAGCGTGTACGTCGGCGTGCCGGACACCACGTTGTCGGTGGCGAGCACGATCGACGCGGCACGCGTGCGTGTGGCGTCCGATTCGTCGGATGACGAGCCGTAGGCGAATCCGGGCAGCATCGCCGCGCAGGAGACCACGCCGTCGCCGATCAGCGACGTCGTGTCCTTGCGGTTCTGCGTGCCCTCCAGCCAGTCGGCGATCCGCTGGTAGTCGGAGTCGCTCATCTTGTCGATGTCGTCCTGCGATTCGACGCCCTTGAGCGCCTTCGAGGCGGCGTCCAGCTGCTCGGTGACCAGATCGTAGTCGTCGGTCAGCGGGAACACGGTGCGCGACGTCGAGTTGAAGATGCTCATGCCGATGCGCTCTCCCTGGAAGTGCCCGACCAGATCGCGGTACGTGTCGATCACCTGCCGGTCGTAGGGCAGCGTCGAACCGGACACGTCGAGGCACAGCACGATGTCGCGGCTCGACGAGCGCTCCTCGCTCACGTCGACCGTCGCCGGACGCGCGACCATCGCGACCGCGACGGCAAGCGCGACGACGACGAGCACGGCGGCGCACCGGTTCAGCCACCGCCATTGGCGGAACAGCTTCGAGGCGCGTTCCGTGTTGAGGTCGTCGTCGAGCGTGAACACGCGCACCGTGTCGATGCGGTGTCGGCGCGACGAGAGCGCGACGACCAGGAGGATGATTGCGGCCGCGGCGAGCGCGCCGCCGAGCGCGGCCCACGGCCATTGCCATGACAACTGCATCAGCGTCCCCACCTTTCCACGAGATTCGACACCCAACCGGCCGCCTCCTCGACGCTCGCCTCGCGCGCGTGCGCGTTCACGGCGGCGTCGGCGAACTCGGGCGGGTAGAGCGCGGCGATCGTCATGCGCAGCAGGTCCAGTCCGCCGCGCGCCGACGTCTCGCGCGGCTCGTTGCGGATGTCCGTGAGCGTGTGCGCGTTGAGGTCGCGGCCGGTCGACGCGGAGGCGAACTCGCGCGCGATCGCCGCGAGTTCGGTGAACGCGTCCTCGCGGCCGAGCGTACCGGCGTCGTGACGCGCGACCACGTCGTCGATGCGGGCGCGCCACGCCGCCTTGTCGCCGCCGCCGCTGTGCGCGCCGTGCGGCCGCGCCTTGGCGCGGGACCGGCGCGGGCGGGACAGCAGCGCCACGGCCGCGACGAGCACGGCGGCGAGCAGCAGGAACGCGACGAGCATCGCGACGAACGGCCCGGTCATGTCGATCTGGCCGGCGGGCGTCAGATCGTCGGATTTCAACGCCAACGTCAGGTCGATCGCGGTCATGCGGCGCCTCCCATCACGTCGAGGCCGGCGGGCGCGCGCAGCTGGTTCGCCGTGTTGCCGGCCAGGGAGCGTGCGACGAGACGCACGAACGCGTCGAACATCGCCTCGCTGGACGCGGCGTGGATCATATGACCGCCGGCGCGGTCGAGCTCGCGCTCCAGCGCGGCGGCCATGTAGGCGCGATGCGTGTCCACCTCGGCCGCGGCGTGCGCGTCCGCGAGGAACGCGGGCAGACGGCGCGACCCCATGCCGTCGAGCACGCCGACGCTGCGGGCGGCGGCGAACGGGTTCACGGTCGCCACGTCGATGACCACGACCGGATGCGTGCGCGCCACCAGACGCAGCGTCTTCAACTGGTCGTCGCCCAACGCGTGCTCGTCGGTGGCGAGCACGATCAGCGCGCGGCGGTCCTTGATGCGCCGCGCGTAGGCGAGCAGGGCGTCGATGTTGCGCGGCTGGTCCCAGTCGCGGTCCAACGCCTCGTCGAGCGTGCGCTCGAACTGGGCGAACCCGCCGTTGAACGGCAGGCGCGTGATGCTCGCCGCGTCGGAGAGCACGAGCGACAGGTCGTCGGAGCGGCGCAGCGACAGGGCGGCGAACATGCGCAGCGCGTTCGCCGCGACCTCGAAGGCGCGTTCGCCCGACTCGCAGGCGCCCGTCATCTCACGGCCCACGTCGAGCATCATCCACACGCGCGACGTGACCTGACGTTCGCGGCGCACCACCATCGGACGGCCCTGGCGCGCGCTCGTCTTCCATTCGATCAGACGCGCCTCGTCGCCCGGCTCGTAGGCGCGCACGTCCATCAGCTCGTCCGAGCCGCCCGGACGCCGCGACGCATGCTCGCCCTCGATCACGCCCAGCGCCTTGCGGACGGTGGGCAGGCTCAGCTGCGTGCCCAGCGCCTCGATCCTGGCCCTGATCGGATCGTCGGTTCGCGTGTCGATCATGGAACGGGGACCGTCCTGACGATGCGGTCGACGACCTGGTCGGCGGTCACGCCGTCCGCCAGCGCCTCGAACGTGAGCACGATGCGGTGGCGCATCACCTCGTGCACCACCGACTTCACATCCTCCGGGACCACATAGTCGCGGCCCTTGAGCAGCGCGTTCGCCTGGCCGATGCGCGTCAGCGCGATCGAGGCGCGCGGCGAGGCGCCGAGACGCACCAGCGAGGCCAGTCCCTGGATCGGATGCGTGCCCGCGCCGCGCGACGTGGCGGCCAGATCGACCGCGTAGCGCATGATCGCGTCGGACACGTGCACGCGCTTGGCCGCGGCGCGCAGGAACTCCACGTCGCGGATCGACACCTGGTCGGCCGGCAGCTGCGCCGGATCGAACACGTCCGAGCCGCGGCGGGTGAGCAGCGCCAGCATGCGTCGCTCCTCGTCGGCCGTCGGATAGGTCATCACGGCCTTCATCATGAAACGGTCCATCTGGGCCTCGGGCAGCGCGAACGTGCCCTCCTCCTCGATCGGGTTCTGCGTGGCGATCACCATGAACGGCTTCGGCAGGGCGATGCGCTCGCCGCCGATCGTCGTCGCGCCCTCGGCCATCGCCTCGAGCATCGCCGACTGGGTCTTCGCGTTCGAACGGTTGATCTCGTCGAGCAGCACGAAGTTCGCGTGGATCGGGCCGATCTGCGTGGTGAACTTCTGCGAGGCGAAGTCGAACACCTGCGTGCCCACCAGATCGGAGGGCATGAGGTCCGGCGTGCACTGCACGCGCTTGAACGTGCCCGACACGGAGGTGGCGAGCGTCTGCGCGGCCGTCGTCTTGGCCAGGCCCGGCACCGATTCGATGAGGATGTGGCCGCCTGCCACGAGGGTGAGGATCAGGGACTCGCGAAGATGGTCCTGCCCGACGAGCGTCTGGGCGAAGCGCGCGCGGATGCGGTCGGCCAGCGCCGCGGCCCGCTTCACGTCGTCCGCGGCGATCGCGCTCGCCGCCACGGGGACCCGCATGCCGGCGGGCTGAGGGGGCATCTGTGGATTCGGAGGGAAAATTGCCATGCGTTCCACTCTAACCGCGTGCGATGACCGCGGTTCCTGACAGCGGACTGGAAAGGCGGCGGGCGGGGGAGCGGGATGCGGTCCGCGTCCGGCCTCGCCCGGCTCCCGTCACGGCAGACGCCAGTCGACCGGTTCGGCGCCCATCGCCTCCAACGCCTCGTTGGCGCGGGAGAACGGCTTCGAGCCGAAGAAGCCGCGCGACGCGGACAGCGGCGAGGGATGGGGCGACTTGATGACGGCCGCGTCGCCGAGCAGCGGTTCGAGCGTCTGCGCGTTGCGCCCCCACAGGATCGCGACCAGCGGGCGCGGCCTGCCGGTCGCCGGGTCGACGCGGGCGTCCAGCGCGCGGATGGCGGCCTCGGTGACCTCCTCCCAGCCCTTGCCCTGATGCGAGTTCGGCCTGCCGACGCCGACCGTCAGACACCTGTTGAGCAGCAGCACGCCGCGTTCCGTCCACGGCGTCAGGTCGCCGTTGGACGGCATGGGGACGCCGAGGTCGGCGGTCAGCTCCTTATATATATTGACGAGGCTCTTCGGCAGGGGGCGCACGTCGGGCGCCACGCAGAAGCTCAGCCCCACCGGGTGGCCGGGCGTGGGGTACGGGTCCTGCCCGACGATCAGCACCTTGATCGAGTCGAACGGGATCGTGAACGCCCTGAGGATGTCGTGCGCGGCGGGCAGCCAGGGGCGGCCGGCGCGGTTCTCCTCGCGCAGGAAGTCGCCCATGCGGTGGATCGTCGGTTCGACGTCGGCCAGGGCGGCGGCCCAGCCGGGTTCGACGAGTTCGCTCAGCGGTTTGATTTCGCTCATGGCTCCACACTCTACCCCGCGTCGGGGGCGTGCGGTGCGCGCGCGTGATGTGCGCGTGGTGTGCGCGTGACACGGTGGGATGTTCCGTTCGGGCGGCCGTGCCGTTACACTCGGTGGGTAGTGTGACGAATGGAGGACAGGAACATCATGGCGAAGAACGACAAGGACGAGGTGGATTCCTTCGAGCCGGATGCGTTCGACAATCCGCCGAAGGGCCCCGCGGGCATGCACCGCGGCGCCCGTTCGGCAGCGGCGCGGTTCATGCCGTTCGTCGTGGTCGTGCTGGTCGCGGCGCTGTGCGGCGTCGGCGCGTGGGGCGTGTTCTCGGGCGAGGCCGGCAAGGTGAGGCTGCCGTGGTCGCAGTCCTCCTCGACATCGGCCGCGGCCTCCTCGTCGTCGGACTCCGCGGCGGCGAAGAAGAAGGCGGCTTCGGCCAAGAAGGCTGCCGCCGAGAAGAAGGCGGCCGAGGAGAAGGCCGCGCAGGAGCAGCAGGCCGCCGAGGAGCAGGCCCAGTCGCAGCAGCAGGCGCAGGCCGAGCAGCAGGCGCAGCAGGCCGCCCAGCCGGACAAGACCAAGGGCGTGACCGTCATCAACGGCACCGGCATCTCCGGCTACGCCGCCACCAAGCAGAACGTGCTCGCCTCGGCCGGCTACACGAACGTCGCCGCCTCCAACCCGACCGGCAGCCTGCCGTCCGCCACCGTGGTGTGGTACGAGTCCGAGGCGGACAAGGCGACCGCCGACGACGTGGCGTCCACGCTCGGCATCTCGAACGTGCAGCAGGCCAGCGGCCTCGGCGGCGGCATCGTCGTCGTGCTGATGAGCTGACGGCCGGCGCGTCCACGGTCCGTTTCATTTTCGCGCTCCCCCTGTTGTCGTTGACATGGGTCACGTCTATACTGTCCCTTTAGTCGCGAGGCGGGGGGAGCGCGGTGTTGTAGTTCTTTTATTCCCTCCGCGTCGGGAGAGATTACAGCTCACACAGCTAAGGGAAGTGCAACATGGCGCAAGGAACCGTAAAGTTTTTCAGTAACGGCAAGGGGTACGGCTTCATCACACCGGATGGTGGCGGTGACGACGTCTTCGTCCACTACTCGGTGATTTCCGGCGAGGGCTTCAAGACCCTCGACGAGGGGGACAAGGTCGAATACGAGGCCGAGAAAGGGCCGAAAGGCATGCAGGCGACGAAGGTCACCAAATTGTGAACGTCGATGTGATGTGACTTTCGTGACATCGCCCACCATGAAATCCCTAGGTTCGTGAGGTTGAGGATTCGGACCCCTCAGGTTTGCCCCGGTCGGTATGACGGGGCTTTTTTCATGCCCGGACGCGGGTCGGCGACGGCGCCGTCCGCGGCTTCGGCCGCGCCGGACGGTCATGCCCAAAGCGCAATCGCATGGATGCATGTTGGCACTCGACGGGGTGGAGTGCTAATCTCATGGTTAGCACTCGGAGGCCGGGAGTGATAACCGGTGGCTGACGGCCGGTATCGCGCGGGCCTCGCGGGTGGACATCGGTACACCAGCCATTTGGAGGATGAACACAACCATGGCAAAGATCATCGCGTATGACGAGGATGCCCGCCAGGGCATGCTGGAGGGCCTCGACAAGCTCGCCAACACCGTCAAGGTCACGCTGGGCCCGAAGGGCCGCAACGTCGTGCTCGACAAGACCTACGGCGCCCCGACCATCACCAACGACGGCGTCTCCATCGCCAAGGAGATCGACCTCGAGGATCCGTACGAGCGCATCGGCGCCGAGCTGGTCAAGGAAGTCGCCAAGAAGACCGACGACGTCGCGGGCGACGGCACCACCACCGCCACCGTGCTCGCCCAGTCCCTCGTTCACGAGGGCCTGAAGAACGTGGTCGCCGGCTCCAACCCGATCGCGCTGCGCCGCGGCATCGAGAAGGCCGCCGACGCCATCGTCAAGGAGCTCGTCGCCGCCGCCAAGGACGTCGAGACCAAGGACCAGATCGCCGCGACCGCCACCATCTCCGCCGCCGATCCGGAAGTCGGCGAGAAGATCGCCGAGGCCCTGGACAAGGTCGGCCAGGACGGCGTCGTCACCGTCGAGGACAACAACCGCTTCGGTCTGGACCTCGAGTTCACCGAGGGCATGCGCTTCGACAAGGGCTACATCGCCCCGTACTTCGTCACCAACGCCGACGACCAGACCGCCGTGCTCGAGGATCCGTACATCCTGCTGACCTCCGGCAAGGTGTCCAGCCAGCAGGACGTCGTCCACGTGGCCGAGCTGGTCATGAAGACCGGCAAGCCGCTGCTGATCATCGCC
Organism: Bifidobacterium parmae; assembly: GCF_002860365.1. GTDB lineage: Bacteria > Actinomycetota > Actinomycetes > Actinomycetales > Bifidobacteriaceae > Bifidobacterium > Bifidobacterium parmae. The sequence continues at coordinate 147,161 of NZ_NMWT01000010.1, forward strand.
GAGGACGTCGACGGCGAGGCGCTGCCGACCCTCATCCTCAACAACATCCGCGGCACCTTCAAGTCCTGCGCCGTCAAGGCCCCGGGCTTCGGCGACCGCCGCAAGGCCATGCTCCAGGACATGGCCATCCTGACCGGCGCCCAGGTCGTCTCCGACGAGCTCGGCCTCAAGCTCGACTCCGTCGACGTCTCCGTGCTCGGCCACGCGAAGAAGGTCATCGTCTCCAAGGACGAGACCACCATCGTGCAGGGCGCCGGCTCCAAGGAGGACATCGACGCCCGCGTGGCCCAGATCCGCGCCGAGATCGAGAACACCGACTCCGACTACGACCGCGAGAAGCTGCAGGAGCGTCTCGCCAAGCTGGCCGGCGGCGTCGCCGTCATCAAGGTCGGCGCGGCCACCGAGGTCGAGGCCAAGGAGCGCAAGCACCGCATCGAGGACGCCGTGCGCAACGCGAAGGCCGCCATCGAGGAAGGCCTGCTGCCCGGCGGCGGCGTGGCCCTCGTCCAGGCCGCCAAGAAGGCCGAGTCCGATGAGGCCGTCACCTCGCTGACCGGCGAGGAGGCCACCGGCGCGTCCATCGTGTTCCGCGCCATCGAGGCCCCGATCAAGCAGATCGCCGAGAACGCCGGCGTCTCCGGCGACGTCGTGATCAACAAGGTCCGCTCCCTGCCGGACGGCGAGGGCTTCAACGCCGCCACCGACACCTACGAGGACCTGCTGGCCGCCGGCGTCACCGACCCGGTCAAGGTGACCCGTTCCGCCCTGCAGAACGCCGCCTCCATCGCCGGCCTGTTCCTGACCACCGAGGCCGTCGTCGCCAACAAGCCGGAGCCGAAGCCGGCCGCCCCTGCCGCCGGCGCCGACATGGGCTACTGATCGCGAGGGCGATCGGTTCCATCAGGTGACTGACCGAAGGGGCCCGCGCACGTGGTTCGTCCACGTGCGCGGGCCCCTTCGTCGTCACGGACGGGTCACTGCGCGAAGAGGCGCGTGGCCTGCGACTCGGCGTCCGCATAGACGGTGGACGCCTGCGTCAGGGCGTTCTGGATCGACTCCAGCGACGTCTCCATCTGCTGCTGCGCGGCCCGCCACTGCTCGGCCACCGAGGTGAACTGCGTGGCGGCGGAGCCGCGCCACGCGTCCTGCAGGGCGTTGAGATTCGCGTACATGCCGGCCACGGCCTGCCTGATCTGGCCGACCGAGGCCTGCACCGCGGCGCTCGATGACTGGATCCTCTCCGAATCCACCTGGTATTGGGGCATCGTCGTCTCCTTTCGTCGGAGGGTTGTTGTCTGTTGGCGCAACCGGTCGCTAAGGTGGAGTCTATGATGTCTGCACGAATGAGGAACGGAAAAACGGCCCCTGTGGTCGGAGCCCCCCGTGACGGCGTGTCGCGGTCCTGGAAATGGCTTGTCTGCTTGGTTCTCGCGTTGATGTGTGCGATGTGGATAACTCCCGCGGCGCTCGCCGCGGACGCGCCCACGACCACCAACGTGATCACCGACACGCAGAACCTGCTCGGCAAGAACGAATCGGCCGTGTCCGACGCGATCAAGAGCACCGAACAGGAGACCGGCGTGCACGTGCGCCTGCTCTACGTCGAGACCTTCGGCACCAAGGACAAGGCCGCGTACGCGTCGGCGGCGCTGGAGGACACCGATCCCGAACCGAACACGGTGCTGCTCGCCGTGGCGTCCGGCGACGGCAGCCTCGTCGTCTGCGTCTCGAAGAACTCCGACGAGTGGCTCAACAACCAGAAGACCATCGACGCGCTGAGCGACGCCGCCATGCAGCCGCTCACCAAGCAGGGCGCGCAGGACTGGCCCGGCGCGGCCACCGCCATGATGGACGAGATCAAGCAGCAGAAGAAGACCTCCACGAACTCGGGTGCGATGCGGATCGGCGTCATCGTCATGGGCGTCGTCCTCGTCGTGCTGGTCGGCGTCATCGTCGTCACCGTGATCGTGCGCCGCCGTCGCGAGGTCGACAAGGACGCCGCGACGACCGATGCACACGAGACGGGAGATGACGGCGACGGCGCCACCGTCGCCGGCGAGGATGCGACCGTCATCGGCGAGGATGCGACCGTCATCGGCGACGGCGCTACCGTCATCGGCGACGGCGCTACCGTCGCTTCGGCCGCGCCCGCCGCCGAACCGGAGCGCCCGATGACGCGACGCGAGCTGCGCGAGGCGCGCAAGCGCAAACGCGGTCCGTTCGGCCGCTGACGGCGGAAACGCCGCGGCCGCCCCGGAGGCGGCCGCGGCGTTTCCATCGCACGGCAGCAATCCACAGCACGTTTTCAGGAAACCTACAGGGTCGCGGGTCATGCTGGGAGCCATGAGCAAGCCTATCGAAGCATCGATCGTCGTCGTCGACGACGAGCCGTCCATCCGTGAACTGCTGGTCGCCTCCCTGCATTTCGCCGGATTCGAGGTGAACACCGCCGCATCCGGTTCCGAGGCCATCGAGGTCATCGAGAAGGTCGAGCCCGACCTCATCGTGCTCGACGTGATGCTGCCGGACATCGACGGCTTCACCGTCACCCGCCGCATCCGCCAGGAGGGCATCAACGCGCCTGTGCTGTTCCTCACCGCGCGCGACGACACCCAGGACAAGGTCATGGGCCTGACCGTCGGCGGCGACGACTACGTGACCAAGCCGTTCAGCCTCGAGGAGGTCGTCGCCCGCATCCGCGCCATCCTGCGCCGCACGCGCGAACAGGTCGAGGACGACCCGATCATCCGCGTCGGCGACCTCGAGATCAACGAGGACTCCCACGACGTGACCCGCGCCGGCCAGAGCGTCGACCTGAGCCCCACCGAATACAAGCTGCTGCGCTACCTCATGGACAACGCGGGACGCGTGCTGTCCAAGGCGCAGATCCTCGACCACGTGTGGCAGTACGACTGGGGCGGCGACGCGGCCATCGTCGAAAGCTACATCTCCTACCTGCGCAAGAAGGTCGACGGCGTCATGGTCGAAGGCGAGGACGGCGAGAAGCACAAGGTCACGCCGCTCATCGAGACCAAGCGCGGCATCGGCTACATGATCCGCGAACCGAAGTCATGATTCCGCAGCCGCAGTTCCCGCCGAAGAACGGCCCGGCGCCCATGCCGCGCACGCCCATCCTCAGACCCCCCAAGGCGACCGGCTGGCGGCGGGTCCCGCGGTTCTTCCTCGACCACATCGACCGGGTCTCGCTGACCACCAAGCTCGTCGCCTGCACGCTCGTCGTGCTCATCGTCGGCACGGTCGGCATCTCCGCGTCCATCCGCCAGCTGGTCAGCAGCTACCTGCTCGAGAAGACCGACTCGCAGATCATCTCGCAGCGCAACATCGTGATGACCGGCACGCTGCTGAGCGACAACTCCGACCTGAGCAACAACGGCCTCAACACGTACTTCCTGCAGGTCAGGGCCGTCAAGGACGGCAAGCTCACCGGCCAGATTGACACGCGCCTCTACCCGGTGCTCGAAGGCGGCGTCGTGTCGATCCCCCAATTGCCGTCCAACGACGACATCGACCTGAACGCGCTCGGCCAGCCCTTCACCACCAGCGCCGTCGTCACCACGGTGACGCGGATGAACGCCGACGCCGCGGCGGACTCCTCCGGCCAGGCGCAGGCGCCCGCGGCCTCGACGCCCGGACGCAAGACGCTCGACCAGGCGAACGCGCCGTGGAGGGTCGCCGCGTTCCAGTCGCAGACCCCCGACAAGACCGTCAAGGCGATCGTGTTCATCGGATTGTCGCTCGCCGACCAGATCGACATCATCGACACGCTCACCAAATACTGCGTGACCGTCGGCATCGCCATCGTGCTGCTCGGCGGCTCGCTCGCCGCGCTCATCATCCAACGCACGCTCGACCCGCTCAAACGCATCGAGAAGACCGCCGCGAAGATCGCCGCCGGCGACCTCACCCAGCGCGTGCCGTGGGCTCCGGAGAACACGGAGATCGGCTCGCTCGCCGTCTCCCTCAACACGATGCTCGCGCGCATCGAGAAAAGCTTCCACGAGCAGGAGCAGACCACGGCGAAGATGAAACGCTTCGTCTCCGATGCGAGCCACGAGCTGAGGACCCCGCTCGCCGCCATCCACGGCTACGCCGAACTGTACACGATGCAGCGCGGCATGCCGGGGGCGCTGGAACGCGCCGACGAATCCATCGCCCACATCGAGCGGTCCAGCCAGCGCATGACCGTGCTCGTCGAGGACCTGCTCTCCCTCGCCCGCCTCGACGAGGGGCGCGGCATCGACATGACGCAGACCGTCTCGCTCACCGGCGTGGTCGCCGACGCGCTCGACGACCTGCACGCGCTCGACCCAGAACGCGAGGTGACGCGCGGCACCGTTGCGTACACGCCCGCCGCCGACCTCGACCATCCGTCCTCGCTCGCCATCGAGGCCGGCGACATGACGCCGGTCACGCTCACCGGCGACGCCTCCCGCCTGCGCCAGGTGGTGACGAACATCGTCGGCAACATCCACCGCTACACGCCCGCCGACTCGCCGGCGCGCATCGGACTGGGCGTCATGCCCGCCTCGATCACGCCGGACGCGCTCGCCATGATGCCCGCCACCGACGAGTCGATGCGGCGCTTCCTCGACGCGGTCGAAGTGGGCCGTTCGATGCGCACCGGCACCAACTACGCGGTGCTGCGGTTCGAGGACCACGGCCCCGGCGTGCCCGAGGAGTCGCGCGCGCAGATCTTCGAACGGTTCTACACCGCCGACCCGTCCCGCGCCCGCGAGAAGGGCGGCACCGGATTGGGCCTCGCGATCGCCCAGTCCGTCGTCAAGGCGCACCACGGGTTCATCTGCGCGACGCCGACCGACGGCGGTGGGCTCACGTTCACGATCATCCTGCCGCTGGGGCCGGTCGACGCCGCCGGGCATCCGGGTCCCGCCCCCGACGACGCGGACGACACGGTCCGCGTGAAATCCTCGCGCGGATTCAAATCCAAGGAGAAGCCCGCGAAGACGAAGCGGTCCTGGTTCTCGCACTGACCGTCCCGCCGTCGCCGGCCGCGCCGACGCCCCGCCGTACGCCGAGAGCGTGTGGCGGGGGAGTGCGGTAGAATGAATCGGCTTAACGATTGGAGACAAGGAAAGCGAGAGTGTACGATGCCCACCGGTCGAGTTCGTTGGTTCGATGCCGCCAAGGGGTATGGCTTCATCACCAGTGATGAAGGCGGGGACGTGTTCCTGCCCGCGGCCGCGCTGCCCACCGGAGCCACCACGCTGCGCAAGGGCGCCAAGGTCGAGTATTCCGTCGTGTCGGGCCGCAAGGGCCCGCAGGCGATGGGCGTGACCCCGATCGCCTCGGCGCCGTCGCTCGTCAAGGCCACCCGCCCGAAGCCGGACGACATGGCCGCCATCTGCGAGGACCTCATCAAGATGCTCGACGCCGCCGGCAACACGCTGCGCCGGCACCGCTACCCCTCCGCGGCGGAAAGCCGCAAACTCGCCACGCTGCTGCGCGCCGTGGCCGACAACTTCGATGTGGAGGACTGAGACCGTTCCATGACCGATACCACGCAGACCCCCGAACAGGACGTGACGACGCCGGACGTTCCGGACGCGCCGCGCATCGACCCGCGCGAACTCGCGCGGTCCGTGGCGATGTCCGTCGCCGAGGAGCCCGAACAGGTCGGCGATGTCGTCGAGACGCATGAGCTGGGCGACGGCGTGACCGACTTCCGCATCGCCGCGCACGTCAAAGGCTACGAGGGATGGCAATGGTCGGTCACGCTGTACCACGACGAGGAGCTTGACCGGTGGACGGTCAACGAATCCTCGCTGATCCCCACCGACGACGCGCTCATGCCGCCGCCGTGGATCCCGTGGAAGGACCGTCTGGAACCCACCGACCTCGCGCCCACCGACTCGATCGGCACCGACCCGGACGACCCGCGTCTCGAAGACGGCTTCCGCAGGACCGAACCGGCGAAGGACGCCGGGGAAGGCGCGGAAGGCGCCGTCGCCGCTGCCGATGCGGACGGGGACGACACGGACGCGACGGCCGAGGGCTCCGGCTCCGCGGATGACGGCGACGGGGACGCCGCCGCGACCGGCGCCGACTCGCGCGAGGACGTGGACGAGGCGGTCGAGGAGTTCGACCTGTCGCGCCGCCATGTGCTCTCCCCGCTCGGCCGCGCCCAGACCGCGAAACGCTGGTACGAGGGCCCGCGCGGTCCGAAGGCCATGTCCACGAAGACCGCGTCCGGCCACCTGTGCTCGACGTGCGGCTTCTTCGTGCCGTTGAAGGGCGAACTGAACCTGCTGTTCGGCGTGTGCGCGAACAAGTGGAGCCCCGACGACGGCCGCGTCGTCTCCCTCGACCACGGCTGCGGCGAGCACTCGGAGATCGAGCCGCCGGAGCCGAGCCGCCTGTGGGTGCAGTCGAAGCCCGCCTACGACGACCTGCACATCGACATCATCGCGCAGAAGCCCCGCGAGGAGCGCGCCCAGGTCGAGATCCTCGAACAGGAGGAGCCCGTCGACCAGGACGAGCCCACCGAGCAGGACATCGAGGAGAACACCGAGATCGACGCCGACGCCCCCGAAATCGAGGAGAACACGGTCGACGCGGGCGACGGGCCGGAGGTCGAGACCGTCGTCGCGCTCGACGCCGACGGTTCCATCGACACGGGCGATGCCGACGAGACGGATGAGACGGACAGTGCGGACGACGCCGTCGACACGGATAATGCGGATAATGCGGACGATGCCGGCGACGCGCCGGAGACGGACGACCCGTCCGCGCAAGGCACGGACGGGTCGGAGGACGCCGCGGAATGATCAGTGGACCACGGTGACCGTGCACTCGGCGAAGTTCACGATCTGACGCGACCCCGAACCGAGGAAGTGCGCGTCCAGACCGCTCAGGCCGCGCGAGCCGACCACCAGATGGCTCGCGTACCGGGACGCGGCCACCAGTCCCTTCGACGCGGTGATGTGGAAGGCGTGCGACTCGACCTCGACCCCTTCGGGGACGGGGGTGTCGGCCAGCAGGCCGGCGAGCAGCTCCTCGGCGCGGCGCTGGCCCACCTCGATCGGCGCGACCGCGCGCTCGTAGCCGGGCACCACGCCCAGATCCTTCAACTGCCAGCAGAACAGCACGTGCAGCGGCGCGTCATGCACCTGCGCCTCCCGGATCGCGAATCCGAGCGCGCGGCGCGACGTGTCCGAACCGTCCACGCCGACGACCACCGGACGGCGCGACTCCTCGACCACGCCCTCGCTCGGCACGTAGTGCACGGTCTCCTTGACGGGGGAGAGGGCGTTCGCGATGTCGTCGGTCACCGACTCGTCCTCGCCGCCGGCGACGCGCACCACCGTGACCGGCACTTCGGCCGCCTCCGCGAGCGACGCGGACAGCGAGCCCATGAACCAGCGTGCCACGCGTCCCAGCGAACGGCGGCCCACGACGATCTGCTGCGCGTCGCGGCCGATCTTCAGCAGCGCCGTCGTGCCGGACGCCTTCACCGACGTGAGCTTCAGCAGCTCCGGATCGAAGTCGATGCCGGCGCACGCCTCATCCACCCACTCGCGCAGTTGGGCGGCGATGTCGCGACGCACCTTGTCCCACGCCTCCTCGCTGTCCGGTTCCGCGCCCATATCCCACGAATGGGTCCATCCGAACACCGCGTTGACGCGCTGACCCGTCAGACCGGCCTCGCGCATCGCCCATGTGAGCGCCGCGAACGACTCATCGGAACCATCCACGCCGACGACGATGTCGGCCGTCGGATCATACAGGGAATCGAAAGTGGTCATCACGAACCTCCTTTGGTCGTCACTCAAGGACATCCACCAGTCCCAGCATATCGCCTTCCATACGTCCTGAGCGGAAATACGGGACGGAATGGGGCAAACGTCACCGCGAATCGCTAAAGTGAGGGGCAGTGTCAATTGAGGAAGGACAATAATGTTCGAACGGTTCACAGACCGTGCGCGGCGCGTGATCGTGTTGGCGCAGGAGGAGGCGCGCTCCCTCCAGCACAACTACATCGGCACCGAACATCTTCTGCTCGGACTGATCCGCGAAGGTGAGGGCGTGGCCGCCAAGGCGCTCGCCGCGAAGGGCGTGGAGCTCGACGCCACCCGCAAGCAGGTCGAGGAGATGATCGGCAAGGGCAACGCGACGTCCAACGGCCACATACCCTTCACCACGCACGCCAAGCAGGTGCTCGAACTGAGCCTGCGCGAGGCGCTGCAGCTCGGCCACAGCTACATCGGCACCGAGCACATCCTGCTCGGCCTCATCCGCGAGGGCGAGGGCGTGGGCACGCAGGTGCTCATCAAGATGGACGTCGATCTGGGGGAGCTGCGCTCCACCACCATCGACATGATCCGCGGCAACTCCGGCGACGGCAAGGGCAAGGGCGATCTGGCGAACGCCGGCGGCGTGGCCGACAAGGCCAACAAGTCCGGTTCGGCGATCCTCGACCAGTTCGGCCGCAACCTCACGGCCGAGGCCGCCGAGGGCAAGCTCGACCCGGTCATCGGCCGCTCCAAGGAGATCGAGCGCGTCATGGTCGTGCTCTCCCGCCGCACCAAGAACAACCCGGTGCTGATCGGTGAGCCCGGCGTCGGCAAGACCGCCGTCGTCGAGGGTCTCGCGCAGAAGATCCAGGAAGGCGACGTGCCGGAGACGCTCAAGGGCAAGCAGGTCTACTCGCTGGATCTCGGCTCCATGGTGGCCGGCTCGCGCTACCGCGGCGACTTCGAGGAGCGCCTCAAGAAGGTCCTCAAGGAGATCAAGACCCGCGGCGACATCGTGCTGTTCATCGACGAGATCCACACGATCGTCGGCGCCGGCTCGGCCGACGGCGCGCTCGGCGCGTCCGACATGCTCAAGCCGATGCTCGCGCGCGGCGAACTGCAGACCATCGGCGCCACCACCACCGACGAGTACCGCAAGTACATCGAGAAGGACGCGGCCCTCGAACGCCGCTTCCAGCCGATCCAGGTGCATGAGCCGACGATCGCCGAGACCATCGAGATCCTCAAGGGTCTGCGCTCGCGCTACGAGAACCACCACAAGGTGACCATCACCGATGGCGCGCTCCAGTCCGCGGCCGAGCTGTCCGCCCGCTACATCCAGGACCGCAACCTGCCGGACAAGGCCATCGACCTGATCGACGAGGCCGGCGCGCGCCTGCGCATCAAGCGTCTGACCACGCCGCCGGAGCTCAAGGAGCTCGACCAGAAGGTCACGAAGCTCTCCGCTGAGAAGGAGCAGGCCGTCAAGGATCAGGACTTCGAGAAGGCCGCCTCCCTGAGGGACGACCTCGAGAAGATGCAGACCGAGCTCAAGGAGAAGCAGAAGGCCTGGCACGAGGGCGAGTCCGACGTGAAGATGGTCGTGGACGAGGACGTGATCGCCGAGGTCATCTCCTCCACCACCGGCATCCCCGTGTTCAAGCTCACGCAGGCCGAGTCCAAGAAGCTCCTCAACATGGAGAAGGAGCTGCACAAGCGCATCATCGGCCAGGACGAGGCGGTCTCCGCGCTGTCCCGCTCCATCCGCCGCACGCGCGTCGGCCTCAAGGACCCGAAGCGCCCGTCCGGCTCGTTCATCTTCGCCGGCCCCACCGGCGTCGGCAAGACCGAGCTGGCCAAGACGCTCGCCGAGTTCCTGTTCGACGACGAGGACGCGCTCATCCGCGTCGACATGTCCGAGTTCTCCGAGAAGTACGCCGCGTCGCGCCTGTTCGGCGCGCCCCCGGGGTACGTCGGCTACGAGGAGGGCGGCGAGCTCACCGAGAAGGTGCGCCGCAAGCCGTTCTCCGTCGTGCTGTTCGACGAGATCGAGAAGGCCCATCCGGACATCTTCAACACGCTGCTGCAGGTGCTCGACGACGGCCATCTGACCGACGGCCAGGGCCGCAAGGTGGACTTCAAGAACACGATCATCATCCTGACCACCAACCTCGGCACGCGCGACATTGCGAAGGCCGCCAACACGGGCTTCAACCTGGGCGCGAACACCGAGTCCAGCTACCAGCGCATGAAGGAGCAGGTGAGCGCCGAACTCAAGCAGCAGTTCCGCCCCGAGTTCCTCAACCGTCTGGACGACATCATCGTGTTCAAGCAGCTCACCGAGCCGCAGGTGCGCCAGATCGTCGACCTCGACGTCAAGCAGCTCAACGACCGTCTGTTCGACCGCCACATGTCGCTCGAACTCACCGACGCCGCGAAGGACCTGCTCGCGCAGAAGGGCTTCGACCCGCTGCTCGGCGCCCGTCCGCTGCGCCGTGTGATCCAGCGCGACATCGAGGACGCGATCTCCGAGAAGATCCTCATGGGCGAGCTCAAGGACGGCCAGCGCGTGGTCGTCGACGCGGAGGGCGAAGGCATCCTCGGCGAGTTCACGTTCAAGGGCGAGGACTTCGAGGAGCCGAAGACCGGTGCGGACGGCGAATCCGGCGAGGGCGGCAAGCCCGAGCTGGTCGGTGCCGACGCGGCCCCGGCCGCGGGCGACGCCTCCGGCGACGTGGAGTGACGTTCCGTCCGTAGCAACGTGGAAGGGCTTCGGTTCCATCAGGAACCGAAGCCCTTTTCCGATGCTTCGCATCACGATGCAATGGACCGCGTCGCTTCCGCTGGCGGTGGCGTGTGCCGACTTCGCCTGTCGCTCCCGCTGGCAGGAGCTGTCGGACGAAGTCCGACTGAGGGTGGTTCGCCGTCGTGTGGAGACCACCCCCACCCGCTTCGCGGGAGCCCCCGCCGGCGGGGGCGAATGTGTCGTCCGTTTTTTTGTGGGAGTTCCCTGACGGCGGATGTGTCGTCTGTTATGCGGGAGCCCCGCCGGCGGGGCGGAGCGCCGGCGACCACGGCATTCCCGCTCCCGCTGGCGGGAGCTGTCGGACGAAGTCCGACTGAGGGTGGTTGCCGGAAGGCGATCAGCCGCTGAAGTCGACCTCGCCGAGCTTGTCGATGAGCTTCATGTTCTCCGAATAGTCGACCGGGCAGGCGATGATGTCGATGCCCGAGCCGGAGCGCAGGGCGGCGCGCAGCGTCGGATACAGCTCGTCCGCCGATTCGATGAGATGGCCCTTCGCGCCGAAGCTCATGCCGAGCGCCACCACGTCCGGGTTGTTGAAGTCCACGTACTCGTGGCTGCCGTCATGCAGGTCCATCTTCCATTTGATGAGGCCGTACGCCTCGTCCACCCACACGAGGATCACGATGCGCGCGCCCACGCGCACCGCCGTCTCGATCTCCTGCACGTTCATCATGAACGAGCCGTCGCCCATCACCGCGAGCACCGGACGACCCGGGTTCTCCAGCGAGGCGGCGACCGCGCCGGGCAGCGTCCACGCCATCGTCGACAGCGAGTTGTCGATCACGCACGTGTTCGAATAGTACGTGGGGTAGAGGCGCGCCATCCACATCTTCAACGCGCCCGTGTCGACGAGCGCGATGTCCGTGTCCGTCTCCATCGCGCGGCGCGTGTCCGCGACGATGCGCTGCGGCTTCAGCGGGAACGAGTCGTCCTGCGCGTACGACTCGTATTCGTCGGTCAGCAGCTCGTGGATCTTCGGATGGGACACGCCGAACGTCACATGCTGGCGGTGCAGCGCGTCGACCAGCGCGGACAGGGTCGCGTCGATGTTGCCCATGATGTTCAGGGCCGTCGAATAATGCGCGTCCGTGTCCTCGATGAACGTGTTGATGTGGATGATCGTCTTGTCGTCGTTCGGATTGATCTTCTTCGGATCGAACTGCTGGATCGAGAAGCCGACCGCGATGATCAGATCAGCCTCGTCGAACGCGAAGTTCTCGTAGTCGTGGCGCATGAAGCCGACCACGCCGAGCGCCAGCGGGATGCGGTCGGAGATCACGCCCTTGCCTTCGAACGTGGTCGCCACCGGCACGTTGAGCTGCTCGGCCAGGGCGAGCAGACGGTTCTCCGCATGTCCGCGCGCCACGCCGTTGCCGGCGAGGACAATCGGATGCTTCGCGCCGCGGATGATGCTCACCGCGCGTTCGATCGTGTCCGGCGTGGGCGCGAAGCTCATCGGATTCGGCAGCGGCAGCGGATGCGAGCCCGCGGGCGCCGGCATCTCGGCCACATCCTCCGGCAGGATCAGGCAGGTGGCGCCCGGACGGTTGCGCTGGGCGATCGAGAACGCCTTGCGCACCATCTCCGGCACCGAGGCCGGCTCCATCACCATCGACGTCCACTGGGTGAGCGGACGGAACACGCTCACCAGGTCGACGATCTGATGCGACTCCTTGTACAGGCGGGTCACGTTGCCCTGCGCGCAGATCGCGACCAGCGGCGTCGTGCTCGCGTTCGCCTGCGCGACCGGCAGCGTGAGGTTCAGCGCGCCCGGGCCGAGCGTCGCCAGGCACACGCCCGGTTTGCCGGTCAGATGGCCCTGCGTGGCGGCCATGAAGCCGGCGCCCTGCTCGTGGCGGGTCAGGACGAAGCGGATGCGCCCGTCGCGTTCGATGGCCTCCATGAGCGGGATGTTCTCCTCGCCCGGGATGCCGTACATGGTCTCCACGCCCTCGTTGACGAGACATTCGACGAACAGGTCGGCGACGGTGCGGACATGGGTCTTCTTCGATTGCTCCTGCGGCTCGATCGCCGCGGATGCCGTTGCTTCTGTAGCGTTCACGGTAGGCATAGTGTAACAGCACCGATGTGCGATTGGGCACGCCGCCGCATAGTGGACGCGTGTCGGACGCGCGGCCCGATGCGAGCCGCGCTCCCCGCCGGCCCACTAAGAAGCCACTGAGAATTCACCTGCGGGACGACGGGCGAGGGAACGCCGTTCAACCGCGCGGCATACCTTGCAATCGTGAGCAGGATGCAGTCAGGCCGGCGCACGAAGGCCGGCAGGCGACCGTGGGCCGCCATCGCAGGTATCACGTTCCTTCTCGTCGGGGCGTTCGCCGTCCCGCACGCGTCCGCGTCGAACCCGGGAACCGTCCCCTTCTCCGGAACGGACGCGGCCACCGGGGAACGCACCGTCACCATCGCCGACATCACCGACTTCCACGGGCACATCGAACGCGGCGAGACGAACGCCGCCGGCTTCGCGCTCGCCGACGCGCACAACCCGGGCAACATGGTGCCCGTCTCCGCCGGCGACCTCGTCGGCGGCAGCCCCTACGAATCCGCGTTCGAGAAGGACAAGCCCACGCTCGACATGGCCAAGGCGTGGGGATTGACCGTCTCCGCCGTCGGCAACCACGAATTCGACCGCGGCGTCGAGGACTTCAACGACCGCATCGCCGACCCCGCCAACGGCATCGACTGGCTGAGCGCCAACGTGTCCGCCGCGAACAAATCATCCAACGGTCTGCTGAATCACGTCAAGGACTACACGATCCGCACGGTCAACGGCAAACGCGTCGCGTTCGTCGGCGCGCTCACGGACGCGCTCGGCACCGTCGCCACGCCGAAGATCACCCGCGACGCCGACCTCGACGAGACCGCCGTGCACGCCATCAACCGCGTCGCCGACCAGCTCAGCGACGGCGACGAGGCGAACGGCGAAGCCGACGCCGTCGTCGCGCTCATCCACGCCGACGCGTCCGCAGCCGCCGGAACCGGCGCGGCGGCGCTCGACCGGAACGTCGACCTCGTCTACGCCGGCCACAGCCACGCGCTCAAACGCATGAGGACCGCCGCCGGCGCGCCCGTCATCGAGGCGGGCAGCTTCGGCCGCGACATGGCC
>NZ_NMWT01000011.1 GCF_002860365.1 Bifidobacterium parmae
CGGGGGTTCATGGCCATGAGCTCGCGGACGAACGCGGCGGCGTCAAAACGGCCGGCCTCGTTCTTCCCGGACTCGACGACCCGCATGCCGAGCTCGGCGGCGCGGTCCAGCATGCGCTGACGCAGCGTCACCACATAGCCGGAGCCTCGCGCGTAGTCGCGCTCGTTGTCGCGCAGCAGCGCCACGGTGCGGTGGCCGCGCTCATGGAGGTAGTCCATCGCCATCGTGGCGGCGGCATCGAAATCGACGTCCACGCACGCACAGTCGCCGCGGTTCGCGGGGTAGCCGATGGCGACGCACGGCTTGCCGTACGAATCGGCCTGCATGACGCGGTCGTCGTCCTCGACGATGTCGAGCAGGACCACGCCGTCGACCATGTTGCTGCGGGTCACGCGCTGGATGTCGTCCACCGCGTCCTCACCGGTCAGCAACAGCACGTCGTAGCCGGCGTTCTTCGCCTGCCACGCGGTGTGGAGGAAGTACGCGTTGTACTTGGCCTCGTTGATGTCGCCGCGGATCGGCTCGCTCACCGCCAGGATCTGGTTGCGGCGGCCGCGCATCTTCTGCGCCGACGCGTCCGGGGTGTACCTGAGTTCCCGGACCGCTTCCATCACCTTGCTTGAGGTCTTCTCCGAAATCGCGCGCTTGCCCGACAGCACATAGGACACGGTGCTGACCGAGACCCCGGCGGCACGAGCCACATCCTTGATTCCAGCCATCATCGCCTCCTTTCCACGGTCGCGTCCGCGCGTTGACGGCACTGTCTTCGATGATATCCTCACCGAACCGTTCGCGGCCGGTCCCGCGTTGTCATGTCGACTGCCATCGCCACGTCATTGCGGTCTCGTCCACGTCGTTCCCATTCCGACAGTCACTGTCGAAACGTTTCGCGAACATCATACGTCGAATCGTTTCGACTTGTCAACAACGCGACACGCCGCCGGGGAGACACGGTGCCGCGCAGGCAACGTCCTTGCGGGCAAAGCCGCCGCCAAAACCGCTTTGACGTGCCGCACCCCTAGAGTGGAGGGCATGTCACTTGGCCTGAACATCCTGCTGATCTTCGTCTTCCTGCTGCTCGGCTCCATCTTCTCCGGCACCGAGCTGGCGCTGGTGAGCCTGCGCGGCTCCCAGGTCGACCAGATGGAGCAGGAGGACGCACGCGGCGCACGCGTGGCCAAGATCGCCCGCGACCCGAACACGTTCCTGTCCACCGTGCAGATCGGCGTCACGCTGTGCGGCTTCCTGTCCGCATCGTTCGGCGAATCGTCGATCTCCCCGTACATCACGCCCGTCGTGGAGGGTTGGGGCGTGCCCGCGCACATCGCCGCGCCGCTGACCACGATCAGCCTCACGCTCATCATCTCCTACTGCTCGATCGTCATCTCGGAGATGGTGCCGAAGCGCATCGCCATGCAGCGCACCGAGGCGATCGCCCGTGCGGTGGTGCCCGCGATCGACATCTTCGCGAAGGTGTGCAGCCCGATCATCTGGCTCATCGGCAAGAACACGAACGGCCTGGTGCGTCTGCTCGGCTTCGATCCGAACGAGACCGAATCCGAGGTGAGCGACGACGAACTGCGCGTGCTCGTCAACTCGAACACGAACCTGAGCAAGGACGAACGCACAATCCTCGACGACGTGTTCGACGCCTCCGAGACGATCGTCGCCGAGGTGATGCGCCCGCGCGCCGACGTCGTGTTCATCGAGGGCGCGATGCCGATCGCCGACGCCGCCGCGTACGTGCGCGAGATGCCGTACTCGCGCTACCCGGTCACCGGCAAGGACTTCGACGACGTACTCGGCTTCGTGCACGTGCGCGACCTGCTCGACGTGCGCGACCCGGACGCGAAGACCGTGGCCGACGTGACGCGCGAGGGCATCTCCCTGCCCGGCACGTCGAAGCTGCTGCCCAGCCTCGAACTGCTGCGCAAGCGCGGCATCCATCTGGCCGTCGTCATCGACGAGTACGGCGGCACGGACGGCATCGTCACGTTGGAGGATATGACCGAGGAGCTGGTCGGCGACATCCGCGACGAATACGATCTGCCGAGCGAACCGGGCGGCGCGCGACGCGACCGCCGCACCGCGTTTGTCAACGGCGTGGCCACCATCGAGGGCGGCATGACGCTCGAGGACTTCGAGGACCTGACCGGCATCGAGCTCGAGGACGGCCCGTACGAGACCGTCGCCGGCTACTTCCTCGCGCACACCGGCAAGATGGGCGAGGTCGGCGACGTGCTCCACTCCGACGGCTACGACATGGTCGTCACGAAGGTCGACGGCCGCCGCATCGACACGATCGAAGTCCGCAAAGCCGGCGCGCCCGATCATGCCGAAGCGTGAAACTCACAATCCAGTGGATCGTGAGTAGCTGAGGCCTGAGCGAGGCGACAGCCGAGCGAAGGCAGGTCTGAGTCTCGCCGCAGGCGAGTCCTTAATTGCTGATCGAGGCGTAAGCCGCAGTCCAGTGGACTGCGGCCTATAGGAACTTTTGTGGTGTTTTAGGCTTCGTTTCCTAGTCACCCGATTTCCATGGGGTGTGGGTGTGGAACTCGTTCCAGTCGATGCCGGTGCCGTATACCGGCCCGCCGCTGTCGCCGTCGCCCGATGGTCCGGCCGGCCTCGTCGTCTTCCACTGCTCCGGGCGGATCAGTGATGCGGGGTCCGGGTCCCGGCTTTTCATGTAGCATACCCATTCGCAGGCGCGTCTCATGTGCTTCTCGGGCAGACCGTGGTGGTCGAGGAGCACGTGCTTGAGCGGCGAGTTGACGCCGCCCTCCAGACGGTTCGTGGTGCGCGCCACCGGGCCGCCCGCCGTCAGCGAAGGCTCGAGGAACGCAAACAGCTTGCCCTCGCGGAACAGTTTCTCCAACCGCCGGTAGCAGCGTCTGACCTCCTGGTGGGTCCACCACCACTCCTGCCTGGCGGCCTTCGGGTTCGCGGGGTCGGCCTTCGCGAGGGTGCGTTCGTTGACGAAGTCCTTCCAGCGCAGGTGCCATGCGTTGAGGGCCTCGCCCCATCGGGCCGCCTGTCCGGCGTCATGGACCTTGGTGAGCCGGTCGGAGAGTCTCTTGAGCTCCCCGCCGGCCTCGAGCCTGGGCTTCGAGGTCAGGTCGGTGCGGGTGTTTCGCTGCACGTGCACCAGGCAGCGTTGGATCCGCGTGGCCGGCCATGTCTCATGGCATGCGGTCTCGGCGCCGCGCAGCCCGTCGGTGACCAGCACGTCGGGCGCGGGGATGCGGGAGAACAGCGCCATGTACGCGGCCTTCGACTCATGCTCGCACCATTGGAAGCCCAGCACCTCGCCGCTCTCGCCGTCAATCGCGACGATCAGGCACCAGTCGTGGTTCATGTACGTGCCGTCCGCCATCACCGTGTGATGCCTGACGGTCGGCGGCGGGATGACGGGCCGGATGTTCCAGCACCACGCGGTCCGCTTGCGCAATGCCCGCGCATCGCCGTTCGCGTCGCACGCGGACTGGGACGCGCGGCCGAGCAGCCAGCCGAGGAACGCGTCGAGCTGCCTGCCGCGCGCGGCCCTCTCCTGCGGCATGGTCGAGCTCAACGAACAGGCCGTGCACTTCCAACGCTGGGTCCCCTTCGCCGTCAACCCGTTCTTCCTCATCGGCAGGCCGCACACCGGGCATTTCCTCGCCTTGCTGGATCTCGTTCTCATGGACCCAGCCCACCACCGGAACGCCCCTATTTTCCCGCCGGGGAAAATAACACCCCGACACGCTTACTCCCACAAGGCCAAACCCCGGTTATAAACACCACAAAAGTTCCTATAGCCCTGGACTGCGGGTAGACTCGGAGTCAAGGCTTCCTGCGGGAGATTCCTGCAGGAGGGCGTTCCGATCACGGAAGGAAGGAACACCATGACACTTGCATTCATCGTCCCGGGTCTCGACGAAGCGACCTCCGAGAAGGCCATCGCCATCCTGCAGAACCGTCTCAGCCAGGAGCAGGAGGCGGCGCTCGTGCTGAAGCACGCGCATTGGAACGTGACCGGCCCGAACTTCATCGCCGTGCACGAGATGCTCGACCCGCAGGTCGAGGTCGTGCTCGCGCAGGCGGACGAGACCGCCGAGCGCATCGCCACGCTGGGCGGCACCCCGGACGGCCGCGCCGACGCGATCACGCGCAACCGCACGTGGAAGCCGTTCGACGTCGAGGGCCGCGCCGGCACCGAAGCCTACCTCAAGGCGCTCATCGAGTACTATGACGCGTTCATCGCCGACGACCGCAAGGCCATCGCCGAACTGGACGAGCTCGATCTCGTGAGCTCCAACATCATCCAGGACCACGTGCAGGAGCTCGAGAAGTTCCAGTGGTTCATGCGCTCCCACCTCGCGTGAGAACGTGAGAACGTGCCGGGCACGGGCGTAGAGACCCCAGCCCGAGGCGCAATCACTTCGCGTGAGGGCGCACAACTCCGAGCGGCGGAAAACACGGAGATAAGACACACCCTTCGCTCCGATGTTTCCGCCGCTCATTCGTTCCCAGCGCCGGTTCCCAGTGTCCCGTTTCCAGCGCCCCGTTTCCAGCGCCGGTTCCCGGCATCCCGTTGTCCGGAAATGACCCCATTGCTACCGACAAAGCGCCGCTGAGCAGGTGTAAGCGTCCCATAGTCGGGAACACGGCCCATTGCTCCCGACAGCGGGACGCTGAGCAAACGTCAGCGTCCCGCAATCCGGAGCAATGGGTGGATTTCCGGACTACGGGACGCTCCCACCCGGGACACTTCCACTGCGGGACGCTTACGCGGTTATTCACTGCCACGAACAACCACCATCGACCACCCTCAGTCCGACGATGCCAGACAGCTCCCGCCAGCGGGAGCGGTTTCACGGAAGCAACACCACGGGAACGACCACCCTCAGTCCGACGATGCCGGACAGCTCCCGCCAGCGGGAGCAACATCATATGGCCGTCTACCCCACCTACTCCTTCACGAGGTTCTGGTACTCGGGCAGACCCATGTAGTTGAACTTCACGTTCTTGACGCCCTTGGACGCGCCCGCGGAGACGTTGCCGTACCACAGCGGGATCACCGGCAGGTCCTTGAGCAGCAGCTCCTCGGCCTGGTGGTAGTACTTGACCGAACCGTCGAGCGTGGTCTGCTTCGCGGCCTCGTCGATCAGCGAGTCGAACTCGGAGCTCTTGTAGTCGCCGTTGTTGAGCCCCTTGCCGTCGGCGGCGGAGGAATCGTACGCCTGCACGAGGTAGCCCTCCGGATGCGGGTAGTCGGACTGGAGGCCCTGCGTGAACGCGGCGTCGATCGTGCGGTCGTGCACGGCGCCGGAGAAGTCCTTCTGCGTGGGGAACGGGTACGACTTCGCGTCGATGCCGAGCGCGTTCTTAATCGAGTTGACGATCGCGTCCACCCACTGCTTCGAGCCGGAATCGGAGGCGTAGGCGAGGCGGAACGTGCCGTCCCACGGCGAGATCGCGTCGGCCTTCGCCCACAGCTCCTTCGCCTTCGCGGCGTCGTAGGAGAGCACGTCGGAGCCGGAAAGCGACTTCGAGTAGCCGGCGATCGAGGGTGCGGTGAAGTCGGTGGCGACGGTCGCGGTGCCGCGCAGGACCTTGTCGACGATGCGGTCGCGGTTCACCGCGTACGAGATCGCGGCGCGGCGCAGACGGCCCTCCTCGCCGGTGAAGTGCTTGAGGTTCGAGGGGATCGTGAACGCCTTGAATCCGGGGCCCGCCTTGCTGAACGACTGAATCGAATCCTCGTTCTTGTACGTGGCGAGCGCGCTGTTCGGGATCGAGTCGAGCACGTCGAGGTTGCCGGCGGTGAGGTCGGCGTACGCGGATTCGAGGTTCGTGTACAGCTTGTACGTGACGCCGCCGTTCTGCGCCTTGCGCGGGCCCGTGTACTTCGGGTTCGGCGTGAGCTTGATCTCGCTGTCGTGCCTCCACGATGCGAACTGGTAGGGGCCGTTGCCGACCGGCTTCTCGCCGAACGCCTTGATATCCTTGTACGCGCTGGACGGCAGCGGCAGGAACGCCACGTCGCCCACCTTGTAGTCGAACGACGAGTCGGGCGCGGCGAGCGTGACCTGCAGGGTCTGGTCGTCGATCACCTTGAGGCCTTCGAGCTGCGCGTTCTTGTCGCCGTGCTCGTCCTGCAGCTTGTCGTAGCCCTTGATCGTCGCGAAGATCGCGGCGCCCATCTGGCCGTTGGCGGCGTTCGCGGCGAACGACCACGACTTCGCGTACGTCTCGGCGGTGATCTTCTCGCCGTCGGAGAATTCGAGGCCGTCACGCAGCTTGATTGTGTACTGGGAGGCGTCGTCGTTCGGCGTGATCGACTCGGCGTCCGCGTAGATCAGCTTACCGGTGCTGCTGAACGTGACGAGGCCTTCGAACAGCTGCGTCACGACCTTCCAGCCGGCGAGGTCGTTCGTGTCGGACGGGATGAGCCCGCTCGCCGGTTCGACGTCGTTGACGACGACCACCTGTTTGCCGTCGGCGCCGGTCGCGTCGGCGTCCACGCTTGCGCCGCCCGTCGCGCCGCAGCCGGACAGCGCGAGCGCGAGTCCGAGCGTCGCGGCGAGCGCGGCGGTGATGCGTTTCGTGAGTCCTGTGCGCATGATGGCCCTCTTCTTCCGTTACTTCCGTTGGTGTTTCGACATATCTCGAATCGACATGTGCGATGACATATCACCATACAATCGCCACGGACATTACGCTTTCGGAGGGGAAACACGCCGCCGCCGTCATCAACGTTGCCGATGACGGGTTACAGCACCGCACGCCACGACACCGCACAGCACCGCGTTACGGTGTCGCGTTACGGTGTCGCGTTACAGCACCGCGCGCCGATTGAGTTCACGTCGCAACGCGCGCCAGCCCGGCAGATACGCGTCCATGCGCGCGCGGAACCGCGGGCCGTGGCCATGCTCCCACAGATGTGTCAGCTCGTGCACGAGCACGTATTCGAGGAACCGCGGCTCCATCAGCCCCAGTTGCAGGTTGATGCGGATACGGCCGGTCTTCGGCGTGCACGACCCCCACCGCGACGTCATCAACCGCAGCGTGACGTGCGTGGGCCTTTTGCCGACGATCGGCGCCCACTTGTCGAGCAGCGCGGGCAGCTGCGACTCGATGGACGACGCCGCCTCACGCCGGCGTTCGTCCGTCCAGACGAACGCGCGAGCGAGGTCGGGCGAGCCGCTACCGCCATTGTCGCCAGAACCGGCATCCGCTGTGCCGTCGGAGCCACGGGAGTCATTCAAGCCATCTGCGCCTCCCATCGTTTTCCCGCCATTGGCCCCATCGAGGCCAGCGAACGCGGCATCGTCGAGACCTTCCAACGGCACGTCGACGGCACCGCCGCGCGCCGCCATCTCCTCGACCACCAGACGACGCGACTGCGCGATGCGCTCCCGCTGCTCGATAATCCAGTCGCGGCGTTCGCGCACGAAATCACGGATGCGATACTCCGCCATGCGCATCGGCGCGGATACTTCGACCGTGCCGGACGGCGGTTTGATGCGCAGATACAGGTTCCTGATGCGCTTGCGCGTCACCGTCACCTCGATGCCGTCGATGTCGATGACGCGGACGGGCGCGGCGGGCCGAGGTGCGGGGTTCGGGGCGGACGCGGCGGACCGCCGGGGGAACGCAGCAGACCGTGAGGCGGACGCGGGGGAAGGACGACGATACGGCATACCGTCATTGTCCCGCGCCGACGGACAAGGTTCGGCGACGCCATGGATTCACGCGCGACACGCCGAAGGGCAGCTCGCTTTGACACAACCGGAATCGCATGTAATATATCTACTCGTTGCGCTTCTGAAGCGCGATGGACGGGCCCGTAGCTCAGGTGGTTAGAGCGCATCCCTGATAAGGATGAGGTCGGAGGTTCAAGTCCTCCCGGGCCCACAGGAAAAACCAGCGGCCATGTTTGAGCCGCTCTTTTTTTCTATCCAGACAAGTTCAGATTCGTTGCGTGCATCCCATTCGGGGCATTGGCGCAGCTGGTAGCGCATCTGCTTTGCAAGCAGAGGGTCACCGGTTCGAACCCGGTATGCTCCACGAACGCAGCGATTGGACTGGTTGAACGAGGCCCTTGGAATCGGTTTGATTCCAAGGGCCTCGTCGTTATCACGCCATCCGACCGGCTTCCTGAAAACACCTGGTTTTGACACGATGTCAAAACCAGGTCTACAATAGGCGGCGAGAGAAATTGACACCGCGTCAACGTGTGTGGATCACGCGTCGCGGCGTCACGGTCCGGCAACGACGCGGACCGAATACCAGGCCCAGGAAAGGACAGTCATGCTGTTTCAGGTCTATGGCGACAACGCCGTCTACCAGTGGATCGGATGGATCCTCGTCTTCTGCTGCCTCATCGGCGCGAACGAACTCGCACGCCGTACGAAAACCGGCGGCATCATCGCCTTCCTCGTCGTACCGGCCATCCTCACCGTGTACTTCGTGACCATCTACACAGCCGCCGCGATGGGTGCCGACTGGGCACTCAGCAACCCCACCTACGTGCACATGACCAGCTGGTTCCACTACGCGAAGCTGTACGCCGCCACCGCCGGCTGCATCGGCTTCATGGCGCTCAAATACCAGTGGGGATCGATCGGCAAATCCGAATGGTTCAAGTGCTTCCCGTTCGTGATCGTCGCCATCAACATCCTCATCGCCGTCGTCTCCGACTTCGAATCCGCGATCCGCGCGTGGGGCACCACGTGGGTCTCCACCGAAGGCGTGACCCTCATGGGCGGCTGGCATAACGTATTCAACGGCGTGGCCGGCCTGCTCAACATCGCCTGCATGACCGGCTGGTTCGGCATCTACGTCTCCAAGAAGAAGCAGGACATGCTCTGGCCGGACATGACATGGGTGTTCATCGTCGCCTACGACCTGTGGAACTTCTGCTACACGTACAACTGCCTGCCCACCCACTCCTGGTACTGCGGCCTGGCACTGCTGCTCGCCCCGACCGTCGCGAACGCGATCTGGAACAAGGGCGGATGGATCCAGAACCGCGCCAACACGCTCGCCATCTGGTGCATGTTCGCGCAGGTGTTCCCGATGTTCCAGGACTACTCGGTGTTCTCCACCCAGTCGGTGAACAATCCGAACGTGAACCTCACCGTCTCGATCATCGCGCTCGTCGCCAACGTGCTCGCACTCGGCTATATCCTGATCCGCGCGAAGAAGCAGGGTGTCAACCCGTGGACGCACGAAGTGTTCAAGGGCACCAAGGATTATGAGCAGGCTATCGCCCGCGCAGAGTAACTGCCTCACGACTGCCGCCGCTCGGCGTCGCCTACGGGGAACCCACCGGGTTCCCCGCCACACGGCTCCGTGAGCAGGCTATCGCCCGCGCAGAGTAGCCGTGGTGAGGCCGGACGGGTCCGGTCTCACCACGATCCGGCATCGAAAAGGGGCATTCGAGTATTTCCTTTGGTTCTTGCTGCACTCCTTTGGTACATCACGCCGGCAACATGAACAGCCCGGAATATGGAAACCTCCACATTCCGGGCTGTTGCGCATCTGCCGACCGCCGTCTCATCGGCGGTTCCGCTGCTCAGTTACCAAAGGAAGACCACAGGGACCAAAGGAATGCCCTCACGGCTCGAATCCGGGACTCAGAACGAGATGCCTTCGCTCTTGGCCTTCGCCATGAAATCGCTGACCTCGTGATCGTCGACGGACACCGCATCCTTGTCGCTGAGCTTCAGATCCACCGTGGCATGTCCGGTCGAATCGCCGTCGACCGTGACCTCCAGCTCGTTGAGCGAGCGCTTGGCACCATAGTCGACCATCACTTCAACGGACGGCAGGGCACCGCTGTCGTAATCGCCTTCGGCGAGCTTCCGCACGGCCTTGTCGAATTCGCTGTCGGCTTCGCTGGACGAGTATCCCTCCTGCTCGCGCAGCTGCTTGACGAGGTACGCGCGCAGTTCGGGATACTGCTTCTCGTTCTTCTGCCAGTACCCGCCGATGTCCTGCAGGAACGCATCCAGGTCGAGGTCATAAGTCAGACGCGTGCTGCCGCCGGATTTCACGCGCTCCTGCTTGGGGAAGATCTTGCTTTGCACATCCTTTTTCTCCAAGTGTTCGCCGAAGTACTTGAGAGCGAACTTCGCGTACTCCTTCTGCACGGATTCGTTCATCTGGCCTTCGTTCCAACGCTTCACGTCGTAGTTGTCGTCCAGTTGCTTCGCACCCTTGTTGAACGTCTGCAACGCGCCGGCGAAGTCCCAGTGGCCGTTGTTCACGACGGCGTCCTTCGTGTCGAGGATGACGTCGTCCCACTCGCTGCCGGCGAGGTCGCGGATCGCATTGCGGATGTCGCCGCGCGACGCGTAGGCGTACTGGGTTTCCACGTCACCGGTCCAATAGGATTTGCTCTGCATGGAGAAGCCGAAGTTGCCGTTCTGCCAGGCGACGGCGATACGCCCGTAATCGTCGCTCTTCGTGGTGAAGTACAGCATCGACGAATCGGTATCCGTACCGAGCGACCACGCGCCGTCGGCGGAGAAAGCGCCGGTCTCGTCGCTGCTGCCGGAAATCTCGTAGCGCGTGCTGGAAAGCTTGCCGACCGATGCGATCGCGTCGGAAGTAACGACGATCGGGTTGTTCGGACGGAATCCGAGCAGTGCCTTCACCGCGGTGAGATTCGGAATGATGATGGCGAGCGCGATGACCACGAGCACCGCCACGATGCCGCCCACGATAGCCGCGATCTTGCCGCCACTCATCCTGCGCTTCGCCGCGACGGGACGCATCGGCGCCCCGGGGGCACCGGAAACACCGGGCATTCCGGGAGCGCCTGGCACTCCGGGTACGGCAGGAGCGCCAGGGACGGGAGAAACCACGGAAGAGGACGGGACTCCGGGAACGGGAGGAACCGTACCGGAGGCCGTCGGGAAGGGCGATTGCGCGGGAGCGCCTGGACCGACGCCCGTGACGGCCGGAGGCGTCGCGGGATTCCCGGAATTGGGTGCCGGGATGGGCGAAGGATCGGGCGAGGGGATTCCTCCCATCATTCCGCCGGGAACCGCCGGCACGGCGGGAGCCGCCGGCGCAACGGGCGGCACCGGCGCGAACTGCTGCGTGGGGGCCGGTGGAGTCTGGGGGAGCGGCGGCAATGCCTGCGTCGGTTGGGTGGAGATGGGCGGCACCGGCTGCTGCGGCAATGCCTGCGTCGGCATGGCGTGCGGATCGGCGGCATACGGATTGATTGGTATGGGACCAGTTGGAGCAGGGCCGGATGGCACGGAGACCTGCGGCATCGGCGCGGAAACCGGATTGAGTCCCTGCGCGGAGACCGGAGCCCCGCACGATGCGCAGAATTGTTCTCCGACCGGTACCGGTCTCCCGCATTGCTTGCAGATGTTCATTGTTCCGACCACCCTTCCCACCGGCATACCGGCGTTTACGTCGGCTTCCCCACCAGCCTCATGAACCGTCTTTGGCCGACCGTTTCTCCCATTCTATCGCCGGGAGACCAATCGGAAAGCCCGGGACACGGCAATCGCCATGTCCCGGGCTTTCCGGAATCATGAGGGTGAGCATAGGTCTTCGGAAGACTTCGGAGAATCGACCTAGAACACGCTCAACGTGCTGGGAAACGCGATCCACACCTCACAGGCGCGGCCAACACGCCTCAGGCCTTGGTGACGTGGCCGCCAAACTGGGCGCGCATCGTGGAGACGACGCGCAGCGTGTCGTCGCCGCCGCCGCGCGAGGTCTGGCGGGCGTACAGCGCGGCCGCGGTGGCCGGAGTGGGCACACCGAGTTCGAGCGCCGCCTCGATCATCCACTTGGCTTCGCCGGATTCGTTGGCGACCGGCGGCATGGATTCCAGCGTCGGGTCGGTCTTGAACGCGTTGGCGAGCAGGTCGAGCAGCCAGGACCCGACGACCGAGCCGTCCTTCCAGGAGGTCATCACGGCGGCCGGATCGGCGATGAGCTCGGAACGCACCATCGTGGCGAAGCCTTCGCCGAACGCCTGCATCATGCCGTATTCGACGCCGTTGTGCACCATCTTCGCGAAATGGCCGCCGCCGACCGGGCCGGCGAGCACAAGGCCGTACTCGCTGTCCGGCTTGAGGGTCTCGTAGATCGGGCGCATGAACTCGAAGTCTTCCTGGGAGCCGCCGACCATGAGCGCGTAGCCGCGGTCGATGCCCCACACGCCGCCGGAGACGCCGCAGTCCATGAACCGGATGCCGAGCTCCCCGAGCTGCTTGGCGTGACGGGCGTCGTCCACGTAGCGGGTGTTGCCGCCGTCGACGATCATGTCGCCGGCGTCGAGCAGCGAGGCGAGACGGTCGATGGTGTCGTCGGTGGGCTTGCCGGCGGGGACCATGACCCACACGACGCGCGGGGCGTCGAGCGCGGCGACGAGCGCTTCGAGCGAGTCGACGTCGCGGCCCGATTCGGGGGACATGTCGTAGCCGACGACCTGGTGGCCGCCTGCGGCGAGACGCTTGGCCATGTTGCCGCCCATGCGGCCGAGTCCGATCATTCCGATCTGCATTTCAGTGTCCTTTCACAGCGATGTGGGTGCGATGTGGGTGCGATGTGGATATTTGACGTTTCCAGGGGATTGGAGGCGATGCGAGGGTTCGACAGATTTCGAGAGATGGGCCGGCCCGAAGCGGTTTCCCCGGACGGACCGGCCCGGGACGTCATAGGACGAGGGAGAGGAGCATGACGCAGCCGAGGCCGACGACGGAGAGCACGGTCTCCATCAGGGACCAGGTCTTCAGGGTCTGCGAGACGGACATGCCGAAGTACTCCTTGACGAGCCAGAATCCGGCGTCGTTGAGGTGGGAGAAGAACACGGAGCCGGCGCCGATGGCGAGCACGAGCAGCGCCAGATGGGTCGGGCTCATGCCCTGCGCGAGCGGCACCATGATGCCGGAGGCGGTCACGGTCGCGACGGTGGCGGAACCGGTGGCGAGGCGGATGAGCACGGCGACCAGCCAGCCGGCGATGAGCGGGTTCATCGCGGATTCGGTGATGCCGTTGGCGATCACGTCGCCGATGCCGGAGTCGACGAGGGTCTGCTTGAAGCCGCCGCCGGCGCCGACGATGAACACGATGCCGGCCACGGAGGCGAAGGCCTTGCCGACTTCGCCGTTGATGAACTCGCGGGTGCGGCCCTGCATGAATCCGAGCAGGACCATCGCGACGACGGCGGTGATGAACAGCGCGGTGAGCGGGGTGCCGATGAAGACGAGCACGCGGCCCCACATGGCTTCCTTCTGACCGGTCAGATCGACGACGGAGGCGGCGAGCATGAGCACGACGGGCAGGAGGATGACGGTCATCGCCTGGGCGAAGGAGGGGCGCTTGGACTCGTCCTTGACGGCGTCCTTCTCGGCTGCCTGCTCGGGGGCCTGGATCGGCACCCACTTGGCCATGATGCGGCCCATGAGCGGACCAGAGATGATGACGGTCGGGATGGCGACGAGCAGACCGAGGGCGAGGGTGACGCCGAGGTTGGCGTTGAGCGCGGAGATCGCGACCAGCGGGCCGGGGTGCGGGGGCACGAACGCGTGCAGCGTGGACAGGCCGGCGAGGGCGGGGATGCCGATGAGGATGACGGGCATCTTGGCGCGGCGTGCGGCGAACAGGACCACCGGGATGAGGATGACGACGCCGACCTCGAAGAACATCGGGATGCCGACGATGAATGCGATGAGCGCCATGGCCCACGGCAGCAGCTGCAGCGGCGTCTTCGCCATGATGGTGTCGACGATCACGTCGGCGCCGCCGGAGGCGAACAGCAGCGTGCCGATGATCGAGCCGAAGGCGATGAGCAGACCGACGTTGGAGACGGTCGAGCCGACGCCGGAGGTGAAGCTGTCCCATGATTCGTCGAACGGAACGCCGGCGCACACGGCCATGACGAACGAGCCGACCATGAGCGAGATGAACGGATGGACCTTGGCCACGGCGATGAGCAGCACGATGGCCGCGATGCCGACGATGGCCGCGATGATGAGATTCATTGGTGGTTCCTTACAGTCGTTGGAAGGATCTCTGTGTTCGGTCTCCCACTTGGGGGAGCTGGCAGCCTGAGGCTGGGAGAATAAGTGGGGGAGCGGCGGCCTCAGGCGGCGACCGGGACCTTGCTGTCCTGGTAGGCCTTGACGGCGGCGACGGCCTGCTCGACGACTTCGTCAATGGTGCCGTCGACGGGGACGACGACGCCGTTCTCATCCGGTCCGAGCGGCTGCAGGTCGGCGAACTGGCTGGCAAGCAGCGACGGCGGCATGAAGTGGTCCTTGCGGGCGGACAGACGGCTGTAGATCAGCTCCTCGGAGCCGGCGAGGTGCACGAAGAACACGTCGACATTCTCGCTGAGCAGGTCACGGTAGGCGCGCTTCAGGGCGGAGCTGGAGACGACGGTGTTCTGGTCGAGGGCCTCGCGGGCGACCATCCACGTGTTGATGACGCGCAGCCAGGGCCAGCGGTCCTCGTCGGTCAGCGGATGTCCGGCGCTCATCTTGTCGATGTTGGCCTGCGGATGGAAATCATCGCCTTCGGCCATGGTGTAGCCGAGCCGGTCGCGGATCGCCTCCGCCACAGTGGATTTGCCGCATCCGGCGACGCCCATCACGACGACATGAATGCTCATGTGCGAATCTCCTTCGGTTCCTTCACCGGACCGTTGCGGCCGGTGCTCAACTGCCTTGTTGATTTGTTGGTATGACTATATCCTGTTTTAATCATACTTGTCAAGTCAAAAGTACTACCTTTTTGGAAAAACTTGGATCATTCCCGAAATTGGTATGATGAAGGCGTCATATCACGCGAACAGGCAGCATCGAAAAACGCCATCATCACGGCATCAAGGAGACATCGTGAGCGACAGCACCCCGGTATCCGCCGCCGGTACCACCACGAGCAACGACCGCGGCACCACGGACGCCCCCGCACTCAACCTGACCTTGGGCACGCCGAGCGAACTGCTGCATCAGGCCATCACCGACGAACTCGCCGTCGACATCCTCGAAGGGCGCTGGAATCCCGGCGAACCGCTCACGCTGGAAGCCATCCAGGACCGTTTCTCCACGTCACGCACCGTCGCGCGCGAAGTCGCCAAATATCTGGAATCGATGAACGCCGTGACCGTGCGCCGCCGCGTCGGCCTCGTCCCGAGGCCGGTCGCGGAATGGGCGGCGCTCAACACGCAGGTCATCCGCTGGAAGCTCATGTCGACGCGGCGCAAGGAGCAGCTGCGCGCGCTCACCGAACTGCGCCTCGCCATCGAACCGGCGGCGGCGGCCGCAGCCGCACGCAACGCGGCGATGGAGGCGAAGGCGATGTTCCCCGTGATGGCGGGGGAACTGCGCAAACTCGGCGAGACGGGCGACCTCGCCGACTTCCACGACCTCGACGTGCGGTTCCACTCGGCACTGCTGCTCAACAGCGGCAACGAACTGTTCGCCGGCATGGCGGACATCATCGGCATCGTGCTCAAGGGCCGCGTCGAGCTGCACATGTACCCGCAACGGCCCGAACCGGCCGCGCTCGACGCGCATGACGCCGTCGCCGAGGCGGTGTGGCGCGGCGAGCCGGACCGTGCGCGCGAGGCGATGCACGCCATCGTCGACGAGGTCGCCGAGGCGCTCGACCTCACGTGAGCGGCGGATGGTCCGATGTCACGCGGCCGGGGGTATCGCGACGCCGCGATGTCCATCTGATGGCGAATCTCACCCTCACCTCTTGAGCGATTCCTCGTTGCGCGCCTACAATCGGAATCGTCTATTGATGGTCCAACCCAAAGGGGAGTTTCACTATGCTCACGAATGAGTACGTCAAGCGCGTCTACGCGCAGGTCGAGCAGCGCGACGGCGATCAGCCGGAGTTCCTGCAGGCCGTGCAGGAGGTCTTCGAAAGCCTGCAGCCGGTCGTCGAGAAGCATCCGGAATACGAGAAGGCGGGCGTGCTCGAGCGCATCGTCGAGCCGGAGCGCGTGGTCAAGTTCCGCGTCGCCTGGACCGACGACGAGGGCAAGGTGCAGGTCAACCGCGGCTACCGCGTCCAGTTCAACTCCGCGATCGGCCCGTACAAGGGCGGCCTGCGCTTCCACCCGACCGTGAACGAGGGCGTCATCAAGTTCCTCGGCTTCGAGCAGATCCTCAAGAACTCGCTGACCACGCTGCCGATGGGCGGCGGCAAGGGCGGCTCCGACTTCGACCCGAAGGGCAAGTCCGACGCCGAGGTCATGCGCTTCTGCCAGGCGTTCATGACCGAGCTGTGCCGGCACATCGGCCAGTTCACCGACGTGCCGGCCGGCGACATCAACGTGGGCGCGCGCGAGATCGGCTACCTGTTCGGCCAGTACAAGCGCATCCGCGACGAGTACTCCGGCGTGCTCACCGGCAAGGGCCTGGAGTTCGGCGGCTCGCTCGCCCGCACCGAGGCCACCGGTTACGGCGTCTGCTACTACACGGCCGAGGCGCTGCGCGTGCTCAAGGGCGATTCGTTCGAAGGCAAGACCGTCGTGATCTCCGGTTCCGGCAACGTCGCGATCTACGCGACCGAGAAGGCCGAGCAGCTGGGCGCGAAGGTCGTCACCGTGTCCGACTCCAACGGCTACGTCGTCGATCCTGAGGGCATCAAGGTGGACGTCGTCAAGCAGATCAAGGAGGTCGAGCGCGGCCGCATCAAGGAGTACGCCGAGCGCGTGCCGGGCGCCGAATACCACGAGGGCTGCTCCGGCGTGTGGACCGTGCCGTGCGACATCGCGCTGCCGTGCGCCACGCAGAACGAGATCGACGAAGCCTCGGCCGAGGCGCTGGTCGCCGGCGGCTGCAAGGTCGTGTGCGAGGGCGCGAACATGCCGTCCACGCCGGAGGCCATCGCCGTGTACCAGAAGAACGGCCTGCTGTACGGCCCCGCCAAGGCCGCGAACGCGGGCGGCGTGGCCGTCTCCGGCCTGGAGATGAGCCAGAACAGCTACCGCCTGAACTGGACGTTCGACGAGGTCGACGCGAAGCTCAAGTCCATCATGGAGTCGATCGTCGCCGAGTCGCTGAAGGCCGCCAAGGAGTACGGCCACGAAGGCGATCTGATGCTCGGCGCCAACGCAGCCGGCTTCGTCAAGGTCGCCAACGCCATGGTCGCCCAGGGCGTGCTGTGATCCGATGAGGAGTCGTGATGATCGGGGAGGCCAATCCCCGACCATCACGACTCCCTCCCCACCCCACACGGTTCCCTCCTCGGGTTGCCACGGTTTTCCGTGACGACCCAAGGAGGGAACCGTTACTCATAGGGACCGACCCGTTACCTTCCCGGACCGAACCGCGTCTACAGCAGCTCCAGGGTCACGTCGAGCTTGAGCGGCCGATCCGCCGGCACCTGGAACTCGTCGTGCACGGGCGCACCCCACGTGTCGTCGCCGCCGACACCCATCTGGGCGGCGAGCAGACGCAGGTAGGTGTTGCGCACCGGCGGCAGCTCGTCGGGGTGCATGGTCTCCTCAAGCATCAGCGAGCTGTACGGCAGCAGGCTCACCGCGAACGGCTTCGCGTCGCCATCCGCCGCACCGGAGCCAGCCGAAGCACCGTCACNCCCGCAGCCGCGCACGTCACCCGCCGAAACGCGCATGCCGTGCCCGTATGCATCGGTGATCTCCGCCCAGCGCACGCCCTCGTGGTTGCCGGTCTCCTGCGGCACGAGGTACGGCGCGAAATCATCCTCGGCCGTGCGCGAGAACACGCCGAGCTTCGCGCCGTGCAGTCGGTCGGCGTAGGTCTCCTCGGGTCCGAATCCGTAGAAGCGCAGGCGATCGTACTGCGCGGGCAGCTTCCATTCGAGTCCGAACGCGGGCAGCGTGGCCGCACCGGCCTCGCCCGGGTATTCGACCGTCAGGTGCACGCGCAGACGGTCGTCCACGTCGTAGCGCACGACGACCGGCGTGTGCGCGGCATCGGCGAGTTCGTAGTCGTAGCGTGCGGTCAGGCCGTGGCCGTCGGCCGTCGGTTCCACCGACGTGCCGGTCACGCGCGCGTACCGGCCCGCCGCGAACCACTGCGCGCGGTCGAATCCGGAGCCGTTGCCGCGGTCGTTGTCGACGAGCGCGCGGAACGTCGTGAGATTCGGCCGGCGGATGACCATCTCACGTCCGTCGCGACGGAACGACACGATGCCGCCCTGCGACTTCGACAGGATGATCTCGTCGCGGCCGTCGTGGATTCCCGCGTTGAAGCCGTCGGCGGCGACGGTCGCGCGCGGCGCGGCACCGTCGCACGCGCGACCGCCCGCCGCACCGGCACCGTCGCCGTCCACGGACACGACGGTCGTGTGCTGGCCGAACGTGAGCTCGTACCCGGCCGGCGCCCAGTCGGTGGCGACGGCGAGACGCTGGTCGACCTCATACGTGACCTCGTACCGGCCGCCTGCCGCGCAACCGCAATCGCCGCCCGTCACGTCCACCAGATCGGTGACGGACGGGAACCCGACCGCCTCGCGACGGGTCTCGCCGGCCGGCACGTCGAAGCGGTAGTCGGCGTGCCAGCGTTCGACGCCGTCGACGAGCACGCGCGCGGTGAACACATAGCCGGCGGTGGACACGAACAGGTTGTCGTTCGTGACCGTCACGCCGTGCGCGTCCGGCACGAGCCTGACGTTCGCGTAGCACTGCTTGACTTCGGCGGCCTTGGGGGATGGGGTGCGGTCGGCGAACACGATGCCGTCACCGCTGAACTCGTAGTCGTTCGGACGATCGTCGAAGTCGCCGCCGTAGGCGAGGCGCTCGGTGCCGTCGGGGAGCCTCTGGACGAGCGCCTGATCGACGAAGTCCCAGATGAAGCCGCCCTGGTACTTCGGGTACTTCTCGAGCGCCGTGTACAGGTGCAGGCCACCGGTGGAGTTGCCCATCGAATGCGAGTATTCGCAGGAGATGTACGGCTTGGCGTTGTCGCCGAGGTAGAGTTCCTCGATTTCGGCGGGCTTCGCGTACATGCGGCTCATCACGTCGGAGACGTCGTTGTATTCCTGCTGCCAGAACACGCCCTCGTAGTGGACCGGGCGATGCGGGTCGTTCGCATGCACGAAGTCGTACATGGAACGGAACACGTCGCCGCCGAACGACTCGTTGCCGAGCGACCAGATGACGACGCTCGGATGGTTGTAGTCGCGGCGCATCATGCTGCGCGTGCGATCGACACATGCCCCGCGCCATTCGTCGCGGCTCGCGGGCACGGCGAGGTCGGGCGTGAGCACGTCGCCGGGGGAGGTCCAGCTGCCGTGCGTCTCGAGGTTCGTCTCGTCGATCACGTAGATGCCGTATTCGTCGCACAGTTCGTACCAGCGGCTCTCGTTCGGGTAGTGCGAGGTGCGCACGGCGTTGATGTTGTGGCGCTTGAAGAAGCGGATGTCGGCGATCATATCCGATTCGGGCACGGTGCGGCCGGTGCGGGCGTCGAATTCGTGGCGGTTGACGCCCTTGAACACGATGCGCTTGCCATTGAGCTTCATCAGTCCGTCCTCGATGGCGAAGCGGCGGAATCCGATGCGCTGCGGGACGGCTTCGACGAGCGCGCCGTCCGCGCCGGCGACGACGAGTTCCAGCGTGTAGAGGGCTGGATCCTCGGCGCTCCACGGGTTCACCTGGCCGACGTTCGCGTGCCACGTGACCGTGCCCTGCGCGACGGCGGGGGCGGTCACGTCGACGGGGGTTGTCACGTCGGCGACGGTCTTCGTCTCGCCCCACACGACGACGCCGTCCGCGTCGCGCAGCGCGAGATCGACGGTCGCGCCGGCGAGGTCAGCGTCGCAGCCGGCGAGCGTCGCGACGACGTCGAGCACGCCCTCGCCGGTCGAGGCGTCATAGTCGGCGTCGACCTTAAGGTCGGCGACATGGACGCGCGGATGCACGGCGAGTTCGACACTGCGGAAGATGCCGTGCAGACGCCAGAAGTCCTGATCCTCCAGCCAGCTCGCGGATGTGAACTCGAAGCAGGCGACGGCGAGCGTGTTCGCGCCTTCGCGGATGATTCCGGTGACGTCGAACTCGCTCGGGGTGAAGGAGTCCTCGGCGTAGCCGACGAACGTGCCGTTGAGCCACACGGCGATCGCGGTGGCGGCGCCGTGGAAGGTGAGGGTGACGGTGCGTCCGTCGCGGATCGCGGCGGCGGTCTTCAGAGCGGGGGCGAACACGCGGCGGTACAGGGCGACGTGGTTGTGTTCGGGGATGCCGGGCGCGACCGGGGCCTCATGGCCGGACCACGGGTACTGCTGGTTCACGTACTGGTGCTTGAGGAATCCCTTGACTTCGAGCGCGGAGGGCACGTCGATGGGGGAGAATGCGGAGTCGTCGTAGGCGGGCTGGGCGAAGGCGGCTTCGGCGAGCGTGCTCTTGCCGTAGCCGGCGAGGTCCACGAGTTCGACCTTCCACGTGCCGTCGAGGCTCTGCCTGAGGTCGGACGCCTCGCCCGCGGCTGGGACGTGGTCGTAGGCGCGGTGGCTGGAGTGGGCGGCGAGACGGTTGACGGCGAACGTGCGCGGGTCGGTGAGCCATGCCGGATCGAAGCGGTCGGCGGCGACCGGTTGCGCGGATGATTGCCCGCCTGTCCATCCGGCTGTGGTGAGACTGGTCATAATCATTGCCTTTCTGCTGGTCCCGATGGTGCGCCGATGCTTGATTGTTGTGCACCACGACTTCGTGATTTCCCACCGGGATAAATCGTTTACTAAATTTACCGTCGCCAATACGATAACGCAACCACGACACGCGCCCACTCCGACGGCAGGGCATTTCAATCACCGCACTACCACCAACGCAACATCACACACGACACCGCACACGACACCACACACCGCACCACCAACACCAACCTCCGGCAGCACGCCAACACACTCGCGACACGCCTTACCGACAGCCGTTTTTATAACGATATTTAGTTATGATTTTACTTATTCCAAGTAATGCGATACACTCAATCGCATCTGTCCGGACAACAACGTCCGGGCGGCTTCACCGTCGAAAGAAGGCACAGGATGTCCGCCACGCCCACGGAACCCACGCATACGCCATCAACCCAGCAATCCGATCCGCAACGACCGGCAGCACCGAACCCGAACCAATCCGCCACGACCGCCACGACCGCCACGACCACCGCGCCAACGATCCACAAAGGGCGTCTCGCCGCCTACGCGTTCGGCAACTTCGGCCAAGCGCTCTTCTACAACGCGCTGAGCACCTACTTCGTGGTCTACGCGACCACGTCGCTGTTCGCCGGCATCGACAAGGCCCTCGCGGCCAAACTCATCGGCGTCATCACCTCGCTCGTGATGATCATCCGCATCGCCGAGATCTTCATCGACCCGCTGCTCGGCAACCTCGTCGACAACACCACCACGCGGATCGGCCGGTTCCGCCCATGGCAGTTCATCGGCGGCACCGTCTCCGCCATCCTGCTGCTCATCATCTTCACCGGCATGTTCGGCCTGGTGAACGTCAACACCACCGCGTTCATCATCACGTTCGTCATCGTGTTCATCGTGCTCGACGTGTTCTACTCGCTGCGTGACATCTCCTATTGGGGCATGGTGCCGGCCATCTCCTCCGACTCGCACGAACGCTCCGTCTACACCGCCGCCGGCACGCTGTTCGGCTCGCTCGGCTACAACGGTCTGACCATCGCCGTCATCCCGATCACCACGATGTTCGCGATGGACCACACCACGCAGACGCAGGGCGGTTGGACCGCGTTCGGCGTCATCGTCGCGCTCATCGGCATCCTCACCTGCTGGACCGTCGGCTTCGGCGTCAAGGAGAACGACAGCGCGCTGCGCAGGAAGGCCGAGGCGAACGGCAACCCGCTGCAGGCGTTCAAGGCACTCGGCCGCAACGACCAGCTGATGTGGACCGCCCTCGCCTACCTGTTCTACTCGTTCGCGAACGTGGCCACCGGCGGCGTGATGGTGTACCTGTTCAAATACGTCGTCAACCGTTCCGACCTGTTCTCGATCACCGGCATCATCCCGTTCGTGGCGGGCATCCTGCTCGCGCCGCTGTTCCCGATCGTCACGCGCCGCGTCCCACGCAAGGCCGTGTTCCTCACGGGCGTCGCGATGATGGGATGCGCCTACGTGCTGTTCATCATCGCGCCGACCAACATCACGGTCGTCATCACCGCGCTGGTGCTCTTCTACGCGCCGCAGACGCTCATCCAGATGACCGGCATCCTGTGCCTCGAAGACTCCGTCGAATACGGACAGCTCAAGACCAGCCGCCGCAACGAGGCCGTGACGCTCTCCGTGCGCCCGATGCTCGACAAGATCGCCGGCGCGTTGTCCAACGGATTCGTCGGCTTCGTGGCCGTCGCCGCCGGCATGATCGGCACGGCCACGGCCGGCGACATGACCCCGGCGAACATCGCCACGTTCAAGGGGTTCGCGTTCTACATGCCGCTCGCGTTCATCGTGATCAGCTTCCTCACGTTCCTGTTCGGCGTGAAGCTCAGCGAGAAGGCGCATGCCCGCATCGTGCGCCAACTCGAGGCCGGCATGGGCGGCGACGGCGAGCCGGAATACGGCAAGGAGATCGCCAAGGCCGCGTTGCTCGGCTAGCGAGGTACCTACCGTCAAGGCCGCGTGACGTCGGTTCGATCCCCGTCGATCACGGTCGGTTCCCAGACTCTCACGGTTCCCTCCTTGGTGTGCCACGGTTTTCCGTTGCACACCAAGGAGGGAACCGTGCTAACGAGGGAGGGAACCGTGACAATCGATGAGCCCGGTGCGCCCGCGCGCGACGCCGTGCGATCTGATGGGATTAGTAAACGAATTTACCTGTGATTCCGCAAGGGAGCGTACTGAACAACCATCATGGTCACGATCAAGGAGATAGCGAAGCAGGCCGGCTTCTCACCGGCGACGGTCTCCCGTCTGCTCAACGGCGACCCGACGTTCTCCGTCAAGGAGGAGACCCGCCGACGAATCCTCGAGGTGAGCGAGCGCCTCGGCTACGACATGCAGGATCGCCGCGGAGGCATGCCGGCGCTGCGTGACGTGGCCGTGCTGTCCTCGCTCGCCGACGACGAAGAACTGCAGAACGCCTACTTCGCCGAACTGCGCGACGTGCTTCTCGCCGCCGCCGAACAGCGCCGCGTCACGCTCACGTTCCGTTCCGACATCGACCGGCTCATCGAGGAGGCGGACCAGTACGACGGATTCATCTCCATCGGACCGGAGATCCACGCCGCCGAAAGCCTCTCCCGATTGCATGACGCGTTACCGCACGGCGTGTTCATCGACGTGAATCCGGCCCCGAACCTGTTCGATTCGGTACAGCCCGATCTCGCGCAGACCGTACTCGACGCGATCACCGAGGCGCGCCGGCGCGGCATGACGCGCATCGGATTCATCGGCGGCGACGGCTATTCGATGGGCGACTACGAGTATCCGGAGGATAGCCGTTCGATGGCCTACCGCAACTGGTGCGAACGGCTCGGACTTGACACGACCGGATTGTATTTCGTGGGCGGCAAGACCAGTGTGACCACCGGACGCGAGCTCGGACGACGGATCATCGCACAGGTTGGAGACCTGCCCGACTGCTTCATCGTGAGCGCCGACCCGATCACCGTGGGCGTGCTCCAGGAGTTCACGCAGGCCGGCATCGTCGTACCGCGCGACGTGGAACTCATCTCCATCAACAACCAGTCGATCGCCCGCTACACGTCACCGCCGTTGACCACCTATGCCATCGACCTCAAGGCCATGGCGCACACCGCGCTCAGCCAACTCGTCGAATCGGTGAGCTACGGCGGCGACACCAAGCGCCACACGTTCCTCTCCACCAAGCTCGTGGTCCGGGGCAGCTTCACCCCGGCAGGGAAGTGAGACTACATGTTCAAACCTTCGGGGCATCTCAACAGCAGTTTCACCCCGGCGGGGAGTGAGGGCACGCGGGCACGCCCCGCTCTGTAGCGAACGACACGCATAGGCCCGTCTTTCGCTACGGAATCGGCGGCGCACTCCACCCAGCGGGTGCACCGCTCCACGACTCCGCATACAGATCGCCCGCGGCGATATGGGCGCAGGGAACCGACAAACCGCGGTCGGCTCTAACGCCAGCCGGCAAGGAAGGAAGCGGCCTTTGCCCGGTCATCACGGTAGGCCTTGCCGAACTCGTCGATGAGGCCGTGGAACTCCTGAAGCTGTGCGACGTCGAGCCCGGAGGCGAGCACCACGGGCGAGAACGCCTTGTGGAACGCCGGATACCCGGCCGGCACGGCGAACCCAAGGAAGGCGAACAAACGCCGAGCATAGGTGTCGGCGACGAACGCGCGTCGGGAGAACACGTAGAGCATCAGGTCGTCGGCGGTCTCACCCCCGATGCCGAACAACGACAGCAGCTCGGCGCGCAGCGCGTCGTCGGGCACGCCGGCGACGCCACCCGGATCGGCGCCGCACCGATCGACGTACCAGCGGCTCAGCGACCGTAGCGTCCGGGCCTTGTTCCGGTAGAAGCCGGACGAACGGATCAGGTCCTGCAACGCCTGAGAATCCGGTTCCACAGCAGCGATGGCGTGCGGCTCCAGCATGCCCGCCGCCTTCAGCGCCTTCAACGAGCGGTCGACGTTGCCCCATGCGGTGTTCTGCGTGAGCACCGCGCCCACCATGATCTCGAACGGCGTATCCGCCGGCCACCAATCAGTGGGACCCAGCTCCCGTTCCATCACCGCGTACAGCCGCCCGATATCTTCGGGATCCGGGCAACGATAAGACGTCATGATCTGACCGCCATTTCATTTGCAGGAACGATCCACAGGAATATGGCCATGTGGATAGGTGATCCTGTAGGTGATCTTGACTTCGTCTCCGATCATACGGCAATTACCGGGGCCGGTTTGATACCGCGCCCGACATCATGATTCTCGATCGGGGACCGCATGGACTTCGCCCTGCGGCTCTAGGCCCTCACATCCACCGCCGCTGTCGCGGCATGACACCGGCACCGTGACCGCGGCAGCCCCTCGCCAAGGCAATCTTCCCATAAAGGCAGCTTCCCCATAGAAGCAGCCCCATAAAGACGGCATCCCCCATAAAGGCATTCCCCATAAAGGCAACCCCCATAAAGGCATTCCCCATAAAGGCAACCCCCATAAAGGCATTCCCCATTCTCCTATAAGGGTTGTGAACTGCTGAGGCTTTGGTTTGTTTTGCCTTGTTGGTGTGTGGTATGATTTGCCTGTGCGTGCGAAGGAATGGGCGGCTCGTGAGGGTTTGAACGAGCAGACGGTGTGGAAGTGGTGCCGTGAGAACCGTATGCCTGTTCCCGTGGAGAAATCCGGGAGCGTGTGGCTGGTCCACGACCCGAAGTATGAGAAGACGGATATGCCGGCGACCGGTTCGCGCGTCGTGTGCTATGCGCGTGTCTCGTCCTCCGATCGGAAAGCCGACTTGCAGCGTCAGGCGGACCGGTTGAAGGCGTTCGCCATCAACATGGGGGTCGAGAAACCGGAATTGGTCATGGAGACCGGTTCCGGCATGAACGACAAACGTCGCAAATTGAACCGCATCCTCGCCGACCCGACCGTGGGCACGATCATCGTGGAGCATCGGGATCGTCTGGCCCGTATGAACGCCGGACTGGTCGAATCCGCGTTGAACGCGCAGGGACGACGACTGATCGTCGTGGACGATTCGGAGCTTGACGACGACTTGGTGCGTGACATGACCGAGGTATTGACCTCGTTGTGCGCCCGACTGTACGGGCGGCGCGCGGCGAGGAGCAAGGCGAAGGCCGCGTTGAAGGCGGCGCATGATGCTTGAGGCCGTCAAGGTGGCGTTGGACCCGACGCCCATACAGGAACGGTTGCTGTCGTCGCACGCGGGAGCGGCTCGGTTCGCGTACAACGCGGGCCTCGCCCACGTCAAAACCGCCATCGAGGCCGGGGAGGGGCCGGAATGGTCCCTGTATGCGCTGCGCCGCTGGTGGAACGCGAACAAGGACAAGCTGGCCGTGGATGCGGACGGGAGACCGTGGTGGCGGGAGAACTCGAAGGAGGCGTACGGCAGCGGGCTTGAATCGTTGGCGGACGCCCTGTCGAACTGGTCGAAAAGCCGCAAGGGCGAACGGAGGGGACGCAGGGTCGGCTTCCCGAGGTTCAAGGCGAAGGACAGCGCCACGCCACGGTTCGCGTACACGACCGGCAGCTTCGGCCTCGTCAAGGACGACCCGAAAGCATTGCGACTACCGCGTATCGGCCGCGTGCACTGCATGGAGGACATAATGAGACGCGTGGACGGGGCGAGGGTGCTGCGCATGACGGTCTCGTGCCGCGCGGGACGCTGGTACGCCTCATTGACCGTCGAACGCGCCGACCCGACGGCGAAACGAACCCCGCAGGGAGGGGCGGTCGGCGTCGATCTGGGCGTCAAAACGCTCGCCACGCTCTCGGACGGCACCGTCATCGACAACCCGCACACGCTCAGAACGGCCGAACGCCGGCTGAAACGCGCGCAGAGAGCGTTGAGCCGCAAGACCAAGGGGTCAAAGCGACGTCTCAAGGCGCGAAACAAGGTCGCCCGCATCCACGCGCGCATCACGAACCAGCGGCGCGACCTGCTGGACAAGCTCACCACCTGGCTCGCCGGAACATACTCGGACATCAGCATCGAGGATCTGAACGTGACGGGCATGGTCCGAAACCACCGGCTCGCCAAGGCCGTCGAGGACGCGTCCTTCGCCGAACTGCGACGCCAACTCGAATACAAGACCGCGAGAACCGGTACAAGACTGCATGTGATCGACCGCTGGTATCCGTCCAGCAAAACGTGCTCGGACTGCGGGAGCGTGAAAGCCAAGCTCTCCCTCGCCGAGCGCACCTACCACTGCGAGAAATGCGGTCTGACCCTGGACCGTGACCTGAACGCGGCCATCAACATCATGGTCGCCGGGAGTGCCCCGGAGACCCTAAACGCGCATGGAGGGGACGCAAGACCCGCCGTCCATCAGGATGGAAGGCAGACCCCCGCGAAGTGCGAACCAAGCAGCCGGGCGACCGGCGTCAGACTTGGAGCGGACGGCCGCAAGACCGTCCTGCAAACTAGAACAAACTAGCTTGCAACGGCAACCTCCCCCAAACGCGTTGGTTCCGTGCCAAGCTTGGCACGCATATGATGCTGACGGAGCGTTGGCGGCGGAAGCATGCCAGCCTTGGCACGGAACCAACGCGTAAGAGGGGCCATCCGGCACCACCGTGCCAAATTTGGCACGGAATCAACGGCGAGAGCCTTCCAACGAGGGGAGCGTGCCAAGCTTGGCACGGATGCGACGGTAAGACGCCTTTCAACGAAGGAAGCATGCCAGCCTTGGCACGCAAGCAACACAACCGGCACAGAACCAACGGAGACGGCACGGAGCCAACGGACGGGTACGAAACCGACGGAGACGGGTACGAAACCGACAGAGGTGGTACAGAACCGACGATTCCGATCATCACGCCGGTATGGCGCCGCAGCCGGGTCACCCATGTCAAATCAGCGCCGTCAATCCCACCCGTTACGGTATGGCGCCGCAGCCGTATCTCCCGCCGAGCCACCAGACATATCACCCAGTCGTATCACCCGCCGAACCGCCAGCCGTATCGCCCGGAATGAGGTCCCACGGCATACGACGGAAAAGTACGGCGAAGGCGAACAGGATGATGAAGCCGATCATGGAGGTGCGCAGCAGCCCGTTGCCGGCCATCAACGAACCGGATGCGGCGGCGGCCACGGCCGAGGCGCCGTCCGAAGCCAACGCCCCGGAAGCACCATCCGTCCCGGAGACTCCAGAGACTCCAGAGACTCCAGAGACTCCAGAAACCCCGGACATATCCGCCGATCCGGCCGCCACGAACCCGGTGATCGCCATGACCGTCAGCACGCCGAGCACCACCGTGCGCACCGCATAGAACGCCACGCGAAGGCCGCCATGCCGCGGCACCGTCTCGATGGTCATATGCGTGAACATGCCACCGAGCGTGGCTCCGCGGTGCGCGAGCGGCACGAGCAGCTCGAACACGAGGAACGCGAGCGCCGCCGCGGTCGGCGCGATCGCGTTCATCCAGCCGATGCCCACCGTGATGCGCCCGCCGAACAGCGCGAAATCGCCGTTCGCGAGCGGCGTGGCGAGCGCGTGGAACAGCAGCACGACGGCCATCGTGAGCGGGAAGTACGCGGCCACAACGAGCATCATGTCGATGACGAACGTGACGGCGCGGTGCAGCGCTCCCGGCCGCGTATTCACCTCGTCGCGGCCCGGAAGCGCGGCGGCCGGCACCCATGCGCCGAACAGTTTCGCGATGCCGAGGCCGACGATCGCGCCGAGCGTGTTCGTCATCAGATCGTTGACGTCGAACTGGCGGTAGGCGCACGGGTAGAGTCCCCAGAATCCGGTGAGCTGCGATGATTCGATGAACAGCGACATGGCGAACCCGCCGCCGACCACCGCCCACCAGCGCCAGCGCAGCCAGCGGGCGAGCACGAAACCGAGCGGCACGAAGAACACGACGTTCATAACGAGCTGGAGCAGCCCGTACAGGCCTCCGTACTGGAGGTCCTCAAGGAAGCGCAGCGGGTTGAGCTGCGGCGCGTAGTCGCCCACGTGCGCCACGCAGAAGGCGTCCGGATCGTCGGGCATCGGGTAGAGCGTGAACGCGATGAGACCGGTGAAGTACAGCACGCTCAGATAGGACGCGCCGACCGACAGCGCGCGCAGGCGATGGTATCGGTGGTAGAGGCCGGCGAGAATCGGCAAGGTGAGTACAAGCGCGACCAGCGGCCACAGCAGCAGCGCGATTGCGAACGACGTGGAGAAATAACCCAAATAGCCAAGCATCGCGCCCCACTATAGCGGTTCCGCTTCCTCGAACGATGGGAACCGCCCGGCCACACGCGCGGGATGACAACGGTTTCACCCCATCGTTATCATGGGCGGCAGCGGCATGATTTCCCGTATGCGAGACGCACAACCGACGCCCACGCGGACCGAGACTGCCGCGATGACAACCGAGACGCGAGGAGCAGTATGAGCGCGAAACGGAATGATTTCAATCACAGGCCCACTATCTACGATGTGGCCGAGCGCGCCGGAACCTCGTATGCGACGGTCTCCCGCTATCTCAACGGGCGCAGCGGCGTGGCCGCGAGCACGGCGAAACGCATCGAGCAGGCGATCAAGGACGTCGACTACACGCCGAGCGCGGCCGCGCGGTCGCTCGCGCAGCAGCGCACGCATCTCATCGCATTGATCATCCACGCGCGATCCGAGGACATCATCACCGATCCGAACATCATGCAGATCATCGCCAGCGCGAATGCGCGCGTCACGCGTGAGGGATGGCAGATGGTCACGTTGATGAGCGAGAACGACGGCGAGTCGCGCGCCAATATCGAACGGCTGGTGTCCGGCGGATTCGCGGACGGCTACCTGCTGTACACGATGGAGGAGGATGACCCGCTTCTCCCGCTGTTCGAACGCCGCTCGATGCACGCGGTGATCTCCGGCACCGGATACCATCAACAGCCACCGTTCGTGTCGGTGGATGTCGATAACGCCGCCGCGATGAGCGAGCTCATCCGGTACGTGTTGACGGGGGAGACGCACTCCACCGGCGGTGACGCGGATGATGCGGACACCACGGACACCACTGCCGGCGACGCGACGGCGGCATTGCGCCGCACACGCCCCGCCTACATCTGCGGCCCGTTGAACATGCCGGGCGCCCCCGAGCGTCTCGCCGCGTTCCGAGCCGTCACCGGCGAGCTGCTGCCGGACAGCGCCGACTCCCTGCCCGTCCACTACGCGGCGGACTGGAATACGACGAGCGCCGCCGCGGCCGTCCGCGCATGGGCGGAGGACGGCACGTTGACGACGCGTGACGCGATCATCTGCGCGAACGATACGCTCGCTGTGGGCGCGATCGAGGAGCTGCACCGGTTGGGGTACGACGTGCCCGGCGACGTGGCGGTGTCCGGGTTCGACAACAGTTCGGCGGCCACGTCGATCACGCCGCAGCTGACCACGGTGGATCAGCATATGGAGCGTCGCGGATGGGTGATGGCGGGACTGGTCATCGACCAGATCCGCGATGCCGACAAGAACGGTGACAGGAACGGTGACAGGAACGCGAGCGCGGATGACGCGGGGAACACGGATGATGCGGGCGCTGCACCGTCGAAGACCGTGATGCTCGCCACCGATCTGGTAATCCGCGAATCCGCGTGAGCCTCGCGCGTGACAATCACGGACGGTCCACAACCGTCACGGTTCCCTCCACAACCATCACGGTTCCCTCCTTGGTTTGGCTCGTTGTTCCGCGACCAACCAAGGAGGGAACCGTGATAACGAAGGAGGCCGGACCCCGGAGGAATGGGACCCGGCCTGATGTGAAGG
Organism: Bifidobacterium parmae; assembly: GCF_002860365.1. Lineage (GTDB taxonomy): Bacteria > Actinomycetota > Actinomycetes > Actinomycetales > Bifidobacteriaceae > Bifidobacterium > Bifidobacterium parmae. Next base: position 30,392 of record NZ_NMWT01000011.1, read on the forward strand.
AGCTTCAGGAGAAGTCTGGAGGGGGAGCGGCGCCGAGGCACCGCCCCGGTTGAACCGGACGGGCGTGACCGGCGTCAGCCCTGCTTGACGGTGAAGCCCTGATCGCTGCCGTACTTGGCGAGCGCCTTCTGGAAGGCCGCGAGGCCCTTCTCCAGCGTGGTGGACTTGTCCGTGTAGGCCTTGCCGACGTAGTCGCCGTAGATGCTGTTGGCCTGGCCGGCGTAGGGGAGGAACTGGAAGGATTCGGTCACCTGGTTGGCGGCCTCGGCGAGCACCTCGTTGTAGGCCTGGTCGCCGAAGTAGGCGCGCACCTCATCGGAGCCCTTGAGGAAGTCGGCGTCCTTGAGCGTGGCCTTGTCGGCCGGGAAGGCGCCGCCGTCGGTGCGGATCTTGATGCCTTCCTTGCTGTGGTTCGCGAAGTCGATGAACTTGAACGCGGCGTCCTGGTTCTTGGAGGCGGCGGTCACGGCCAGCGCGGAGCCGCCGTTCTCGCCGTTGGACGGCTTGGAGGCGTCCCAGTTCGGCTGGAGGGCGACGCGCATGTTGCCCTTGGCGGCCGCGGAGTTGGAGACCAGGTTGGCGGGCATCCACGCGCCTTCGAAGATGGTGGCGATGGTGCCGTCACCGATGCCGCGGTTCCATTCGTCGGCCCACGTGGCGACCTTCGTGTTGATGAGGTCCTCGTCGATCATCTTCTGCCAGAAGTCGGCGACGGTCTTCACCTGCGGATCGGACGTGAAGTTGATGGTGACGTTCTCGCCCTTGGACTCGTACGGCTTGGCGCCGGCCTGCCACAGGAACGCGGTCATCACCTTGATGTCGCCGGCGTCGGCGGTGATGTAGTAGTCGTCGCCGAGGGCGCGGATCTTCTTGGCGTCCTGGTAGTACTCGTCCCACGTCTTCGGGGCCTCGGTGATGCCGGCCTTGTCGAACGTGGCCTTGTTGTAGAACATGGCCTGCGGACCGGAGTCCATCGGCAGCGCGTACACGCCGTCGTTGAGGCTCACCGAGTTCCAGGTGCCCGGCGTGTAGAACTTGTCGTAGCCGGAGGTCTTGTCCTTGATGTTCGCAAGCTGGCTCTGCTCGCCGATCACGAACTGCGGGACGGTCATGTATTCGAGCTGGACGACGTCGGGGATGCCGCTGCCGGCCTGGATCGCGTTGTTGAGCGAGGTGACGGTGGTGTCCGCCTTGCCGGTGTTGTTGAACTTGATCGTGATGTTCGGGTACTTCTTCTCGAACGCCTTGATGACCGGCTTGAGCGTGGGCTCCCATGCCCACAGGTTGAGCGTGACGTCGCCGTTCGCGTCGCCCGCGGCGCCTTGGCTCGACGATCCGCCGCATGCGGCCACGGATACGAGCATCGCGGCGGCTCCGACCACCGCCACGGTCTTCTTCAGTGAGAACTTCATGGTTTCCGTCCCTTCCTTGGGTACTGCCGCACGTCGCTCCATCATCGGCGTGTGACCGGTTACGCTTCGGTAGTATACACTGGTGTGTGACCGGTCACAACCTGTGTGTCGTTTCACCGGCGAGACGAACGACGGCCACGAAGGACGGAAGACCTATGACGACGAAGCAGCCATCTACGATGTCCACTATGGCAACCGCACCGAAGAAACCCACCATCCGCGACGTGGCACGCCTCGCCGGCGTCTCCTACGGCACGGTCTCGCGCTATCTCAACGGCAACGAGCACGTCTCCAAGGACGCCGCCGAACGCATCGCCGCAGCCATCGAACAGTCGCACTACACCCCGAACAAGGCCGCCCGCTCGCTCGCGCGACAGCGCACGCAGACCGTGGCGCTCATCATCCAGGTCGAGTCGAACGAGACGATGGTGCAGGCCAGCGTCTCCGAGGCGATGGTCGGCGCCAACCAGGTGCTCGGCGACGCCGGATACCAGATGGTCACCATCATCGCCAATTCCGACGAGTCGACGCAGCGCATCACCCAGCTCGTCAACAGCGATTTCGCCGACGGCTACCTGCTGTTCTCGCTGAGCGAGGACGACAGTCTCGCCAACGCGTTCCTGAACGTCCGACGCCCGGTCGTGCGCTCCGAAATCAGCGACCGTGGCGACCTGCCATACCCGGCCATCGACTTCGCCAACAGGGACGGCCAGCGCGCGATCACACGGTACCTGCTCGACAACGGCAGAACGCGTCTCGCCTATGTGTGCGGACCTGGATACTCGCCCACAGCCGGCAATCGTCTGGACGGGTTCAAGGATGCAGTGGGCGACGACTACGACGAACGCCGCGTCTACTACGCGGATGATTGGGAGATCACCAGCGGTGAGATGGCGGCTGTGGCGTTCCAGCCGCAACTCGACCGGATCGACGGCATCGTATGCGCCAACGACAGCATCGCCATCGGCGTGATCAACCAGCTCGCCCGGTTCGGGTACACGACTCCCGACGACATCGCCGTCACCGGATTCGACGATTCGCCGCTCGCCCTGCTCGTCAACCCGAAGCTCACCACGGTCAGGCAGGATTCGCAGCTGCACGGCCGCGCGATGGCCGAGACGCTGCTGCGCATGCTGCACGGCACCGCCATCGAGCCCCATCATGTGGAACTGCTGCCCACATCCATCGTCAAACGTCAGTCCGCCTGACCTCGCCGTCAAACGGCCCCGGACCGTGTCATGCGGCCCCGGATACGACGAAGGCCCGCCGAAGCGGGCCTTGCAAAGCGCGGTCGATGGCGATCAGTCGTCGCCGAGCGTCACGTGAACGCCGCCGACGAGCGAGCTGACGACGTTGTAGATCGCGGCGACCACCACGGCGAGAATCGTGAGCAGCACGATCTCGACGATGGAGAAGATCGTCACGGCGGACAGCACGGTGGGCAGGGAGAACACCTGCGCCAGGTTGAAGCCGTCCGCGTTGAGGCCGGTGGAGGCGACGATCTGCGTGATCTGGTCGAACACGCCGACCGCGTTGAGCAGCAGCCAGACAAGGGCCGCGGCGACGATCTGGATGAGCGCTCCGGCGATGGACATCATGAACGACACCTTCGCCACGCTCCACACGTTGAGACGCGTGAGAGACAGGTTCATACGACGGGCGCGCGGCGTGCCGCGGCGCACGGCCGGACGGACCTTGATGCCGCCGGACGCCTTCGCCTTGGATTCGGCGTGCTCGCGGGCCTGGGATTCGTCGATCAGCGGCTTGTTGGACACGGAACGGGCCACGCGCGGCGCGTGCCCGTCCGCCGGGGCGACGGCGGGGGCTTCGGCCGGGGCGGCCTCGCCTTCGGGCCGCTCAGGCAGCTTCACTTCCGGCACGGGCTCCTCGTGCAGCTCTTCTTGGTTGTCGCTCATGTTGCTCCTTCACGATTCGCTGAATCTCTAGCCGAGACTAGCAATCTTCGCAGACGATTACGCCTGCTCCGGTTCGTTGTTCACAGTCTCCGCGCCGGTCTCAGCCACGGCGGGGGCTTCGGCGCCGGCACTCGTCGCATCCGCGACGGTCTCCGGCTGGTCCTCGTCGTCCTTCTCCTCGTTGCGCGCGATGGAGATGATCTCGTCGCCCTTGTCGGGCTTGGCGAGGGTGACGCCCTGCGTGTTGCGGCCGGTGCGCTTGACCTCGGCCACGGCGGAGCGGATCACCTTGCCGGACTTCATGATGGCGAGCACCTGATCGTCCTCGGAGACGACGACCGCACCGACCAGCGAGCCGCGGCCCTCGGCCAGCTGGACGGCCTTGATGCCGAGGCCGTTGCGGCCCTGGAGACGGTACTCGGAGATCGCGGAACGCTTGGCGAAGCCCTCGTTCGTGACGACGAGCAGATCCTTGTCGGTCTCGGAGGGCACCACGTCCATGGCGAGCAGCTCGTCGCCGTCGCGGAACTTCATGCCCTGCACGCCGGCGGTCTGGCGGCCCATCGGACGCAGCTGGCCGTCGTCGGCGGCGAACTTGAGGCTCATGCCGAGCTTGGAGACGAGGATGATGTCGTCCTCGGCGTTGCACAGCGCGGCGCCGATCAGCTCGTCGGCCGCCTCGCCGTTCTCGTCGGCCATGAGACGCACGGCGATGAGTCCGCCCTGACGCGGCGAATCGTATTCGGACAGCGCGGTCTTCTTCACCTTGCCGGAACGCGTCGCGAGCACCAGGTACTTGGCGACCTCGTAGTTCGGGATGGACAGCACGGCCTGGATGGTCTCGTCCGGGCCGAACTGCAGCAGGTTCGCCACGTGCTGGCCCTTCGAGTCGCGCGAGCCTTCGGGCAGCTCATACGCCTTGAGGCGGTACACGCGGCCCTTGTTCGTGAAGAACAGCAGCCAGTTGTGCGTCGAGGTGAGGAAGAAGTGGTCCACCACGTCGTCCTCGCGCAGCTTGGCGCCCTTGATGCCCTTGCCGCCGCGGTGCTGCGCGCGGTATTCGTCGGCCTTGGTCCGCTTGACGAAGCCGGAGTGCGTGACGGTGACGACCACGTTCTCCTCGGGGATCAGGTCCTCCTCGGTCATGTCGCCGGAGAACGGCAGGATGCGCGTGCGGCGGTCGTCGCCGTACTTGGCGACGATCTCGTCGAGCTCGTCGCCGACGATCTTGCGCTGGCGTTCCGGCTTGGCGAGGATGTCCGCGTAGTCGGCGATGCGGCGCTGGAGCTCGTTGTGCTCGTCGATGATCTTCTGCGCCTCCATGTTGGCCAGTCGCACCAGCTGCATGGACAGGATCGCGTCGGCCTGGACCTGGTCGATGTCGAGGAACTCCATGAGTTTCGGACGGGCATCCTCACGTCCCTGGCTGGAACGGATGAGGCGGATGACCTCCTCGATGGCGTCGAGCGCCTTCAGAAGGCCCTGCAGGATGTGGTCGCGCTCCTCGGCCTCGCGCTTGAGGTACGCGGTGCGGCGGGCGATCACGTCGAGCTGGTGGGCGACCCAGTGACGCACGAACGCGTCGAGGGAGAGGGTGCGCGGCACGCCGTCGACGAGCGCGAGCATGTTCGCGCCGAACGTCTGCTGCAGCTGGGAGTGCTTGTACAGGTTGTTGAGGACGACCTTCGGCACGGCGTCGCGCTTGAGCACGAGCACGAGGCGCTGGCCGGTGCGGCCGGACGTCTCGTCGCGCATGTCGGCGATGCCCTGGATCTTGCCGTCGCGCACGGCCTCGCGGATGGAGACGACGAGACGGTCCGGGTTCACCTGGTACGGCAGCTCGGTGACGACCAGGCACATGCGGCCCTTGATCTCCTCGGTGTTCACGACGGCGCGCATCGTGATGAGGCCGCGGCCGGTGCGGTACGCCTGCTCGATGCCCTTGTGTCCGAGGATCGTCGCGCCGGTCGGGAAGTCGGGGCCCTTGATGCGGGCGATGAGCGCGTCGAGCAGCTCCTCGCGGCTCGCGTCCGGATGGTCGAGCGCCCAGTGCACGCCGTCCGCCACCTCGCGCATGTTGTGCGGCGGGATGTTCGTCGCCATGCCGACGGCGATGCCGGACGAGCCGTTGCACAGCAGGTTCGGGAAGCGCGCGGGCAGCACGGTCGGCTCCTGCGTCTTGCCGTCGTAGTTGGGCACGAAGTCGACGGTCTCCTTGTCGATGTCGCGCACCATCTCCATCGAGAGCGGGGCCATGCGGCACTCGGTGTAACGCATGGCGGCGGCCGGGTCGTCGCCCGGGGAGCCGAAGTTGCCCTGGCCGTCGACGAGCATGTAGCGCATCGACCACGACTGGGCCATGCGCACGAGGGTGTCGTAGATCGCGAAGTCGCCGTGCGGGTGGTACTTGCCCATCACGTCGCCGACGACGCGGGAGCACTTGTTGTAGCCGCGGTCGGGGCGGTAACCGCCGTCGTACATCGCGTAGATCACGCGGCGGTGCACGGGCTTGAGGCCGTCGCGCACGTCCGGCAGGGCGCGGTCCACGATGACGCTCATCGCGTATGCAAGGTAGGACTCGCGCATCTCGACCTGCAGGTCCTTGCGCTGGATGCGTTCGCCGGTCATCAGACCGTAGTCGGTGTTGTCGGCCTCCTGCGGGCTCAACGGCTCCATCGAGCCGTCGCCGGTCGGCTGGCCGTCGACCTGGCCCTCGTTCAGGCCCTCATCGTTGTTGTTCTCGTCTGCCACTGGTCTTCCTTCAATTGTCTGTCAAGTCGTCTCGCCCCCGCCGGCGGGGGCTCCCGGCGGGGCCGGGTGGGGGTGGTCCGTGTGCCGGGCCGGCACGACCACCCTCAGTCGCGCTGCGCGCGCCAGCTCCCGCCGGCGGGAGCGGGGAGGGCATCGCGGTCTCTTCCCCGCCCGCTTCGCGGGAGCCCCTCGTCAGAGGGGGCCGGAGGATCGGCATCCCCGCGTATGCGGGGATGCAGTCCGCACTACGCGTCGATCCAGGCGGCGTTGCGGGCGTTGCGCTGGATGAAGAGGCGGCGGGGTTCGACCTCGTCGCCCATGAGCATCGAGAACGTCTCGTCGGCCGCGGCGGCGTCCTCGATCTGCACCTGCTTCAACACGCGATGCTCCGGGTCCATGGTCGTCTCCCACAGCTCCTGGTAGCTCATCTCGCCCAGACCCTTGTAGCGCTGGATGCCTTCGCCCTTGGGCAGCTGGCGTCCCTTCGCCTTGCCTTCGGCGAGCACGCGGTCGCGCTCGGAGTCGGTGTACACGAAGTCGTGCGGGCCCTTGGTCCACTTGAGGCGGTACAGCGGCGGCATGGCCACGTACACGTATCCGGCGGTGATCATCGGGCGCATGTAGCGGAAGAACAGGGTGAGGTTCAGCGTGGCGATGTGCGCGCCGTCCACATCGGCATCGGCCATGATGATGACCTTGTGGTAGCGCACCTTCGACAGGTCGAAGTCCTCGCCGTAGCCGCCGCCGACCGCGGTGATCAGCGATTCGATGGTGTCGGACTTCATCATGCGGTCGAGGCTGGCGCGCTCGGTGTTGAGTATCTTGCCTCGAAGCGGCAGGATGGCCTGCGTGATCGGGTTGCGCCCCTGGATCGCGGAGCCGCCTGCGGAGTCGCCCTCCACGATGAACAGCTCGCACTCCTCCGGGTTCGAGGACTGGCAGTCCTTGAGCTTGTCCGGCATGCCGGCCGATTCGAAGATCGACTTGCGGCGCGTGTTCTCGCGCGCCTTCTTCGCGGCGAGGCGCGCGCGGGACGCCTCGATGGCCTTCTGGATGATGTTCTTCGCCTCGCCCGGATGCGCGTCGAACCAGTCGCCGAGCTTGTCGGTCATGACGCGCTGCACGAAGGTCTTCGCCTCGGAGTTGCCGAGCTTGGTCTTCGTCTGGCCTTCGAACTGCGGGGTGGTGAGCTTGACGGACACCACGGCCGTGAGTCCTTCGCGCACGTCGTCGCCGGACAGGTTCTCGTCCTTGTCCTTGAGGATGTTCTTCTCGCGCGCGTAGCGGTTGACGAGCGAGGTGAGCGCCGCGCGGAAGCCCTCCTCGTGCGTGCCGCCCTCGGTGGTGGAGATCGTGTTGGCGAACGTGTGCACGGCCTCGGAGTAGGCGGTGGTCCACTGCATCGCGATCTCGGCGGAGATGCCGAGCTTCAGATCCTCGGCGTCGAAGTTGATGACCTCGTCCTCGACGGGCGTCGCCTTGCGGGACTTGACGAGGTAGTCGACGTAGTCCTTGATGCCGTTCGCGTACTGGTAGGTGACGCTCTGGTGCAGCTCCTCGGCCACGTTGTCGCCGTCGCCGGCCACCTCGTCGCCCGCCTGGTCGACCTGGCGCAGGTCGGTGAGGGAGATCTTGAGGCCCTTGTTGAGGAACGCCATCTGCTGGAAGCGGGAGCGCAGCGTCTCGAAGTCGTAGACGGTGGTCTCGAAGATCGCCGGATCCGCCCAGAACGTGACGGACGTGCCGGTGGACTCGCCTTCGGTCATCGGCTCGCCCTTGGCGAGGCGGTCGGTCGGATGCTGGTTGATGTACGTCTGCGTCCAGTGGAAGCCCTGGCGGCGCACCTCGACGTCGACGCGCGTGGAGAGCGCGTTGACGACGGAGATGCCGACGCCGTGCAGGCCGCCGGAGACCGCGTAGCCGCCGCCGCCGAACTTGCCGCCGGCGTGCAGCTTGGTCATGACGGTCTCGACGCCGGAGACGCCCTCGCCGGGCACGATGTCGACCGGGATGCCGCGGCCGTCGTCGACGACGCGGATGCCGTTGTCCGGCAGGATCGACACCTCGATGTGGCTCGCGTAGCCGGCGAGCGCCTCGTCGACGGAGTTGTCGACGATCTCGTACACGAGGTGGTGCAGGCCGCGCGGGCCGGTCGAGCCGATGTACATGCCCGGGCGGATGCGCACCGCCTCGAGTCCTTCGAGCACCTTCAGGTCGGAGGCGTCGTAGTGCTCGGGGGTCATCGACTCGTCGAGCTCGCCTTCCTGCAGTTCGGTGGTGTTGATGTGTTCGTCCGCGGCCTTGAGCTGTTCTTCCTTGCTCTCGGCATTGTCCAACGAATCCGCCACAGGGCTTCCTTCCTACATGTTCCCTGCATGTTCTTCACGCGAAGGGTTGTTTCGCGGGCCTATGCCCCAAAATCGCCCGTTACGGGCCCTTGGAGCGTTTCGGCCATACTGCGGGTAATTCTACTCGTTTTTGCCGACGAACGCCATAGCGCCCCGTAGAAACGCGTTTAGGGGCATATCGGCCGACCTGGCGCCATCGCGGCGCCGTCACCCCGTCACGCCGCCGCCGAGCCGCCCTTACCGCCGCCGCGCCCACTTGCGCGTGTATCCGGCGGCGGGCCCGACCACGCGGATCCGTTCGACCGTCAGTCCCTCCAGATTGCGCCGGATCGTGCTCTCCAACTGCGGGATCAGGTAGGTGAGCTGCGTCGCCCACACCTGCGATTCGGTGCCGATCGTGAGCACCCCGTCCTTGAGGGCGATCACGTGCGAGTGCTGCGCGATGGCGGGTCCGACGACGCGGTCCCAGTGGTTGTTGAGTTCGGAGAGCTTCAGGTGCGGGATCCAGTCGCCGTTGCGCGCGATCAGGTTCGCGACGCCGCCGAGCCGGGCCGGGTCGCGCCCGGGCTTGCCGAAGCTCTCCCACGCGGCTTCGGCGCGTGCGGCGCGCGCCTTGCGCGACGATTCGCGCGCCGCGTAGCGCTCGAACACCTGCGCCGGCAGTTCGCGCGGGTCGAGTTTCAGCGTCACGGCGATCGGCGGCTTCATCGCGTCGCCGCCGCTTCCGGCGTCGCGCCGCCACCCGCGCCGCCCGTCGCGACGGCCGCGGCGTCGCCGGCCTCCGCCGCGCGCCGCAGATCCTCCACGTCGATGACGTTCACCGTGCGTCCGGCCGCGCTCTCCGGCATCGCGGGGATGTCGCCGGCGGCGGCGACGGTGATGAGCACCTGGTCCTGGTGCATCGCGAAATCGAGGATCTGCTCGCGCCGCGACTCGTCGAGCTGCGCGAACACGTCATCGAGGATGACGACGGGCCTGACGCCGCGCTCGTCGGCGACCGCCTCGAACAACGCCATCTTGAGCGCCAGCGCCATCGTCCACATCTCGCCGTTCGACGCGAACTCGCGCGCCGGGACGCCGTCGAGCGTGACGGCGAGGTCGTCGCGCTGCGGCCCGATGAGGTTGACGCCGCGCGCCACCTCGCCTGCGTACAGGCGCTGGAAGTGGGCGGCGATGGCGGGACGCGGGTCGAACGCGGCGTCGCCGTCGTGGCCGGCCGGAACGGCCGTGGCCTCGGCGAACGACGGCGCGTAGGCGAGGCCCGCCTCGCCGCGCCCGGACGCGAGCCGCGCGTAGATCGCGGCGAACGGGCCGGCGAGACGGTCGACGATGCGCGCACGCACGCGCGTCAGTTCGAGTCCCGCGTCGATGAACTGGCCGGTCCAGATCTCCAGTCCGCTCAGGGCCGCGTCGAACGCGCCCTCGCGGCTCTGGAGCTGCTTGAGGAGCGTCGCGCGCTGCCGGGCGATGCGCGTGAAGCGCTGCTGGCGTTCCGCGTACCGCGGGACGAGCAGCGCGCCCGCCTGGTCGAGGAAGTTGCGGCGCGTGGCCGGGTCGCCGGCGACGAGACGCTGGTCGTCCGGCGTGAACGCGACGGACGGCACCTCGCCGACGATGTCGCGCAGGTAGCGGGAGGGACCGGCGTCGACGCGTGCGCGGTTCGCGCCGCGCGCCGCGATCGTCGCCTCGTAGGTGACGGTGCGCGCGGGCGCCGCGGCGTCGCCGTCGCCCGCCGCGCGACCGTCGCCGTCCGTCACGTTCACGCGGATCGTGGCCTTCGTCGCGCCGCGCTCGACGAGCGGCAGCGACGACGACGTGCGGTGGCTGGTTCCGGTGGACAGCACCTCGACCGCCTCGACGATGTTCGTCTTGCCGAGGCCGTTCGCGCCGTGGAGCACGTTGACGCCGGGCGCGAAGTCGACCACCAGCTGCCCCCAGGAGCGGTAGTGGTCGAGCGCGAGGCGGGAGACGTACATGGGATTGCGGCCTTTCGATGATGGGTGATTGCGCGGGGATCGGCGGGTGGCCGAGTGGGGCGGGGGAGTGGGGCGAAGTGGGGCACGCGCCGGGATGTTCGGTTCTGTGCGGTTCGCGGGGGCTTTTCGGATTGGGAAGGCCGGAGCGCGGAGCTCCGGCCGTGGTATCGGTGATGATATTCGTTGCGGTGGCTGAATCTGCGATATCGCTAACGGTATTGCATGCGCCGCCGGTCCGACTCGTTCCGGGTCGGCCGGTTCAGCTGTTGAAGCGCATCGGGACGAGCAGGTAGCGGTAGTCCATCGACTCGTCGGAGTCGGCCTCCTGCTGGCCGTTGAACTCGACCGGCTTGACCGCGGTCGTCATCTTCATGCGGATGAACGGTTCGGTGATCGCGCTCAGGCCCTCGATCAGGTAGGCCGGGTTGAACGCGACGGTGATGTCGTCGCCGTCCATGTCGATGTCGAGCACCTCGGTGGCCTGCGCCTCGTCGATCGCGCCGGCGGACAGCGTGACCTCCTGGCCGGAGAACACCATGCGGATCGGGGCGTTGCGCTCGGCGACCAGCGCGACTCGCTTGATCGCGTCGATCAGCTTCGAGCGGTCGACCACCGCCTGGATCGGGTAGTCGTCGGCGAACAGGCGGTCGACCGCCGGGAACTCGCCGTCGATGAGCTGCGAGGTGGAGGTGCGGCCGGCGTTCTCGAAACCGAGCAGCGAGGGGGAGTCCACGTCGAAATCGACGACGACGTTCTGGTGCTCGTCGAGCGAACGGGCGATGTCGCGCAGCAGCGAACCGCGCACCAGCGTCGTCGTGTTCACGTCCATGTCGTTCGGCGTCCAGGTGAAGCTGGCGCGCGACAGGCGGAAACGGTCGGTCGAGGTCATAATCACCTTGTCGCCGTCGAACTGCATGCGCACGCCGGTGAGGACCGGGCGGTTCTCCTCGCGGGAGACCGCGACGCACGCCTGGGTGACCGCCTGCACGAAGGTCGGGGCGTCGACCTGGCCGAGTTTGCCCGGAATTCCGGGCAGATCCGGGTATTCGGCCTCGGGCATGAGCTGCAACGTGAAGGTCGACTTGCCGGAGGTGATCGTCATCGTCGAGCCGTCGGTGGCGAGGTAGGTCTTCTCGCCGGGCAGCGACTTGGTGATGTCGGCGAGCAGCTTGCCGAGCACGAGCACCGAACCGGCCTCGTCGACGCCGGCCTCGATGTGGTGGCGCGCCGAGATCTCGTAGTTGAACGCCGACAGCTGCAGCGTGCCGTCGACCGCTTCGAGCCGGATGCCGGCGAGGATCGGGTTCGACGGGCGGGCGTCGATGACCCTGGTGGTCCACGCGACGGCGTCCGCCAGCGCGGAGGAGTTGACTTCGACCTTCATGGTGCCTGCTTTCGTTCGTTTTCGTCGTTTTCGTTCGCCACGCGTGATTCTCCCGGACGGATCCTTTCGACGGATCCCGCACGATGCGTTGTGGCGAACGTTTTTCGCGTTTTCGTGAGCTGGAAATCATTCTAGGCGATGGGTCGCGCGCTCGCTTCGCTCGCGCGGAAGGTGACGTTCAGGATGATGGTGAGATAAGAGAACACGTAAGTAGTAGTCGTAATAAGGCTTGTGGATAGTGTGGATAACCCCCGCTGAGGGCTTGCGCCCGTTCGTTTCGGTGGACGTGGAAAAATGTGGATAACTCATCGAGATAATGTGGATAAACCGGCGAGTTATCCACAGGATTTCGGTCGCTCTTGAGTTTTCCACATTCGGTGCGATGTCATCCACGTGTTATCCACAGCGAAACGGGCAGTCATCCACCGGTTTTCCACTGAGGTTACCCACATTTGTGAATAAGTATGTGGATAACTTTACCCCACTTTTTCTTGGTTTTCGGAGTGTCGCGGGCCGATTTCGGCTGGGAGAATCGATTCTGGCGAACGTTTTCGGGGTGATTTTCGGATGCGTTCCGACGGGATGCGAATTCGTTCGCCACGCGCGATCGAGACGGCCGAAGGCCGTCGATGGCCTTCGATGCGGTTGCCCGCGGAACTGCCGCTCGGTCGCGTTCCGCGAGCCGGCTCCCCCTTGTCAGGAGAGCCGAGAGCCGGTCCTACTTCTGCTTGAAGTCGGTGTTGCCCTGCTTCAGTCTGACGGTCAGCTCCATCACGTAGTTGTAGATCTCCTGACGGTCCTGCATGCCGTTGGAGATGCGGTCGCACGCGTGCATGACCGTCGTGTGGTCCTTGCCGCCGAACACCTTGCCGATGTCGACGAGGCTCAGACTGGTCATCTCGCGCGTGAGGTACATGGCGACCTGCCGCGCGATCGCGATGTTCTTCATGCGCGACTTGCCGACGATGTCCTCGAACGTGAGGTGGAAGTACTTCGCCACCTGCCCGATGATGTCGGTGGGCTTCACCTCCACGTCGGTGGTGAAGAAGTCCTGCAGCGTCTGCTCGGCCATCGTGCGTGTGACCGGCTGGTTGCTCAGGGACGCGACGGCGGTGACGCGCGTCAGCGCGCCCTCCAGCTCGCGGATGTTCTCGGTGAAGCGTTCGGCGATGAGGTCGAGCACATCGTTGGGGATGTTGCTGTGGTTCATCGACGCCATCATGCGCAGGATCGCGATGCGGGTCTCGAGGTCCGGCGGCTTCACGTCGACGGTCAGACCCGAATCGAAGCGGGAGATGAGTCGCGCCTCGAAGCCCTTGAGGTTCTTCGGCGCCACGTCGGAGGCGATGACGATGCGCTTGTTCGCCTGATGCAGCGCGTTGAACGTGTGGAAGAACTGCTCCAGGGTGGCCTCCTTGCCGCCCAGGAACTGGATGTCGTCGATGAGCAGGACGTCGACCTCGCGGTACCGCCGGTTGAATTCGGCGATCTGGCCCTGGTTCTGGGTCGTGTTCTGCAGCGCCTCGATGAACTCGTTCGTGAACTCCTCGGAATTCACGTAGCGCACCTTGAGGCTCGGGTCCTTGACGAGCGCGTAGTTGCCGATCGCGTTGAGCAGGTGGGTCTTGCCCAGACCGGAGCCGCCGTAGATACACAGCGGGTTGAAGTCGCGGCCCGACCCCTCGGCCACGGCGAGGGCGACGGTGCGGGCGAAACGGTTGGAATCGCCGGGGACGAACGTGTCGAACGTCGCGTTCTTGTTGAGATGCGTCTCCGGATCGCGGGCCACCTTGTTGCGGCTCATCGGGTATCCGGCGGCGGTGGCCACGTCGACCGGGGTCGGCATCGTGGCGGGCATCGACGACGGCACGTTCGGCACCGGTCCGCGCGAGCCGTACGGCTCCTTGCCGAGGTCGGCGATCGTCGGCGGATTGTCCGCGTCGATTCCCGAGGCGCGCTTCGGTGCGGCGGCCCGTCGGGAGGGCGCCGGTTTCGGCTTCGCCGGAGCGGGTTGGCGCGGCGCGATCTTGAACGCCGGCGTCATGTCCTGGCCGGTGACCATGTTCATCGCCTCGAGCAGCGGCTGGCGCAGCTCGTTCTCCAGCGCCTGGCGGGTTCCGGCGTTCTCGACGCACAGCACGATGGTCGTGCCGAACACGCCCTCCGGGTACACGCCCTCCAGCCATCCCTTGTCGCGGGGGGAGAGCGAGGAATTATGCTTGAGCAGCGTCAGCGTGTCGGACCAGATATGGTTCGCCTCGGCGACGGGATCGCGGGGTTCGTCGGCCATGCCGGTCCTCCTTCCACTGCTCGAACGAATAAAGTGCGCACACCATTGTTACTCATAGCTTGGAAGTTATCCACAGGCTTGCGTGTTGCAATCATTGGATTGTGAATAACATTCCTGTAATTTGTGGATAACTCGCCGCCTGTAATCGGCTTCATACGGCGCTTTCGGCGTGTCGGGCGTGTCGTGTCGCCACGGTGAATTGTGAATGAAATGCACCCGTGTTGACGTTGGGGGAGGGGTGAGGGTACTTTGGTATAGCTTGACTCACGTGGGAGCCGCGCGTCAGCGTGGCCGAAAGACTTAGGAGCACAACTATGAAGAGGACCTTCCAGCCCAACAACCGCCGTCGTCACATGAAGCACGGCTTCCGTCAGCGCATGCGCACCCGTTCCGGCCGCGCCCTGATCAACCGTCGTCGCGCCAAGGGCCGCAAGACCCTGGCCGCCTGATTCCAGACGGTCGGCGACTGAAGACTTTTCCAAGACGGTCGTGGAACGGCTGAAAAGCCACAGCGAATTCGTCGCCGTGCTGAAGCGTCGCCACAAGGTCTCGCGCAACGACATCGTCGTGCACTATCTGGTGCGCGACGATTCGCATACGCGGCCCTCGGTGGCACCCGAAGCGCGGCGCATGGGTCTCGCCGTATCAAAATCGGTCGGGAATGCCGTCACGCGCAACACGGTCAAACGTCGTTTCCGCGTGCTCGCGCGGGCGTATGAGGACCGGCTGCCCGAAGGATGCGACATCGTGATGCGCGCCAAGCCGAGTGCGGCGGGCGCGCCGTTCGCGTCGTTGGACACCCAGGTCGCGTCGGCGTTCGCGAAGATCGCCGAACGCATCGACCGGGAGCGGTGACGCGATGAACGGCATGGCCGGCATGATGATCCGCGGGGTGCGCTGGTACCAGCGCACGTTCTCCGCGCATCGGGCGGTGCCGTGCTGCCGCTACTATCCGAGCTGCTCGAACTATGCCATCCAGGCGGTGGCACGGTTCGGCGCCTTGCGCGGCGGACTGCTCGCCGTGCTGCGTCTGCTGCGGTGCCGGCCGTGGAGCCGCGGCGGCATCGACGACGTGCCCCGACGTTTTTCCGTCTTCTACCGGTTCCGATGGTCGAAAGCCCATGAGGAGCCCCGACTGACGCCGTTGCCGACTGACGAATGGGGGAATCCCTTACCATGAACCAAAATCAATTCCTGTTGGACAGCGGCTTCTGGGGTTGGCTGTACAAGATCCTGACCCCGGTCGAATGGCTGATGACGCAGATCATGAAGGTCGTCCATGACTTCCTCGTCATGCTCGGCATGAACCCGGTCGGCGTCTCGTGGGTGCTGTCCATCATCGTGCTCGTGCTCGTCGTGCACGCGTGCATCCTCCCGATCTTCTACAAGCAGATGCTGTCGATGCGCAAGATGCAGGCGCTGCAGCCGAAGATGCAGAAGATCCAGAACAAGTACAAGGGCAAGACGGACCAGGCCAGCAAAGAGGCCCTGAGCCGCGAGATGATGAAGCTCTATCAGGACAACGACGCGAACCCGGCCGGTTCGTGCCTGCCGATGCTCATCCAGGGCCCCGTCTTCATGTGCATGTTCTACGTGCTGTCCGCCATCCCGTACATCGCGCGCGGCAAGCGTGCGACGCTCGGCGCCTTCGACGTGGAGACCGCGAAGCAGTTCTCCGAATCCAAGGTGCTCGGCCTGGTGAACACCACCAGCACGTTCGGCAACGGCGACCTGACGGCCAAGGCCATCATCGTGGTGTTCGTGGCGCTCATGTGCGGCTGCATGTTCTTCATGCAGTGGCTCAACATGAACAAGAACATGAACCCGGCCACCATGCAGGGCCAGGCCGCCACGATGCAGAAGACCATGCTGTGGATCTTCCCGGTCATGTACATCTTCTCCGGCATCACGATGCCGTTCGCCGTGCTCGTCTACTGGCTGACGAACAACGTCTGCAACCTCCTGCGCACCTTCTGGCAGTTGCGCGTCTTCCCGACGCCCGGATCGCCCGCGGCCGACGCCAAGGAAGTCCGCGACCACGAGAAGGAGAACGCCCGCCGCGCCAAGGCCGGCCAGCTGTCCCTCGAGGATGAGGCGCTGGAGAAGGCCAAGGTCGAAGCGCAGCAGAAGGAGACGCAGGGCTACCAGCGTCAGCAGCCGCAGCGCAAGAACAAAAACAAGAACAAGAAGAAATGATCGAGTAAGTAAGGCCCGGTGTTTCACGTGAAACGGTGAGACACCGGGCCGAGCTATCCCGGCTCGCCTGCGCGGCTTGAGCGGATGGCTGGTTTAGACTGTTCCCATAGACCCATGATCGAAGGAGGACCGCATGGCCCAGAATGACGACAAGACGGTGGATCAGCTCAACGACGAAGCTGACATCGCGGCCGACTACCTCGAAGGACTGCTCGACATCGCCGACTACGAGGGCGACATCGAGATGGGCGTGCGCAACGGCCGCCCGATGGTCCAGATCGTCGCGGACGACGACACCGACATCAAGCATCTCATCGGCCGCAACGGGGAAGTGGTCGACGCGCTGCAGCAGCTCACCCGTCTCGCCGTGCAGCAGAAGACCGGCGAGCGTTCCCGCCTCATCGTCGACGTCGACGGATTCCTCAAGCGCAAGCGCCAGCGTCTGCACGACATCGCGCTCGACGCCGTCGACGAGGTGAAGGAGACCGGCGAACCGGTCGACCTCAAGCCGATGAACTCGTTCGAGCGCAAGGTCGTCCACGACGTCGTGCGCGAGGAGGGGCTGAAGTCCCGTTCCCACGGCGAGGAGCCGCGCCGCTACGTCACCATCTACCTGCGCGCCAACGCGGATGGCGACGACGAGGAGTGACCGGACGACAACCGTCGATTGTCATGACTGACGAGGGGAGAGGTATGGCCGACCAGCTGGACGGTTCGCCGATGCTGCGGGAAGTGCTCGGCGACGCCTTCGAGCCGTTGCGCGTGTTTCACGTGAAACTCGCCGAGGAGGGGGAGCCGCGCGGACTCATCGGTCCGCGCGACGTCGACATCATCTGGGAGCGGCATATCCTCAATTCGGCGGCGATCGTGCCGTTCGTGCGCGAGGCGACCGCAGGCGAGCGGTTCAAGACCGTGGCCGACGTCGGCAGCGGCGGAGGATTCCCCGGTCTGGTGGCCGCGGCCTGCCTACCGGATCACGAGTTCACGCTGATCGAGCCGATGGAGCGTCGCGTCGCATGGCTCAAGGAATGTCGCGACGCGATGGGACTCCGGAACGTGAGCGTGTTCCGTGCGCGTTCGGAGGAGGTCATCGACGCCATGCGCCGTGACCGTGATCTGCACCCGTACGCCGCGGTGACCTGCCGCGCCGTCGCCCCGATGACCAAGCTCGCCGGGTGGACGCTGCCGCTGCTGAAACCGCATGGCCGCCTCGTCGCGCTCAAGGGGCGTTCCGCCCAGGCGGAGATCGACAAGGCCGTCAAGGAGATCGGCAAGCGCCGCGGCGTGAATCCGCGGGTCGTTGAGGCCCAGGTCGGACCCGGTCTGGAACCGACGCACGTCGTGCTGGTCGACAAGCGATAGGGGTGCGGTTTTCCACATTTCCACAGGTCGAACAAAGTTATCCACATTATCAACTGAACGGTGGCTGTGCCGATGAACGTTGATATATTAAGGATTTGAAACCAACGAAAACAGTCCGTCCACAGCCAGAGAATCGAGTTATCCACACTTATCCACATTTTTGTGGATAAGTGGGCAGTGCAGGAATCCATCTCCGAACGGGGGTGGATTCCGGCATGTTGTGTTGTCAAGGAGAGGTCATGGCCGATAATCACAAGCCGATGGAATCCGCCGAGCAGACCATCAAGCGCATCTTCGCCGAGGGGGAGTCGCCGGTCGGTGCGGAGATCGCGCTGGAATCCAACCGTTTCGCCAAACTGCAGCAGCAGGAGTTCCCGAAGCCGTCCAAGACGCGTCTGATCGCAGTCGCGAACCAGAAGGGCGGCGTCGGCAAGACCACGTCGACGGTGAACCTGGCCGCCGCGCTGGCCGAGCACGGGATGCGCGTGCTGGTCATCGACATGGATCCGCAGGGCAACGCCTCCACCGCATTGGGCGTCAGCCACGCTTCGGGGGAGCCGTCCGTCTACGACGTGCTCGAAGGGCGACTCACCCTGGCCGAGGTCAAGCAGCCGTGCCCCGACTTCAAGAACCTCGACGTGGTGCCCGCCTCCATCGACCTGTCCGGCGCGGAGCTCGAGGTCGCCGACCTGCCGAACCGCAACTCCCTGCTCAAGGAGGCCGTCGACAAGTTCCTCGGGGAGTCCGAGGACCACTACGACTACGTGTTCATCGACTGCCCGCCGAGCCTCGGCCTGCTCGTCATCAACGCGATGTGCGCCGTGCATGAGATGCTCATCCCGATTCAGGCGGAGTACTACGCGCTCGAAGGCCTCGGCCAGCTCATCAACACCATCGGTCTGGTCCAGGACCACTTCAACCCGAGCCTGACCGTGTCCACGATGCTCATCACGATGTTCGACCGCCGCACGCTGCTGAGCCGCGAGGTCTACAACGAGGTGAAGAAGCACTATCCGTCCATCGTGCTCGACACGACGATCCCGCGCACGGTGAAGATCTCCGAGGCGCCGAGCTTCAGCAAGAGCGTCATCGTCTACGACCCGCACGGCATGGGCGCCATCTCCTACGGCGAGGCCGCGCTGGAGATCACCCGCCGTTCCGAAAACGTATTGGAAGCCATCGCGACCAGAATGAAGGAGGCCTGACATGTCATCGAAGTCCCGTCTCGGCAAGGGCCTCGGCGCACTGTTCCCCGAACTGCCGGGGGAGGAGTCCCCGGAGGAGAAGTCCAAGCACGCCATGCCCCAGCGCAGGAAGCTGGAGGTGAAACCCGTCGATGTTCCACGTGAAACGCCGAAGAGCGAACCCAAGCCCGCCTCCAAGCCGAAGAAGCAGCAGCGTGCGGCGATGCCCGCGCTGAGCGACATCGCCCACCCGAGCGACATGTTCTTCAAGGACACCGTCACCAGCGCCGTCGTGGAGCAGCCGATCCAGCCCGCGGACAACTCCCGTCATTCGGTGTTGGAGAAGTCCACCGAACAGGTTGTTTCACGTGAAACCAAGAAGGACGACGCGGAGGAGAAGCCGGAGCTGAAGCCGGTCGAGGGCGGCTATCTGGCCGAGCTCAAGCTGTCCGACATCGGGCCGAACACGCACCAGCCGCGTACCGTCTTCGACGAGGACGATCTCAACGAGCTGTCCGCCTCCATCAAGGAGGTCGGCGTCCTCCAGCCGATCGTCGTGCGGAAGCGTCCCGCCGCCCAGATCGAGGCGGCGCGCAAGGCGCAGGAAGGCCACGAGCCCGCCAACCAGTTCGACGGCCGCATGGACAGCCCGTACGAGCTCATCATGGGCGAACGTCGTTGGCGCGCCTCGCAGCTCGCCGGACTGAAGACGATCCCCGCCATCGTCAAGACGACCGCCGACGACGACATGCTGCGCGACGCCCTGCTGGAGAACCTGCATCGCGTCGCCCTGAACCCGCTCGAAGAGGCCGCCGCCTACCAGCAGATGATCGACGAGTTCGGTCTGACGCAGGCGCAGCTCTCCAAGTCGGTCTCCAAGTCGCGCCCGCAGATCGCCAACACGCTCCGACTGCTCAACCTGCCGGCCGGCGTGCAGAAGAAGGTCGCCGCCGGCATTCTCACCGCCGGCCATGCGCGTGCGCTGCTCGGGCTCAACGACCCCGAGGCGATGGACAAGCTCGCCGTCCGTATCATCGCGGAAGGCCTGTCCGTGCGCAGCACCGAGGAGATCGTCGCGATGGCGAACCTCGCCGGCGACGAGCCGAAGAAGCCGAAGGCGCGCAAGAACGATCCGTGGGCCGGCTCGCCGATCAAGAGCAATCTGGAGGACCGTTTCGACACGAAGGTCTCGATCAAGGGCACCCCGAAGCACGGCCGCATCGAGATCGTCTTCTCGTCCCCCGAAGACATGGACCGCATCCTCGGTCTCCTCATGCCCGAAGCCGACCACAAAGACGACTGGCGCTAACCCCCTCCGGACATGCACCTACGGGCATGTCAGCATTCTCGGCCCCCTCGTCAGAGGGGGCCGAGTCTTCGTTTTCCTCAATCGGTGAGGTAGGCCTGGGCGTCGAGGGCGGCTCGGCAGCCCATGCCGGCGGCGCTGATGGCCTGACGGTAGGTGCGGTCGACGCAGTCGCCGGCGGCGAAGATGCCGGGCGTGGACGTGCGTGTGCTCGCGCCGTCCACGAGAATGTAGCCGTCGTCATCCTTCCGCACCACGTCGCCGGTGAACGCGGTCGCGGGGGAGTGTCCGATCGCGACGAACACGGCAGCCGTATCCAACGTGCCGGTCTCGCCGGTCACGGTGTTGCGGATGTCGATGGACGTGACGCTGCCGGCCGCCGGCGCGGCCGCGGGCAGCGTCACGCCGCCGAGCGCGTTGCCCAGCTTGAGTGAGATGCCTGCCGCATTGCCGGCGTTCAGGGTGATGCCGCCGACCGGATTGAGGGCGTCCGAAGCACCGGTGCTCGCGTTCCCGCCGTGGATGGCGGTGACGACGGTGTCGGTGAGGAGCGTGAGTTTGTCGTTCGCGCGGGCGCGCTCCACCATGATCGCGGAGGCGCGGAACGAGTCACGACGGTGGATCAGCGTGACCGACGAGCCGAAGCGCGTCAGATACAGCGCCTCCTCGAACGCGGAGTCACCGCCGCCGACCACGACGATCGGCTTGTCCTTGAAGAAGAATCCGTCGCAGGTGGCGCAGTAGGAGACGCCGCGGCCGGAATACTCCTCCTCGCCGGGCACGCCCAGCTTGCGGTAGGAGGAACCGGTGGCGACGATCACCGCACGCGCGTCCAGCACGTCGTCGGACTCCAACGTGACGCGTTTGATTGTGCCGTCGGACGCGACGCCGCCGTCGACGACTTCGATCGACGTGACGTCCTCGTGGATGAACTCGGTGCCGAACCGTTCCGCCTGCGCGCGCATCGCGTCCATCAGATCCGGACCGAGGATGCCGTCCGGGAACCCGGGGAAATTCTCCACCTCGGTGGTGTTGACGAGCTGCCCGCCAGGGGCGAGCGCGCCGGTGACGAGCACCGGATGCAGGCCGGCACGTCCCAGATAGATGGCCGCCGTATAGCCGGCCGGCCCCGAACCGATGATGATCACGTTATGCACAGTCATAACTGACAGCCTAGCAAGGGGGTTCTCTCCGTGGCGCGGGTTTCCACGGGTCAGCTTTCGGCGGATACCCCCTCAGTCACACGAAGCGCGACAGCTCCCTCTGCTGGGGTAAAGAAAAAATGCTCCCCCTGCACGAGACAAGGGGAGCGAGGAACGACGACGTCAGCGCTGGTAGGCGTCGGTCACGTCGATGAGTTCGACCGCGCCGTCGGAGGCCGCGGAGGCGCCGTTGGAGGCGGACTGGCCGGAATCCTTGGACGAACCGTTGGACGAGCCGTCGCCCGACTCGTCGCCGAACGGCACATCGTCCAGATTCTGCTGCGACGGCCACTGGTTGTTCTTGTCGACGCCGGAATCCGCGGGGTTGGCGTTGCTGTGCATGAACGTCACCACGGCGAACGCCAGTGCGGCGACGATGAGCACGCTGGCGATGATGACGACCGCCACGGTCGTGGTCATCTTGCCGAACAGACGCTGCTTCGACAGGTTGTCGACATCCGCCGCGGCTTCGGCGGCGCCGGCCGGAGCCTCCTTCGGCGTGAAGCTCGGCGGCTGCTGCATCGACGCGTCGGTCGCGGCGACGCCACGGGCGTGCGGCGCGGGCGCGAACGCCACCGGTGCGCCGCCGTCATGGTCGATCGGCTTCATGCCGACGATCGTCGCGTCCATATCGGGCGTATGCGGCGCGGCGGCGTTCGCGCCGGCAGTGCCAGCAGCGCCCGCAGCGGCGGCCTCGGCGGCGCCGGTCTTCGGCGCGGGCAGCGCCGGCGACGGCTTGGCGGACTGCATCTCCTGACGCACCGACGACACGTCGATCGCCTCGGTGGCCATGTTCGGGTCGACGAACACGGGGATGCGCGTCGTCTCCTCACCGGGGTTCGCGCCGGATGCCGTCGGCAGCGCCTGCGTCTGGAACGAGAATTCATGGAACAGGTCATCGCCCTGATAGCCGGCGTCGCCCGCGGCGGCGGGACGCTCGGGCAGGTCGGGCATGCGCGTGAGACGGCTCGCCGCCTCGGCGGACAGACGGCCCGGCTGGTCGCCGGCCGAGGCGCCGAGCACGCTCGGCGAATAGCTGTCGAAATCGGCCTGCATCTCGGCGAACGTCTGCTTGTTCTGCTCGGCGACCACGCGTTCGGCGTGGCGGGCGGCCTCGGCCTCGGTCAACGCACGGTTGATGGTCAGATCGGGCAGTTTCTCCGTCGTGACCACGGTGTCGGGCAGTTCGACCAGCGTGTCGCCGTCGATGGCGCGCACCTGCGCGGTGGAGATCGAGCCTGCGCCGGCGTCGGACGGCAGGGCGATGTCCTGGTCGGTCAGATCGGTGAGCGGCTTGTATTCGCCGAGCAGCGCGGTCAGCTCGCTCAGCGTGAGCATCGGCTCGCCGTGGCTGCCGTCCTCCTTGGCGAGTTCGAGGCCGCGCGACAGGATCACGCGGAATTCGCCGGGGATCTCGCCGAGCGAGGCGAGGTCGTACGTCGTGTCCGGCGAGGACGGGCGGCGCGTCAGCAATGCGTAGAGCACGGACGCCAGCTGGCGGATGGCGAGCTGTTCGCCCTGGATCGACTCCGGCGCCTTGGTCGGTTCGGCCAGCAGGCCGGACAGCGGCGCGTCGGCGATCTCGACGCCCTGCACGGACACGCGGATCGTGTCGGTGGACAGTCGCGGCGTCTCCAACGCGGTCGCGACGGCCGCGGTCTCGCCGATGATCGAACGCATCGCCTCGAAGCTGATCGTGCCGCTGGCCGGACCGTTCAGGTATTCGGTGAGGGACAGGCCGGTCTCGATGCGGGTGACGAGCACCGCCGCCTCGCCCGACTTGCGGAACTGCAGCACCGGCGTGATGCCGTTCTTGCGGCCGAGCTGCGTGGCCAGGGAGGACACGTCCTCCAGCGTGCTCGGATCGGTGAGGACGAACAGCTGACAATCGTGGGCGAGCACGCGGTCGTTGGCCTTCCAAGCCTGCACACCGGGCTCGTCGCGAAGCAGCGTGACCAGGGTATAGCGGTTGAAAAGCGTGTCTCCCAGCTGAGGCTTCATAGTTTCTTCGACTCCGTAATGCGTAAGCGCTTCGACGCCACCATACGAGTCGATGGCGCTGAGGCCATTCTAGTCATGGGGATGGTCGAACGGAAGGCGTCGGGAGACCGACGCGAGGATCGTCGCGAACTCCTCGCAACGCAGCACGATGAGCATCGACGCGTAGACGGCCGCCGTGGCCACCGTCATCAGCGCGCAGAAGCCGAACGCCTGGAACCAGTTGAGCCGGTCGAGGCGCATCGAGGCGCCGAGCAGCAGCATCACCGGATCGGTGAGCAGCCACGCGGCCAGTCCGGCGACGAGCGCGGCGATCAGCGCCTTGAGATACGTGACCGCGATGCGGCGTCCGTCCAGATGCCCGTCGAAGCGACGCCGCAGCATCGCGACCAGCGACGGGAAGCTCAGCAGGTAGCCGACCGTCATCGACAGTCCCACGCCCGCCGTCCACCAGCGTGGCGGCGCGAGCAGCATCACGGCGATCTCGAACACGACCTGGATGATGCTCACCTGCAGCTGGAACAGGAACGGGTGGCGGCCGTCCTCGAACGCGAAGAACGTGCGCTGGATGAGCAGGTAGGCGCTGGTCAGCGGCAGGCCGAGCGCCAGCGCGACCATCGGCCCGGCGATCAGTTTCGCCTCCTGCACGCCCACGCTGGGCAGCAGCGCGATCGTGATCGGCACCGGCATCACGACGATCGCCATCGTGAAGTACATCATCATCACGCCCACGTTGCGCAGGGCGCCGCTCAGGTCGTCGCGCGCCTCGTCGAGATTGCGTTCGGCGACCGCGCGCGAGATCTTCGGGAAGATCGCGGTGCCCACCGACACGGCGATCAGCGAGTACGGCAGGATGTACAGCGTGAACGCGTTCTGGTAGGAGCCGTTGCCGGCGATGCCGTACAGGTCGTTGCCGGCGAACGGGGCGCCGTTGGTGATGCGCGCGTTGACGATGTTCGCGAGCTCCTGCACGCCCATCACGCCGACGCTCCACGCGGCCACCGGGCCCATCGCCTTGAGGCCGATGCCGCTCACGCCCCACTGCGGACGGTAGTGCAGGCCGAGGCGCATCAGCGGGACGAACAGGACGATCGCCTGGAACGCGACGCCCAGCGTCCACGTGCCGGCGGTGAGCATCACCTTCTCGGTGGTCCAGAATTCGAGCGGCGCGCGGGCGGCCCTGCCGAACAGGATGAGGAACATCGTGAAGCCGGCGCAGCTGATCACGTTCGCGCCGACCGAGCTCCACGCGTAGGTGACGAAGTTGTCCTTCGCGGCGAGGATCTGGCCGAGCACCGTGTACAGGCCGTAGAAGAAGATCTGCGGCATGCACCATAGGGTGAACGCGTTGACGAGCGCACGCTCCGCCGGGCCCCAGCTGTTGTCGAGGTACAGCATCGTGAGCAGCGGCGTGGCGAGCATCATCAGCAGCGTCATGCCGGCGAGCAGCGCGATCGCCAGCGTGATGAGCTTGTTGAGCCGCTCCTGCGCGTCATGCTCCTTGAGCGTGCGCACGATCTGCGGCACGAGCACCGCGTTGAAGATGCCGCCGGAGATCACGGTGAACAGCACCTGCGGGATCATCGATCCCGTCTGATAGGCGTTCGCGGCGATGCCGGTCGTGCCGAGGCACGCGGCGAGCAGGATCGTGCGGATCTGGCCGGTGATGCGTGAGGCCATCGTCCCTGATGCCATGATCAGGGAGTTGCGGCCGACGTTGGAACTCATTCGTCGGGGTCCTTCTTGCGGTTGAACTGTCGCCACAGGCCGAGGGCGCCGAGCGCCACGGCGAGGCCGATGATGATGAAGCCGGTCTTGTCGCTGATCTTGAGCACGCAGTTGATCGCCGTGTCCTGCGAGCCGCCGAACGTGACGCCGCCGCGGTCCTGCAGCGAGACGTGCGCGGTCGCCGAACCGGAGGTGGCGGCGCGCAGCGTGAACGTCACCTGCGCCTCGCCGCGCGCCGGGATCGTCACCGTGTTGCGGCGCGACGTGACGATCTCCGGCGAATCGGTGATCGAGAAGACGCGGATCGTGACCGGGTAGGGGGTGCTGTTGCTGACGGTCACCGGCATCGTCGCGGTCTCCGAGACCATCGTCACCGTTTCTGACGGGGTGAGGCTCACGCCGCCGAGCAGGTCGTTGGCGAGTTGTTGCGCGCCGCCGACGGCCGTCATCGACGTGGTCGTGTCGACCTCCGCCGAGCCGCCGTCGATGGCGAGGGCGTGCAGCGCGAGTTCCGCGTGCGCGTCGAGCAGCCGCCCGATCCACGCGGACGCCGCCTTGCCGTCGTCGCCGTTGTTGCTGCCGTTGCCGTTGTCGTTGTCGTCGCCGTCGCCGAGGATGCTGTCGCGGAATCGCGTGATGTCGCCGCGGCCCGCGGACAGGGAGGCGAGCACGTTCGTCACGTTCGACGAGTCCGCCGCGGACATGCCGGAGTCGGCGGGGACGGCGTTGCGCGCGTCGTCGCCGCTCGCATACGGGTCGGCGTGCGCGAGCGCGTCGAGGTCGCCGGTCTTCAGCCAGGACGCCGATTCGACCGCGTCCATGAACGCGTCCACGGTGGCGGCGTCCGAGTCGGCGGAGAAGCAGACGAGCAGGTCGCGTTCGTTGTACGGCTGCTCCATCTGGTAGAACGCGCTCTGCGCGACGAAGCGGGCGAGACGGCCCGCCATCGTCGACTCGGCCGTGGCCTTCGCGTTCGTGGCCTTGCCTTTGGCGAGGTTGCTCAGTTCGCGCTGTTCGACAAGCACGGTCACGTCGCCCGCGTCTGTCGGCACGACCACGGTGCCCGTGTGCACGGTGTCCGTTTCGGAGGATTCGAAGTCATGCGTGGAGACGACGGTCGTGTAGCCCTGGCGGCGGGCGGCGGTGAGCGCGTCGAGCGTCCACTGGCCCTGGCCCTGCCAGGCGATCGTCCGCGACGTGGCCTTCTGGTCGCCGAGCGCCGCACGGTAGTCGGCGAGGGCGGCGCTCGCGTTCCACGCGTCGTCGCCGATGCCGGCGTTCGCGTAGCGTTCCGCGGCGTTCTCCTGCGCCGTGTAGGCGGTGATGTCGAAGCCTGCGGGCTGCATGATCGCCGTCGTCTGCGGCGGCATCGCCAGCGCGTCCAGATACGTCGGGTCGGCGATGGTCTGCAGCGAGGAGTGCTTCGAGATCGTCTGTTCGAGCGAATGGTCGAAGCGCGTGTGGTCGCCTTCCAGCACGGCCGCGCCGATCGCCGTGGCCTTGCCGGTGCTGCCGGTGCCGGTGGATCCGTTGTTCGATCCGTTGGAAGATCCGGCGGAATCATCGGTGTCGTCGGTGACGAGCTTCGTGAGCGTGTCCGCGTCGGCGGTCCAGTGGCCGCTGGTCAGCGGCATCGCCATCGTGATGGTCATCGCCGGCGTGTTCGCGTTGTCGAGTCCGGCGGACGAACGCGTCAGGAACGTGTGTACGGCGACGTTCGCGCCGTCGTGGGTGTACGTGACGAGCAGCGGCTTCGGACCCCAGTTGAGCATCTGCGTGAGCGCCTGCGCGTCCGCGCCCTGGTCGATCGTGACCGTGGCGCTCTGCTTCGGCTGCAATGCGGGCACGGAGGCGGAGCCGAGGCTCGCCGGCGCGGGGATTGGGCTTTCGGACTGCGCCCACTCCTGCATGTCGGTGCGGGAGGTGAACGTGAACATCGGATTCGTGTCGAGCGTGACCTCGCCGGCCGCCCATGCGGCGTCGCCGGTGTTCGTGACGGTCGCCTTGAGGTGGAAGCCGGACGTGTCGGTGACGACCGCGGTCATCTCGGTCAGCGCGAGCGTCTGCGCGGAGGTGTCCGTCGTACCGTCGGCGTTCGCGGCGCCGCTCGCGGATCGCGCGGTGCCGGCGTTCGCGGCGTCGCCGTCGGCGGCGGATGCGGACGCCGGAAGCGCCACGGCACCTGCCACGAACGCCGCGGCGAGCAGCATACCCGCCGCGATGCGCCACCAAGCCTGGATGCGTCGTAGGGGGGCGTATTGAATCACTCGTTTGCCTGCCTGTTCAGTTTCCGGGAGTAAAGCCATGCGATCTTGCGCTCATTAGGGTAGCTGAGCACGTCGTCCAGATCCTTGAAATCCACCCAGATCGCGTCCTCCGCCTCATGGTCGGGGTCGCCTTCCACGGTGAGGTCGCCGCCGATCTGCTTCAACGCGAAATGGTGGACGAGCTTGTGTACGCGCTGCGTCGTGCCGGTGAACCAGTAGTCGATCGTCGCGATCGACTCGACCACCTCGCCGAGGATGCCGGTCTCCTCGTGCACTTCGCGCACGGCCGTCTGCTGCGGCGTCTCGCCTTTCTCGATATGCCCCTTCGGCAGACACCATTCGAGATGCCCGCTGCGCGAATGGCGCGCGATGATCGCCACGCGTCCGCGCTCGTCGAACACGAGTCCGCCGGCCGAATACTCGCGCACGACCGGCAGCTCCTGCGCGTCCAGCGAGGCGAACGTCGTCGGCCCGTCCGAGGAGCGTTTGCGCGGCATCATCGCCGGCGTCGGGATGCGCGGGGCCGGCGCGGGGACGCCGGGCGCGGCGGCGACATCCAGCGGAGTCACCGTGACGCCGCCCGCCGGCTCGACCGTGACGGACGCCGTGACCGACGTCTCGACGCGCGTGGTGATGCGCTGGCCGCTGGGCGTCGTGTCGGAACCGGTGACGCGCACGCGCGCGAACACGGTGGCGGGCGTCGGCGTCGACATCGGCGTCGCCTTCGCCGCCTCCCGCGCGACCATCGACGCGACCGTCTGCGCCGTGTCGATGGTGCCGGCGGCATCGATGATGTCGTCGACGGTCGGCGGCGCGGGCTGTCGCGGCGCGGGAGTCTGCGGGGATGGCGCGGGGACGGGCTTCGGACGGGACTGGGACGTGTACATGAGCACGTCCTCGTCGCGGCCGTTTTGGGCATGGTTGACCGCGGCATCGTCGGCATGCCTCAGCATGCGCGCAAGGTCCGCGGGCGTAATCATGCCTTCCACCTTACTCAAGTCCCTGTGCATGTCGAGTAACGGTATGCTGGTAGCGACAGATACTGACCGATGCGCCGGGACCGGCGCACGGCAGGGAGCAACGTATCCGGAAGCATCCGAGAAGCATCCGAGAAGTGTCCGAAAGGATTGGCGTGGATTTCGAAGTTTGGCCGGAAGCCATTGAATTGGGTCGCATGTTCGCCGCCGAAGGCTACGAGCTGGCGTTGGTGGGCGGTCCCGTGCGCGATCTGCTGCTGCACCGCCGCAGCCACGACCTCGACTTCTGCACGTCGGCGCGCCCCGAGCAGTTCGAGCCGATCCTGCGCCGTTTCGGCCACGACGGCTTCTGGGACATGGGCCGCAAGTTCGGCACGCTGGGCGCGATGCGCCGCCGCGACGACGGCACCGAGGTGAAGGTGGAGGTCACCACCTACCGTTCCGACACGTACGATCCGGATTCGCGCAAGCCGGAGGTCCAGTACGGCGATACGTTGGAAGGCGACCTGTCGCGCCGCGACTTCACCGTCAACGCGATGGCGCTGCGCGTGCCCGACCTCGAATTCGTCGACCCGTTCGGCGGTGCCAACGACCTCGCGAAGGGCGTCCTGCGCACGCCGGTCGACCCGCGCCAGTCGTTCGACGACGATCCGCTGCGCATGATGCGCGCCGTGCGATTCGTCGCCCAGCTCGGCTTCTCCATCGAACCGGAGACCGCCGAGGCGATCAGCGCGATGACCGAGCGCATCTCGATCGTGTCCGCCGAACGCGTGCGCGACGAGCTCACCAAGCTGCTGCTCTCCGACCGCCCGCGCGCCGGCATCGAAGCGCTCGTCGAATCCGGATTGGCGGACATCGTGCTGCCGGAGATCCCCGCGCTCGAACTGCAGATCGACGAGCATCACCGCCACAAGGACGTGTTCGAGCACACGATGATCGTGCTCGACCGCGCCGTCGCGCTGGAGACCGGCGACGACGGCCCGGTGCCGCGCCCCGACCTGACGCTGCGTCTCGCCGCGATCATGCACGATGTCGGCAAGCCGAAGACGCGCCGGTTCGAGCCGGGCGGCAAGGTGAGCTTCCACCATCACGACGCGGTCGGCGCGAAGCTGACGCGCAAACGCCTCAAGGCGTTGCGCTTCGACCATCACATCGTCGACGACGTGAGCGAGCTCGTGAATCTTCACCTGCGCTTCCACGGCTACGTGGACGAGCCGTGGACGGACTCCGCGGTGCGCCGCTACGTGAAGGACGCCGGCCACCTGTACGAGCGTCTCAACCGGCTGACCCGCGCCGACGCGACCACGCAGAATCGCCGCAAGGCGCGCATCTTCGCCGAGGCGATGGACGAGATGGAGGCGCGCGTCAAGGAGCTCAAGGAGAAGGAGGACTTCGACGCGATCCGCCCGGATCTGGACGGCAACGAGATCATGTCGATTCTCGGCCTGGAACCCGGCCCGATGGTCGGCCAGGCCTACCGCCACATGCTCGAATACCGCCTCGATAACGGCCCCGTAGACCACGAAACCGCCGTTGAAGAGCTGAAGCGCTGGGCGAGCCGTTAGGCGGACAGTCCGGTGGACTGTCCGTAGGTGAGCCCTGAGTGAGGCGGAAGCCGAACGAAGGCAGGTTTGGGTCCGGCCGTAGGCCGGTCTGAAACAGCTGGACCGAGCCGTTAGGCGGACAGTCCGGTGGACTGTCCGTAGGTGAGCCCTGAGTGAGGCGGAAGCCGAACGAAGGCAGGTTTGGGTCCGGCCGTAGGCCGGTCTGAAACAGCTGGACCGAGCCGTTAGGCGGATGATGGGATATCCGTTATCGCAGCTGGTATACGCTTTCGAGTAGATCGATCAGTTCGGACTGCTTGCCGAGCACTCCGATTTGCTTCAACGGCAGTTGTCTCGTTTTCATGTGCCGCAGGAACTCCGCCATGTCGGTTCGGGGTTCGTCCTCGAGTTCGATGCGGTCCGATGGTGCCAGAAGCTGTGTGAGACGGAACACATCATATTGATGCTTCTTCAGATTCTTGGCATCCACGTGTTCGCCGGCTTCGTGTCTCGCGTCCAAATCCAGCCACGCTTTTGCCTTGAACGGAATCAGGTATCGTTCGTTCAGCACACTGACCCCGTTCAAGATTTCACGGCCGTCCTGCAGCAGCCGGTAATAGCTGTCGTCCAACATGATGGCGGACAGGCTGGAAACGTCATCGGAGATGTGAATCGGGGTTACGGCCGATGCTTCGTCGATGGTGAAATCCGGGTGTCGCGAGAACAGCTCGATCATCGTCGGGAATCCGGGAGCCTGTGGATGGTCGAAGCGATAGAAATGCGGTTTCGTCGAGTTCGCCGCGATGAAGGAGTATCCTCCATCGCGGATGAAATCCCACAGCGTACGCGCGAACGCGGCATCATCTCCTTCCGCGATCAGCACCATGTCGACGTCCTTGGTCGCACGGAATTCCAATCCGTTGTCATCCATGATGATGCTGCACGCGGTGCCGCCGATGATGACGTAGGAATCCTCGTATCCGGCGAATGCGGTTGCTATGCGTTGCAATCCTTGGGTCATGTTCTTCCCCCTATCTTCCACTAGGTGTCAACGCGTCGCGTATGGCGGTCCGTACGGCATCTTCCAGTCGTTCGTCGGCGATGTCGCCGAGTGACAATGCCACGGAAATCGGATCGGCGAGCCTCCGCCCTGGATCCTGAGTCAGGATGCGCGGATCGTATTTCCATCGTTCGATGGTAAACGCGTCATTCGGTATGGTTTCCACTTCCGCATCGAAGTAACGGAAATCGTCGTCGTGACTGGTGACCCATCGTCGTTCGCCGGCGAACGTCCGACGTCTCGGTGTGGCGAGGTCGGTGCGTTGCGCCGTGGCGAATTCACCGGCGTAGACGAGTCCCTCGGGAATGTCGATGCCTGTGTCATGCTTCCGACATACGGCGGTACGCCGGTCGAACACCGGATTGGTGAGCCGATGCCAAGACCGTTCGAGCAGTGCCAGCCGCACGTTGCCGCCGGATGTCTTCGTGAGCTCGATAATCTTGCGGCGGCCATGTTTGGTGCGATGGATGAGCCCTTGCAGTTCCAAGGTCGCGGCGGCGTTGCTGACCAGTGCTTCGTCGATGTGAAGCGTCGCGGCGACGTCGGATTGCGACCACCCTTTTCCGGGGTGGTCATGGACATGGTAGAGCAAGTGCAACCATACGAGCTGGGTGGATGGCGGGAACGGTCGCTGCTCCTTATCCGTCAGATGCGATGATTTCGGTGTCAGACTATTGGAGAACAGCATGCCCAGTGCCGGGATGTAGAGTTGCGCTCCGGGCACGATGAATGGCAGATGATTGCTGATGAGTGCTTTACGCTGGTAGGTGCTGAGCCGTGGAAAAGCCAGTACTACCGGAAGGTCGGCGCGTCGGCTGATTCTGGTCGTGTCGTCAATGAGGTCGGTGATGCGGAACGGGCGTGCGCCATTGTCGACGAGCAGCATGCGTGTGTCTCCGATGTCGAGGACATCGAATCGTCGGTCGGCCGTAAGGAACATGGGGAGCGATGCGGTTGTCTCCCAAGGCTCTATGGTGCAGGCAAGACCGAACGCGTCATGTATGTATTCGGCCGTATCCATCGTCCCGTCGTCCTAACTCTTGAATTACTATTTAAAACTTATTATTACATTTTAACTGAATAAATTGCTTTGCAATCGAAGAATCCGATTGTGATTGAGTTGCGACGCTCGCCCGCAGAACCGTCCGTAAGCGAGTCCGAGCGGCATCCGCAAGGCAACCGGCCGGCTGCCATATGTGACAGCCCCCTCATCATGAGGGGGCTGCTGAACGGGGAATGGGTCATACCATTCGCTGTATTTCTCGCGGTTACGTAACGACGATCAGTTGATGTCGGTGTGCTTGTCGGCTTTTCTCAGGCCGGCCTTCTGCAGGGCGTCGACGGTCTGGCAGCCTTCGAAGTCCTTGATCTTGTCGCCGTGCTTCTTGACTTCCTTCTCGGAGTTCAGATCGTTGAACGTGGCGCCGATCACCACGTCGACGAGACGGTCCTGACGGTCGTCCATGACGAGCACCGCGTCCGGGATATACTCCTTGACCGTGTACGCCGGGTTGATCGCGTTCACGCCGAAGTAGATGGTCGTGCGGGCCACCTTGGCGCTCGTGTACGTGTCGATGGTGCGCACGTCGAACTGGCGGTCCTTGAGCGCTTCGCCGACGGCAGCGCCCAGGCCGGTGAATCCGGTGCCGTTGCGCACGCGCAGGATCACCGAATTGTTGTCCGCCCACTTCATCGCGGTGCCGTCCTCGTTCTTCGCGGCGCACGGCACGGCCACGCCGTAGTTCGGCTTCGTGACCTGCTTCGCCTGCTGGTCGACCTGGATCACGCCCGTGTAGAACAGCGACGCGACGATGAGCACGACCACGAGAATCGCGCCGGTGATGGAGAACACGATCTTCTGACGGCGTCGCACATACGCCTTGCGTGCCTCACGCTCGTCATACTCTTCGGCCATTCGATTCCCTTTCCTTCGCAGTGCCTGACTTACGCAGTGCTTGATTTACCTTAGCGTGCAACCGTGACGCTGACCGAGGGCGCTGCGGGCGCCTCGGCCGCGATGATGCGGTCCACGGCCTTCGACCGTTCCCATGCGGCGATCACGTCGCGGCGGATGGCCGGCGTGGGCGTGAACGCCACGACCGACGGTCCCGATCCGGAGACGAACGCGTGGGTCGCGCCCGCCGCCAGCGCCTCGCGGATCGCCGTGCCGGAGCGCGGATGCAGGCTGACCGCCGCCTTCTGCAGGTGGTTCCGGTCGCCGTCGCCGGCGCCGACCACGTCGAATTCGCCGTACACTTCGGGCGTGCTCAGCTGCGCCTGATAGGCGCCGACGAGCAGCGATCCCGCATAGCCTTGTTCGCGCAGCGCGCGCGCCGCGTCCGAATCGTCGGGAATCGTCTCGATGATCTCGCCGTAGCCGGTGCCGTGCGCGTAGCCGCCGGCCACGCAGAACGGCATGTCCGCGCCGAGCGTCGCCGCGACCTCGCGCAGCCGGTCGAGCGGCCAGTCGAGCTCCCACAGCGCGTTCAGCGCGAGGATCGTCGCCGCCGCGTCCGCCGATCCGCCGGCGAGACCGGCGCCGACCGGGATGCGCTTCTCGATCGTCAACGCGACGTCCGGTTCGCGGCCGGCCGCTTCCGCCATCGCGAACAGGGCGAGCACGGCGTGGTTGCGGCGCATGTCCGACGACGATGACGCGAGGTCGCCGAGATGTTCGCCGGCCAGGTCGAGCGAGAATCCGGCGCCGGCGGGTTTCGCCGTGGCGGTGACCGTGTCGGTCAGACTGACCGCGCAGTAGATCGTGTCGAGTTCGTGGCGACCGCCCCACTCGGCGTGGGAGGGGCCGACCTCGAGCGTGAGATTCGTCTTCGCCGGACAGTCGACGCTCACCGTGACTGGCGTGCTCATGAGCGTTCCTCCGCGTCGGCGTCGCCGAGTCGCAGCGACGCCTCGGCCAGCGCGGTGAACTCGCCGATGGTGAGCGTCTCGCCGCGACGCGTCGGATCGATGCCGGCCGCTTCGAACGTGCCGGCGGGGACGGTCTTCTTCAACGCGGCGTGCAGGGTCTTGCGACGCTGGCCGAAGGCCGCGTCGATGAGGCGGAACGTCTCCTTGCGCAGGGACTCGGCGTGCGCGGCGGCATCGGCGTCGCCGTCGTGCCGCGTGCGCGTGAACGCGACCAGCGCGGAGTCGACGTTCGGCGCCGGCCAGAACACGTTGCGGCCGA
Source organism: Bifidobacterium parmae (assembly GCF_002860365.1). Lineage (GTDB taxonomy): Bacteria > Actinomycetota > Actinomycetes > Actinomycetales > Bifidobacteriaceae > Bifidobacterium > Bifidobacterium parmae. Next base: position 64,480 of record NZ_NMWT01000011.1, read on the forward strand.
TCGTGCCGACGCGTGAGGCCTCGCCGTACCAGGCGAGTTTCACGCTCGGCGTGCCGTAGATCTTGCTGCCGGGCGTCGCGGCGAGACGGTCGGCGACCTCCTTCTGCACCATCACGAGGAACGATTCGAGGTTCGCGAAGCGTTCCAGCAGCGTGAGGATGATCGGCGTCGCCACGTTGTACGGCAGGTTCGCGACGAGCGTGAACGGTTCGTCGCCGGCGAAGTCCGGCAGGTTCGCCGGGTCGACGGTGAGCGCGTCGCGGTTGACGACGGCGAACCGGTCGACCGCCTCCGGCATGAATGCGGCGATCGTGTCCGGCAGACGCTCGGCCAGCGGCGGATCGATCTCGACGGCGGTCATGCGCGCGCCGGATTCGAGGATCGCCAGCGTGAGCGAGCCGAGACCGGGCCCGACCTCGAGCACGTGGCTTTCCGGGCCGACGTGCGCCTCACGCACGATGCGGCGCACGGTGCCCGGATCGATGACGAAGTTCTGCCCGAACTTCTTGGTGGGGCTCACGCCCGCCTCGGCGGCGATGCGGCGGATGTCGGCGGCGCCGAGCAGATGGCCGGACGCCGACTCCTCGGCGGTTGCGGTGGGTTCAGTCGTCACGTCGTTCATATCGCCTTTCGCGTGATTCGATTCCATGTGGAGCGTGGGATGGGGAGCTGGGTACGGTACCGCGTACGGCGCGATCAGTACCAGCCCTGCTGCTCCCAGATGCGCTTGCAGTTGGTGGGCGTGCCGTAGCGCTGGGCGATGTAGCTCAGACCCCAGTCGATCTGCACGGCGCCGTCGTCCTGCCAGCCGGTGCCCATCTTCGAGCCGGGCAGCGCCTGCGGGATGCCGTAGGCGGAGGAATACGGGTTGGCGGCGTTCCAACGCCAGCCGGACTCCTTGTTCCACAGCCAGACGATCGCGTCCCATTCGGCGCCGGTCCAGCCGCGCTGGGCGGCGGCCGCGGCCGCGTAGGTCTGCGCCTGGGAGACGCTCGGGTGCCACAGACGGCCCGAACCGGAGCTGGAACCGGAGTTGGAACCGGAATTGCTTCCGCTGTTGCCGCTGTTGGAGTTGCCGGAGTTGCTGTTCGACGAGCCGTTGTTGGAGCTGTTGCCGGAATTGTTGGAGTTCGAGTTGCCCGAGTTGCTTCCGGAGTTGTTGGAGCTGTTGCCGGAATTGCCGCTGTTGTTGGAGTTGCCGGAGTTCGAGTTGCTGTTCGACGAATCGTTCTTGTCCTTGTCGGACGTGCTCGGCTTCGTGGACTGGTTCGTGCCGGAATCGGCCTTGCCGCTGCCGGTGTCCTTCTTCGGCTCCTCGACCTTCTCCGGTCCGACCGCGATGATCTGGTCGACCGCGGCCTTCGTCGTCGTCTCGCTGGCGAGCGTCTCGCTCTCCGCGACGCCGTCCACGTAGGTCACGTTGAAGACCTGCTGGATCTCGCCGTTCTGCCCCTGCTGGCGGATCTCGGTCTGACCGGATTCCAGCGAGGAGTCGATGATCGTCTGCGTGGAGTACGGCACCGACTTGGTGCGCGTCTCCTGGCCGTGGGTCACGCGCTTCACGCGCAGGATCGTCTCGGAACCGTCCTCCTCGACGCTGACGCGATCCTCCTTGCCCACGTTGATGCCCTTGGAATCGAGGATGGACGCCGCCGGCAGCTTGCCGTTCGGCGCTTCGGACGACTTGCCGTCCGCGATGACCGTGACCGGTCCCTTCTTGTTGATGACGAGGCCGCCGGTCAGCTGGTTGTAGATGTTGTCGATGTCGACGGTGACCTTCGAGGCCTGCTTCTCGTTCGCCTTGAAGAATCCGATGAGCTGGTCGGCGCTGTCCGCCACCGTCCAGAACGGGATCTCCTCGCCATCCACGTTCACCGTGGTCTGATAGGCGCTGCGCACGGTGACGACCGCGTGGTTGGCGAGCGTGCTGCCGGACGAGGACTGGACGAGATCATGCGTCCTGACGTTGACGCCCTGCTCCTCAAGCAGGCGGTCGACGCTCATCGCATACGTCTGGACCGTCGTCGTCTTGCCGTTCACCGTCAACGCCACCGACTTGCGCGCGGAGAACGCGAACGTCGCCGCACACGCCGCAAGCACCGTCACGACGCACACGGCAACACGGATGCGGCGCAACATCACGAATCGTTGCGGGGTCCATCGCCGTGCCATGTCCATTACCTCGTTTCCCGCCCGTGACCGATCCGGGCGCACTCGGTGCCCATCGTAGCGCACCATCTGCAAAGAAAAAGAAAAAGGGGGCGGGAGAGAAGGGGAAGTTCCCGCCCCCAATACCGGGCCAGGAGATGGTTGGGGGACTCTCCTGCCCTTATGCCTAGGACGCCATAATCGGGGGAAGGCTCCTAGACGACTTACCCGTGTTAAGTATTGCTGCGCGCCCCCGGCGCACCATTAGTATACGCCATTTCCACGCACGACGAGCCTCTTGTCGGGATCGAACCGACGACCTGCCGCTTACAAGGCGGCCGCTCTGGCCATCTGAGCTAAAGAGGCGTGGCGCACGACAGCGTGTCGCACGCGCGAGAACCCAGCATAGCAGTTGTTCGGGATTAACAGAATGCCTCCCGCTCTCCGTGCGGAAGGCCCACTCTCCCATGGTGCGGCAACACACAATCTCCATATCGGCGGAATATGGCCGTTCAGAGCCACCGCACCATGGGGATTTCACCGCACCATGGGATTGAATCGCGTTACTTGCCGGTGGTGACGGAGATCGGCTTGCCGCTGGCGCCGATCGAGGGGAGCTGGCCTTCGACGCCGACCTGGTCGTCGGTGAGTCCCAGCGAGGTGACGAGACCCTCGTTGGAGGTCATGCCCGCGGTGGACAGCGCGTTCATGTCCCAGTACTGGCCGTTGATGCGCACGGTCGGCGTGGTCATCTGGCCCTTGTAGCTGCCGGACACGTTGAACAGTTCGGAACGCTTCGGGTTGTACGTGTCGATCGCGTCCAGCCACGCCGTGTACTTGTCGACGCTCGCGGCGTTCGCGACCTTCTTGGAGACGCCCGCCTTGATCGCCTGCTGGCGCATCTGGTCGTCGGAGGTCTTCACGCCGGAGTTCTCGGCCGGCTGGAAATCGTCGGCGTACATGTTCTGGATGAAGCCGAGGATGTGGCTCGGATCCTTGTCCTGCTCGGCGATGGTGAGCAGCAGGTTCGCGGCGCGCGTTGAATACTTGTCCGGGCTCCACGTGTCGCCGAACGACATCGGATGCAGTTCGAGGTTGATCTGGCCGGCCTCGACGAGCTTGGTGAGCGTCTCGCCGGACGCGCGTTCGAAGTTGCCGCAGCCGGAGCACATGAAGTCCATGTACACCTCGACGGTCGGCACGTCGGCGACCTTCTCGCCCACGCCCTTCTGCGAGACGACGACGCCGCCCTTCTCGTCGGCGACGGACGGCTTGTCGGAGACCTCCTGCAGTTTCGCGTACGCCTGGTCGACGGTCAGGTTCGCGCCCGAGTTCTGCGAGGCGACGTGCGAACGCCAGATCGCGATGCCGGCGACGGCGACGAGCACGGCGACCACGGCGATCACGATCGCGCCGATGATGGTCTGCTGCCTGCGCTCCTTCGCCGCCTGTTCGGCGCGCGCCTTCGCCGCGGCCTCCTCGGCGGCGCGACGGGCGGCGCGGGTCTTGCGCTGTTTCGTGTTGTTCGCTTTCGTGGCCATGCGAGACGATCCTTTCCCAACCACATGTGACGGATACGCGAGCCGGATCCGGCGCGGGCGCGAGAGCCCTTCCCGAACCGACGGTTCGACGGTCTGATGGTCAGTCTAGCCCACGAATCGACATATACGCCCGTCGCTGATTGAACTCCATGTGAACGGCGCGGCTGTGCAACTGCGCGACGGTGGGGCGGCAGTCCGGTCTTCGCCCGTCGCCGTCACCGCCGCATCGCGCCGGCGCCGAGGCGCAGCATGCCGCCGGCGGGCCAGAGCGTGGTGAGGATCCATGCGATCGCTGCCATGCCGGCCAACGCGAGACCGGTGGGGGAGAGCGGGCCGTCGGTCAGCCATGGCAGCTCGTACGGCCACACGCCGTCCGGCAGCGGGACCATCGCCCACGGCAATTGCAGTGCGGCGGCCGCGGCGACCATGCCGGCGAGGTCGATGAGCGCGAACTGCACGGACCTGCCGAGCGCGGCGAACAGGCCCTTCAGCAGATGCCACGGCAATTGGACGACGCGCAACGCGGAATCCGAGCCCTTGCGCATGCCGCCGCGACGGCTTTCTCGTTCGATTTGCGCCTCCGCGCTGTACCCGATGGTGAACAGCAGCCACATGAGCGCCGCGGCCGTGGCGAGGCCGATCAGCGGATGGAACACGGCGGCGATCGCCGGCACGACGGCCATCAGGCACAGGACGGCCACGCCCTGCTCGAGATACCGTCCGCGCCGCGCGTCGGCCGTGTTCTGATGCTGCGGCGCGCCCGACCCCTGCGACGGGCCGCCATACGGCTGGTTCCGGTACTGGCCGGTGAATTGCTGGTCCGGGTAGGCCTGGTCGTACGGCGGCACGACCTGCGGCCGCGGCGGCTCGTACTGCGGCGGCATCGGTTCCAACGGCGGTTGCGTGTAGCCCTGCGTCGGCGGTTGCGGCGGTTGCGCCGGCCGCATCGGTTGTTGCGGTTGCGTCGGCGGCTGCATGTTCTGCGGCATCACCGCGGTCGCCTCCGGCTGCTGACGCAGGAATTCCGGCACGTCGCCCTTCGGTTTCGGCGTCACGACCGGGATGTCGCGCGAGGAGGTCGGCACGTAGGCGGGAGGCAGCGAGGCGCCCGTGCGGTTCGACGCGTCCGCCACGCGCTGCAGCGGCGACTGGCCGTCACCGGCCGTCGCCTCGCGCGCCGCCGCCGCACGGCCGGTCGCCGTGCGCGGCGTGCGGTTCGGGTTCACGGCGGTCGCGGGGATCAACGGCGGAATCGCCGCCTCCTCCGGACCGAGCAGGTCGCTGGGCAGCGTGACCGTGCACTGGTCCGGCGTCAACGCGCGCGTCGCGGCGATCGTGTCGTCGCCGTCGTCGCGCCATGCCGCGCGGCCGGTCGCCGTGCGCGGCGCGGATGACGACGCTGCGACCGTGTTCGTCGATGACGGCGCATCATCGGGACCGAATACCGTGGTCGCCGCATCGGGGCCGCCGTCAAAAGGGTGCATCACCTCGGTCGCGCCGTTGCCGGCTACGGTACCGTCGCCGAATCCCGCATCGTCCCAGTTCATCGGATTGAGCGCATCCAACGCGATCGCGTGGAGCAGCTGGTCGGGCGTGCAGCGTCGGCGCGGATCGGGGTTGAGCGCGCTGCGGAACGCGGCGAGCGTGTGCGCGGGCAGACCGGCGAGGTTCGCGTTGCCGCTCGCCTCGCGCTCCAGCACGGCCATCAGCGGTTTCGTGCCGAACACCGGTTCGCCGGTCGCGGCGAACGCGAGCACGGAGGCGACCGACCACCAGTCCGTCGCCTCGCTCGAATCGGCGCCGTCGATGATCTCCGGCGCGATGAATCCGGGCGTGCCCATCACGAGGCCCGTGCGCGTCACGTGGCTTTCGCCCTCGCCCATCGCGATGCCGAAATCGACGAGCGCCGGGCCGGACGCGGAGACCATCACGTTCGTCGGTTTGATGTCGCGGTGCACGATGCCGGCGGCATGTACCGCGCGCACGGCCTCCATCAGCTTGCGCGCGAGCCGTTCCAGATCATCGCCCACGTACTTGCCGTTCGCGGCGACGTCGTCCTTGAGATTGCGGCCTTCGATGAGTTCGGTGACGATGAACGCGAGGGCGTCGTCGAGCTCCATATCGACGATGCCGCACACGCCCGGATGATTCACCTTCTTCAACGCGAGGGCCTCGCGGCGCAGACGCTCGCGCGGCGTCACGTTCTCCTTGAGGTTCGGGTCCTGCGCGGGGCGGCGGGAGGCGGGGGAACCGGGGGTGCCCGGGCCGCCCGTCGTGCCGTCGCCGGACATGCTGTCGGCCGAACCGTCCTCGGCGAGCGAATCGCGCAGGATCTTCATCGCGTATACCTGACCGCCATCGTCATGCACGCGCCACACCGAACCCATCGCGCCGGAGCCGAGACGGGAGATGAGCGTATAGCCGCCCACCACTTCGCCCGGTTCCAGATTCAACGCCGTCAGATCACTCATACCGCCCATCCTAACCGCGGGGCTGGTATGCCGGTATATATGTGCCGGTCGGCCGTGCCGGGTGGTCGGGGTCGGGTGCGTCGGGGGATGGGATGTGCCGGGCCGGAGTGCTGGGGTGTCGGGAGGGGGGGTATGTCGGAGTGCTGGGGGTGTACCGGCCGGCCAGGCGCATTGCACACCGGCTGCCGGATGTGGGGCGCCGACTCCGAAGGGCTGGCTGCCCGGTCCGGGATCTCATGGGATGCTCGGGTTCCTCGGCGTCGTTTCCGTGCCAAGCTTGGCGTATCGGCGATACTAACGGCCTGCCCAGCGTCGTTTCCGTGCCAAGCATGGTTCGTAGACGACGCTCAGAAGGGCCGTTGCGTCGTTTCCGGCCAGTCCTTGGCATGCAGGTGACGCCGGGAGCGCCGTAAGCGTCGGATTTGCGCCAAGCTTGGCGCGGCGGCGACGCCGGCGGCACTCCCTGCGTCGTTTCCGTGCCAACAGGAGTACGCCGCAGACGGTCCGGCTCCCCGGCATACGGTCATCTCCCTTGTATGAGTCTCGGTATTTGTTGTGCAGGAATGACGTTTTGAACTGCTGTGTTTTGTGCAGAATCAGTGGTTTGAACTTTGGAATTTTGTGCGCTGGTGATGCTTGACGCTAATATTGCCAAGGAATCCGTCAGCATTCTTACTTTGCCGTCGATAAGGAGGATGCGTATGCTGCGACGCAAGATCACCGGTGAACTGCACGCATGGAGGCAGGCGCGTACCGGCAAGGCACTCTTCCTCACCGGCGCACGGCAAATCGGCAAGAGCACCGCGGTACGCGAATTCTCGCATCGTGAATACTCCGTGACCGCGGAAATCAACCTGTATGAGAACAAGGCCGCGGCCAGGGCGCTGGCCCATGCCGATAATGCGCAGGATTTCATCAGTCGTATATCGCTGTTCTCCCATGCGACGCTTATTCCGGGCGAGACCATCATCTTTCTGGATGAGGTGCAGGAACAGCCCGATGTGATGACCATGGTCAAGTTCCTCGTGGAGGATGGCCAGTTCGATTACATCTTGTCCGGCTCGATGCTCGGCACCGAACTCAAGGGCGTGCGTTCGTACCCGGTCGGATCGGTCATCGAGAAGACGATGCGTCCGATGGATTTCGAGGAGTTCTGCTGGGCCATCGGCGTGCAGCCGTCGACCTTGGACATGATCCGCGAGCACTGCATGTCGGGTGAGGCGATTGACCCCCATATCCATCAGGCGATGATGACGAACTTCCGTTCGTATCTGGTGGTAGGAGGAATGCCCGAGGCCGTGCAGGATTTCGTCGATCACTACGGCAATCTCTCCACCGTCCGGGCGCTGCAGAACGAGCTGAACCGCCAATACCGTCTGGACATCTCCAAATACGCGGGCAGCCGGTCCTTGCAGGTGCAGGCGGTCTTCGACCAGATGCCGCTACAGCTCATCGACGGCAATGGCAGGTTCTCCGTATCATCCATCGGCGCGAACGCAAGATACGAGCGCAACCAGCAGGATTTCCTCTGGCTGGTCGATGCAGGCGTCGCACTGAAGACGAACTGCGTGACCGAGCCGAAATCACCGCTCCTACGGACGTCCCAGTCGCCAAAATTCAAGTTGTACCAGTCCGATATCGGCATGCTGATGGCCCGCTACCCGATCACGACGGCACGCGCCGCGTACCTTGCCGACCCCTCGCCCAATCTCGGGGCGCTGTACGAGAACGTCATCGCACAGGAACTCGCCGCGCAAGGCGTGCCGCTCTACTACTACATGGCGAAGAAACACGGTGAGGTCGACTTCATCGCCGACACCGCGGATGGCACGGCCATCCCGTTCGAAGTGAAGTCGGGGCGCAGCTATCGCGTCCATGCGGCGATCGATGCAATACTGAATAACCCCGAATACCGCATCGAACGGGGTGTGGTGCTGTCACGATCGAATGTGGAACGCGATGGGGCCGTGACCTATCTGCCGATATACGCATCCTGGTGCCTGAAGGAGATATGCGGACTGCTTTCGCCCGATGACGACGGGCACGACGACACGGGTTCGTTCTCTTTGACCACGATTCCGGTGTGACGGCCACCATCCCCCATGCGCGCGGGGGATGGGCGGGCATGCAGAATATGCATGCGAAACGACAGGATGGGGCGAACGGGCGATGCGGCCCGCGCCGGTCATGCAGAATCGGGGTAACGACATCGACGGGCGGCCGATCGAAGCCGAAACATCGCCATCGAAGTCGAGATCGCAAGGAAGTAGCAGGATCAAGGAGGAGAACCCATGCTGCAGATCAACATGGCCGACGTGATAGGCGTCATCAATTCGGTGATTCCCTATCTGACAGCCGTAGGTATCCTGTTGGTGCTGGCCATTATCATCACGATCGCCGTCAATAAGAAGACGGTAAAGACTGTGGCCAACCGCAAACTTATTCATTCCGAATCCTGGCTCGTGGCGTTCGTGGGCATCATCGTGGCAGTGTCCATGATGCTTTCCGGCCCGCTGGCCACGCTGCTCAACAACGCCACCGTCACCAAGTACATGCTGTCCGACGACACGGTCGCCGCAGCGAACAAGCTGGCCAAAGATGTGCAGGCTGAAGCTATCACCATGCTGAAGAACGACAACGACACCCTTCCGCTCAAGAGCAAGAAGGTGAACGTGTTCGGTTGGGGTTCCACCAGCCCGGTCTACGGCGGTACCGGTTCCGGTTCCATGTCCGAGCAGTATCCGACCGTCTCTCTGCTCGATGGCATGAAGGAGGCCGGTCTCACCACCAACAGCAAACTGACCAAGCTGTACACCGATTACCGCAAGGATCGCCCGGAAGTGGGTATGTGGGCGCAGGACTGGACTCTGCCTGAAGTGCCGGCCGACCAGTACTCTGATTCCCTGATTTCTGAGGCCAAGTCCTTCTCGGACGAGGCGGTCGTGGTCATCACCCGTGTGGGCGGCGAAGGCGCCGACCTGCCGATGAATATGAAGGCTGATGGCATCACCTACAAGAACAACTCCAAGGATTACGACGATTTCAAGGACGGCGAAGGCTTCCTTGAGCTGAGCCAGACCGAACGCAACATGATTGATCTGGTGACCAAGAACTTCGACAAGGTGACGCTCGTCTACAACGGTGCCAACACCTTCCAGCTCGACTTCCTTTCGGATTACCCGCAGATTCAGTCCGTGCTGTGGTGCCCGCCTGCCGGTCAGACCGGCTTCTCCGCCCTCGGCGAAGTGCTCGCTGGCGAGGTGAACCCGTCCGGCAAGACCTCCGACACCTTCTTGAAGGATCTCGACAAGAATCCGTCCACCAACAACTTCGGCGACTTCGACTACGACAATGTGGACGATTTGGCCGTTGAGGTGATCGACGACCGCACCGGTAGCAAGCTGCACGTTTCCCCGACCTTTGTGAACTACTCCGAAGGTATTTACGTGGGTTACAAGTTCTATGAAACCGCTGCCGATGAGGGTTTGATCAACTATGACGATTTGGTTCAGTACCCATTCGGATATGGTCTGAGCTACACCACCTTCGAGCAGAAGATGGGTGATGTTTCCTACAAGAACGGCAAGGTCAGCTTCGATGTGACCGTGACCAACACCGGCGACAAGACCGGCAAGGATGTGGTCGAGGCGTACTACAACCCGCCATACACCAACGGTGGCATCGAGAAGGCTTCCGTGAACCTGGCCGCCTTCGAGAAGACCAAGGAGCTGAAGCCCGGCGAATCCGAAACCGTGAAGATCTCCTTCGACGACGATGATATGGCCTCCTACGACGAGCACAACGCCAAGGCCTGGGTGCTGGAGCAGGGCGATTACGAGATTTCGTTGCAGTCCGACTCCCACACCGTGATTGACTCCGCCACCGTGAACGTGCCGAAGACCATCACCTACAATTCCGAAGACAACACCCATGACGGCGACAAGATCGTGGCCACCAACCAGTTCCAGAACGCCGAGGGTGACGTGACCTACCTCTCCCGTGCCGACCACTTCGCCAACTACGCCGAAGCCACCGCTGCGCCGACCGACTTCAGCATGAGCGACAAGATCAAATCCGAGTACACCAACAACGGCAACTATGATCCGGCCGAGCACAACAACGATTCCGACGAGATGCCGACCACCGGTGCCAAGAACGGTGTGAAGCTCTCCGACCTGTACGGCAAGGATTACGACGACCCGCAGTGGGACAAGCTGCTCGACCAGCTGACCTTCGACGACATGGATTCCTTGATCGCCAACGGCGGCTACGGCACTCCGGCCGTGACCTCCGTGGGCAAGATCCAGGTGACCGACGCCGACGGCCCCGCCTCGCTGAACAACAACTTCACTGGCATCGGCTCCATCGGCTTCCCGGCCTCCACCGCATTCGCCTGCACCTGGAACAAGGATCTCGCCAAGCGGTTCGGCGAGATGATCGGCGATATGGCGCACGATATGCACGTGGCCGGCTGGTATGCTCCGGCTATGAACCTGCACCGCAACGCCTACGCAGGCCGTACCTTCGAGTACTTCTCCGAGGACTCCCTGCTCTCCGGTGTGATGTCCGCCCAGCAGATTGCCGGCGCTCGCGAGAAGGGCGTGTACTCCTTCATGAAGCACTTCGCCCTGAATGAGCAGGAGACCAACCGCACGATGACCCTGACCACCTGGGTCAGCGAGCAGGCCATGCGTGAAACCTACCTGCGCCCGTTCGAGATGAGCGTCAAGGAGGGCGGTGCCCAGGCTGTGATGAGTGCGTTCAACTACGTGGGCCCGACCTACGCCGCTGCCTCGCCCAACCTGCTCAACACCGTGCTGCGCGATGAATGGGGCTTCCGTGGCTTCGTCCTGACCGACTACTTCCGTGGCCGCGGCTACCAGGATGCCGATCAGGAGATCCGCAACGGCAACGACTCCATGCTCGCCACCACCGTGACCACCAATCACGTGAGCGACAAGTCCGCCACCTCCGTCAAGGCCATGCGTACCGCCGCCCACAACATCCTGTACACCGTGGCCAATGGCTGGCAGTACGCCAACGGAGAGCCTGAGGTTGAGACCCCGATCTGGAAGACCGCCATGTACGTGGTCTGGGGCGTGACCGCCGTCCTCGCGATCGGCCTTGAGGTCCTCGCCATCAAGCGCTACCTCGCCCGCCGCGCCGCGAAGGCCGCGAAGTAGCCAGCGGCCCTCGGCCCCCTCTGGCGGTCGAGCTGTCAGCCACAGACTGATCGAGGGAGAGAAGCGGCCGCAGGCTGCGGGAGACGCAGTATCGGTTACTAGTCGATGCGCTCCCGCCGCCTGCGGCCGCTTCGTCGCTTCTCAAAATCTTTGAGAAGTTGTGTGCATAGGCCGTTCTCTCGCGTGCTACGTCTCACCAGTCCGTTCGCCGGCGCACGATCATGATCGTCACGATCAGCAGCGCCGCGACGGCGACTACGATGGCGATCGTCGTCGTGCCGAGTGGCCGTCGCCCGTCGTCGCCCGTGGTCGACCGGCTCACGGATTCCGTGGTGAACGGGGAGACGTCCATCGCGAGCAGCGCGGCCGGCCGGGCGGAACCGGCGGCCGGGGCGAGCAGCACGTACCAGACGCCGCCGTCCTGCGAGAACGTCCAGCCGGCCGCGCGGTCGAACGTCGAGCCGGAACGACCGGAATCGTCGGAACCGTCGTTCCTCTCGAACGCCAGCGTGCGCGTGACCGTGGGGTCGTTCCTGTCGAACGTGTTCACGCGGAGTGCGATCGCGTCGCCCGCAGTCCCGTTGTTCGCCGCGCCACTTCCGTCACCAGTTCCATCGCCGCCGCGGTCGATCGAGTACAGCAGCGTGCCGTCCGGATTGATGGCCGAGACGAGATCGCCCGCGTCCAGCCACTGCATGGTGCCTTCGTCGACGACGAGTCTGCCGTTCGTCATGCCGACGAGCAGGCGTGCGCCGTTCGGCGCGAGCAGGATGCGGTCGATTGGCAGGTGCCGTTCGAACATCGTGCGCACCACCGTCGTCCCACTCGAATCCGAGACGGAATCCGAGCCGGCATCAGAATCCGATCCGGGCTCATAGGCGTCGACGTCGATCGCCAGCACCCGCGAATCGGCGGTGCCCACGTACAGCGCGTGGCGGTCCGCTGTCCCGGTGGCGTAGACGGTCGGCGACACGTCGTCCGCGATGTCGTCCATCACGCCGGTGGCGACGTCGACCGCCATCAGACGCAACGATTGTCCGGCGGCAGCATCGTCGTCGGTGTCAGAGCCTCCGCCCGTATCGCCACTACCGTCCGTATCGTCGACGCCGACGAACCATACCGTCCCGGCCGAGTTCGTCGTGTACGGCGTGACGTCGCGGATCACGCCGGTACCGGCGTTGGTACCGGCGTCGTCGGCGTATCGCAGCGGGACGGCGGCGACGTTCTCGCCGCCTGCCGCCGCGAACGTGCGCAACGTCCACGAGCGTGACGTGCCGGTGCCGCCGGTATCGTCGCGTTCGATCACGCCGATGCGTTCGCCGTCCGGGGACAGCATGTAGTCGCTCCCGGTCGAGGGATGCAGCGTGGTCGCGAGATCGTCGACGCCGATCGCGGCGACGCCGTTCCTGCCGTTGACGAGCATCGTCGCGCCGTCCGGTGTGAACTCGACGTGCGGCCGGGACGTGGCGAAACCGCCGTCCACCTGCGCGGTGCCGTCCGCGGACAGGTCCGTGATGCGAATCCGGCAGACAGCGCCGCCTTTGTCGATCGCGAACAGGAACTGGCCGCCGGGAGCGGACGTCAGCGCGATCGGATCGTCGCTGAGGCAGGAGGCGTCGCGCAGCGTCGTGACGGGAAGCGTTCCAATGCGGTCAATCGCCGATGCCGCGGAAGGCGCGGCTGCGCAGAGCGCGACCGCGGTGCAGAAGGCGAGCGTGGAGCGCATCAACGTGCGCGCCGTCGCCGGAAGATGCGTGTCATGGCCGAACATGGGAGGACTCCTTCATCGTCCGTCGTTTTCGTTGTCTCAACCGGATGCCGTATCCGTGATTCCAGCGTATCCGCGGCCGGCCGTGCCGCCGTCGCATACGCCCGAAGGCATCAACGTTTGTCGTTGGCGGCGGCTGCCGTCGCCAGTGCCGAAACCCGCCGTCAACGTTTGATGATGAACCGTCGCGCGCACGGCGCAGGCGCCCGTCATCACGCCGGAATCGGCGATACACTGCGGATTATGGAATGGTCCGATGAAGTACGTGGAAACGATGGCGGCGGGGCGGTCGTCTCGGTCGGCATCGTCGACAACGACGCCATCACCCTGTACGCGCTGCGCGCGATCATCCCGCGGATGCCGGGCATGCGGCCGGCGTGGGAGGCGACGACCGGTCGGGAGGCGTTCATCCGATGCGTGGAGGACGACGACCGTCCCGACGTGCTCCTGGTCGACATGGGGCTCGCGGACATGCCCGGCCCGCTGCTGTGCCGTCTCATCCGGTCCGCCGCGCCGCGTCCGCCGATGCTCGCCATCACCTCGTACCCGATCGAACTGTACGCGTCGGACGCTGCCGAGGCGGGAGCGCAGGGCATCATCGGCAAAACGGACATGCGCGACCTGCAACGGGCGATACGGATCGTGGCCGCCGGTGGAACGGTGCCGTCGCAGGCCGCGTCCGACGTGCGTTTCGACGATGCCGGGACGGCGTTCCGACGTATCCGCCGCACGCCTGCCGAACCGGCGGCGACACTGACATGGCCGGAGATGGAAGTGCTCAACCTGAGCGCGCAGGGGCTCAACCTCAACGAGATTGCGCGACGGCTCGGCGTCCAGCCGCCCACCGCGCGATCTCACGCACGGCACGCACGCATCAAACTGAACGCACGGACGTTGGGGGAGGCGCTGGTCAAATGGAATCAGGCGAAACGGCGCTGAGACCGGTCGACGACGATCTGGCCGTCCACGGTGTGCGATGGCGCGCGCTGCTCGGCTGCCTGACCATGCTCGCCACCGCTCTCGCCTGGTGGATGGACGCGGACACGGTGTTCGCGGGTTTCGCACCTTCCGTGGGTTCCGTGGTTTCCGCGGTCGTCGCGCTCGCCGCCGTGCAGGTGGTCGCGTTGGTGGCGTTCGTATGGCTGCCGGTTCCCGCCTGCGTGCTGTGCGTCGTCGACTATCTGATCGCGGCGTTCGTCCCCGGCGGGCAGCCGGACGTGCTGAGTCTGGGCGTGATGCTGTGCGTCGGGTATTTGTCGTACCGGCTGCGCACGTGGGCGGCGCTCTGCGGTCTGCTGGTGGTCTGGATGGGGCAGGGCGCGTCGGCGGTGATGTCGCGTGCGCCGGTGGAGCGCCTCGGCACGGTGTTTCTCATCAACACGGCGGCGTTCATGGTCGGCACGGCGTTCGCCTACCGCGGCAGGCTCTCCCGCGAGCGACGTCTCGCGGACAAGTTGCGTGCGGCCGGCGCACTGCACGACGCCGTCACCGGGGAGCTGTCCGCGATCGCGCTGCTGTCGCAGAGCGCGGGAGAAGAGGATAGCGGTGACGCCGACGGTGCGCGTGGTCGCGTTGGTTCGGATGATTCCGGTGATTCGGGGGATTCCGGCGACGAACGTGCGTTGATGAGGGACATCAACCGGCTGTCCCTCGCGGCTTTGGACAACACCCATGAGGTCATCCGCCTGCTGTCCGAGGCCGATGGAACGTCGGCGGGCGCGGCAGGCGTGGTGACTGCGTCGGGTGCGGCCGTGTCGGCCGCGTCGGATGTCGCCCGGTATTTCAGACGTCAGGAGCGACGGCTGCGGAATCTGGGATTCCGCGGGACGATGACGGTGGACGTCGACGGCGGCCGGATCGCTCCGGGCATGGCGCGGCTGATCCGCGCGTGCGGCAAGGAAGTATGCGCCAATATCGCCCGTCATGCGGATGCGTCGGTGCCGTACCGTCTGACGGTGCGATGCGAGGGCGCCCCTGACGGCAGCGACATCATCATCGAGCAAAGCAACGGCGTCGCGGGCCATGTCGCCGGTGACGGCGTGCGTGACGGTGCTGGCGTGCCTGCCGGCACCGCCGCACACGCCGGACGCCCGACGCTGCGATCGGGCTTCGGCCTCGCCCTCCTGCGCGAACAGGTCGAACGCCACGGCGGCACCCTGTCCCACGAAACCCGCAACGGGACCTGGCATATCCGCATCCGGCTGCCCTGATAGTCAGGGACGGAGACGGAATGCGTCGGTGGCTCAATCAGCTCAATCGGATTGCATTGTATTTCCGTAGAGAGGTGAAAGCATGGCAATAGGAGCCTTTCTCGTAGTTGTTCGGGTATGGGCCGCGAACAGGGCTCCAAGTCCATCCATCTCCGCCACGGTAATACTGAGTCCTGATTTGTCCTGCATATCCTCCGGGTCAGACGAGAGAAACTCCAGTGGATGAGGAGTATCCCATGGCCGTGGATGAGGTATAGGTGCCGGTACCTCCCCAGCATTGATATGTGTAGCTATTGCCAAGGGAACCGGGAAGATGCGAGGTGACGACCTTGTAATTGCCGCTACCGCAAATACTTACCATTCCCGGAGATCTTGTTTGCTTGGTATACTGCGGGTTTTGCCATGTCGGCTGGAGTTCGAGAGATCCGCCGATATATCCTTCCCAACCCTCGTCGGTTGAGGTATTGGTAAGTTTGGTCGATACCGTTGCGATGACTGCATCGAGCACTTCCGAATTAGTGATGTAACCTTCTTCCAGCAGGTGGATTGTGTCTCTTGAATCAGAGGGCATCGCATATGCGCTGTCGACTGATATGGCTAATCCGAAAACGGCCATGACTATTGTCATGGCTCCAGCGCCAATGGTTTTAGCTAGATGTTTCATCAAGGTACTCCTTCTATTTGGAATGCGGCATTGCATTCGTTTCAAAGGTATCCGTATTTGTTAGTAGGTTTGCTGCTCTTATGGGATGTTCATCATCAAACGTGTACTGACTCGTGCAGAATGGACTGTTGAGAAGTTACCCCATGATATTGCTCAGGAATTCTGGAGAAGCATAGGTCGTGGGCCTCCACCAACGTGGCGTTGATTATGTCGCCCGCGCCTTTTTCCGGGAGTCATTTGAGAAGCGACGTGGCCGAATCATTTCGCGGGGCCACGAGTCGGCGAAACGAGCGGGGCATCATACGTCGTATCCGTTTCGCTGAGAGGCCATCGCGAACCGGATGGGGCGGCGAGTGTCTCGATCGTTTCGCTAGTGCGAAACGGATGGGATGGCGTGTGTCTCGATCGTTTTTCGCGGGGGAGGGGCGGTACGAAACGGATGGGATGGCTGATGCCTAAATCGTTTCGCTGCCTGCCGCATGCCATTCGTGCGGGGGAAACGACAGGTTGTGTGCGCGCCGCCCCGCGCGCCAGCGAATCCTGATTGAATCGAATCAACGGCGATGAATCACTGCAAGGGAGAGTGACATGGAACTCGAAGAGCTTTCGGTGGCCGAGAAGGCGGCGATGCTGTCCGGCGGATCCGAATGGGATTCGCGCGGCAACGACCGCGCCGGCGTGCCCAGCTTCGTGATGAGCGACGGCCCCCACGGCGTGCGGCGCCAGCTCGGCGAAGGCGACCATCTGGGACTCGGCGCCTCCAAGCCAGCCACCTGCTTCCCGACCGCCGGCACCGTCGCCGGCTCGTGGGATCCGGCGCTCGCCGAGCAGATGGGCGAGGCGCTCGGCCGCGAGGCGCACGACCTCGACGTGAACGTGCTGCTCGGCCCCGGCCTCAACATCAAGCGCAATCCGCTGTGCGGCCGCAACTTCGAGTACTACTCGGAGGATCCGGTCGTCGCCGGCCGCATGGCCGCCGGCCTCATCCGCGGCATCCAGTCGAACGGCGTGGCCGCATGCCCGAAGCATTTCGCGGTCAACAGCCAGGAGCTGCGCCGCCAGGCCTCCAACTCGGTCATCGACGAGCGCACGATGCGCGAGATCTACCTGACCGGCTTCGAGATCGCCGTGCGCGAGGCCGCGCCGATGACGATCATGACCTCGTACAACGAGATCAACGGCGTCTACGCGCACGAGAACAAGCATCTGCTGCAGGACATCCTGCGCGACGAATGGGGCTTCGACGGCATGGTCGTCTCCGATTGGGGCGGCTCCAACTCGGCCGTCGCCGCCGTCAAGGCGGGCGGCTCGCTCGAAATGCCGAGCCCCGGATTCACGTCCGTGCGCGAACTCGAAGGCGCGGTCAAGGCCGGCACGCTCGACGAGGCGGACCTCGACGCCCGCGCCCGCGAGGTCGCGAAGGTCGCGGGCCGCACGCGCCTCGACGGCGTCGGCCGCGACGACCTGCTCGACGAATCCGTCATCAAGGCGCACCACGAGGTCGCGCGCCGCGTCGCCGAAGGTTCGATGGTCCTGCTGAAGAACGACGCCGTCGGTACGCCTGCCGCCCCCATCCTTCCGCTCAAGCCGGGCACGCGCGTCGCCGTCGTCGGCGACATGGCGAAGACCCCGCGGTTCCAGGGATCCGGCTCGTCCAAAGTGAACGCCACGCGCGAGGAGAACATCCTCGACGAACTCGGCAAGCTCGCCGGCGCGTCCGACGACACCGCCGTCCCCACCGTCGCCGGCTACGCGCCCGGCTACGACCGTCAGGGCGCCGTGAAGCCGGAGCTCGTCCGCGAGGCCGTCGACCTCGTCTCGCGCGACGACGTGGACGTCGCGCTCGCCGTCGTCGGACTCGACGAGCGCAGCGAATCGGAAGGCCTCGACCGCGAGACGATGGCCATCCCGCAGGCGCAGAACGATCTGGTCGCCGCGCTCGCCACGACCGGCAAGCCGGTCGTCGTCGTGCTCGTCGCCGGCTCCCCGGTCGAACTGCCGTGGCACGACGACGTCGCCGCGATCCTGTACGTCGGACTGTCCGGACAGGCCGGCGCGTCCGCCACCGTGCGCGCGCTCACCGGCAAGGTCAATCCGTCGGGCCATCTCGCCGAGACGTGGCCGATGCGCTACGACGACTGCCCGTCCGCCGGCTGGTACCCGGCGACCGGCCGCGACGCGGTCTACCGTGAGGGACCGTTCGTCGGCTACCGCTACTACGGGACCGCGGGCGTGCCCGTCCGCTTCCCGTTCGGCTACGGACTGAGCTACGCCGCGTTCACGATGACGGGACTCGTCGCCGACGAGACCGGTGTCACCGTGACCGTCTCCAACGATTCCGACGTGGCCGGCGCGACCGTCGTCCAACTGTATGTGAGCGGCCCGTCGCGCGGCGCGGCGGACACGCGCGCCGGCGCGGACGGCACGCACGCCGCCGCCGGCGTGCTGCGTCCCGCGCGCGAGCTCAAGGGATTCGCGAAGGTGACGCTCGCCGCGCACGAGACGCGCGACGTGCGCATCGACTTCGACCGGTACACGTTCCGCCACTTCGACGCCGCCGCGCGCGACGGCGCCGGCGCGTGGCGCGTCGAGTCGGGCGTGTGGACGCTGTCGGTCGGCTTCGACGCCGAGACGTTGCCGTTGAGCGAGTCGTTCGCCGTCGCCGGCGACGTGGACGCGACCGGCCCCGACCCCGCGCTCGGCCACTATCTGATCGGCGACGTCACGCACGTGACCGACGCCGAGACGGCCGCGCTGTTCGGCTACGACGTGATCGCGCAATCCGGACGTGGCGGCAAGCCGACGACGTTCGGCATCAACGACCCGATCTCGAGCTGGAGCGGTTCGCGCGGATTCATCGCGAGGACCGTCGCGAACACGCTCAAGAAGCGCGAGGCGAGCGTGCGTGAGAAGACCGGCGCGCCCGACCTCAACACGCTGTTCATCCTCAACATGCCGCCGCGCGCGATGAGCAAGATGACGCAGGGCATGGTCGATTCGGCCATGGTCGACGCGATCGTCGAGATCGGCAACGGGCACACGTTCCGTGGGGCCTGCTCGCTCATCGGGGCGTACTTCCGCAACCGATCCGCCAACAGGCGCATCGCCGGGGAGATCGACCATGCGTGACGGTCGACAGTCCCGAACACCAAGCACCCCAACCGTTTCCCACGCCGAAGGAGCATCCACGACCATGTCCCAGACCGAACCGGACATCACCCTGACCGCGCAGGCCGCCGAGCCGACCGACGCCGCATCCGCGCCCCGCGGCCCGATCCGCCGTTGGATCGCCGCGCATCCGACGATCTGGGAGTTCATCCTGTTCAACGTGCTGTCGAACATCTCCACGATCGCGCGATTCGTGGTCACGTGGATCGGCACCGCCGTGTTCGTCGCCGCGCTCGGGCTCACCGCGCCGTTCCACTTCCTGATCTTCAACTACCCGGAATCCGGCAACGGCGTGGGCGGCTTCCTCACCTTCCTCACCGCCGAGGTGCTCGCGCAGGTCGTGAACTTTTTCGTGCAGATGAAGTGGGTGTTCAAGTCCGATTCCAGCTTCCACGACGCAGCATGGAAGTACGCGATCCTCGCCGTCGTGATCGTCGTCGTGAACCTCGTGCTGCCCGGCTACGTGACCGCGCTGTGCCAGGGTTGGGGCATGAACGCGGGGCTGGCCGGCACGATCGCCTCCGTCGTGAACACGCTGCTCGCCGTCGTCGTCAGCTACCCGATTCTCAAGTTCTGGATCATGCCCAAGACCAAGTAGCGCCGGACTCACCGTCCCGGAATCAGGACGGTGAGGGTGAACCAGTGGTCTTCGGCGTTGATCGACACTTCGCCGCCGTACTGGGCGGCGATGTGCCGGATCGACTTCACGCCGAACCCGTGGCCGGTCGCATTGCGTTTCGTGGTGCGCAGATTGCCGGCCGCATCCTTCTTCAGCACGGCGTCGTAGTAGTTCTCCACGCGGATCACCGTGAACGCGCCCTGCCGGTAGAGGGCGAGCCGGATCAACCGTCGTTCCGGATCGTCCAATCGCGACGTCGCCTCGATCGCGTTGTCCAACGCGTTGCCGAACAACGTCGCGATGTCCATCGAACTCATGCCCGCGGCGCCCAGCAGCGCGCCGTCCGCGACCGCCGTGAACGTGATCCCGCGCTCCTCGCACACGCGCGTCTTCGTCGTCAGAATCACGTCGAGCACCGGATTGCCGGAATGCTGCTGCGCACTGTACTCGGCGACCGAACGCTCCAACTGCTCGAACCCCGCCGCCGCATGCTCCGGATCGACCTCGGCGCGCAACGCGGCGATCTGATGCTTGAGATCGTGCGCGAGCCGCCCGATCGACTCCAGATTCTCCTTCGACGCGAGATACTCCTGATGCTGGCTCTCCAACTGCGCGTTGATGGAGGCGAGCTCCGCGCTCGCCTCCATCCGCCGCGCCTGCTCCTGCTGCGCGTACAGG
Source organism: Bifidobacterium parmae (assembly GCF_002860365.1). Taxonomy (GTDB): domain Bacteria; phylum Actinomycetota; class Actinomycetes; order Actinomycetales; family Bifidobacteriaceae; genus Bifidobacterium; species Bifidobacterium parmae. Next base: position 84,930 of record NZ_NMWT01000011.1, read on the forward strand.
ATCGCGAACCCGCAGAAGTCGACGAGCGTGCGGATGTAGAACACCTCCTGGCCGATCTTGCCGGAGAACGGCGTGTTCGTCGACACGAAACTCAGATTGCTCATCGCGAACGTCACCACGGTGATCGCCACCGTGCCCACGGCCAGCTGCGCACTGACCGTCATCGGCGCGGACTGGCTGAAATTGCGCCGTTCCACCGCCCACGCCGCGGCGAAGCAGACCGCGTACACGCCGATCAGGATCAACGTCGCGAACGGCTGTCGCGGCGCAAGCCCCACGCCGTACGCGAGGAACGTCGAAATCTGCCAGTGCAGCGACGCGACCAGCTCGGCGAGCACGAACGCGCGCGCCGTCACGTACAGTCCCTCGCGTTTGCCGCCGCCGCTGCCGCGCCACACGATCAGCCACATGCAGCCGAACGCGAGCAGCATGCCGAGCGTCCAGAACCACAACGGCATCGCGCCGGCCAGATACTGCACGCCGATCATCGCCGCCAATCCGACCGCCGCGACCGCCGCCGTGCGCCGCAAGGCCACGCGGCGGTGGATCACGGCGAGATAGGTGACGCACGCCGCCCACTCGCAGATTGCGGTGAACAGGCGTGGGATGTCCGGCATCGCGTTTGTGATCGTCGCGCCGTCGAACGCGCCAAGCCCGCCCATCACGCGCCGCCCGTGCCGCCCATGTACGCGGCGAGCGCCGTCATGAACGCCTTCTTGCGCGGACGGCTCACGCGCAGCATCTCGCCGTTCGACATCACGCAGTCCTGATCCGCCATGCCGGTCACGTGGCGCAGGTTCACCAGATAGCAGGAGTTCGACCGGAAGAAATCATGCTCCGCCAGCCGCTCCTCATACGATTTGAGCGTGCCCGTCACCGACAGTTTGCCGCCGAGCGTGTGGATGATGATCGTGTGCCGGATCGACTCGACGTACAGCACGTCGGCGAGTTCCAGCCGCTGCTGCGCGCCGCCCGCGTCGATGAGGATCGTCGCGTCGGCGCGGCGCCGCACCATGTCGATCGACCGTTTCAGTTCCTGCTTGAACGCGAACCACGGCACCGGTTTGAGCAGATACGACAACGCTCCGACCTGATACCCGTTGATCGCGTACTGCGGCGCCGCGGTGATGAACACGATGACGACCGCGTCGTCGCGTTCGCGGATGCGCCGCGCCGCCTCCATGCCGTCCATGCCCGCTATCTCGATGTCGAGCAGGAGGATGTCGTAGACGGGCGCGTACCGTTCGACGATCTTCGCGCCGTCGTCGAACACGGAGACGGTGAAGCGCACGCCGTCATGCCCGGCCTCCGCGCTTTCGCTCTGGTAGCGGTTGAGATAGTCCAGGACCGTCTGGCAGGCCGAAGCGTCGTCCTCGACCACTCCGATTCTGATGTCGCGCATGACCAACCTCCCTGTCTTGCGTGGGCGCCTTGTGCGGGCCTCCGCCTTCCGATTGTATCGGGCGCGCCCGCGCCGCGCCGGGAGGCGCCTTGTGCGAGCGGCCGTGTTGGTCATCGCGTGGGGAAACGCCCATGCGAAAGCGTTTTCCTTGCGTGAGCGCGAACACCGTGTATAGTGAGCGGCAGGTTCGACGGGAACGATTCCGCCGGTCCTGATAAGTAAACGCTGAGGTTTGCAGATCGTCATCGTATCGCAGCGATGCGGCGGGGCGACGAACGGATCACGGCATAGCAACCAACCGAATAATCCCTTTACAACGGATCGTGAGGCACGTACCTGCCTCTGAAAGGATTGAACAACCATGGCTGAAGTCATTTTCGACCACGTCACCCGCATCTACCCGGGCAACGACAAGCCCTCCGTGGATGATCTGAACCTCGACATCAAGGATGGCGAATTCCTCGTCCTCGTCGGCCCGTCCGGCTGCGGCAAGTCCACCACCCTGCGCATGCTCGCCGGCCTTGAGGAGGTCAACAAGGGCCGCATCCTCATCGGTGATAAGGACGTCACCACCATGCAGCCGAAGGACCGCGACATCGCCATGGTGTTCCAGAACTACGCGCTGTACCCGCACATGACCGTCGCCGACAACATGGGCTTCGCCCTGAAGATCGCCGGCACCCCGAAGGAGGAGATCCGCAAGCGTGTCGAAGAGGCCGCGAAGATCCTCGACCTGACCGAGTACCTCGACCGCAAGCCGAAGGCCCTGTCCGGCGGCCAGCGTCAGCGCGTCGCCATGGGCCGCGCCATCGTGCGCAAGCCGAAGGTGTTCCTCATGGACGAGCCGCTGTCCAACCTCGACGCCAAGCTCCGCGTCCAGACCCGTACCCAGATCGCCGCCCTGCAGCGTCAGCTGGGCGTCACCACCCTGTACGTGACCCACGACCAGACCGAGGCGCTGACGATGGGCGACCGCATCGCCGTCATCAAGCTCGGCAAGCTGCAGCAGGTCGGCGCCCCGACCGAGCTGTACGACCGCCCGGCCAACGTCTTCGTCGCCGGCTTCATCGGATCCCCGTCGATGAACATCAACGTGCACCCGGTCGTCAACGGCAAGGCGCAGATCGGCGAGGACACCATCGACCTGCCGGCCGAGGCCGTCGACAAGCTCACTCCGGAGGACGGCGGCAAGATCGTCGTCGGCTTCCGCCCGGAGGACGCTTCGCTGGCCCCGTCCGACGATCCGAACGCCTTCTCCCTGAAGGTCGTCAACGTCGAGGATCTCGGCTCCGACGGCTTCATCTACGGCAACATCATCACCGACGGCTCCGCCGCCGAGGAGGCCCAGGTCATGTCCGACCAGAACAAGCTCACCACGGTCCGTGTGAACCCGCGTGCGCTGCCGAAGGTCGGCGAGACCGTCAAGATCAAGATCGATCCGGCCAAGATGCACCTGTTCGCCCCGTCCACCGAGGACCGCATCAACTGACGCGGTTCCCTCCGGTCCGATCCAGGTTTCTCGGCCCCTCCACGAAACTGGGGGAGAGAGAAGACCGACTACGACCAAGGACCGCCCATATAAGACTTGGTCGGATCGCGGCAATTGCGCCGCCTGATCCGGCCAACCATGTCAACGAGACGTTTCTCTTCCTCTCTACCGCGTCTCGTTGGGGAAAGCCCCGCTACGAAGCGGGGCTTTCTTTGTTCATGGCGCGTTCATGGGGACGTGTGAGGCGCGTTCACGGGATGAGACGGGTTCGTCCGGGCCGTTCCCGTGTCGAGACGCAGCAAGCGCCCCGGTCGCATACGTCGCGGACGGAGGTGCCCGGACCGTTCCCGCGCCGAGGCGCAAATTATCCCGGGAATCCTCCGCTTGCTCCGGGATTGATTGCACTGACCACTTCCCAGCGCAAATTATCCCGGAAAACTGCCGCTTGCTCCGGGATTTCTTGCACTCAGCTCGACTCAGTGCACATATTCCCGGACGAAAGGGCCGATTCCCGGGTTTTCTTGCGCGGCTGGCTGTGCGGTGCGGGCCATGGTTGTTCATGAATGCATGAATGTATGCATTTGTGCATCAATTGCTGTACAAATGGTTGAATTGATGAAAGAATGGCACTCAATTAGTGCATTGACGAAATGGTGATTACACCGAGCATACGGAGATCGGAGCATACTATGACGCCGGATGAATTGCTGCATGCGATACGAGGTGGCGAATCGGCGACCGTGGAGTTCAAGCGATGCGGCGACATCCCGCATGCGGATACATTCGAAACGGTGTGTTCGTTCTCGAATCGGATGGGCGGCGACATCTATCTCGGTGTCACGGATGAGGGGGACATCATCGGCGTCGCCTCGGAACGGGCCGTGGAGATTGAACGGAACATCGCGAACGTGGCTGTGAACCGGAAGTTGTTCGTGCCTGCCCCGACGGTGGAGACGGAACGCATCGAATGCGACGGGCGGACCGTGGTCCGCGTATGGGTCGCTCCCAGCTCATCGGTCGTCCGGTTCAAAGGCGTGGTGTACGACCGTGTGGCAGATGCCGATGTGCGCATCGACGGCGACATCCAGATCGGACAGATGTACCTCCGCAAGCAGAACTACTATTCCGAGCGCCGTATCTTCCGTTACGTCACACCATTCGACCTGCGTGCCGATCTCACCGCGCGGATGCGAAACATGGCCGTCGCCCAGCGTGCCGGGCATCCGTGGGGGGTGATGTCGGACGATGAGATGTTCCGCAGTGCCAAGCTCTATGACCGTGACTATACGACCGGTGAGGAGGGATTCAATCTTGCGGCGGTATTGCTGCTCGGCAAGGACGAGGTGATTTCCTCGATTTGCCCTGCATACGTCACCGATGCGATCGTACGCCGTGAGGATGTGGACCGATACGACGACCGGTTGATGGTCCGCACGAACCTGTTCGACGCGTATGAGCGTCTTGCCTCATTCGTACGTGATCATCTGCCTGATCGGTTCGTGCTGGATGGCGATAAACGGACCAGTCCGCGTGATCTGATCGCCCGGGAACTCGTGGCCAACAGCCTGATGCATCGTGAGTATTCCAGTCCGGTCATGGCTCGTATCGTGATGGACAACGAGTCGATTCGTACCATCAACGCGTCACGTGCGTTCTTCGAAGGGCGTATGCGGCTGGGGGAATTCACGCCGATGCCGAAGAACCCCATCATCGCCGACGTATTCGTGCAGACCGGTCTCGCCGAGACGCTCGGCAGCGGATTGCGCGCCCTCGTCAAGGCATCGCGTCTTTACACGGGCAAAGACCCCGAATTCACGGATGGCGACGTGTTCACCGCGACGGTTCCGACCCGATCGGATTCCGTTGCACCGAAGGTGACCGCGGCCAAGCCCGGCGTTCCATTCAAACATGCCGCGTCCGGTGTGCAGGCCGCCATGCAGGATAATCCGATATACGTTGCGATGACGCGGCGACTCGACGCAACCGGCGTGGTGACTGTCCCTCAGCTGGTGGAGGACACCGGCGCCGATGCGCGCACGATACGCAAATGGCTCAATGCGCTGGTCGGGAATGGTGTGCTCTTGGCGGAGGGCAAAACCCGTGGGCGCCGCTACATCCGAGCGGCCGGGTGACATGGTGGAAGGGCGCAAGACCGTGGGCGGGCCCCGCAACCGTGACGGGTTCGGGGTGATTTCGCCTGTGGCGGCGGGCGTTGGGGCGGGGTGCTGGGACAATGACCCTTATGGTTACTAAGAAAGGACCGACCAAGGGGTCGGGTGGCAAGCACAGGAACGCGCTTCGCGGCAAGGGACCGACGCCGAAGGCCGAGAACCGCGAATACCACAAGGCATACAAGATGAAGAACGCGGCGATGCGCCGCCAGATGGCCGATCCGCGTCTCGCGGCCCGCCGTCGCGCCGACAAGTTCTCGACGAACGACACCTCCGATCTGGTGTTCGGCCGCAATTCGGTGCTCGAGGCGCTGCGCGTGGGCGTGCCCAGCAACACGCTGTACGTCGCCTCGCGCATCGAGCACGACGACCGCACGCGCGAGATCGTCAAGCTCGCCGGCGTCCGCGGCCTGCACATGATGGAGGCGGACCGTCTGGAGATGGACCGCATCGCCCGCTCCGGCAACCATCAGGGCGTGATCCTCAAGGTGGATCCGTACCAGTACTCCTCGCTCGCCGAGCTGGCCGACCGCGCGGACAAGAAGGCCCGCGCGATGGAGGCCGCGAACTCGGAGGCCGCGCGCATCGCCGCACGTCCGCTGTTCATCGCGCTCGACGGCGTGACCGACCCGCAGAACCTCGGCGCGGTCATCCGTTCCGCCGCCGCGTTCGGCGCGAACGGCGTGATCCTGCCGGAGCGTCGTTCCGCGTCGGTGAACGCCGCCGCGTGGAAGGTGTCGGCCGGCGCGGCCGCGCACCTGCCGGTGTGCCGCGTCGTCAACCTGACGAAGGCGATCGAAAGCCTGAAGGAACGCGGCTACTACGCGGTCGCGCTCGACGGCGGCGGCAGCAGCCTCGTCGGCGAGACCGGATTCGAGACGGACCCGCTGGTCGTCGTGCTCGGTTCGGAAGGCAAGGGCGTGAGCCGTCTCGTGCGCGAGGCGTGCGACGCGGTCGCCGGCATCCCGATCTCCAGCCAGGTCGAATCGCTCAACGCGTCCGTGGCGGCGGGCATCAGCCTGTATGCGGTCGCGAACGCGCGCCGCAAGGCCGGCGAGGCGGCCAAGTAGGCGCGGGCATGTCCGTCGTGCCGTCGCGCGGGTGCGGAGGGGAGCACGCGCGACGGCGACGGACGCGTCACAGCAAACAGACGTAACAACATCAAGACACAGCCAGCAAGGAAGCATACGGAACGATGCAAGCATCGATGAATCTGTCGAAACTGGATCCGCGCGCGGCGAAGGCGACGAGCGTCGTCGCCGAGGCCGAGACCCCCGGCAACGCGGAGCCCCGGGCCCTGAACATCACGGCGGCGAGCTCGAACCCGAAGATGTTCACCCTGCCGTGGCACAAGCCGCTCGCCACCTGGCCGGAGGACCTGCTCGCCAATCTGCCGCGCGGCATCTCCCGCCACGTGGTGCGTTTCGTGCACGTCGGCGACGAGGTGTACGCGATGAAGGAGATCACGCGCCAGATGGCCGAGCGCGAATACGAGATCCTGCGACGTCTGCAGAAGCTCGAATTGCCGTCCGTGCGCCCGGTCGCCGTGGTGACGGGCCGCCACAACAAGGAGGGCGAGCCGCTCGAGGCGATCCTCGTGACGAAGCATCTCAAGTTCTCGCTGCCGTACCGCGCCCTGTTCGCCCGCAACCTGCGCCCGGACACGGCCGAGCGTCTCATCGACGCGCTGGCCGTGCTGCTCGTGCGCCTGCATCTGGCCGGCTTCTACTGGGGTGACGTGTCCCTGTCGAACGTGCTGTTCCTGCGTGACGCCGACGCGTTCTCCGCGTTCCTCGTGGACGCCGAGACCGGCGACCTGCAGGTGAACCTCACCGAAGGCCAGCGCGAGTACGACATCGATCTGGCGCGCACGAACATCATCGGCGAACTGATGGATCTGAGCTCCGGCCAGCTGCTGCCCAGCGACGTGGACGAGATCGAGGTCGGCAACCGTCTGGTCGAGCGCTACCACTCGCTGTGGAGCGCGCTGACCGACACCGACAAGTTCGGTCCGGACGAGATGTGGAAGATCGAGAAGCGCGTCAACAAGCTCAACGAGCTCGGCTTCGACGTGGACGAGTTGGAGATGAAGACCGACGAGGACGGCAAGCGCGTGCTCGTGCGCCCGCGCGTCGTGGACGCCGGCTACGCGAACCGCAAGCTGCTGCGTCTCACCGGCCTCGACGTGCAGGAGAACCAGGCGCGTCGCCTGCTCAACGACCTCGACGCCTACCGTGCCTCCACGTGGCGCGAGGGCGAGGATCTGGAGATCGTCGCCACCGACTGGATGCGCGAGGTGTTCGAGCCGACCGTGCGTTCGATCCCGCGCGAATACCGTTCGCAGATCGAGCCGGCCCAGTTCTTCCACGAGGTGCTCACCCACCGTTGGTTCCTCGCCGAGAAGGCGGGCCACGACGTGCCGATGAGCGAGGCGGTGACCAGCTACATCAAGAACGTCCTGCCCGGCCAGATGCTCGACAAGAAGGACATCGACACCCTCCTCGAGGAGGCCGATTCCGGCGTCGTCGACGACGAGTACACCTACAACGACCCCGACGACGGCTACAACCCCGACTTCGACCCCGACGCGGCGGTCTGGGCTCATTAACCCCGCTCCCGCTGGCGGGAGCTGTCGAGCGCAGCGAGACTGAGGGTGGTCGCGGAGCGACACGCGGTAGGCAACGCCCGCCGGCATGTTTATGCCGGCGGGCGAAATCGTGTGGAATAATGGGGCCACATGCGTCGGCGGCAGTCGCGTCGGCGCCCATAACCGCGCAGCACGCGGTCCGTCGGAGAGACAACCGGCGTTCGTGTGTTGACTACTCCGCGGCTATACCAAGGAGACCATCATGGTTGATCGCACGAAGGATCAATCCGCCGCGTCCGCAACGATCGAGGACGCGCCCACCCGGCAGGGGTTGCCGAACGACGTCGATCCGAGCCTGACCGATGCGCTCGCCGTCGCCGAAGCGCTCGACGTCGACCCGAACGTCGGCCTGAGCTCGGCCGAGGCCGCACGCCGATTGGAGCGGTTCGGCCCGAACGAGCTGGCCGGGGCGCCGCCCGTGCCGAAGTGGAAGAAGTTCCTCGCCCAGTTCAAGGATCCGCTCGTCTACCTGCTGCTCGCCGCCACCGTCATCTCCGTGATCGCGTGGTTCATCGAGAAGGCGAACGCCGTGCCAGGCGCGGAAGGCGGCGAGGCGCTGCCGTTCGACGCGATCGTCATCGTGCTCATCCTCATCGTCAACGCCGTGCTCGGCTACATCCAGGAGGCGAAGGCGGAGGCCGCGGTCGAAGCGCTCGCCGGCATGACGGCCCCCACCACATCCGTGCTGCGCGACGGCAAGGTCGTGCGTATCAACACCGTCGACGTCGTCCCCGGCGACATCATCGTGCTCGCGGAAGGCGACTCAGTCTCTGCGGACGGCCGTCTCATCACCGCGGCGAGCCTGCGCATCGCCGAAGCGTCGCTCACCGGCGAATCCGTGCCCGTCGGCAAGAAGCCGGACACGCTGCACGAGGCCAAGGCGCTCGGCGACCGCACGAACATGATCTTCAACGGCACGTCCGTCACGCAGGGCACCGGCCGCGCCGTCGTCACCGGCACCGGCATGGCCACGCAGGTCGGCAAGATCGCCGACATGCTCTCCGCCACCGAGGACGAGCAGACCCCGCTGCAGAAGGAGATGGACTACGTCTCCAAGATCCTGGGGCTAGCCGTGGTCATCATCGCCGTGGTCGTGCTCGCCGCGCTCGCGTTCCTCGAAGGCTTCCACGACATCCACGACGTCATCGACTCGCTGCTGCTCGCCGTGTCGCTCGCCGTCGCCGCCGTGCCGGAAGGCCTCGCCGCGATCCTCACCGTCGTGCTCGCGCTCGGCGTGCAGCGCATGGCCGCGCACAACGCGATCGTGAAGAAACTCCATTCCGTCGAGACGTTGGGCTCCGCGTCCGTGATCTGCTCGGACAAGACCGGCACGTTGACGCGCAACGAGATGACCGTCGAACGCATCGTCACGCCCAGCGGCGAAGTGCACCTCACCGGCACCGGCTACACGCCGGAAGGCAAGATGACGGCCGCCGACGGCTCTCCGCTCTCCGGTGACCCGTCGCTCAAGGCCGAGGCGCTCGCCACGCTCGCCGCCGGCACGATCGCGAACGACGGCGACCTGCGCGAGGAGAACGGGCGATGGGAGGTCGTCGGCGACCCGACCGAGGTGTCGCTCATCGTCGCCGCGCGCAAGACCGGCGCGATGAAGGGCTACGGCCAGTTCGCGCGCGTCGCCGAAGTGCCGTTCACGTCCGAGCGCAAACGCATGTCCGTGATCGCGAAGGACGCGACGGAAGGCGGCAAGCTCACCGTGTTCGCGAAGGGCGCGCCCGACGTGCTGCTCTCGTACTGCTCGCGCATCGCGGTCGGCGGGCAGGTGCGCCCGTTGACGGAAGGCGACCGGCAGACGATCCTCGCGACCGTCGAACGGCTCTCCGGCGAGGCGTACCGCACGCTCGGCGAGGCGTACCGTCCGCTCGGCACAGCGAACCTGTCCGAAGTGGACGGCGTGCGCGCGAACGCGGCCGGACAGGTCGCGGACATCGCCGACCAGGCGGACGCGATCGAGACCGATCTCATCTGGAACGGTATGGTCGGCATCATCGACCCGCCGCGCACCGAAGTGCGCGACTCGGTGGCCGAGGCGCATCGCGCCGGCATCCGCGCCGTCATGATCACCGGCGACCACCCGCTGACCGCCGCGCGCATCGCCTCCGACCTCGGCATCATCGAAAAGGGCGGCAAGGCGCTCACCGGCGACCAACTCGACGCGCTCGGCGACGACAAGGCCGCGTTCGACAAGGCCACATCCGAAGTGTCCGTGTACGCGCGCGTCGCGCCCGAACACAAGCTGAAGATCGTCGAATCGCTGCAACGGCAGGGCAACATCGTCGCGATGACCGGCGACGGCGTCAACGACGCCCCGGCCGTCAAGACCGCCGACATCGGCGTCGCGATGGGCATCACCGGCACCGAGGTCACCAAGCAGAGCGCGAAGATGATCCTCGCCGACGACAACTTCTCCACCATCGTGGCCGCCGTGCGCGAAGGCCGCGTGATCTTCGACAACATCCGCAAGTTCCTGCGCTACCTGCTGAGCTCCAACGTGGGCGAGGTGTTCACCGTGTTCTTCGGCGTCGTGCTCGCCGGATTCCTCGGCATCACGCAGCCCGAATCCACCGGCGTGACCGTGCCGCTGCTCGCCACGCAGCTGCTGTGGATCAACCTGCTCACCGATGCGGCGCCCGCGCTCGCGATGGGCGTCGACCCGCAGACCGAGGACGTGATGAACCGCAGACCGCGGCGCATCACCGACCGTGTGATCGACGCCTCGATGTGGGGCGACATCATCTTCGTCGGCATCATCATGGCGGCCGTCACGCTGATTGGCATGGACATGCACTTGGCCGGCGGCCTGTTCACCGACCGTTCGGTGGACGCGCTCGGCCATGAGGCGCAGATGGTCGAGGCGCGCACGATGGGCTTCACGATCCTCGTGTTCGCGCAGCTGTTCAACGCGCTCGCCTCGCGCTCCCACCTGCAGAGCGTGTTCGTCGGCCTGTTCTCGAACAAGTGGCTGTGGGGCGCGATCGGCCTGTCCATCCTGCTGCAGCTCGTCGTGATCTACGTGCCGTTCCTCAACACCGCGTTCGGCACCACGCCGCTGAGCCCGCTGGCCTGGCTCGAATGCATCGGCCTCGCCGCCTTCGTCCTCATCGCCTCCGAACTGCGCAAGTGCGTATTGCGCGCGACGGCCAAGCGCTGAGTGTGACGGTACAGGTCGGAATCATCAGGGATGAAGGATCTTGTCCCGGTAATAGGCGAAGAACGTCTTCTTCCCGGTGATGACGGAAACCTTTCCGGTGAGTCCGTACCGGAGTCGATTGAATTGCTGGTTGTCGACTCCGGTACGGATGCGTGCCCGCACCTCGAAGCCCTCTTGACTCTCCCTTAACTGAGTGGAGGCCTGTTTTTCGGTTGAGGGCGAGAATTGCGCTGTCCCTCAACCTTGCGGAGGCGGGTTTGCAGGTTGGGGGAGCACGCGGATCCGGGGCGGGACATGGCCTGTGTATGCCGTGTTCGTGTAAAACCGCTATTTTCCAAGGATTTCAGGTTCGTGCGGTTTCGCCACTCAACCGTGATCCGGCCGGTTACGGCGTTGGGTGGCGTGTCGTCCTCCCACTCAACCCGGAAAACGGGCGAATACGGGTTGAGGGGAACCCTGATTCTCCCACTCAACCCGGAAAACGGGCGAATACGGGTTGAAGGGAAGGTGCCCAGCTCGGGAACCGGCCGCCACGCGCCACGGATGGTGGCGGGAGCGTGCCTCCCGTCCAATCCGGTCCCTACACGCCACAATGCGAAGAGCGGGATTTCCTCCCTTTTGTGGACGGATGACTACAAGCCGGTGGGAATCCGGTCAGTTCGAGCCGCCGACGGTGGCGTCGGAATCACCACTGCCGCTGCCGGCGTCCGAACCGGTTCCGGAATCACTGCCGGTGCCGCCGCTGGTGCCGGAGGACGATCCGGAGTTGTTCTGGTTCTGCGGCTGCCGCTGGTTCTGTTGCTGCTGGGCCTGCTGCTGCGCCTGGGCGTCGGCCTGCTGTTTGGCGGACATCGACGCGTTCACGTCGGACATCGCCTTTTCCAGCTGCGACTTCGCGTTGTTCACGTCCGATTCGGACGGATTCGACTGTCCGGCCACGTTGTTCGCGTTGCTGATGGCGCTCTGCAGCGAGCTGCGCGTGCTTTCGTCGGCCACCTGTCCGGCGGAGTTGTTGAGCAGGCTCTGCGCGTTCGCGATCGAACTGTTGAGGTCCGACTTCAGCGCGTTCGAGGTCTGCGATCCCTTGCTGTCGCTCACAGCCTTCTCCGCGTCGTCGATCTTCGACTCCAGTTCCTTCGCCTGCTTGCGCGTGTCCTTGAACTTCTGCGTGTTCGACTTCAGATCGTCCTTGGACATGTCCGCCGAGCAGGTGGCGTCCGTCTTGACGTTCTGCGCGTCGGCGATCGCCTGGTTGAGCGTGGTGAGCGTGTTCGCGTCCGCCACCTGGCTGCTGTTCGTGTTCGCGACGGTCTGCTGCGCCGTGGTCACCTTGCTTTGGAGGGTCTTCAGTTCGTCGTTGGCCTTGTCCTGTGCGCTCGTGCACGAGGCGTACAGGATCTTGCCGATGTTCGCGTGGTAGAACGCCACGCCGCCGGCGATCAGCGCGATCACGGCGATCACGGCGACGACGATGCCGACGATCTTGCCGTTCGAGAGTTTCCGTCCGCTGCGACGGCCCTTCGACTCCTTGCCGTCGTCATCCTCGTCATCGTTCTCGTCTTCGTCGTCATCGTCCGGTTCGATGGCGGGAGGCATCGCCGTCGGCGAGGATTGCGCCGTGCGCGCCTCCTGCTCGGCCTGCTCCATCATCTCCGGCGTGAACACCTGCGTGGCCGCCTCGGTCGGATCGGCGGTCGTGGCCGCGCCCATGGCCGTCGTGGCTTCGGTGCCGGCGAGCGGCTGCGGCTGGCCGTACGGCTGCGCCGCGGGGAACGCCATCGTCGCCTGATCGCCGAGCACCTCGGTCTCGCCTGCCGACGGCATCGCCTGCGCCGGCTGCAACGGATTGAACGCCTGCGTCGGCTGGTCGACGGGCTGCGTCTGCGGGGCAGACTGCTGCATCACCGGTTGTGTGAACGCCTGCGTCGGCTGTGCGAATGACTGTGCGGGTTGTGCCATCTGCACCGGCTGCACCGGCTGCGTCGGCTGCATCGTCGGCATGGTCTGCACAGGCTGCTGCATGACCGGCTGGCCGATGGACTGCTGCATGACCGGCTGTGCGATGGGCTGGGCCGGCTGCTGCACCGGCTGCGTCGGCTGGGGTGTCGCGGGCTGGTCGAACTCCGCCAGCGGGTCGAACGCCTGCGTGGATTCCCCGACCGAAGGTGCGTCGGCGATGGGCGACGCGGGCGCCGAATGACGACCGTGACGCGGCGTATGCGCCGGTTCGGCGAATCCCGGCTGGTCGGTCTGCGCGAATTGGGTCGGCTGCTGCACGGGCTGCTGCACGGGCTGCTGTACCGGCTGCGCATACTGGACGGGCTGTGTGAACTGCGGGACCTGCGTCGGCTGGGGCTGTACGGGTTGCGCATATTGACCCGGCTGTGCGAACTGCATAGGCTGCGGCTGCTGTGTGAACTGCACGGGCTGCGTCGGCTGGGCGGACTGTCCGACGGGCTGCGCATACTGCATCGGCTGCTGCACGGGCTGTACTGGTGCCATCGTCGGCTGCGTCGAGACCGGTGCGACCGGTTGAAGGACCGGTGCGACCGGTTGCGTGACCGGTTGCGAGACCGGTTGCATCTGAGGCGTGGACGGCACTACCGGCGTCGCCGGCGCGACCGGCTGGGCCGGCTGCTGCGCCACCGCCTTTTTCTGAAAGTCGAATTGGAATTCACCGCTCGGATCGGTCATCGCGTCTCCTCAATCCCGTATCTGTCTCGCATCGCTATCGCTCTTCATTCATAGTAACGACGGCCGTCATCGCCCGTCACGTCGCGATCATCCGGCCACGCATCATCGCGATCGGACCGCACGTCGCACACACGCCGGAACCGCACGTCACGCACGGCACCGGACCCGCCGCACGTCCCGCACGCGCCGGCATCGGCGCCGCGGGACGCGCGTGCGGGACGACGCGCTCAGTCGTCGATGTGCGCGCGGTAGAAATGCTCGTAGGAGCGGCTCGGCGTCGGGCCGCGCTGGCCCTGATAGTGCGAGCCGACGCCCGCGGAACCATACGGATGCTCGGCGGGGGAGCTTAGCTGGAAGAAGCACATCTGACCGATCTTCATGCCCGGCCACAGCTTCACCGGCAGCGTCGATACGTTCGACAGCTCCAACGTGATATGCCCCTCGAAGCCCGGATCGATGAATCCGGCGGTCGAATGGGTGAGGATGCCGAGGCGGCCCAGCGAGCTCTTGCCCTCCAGGCGCGCGGCGATCGTCGCGTCGAGCTTGACGTACTCCCACGTGGCGCCGAGCGCGAACTCTCCCGGATGCAGGATCCACGGCTCGTCCGGGTCGACGGCGAACTCCTCGGTGAGCGCGCCCTGGTTCTCGGACGGGTCGACATAGGTGTAGGCGTGGTTGTTGAACAGGCGGAAGAACCGGTCGAGCCTCACGTCGATCGAGGCGGGCTGGACCATCTCCGGGGTCCACGGGTCGAGCGAGATATGCCCATCGGCCTGCGCGGCCAGAATGTCGCGGTCGGACAGCAGCATGACAGCTCCTCACGGCGAATAGGACGAATGTGATACCGCCCACAAGCCTAGCGCCCACCCAAAACACGCGGAAACAACGATGCTGCGGGAGCGATTCCCAGCAAGCTCACAGGGAAACACATCGGGAAACCCAGACTCGCGTGGTTATCTATGAACTGTCAACGAAAGCTGACGTGGAGCGCAAGCCCCGACAACTGAACCTTTCTTCTTCTCTCTCCTTTCTCTGGCCCCGGTGGTTCCCGCCACCGGGGTTTTCCTTTGCCCGGGAATGATGCCGCGGCGCGGTAGACTGGGCGAAGCGGGCGATGGACGCCCGGTAGCAAGGTGGTAGCGGTACAAGGCAGTCGGCACGAAGGGGAACATCATGAAGGCTGAGGAATACGACTTCTTCGAGGGGAGGGACGACGAGCCGCGCAGTCGGCGCGACCGTCGGCAATCACGGGCGCAATCACGGGCGCAGTCACGGCAGCAACGTGCGCGGGCGTCCGCGGCGCCGCAATCGCAATCCGAGATTCCCCCCGTCCCGATGCCGCCCGGCACGCGCATCGGACGCGCGCATGAGGCCACCTACCGTGTCGGCGACCGTCCCGGCAAGGTGAGCCGCCGCGTCGCCCTGGCCGCGCTGCTCGCCGGTCTCGTCGCCGTCGCGCTCGCCGGCCTGTCCGCCGCGCACGAGCTCGCCCCCGCCTACCTCGACCCGGACGGCAAGGTGTCCGGCAGACTCATCGCGATCGCCGGCGCCGCGCTCATCGCCGTCACGCTCGTTCTCGTCATCGTCGCCCGCGCGACCACGCCGCGCCGCGTCAGCCGTCGCGGCGTCGCGTCGGGCGGCATCATCACGTTCGTCCTCGCCGTGCTGCTGCTCGCGCTCGGCGTGGTCGTCGGCGTGCTGTTCCCGCTCGGTCTGATCCGTCCGGCCGTGCGCGACGAGGCGCCGTCCGGCAGCGCCGACGGCATGAAGTTCGGCATCGAACGCGTCGTCGGAACATGCACGTCCGGCTGGACGGATCTCAACGTGGGAGGCTATCCGGGCGTCGACAGCGCGGCCGTCTGCACCGATACGCGCGTCGCCTACATCACGTTCGATTCGGACATCGTCGCGGATTCGTACAACGGCGCCGTCACGGCGAAGATCACCGAACTGCTCGACGAGCACGCCGACGATGCGCGCGCGCAGGGCGACTGGCGCACGCTCGGCACCGGCCGGTGGCTCGCGTTCGGCAGCAAAGAGAACATGACCGCGCTCCAACGCGAATGGGGTGGTACGCTCGCCACCGTGGAGTCGGACGGCACGTCCGGCGGCACGGCAACGAGCACGTCAGGCAGCGAGGCGAAATCATCATGACGGTCGACTTGAACATCGCACGGTATTCGCGCGGAGGGGGCGCGACGCACCCCACGCATCCGCTGTTCCTGTGCCTGCACGGCTGGGGGTCGAACGAGGCGGAACTCGCCGACCTGATGCGCCAGATCGCGCCGTACAACGATTTCGCGAGCCTGCGCGGCCCGATCCGTCTCGCCGCCGGCGACGCGTACTCGCCCGGCGCGTTCGCCTGGTTCGGCGAGCAGGTGCCGTTCGGCGAGGACCTCGACCGCGCCGCCTACGAGATGGCCGTGTCGATCGACCGGTGGGTGACGAACAACCTGCCGGACGAACGCGAGGTCGTGCCGCTCGGATTCGCGCAGGGCGGTCTGCTCGCGATCCACCTGCTGCGCGTCAACCCGAAACGGTACCGGGCCGTCATCTCCCTGTCCGGATACATCGCGCCGGGGCTCGTGCCCGGCACCGCGCCCGCCGACGGGCTCATCGAACGCTACAACATCCCCGTGTTCTACACGTACGGCAAGAACGACGAGGTCGTGCCGAAGTACGAATTGTTCGCCGCGCAGGCGTGGCTCAACGAGCGCACGTGGCTCACCACGAAAAGCTACCGTGCGCTCGACCACAACGTGAGTCTCGAAGAGCTCGCCGACCTGCGCGAATGGCTCCTCGGCCACGACATCACCTCCGGCGTGCTGTGACTCTGAGGCGCTAACCCCGTACAACAAGTGGAAACCGGCCGGCGCGGCCGTGCCTGCCGTGCCTAGAGTGACGGTATGAACGCAGCAACCGACACCACGACCTCCGACACCCGTATCGCCGAACCGGCCAAGTCCGCCGCCAAGCGGCCCTCCGCCCCCGCCGCCATCGACGAGAACCATCTCGACGAATCCCCGCGCGGACTCGCCGTCATGGCCGTGGTGGGCGTGCTCGTCGGCATCCTGTCGGGCCTGTTCGGCATCGGCGGCGGCACCGTCATCGTGCCGGCGCTCGTGTGGCTGGGACTCACGCAGCGCCACGCGGCCGCCACGTCGATGATGGCGATCGTGCCCACCGCCGTCTCCGGCGTCGCCTCCTACGCGTTCGAAGGCGACGTGGACTGGATCGCCGCGCTCATCGTGTTCTGCGGCATGTTCGTCGGCGGCCAGATCGGTTCGTGGCTGCTGTCCAAGCTCCCGGAGCTCGTGCTCCGGTGGGCGTTCGTCGTGTTCCTCCTGTTCGTGATGGTCAATCAGGCCATGTCGAATCCGTCGCGCGACTCGCGCATCGTGATGAGCGTCGGCACGGTGATCGGCCTCATCGCGTTCGGCGTGATCGCGGGCGTGCTCGCCGGCCTGCTCGGCATCGGCGGCGGCGCGATCTGCGTGCCCGCATTGTCGATCCTGTTCGGCGCGAGCGACCTGATCGCGCGCGGCACGTCGCTGCTCGCCATGTTCCCGAACGCGATCACCACGTCCGTCGCGAACGTGCGCCGCCGCATGGTGCACGTGAAGGCGGCGGTGATCATCGGCGTCGTCGCCGCGCTCACCGCGCCGCTCGGCACGTGGATGGCGGCGGCCGTCACGCCGCGCGCCGGCGCGATCATGTTCACCGTGTACCTGGGTGTCCTGCTCGTGCGTTCCGTGTTCGTCGCGATGAAGGCGACGAGACGGCGCTGAGTGTTCGCGCTGAGTGTTCGCGCTGAGCCATACCCTGCGAAACGATTTCCTAACCCGTTTTCTATACTCTTGACAGCGCAGAGAAGGCGGGAGGAGACGGAAGGTTCATGGACGTACTCGAACTGATTTTGTGCATCATCGCGGCGGTCGTGTCGTCCTCGTTCCTGAGCCGGTTCATCCCCAAGGTGTCGACGCCGCTCGTGCAGATCGCGCTCGGCGCGGCGATGACGCTCCTGCCGTTCTTCCCCAGCGTCGAACTCAACCCTGAAGTGTTCATGGTGCTGTTCATCGCGCCCCTGCTGTACCTGGAGGCGCATGAGATCGACAAGTCGGCGCTGCTCAAGACGTTGAAGCTCAGCCTGTCGCTCGCCATCGGCCTCGCCATCGCGACGATGGCGGCCGTCGGCTTCACGCTGAGCGCGATCTGGCCGGCGATGCCGCTGGCCGCCGCGCTCGCGCTCGGCGCCGCGCTCGGGCCCACCGACGCGGTCGCCGTCAGTTCGCTCGGCAAGGAGGCGTCGCTCACGATGCGACAGCGGGGCGTGCTCAAAGGCGAATCGTTGTTCAACGACGCGTCCGGCATCGTCGGCTTCCAGTTCGCGATCGCCGCGGCCGTGACCGGCGAGTTCGCGGTCGGCGAGGCGGCCGGCGACTTCGCCGTCTCGTTCATCGGCGGCGCGCTGTTCGGCATGGTCGTCGGACTGTTCGTCAACTGGCTGTTCGAGACGGTGCGCTCGCTCGGCTGGGAGACCACGACCACGCGCATCCTCATGGAACTGTTCCTGCCGTTCCTGCTCTACCTCGGTGCGGAGGAGGTGCACGTCTCCGGCATCCTGTCGGTCGTGGCCGCCGGCCTGCTCATCCGCTTCGACCGCACCGGCATCGGCCCGAACGTGGCGCGCACGAACATCGTCGCCTCCAGCGTGTGGGGCGTGCTGTCGTTCACGCTCAACGGCGCCGTGTTCATCCTGCTCGGCATGCTGCTGCCCGGCGCGATGACCGCCAGCTGGTCCGACCCGTGGGTGAGCAACAAGCTGCTCATCGGCGTGATCCTGCTCGTCACCGGCGTGGTCATCGCGTTGCGGTTCGTGTGGGTGTCGGCCATGCTGCGCCTCGCACGCGACGTGACCACCGGCAAACGCCGCAGGATGACGCCGGAACGGTGGCGTTCCGCCGCGGTGATGACGTTCGGCGGCGCGAAGGGCACGATCACGCTGTCCCTGATGTTCACGATCCCGTACTACCTGTCCGGCGGCAAGCCGTTCCCGATGCGCGACGAGCTCATCTTCATCGCCTCCGGCGTGATCGTCGTGACGCTGCTGCTCGCCAACTTCCTGCTGCCGCTGCTCGCCCCCAACCGCAACAAGGACACGGGCGCCGAACTCAACGAGATCACCATCGAGGTGCTGCGGCGCACCGTCGAGGAGCTCACCAGCCGCATCACGCCCGACAACCGCCGTGCCGTGCTCATGGTCATCGACTCGTACACGAAGCGCATCAGCCGCCTCAAGCACCGTCTCGGCAAGCTCGACCCGCAAGGCTACGGGGAGCTGCAGATCCAGGCGCTCAACTGGGAGAAGCAGTTCGTGCGCGACCGTCTCGCCGACCTCAAGGCGCATCCGAGCGCGGACAAGGCCGAACAGGAGCTCAACGTGGAAGTGTGCGAACGCATGCTTGACCAGATCATGAACACGCTGCGTCACACGACCGCCGGACCGGAGACCGGGCGCATCGGCTGGCAGCTCGGCGGCCGCCTGCGCGGCTGGAAGCACCGGACCATGAACCTCGTCAAGCGCACGGTCAACAAGATCCGCCGCACCACGCCGCTGGTGAGCGAGGACCAGATCTTCGCGCACATGCGCACGCTGCAGGTCGACGCCATCGAACACGTGATCGGCAGGCTCGGCGAGGAGATGAGCCACGACCGGTTCAACACGGAGTTCTGCTCCGCGCTGATCCTCGACTACCGCCGCGCCGAAGCCTCGCTCAAAGCCCGTCCGAACATGGAGGGCAGCGCGGCCGCCGCCGGCCAGGCCGACGAGATCAAGAAGCAGAGCTATGCGATCGAGCTCGGCATCGTGCAGGACATGCTCGAAGCCGGCGACATCTCCCGCCCCCAGGCCCGCGAACTCCGCCGCAACGTCTATGTCATGCAGGTCGATGCCGATTCCGGCATCTGACAGGGGAGCGACATGCGATACGACGAGGAGATGGGCGAGGCGCTCGCGCTGGCCCGACGCGCGGCGGCCGCCGGCGACGTGCCGGTCGGCGCGCTGGTGATCGACACGGCGACCGGCACGGTCATCGGCCGCGGATGCAACACCCGCGAGGTGGACGGCGATCCGCTCGCGCACGCCGAGATCATCGCGATGCGCGAGGCGGCCGAATCCCGAGGCGACTGGAATCTCGCCGACTGCACGCTCGTCGTCACGTTGGAGCCGTGCCCGATGTGCGCGGGCGCGTGCCTCCAGACGCGCATCGGGACCATCGTGTTCGGCGCGTGGGATGCGAAGCTCGGCGCGTGCGGTTCGATCTGGGACATCCCCCGCGACCCGCACGTCGGCCACGAGCCGGAGGTCCACGGCGGCGTGCGCGAATCCGAATGCGCCGCCCTCCTCGCCGCCTTCTTCGCCGCCAAACGCTGAGTCGTCGAGTCGCCGGACCGTAATTTCTTTCCAGCGGCAAGGAACACTCTGGGGGATGGCAAGGAAAGACGATTGGCCTACCATCGGGAATCGGAACCACAGACCCCAAGGAGCAGCAATGACGCGTATCGAACGATTCACGGGAACCGGCGCCGACGGCACCCCGATCACCATCATCTACGCCGAACAGTCCGGCACCGCGCACGAATCCGCCACGCGCCCGGACGCCGCCGTCGCGTTCGCGCTCGCCTTCCCCGGCGACGAACTGCCGCGCTTCGTGCATTGGGGCAAGCCGGTCGCCGCGTCCGAAACCCTGCTCTCCCAGGTCGACGCCCTCAAACCACAGCGCGTGTCCGGCGCTCTCGACGAGACCATGTGGCCGTCGATCCTGCCCACGCAAAGCGAATCATGGATCGGCCAGAAGCGTTTCGAAGTACGCCGCGGCGGCATCGAACTGTTCCCGCGCTTCACCGTCACCGACATCGCGACGACGCTCGACGCGCGCCCCGCACTCGACGTGACGCAGGCCGTCGACGCCCCCGAATCCACGCCGTCCGAAGCACGCGTGAACGCGCCGACCGTGACCGTCAAGACCCCGGTCGTCACCGTCACCGCCGCGGACGCCGAACAGGGCATACGTCTCGTCTGGACCGTCGAACTGCTGCACGGCGGTCTCATCCGCCAGCGCGCCACCATCGCCGACACGACCGAAGCCGCCGCCGACGGGTTGGAGATCGGCAAGGTCGAACTCGGTTTCCCGCTGCCCGCCGTCGCCACCGAGATCCTCACCACCACCGGCCACCATCTGCGCGAACGCAGCCCGCAGCGCCAACCGCTCACCGTCGGCCGGTTCGAAAAGGTGTCGATGGCCGGACGCCCCGACTTCGACGCGAGCCTCCTGCTCACCGCCGGCGTGCCTGGCTTCGGCTTCGAACACGGCGAAGCCTACGCCGTACACGTCGGCTGGAGCGGCAACAGCGTGCTCGCCGCCGAACGCCAGCCGTACACGGACGGCGTGATCGGCGGCGGCGAGATCCTGTTCGGCGGCGAAGTCACGCTGCACGGCGACGCCGCGTACACGACGCCATGGGTATACGGCGCGACCGGCGACGGCCTCAACCAGATCGCCGCACGCTTCCACACGTACCTGCGCGACCTCCACCCCGAACTCGCGTCCAAGCCGCGCCCCGTCATCCTCAACACGTGGGAGGCCGTCTACTTCCAGCACGACTACGACACGTTGACCGCGCTCTCCGACAAGGCCGCCGCGACCGGCGTCGAACGATTCGTCGTCGACGACGGATGGTTCGGCTCCCGCCGCGACGACACGTCCGGACTCGGCGACTGGCAGATCTCGCCCGCGGTCTGGCCCGACGGGCCGAAGAGCCTCAAGGCGCTCGCCGACTACGTGCACGGCAAGGGGATGGAGTTCGGCCTGTGGTTCGAACCCGAGATGATCAACCCCGATTCCGACACGTACCGCGCCCACCCGGATTGGGTGCTCGCGCCCGCCAAGGGACGCCTGCCGATGCAGGGCCGCTCCCAGCAGGTGCTCGACCTGACCAACCCGGAGGCGTACGCCTACATCTACGGGTGCATGGATCGGCTCGTCGGAGAGCTTGGCATCGACTACATCAAGTGGGACCACAACAAGCTCGTCACCGAAGGCGTCTCGCCGCGCACCGGCCGTCCGGCCGTGCACGCGCAGACGCTCGCCGTCTACCGCATCTTCCGCGATCTCAAAGCCGCGCACCCGGGGCTCGAGATCGAAAGCTGCTCGTCTGGCGGCGGCCGCGTCGACCTCGGCATCCTCGAACTCGCGAGCCGCATCTGGGTGTCCGACTGCGTCGACCCGGTCGAACGCGCCGACATCCAGCGTTACACGTCGCTGCTCGTGCCGACGTGCATGATGGGCGAGCACGTGGGCGCGAGCCCCGCGCACTCCACGCAGCGCGCCACCAGTCAGGAACTGCGCATGGCGATGGCGTTCTACGGGCACATGGGCATCGAATGGAACCTGCTCAAAGAGTCGGACGCCGACGTGGCCAAGCTCGCCGCATGGGTCGCCGAATTCAAGCGCCACCGCGCATGGTTCGCCGTGGATTCGTGCGTCCACACCGACACCCCCGACCCGGCCGTGCGCGTCGACGGCATGGTCAAACCCGACCGGACCGCCGCGTTCTACCGCTTCACGCAGCTCATCACCTCGCAGACCTACCCGGCCTCGCCGGTCCGTCTGCCCGGCCTCGACCCGGACGCCGTCTACCGCGTGCAGCCGCTGCACCTCGACCTCGACCTCGCGGCGCTCGGCATCGGCAACGGCCAGTCCCCGCTCGGCTGGTGGACGCCCGACGGCGTCCTCATGACCGGCCGCGCGCTCGCCACCTACGGCCTGCGCCCGCCGTCGTTGCACCCGGCCCAGAGCGTCCTGTTCACTGCCGTCCAGCAGTGAACAACCGCCTCGCCGCAGGCGAGACAATATCACCGCCCCCGCTGGCGGGGGCTCCCGCAGGCGCGCGCCCAATCCGGCAGATATCGGAAAATGTCGCCCCCGCTGGCGGGGGCTCCCGGCGTAGCCGGGTGGGGGTGGTCCCGGCTGGTGGTCGTGACGAACACGCCCAACACCACCCTCCGGCGCTTCGCGCCACCTCCCGCCAGCGGGGAGGCAGTGAACGGACCGCGTCAGCCGATGTACCGTGCGATCACGCGCGACGCGGCCGCCTTCGCCCACAGCTGCCAGTCATGCTCGACGACGGTGAACTCGACCGGCGCGGCCTGGCTGTGCCGGTAGCGGCGGATCCCGTCGCGCACCGCGTCGATTCCGATGTTCGCGAGGAACGCCGATTCCCCGGCGATCATCACCTTCGACGGCATCGCGATGTTCGCGATCGTCGCGATCAGCGAGCCCAGCCGGAAGCATGTGCGGTCGGCGAGCCGCGACGCGAGCGGCAGCCCGGCCTTCGCGTCGCGCGCGAAATCGTCGAACGTGCACGCGTGCCCGATCATCCGCGCATACTGTTCGGTGATCGAATCGTCGGTCAGGCATTGCGCGCATCCGACGTGTCCGGCGGTGCATCGCGGCCCGTCCGGGTCGACGAGCACGTGCCCGAGCAGCCCGTAGCTCTTGTCCGGATACGTGACCGGCTCGCCGTGCATCGCGAGCGAATACCCGACGCCCACGCCGATCGTGAGCACGGCGAACGCCTCCAATCCCACGCCCGGGCCGAACCAGCTCGCGTCGACGAGCAGTGAATCGATGTCGTTGTACACGTTGCACGGCAGTCCCGTCGCACGTTCCAGCATCGCGGCGAGCGGCACGTCATGGTCCCAGCGCAGGAACGGCGCGAACGTGACGTCGCGTTCGCCGCGCACGTGGCCGCCGATCGCCACGCCCACCGCCGTCGGCGGGGGCAGTGGCGTTCCGGCCACGTCGTCGCGGCATTCCCGCACGAGCGTGGCGATCGCGGCCGTCACCTGTTCCGGCGAACGGTCGGGGAACGCGCGTTCGTGACGTGACGACACGACCTCGCCGTGCGCGTTGACGACCGCGGCGATCGCCGACGTGCCCTGCGCCTTGACGCCGATGAACGTGCGTGCGTCCGCGCGCAGACGCAATGCGGTCTTCGGCCGTCCGCGGCGCTCCGTGCTTTCGCGCGGCGTGAATCCCTGCGGCAGCGGGCCGCGTGCGACGGCGTCGCCGGGCAGTTCCTCGATGACGCCGGCGTGGATGAGGTCGCTGGTGATGCGCGACAGCGCGCCTTGCGACAATCCGAGCATCTGCGCGAGCGTGGTGCGTGCGATCGGCCCGTATTTCGCGATGGCGCGCGCCACCCGGTGCATGTATTCGGAGCCTTCGAACCATCGGGGGAAGTCCTGTGCGTCCGTGCGTGTGTTCGTATGTACGTCCGTATGAGCGTCCGTATGCTCGGCATCCTGCGATTGCGTTGTTCTTCCCGTTCCGTCGACCATGACACCATCCTTCCGGGAGATTCGCCGGATACCTTCCGACATGGGCCGTGCGCGCCGGCGCGTGCCAGGCGCGGACCGGCCCGAATTCCATTCCTAGGATACATAAATCGAGTGGGTTTAGTTTCCAGCGGCGATGGACTCGCTCGCACTTGGAATGAAAAACCTCGAACCGTATCGTGGGGGCCATGCCCGGCGGCATTGAAGCCGCAGGCGTCAGAGAACAGTTAAGGAGTCTACGAATGAAGTGCGATTCCCCCAATCCGAATGCGGAATCGATGCGTTCGTCGCGTCTGTCGCGTCCGCTGCGCATGGTTGCCACTCGTCTTGCCGCGACCATCTGCGCGATCGCGGTCGGCGTCGGACTGGCCGGTTGTGGTGCGAACACCGCCGGCACCATCACGCTTGATTTCTTCCAATTCAAGTCCGAGGCGGCCGACTGGTTCAAGCAGGCTGCGGCGGAGTTCGAACAGGAAAATCCGACCATCAAGATCAACATCAACAACTCCGCCAATGCGCAGACCGACCTGCGCACCAGGTTCGTGAAGAACCGTGTGCCCGATGTCATCACGTTCAACGGCGACATCAGCTTCGGCAACTTCGCCGCATCCGGCGTCTTCTATGACTTCACCGACGAGCCGATCGTCGAGAGGCTCAACCCCGGCATGGTGAACATCGCGAAGAACCTCGTGCAGACCACTGACCAGTCGAAGAAGCGCCTGTATGGTCTGCCGTTCGCCGGCAACGCTTCCGGCTACATCTACAACAAGGCGATTTGGCGCAAGGCCGGTGTCGATCCGGAGAATCCGCCGACCACGTGGAGCGAGTTCACCGCGATGCTGCAGAAGTTCCGCGAGCAGGGCATCAACCCGGTCGAGGCCACCGTCGCCGACGCGTGGACCACGCAGGCGCCGCTCGCGTCCCTTGCCGGCACGCTCGTGCGTGAAAGCGAGTACACGGACCTCAAGCAGGGGACGACGAACTTTCAGAAGATGTGGAAGGAGACGGTGACCAAGGAGGTGGAGCTCTTCAAGTACGCCGACGGCGACAAGGGCATCACCTATCAGCAGGGTACGCAGAACTTCGCCAAGGGTTCCGCGGCGATCATCCCGCTCGGCACCTACGCGATTCCGCAGATTCTCATGATCAACAAGAATGCCGACTTGGGATTCGCGCAGATGCCAGCCACCGACGATGCGGACGAGCAGATTCTCACCGCCGGCGACGACGTGATGATCACGATGGGTGCCACCACCAAGCACAAGGCCGAGGCGATGAAGTTCATCGAATTCCTGATGAGTGAGAAGACGCTCAACGACTACGCCGACGCGAATTCCGCCATCACCCCGCTCAAGAAGACGCACTTCGGCAACAAGGCCCTTGAAACCGTGCGCCCGTTCTTCGAGAAGAACAAGGTCGCCGACTTCTGCGACCACTACATCCCGTCTTCGATCAACATCGGAGGCTACCTGCAGACGATGGTGACCAGCGGCGACACGGACCGCTTCCTGAACCAGATGCAGACCGAATGGGACAAGGTTCAGGCCAGGACCTTCACGAACTGACAAGGAAGGAGAGAGAACATGACAACCGCAACGAAACCCGCCAGCCACGCGAAGAGCGCGCGGAAGCGTTCCGCGTTCTCCGACCGCAAGGTCGACCACGCTTTCTACTGGATGGCCGTGCCCGCCGCCATCGTCTTCGCCATCTTCCTGTACGTGCCGTTCCTGCAGGGCGTGATGTATTCGTTCACCAATTCGCAAGGCTATGGTGACTACGACTTCATCGGCATCAAGAACTACATCGCCTTGTTCCAAGACAACCGCGTGGGCCACGCCTATCTGTTCACGTTCCTCATCGCCGTGGCGATCACCATCCTCATCAACGTCATCGCGATGTTCATCGCGGTCGCGCTGAACGGCAAGATCGCGTTCAAGAACGGCTTCCGCGCGATCTTCTTCGTGCCCTACACGCTGTCCGTGTTGGTCATCGGCTACGTGTTCAAGTACATCTTCATGAACCCGCTGCCGGCCCTGGGCAAAACCCTCGGCATTGAATGGCTGTCCGAATCGCTGATCACCAGCGATCAGTATTCGTGGGTGCCGATTGTCTTCCTCGCCGTCTGGCAGGGTGTCGCCTACTCCGTGCTGCTGTACCTTGCCGGCCTGCAGACAATCGACGACGAAATCTACGAGGCCGCGGCGCTTGACGGCGTCAACGTCTGGCAGAAGTTCTGGAAGATCACCTTCCCGCTGATCGGACCGTTCTTCACCATCAACCTCGTCCTGTCCATGAAGAACGCGCTCGGCACGTTCGACCAGGTGGTCGCCCTGACCGACGGCGGTCCGAACTCCGCCACCGAGACCGTGACCTATCTCATCTGGAAGGGCGGCCTGACCGGTGGCGAGTACGCGTACCAGACCGCTAACGCCGTGCTCTTCTTCATCGTTCTCGCGATCATCGCGTTCATCCAGCTCAAGTTCTTCGGCAGCAAGGAAAAGGTGTGAGTGTCATGAGTGCCGCAGTGTCTGAATCCGCCGTCAAGTCGGGTGCCAAGTCCGAGAAGTTCCGTAAGGACCACAACATCAACTGGTGGCTCACGGCCGCCGTCGCGGTCCTGTCCCTGACGATCCTGATCCCGCTCTATTTCACGATCGTCACCGCACTGAAGACCCCCGCCGAGGCCGGCACGTTCTCGCTGCCGACCACGTGGGAGTGGCACAATTTCGCCGACGCGTCCGCCAAGGTCAACTATCCGAAGGCCGCGCTCAACTCGGCGATCATCACCGTCGCCGCCGTCGTGCTGACCCTGCTGACCAACACGTTCGTCGCGTATGCGGTGGCCCGCAACATGGACAAGCGGTTCTTCCGCTTCCTGTACTACTTCTTCATCGCGGCCATGTTCGTGCCGTTCCCGGTCGTCATGCTGCCGATCGCCAAGCAGATGGGCTCGTGGCATCTCGACAATCAGGTCGGCCTGATCCTGCTGTACATGGTGCTGGGTCTCGGCACGAACCTGTTCATTGCGACGGGCTTCATCCGGTCGATTCCAGTTTCGCTCGAGGAGGCCGCGCGTATTGACGGTGCCGGTACGTGGCGCATCTTCTGGAAGATCATCTTCCCGCTGATGAGCCCGATCAACGCCACGATCGCCATCACCACCGCGCTGTGGGCGTGGAACGACTTCCTCCTGCCGCTCATCGTCTTGACCGACCAGTCCAATCAGACGATCCCGCTGGCTCAGTACGTCTTCAGCTCCCAGTTCGCCACCAATTATCCGATGGCCTTCTCCAGCTACCTGATGGCCATGGCTCCGATCATCATCGTCTACGTCTTCGCCCAGAAGTGGGTAATCGGTGGCGTGATGCGTGGAGCGGTCAAGTAGCGGAGAACCCGCAATCGAAGGGTGTCGGGAGTGGACGACGCCTCAGACCACGATGACCTTTCGCCGACTTCTTCGGCGAGAGGTCATCGTCGTATGAACGCCCTGTCGCTATTTCTTTCCGCCGCGCCCGGAAGACTTTCCGATGGGAATGAAAATCGTGGAATCCTATCCTGTTCGGTAAGAACGCAACCTACAAAGGAGTCGACGATGACCGCTTTCAACCGTGAGAACCTACCCGATGCCATCCGCACGAACGGCGCCACCCCGAACCCGTGGTGGACGAACGCCGTGGTCTACCAGATCTACCCACGCTCGTTCCAGGACACGAACGGCGACGGCTTCGGCGATCTCAAGGGCATCACCTCGCGTCTCGACTATCTCGCCGACCTCGGCGTCGACGTGCTGTGGCTCTCCCCGGTCTACAAGTCCCCGCAGGACGACAACGGCTACGACATCTCCGATTACCGCGACATCGACCCGCTGTTCGGCACGCTCGACGACATGGATGAGCTGCTCGCCGAAGCGCACAAGCGCGGTCTCAAAATCGTGATGGATCTCGTCGTCAACCACACCTCCGACGAGCACGCGTGGTTCCAAGCCTCGAAGGACAAGGATGACCCGCACGCCGACTGGTACTGGTGGCGTCCCGCGCGTCCGGGCTTCGAGCCCGGCACGCCCGGCGCCGAACCGAACCAGTGGGGCTCCTATTTCGGCGGCTCCGCATGGGAGTACTGCCCGGAACGCGGCGAATACTACCTGCACCAGTTCTCGAAGAAACAGCCCGACCTCAACTGGGAGAACCCGGCCGTGCGTCGCGCCGTCTACGACATGATGAACTGGTGGCTCGATCGCGGCATCGACGGCTTCCGTATGGACGTCATCACCCTGATCTCCAAGCGCACCGACGCGGCCGGACGCCTGCCCGGCGAAGCCGGCTCCGAACTCGAGGATCTTCCGGTCGGTGAGGAAGGCTACTCGAGCCCGAACCCGTTCTGCGCGGACGGCCCGCGGCAGGACGAGTTCCTCGCCGAAATGCGCCGCGAGGTGTTCGAAGGGCGCGACGGCTTCATGACCGTCGGCGAGGCGCCGGGCATCACCCCGGAACGCAACGAGCACATCACCAACCCGGCGAACAAGGAACTCGACATGCTCTTCCTCTTCGACCACATGGGCGAAGGCGAAGGACGCTCCAAGTGGGAGCTCGTCCCGTTCCGCACCCCGTGGCTGCGCGGCGTGCTGGCGAACCAGCAGGCCGCCGTCAGGAACGCCGGCTGGGCCAGCCTGTTCTTCTGCAACCACGACCAGCCGCGCATCGTGTCCCGTTGGGGCGACGACACCAGCGAGGAGGCGCGCGTGCGTTCCGCCAAGGCCTTCGGCCTGCTCCTGCACATGCACCGCGGCACCCCGTACATCTACCAGGGCGAAGAGCTCGGCATGACCAACGCGCACTTCACGTCGCTCGACCAGTACCGGGACCTCGAATCGATCAACGCGTTCCGTCAGCGCGTCGAGGAAGCGAAGATTCAATCCGCCGAATCGATGATGGCGTCGCTGGAACTCATCAGCCGCGACAACGCCCGCACTCCTATGCAGTGGGATGCGTCCAAGTACGCCGGCTTCACCGCGCCCGACGCCCCGGCCGAGCCGTGGATCGGCGTCAATCCGAACCATGTCGGCATCAACGCGGCCGCCGAATTCGACGACCCCGACTCCGTGTACGCGTTCTACAAGCGGCTCATCGCGTTGCGGCACGACGATCCGGTCGTCGCGGCCGGCGACTGGACGCTGATCGACGCGGACGACCCGAACGTCTACGCGTTCACGCGTTCCCTCGAAAGCGCACCGGGAGTGGCTGGCGGCACGTTGCTCGTCGCCGTCAACCTGTCCGGCCGCACCGTCGATTTGTCGGCCGAAGCGTATGCCCTGGTCGAAAACGGCGTCACCGAACACGACATCGTGATCAGTACCTATGGCGCGTCCCACGCCGTCGTCTCGCTCGCCAACCGCGAGCTCGACCCGTGGGAAGGCATCGTCGTGCGGCTCTGACGGTTCTTTGACGGTTCGCCGTCGATTCCTCGTCGATTCGCTAGGCGGGCACACGGCCATGCTCCGGCCGTGTGCCCGCCTACAATACGCATTATGGAACAGAAAGACGTCCTCAAAGCATTGCAGCGTGACCATGCGGCCGAACTCAAGAAGGCCGCCGAGCGGTTGAAGGGGACCGCGCGCCACACCGAAATCATCCCGTCTCCCGCGCTGAGCGAGATGACCGGGCACGAGATCCTGTTGAAGCCGGAGAACCTGCAGGTTACCGGGTCGTTCAAGATCCGCGGCGCGTACAACAAGATCGCCTCCCTCAGCGACGAGGAGCTGGTGCGCGGCATCGTCACCGCATCCGCAGGCAACCACGCGCAGGGCGTCGCCTACGCGGCGCGCGAACGCGGCGCCAAGGCGACGATCTGCATGCCGACCATCACCCCGCCGCTCAAGGTGGACGCCACCAAGGCGTACGGCGCCGACGTGGTCCTCTACGGCGACGTCTTCGACGAGGCCGCCGCGCACGCCGCCGAACTGAGCGAGAAGGAAGGCATGATTTTCGTGCCGCCGTTCGACGACTACGAGGTCATCTGCGGCCAGGGCACCATCGGCCTGGAGATCCTCGAGGATGTGCCGAACGTGACCGACGTGGTCGTGCCGCTCGGCGGCGGCGGCCTCGGCGCGGGCGTCGCGCTCGCCATCAAGACGTTCAAGCCGGAGGTGCGCGTGATCGGCGCGATCCCGGAAGGTTCCCCCGCGTGGAAGAACTCGTTCGCCGCGGGCCGCGTCACTGAGGCGGATCAGGTCGTCACCTCCGCCGAAGGCGTCGCCGTGAAGCATCCGGGCGACCTGCCGTACGCGCTGCTCAACGAGTTCCTCGACGATCTCGTCACCGTCACCGAACGCGACATCAACGAGATGATCCTGCTCATGCTCGAGAAGCACAAGCTGGTCGTCGAGGCGGCCGGCGCGGTGTCGCTCGCCGCGCTCGAGCACCTGAACCTGCGTTCGCGCAAGTTCGCGTCGGCTCCCGGCCCGCACGTGGTCGTGCCGATCATGTCCGGCGGCAACATCGACACGGTGACGATGGGCGCGGTCATCCAGAAGGGCATGATTGCCCGTGGCCGCATCATGAACTTCGAGGTGGAGCTGCCGGATACCCCGGGCCAGCTCGTCAAGGTCGCCTCGCTGCTCGCCCGCGAACGCGCCAATGTGATCGCCCTCGACCACGACCAGTTCAAGGCGTCCGGCCACTACACGAACGCGGTGTCGCTCGGCGTGACCGTCGAGACCAACGGCCCCGACCACATCGACCGCATCCTCGCCGCCCTCCGCGCCGAAGGCTTCCAGCCCAAGCGCATCTACTGAGTGCAATTGCGGTCGGGCCGTCAGCGAAGCCGACTGGGGAGCTGGCTGGGGAAGAAATGTCATTTCTTAGGTAGGTTGGTCGTTTCTTAGGTTGGTTCCATACGTAGAGGGGTGTTGCAACGTGATGGTTGCAACACCCCTCTTGCTGTTTCACCTACCTAAGAAACGTCGTATGTACCTAAGAAACGCGTTGGTGGGATGGTACGCGGTGATTCAGCTGTTTTCCGCGATCGTCTCATCGACGAGTTTCGGCAGTGCGACGGCGATGTCGTCGTGGATGAGGCGGTCGGCGAGACGGTCGTATTGCGTGCGGCCCATGTTCATGATGGTGATCGGTACGCCCGCCTGCGCGGCGACCGGCACGATGCTCGCGGCGGGGAACACTTCCAGCGTCGAGCCGATCACCCACAGCTCGTCGGCCTGCGAGGCGAGCTTGTAGGATTTCTCCATCGCGCCGTCGGGCAGCGCTTCGCCGAAGTAGACGACGTCCGTCTTGATCATGCCGTTGCATGGCATGTCGCCTTGGTATTTGAGCGTGCGGTGGCAACGTGGATCCGGTTCCTCGTCAAGGCGGGCCATGATGTCCGCCGTATTGTATTTCGCATGGCATTTCATGCAGTGCGAGGTGCCGATGGTGCCGTGCAGGTTCACGATGATGCTCGGGCTGTTGCCGGCCTTCTCATGCAGTGCGTCGAAGTTCTGCGTGGCGAGCAGCGTGAGCATGCCCGCCTTTTCGAGCTTGACGAGCGCCTTGTGCGCGACGCCCGGTTGCGCGTTCCATACGGGTGATTCCTTCTGCCAGCGCCATGAGTATTCGCGTGCCTCCTTGTCGGTGAGGAACGCGTCGATGTCGTAGACGCTCATCTGATCCGGATGCTTGGTCCACACGCCATCCGGACCGCGGAAATCGGGGATTCCGGCGGATGTGGAGATGCCTGCGCCGGTCAGGACTGCGATCTTCTTCGTCATACCCACAGGTATACGCCCGCGGTATGTCCGTGGTGTGGACTGGGTGTGTGGGGTCTGCCCGTTGCGGGTTTATTCTGTGGGTGGTGTGTCGGCGTGGCTGCCTCCCGCTGGCGGGTGGTGGCGCGCGGAGCGCGTCGGAGGGTGGTTCCGGCGCGTGTTGCGACACGCCGTGGGAACGCCGTCGTTGCAACGATTTGGGCGTGGTTTCGGCATGCCGGTTTGCGTTGTGGCGTGGGGTGGTGTAAGTTATTCACCTGTTGCCGCTCAGCGCGGCGGGCTGATTCCCCTTCTTCTGGTTGGTTCGGTTTGCCCGTTGACGTGGTGGTGGTTTGAGAACTCAAGAGTGTGTTGTACTACTTACTTCTTTATAGTCAATGATTGCCAGTCCGATTCTCGCTTCGGGGTTTTCCTGGAGTCGCCGAGGGGCGTTGAAGAGGGTCGGGGTTTTTGTGCGAACCTCTTTCCTTATTAGAGGTTCCGTCAATTGTTTTTAATGAGAGTCATCTGTCGATGTCTTTCTGCAATGTTTTTTTGTGGAGGGTTCGATTCTGGCTCAGGATGAACGCTGGCGGCGTGCTTAACACATGCAAGTCGAACGGGATCCTGGGGGCTTTGCTTCCGGGTGAGAGTGGCGAACGGGTGAGTAATGCGTGACCGACCTGCCCCGTACTCCGGAATAGCTCCTGGAAACGGGTGGTAATGCCGGATGTTCCGCACTGTCGCATGGTGGTGTGGGAAAGGGTCTTACCGGTACGGGATGGGGTCGCGTCCTATCAGCTTGACGGTGCGGTGACGGCGCACCGTGGCT
>NZ_NMWT01000012.1 GCF_002860365.1 Bifidobacterium parmae
ACCGGCCGCCCCCGCGCCGGTCTCCCAGCCGGCCCGCCCCGCGCAGCCCGTGCGACCGGCACCGCCCGCACGACCGGCACCGCCGCGCAACACCGCAGTCCCGCCGACGGCACCGTCCGCACCGGCGACCCCGGCGGCACCCGTTCCATCACAGCGCCAGCCGTTGCCGCCGCAACGCCCGGCGGCAACGGCGCGACCCGCGACACCCGCGACACCGGCCGCCCCCACACCGGCCGCTCCCGCGCAGTCCGCGCCCCGCGGCTCCGCGTTCCCCGGCATCGCGAAATCCCTGCCGACACCGCCCGCGCCCGGCAACCCGGCCGCGCCGACGTCGGGCGCGAACGTCTCCGAACCGTCCTCCCCGACCGGCCTCTACGGCACGGTGATGGCGGGCAGCACGCAGGCGCAACGACTCGAATCGCAGCTGAAACCGTCGCGCGTGCTCGGCGATTTCGACCCGAAACGCGACCAGACCGGCGTGATCGGCCGCATCTCCTCCTGCACGATCCGCGTGAACGACTTCCTCGTCTCCCGCAAGCACTGCGCGCTCGAGGCGACGCCGAACGGCATCCTCCTGACCGATCTCAACTCGGCGAACGGCACGTACGTGAACGGCCGCCGCGTCGCCAAGATCTGGCTGGAGGAAGGCGACGTGGTCACGGTCGGCAACACCGATCTGACCGTGCATGAGGGCGTGCTGCAGGACCGTGCGCCGCTCGGCGGCACCGACGCGGTCATCGCGGAGAACATCGGACTGACCGTCGGCAAGGGCGTGCGCCTGCTTGACGGCATCGACGCCGTGTTCGCGAAGGGCACACTCACCGCCGTGATCGGACCGTCCGGCGCCGGCAAGTCGACGTTCACGTCGATCGTCGCCGGGCTCAACTCCCCCACCGAAGGCCACGTGCTGTTCGACGGCTACGACGTGCACCAGAACATCGAACTGCTGCGCAGCCGTATCGGCTTCGTGCCGCAGGACGACGTCGTGCACCGCAAGCTCACCGTCGACGCGGCGCTTGAATACGCGGCGAAACTGCGCCTGCCCGGATCGTCGAAGGCGGAACGCGCCGAGATCATCGACAACGTGCTCGCCGAACTGGAGCTCACGGAACGCCGCCACAACCGCATCGACCGGCTGTCCGGCGGCCAGCGCAAGCGCGTGTCCACCGCGATCGAGCTGCTCACCGGACCGGAGCTGCTCATCCTCGACGAGCCGACGTCCGGCCTCGACCCGTCGCTCGACCAGACGGTGATGAAGATGCTGCGACAGCTCGCCGACGCGGGGCGCGTCGTGCTCGTCGTCACGCACTCGCTCACCTACGTGGAGAAGTACTGCGACAACGTGCTCATGCTCGCGCCCGGCGGCCATCCCGCGTTCTTCGGCACGCCGGCGGAGATGCGGCAGGCGTTCGGCGACAAGGATTGGGCGGACATCTTCAACGATGTGACCGAATCGCCGACGCAGGTGTATTCGATCCGCGACACGCATCAGCGCACGATCGAGGCGCGCAAGCAGGTCAAACAGCATACGAGCCATGAGAAACCGGCGAAGGTGTTCCGGTTGAAGCAGATGGCCACGCTGGTCACGCGTCAGCTGCATCTCATCGTCGCCGATCCGGGATTGCTGGTCTTCCTGCTGTTGCTGCCGCTGCTGCTCGGCCTGCTCTCGCTCGTCGTGCCCGGCTCGCACGGATTGGGCGAACCGGACTTCAAGGACGCGGCCACCGAGCCGAGCCAGCTGCTCGCGCTCGTGATCCTCGGCGCATGCTTCATGGGTTCGGCGCTGTCGGTGCGCGACATCGTCTCCGAACGCGCGATCTACGACCGCGAGCGCGCGGTGGGCCTGTCGCCGAGTTCGTACACCGCGTCGAAGCTCATCGTGATGGGGTTGCAGACGCTGCTGCAGGCGGCGATCCTCACGGCGGCGGTGAGCGTGGGCAAGCCGCGACCGGAAAGCGGCGTGATCACCGATTCGGGCGTGCCCGAGCTGGTGCTCGTGGTGTGGCTGACCGCGTGGGCGTCCGCGATGCTCGGCGAGGTGGGGTCCGCGCTGGTCAAGTCCGGCGAGCAGACGATGCCGCTGCTGGTGATCCTCGTGATGGCGCAGCTCGTGTTCTCCGGAGGCATGATCCCGGTGACCGACCGTGACGGGCTCGAGCAGGCGTCGATGATCTTCCCGGGGCGTTGGGGCTTCTCGGCCGCGGCCGCGGACATCGGACTCAACAAGCTGCTCTACGGGCCGACCAAGGTGCCGACCTTCAAGAAGGACGACCTGTGGAAGAACACGCCCGACCAGTTCTGGTTCGACATCGCCGTGCTCGTGGTGATGGTCGTCGTGTTCACGCTCGTGCTGCGCGTGTGCGTGAGCAACTTCGTCGCGAAACGACGGAAGTAGGGGAGTGTGGGTGGTTTCCGCATGCGGTGCGTGCAGAAACCACCGGTTGCGGGCTTGTATGCCTTTGTATGCCCTTGTATGCCTCGTTGCGGCGCACTCATTGAGAGAGACCATGTCCCATGGCCGGACCGTGCTGCGGGAGAACGCGTGATCGGTATGGGAGCGCATGTGTTCCCGTTACGATCACGCACGAAACCACCTGCAATACCGGGACGAAGCCCCTCCTATCGCATTCAACTGAGGAATCGCCGGTGCTGCTCGGGTCGGGCTCTGCGTCGGGCTCTGCGTCGGGCTCTGTGTCGGCGCCGCGCATTGTCGCACTCAACTACGGAATCGCTGCAACCCATATTGAGTGCGCGAAACCCCCTCTCCCTCATCTATCTTTGCCCCGATTTCGCGATTGAGGGAGAACACGATTCGTCCCTCAACCGCGGCGATACGTGAATCACCGTTGAGGGATACAGCCATCGATAATGAAATCGTTGGAAAATGGCGCATTTCGATGACGGACCGCTGCCGCCTGGTGTCAGACCAAAGGATCGCCCTCTCCCTCAATTCGAAAACTCGGTCTCGGGCACATTGAGGGAGAAGCCATCCTCCTCTCCTCTCATCTCATCTCAACGGACTTTGCGACGGGAATCCGCGAGCGCTTCGACCGGCGTCGCGACCGGACGGAACATGAAATCGGCCCCGCGCAGCATCAGATGCCTTGCCACGATGAACGCGAACTCCGCCCGGGAGGATTCCGTCCGGAGCGTATCGGCCGTAACAGTGACGACCGTCCAACCGTGGTTGCCCAGTTTGGTGCGTTTCTCCTGGTCGCGCCGCCATTGCGTCTTGTCCGTGCGATGATGATCACCGTCATATTCGACTGCAACACGGTATTCGGGCCAGGCCAGATCAAGCGTCATCGGCGAACCGGAACGGAAGAACGCATCGCGCACGGCATGATTCGTCGTCGGGAACGGTATCCCGTGACGGCATAGCGCGAGCCGGGTCGCCGTCTCCCATGGCGAGTCCACGTCCGGCATGACCAGCGCCGCGGCGCGGGCGCACGCCAGCTTGCCTTTGAACTTGGGCAGACCGGATACGAATCCGACGAGATCCTCGCGAATCGCGGTTCCGTCCCGACCTTTCGCCACGGCGGGACGATCGGCGGTGGCGGAGACGATGGAATCCCCGAGCGCGATCAACGATTCCAGCGGCAGGTGCACGGCGAGCTGGGCCCAGGTGTGACGGAGGTCCAACGCGTATACGTTTCCCGCGATGCACACGTTCTCGCCCTGGGGGAGCGCGCTCCACACGTGCGGGGACAATGCGCCGCGCGGATGATGCGCCGGGCGCCGGGCGATGCGGCGCGTCTTGCGACTGGACACGACATGCAGCGACGACATGTCGAGATCGCAATCCGCGGGCAGGGGAATGGATTGCAACGCCAGCGAGGTGACCATCCCGAACATCAACCGGCGCCCGGACGCCCGCACCTCCGCGGCGCACCGCGTGATGGTGTCGCGTCGCAGCTGGGCCAGCCCCTGCCGCATGGAGACCTGGGCCGCCGCGCCAGTGCGGGACCGAATGAAGTCATCCATGGCGGCCGCATCATCATCGATCGATCCGTTCATGCCCGCACCGTAACGTCGCCGCACACGGCGACGCAACCGGTACGGGCAATGTGTACAGAACTCCAGGGATATCCACAGGCGTAGCCGCCATCCGCCGATGTCATGCATGAACGTCAAGACCATATGAGACCGCATAGGATTGGAGAATCCGATGATTCCAACGAAGGAGCAACGCCATGACCGTTCCGCAACGAGTGCTTGATGTCATGCATTCCCCGGGCATCTACTTCTGTGACGACCCGGAGATGGAGGCCGCGCAGAAGGAGCAGCTCAACCTGCTTTACGACTTCAACGCCACGCGCCCCGGCGACCCGAAGCGTCGTGAAATCGGCGAGCGCTTATTCGCCGAATACGGCGAAGGCGTATACCTCGAACCGCCCGTGCACGCCAACTGGGGGTGCAGCACGCATTTCGGCGCGCACTCCTACGCGAACTTCAATCTCACGCTCGTGGACGACGGAGAGATCTTCATCGGCGAGTACACGATGATCGGCCCGAACGTCACGCTCGTGACCACCGGCCACCCGATCCGTCCCGACCTGCGCGAACGCGTCGCGCAGTTCTCGGAACCGATCCATATCGGCCGCAACGTGTGGATCGGCGCGAACGTGACGGTGCTGCCGGGAGTCACGATCGGCGACAACGCGGTCATCGGCGCGTGCAGTCTCGTCACGAAGGATGTGCCCGCGAACAGCGTGGCGGTCGGCGCTCCCGCCCGCGTCATCCGCGAAATCAACGAGCACGACCGTGAATACTACTGGCGGGACAGGCGCATTCCGGACGATATCTGAACGTCATACGCCGAGACACAACGTACCCGCGTTCATTGAATGTTCATGTGGGGGAGCGGTCGCACGCGTCATACGGTCGTACCGTGGAAACGGGACGCAACGGCGCGGCGCGGAAGCGCGGCGGCAATGGACGATGGTGAGGGATGCGGATGAACGGTTCACGCGACGAGGCGCAGATCCCCTTCGACCAAGGTCTTTCGAACGGGGAGTCTTGGGATGGCGCATCATCCGGTATGACCAGCGCGTATGCCGGCGACGACTCGGCCAATATCACGGATCCGACCGACACATCCGGCACCGGGGGAACGACTACGGCGACCACGACCACGATAGATACGGCGAAGCCGGGCCCGGAAGCCACACCCGCAACGGACGCCGCACCCGCCGAAACGACCGCGGCCCGCCACGCCGCCCCCAAGACACCGGGACCGTTCCAAATCGCACAGAACGACCCCGTCCCCATCCGCATCCTGAAGCGCATCGGATACGTCGTCTTTGCCGTCGTCAAGGGGATCGGCATCGCGTTGATGGCGATCCTGGGGTATCCGCTCGCGTTGATGGCGGTCATGCTTCCTTTCATGCTGCCGTTCATGATGTCGGACACCAACGGCAGTTACGACGCAAACGCGATGGACCTCCGGCTGGGTGTCGCGGTGCTGTATCTCGTCGCGGGGCTGATCGTCATCATCGTGACGATGGTCCGGCGGAGGCGCAACGGCACGTCGGGCAAGATCATCCTCGCCATGGCCCTCGCCGTGGTCGCGTTCGGCTATGGCGCGGTCAACACGGCTTCGTACGCGACGGCGATCATCGCGGGACCGAAGACGATGGCGGTGGACCGGCCGACGGTGACGCGCGAAACGAAATCGAGCGATGACGGCGATTATCAGGTGTGCGCGTGGAGGTTCACGCAGGATCTGTCGTTCGACGCGGGATCATGCGAGGACGACGGCAGCGTCAGCGCGAACAACCGCATCGCGCAGGACCTGCTGCGCACGCATTCCGACCACGTGGTGCTGCGTTACTACGACACGATCTCAGGCCCCATCTACGTGGGTCTCGAGGACGACCCGAACTATTCGTGACGAAGCGGCCCGTACGCCGAAACGTCAGCGCGAGGCGAGATATTCGCCGAGATGCGGCACGGCGAATTCGACCGTCCCATGCCCTGCCGGGCGAATGAGCCGGTCCTTGATGAGGATCGCACGGTACTTACCCACCCAACTCCGGCTGCGGCGCGCCCGCTGCGCAATGTCGGCGACCCGCGTGGGACCGGGGGAATCCTGGGCCATGGCGGTCAGGAACAGTCGTTCCGCGCCGGTGGCGCCGTCCAACGCGGGAGCGCATACGGCATCATCGAAGGCAAGCAGCGCATCCCGCAAGCCCGTCTCCACATCCTGCGAAGTGATGGAGTCGGAGCCACGACGCTCCGCGGATTGCCACATGTAGTAGCCGATCAGCTGCACCATGTATGGGTAGCCGTCGGACTGGCGCGCGGCTTGAAGGGCCTCTTCCTCGCCGATGGTTTTGCCGGAATCGGCGATCGTCTCCAAAAACGCGTTCTTCACGTCCACGATGGGGACGTTGTCCAACTCACGCCGTAGCGCACGCCGAAGGAATGTGGTCACTTCGTTGTCCAGCAGTTCATTGACCATGTACGGCAATCCGGCGAAGACTATCGCCACGCCCTTTTTGTCGATGTCGGCGACATCGCTTTCGTCGGCGTCGGCGATGACATGCTGCACCGCCGTCGCAATGGCGACCACATCCTCATGCGAGGCCGCCTGGGTTTCATCGATGGTGATGAGGATGCCCTTCCCCTTGCCGATCTTCCTGCTGCCAAGCCGGGCGTTGATGGCGTTGCGCAGCGTCAGCGGATTGACCGCGGCCGAAAGATGCGCCTGTCCCAGGCTTGCGGCGGCAACCCCCGGTATGCCGATGGACGGGCTGATGGTCGCCTGGTCGATACGCATGCCGGACGGGGAAAGGGCCTGCACCAACCGTGACACCAACCCCTCGGACGCGGTCTCACCTATGGTTTCCCAATGTTGCGACTTGGCGATGCGACGAAATTCGGTGAGCATCACGGTCTTGCCGAAACCACGCTGACCGGTGATCAACATGATGCGGCCCGGCGCGCCCACGCCATTCGTCAACGCTTCCGAGAAATCATCGATGACGGACTGCCGTCCGATAAGAATCGGCGGCATCTTCCCGGCCGTGGGTTTGAACGGATTGACCGACATGACCCCTCCTTCGTCAATGACATGACGTCGGCATGCCGCCGATCA
Source organism: Bifidobacterium parmae (assembly GCF_002860365.1). Lineage (GTDB taxonomy): Bacteria > Actinomycetota > Actinomycetes > Actinomycetales > Bifidobacteriaceae > Bifidobacterium > Bifidobacterium parmae. The sequence goes on from NZ_NMWT01000012.1 coordinate 7,100, forward strand.
ACAGTACGGGTGCATCGTCGACAGTTGCGCTACCGCATACCGATGTACACGAATATATACCAATGTACACGAATGTATACCATTGTGCACCATTGCGCACTGTTGCGCACTGTTGCGCACTGTCAAGCTCCCGAACAACCAAATGTTCGATTATCCGCAATCGCGGAGGCGCATGCCGGCGCCCCGGATCCCGGCACATCCACAACAAAACATTGCGGCCCGTGCGCCGTCATGTTTCACGTGAAACGCGACGGCACACGGGCCGCAATGGAGGAGGAAAGGAAGGGAAAGACGTCACCGCGGGCGGCGGAACTTGCGGTCGCCGACGGACGGGAACGGCTGGTGCGGCTCGGACTGGTACCAGTAGGCGACGGTCGCCACGTCGTCCTGACGCTCGAAGTTGCCGCCTTCCTCGGTGCCGATCTGCTGCCAGGTGACGCGCAGGTTCTTCTCGAAGTACATCGGATCGGGCAGGTGCCAGCGGTACAGGCCGCGCGTCACCGGCGTGGCGGTGTCCCAGTAGCGGCTCTCGCGCCCGGCGAGGTTCTGCGAGTAGAACGGGAACCCGAGGTACGGGCCGGTGAACGTCTTCTCGTACATGCGGCCGTTCTCGTCGAAGTCGGCGAAGCTCCATGCGCCGCCGAAGTAGTCCTCGGCGCCGGTGCTGCACCACGTGGGGTATTCGCCGTCGTCGTCGATGTAGAACTTGAACTCGCCCTCGCCCCACCAGCGGCTTTCCAGCGCGGTGAGCGCCAGGTACGTGCCGATGTACGTGCCGTGGCCCTCGACGCCGTCGAGCACGACGTAGTCGCGGCCGAGCTCGGTGACGCGTTCGCGGCGCCACTGCGCGTGGAAGCGCATCGCGTCGGCGGGCAGTTCGTCGTATTCGGTGTAGTCGATCTGGTAGAAGAACGCGGGCACGTCCTCGTTGTGGTCGCTGCGCAGCACGATGCGCGCATGCTCGAACGGCATCGCGAAGTAGCAGTTGAAGCCGCGGTTCGGGTTCACCATGATCGGGATCGAGTTGATGTCGCACGACTGCGCGTGGCCGCAGCAGAAGAAGTCGCCGATCGGGCACTGCACGGAAGGCGTCTCCTCGCCGTCCCAGTAGAACTCGAGGATGAGATTGCGCAGCACGTCCGGCCCGGTGGGGGAGGTCCTGTCGGTCACGGTCATCCAGATGTGGCGGATGACGCCCGGACCGTCGACGTCCATCAGCGTGACGGATTCGCCGGCCTTGACCGTGCGGATGCACGGGCTGCCCTTGCGCGAGGGGCCAAGGGCGCTGGCGGCCATCGCGGCGCGCCCCTTGCCGCCGTTCGGGTTCTCGGCGTTGATGCAGCGGGTGCGGCCCTGGGACCGCAGGGTCACGGCGTCGAGGGCGCCCTGCCCGTATCCGAGATTCGCGTTTGCGTTGAACATGGTGGTTCACTTCCTTCCGTGGGATGCCATGGCCCGTTCCGTGCGCCGCGTCGCGCGTATTCCCAGGCAGATCGCGGAACGGGCCGTGGCGTGTGTGTTGGATTGTGTGCGGATGATGCCTTGCTTCGATGCCTTACTTCACGGCGCCGGCGGTGATGCCCTGGGAGAGCTTGCGCTGGAAGATGATGAAGAAGATGATGGTCGGCACGATGCTGAGCAGCGAGGCGGACGCCAGGGTGGTGGCCTCCATCGTGTGCTGGCCCTGCAGGGTGGCGAGCGCCAGCGGGATGGTTTGCACGTCGTCGCCCATGAGGAACGCCATCGGGATCATGTACTCGTTCCAGGTCCACACGAAGAAGAACACGAACAGCACGCTGATGGTCGGCCAGGAGATCGGCAGCACGACCTTGCGCAGCACCTGCCAGCGGGAGGCGCCGTCGATGGCGGCGGCCTCGAGGATGGCCTGCGGGAACGTGCCGTACACGCTGGAGAGCAGGTAGGTGCCGTACGCGCTCTGGATGATCGTGAAGATGATGATGATCGCGAGCTTGGTGTTGTACAGGCCGGCGGCCTTGAACATCGTGTACAGCGGGTAGAGGAGCGCCTCCTGCGGCATCATGTTGGCGAGCATGATGGCGAGCACGATCCACGTGTTGCCCTTGACCTTGCCGATGCCCAGCGCGAAGGAGTTGAGCACGGAGAGCACGACGGCGGCGACGGCCACCACGAGCGAGATGATCAGGGAGTTCATGAACTTCAGCGGGAACTTGGTCGTGGTCCAGAAGGAGACGATGCCTTCCATCGTGAAGGTCTTCGGCAGGCTCAGCGGGCCGGTGGCGTTGTAGTCGGCCTGCGTCTTGAATGCGTTGACGGTGAGCACCAGCAGCGGGAACAGCACGACCAATGCGGCGACGACGAGCAGGACGAGTGTCACCCAATCCCCTGCGGAGCGTACGTGCTGCGTTTTGTGCGATGCCCTCTTCGCCGCGGCGGCGGTCATTGATTGCGTCATGGTTCAGCCCTCGGTTTCAGTCGTTTCGATGATTGCGATGCGATGGTTTCGGTCGATGCGCGGGTGTCGCGGTCAGACCAGGTTCTTCTCGACGCGCTTCTGGATGATGGTGAACACCACGGAGAAGACGATGATCACGGCGGTCAGCGCGGTGGAGATGGCGGCGCCGTAGCCGACCTGCTGCACCTGGAAGAACTGGTTGTACGAGTAGTAGGACGGAACGGTGGTCGCGGTGCCGGGGCCGCCCTTGGTGAGCAGGTAGACCGGGGCGAAGGTCTTCAGCGCGCCGATGGTGGCGGTGAGGATGACCACGAGCAGTTCGGGGATGATGGACGGCAGGGTGACGACGCGGAACTTCTGCCACCAGTTGGCGCCGTCGAGGCTGGCGGCCTCGTACAGCTCCGGGTCGACGCGCTGCAGGCCGGACATGAAGATGACGATCGGGTAGCCGAGCTGGATCCATACGAGGATGAACATGAGCACGGGCAGGGCGCTGTCGGGGCTGCCGAGCCAGTTGTGGGTCAGCGAGCCGAGGCCGATCTGTTCGAGGAGCGCGTTGACGGCGCCGTCCTCGGGGCGGAAGATCCAGCCCATGATGATCGCGGCGACGGCGACCGGCAGCAGCTGCGGCAGGTAGAACAGGGCGCGCAGGAAGGACGCGGTCTTGCCGCCGAACTTCTTCTGGATGACGTCGGTGAGCAGGGAGGAGATGAACAGGCCGAGGATGGTCGGGATGACCACGATGGCCACGATGATCCAGAACGAGTTGAGGAAGGAGATCCAGAACGTGGAGTCCTTGAAGAGGCGCTGCCAGTTCTGCAATCCGATGAAGCGGACCGGGCCGACGCCGCGCCAGCGGGTGAAGCTCAGGTAGATGTTCCAGACGAACGGGACGATGACGATGATGGTCAGGCCCAGGATGCCCGGGATGAGGTAGGGCACGAATCGCGAGGATTTGTTGCCGGGAAGTCGCGACAGCGATTCGTGATGAGCATGCTTGCGGTTGCCTGCCATTGCTCTCTACTCCTTATGTGCGATGACGATGTGCGGTCGATGCGATGCGCGATGTCTTGCGGATGCGATGGATGAGGTGATGAAGTATGGAGGGAAGCGGCGGGGTGCGGGAAGGGGCGCACGCACCCCGCCACGGATGGTTGCGAGGGGAGGGGCGGGCCGATCGCGATGGGGTCGGCGCCCGGCCGGGATCAGTTGGCGAAGCCCATCTCCTCGACGCCGGAGTCGTACTTGGAGTGGATGTCCTTGAGCACGGCGGAGGAGTCCTTGGTGCCGTTCACGAGCTCCTGGAAGGAGGCCGGGACGGCGTCGGTGAGGCTGGAGGCGGCGTAGTCGGGGTAGTAGCTGAGCTTGTTCTTGCTCGCGTAGGAGTCGTACTCCTCGATCATGGCCTTGCTCTTCTCGTCGGTGATCTTGTCGGGGTCGGCGGCGACGGGGATGCCGCCGGCGTTGCCGAGGAAGTTCTGGACGTCATCGGAGAGCACGTAGTTGATGAACTTGGCGGCGAGGTCCTTGTGCTTGGAGCGCTCGGGGATGACCAGCAGGTTGCCGGCGCAGCCGACGGCGTACTCGGAGTCGGGCATGACGGCGGCGGTCCAGTCGAAGTTCTTGATCTGCTTGGCGAAGCGGCCCTGGTTCCAGGTGCCGGTCTGGTAGATCGGGTACTCGCCCTTGATGAACGCCTGGGTGGTGTCCTCGGCCTTCATGCCGGTCGCGTTCTTGGAGATGAAGCCCTTGTCGAGCCAGTCGCTGATGGTGCTGGTGGCGCCGGTGAGGGTCTTGGAGTTCCAGTTCACGTCGCCCTTGTACAGGTGCCAGGCGTCCATGAACTTGGCGTCGGCGTTCTTGGAGACCAGCTGCCACCACAGCCACATCACGCCGTACTCCTGGGCGTCGGCGGCGATCGGGGTCACGCCGGCGTCGACGAACTTCTGGCAGGCGTCGACGAACTCGTCGTAGGTGGTCGGGATCTCGATGCCGTACTTGGCGAACAGGTCCTTGTTGTAGTAGACGCGCTGGAACTCGGCGTAGCTGGACATGCCGTACCAGGTGTCGCCGCCCATGATGCCGTTCTCGTCGTACTTGGCGGTGGTGGCGTTGGAGCCGACGACCTTCTTGTCCCAGCCGTACTGGTCGACGTAGTCGCCGAGGTCGGTGAGCAGGCCCATGGTGGACAGCACGCCGGCGGAGCCGTTGCCGCGGTTGGATTCCATGAGGTCCGGGGCTTCGTCGGAGTTGAGGAACTGGCTGCCGTTCTGCGCGATCTGGGTGAAGGACTTGCGCTCGAACTTGATGGTGACGCCGGTCTCCTTCTTGAACATTTCGGCGGCCTTCTTCCAAGCCTGGGTCTGGCCGGCGTCCTCCTCCTCGTAGTACCAGAAGGACAGGCTGTCCGGGGTGCCCTCGTCCTGCGCGGTGTCGCTGCCGCACGCCGCCAGCGCGGTCACGGACATGGCCGCCACGGCCAGTGCTGCGAGGCCTCGTTTGATGTTCATGGGATTCTCCTTTTCCTTGGTTATTGCTTGCGCAACAGCTGCTTCATCTCTTGTCGAATCGTTTCGATTAGAGGGACGGACACCGGGTTCCTTTCATATCCGGCATCGTGGTGGCCGGCCTTGCGGCCGGGGCGGCCATCGCTGGCATCGAATCGTTTCGATTACCGTGATGGGGAAAACGCGGCATGTTCCTTCATCGGCGTCACACCACGCTTTCCGTCAGGGAAGTCTTCGAATGGGGGGGGGGACGTCAAGTCCCGCCTCATCGGTCGGGTCCACCGCATGGACCGAGCCATGCTCCTGGACCTGCGGGAGCACGAACTCGCCGGCGTCGGCGATGTCGACGCCGCCCTCGACGGCGGACACCAGCAGCCCGACGGCCTTGGAGCACAGCAGCCTCGGCATCAGGGGGATCTCGGTGACCGGTCGGACCACCAGGTCGTTCTCGAAGAACGTGCCCACCGACAGCACGGAGATGTCGGAGGGGATGTCCAGCCCGCGCTCGACCAGCTCCTGCATCACCATGTTGAGCACGGTGGCGCCGGCCTGGTTGACGATCGCGGTGGGACGGGGGTTCATGGCCATGAGCTCGCGGACGAACGCGGCGGCGTCAAAACGGCCGGCCTCGTTCTTCCCGGACTCGACGACCCGCATGCCGAGCTCGGCGGCGCGGTCCAGCATGCGCTGACGCAGCGTCACCACATAGCCGGAGCCTCGCGCGTAGTCGCGCTCGTTGTCGCGCAGCAGCGCCACGGTGCGGTGGCCGCGCTCATGGAGGTAGTCCATCGCCATCGTGGCGGCGGCATCGAAATCGACGT
>NZ_NMWT01000013.1 GCF_002860365.1 Bifidobacterium parmae
CCCCGGTGGCCCCAGCGGCACCCCCGGCGGTCCCGCCGCCATCGCCGCCGACGCCACTCGTGTCGATGGTCACGCCCGCGACGGCGCCACCCACGGCGGTGCCCATGCCGGCGCGGTTCGGCGGAATCGCGGGGTTCATCGGATCCGCGACGCCGTTCGCCGGCACGCCGCCGTTCGCGGGAGGCGCCATGCCGCCGGCGCCGGGCACGCCGGCACCGCCCGCGACATTCACGCCACCGGCGCCACCGCCGTTCGCCGGCGCATCCGCCCCGGGCTGGCCGCGGTTGAGTTTGCTGATCCGCGCGATGCCCTGGCTCAGGTCCGGGCCGACGGCCGACGCGTCGATGACGGGCGAACTGCGGTCGGCGCCGTCCTTCTGCCAACGTTCGACGCGCAGCGTACCGGAGACGATCGCCGGATCGCCTTTGCTGAGCGACCCGAGGATGTTCTTCGCGAGCGACCGGTAGGCGCACACGCCCACCCACGAGGTGCCTCGGTCGCGCCATTGCCCGGCGTTCTGGTCGTAGAACCGCGGCGTGACGCCGAGTCGGAACGAGCATGCGGGGACTCCCGCGCCCGTGGTGAAGGGGACGGGGTCCGCCCCGAGATTGCCGGTGACGGTCACCAGCGCTTGTTGGATGCCCATGTGAGGTCCTTTCCGGCCGGCTTCCTCGCCGGCGCCGTTGCTGTCCGCGGGCGTGCGCCCGCAATGGTCGTGTGATGGCTGTTCGGTTATGGACCGGGGAAACGATCCGACCGGGATTCGCCGTCCCGATCACGCCGATTCCCTCGGCTCCTCCAGCGTGCGTCATCGCGCGCCTGCGCCGCCATCGCGAACGGGTGATGTGGAAAGAGCCCCCGTCTCCGGGCGTGTTGTGGATGACGTGTGGATGGAAGCGGGTTATCCACCGTCATGCCAAGGACGTTGACGATCCCATGCGCCGCCGTTCACGCCACGCGCGGCCCCCAGCACACCCCACGCGCCGCCCCTCACGCGCTCTGCCGCTCGTACATCCTTCCGCTGCCCTCCAGCGGCGTGCGCCGTCCCAGCTCGGTGGATTCGCGCACGACCATCGGGCATTCGACGCTGAACACGCCGTGATGCGGGTGCCCGTTGATCGCGTCGAGCAGGTATTTCGCGGCCATCTTGCCGATCATCGCGATGTTGTTGTCGAACGTGGTGAGCGTCGGATGCACGTTCGCGGCGAACACGAACCAGTTGTCGTGTCCGATGACGGCCACGTCGCGCGGCACGTCCTTGCCGATGGCGGTGAGCCCGCGCACCGCGCCGCGCGCTATCTCGTCGCTCAGGCAGTAGACCGCGTCCAGGTACGGGTGTCGTTCGACGAGCAGCCGCGCCGCGCGTTCGCCCCATTCCTCGCCCCACGTGTCGAACAGCACGTCGACGGGTTGGAAGTCGTAGAGCGTGAACGTGCGTTGCGCGCCTTTCGCGCGGTCGCGCGCCGCTTGGAAATCCTCGGATCCGGCGATGATCGCGATGTAGCGCCGTCCGATGCTCAGCAGGTATTCGATGGCCTGCGCGCCGGCGCCCACGTTGTCGCAGATGATGCTGCAGTCATGCGGGTCGGTCGACGGATCGTATGTGTAGACGACGGGCAGTCCCATCGTGGTGCGCGCGTCGAGCGGGCGGCGCGGGTTGGTCGTGTCGCCGACGACGATCAGCCCGTCGACGCCGTAGGCGGCGAGCCTGTCGATGTGGCTGCGTTCCAGCGACGGCTGTCCGTGCGAGCTCATGAGCAGGGCCGCGTGGTTGGAGGCGCCGAGCGTGGTCTCCGCGCCGGTGAGCAGCGGCAGCGAGAATCGTCCGTTGTAGTCGGAGGTGATGAGGCCGACGAGTCCGGATCGGTCGCGTCTGCCGCGGCGCGTCCCGGCTTTCGCCCGGTCGGTGGGGCTCATGTAGCCGAGCCGCGCGGCCGCCGCGGCCACGGCGCGTTGCGTCGACGCGGAGATGCGGTCGGTGTGCCGCAGCGCCTTCGACGCGGCGGACACCGACACGTTCGCCTCCCGCGCCACGTCGGCGAGCGTCACCTTGCGCCGGTCGTTCCCTCTCATTCGATGACGGCGTCCTCGAGCAGGCGCGTGGAGCCGCGGCGCACGAGGCGGCACGGCACGTAGTCGACGCCGTGGCGCTCCTTGCCGTCGACGGCGTCGAGTAGGTAGCGCGCCGCGCACCTGCCGACCGCCTCGCCGCTGTTGTCGATGCTGGTGATCGTCGGCACGGTGGATTGGGTGACGATCGGACGGTTGTCGTGCCCGATGACGGCCACGTCGTCGGGCACGCGGATGCCGCGACGTTCGAGCTCCTCGATGGCGCCGCGGGCGAGCGGATCGTTCTGGCAGATGACCGCGTCGAACGTCACGTGTTCGTCGTCGATGAGACGGCGCACGGATTCGCGTCCCCACGGCTCCTCCCACGTGCCGTACCGGACTTCGCCGGCCGGTTCCATGCCGAATTCGGCGAGCGCCTCCAACGTGCCTTTGAGACGGTCGCCGGAGGCGATGAAGCGTTTGTCGCCGGCGATCACGGCGATGTGGCGGCGGCCGCAGTCGATGAGATGGTTGACGGCGATGCGTCCCGCTTCGAGGTTGTCGCAGGTGACGGAGCAGTCGGTCACGTCGGTGGACGGTCCGTACGCGTAGACGATGGGGATGCCCCAGTCGCGTCCGAGCGTGGGATGCGGGTTGGTTTCGTTGTGGATGACGATGAGTCCGTCGACGTTCATCGAGATGAGCTGTTCGACGTGTCCGGGTTCCTGCGCGGCGTCGGATTGCGCGTTGGCGAGCAGCACGCTGATGCCGCGTGAGCTCATCTCCTGTTCGATGCCGACGAGCACCGGGCCGGTGCAGTGCGAGGTGAGGTCGTAGGTGAGCACGCCGACGCTGCTGGTGCGGCCGCCGGCGAGCGACTGCGCCTGCTTGTTCGGCGAGTATTCGAGCCGTTGCGCCGCTTCGAACACGCGTTTGCGGGTGGCTTCGCTGATGCGCGGCTTGTTGTGCAACGCCTTGGAGGCGGTGGAGATCGATACGCCTGCCGCTGCGGCCACGTCCTCCAGACGTGCCGCGGTGCGTGCGTCCTTGCCCATGGGTGGCGTCCTTTCTGCGGTGGTCGACGGCGGCGGCCCGGTGATGGTCGCGCGGCTCGTCGTGCATCCATCGTAGCCGATGGATAACGGGCCGTGCCCCGGTGCGTGGATCCGCGGGAATCCGCACGCCGGGGCACGGCCGGAAGGAAGGAGATGGGAAGTAGGGGGCGGACCGGATCAGGCGTTGGCCTGCTCGGCCTTCAGCTGGGCCTCGTGGCGCTCGGCCAGCTCGGCCTTGATCTGCGGCTCCATCTTCTCGAACTTGCGGTAGAAGAGCATGATCACGGCGACGATGATGTAGACGATCACCGGCAGCCAGATGAAGCAGAAGCTGATCGCGTCGAGCGCGGACTGCGGCTGGGTCTTCAGGCTGGCGTCGAAGCCGGCGGCGCCCATGATCTCGAGCGGGAGGAAGGCGCCGAAGCCGGAGCCGACCTGGATGCAGAAGGCGGAGCCGACGGCGGTCAGGAAGCCGGCCGCGTGGATGCCGGTCTTCCACTCGCCGTAGTCGACGGTGTCGGCGAGCATGCCGAACGGCATGCCGCAGGCGATGGCGGCGCCGAAGACGCCGATGGTCCAGAAGATGACGGCGAGGGCGACGGAGTCGCCGGCGAGCGGCATCAGGGCCTGGCCGATCATGCCGGTGACGAGGCCGATGATCATGGTCAGGGTCTTGCTCTTGGTCTTGTTCGCGATGATCGGCATGGCGATGGTCGCGAGGATGCCGAGCACCTGGACGCCGTTGAACAGGGAGGTCAGGTTGCGGTTGTCGAGGATGTACTGCGCGTAATAGGTGGACACGCCGTTACGGGTGGACTGGGCGACCCAGTAGATGACGAAGGCGACGACGAGGATGATCCACGGCCAGTTGCCCTTGGCGGCCTTGAGGGAGTCCTTCATCGGGATCGGCTTGTTGAGTTCCGGATGGTAGTTGCGCTCGTTGAGGTTCTTGAAGGAGAACAGGAGCAGCGCGATGGCGATGAGACCCCAGATCGCGGTGACGATCATGAAGCCGGTCTTGTCGCCGCCGCCCACGAGGGTGCCGAAGAAGCCGACCAGCGGGATGGTGAAGGAGGAGGTGATGAAGGAGCCGATGGAGCCGCCGCACATGCGGAAGCTGTTGGCGTTCATGCGCTCCTCGGGATCGGAGGTGAGGTTCGGCAGGATGGCGGTGATCGGGGTCTGGATGCCGGTGTACACGGCGCCGGCGGCCAGAATGTAGGTGATCAGCGCGTACCAGAACTTCGGGGCGCCGTCCGGCACGGACGGGGCGGTGAAGGCGATCCACACGGTGACGGCGAACGGGATGCACAGCCACAGGAACCACGGGCGGGACTGGCCCCACTTGGTGTTGGTGTGGTCGACGATGGAGCCCCACACGACGGCGGAGATGGCGTCGGCGAAGCGGGCGACCAGGAGGATCGTGCCCGCGCCGAGCGCGCCGGCGGCCGGGATGTGGAACACGTTGGTGTAGAAGTACATGATGTACGAGGAAATCGTCACGTACAGCAGGTTGCCTGCCATATCGGTGAAGGAGTAGGCGATCTTCTCCTTGACCGACAGCTTCACTGCGGAAGCGTCCTGAGTTGCAGCACTCATTGCTTTTCCTTCTTCGTTGATTGTTTGGAAAAATCTCATTGCCGGGCTCCCCCGTGGGGAGCCCGCGTTTTCTCTCGGCCCCCTCGTCAGGGGGCTGGGGCGGGATCAGAAGTCCGAGTCGAACCAGACCTGCATCTGGCCGACCTGGCGGTTCGCCCACGCGTAGTACGGGATGAGCTTCAGGTCGTAGGACTTCTCCCCGACCGGATGCTCCTCGACGTCCGCGTAGAGCGGGAACTCCATGTCGTCGTGCGTGCGCTTGGTGGCGGGCACGGTGATGACCTCCACGCCGTCCAGCTCGCCGAAGTGGTATTCGGCCTTCGCCTTGGCGGCGTCGTGGCTGCCGATGTGGTAGTTCCACAGCGGTGCCGAGTTGTCGGCCTCCTCCGCGCAGTAGACGATCGGACCGCGCATGACGGCGATCTTGCCGATGTCGTGGCGCACGACGGTCTTGGAGCGCATGAACTTGACGGCCATGTCGAGGTCGAGCGTGATCGTCGTGGTGCCCGGGGTCACCTCGACGGTCACGAAGCCGTCTTCGACGGGCAGACGGCGGGCATCCTCGCCGTTGACGGTCATCTCGTGCTTGTACGCGGACCAGGACGGGATGCGCACGAGGAACCTGACCGGGTCGACGCCTTCCGGCACGTCCACGGTGAACTCGATGTGGCCGTCCCACGGGAAGTTGGACTTCTGGGAGACCTTCACGCCGTCGAAGAACTCGGCGTCGTTCGCGATGAACTGGTGGGCGACGATCTCGCGCTTGTCCTCGTGCACCGTGTACAGGTAGCGGTCCACGGAGGCGATGAGGCGGGCGATGTTGGCCGGGCAGCAGGCGCAGCCGAACCATTCGGCGCGGTGCATGAGCACGTGGTAGCGGTCCGGGTTGTGGTCGGTGGCGGTCGGGTCGGCCTCGAGCGCGTTCACGTAGTAGAAATGCTTGCCGTCGAGCGCGATGCCGGCGATGGAGCCGTTGAACAGCTCCTTTTCGAGCACGTCGGCGTATTCGCCCTTCGTCTCGATCTCGAGCATCTGCCTGGCGAGGAAGCTCATGGCCACGGAGGCGCAGGTCTCGCCGTACATGGTGTCGTTCGGCAGGTCGTAGTCGTAGGTGTAGGCCTCGCCGACGTGGGTGGAGCCGACGCCGCCGGTGATGTACATGCGGCGGGTGACGATGTTCTTCCACAGGCGCTTGGCGGTCTCCTCCAGCTCCTTGTCGCCGGTCAGGCGCGCCACGTGGGCGACGCCGGTGAGCATGTAGCCGACGCGCACGGCGTGGCCTTCGGCTGTCTTCTGCTGGCGGATCGGGCGGGCGGTCTGCGTGTACTCGTGCGTCCAGCCGCGCATCTGCGGGAAGATGTCGGTGGAGCCGTCGCCGATCTTCTCGTTCTGCTTGTCGTAGAAGCTCGGATCCTTGCCGCGCACGTCGATGAAGAACTGCGCGAGCTTGAGGTACTTCTCCTCCTTGGTGACCTCGTAGAGGCGGGCGAGCGCGAGCTCGATCTCCGGGTGGCCGTCGGCGCCGGGGATCTTGCCGTCCTCCTCGCCGAAGTTGGCGTCGAGGCAGGCGGCCATCTTCTCGGCGACTTCCAGCGCCTGCCGGTTGCCGGTGACTTCGTAGTACGCGACGGCGGCCTCGATGTAGTGGCCCATCACGTACATCTCGTGGGACTGCTGGATCTGGGTGAAGCGCTCGCGGTTCGCGAAGGCGCCGGACTTGATGATGTACGGGGTGTCGAGGTAGCCGTCCTCGCGCTGGGCGCGGGCGATGAGGTCGACGAGCTTGTCGCACAGCTCCTTGAGCTGCTCGTCCGGCTCGTAGGAGAGCGAGTAGGCGGCCTCCTCAAGCCACTTGTAGACGTCGGAGTCCTGGAAGACGAAGCCCTTGAACTCGCCTTCCTCCTCGCCGGCGGCGATGCGCAGGTTGCGCACGGCGCGGCTGTAGTGGTAGTCGATGTCCTGCTGGGCGCCCGACGGGTCGCGCGGGATGTCGATCTTCTGCTCGTCGTTGATGACCGCCCACTGGTAGGGGATCACCTCCTTGGCGACGTTCTCGCGGTATCGCTTCCAGAATGGCGACGTCACCGTGACTTTCTGGCTCATGCCTCGTCCTTTCCGCATGTGATGGACCCGGTCGCCCGTGCCCGTCGAATGTCGATGTCGTGAAGTTCTTGGCCGTCGTGCTCGCTCCGTCGTCATTGCGCCGGCGGCGTCGCTCGCGGGAGGGACATGCCGCTGCGCAATCGATTTCGTGTTCCTCCGAACGGCTTCGCTATGCAGTGTACGGAGTAGCGAAAAACTTTTTCTCCGGTTTTCGCGGTTGCGAAATTTTTCGCTGCGATGCGCGGCGCGACACCGGTGTAAGCGGTCACCGATTGCGCGGAATCATGCGCGACACGCCCCGTCGCGGGTCGACGTCGTACGAAAAGAAGAACCTACGCGCGTGGCGCGGCGGCGGAGTCGCGGACGACGAGTTCGCCGGGCAGTTCGACGAAACGCGGCGGCAGGTCGGGCGCCCCGACGCGTTCGATGAGCAGCGCGGCGGCGCGGCGGCCGGCGGCGGCGAAGTCCTGACGGCAGGTGGTGATCGCCGGCGACCATACGTCGGCGAGCGGATGGTCGTCGAAGCCGACGACGCTCACATCCTCCGGCACGCGCACGCCTTCGTCCTCAAGTCCGCGGATGACGCCCATCGCGATCTCGTCGTTGCCGGCGAACACGGCGGTCGTGCGGCGCGCGTCACCGCCGTGTTCGCCGCCGCGCGCGGCGTCGTCGTGCGCGAGTTTCCGCCCGATGGCGCGGGCGTCCTTCGGATCCCACGTGCAATGCAGCACGTCGGGGATCGGCCGTCCGGCGGCGCGCAGCGCGTCCTCCCAGCCGGCGGTGCGGCTGTAGCCGCCTCCGCCGCCGGGGATCGTCACGTGCGCGACGGTCGTATGCCCGAGTCCCAGCAGGTATGCGGTGAGCTCGCGGCCGGCGCGGTTCTCGCACAGGTCGATCTGGTCGAGCCGCGCGACGCCCTCCACGCGGTCGCCGGCGATCGCGACCTTCGCGACCGCGTCCGGCAGCATGCCGAGCGCCTCGTGCGCGGCCGCGTCGTAGTTGAGCACGACCACGCCGCCCGGATTGAAGTCCATGACCATGTCGACCGACGCGCGCAGCGCCTCCGTCGAACCGCCGTTCAGTTTGGCGATGGTGACCGGATAGCCGTGGGCGCGGGCCTCGTCCTCGACGCCCTGGATCGTCATCGCGGAACCGTACAGCGTGGTGTTGCTCGACAGCACGGCGATCGACTTCATCGCCGAGGTGACGAGTCCGCGCGCGACGCGGCTGGGACGGTAGCCGAGCAAGGCGATGGCGTGGGCGATGCGCGCGCGGGCGTCGTCGCTGATCTTCGGCGAATCGTTGAGATAGCGCGACACGGTCGACACCGACACTTCGGCGAGCGCGGCGACGTCCTTGATGACGGGCGCGCGTTTTCCCTGCTTACGTTCCATCATCCGCCAGTATACGACCGTCCTTCGCTCACATCACATATGGTACCGATACCATCCCTACAAAATCGCCATATCAAAACACCTGTTTCGATTTTGTGGTATCGATTCCACGCGCTATGATGAGTGCCGTCACACGTCATCGACGATCCATCCCTGACAACGATCCACGACAACGAGGTACCACCATGCAGATGACCACCATCACCATCAGCCAGCCGCCGTCGGCAGGCGACGACCATACGGGGGCGCACGCGGCTCCGGCCACGACGCCGGTGCGCATGACGATCGGATTGGAGGAACGTCGGCTCCCCCACATCGTCGCGATCACGCGCGCCGCGGCGCCGACGGTCTCCGTCTCGGCCGCGGCGACAGGCACCGCGGCCGAGACGCCGCTCGCCGCCGACCCGCAGTTCCCGCAGACGCTCGACGCGGGACTCGCCCTCGGCGAGGCGCCGACCATCCTGCCCACGCAGTCGGAGGGTTGGACCGGCACGCCCGCCATCCAGCTGTCACGCGGCGGCGTGGAGCTGTTCCCCGCGTTCGCCGTCACGCGCACCGCGCATACGGCGGACTCGTTCACGTTCACCGCCGAGGACGCCGAGGCGCGGCTCACGCTGACCGGCACGCTGGCGATCGGCCCGGAGGGTCTCGTCCACGTCGACACCGCGATCACCAACGACGCCGACGCGACCGACGACCGCACCGGCCACACCGCCGACGCGACGCTCGTCGTCAACCGTCTCGCCCCGGTCGTCCCGCTGCCGCCGCAGGTGAGCGAGGTCGAATCCTGCACCGGGCATCATCTGCGCGAACGCGCGCTGCAGCGCCAGAAGCTCACCGAAGGCGTGTTCGCGAAGGAGTCGCGCATGGGCCGCCCGAACTTCAACGCGACGACGCTGCTCACCGCCGGCGAGCGCGGCTTCGGGTTCGAACATGGTCTGGTCGTGTCGGCGCATGTCGCGTTCAGCGGCAACAGCGTGACGTTCGTGGAGCGCACGCCGTACACGCATGGCGTGATCGGCGGCGGCGAACTCACATATGCGGGCGAGATCGCGCTCAAGCCGGGCGAGACGTATCATGCGCCGCGGCTGCTGGTCGCGCTCGGCGACGGTCTCAACGACGTCGCCTCGCGCTTCCACGCGTATCTGCGCGCGCGGCATCCGGAACTCGCGAAGCCGCGTCCGGTGATGCTCAACACGTGGGAGGCGATGTACTTCGCGCAGAGCGAGGGCAAGGTGATCGCGCTGGCCGACCATGCGGCCGAGGTGGGTGTGGAGCGCTTCGTGATCGACGACGGCTGGTTCAAGGGGCGCCGCGACGACACGAAGGCGCTCGGCGACTGGCAGGTGGATGCGACGCTGTGGCCGGAGGGTCTGGGCACGGTGGCGCATCACGTGCATGATCTGGGCATGGAGTTCGGCCTGTGGTTCGAGCCGGAGATGGTCAGCCCGGATTCGGATGTGGCGCGCGCCCACCCGGATTGGATGCTCAGGCCCACGGCGACGCGTCTGCCGATGGCGTCGCGCGCGCAGCAGGTCATCGATCTGACGAATCCGGCGGCCGCACGCTACGTGGAGGCGGCGATCGACACGCTCGTCTCCGAATACCATATCGACTACATCAAGTGGGACCACAACCGGTTCCTCACCGAGCCGCTCTCCCCCACGTCGGGCCGTCCGGCCGTGCATGCGCAGACGGAGGCGTTCTACGGCATCGTGGACCGGCTGCGCGCCCGTCATCCGGGATTGGAGATCGAATCCTGCTCGTCGGGCGGCGGCCGCATCGACGCGGGCGTGCTGGAACGCTGCTCGCGCGTGTGGGCGTCGGATTGCACGGATCCGGTGGAGCGCGCGGACATCCAGCGCGGCACGTCGCTCATCGTGCCGCCGGAGATGATCGGCGAGCACATCTCGGAATCCCCGAACCATGCGACCCGTCGCGCCACGTCGCTCACCACGCGCGCGGCGATGGCGTTCTTCGGCCATCTCGGCATCGAATGGAACATCATGAAGCTCGATGACGCGGGTCTCGCACGACTCAAGCGTTGGGTGGAACTGTACAAGGAGCGTCGCGCGGCCCTGCCGCAGGCGACGCTCGTCCACGCGGACGCGCCGGATCCGGCGGTGCGCGTCGACGGCCTGGTCGCGCCGGACCGTTCGCGCGCGGTGTTCCGGTTCGCCGCGGTCGCCTCCTCCGAGGAGTATCCGTATGGTCTGATCCGTCTTCCCGGACTCGATCCGGCGGCCCGCTACCGGATCCGTCCGCTCGGCGGCGTCGACCTGTATGCGGACGAGTTCAGCCCGAACTGCCGCACCACGCTCGGCTGGTGGACCGACGAGGGCGTGGTCGTGGACGGCGCGACGCTCGTGCAGTGGGGCGTGCGTCCGCCGCAGCTCGCGCCGGAGCATGCGGTGCTCATCGACGTGACGCGCGCCTAGCGCCCCACGTCCGGAACCCCGCTTAGCGCCCCGCGTCCAGCGCCGTCTACCGCCGCGCGGGTCCGGTGGATTCACGTTCGACGAGCTCACCGGCGAGCTCGTCGAACGTGGTCCACGCCTCGCCGCGCGGTCGTTCGTTCACCACGTCGTCGATCTGCTGTTTGAGCAGTTCCACCGCCCGTGCGCCCGCGTCGCCGAACCGTTGGCGCACGGTGGTGAGCGGCGGGTTCCATACTTTCGCGAGCGTGTGGTCGTCGAATCCGGCGACGCTCACGTCGTCCGGCACGCGGCGGCCGGCGAGCGCGAGGCCGCGCATGAGTCCCATCGCCACCTCGTCGTTGCCGGCGAAGATCGCGGTGACATCGTCGTCATCGCCGAGTTCGCGGCCGATCGCGATCGCGTCCTCCGGATTCCATGTGGTGGCGACGGGTGCGGGCGCAGGCACCTGGGCGTCGCTCAACGCCATGCGCCAGCCGTCGGCGCGCGCGTCCACGTCCGCGGGGACGGACACATAGTGGACGGTCTTGTGGCCGAGTTCCAGCAATCGTTGCGTCATCGCGTAGGCGCTGTCGTATTCGCACAGGTGGATCTGCGCGCGGTCCTCGTGGCGCGGGCCGCCGACGATCGTCATCGGCGTGGAGGCGGGGATGTGCGAGACGACGCTGTCGGTCAGCCGGTCGTAGTCGATGAGGACGACGCCGGCGGGACTGCGGTCGAGGCAGTCGCGCACGCTGGACAGCAGTTTTTCGCCGCCGCGCGCGTCGAGCACGCAGATGGAGATCGAATAGCCGATCTCCTGCGCCATGCGTTCGACGCCGGCGATGGTCTGTGTGCGGCCGTACAGCGTGGTGTCGGCGGTCATCACGGCGATGGATTCGCTCATGTCGAGCGCGAGGGCGCGTGCGATCGGGTTGGGCCGGTAGTTGAGCTTCTCGATGGCGGCGGCGATGGCCGTGCGCTTCTTCTCGCTCACACGGTCCGGATCCTTCAGGTACCGTGACATCGTCGGCACGGAGACGCCCGCCACGGCGGCGACGTCGCGGATGGATGGGGCGTTGCCGCGTTTGCCTCTGGGCATGGGGTGTGTGTTCCTTCCTGATCTTCGGTACGGGCGACCATTCTACGCGACCCGCGCTACCGATTTATACCGGTGTAAATCCGCGTGCGGGAGCTGGCGAGGGTGACGTGGGGGCCGACGTGCGGGCGGCTCGTACCGGATTCTGCGAATGGGAAAGGGCGCTCCCCCGCGATTGGGGGAACGCCCTGGATGAAGGGGTGGATGCGGCCGTCACATGGATGCCGCACGGTCGGACGTCACGCTGCCGGACGTCACGCGGTGGCGACGGCGGCCTTGGCGGCGGGCTTCTTGTGGGTCAGCTGCCAGACGGCGACCGCGGCGATCATGATCGCAAAGCCGACGGTGAACCACGGGAACGGGGCGGCCGGGTCGGTGGAGCCGGTGATCGTGGCGATGGCCTTCATGGCGAGCGGCGAGGCGAACACGCCCACGTGGAACGACAGGATGATCATCGTGGACCAGAACGCCTGGGAGCTCTTGGTCGCGTACTTCGGGATGCGGTTGCACAGGAACGGTCCGAGGATCGGGCCGGGGAAGTTGAACAGGAAGAACCCGGCGACGAGCACGGCGTAGTTGTTGCCGGCCACGGAGACGAGCAGGCAGCCGAGGAAGTAGATGCCCATGCCCACGTAGTAGGTGTTGTCGCCGAACTTCTTCTCCAGGAAGCCGTAGACGAAGCCGGCCACGACGGCGAACAGGATGCCGATGGAGATGATCACGGAGGAGTCGTGGTGCGGGTCGTTGAGGATCTTCTGGGCGATCTCGGCGAAGCGCACGTTGATGGAGTTGAAGAACACCATGTACAGGGCGGCGCACACGCAGAACGCGCCGAGCATCGGGCTGGTCTTGTCCGGGTAGGTGTTGACGTTGCCCTCGTCCTCCATGTCGGAGGAGCCGGTCTTGTCGAGGTGCACGTCCGGGACCTGGATCCAGAACCAGATGAGCACCGGGAAGGC
Organism: Bifidobacterium parmae; assembly: GCF_002860365.1. Classification (GTDB taxonomy): domain Bacteria; phylum Actinomycetota; class Actinomycetes; order Actinomycetales; family Bifidobacteriaceae; genus Bifidobacterium; species Bifidobacterium parmae. Next base: position 12,673 of record NZ_NMWT01000013.1, read on the forward strand.
GAACAGGTAGACGATGAAGGCGCCCTGCCAGCCGGCGATGAGCACGAACACGGAGACGAGCGCGGTCATGATGGCCTGGCCGAGGTTCTCGGTGGCGCCGCGGATGCCGAGCAGCGTGGCGCGGCGGTTGCCGGAGTACATCATCTGGATGAGCGTGATGACCAGCGAGTTGTAGAGGCCGAGACCCATGCCGAACAGCACGCGGGCGGCCATGACGACGGCGAAGTTGGTGGCGAACATCGGCACGAACGCGGTGATGCCGACGAGGAACAGGCCGGCGCCGATGACCTTCTTCAGTCCGAAGAAGCGGGCGAGCGCCGGGGAGATGAGGAGCGTGGCGAGCGCGGTGAGCGACGGCGTGGTCGAGAGCAGCTCGGCGGACGTGTTGTCGACGTTGAGCGCGCGGCCCAGCTGCGGGATGACGCCGTTGACGACGCTGTAGCTGGTGAGGAACAGGGAGGCGGACAGCATCGGCAGGATGACCGCCAGGCTGTTCACGTCCTTCTTTTTCGTTGACATGGTTGTGGTGTCCTTGTTGTTGGTTGGGTTGGTTGTACTACAGTCTTCGCCCCCGCCGGCGGGGGCTGTCGGCGAAGCCGACTGGGGGTGGTCCGGCGGCCCAGTGCGGGCCGGATCAGTCCGGCAGTCCGGTCGCGGTCGGCGAACACATCGCCGCCCCCGCCGGCGGGGGCTCCCGCGAAGCGGGTGGGGGTGGTCCGGCGGTCCGGTGCGGGCCGGGTCAGTCCGTCGGCCGGATCAGGAACGTGCGTGAGGCGTACCCGTCGCCGGGCACCTGCACGCCCGCCGTGCCGTGGGCCGCGTCCCAGTGGACGGGCCACGTCTCGACGCCGCGGTCGGGGAAGATCGGCGTGATCGTCGCCTCGCGGCCCGCGTAGCGTGCGAGGTCGAGCGCGACGGTGCCGCCGTCGGAGTCGCGGTCCCACACGGTGACGAGCGCGTAGTCGGGCGCGGCGAGGCCGTAGGCGAGCACCGGGTCGTTCCAGCCGGGCAGGCCGAGCGGCCAGAACGGCGTGGCGTGCGCGATGACCGGCTGCACGTACGTCTTGTACCGCGCGATCGATTCCTCGACGAGCGTGCGCTGTTCGTCGCTCATGCGGTTGATGTATCCGGACAGGAAGTAGCGGCCGAGGAACGTCGTGTTGATGTTGACGGCGCTTTCCTCGACGCCCATCGTGGACTGCGGGTAGGCCCAGCTGCCGGCCTGTTCGGGCAGGACCATCATCGGCGCGGTCGCGGCGATCGTCGGGTAGAGGCGGAAGTCCTGCTGGTCGGAGGTGGACTGCACCTGGAAGCGGGAGGTCTGCGCGAAGTCCTCGCGCATGCCGCCGGACGAGCAGTTCTCGAGGATCAGGTCGGGGTGGCGGCGGTGTACGCCGTCCACCCAGTCGAGGTAGGCGCGGTTGTGGCCGAGCAGTCCGTCGCCGAGCGAATCGGAGTCGACGTCGGTGCCCATGCCGGGCTGCACGTTGTAGTCGAATTTGAAGTAGCCGACGCCGTAGTCGTCGACGAGCCGGTCGACGACCGTGTCGAGGTGACGGCGCGCTTCGGGGCTGCGCAGGTCGAGCACGTAGCGTTCCTGCTCGACGACGCGGTGGCCGTTGCGCTGGAAGAACGCGGAGTCGGGGAGTTTCGCCGCCATCGGGCTCTTCACGCCGATGACCTCGGGTTCGAGCCACAGGCCGGGCACCATGCCGGCCTTGCGGATCGCGTCGATGACCTCCTTCATGCCGCCTTTGCCGGGGAAGCGGGTCGTGCTCGGCAGCCATTCGCCGACGGACGGCCACCAGTTGCCGGTGTCGTCGTACCAGCCGCAGTCGATGCAGAAGATCTCGATGCCGACCTTCGCGGCGGCTTCGATGAGCGGCAGCTCCTTGGCGGTGGTCGGGTCGCCGTAGATCGTGTTCATGTAGTCGTTGAAGATGACGCGCGGCTTGTCGTTGTCGATGTGGTTCGGCTGCGTGCGCATCGCGCGGCGGTAGGCGGTCACGGCGCGTACGACGCCGTCGAAGTCGGCGGCGAGCGCGACGGACGCGGGCACGGTGGTGAAGCTTTCGCCGGGACCGAGGTTCTTCGCCCAGCCGTGGTCGACGTTGGTGGGGCCGGTCAGTGCCATGTAGGCGTCTTCGGTGTCTTCGCCGATGTCCCAGCGCCAGGCGCCGTTGTGTTCGATCTGGAACAGCCAGGCGAGGCCGAAGCGCTTGGATTCCATGACGGCGAGGGGTGCGAAGCGGCCTGTGGACCAGGTGCTGGTGGAGACGACGCGGTGTTCGCCGCGCGGGTCGACGTTGGTGAGCTCCTGCGCCATGACGGGGAAGTAGTCGCGCAGCGGCGTGGCGTGCCAGCGGCCTTCGGCGAGCCAGTCGTACTTGCCTTCGATGGACTCCCATGCGGCGAGGTCGGCCTTCTGGCCTTCGGGCGCGCCGAACGCGCTGGCCCAGCTGGTGACCTGTTCGACGCTCAACGGCGCGTCGGCGCGGGTGGTGGTCGGGTCGGCCTGCACGGTGCCGGTCGCGTCGCCGGTGCCGGTCGCGTCGCCGGCGGTGTTGGTGACGGTCGCGTAGGTGCGGAACATCGGCACGCCTTCGGGCAGCTCGTAGGTGACGGTCACGTCGATGCGGGCGGCGGCGTCGGCCACGTCGATGTCGAGGCGCTTGACGCCGCGCTCCTCGCTTTCGTGATGGCCGACGTAGCGCAGGTCGCGGCCGAGCGTGGTGTGGATGAGCTTGTCGCAGGCGATCCAGTGACCGGTGCCGGCGACCTCCAGCTCCACGATCGGGATGCGATGGTCGAGCACGGAGGTCACCGTGCCGGCGCCGTCCTTCGCCGTGACCGACGCGATGGTCACGGGCGCGTCGTCGCCCCATTCGAACCGTAGGGTCAGCGCGTCGTCGCCCCACGAGAAACCGTTCGCCATTGTGTTCCTCCCTGCGCGTGTGCGCCGGCGTCGCCGTCCGCGCGCACGCGCACCTGGTCGGGTTTCGTTCCGCAGCCCCGTCTTCTGACGTGTCGTCGTCAGAGGTGTGGCGCGCGTTGCGGTTCTTCGCCCGATGCCGTGTTCACGTTTGTTGAGGAACACTATATTTTTATACCGGTATAAAGTCAAATTGACAGGGATGTTTTGGCTTATTTTCCGGCGTTTCTTGATATTCGAGCTACATATTCTTTTTACCGTTTTCATCATTGCAAACGAGTGCATGCGCGGCGCTGCCGCACGCGGCGATAAGGTGGTATCATCAGCGATATGAGTGAAAACAGGAAGACCGAATCACGGAAGACCGCCGCACGCGCGGACGGCGCGGCCGCCATCGCGGCGCGCACGGCAACGGCAACGGATGCCGGCAGCGGCACCAGCGTCCCGGACGTCAACCATTACGCATACCGCATCCGCTGGGACGGCAAGTCCGAGCGTTTCGTCGCCTCGTGCGCCGAACTGCCGGACGTGACGTTCGAAAGCGCCTCGCAGCTGGAGGCGTTCGTCGGCATCCGCAACGCCGCCGAGGCGGAGGTCAAACGGCTGGTGAAGGCGGGCGAGGAAGCGCCGGAACCATTGTCGGAGCGTCACTTCTCCGGCCGCATCCTCGTGCGCATCCCCCCGGAGCTGCACCGTGCGCTGACCATCGAGGCCGCCGAACAGCACATCAGCCTCAACCGTCTCATCTCCAACCGTCTCGCCGGCTGACCGCGTTTCTCCCCCCGCCGGCCGCCCCGCCGGCGGTTTTGCGCATGTCGCGGCATGGTGTGAATCGTCTCGCCCCCGCCAGCAGGCCCCCGCGAAGCGAGTGGGGGTGGTCCGGGGCTGGTCCGGAGAACGGTACGATTCCACACGACCGACCGAAACCGCTCACCGCCGTTTCTGCTTGCGCCCCTTCAGGTAGATGTCGATGACGATCCACACGCCGAGCACAAACGCCACCACGTACCCTAGGAATCCGACGATCGGGATGCCGAAGATGATCGGTTTCATGCCCGCGTAGTACACGATCGACGATCCGATGAACAGGCCGACCACGATCAGCGCCATCGTGAGCCTGTTCACCATGTCGCTCAGCAGCTGGAACGGCTCCTGTGAGCCGACGAGCTCGATGTTGGTGCGCAGCTGGCCGCGGGTGAGCATGCGGGCGGCCACGTTGAGCTCGCTCATCGCGCCGAGCGCGCTGTGCAGCGCCTCGTGCCCTTCCACGCCGAGGGATTTCAGCTCGTCCTTGACCATCTGCTTGGGGCTTTTCGACGTGGCGATGTGCTTGGAGATGATCTCGATCATGTTCACGTTGGGGATGAACTCGTCGAGCAGTCCCTCCAACGTGACGAGCGCGCGCCCCACGGTGGTGACGGTGCTCGGCACTTCGATGCCGTGCCGGGCGGCGAGGTTGGTGAGCGCCGTGATGAACGCGGCGATGTCCAGGTCGGCGAGGTCGACGGTGCCGTACTCCTTGACGATCGTGTCGAGGTCGGCGAGCAGCGACGGATAGTCGGCCGGGTCGGCTTCGGCGCCGGCGAAGCGCAGGAGGCCGTCGGCGAGCTGCGGCGAATCCTGTTTGGCGACGGCGAAGATCATCTCCTTCATCACGGTGCGCGTCTTCGCGTCGAGCCTGCCGGTCATGCCGAGGTCGATGAGCACGATCTGCCCGCCGCGGATGATGATGTTGCCCGGGTGCGGGTCGGCGTGGAAGAAGCCGTCGTCGAGGATCTGCGTGGCGTAGTTGTCGACGAGCTTGGTGCCGATGTCGTTGAGGTCGTAGCCGGCGGCGATGAGCCTGCCCGGATGGGAGACGGAGATGCCTTCCACGTATTCCATGACGACCACGTGTTCGGTGCACAGGTCCGGATAGGGCGTCGGGCAGTCCATGTATTTGAAGGGCGCGGCGAACCGTTTGAATTCGGCGAGGTTGCGCGCCTCCACGAGGAAGTCGGTTTCGGACTGGAACGTGTCCCACAGCTCCTCGACCACGCCTTTCAGGTCGACGATCTGCGTGTTGCGGAACACCTTGGTGGCGCCTTTGGCGATGGAGCGCATGATGGACACGTCCTGCGCCATGGTCTCGCGCACGCCGGGGCGTTGCACCTTGACGGCCACGTCCTCGCCGGTGACGAGCGTGGCGCGATGCACCTGGGCGAGCGAGGCGGAGCCGAGGGGCTTGGAGTCGATGTGGCTGAAGATCTCGTCCACGGGCCTGCCGTATTCGGCGGCCAACGTGTCGAGCACGGTCCCGTAGGGCATGGGGTCGGCGTCGGCGCGCAGTTTGGCGAGTTCGTCGCAGAAGCTCTGCGGCAGCATTTCGGAGCGCATCGAGAGGATCTGGCCGACTTTGACGAACGTAGGGCCGAGCGCCTCGAACATGAGACGCATCTTGACGGGCGTGAGGCCTTTGAGCGCGTCGAAATGGTTGACGATGCGCACGATCTGCGCGAGTCGCTTGGCCTTGCCGCGCCGCGTGAGATGGTAGCGTGCGGCGAAGTCGTCGCGACGCGGTCCGAACAGTCCGATGGTCTCGTCCTGTCCGGTCTCCCACACCGGCACGGGCACGGGAATGTCCGGGGAGATGCGCGACTCGGTGGACCGCTCCTGCCGCGGCGGCTGTTCCGCCGGTTCGTCGTCCGTTGTTCGTTTCGACGATGCGTTCGTGTTCGTCACGGTGCGTCTCCTTGACCGGGCTTGAATCGCGGCGACCGCCGGCGGATTCCCCCCACATGGGTGGGGAATCATCCGCCGGCGGTCGTCAGCGCAACTGGATGGGAAGCTGTCGGCGCTCAGGCCTCGTCGCTCGGCTTGTCCGCCGGCTCCTCCGGCTCTTCGGCCGGAGCGGCGGCTTCCGCGGCCTTGGCGGCGCGCTTCTCGTCGTCCTTGGCGGCGTCGTTGACGAGCGACTCGCCCACCTTGCGCTTGAGCTCGGTGTTGAGGCTCTTGCCCTGTTCGACGGTCAGCTCGCCTTTCTTGACGAGGTCGTCGACGAGTTCGCTGCCCTTCTCGTATCCGGTGGCGAGGGCGCCGATGCCCGCCAGCACGACCTTGCGCAGGCCGTCACCCAAATCGAAGTCTGCCATGGTGTTCCCTCCTTCGTGAAGGTCGCGCACGGCTCGCTGCCATGCGCACGTACGCTTCTAGCCTACTACCGCGGCCGCGCCGCGGCCACCGCGCGTGCCTGCTCGGCGATCGTGTCGATGCGTTCGAGCTCCTCGCGCTGCTCGCGGGTCTGGTCGGCGGTGCCGAATTCGCCGTACCGGCGTTCGGCGGCCACGCGGATGAGATAGTCGGCGATGGCGGGGTTCTTCGGCAGGAGCGACCCGTGCATGTACGTGCCGATCACGTTGTTCATGCGCGCGCCTTCCGTATGGTCCTCACCGTTGTTGCCGCGGCCTTCCTCGTCCACGCGGCCGAGCGGGTCGACGCCGGCGCGCAGGAACGTCTGGCCGGAATGGTTCTCGTAGCCGATGATGTCGCCGAATTCGTCGGAGTGTTCGACGAGGTTGCCGATCATGCGCACGTCGCGGCCGACGGTGTGCGCCTGGATCACGCCGATGCCGTCGAGACGCGTGCCGTCCACGGTTTCGAAGTATTCACCGAACAGCTGGTACATGCCGCAGATCATCAGCATGGGCACGCCGTCGGTGGCGAGCGTGCGCAGCAGGTCGGCGCGGCGGAAGAAGTCGTCGATGATCTTCTTCTGGCCGGTGTCCTGGCCGCCGCCGCCGAGGATCATGTCCACGTGTTCGGGCCATTCGTCGCCCTGGTTGTAGGCGGTGACGCGCGGCTCGTAGCCGTAGAGCGCGAGCCGGCGCGTGATGGTGAGCACGTTGCCGGAGTCGCCGTAGATGTTCATGTCCTTCGGGTAGAGGGACATCACGTCGATTACCTTGCCCATGTCTTCATTCCTTCCATCCAAGTCGTCCTCCCGCTGGCGGGAGATGTCCCCGGTCATCGTCTCCCGCCGAGGACCGTTCGGCTTTGTCTGTTCCTCCCGCTGACGGGAGGCATCCCCCGGCTGCCACCTTCCGACCGGAGACCGGGCCGGTTTGCCTGCTCCTCCCGCTGACGGGAGGTGGCGCGAAGCGCCGGAGGGTGGTCACGGTGCCGATCGCGGCCCCGGTCGTTCACTCCCCCACGCCGGCGTCCGCCACGTCGGCGATGCGGCCGAGCGCGGCGCGCACCTTGAGCATCGCCGTGTACGTGCAGTAGATGTGTTTCGGCGTGCCCGGGTTCGCGTGTACGAACAGGTTCAGCGCGGATTCGATGTCGGTGTCGGTCGCCGCGACCGGCACCTGGTCGTAGGCGAGGCGCAGCGCCATGTCCCATGCGCGCACGCCGGACACCTGCGCGACGCCGGTCCCGCGCAGCGAGGTGAAGTCCACGTCCCACAGCCAGCTCATGTCGCGGCCGTCCGCGTATTCGTCGTTGATGACGATCATCGTGTCCGCGCCTTCGGGCGGGAAGCTCGCCAGGGAGAGGCGGAATCCCATCGGATTCTTGACGAGCAGCAGTTCGACCGGGCTGCCGGCGGCTTCGATGACCTCGCCGCGCCCGAATGCGGGCGTGACCCGGGCGACGGCGCGGATGAGCGACGCCGTGTCCGAGGCGGCGACATGCCTGAGCCTCTCGCGGAACGCCTCGCCGCCGGCGGGCGCGGCCGCGGTGCGCGCCCGCGGCGCGTCGGCGACGACCGCGCGCACGACGGCGAGCGCGGCGGCGGCGTTGTACAGGTTGTACACGCCTTCGAGCTTCACGTCGGTCGTGTGTTCGCCGCCGTCCAGGCGGAACGTGGCCCGATGATCGCCGAACGCCGTGAACGTCACGTCCGCCGGCAGCTCCACCGCCTCGGTCACATCCTCCTGCCCCCGCTCAACCGACGGCGATGCCGATTCACGTCCCTGGGAGACGACCTTCTCTTCCCGCCCCCGCCGGCGGGGGCTGTCGGTCGCAGACCGACTGGGGGTGGTCTCGGCGGAGATCTCGCCACCGGTCTCACCGGAGTTCCCTCCGGCGGTCGCGTCCTCCTCCACGCTCACGGTGGTGGCCATGTCGTCGTCGGAGGGGAAGAGCTTCTTCAGTTCGTCGGACAGGCCGAAGTAGCGCACCTGCGTTCCGGCGGGCGTCAACGCGGCGAGCGCGGCGATGCGCGGGTCCTCGCGGTTGAGCACGACGGTGCCGGTGGTGGTCTTGGCGACTTCGCCGAGCAGTCGCGCCGTATTGTCGATTTCGCCGAAGCGGTCGAGCTGGTCGCGCATCACGTTGAGCAGGAGCGCGTAACGGGGTTTGACCTGCTTGACGAAGTGCACGGCGTACGCCTCGTCGAGTTCGAGCACGGCGATGTCGGCGTCGAGGCGGCCGCCCAGCGTGACCTGCTGGAGCAGTGCGGAGACGACGCCGCGCGTGAAGTTCGATCCGGTCGGGTTGGTGAACACCTTCAGGCCGAGGTCGGAGAGCATCGAGGCGACCATGCGCGTGGTCGTGGTCTTGCCGTTCGTGCCGGAGACGAGCACGACGCCGAGCGGGAGCCGTCCGAGCGTACGCGCGAGGAAGCCCGGGTCGATGGTTTCGATGACCTTGCCGGGGAACGCGGATCCGCCGTGGTGCAGCAGGCGGGACGCCCAGCGGACGCCTTTGCCGATGGCGGGTGTGGCGAACGAATTCCATGCCATGTGTCTCATACCCCCTGTCCGCCGGAGTTGTAGTCCTGCGGCATGTCCTTGAATTTCGATGTGGCGCCGAGGAACGCCAGGTGGAAGGTCTCGGTCGGTCCGTTACGGTGCTTCGCCATGATGATGTCGGCCTCGCCCGGACGGTCCTCCTTGTCGTAGAAGTCTGGTCGGTGCACGAGGAACACCACGTCGGCGTCCTGTTCGATCGAGCCGGATTCACGCAGGTCGGAGAGCTGCGGTTTCTTGTCGTTGCGCATCTCGGGGCCTCGGTTCAGCTGGGAGAGCGCCACGACCGGCACCTCCAGCTCCTTGGCGAGGAGCTTCAGCGCACGGGAGAACTCGGAGACCTCCTGCTGGCGGCTTTCGACCTGTTTGCCGGAGGTCATGAGCTGCAGGTAGTCGATGACGACGAGTTTCAGGTCGTTGGTCTGTTTGAGCCGGCGGCATTTCGCGCGGATCTCCATGAGGCTCATGTTCGGCGAATCGTCGATGAACAGCGGGGCGTCGTCGAGTTTCGACCAGAAGCCGTTCAGCGTGTTCCAGCGTTCCGGCGTGATCTCGTCGGCGCGGCGCAGGGCGCCGAGCGGGATGTTCGTCTCGGCGGAGATGATGCGCTGGGCGAGTTCCACCTTGCTCATCTCCAAGCTGAACACGATGGTGGTCATGTGGTGGTGGAGGGCGGCGGCGCGGGCGAAGTCGATGCCGAGCGTCGACTTGCCCATGGCGGGACGGCCGGCGACGACGACCATCTGGCCGGGTTGGAGGCCCTGCGTGAGGTCGTCGATGTCGCGGAAGCCGGTGGGCACGCCCTTGTTGACGAGTCCCTGTTGGAGTTTGTCGAGCTGGTCGAGCGCGTCGTGTACGACCGGGCCGATCGCGGCGTAGTCCTGACGCACCTTGCCGACGCTCATCTCGTACACTTCGGCCTGCGCGAGGTTGACGACGTCCTCCGCCTGCGAGCCTTCGGCGGAGTAGCCGAGCTGCGCGATCTTCGTGCCGGCGGCGATCACGTTCCTGAGGATCGCGCGCTGGTGCACGATTTCGGCGTAGTAGGTGGCGTTCGCCGCGGTGGGCACGGAGGCGACGAGCGAATGGAGGTAGTCGGTGCCGCCGACCTTCTCCAGTTCGCCGCTTTTGAGCAGTTCGTTCGCCACGAGCACCGCGTCGACGGGCTGCGAGGCGGAGAACAGGTTGATGATCGCCTCGTAGATGGTCTGGTGCTTCGGCTGGTAGAAGTCGGTGACCTCGATCATCTGCGAGACCTCGCCGATGGCGTCCTTGCTCATGAGCATGCCGCCGAGCACGGCCATCTCCGCATCGTCGTCGTGCGGGGGCACGCGGTCGAACAACGCGTCCCTCACCGGCGTGCCGGTCGCACCGGGCACATAGCCGCGACCGTTCCCGCGGCCGCCGCGCGCGCGACCGCCACGGTCGCCGCCGCGGTAGGGGCGGTCCGCTGGCGCGTCGGCGCCGTCGTACGCGCGGCCAGCGCCCGCGCCGTCAGCGGGCTCGTCGAAGCCGCCGTCCACACCGCCGAAATCCTCTTCGGGGGGTGCGAAACCGGCGTCGCCGTCGTCATGCGGTTCGTCGTTCCAAGGTTCCTCAGCCATAGGGCACAGTATAGGTATGTTGACATATATGTCGTAACCGATTGAACGGATGCCATATCTTCACTGGCATTCGATAAAGATACAGCATAATCTTCATCGAACATCAGTGAAGAATGAGGTCCGTCATGTCATTGTCATCATTGATCGCCGAATATCTGGACTTCGCCGTCCCCGATTACGTCGAAAGGCCAGGCGCGACGCTCGACGTTCCTGCCCCCCGCGCGCAACAATGTGATACATACCATCACCGGCGTGCGCCGGTGCGGCAAGACCTACGCCATGTACCAGCTGATGAATCGTCTCATCGCAGCCGGGGTGCCACGAAACCGAATACTCCACTTCTCATTCGACGACGACCGCATCATGCCGTTCTCCGACCATACGCTCGCCGACCTGTTGGACGAATACTATCGCATGGTGCCCGAGGCACTCAGCGGATGCTATCTGCTGTTCGATGAGATTCAGGAAGCACCGTATTGGACGAACTTCGTGCGTAGGGTCGCCGGTCAGCATGACGTCACCATCGTGCTGACCGGATCGTCGTCGAAGCTCCTTTCCTCCGACATCCCCACCAATTTCCGCGGCCGTTCGCTATCCCGCGAGATGTGGCCTCTGAGTTTCCGGGAGTACTGTCTCTTCCAGAACATCGACACGACCGACATCGGCGGAGCATATCCATCTTCGGTGCGTCGACCGCTGCAGACGGCGTTCGCCGAATACCTGAACGTCGGAGGATTCCCCGCGGTGCAGCATATGGGCGCATTGGATCGCATGCGCCTGCTGCAGGGATACGCGGATGAAATCGTCACCAAGGACGTGCTGGAACGATTCGAGACCACGTCGCTGCGCGTAGCGATGCGGTTCTCGCGTAGCGCACTGCGTTCCACGGGGTTGAAATTCTCGGTGAACGCCCAGGTCAAAGCGCTGCGCGGCATGCGGGTGCCGATTTCGGGGAACAAGCTCTACGATCTTCTCGATGACTTCGAGGATGCCCTTCTGCTGTTCAAGGTCGGCGATTTCACGCTCTCCATCAAAGAGAATCCGCGATCCTCCAGCAAGGTCTACGCAGTGGATCCGGGATTGTCGTTGGCCGTCGCCCCGGCGAACCACATGGATATAGGACAGCGACTGGAGACGGCCGTGTTCGTGGAACTGAAACGACGATACGGCGGCAACCGCGGCAACACCATCGCCACGTATTCGGCTGCGAATTGTCCCGAAGTGGATTTCGTCGTCGGCGACGAGGCGGCCGGCGAACCGTATCAACTGATTCAGGTGGCCGCACGGACCGGCTTGGACGCCACGACGGTCACCGATTTCGCCGCACAGAATCTGAGCGCCAAATTCCGCAGCGAAATCGGCAACCTCGACGCCGCCATGCGCAACGCCGGACTCGCCAGGGGAACCCTGATCTCATTGGAAGAGGAAGGTCTGGTGACTGTGCCGGCCGGCACCATCGAAGTGGTTCCGGCATGGAAGTGGTGCCTGCGACGATAGAATCGCCAAACGTCTCCCTAGCGCGGACCGACAGTGGCTTGCAGCGATTTCTCGGGGAATCGCATCGGCTTTCCCATGGGTTTCAATCATCGCTTGGAGATTCGCGAGGTTATATGTAGTCACCGGCGAACGACAGGCCGCCACGACGGAACAGACCATCGGACGGACAAGAGCGAACCGGCGAGGCCGAACCCCTTCCGGCCCCATAACCATAACTGAACAACCTTTCTTCTTCCTCTCTCTCCTTCGCGAAGGGCCCGACGGCATTACGCCGTCGGGCCCTTCCGTTTATCCGCGCCCTAGCCGCGTCGCTACCGGCATGGAGTTACATGCCGAACGCACCGTCACGCGCGCAGTGCGCGCTCGGTGGCGCGGGACTTCGCGAACACGGTGCCGGCCGCGCCCGCGAACAGCAGGCCGACCACGGCGAACAGGACGATGCCCGCCGCACCGGTCTTCGGCAGCTCGGTCACGTTGCGCACGTTGATCACCGAGTAATCGGTGATCTCATTGCCGCTCAAATCCGCGTCGCCGGAGTCCTGGGAAAGACCCATGCCCGGTCGATGGAGATTCGCCCTAGCTGCCTTAGTACCCCCTCCCTTTAGGGGCATCAAACCGTGGAATCATGCCCGAATCGCAATGAGGTAAACCGGCATATCGCTGGAAACTAGCGGAAACCATCCCGATATGAGCGAAAACGTTTACACCGATTGTTATCAAATTGTTATCTTTCGCTGCTCACTATGTCGATTCGACACGCCGAACCGGTTTGATTGTTGACACCATGTCAGCGATTGCAAGCGGCATGACATCACGTCATCACCCCGCTGTGAACCGCTCACATCCGCACAAAACCGGACTTTCCACACGCAAGCACATGCCTGACCCCGGGAGTACCATGACCACAGACCAAGGAACGGAACAGAACACACAAGGCGTATCAGGCATGGGTAATCACGCAGACAATCGGACGGCATCGCATCGCGGTCATCGTGAGGCGCCCCGCACGCATACTCGGAAGTCCACAGTGCCGACCGCACGACCCACCATCGCCACGACGACGTCCACGGGCACCACGACCCATACGAAACCCACGTCCTCCATGGAACCCACGGACCCTGCCGAACCATTCACGCCGCAGCCGTTCGCCGCCGCCATCGACGTCACCGACCTCACCGCCGAACGCCGCCGTCTCGCACGCAACCTGCTCGTGATGCGCGTCGTCACCATCCTGCTGCTCGTCGCCGCCGTCTCCGTCGCCGCGTTCCCCTTCGTCCTCCAATTCAAATCCGGCACCGAGCTCGCCGCCGCCACCGCCACCACCGCACGCAACGTAGCGAACTGGCCATACCCGAAAGCGAAGGACGCGCTCGCCGCGGCACGCGCCTACAATGCGAAGCTCGCGCAATCCGGTCAGCCGGTGCTCGGCGAGGCGGTCGACCCGTTCACCGCGGCCACCGGCGGCTCGCGTGCAAGCGGCGACGACTCCGCATCCAGCAAAGACAAGGAATACCAGTCGCTGCTCGACTCCGGCGACGGCGTGATGGGATCCATCAAAGTACCGAAACAGTCCATCGACCTGCCGATCTACCATGGCACGTCCGAGAAGGCCTTGGCCTCCGGGGCCGGACACCTGTACGGCTCGTCGCTGCCCGTCGGCGGCGAATCCACGCATTCGGTGATCACCGGCCACCGCGGACTCGTCAACGCGATGATGTTCACCCGTCTCGACGAAGTCAGGAAAGGCGATTTCTTCTACATCGAAGTGATGGGCGAGACGCTCGGCTACAAGGTGGACCGCATCTCCGTGATCCTGCCGAACGACACATCGAAACTGAAGATCGTGCCCGGCGAGGACCGCGTCACCCTGATGACCTGCACGCCCTACGGCGTGAACACGCACCGACTGCTCATCTCCGGGCATCGCGTCGCCATCCCCCTGCCCGCGCCCGAACCGGGCGACGTACACGACGGGCGCATGATCGGCGTCGGCGTGGGAGTCGCCGTGCTGTTCGCGGGATGGCTGGCGACGATTCCGCTGCGCAGGCGCGACGGGATGCGCATCATGCGGCATGCCGCGTTCTGGCCGTATGACCGGCCGGGCGAACGCGGGAGCGCGAATGATCCGCTGAGTGGTGAGATTGATGGCGGGGGTACCGGCGTGGGCTCTAGCGAGACCACCGCTGGGACCACCCCCACCCGCTCCGCGGGAGCCCCCGCCAGCGGGGGCGAGTAGGTTAACGCCGGTATTCCTCGGCGTCGTCGTTCAAGTGAATCTCCCCGCCGGAGGGGCGAGTAGGTTAACGTTCCGAGGGGACTCTGCCGGCGGGGCGAGTGGTCAGGCTTCGCGGCGGCCGGCCAGGGCGCGGCCGAGCGTGATCTCGTCGGCGTATTCGAGATCGGAACCGACGGGCAGACCGCTGGCGAGACGCGTCACCTTGATGCCGAGCGGCGAGAGCAGACGGCTCAGATACGTGGTGGTCGCCTCGCCCTCGATGTTCGGATCGAGCGCGAGGATGATCTCCTTGACCGTGTCGTCCTTCAACCGTTCCAGCAGTTTCGCGATGTTGAGGTCGCTGGGTCCCACGTTCGCCATCGGGTTGATGGCGCCGCCGAGCACGTGGTAGAGGCCGCGGTATTCACGCGTGCGCTCGATGCTCATCACGTCCTTCGGCTCCTCGACCACGCAGATGACGGTATGGTCGCGCCGCGGGTCCGCGCATACGGGGCACGGGCTCGACTCGCACACGTTGCCGCATACGTCGCAGAACCGCACCTTCGCCTTCACTTCGGTGATCGCGTCCGTCAGGTCGGCCGCCTCCTGCTCGTCGGCGCTGAGCAGATAGAACGCGATGCGCTGCGCGCCTTTCGGCCCGATGCCGGGCAGCTTGTTGAACGCGTCGATGAGACGCTGGATCGCGCCGTCATACGCCAATGCCATGTTGTCGTCTTCCTTCCGTCATCTACTCGTCGTGCTTGGGCGCGACATGCATGTTGCGCGGGTTGCGCGGATCGTCGGCCGCGAACGTCTCGACCTTCTTCACCTCGAACAGCCTGCGTAGTTCGTCGCGGTTCATCGCCACGGCGCTGCCGAGCGACTCGTCGTCCATCGAATACTCGTCATCGTCCGCGTCGACCTGCGGTTGTGCGGGTCGCGCGGATTGCGCCGGCGGCATGTTCCACGGGTCGTTCGCCCGTCCGGCCGGCCCTGTCTGCACACCGGACGGGCCGGATTGCGCCGATGCCGCGAGGCCGTTCCCCGTGCCGCCCGCGTTCCGCGCCCCCATGGGCGCGTTCCACGGATCATCGGGCTCGGCGGGCGGCGGCACGTCCTTCCACGGGTCGTCCGGTTCGACCGGTTCCGCCGGTCCGTTCGACGCGCCAGGATTGCGTACCGCGGACCGCATGTCGCCGTGCGATGCTCCACCGACCGCCGGCCGGTTCCCGTTCGCGGAGCCGCCGCCGTTCGCCGGAAGCGGCGTGTTCCATGGGTCGGCGGCCGTGTTCCACGGATCGGCCGCGTTCGACGTGTTCGGGTCGTTCGACGCGACGGCGGAAGCCGCTCCGTTCGCACCGGCCGTATTCGCCGGAACCGCCGAGGACGCCGGATTCCACGGATCGGCGGAATCCGACACAGCCGCGGACCGCGCTCCCCGGTCGTTCGTCGCGGCGGGCGCGGGTTGCGCCCACGGGTCCGTGTCGTCGCTCAAGTCGGGCACCGCCACCTGCTTGCGGTGATGCTCCGGTTCCCGGACCGACGACGATCCACCCTGATTCGGCAGAGGATGCGCCCATGGGTCGTCATCCTGCGATGTCGTCGCCGGCTGCACCCACGGGTCGTCGTTCACGGATGCGGTTCGCGCCGGGAGGCCGGTCGATGCCGGACCGGATGCCGCGCCTCGGTGACTGTCGTCGTCCTCCGCCTGGTCGGATGCCGCCGAGGGAGCCGCGGACTGCTCACGCGCCCCCTCCTTGGCGCCGCCGGCGTTCGTCTCGCCGGACTGCGCCTTCGCGGCGGCCGCCTGCAGGTTCTCCTGCAGCAGTTGCGCCTTGATCTTCTGCTGCTCGCCCTGCGGCAGTTTGCTGAACGGCGGCGTCTTCTGCCCATCGTCCGTGGTGGGCGTGGGCGCGAGATCGGTCTGCGGGCCGAACAGCTTGCGGACTTCGGCGCGCACAATCGACACCACCTTGTTCGTGCCGTCCACCGGTTCGGAGGCCACGGCGAGTGCGAACGCGTACTTGTTCAACGCGGTGTCGAAGCGCAGCCACACGCGCGGGCGGCCGGTCTTCGCATAGGTGGGGACGAACTTGATGCGTGCCTTGTCGCGAGCCACGTAGCGGCGCACATCCTCGGGCAGTGCGGCGAGCATCGCATCCCACTTCTGATCGGGCGTGCGATTATCGGGCTGCGCGGACGCGGAAGGCTGTACGGCGGGCTGCGCGGTCGTCGCGTCCGCCCCGGCCACGCCGGACGACGACCGGCCGGGCGTTCCCGCGGTCGCGCCTTGCGCGGCGGCACCACCGGTTTCGGGATGCTGGCTGCGGGTCGACCCCGCGAAACCGCCGCCGGCCGCCTGACTCACGGAGACGGCGGCACGGCCCGAATCCTGCGATTGGCCGTCTGCCGCATCGTGATGCTGGTTGCGGGCGGCACCGGCGAAACCACCGCCATGCGAGCCCGTCGTCGCACCGGCGAAACCACCACGCGCACCGGTCGTCCCGGCCGCGGCACCGGAACCGGGAGTCCCCGCACCGGAACCGGACGTGACGCCGGCGCCCGGTGCGCCGGCGATCGCCGTTCCGGCCGCCGGCGCCGCGAAACCGTTCTCACGGCCGGCGAGCAGGCGCGCGGCCAACAGTTCCAAGCGCATGCGCGGCGAAATCGCGCCGGTCATCTGGCCGAGCGTCGCGTTGATGATGTCCGCCATCGCGGTGAGCTGCGACAGTCCAAGCGCCGCCGCCTGACGGTGCAGGTCGTCCATGTCCTCCGCTTCGGCGGTGTCGGAGAGCACGGTCTCCGCACGGTCTCCCGCCAAGGTAAGCACGAGCAGGTCGCGTACGCGGGCGAGCAGGTCCTCGACGAACCGTCGCGGGTCGAATCCGCCGACCACGACCTTCTGGATCACGCCGTACAGGTTCCCGCCGCTCGCGTCAATCACCGCGTCGATGGCCTCGCCGATCAGCGCCTCCGGCGTGAAGCCGAGCAGCGCCACGGACGCGTCGTGCGTGATGACGCCGTCCACCGCGCCGACCATGAGCTGGTCCAACACGGAGAGCGTGTCTCGCACGGAGCCGCCGCCGGCGCGCATCGCCAGTTTGAGCACGCCCGGCTCCGCCGTGATGTGCTCCTTCTCGCAGATCTGTTCCAGATACGGCCCCATGACTTCGGCGGGCACGAGTCGGAACGGGTAGTGGTGGGTGCGCGAGCGAATCGTGCCGATCACCTTGTCCGGCTCGGTCGTCGCGAAGATGAACATGACATGCTCCGGCGGCTCCTCCACGATCTTGAGGAGCGCGTTGAAGCCCTGCGGCGTGACCATGTGGGCCTCGTCGAGGATGAAGATCTTGTAGCGGTCGCGCGCGGGGGCGAATCCGGCGCGTTCGCGCAGTTCGCGGGCGTCGTCCACGCCGTTGTGCGAGGCGGCATCGATCTCCACCACGTCGATGGAGCCGGGGCCGCCGGTGGCGAGATCCTTGCAGGATTCACATTCGCCGCACGGATGCGAGGTGGGGCCCTTCGCGCAGTTCACACATCGGGCGAGGATGCGCGCCGAACTGGTCTTGCCGCAGCCTCGCGGTCCGGAGAACAGGTAGGCGTGCGTGAGCTTGCCCTCGTCGAGGGCGCGCATGAGCGGGACCGTGACCTGGTCCTGGCCGATCACCCCCGCGAAGGTGTCGGGTCGATAACGGCGGTATAGCGCCAAAGCCATCGCTGGTTCCTACTTTCTTCCGATCGGATCGTCCGGACCGCGCCCGCATCGCATGCAGCGGGCCGGCGCACCGACGGACGTCCATTGCACTGTCCTCTAATCTATCCCAACCGGCGCACGCCGCGCACGCCGGACGGTCGCACGCGCGGTCATCGGGCGGCCACGCGCACGGCCAGTACACGGTCAGCGCACGCCCGGCAATCAACGAACCGGTTCGCTACCGCGCGTGTCCGCCGTGACGCCGCGCATACACTGGGATGTATGAGCATTGACACAACGTCAACAACGACGGTCAAAGGAGACGCGAGACGGCTCGCGATCGTGCGCGCCGCAAGGGAGATCTGTCTGGAGAAGGGCTTCTCCAAAATCACCGTGAGCGACATCGCCGGACGGGTCCACATGACCAGATCGCTGTTCTACCATTACTTCCCCGATAAGGACGCGGTGGCGGACGCCGTCCTCGACGACGTGGTCGAAGACATCCTGTCCAAGCTGTCCGCGTGGGACGCGGCCCGCGAGACCGGCAACATCGACAAGGCGCTCGACGACGTCGTGCGTCTCACCCGCGCGCTGATCGCCGACGAGAGCCCGTTCTCCGCGCGCATGATCCACGAGGGCAACGCCGAACTGTACATCCGGTTCATCGACCGCATCGCCGACCGCATCGCCGACATGTTCGAACGGACCACGGTGCGCGACTTCGAGATGCGTCACGGCCTGCCCATCACGAACGTGCACGAGACGTTCTTCACGCTGATCGTGGGTCTCATCTCACTGCTGCGCTCCCACCCGGAGACGCCGGACACGACGGTGAAGAGCGTGATCGCGCAGACCCTGCACCTCACCGGCTACATCGCGGCATGCCCATCCGTCGCCCCGGACGCGCCGACCGCGCCAAGTGCGGCGCCGGCGCCGGACGCGACATCGGCACCGGGCACATCGGCGCCGACGGTCGCACGTTAGACGAACTCCCCGGTGACCGGGTCGCGTCCGTCCCGCCTCAGCATGGCGAGCACGCGGTTCTCGCCATGCTCGCGCTCCTGGAGCCGTGCGACGGCGGGCGGCACGAGCACGCGCAACGCGCGGTCGCACGCCTTCACCGTGACCGGCAGCCGGCCGATGTATTCGCCGTCCGCCATGAGCACGGGCGGTTCGTCGCCTTCCGCGGCGCGCGTGATCTCGATGTCGCGCACGCGCTTCCAGCCGAACACCTTCGAACCGAGCAGTTTGCCGTTGTAGCCTTTCGAGATCGCGTCGGCGATCTCCACCGCGTTCGGCATGTGGTCGATCCAGATCAGGTCGAGCAGACCGTCGTCGAACCGCGAATACGGGGAGACCTCCAATCCGCCGCCGATATGCCGCGAATTCGCCACGGTGAGCATCGGCGAGATGATGTCCAGCTCCTCCACCGTACCGTCCGCCAGCGTGGCCTTCACGTGGTAGCCGTACCGTTTGAGATGCCTGACCTCCACGAGCACGGCCGCGAAGTAACGCAGCGAACCACCCGGCAGTCGCGAATGGTTGGCCCGGTCGTTGATGCTCGCATCCAATCCGCACGACAGCATGCCCGCATAGTAGCGGTCGAATGCGGGAGCCGTCCCGGCACGCACCTCGTGCGATGGTTCCGTCTTCTCGCCGGTGGTCGGGTCGGTGGCGACGGCGCCGGGCAGCGCCGTCACATGACCCATGTCCACGTCAAGGTGCGAACCGCGCACGATCGCGCCGACGATGCCTTCCACCGCCGTGTCGATGCGGTTCACCGGCAGCTTCAGTCCACGCGCGAAATCGTTTCCCGAACCGGTGGCGACGATGCCGAGCGGCTTGCCGCTGGAGCCGACCGCGTTCGCGCCGAGGGCGATCATGCCATCGCCTCCGACCACGACGAGATGATCGTAGTCGTCGATGTGCTCGCGCGCGTTGGCGAGGGAGTCGTCGAAACTGTCGCCGGTCAGATCGATCACGTCGAACCCGTACCGTTCGCCGGCCTCGGTCAGCAGCCCGCGCACGCGCTCGTCGACCGCCGCTCCCCTGCCCTTGTCGGACGTGGGGTTGCCGACCATCGCGACCACGCCGTAATCCATGCTCTCCGTCATACCTTTCACGATAACCGGAAAGAGAGCGGAACCGCCAGTGCGGGCGACGCCGCGACGGGACGCGCACGGTGAACCGCGTCACATGGCACGTGCGAGGCGTCAGCCGTCGCACGGCACCGGTCCGGCTCGCGCCTCGACGGCGATCTCCGGCATGAACGGCACGTCGGTGGCGAGCGCGACGCGCACGGTCACGTCGTCGCCGGCATCGCCGCCGACCTCGCAGGAGGCGAGACGGCCGGCGTGCGCCGTCGCGACGGTCGCGGCGACGACGCACGGTTCACCGCCGCCATGCCGCGCGACCGCAGCGGACAGCGCGGCCAGGTCGGCGGCGGATCGCGCGACGGTTCGACGCACCAGCAGATGACCGGCGGTCGCGGCGGCGGACAACAGCACGGCGACGAGCATGACGAGCGCGACGCCGGCCATCGTGCCGGAACCCTCGTCCGCATGGGCGAGCGCGCTGCCGGACCGCTGTCGCACGGCGCGTCCGTCCGCGTCCCGGCGAGCCGTTCCGCGATTCCGCGCGATGATGCGGCTCATGCGATCACCCCCACGGCACGGCCTTCGACCCTCGTGGGCAGGACGCCCAACGGGTCGGGTACCACCGGGCAACGTGTCGTCACCGTCACGTGGTCGCCGTCGCGGTTCACCTGCACCGCGACGTCTCCACCGCCTACGGCGTGGGCGGCCGCCGCGGGATCGGCGGCGTCGCCGGCCGTGACCGCGGCCCGTGCGGCCGCCGAAGCGGCATCCTGGCATCCGATGGACACCATCACCGTGCGGGAGAGCGCGAGCAACAGCAGGGCGAGTACCACGACGGCGGGCAGCACCGTGGCGAATTCCGCGGTGACCGCGCCGGGATCGGCGGCCTTGTCCGGAGGCGGGCGTCTGGAGCGACGGCGTGAATATCGTGCAGTCATGGCGATCAGCCTCCCATCATCAGCGCCTTCTTGACGATGTCGAGCAGCAGCTTGCGCACGGCATCGGATTTGAGGATGGCGACGAGCAGGGCGGCGAATCCGGTGGCGGCGACCAGCACGACCGCGTATTCGGCGGTGGCGGCGCCTTCCTCGGGTTCCGCGGCGAGCGTGCGCATGCGCGCGTCCATCACGCACAGGCGGGCGCGGCACGTCTCGCGCAGGCGTTCGGCGCGGGCGCGGGCGTACGCGAAGATGCCGGCCTGCCCCTCGCCGTTGACGGGGATGTCAGTGTTCATGGGAGTTCCTTTCTTGGGATGTCGGATGAGATCGGATGAGTGAGTGACGGGTGGAACGGATGGGGAATGGGGATATGGCGGTTGGGGTGGGCCTAGGCCGGGGTGAATCGGGTGAGGTGACTGGAGGTCACGGTGGCAGCTGCCATAGGGGTTGACGTGAAGGTCGGCGCGAACGCCGGAGGAGGCACGATATTGAGTTGTGGACCGATCGGTCGTTCCACTGTGCGTGATGGGCCCCGAAGCATGCAACGTGTTCCGGGCAATGTGGTCAGTACCCCCTGGTTATCCACATCCCGGGCGTGTCGTCCACATCGTTGTGGACGACACGGCAGGTGATATCACCGCATGGATGTACAGCGTTACCGCTGTACTGCGTTACAGCGTCAGCGTGCCGACGCCCGTCTCCTCGTCGAACTCCAGCTTCGTGCCGTACGGTTCGCTCATCGCATTGAGTCGGTCCACGATCGCACGCGCCTCCTCGACATCCGCACGCCGCGGGATGCCGCGCAGGGCGTGACGTTCCTCGTTCATGCGCAGCTGCGTCGGCACCACGGTGACGGACTTCACGCCCGTATCCGGGTCCACGTCGATGGCCGCGAAGCAGCTCGTGTCGAACCGTTCATCGCCGTAGAAGCCCTGCGGTTCGCCGTTCGCGTCGCGGCGGCGCATCTGATGCAGGTCGGACGGGTAGGAGTCGTCCGCCAGCGCGTACTTCTGGAACATCTCCACCGGCACGCGCGCCGACGTCTCGAAATCGGAGACCAGACTGCCCAGCGAGTAGAAGATCACGCCGTCCCGGTACCGGTCGATGCCACGCAGCATGTGCGGACCGTGGCACAGCACCAGATCGGCGCCCGCCTCCACGAACGCGTGGCACGCGTCCACGATGAACGGCGCCGGCTGCGCGTGATACCAGCCGTCCTGTTCGCCCTCATGCGCGTGGATGCTTACGATCACCACGTCCGCCGTGCCCTTCGCGTCACGGATGGCACGACAGTTCGCCTCCACATCACGCGGGTCGGCCTGCCATACGAGCCGCGCCTGCGACCCCTTGCGCACCTTCACCGCATTCGGCACGCCGAAATTGAACCAGTTCGGATCCGTGTTCTCGCGGATCTCCACGCGATCGGTCTCTCGGTGCGTGCGCGCCGTGCCCAACGCCTCGTCGATCGCGCGCAATTGTTCATACTGCGATTCGGGCAGTTCCACGGACACGCTCCAGCGCAGCGGGTTCAGGCCCGGCCGCGCCGCGCCCCACGGCGAGGCGTCAGAGGCGAGGAAGTCGGCGGCGGCCGTGGTGGCCGTGCCCACCAGGCCGATGCGCGCGTCGGCCACGTCGGTGAACACCGGGCGGCGCGCCTCGGCCAGCGTGCGCCCCAGACCGGCCGGCGTGAGCCCGCGCTCCTCGAACGCGCGCAACGTGTCCAGCACGCCCACATGGCCATAGTCGCCCGTGTGGTTGTTCGCGCCGGAGACGAGGTTCACGCCCAGCGACTTGAGCTCGTCCACGGCCCACGGATGTGAGCCGAGCGTGTACCCCTCCGGGTAGGCGGGGGTGTCGTGCGCCGGCGTGGTGAACTCGGCGTTCGTGAACACGGCGTCCGCCTCATCGAGCAACGACACGAGTTCGGGGTCGATGCGGCCACGGAGGTTGCGGCTCGCGAACAGCGCGTCACCGGTGGCGATGATTCTCATATGGTCCTTCACCTGCTTCGTCGTAGGAGGGGATGCGCCTGCTTCAGCGAATCTCCTGAATGAACTGTTTCGTGCGCTCCTCGCGCGGGTGCCCCATCACCTCGTCCGGCGTTCCGGATTCGACGATGTTGCCGTCGGCCATGAAGACCACCGTGTCGGCGACCTCGCGGGCGAAGCCCATCTCATGCGTCACGATGACCATCGTCATGCCGTCGTCGGCCAGGTCGCGGATCACGGACAGCACCTCGCTGACCATCTCCGGATCCAGCGCTGACGTCGGCTCGTCGAACAGGATCAGATCGGGTTGCATGGCGAGCGTGCGCGCGATGGCGACGCGCTGCTGCTGGCCGCCGGACAGCTGCACCGGATACGCGTCCGCACGGTCCCTGAGCCCCACGCGTTCGAGCAGCGTGAGCGCGGTCTCGCGCGCCTGCGACTTCGGCGTGCCCTTCACCTCGACCGGTCCGATCATCACGTTCTCCAGCACCGTCAGGTGCGGAAACAGATTGAACTGCTGGAACACCATGCCGATGCGTTCGCGTTTGACGGCGGTCTCGCGTTCGCTCTCCTCGTAGAGCCGGTCGCCTTTGCGTTTGTAGCCGACGAGGTCGCCGAACACGGTGAGCGAACCGCCGTCGATGTCCTCAAGATGGTTGATGCAGCGCAGGAACGTGCTTTTGCCGGAGCCGGACGGGCCGATGATGCACATCACCTCGCCGGCGTGCACGTCGAGGGAGACGCCCTTGAGCACCTGCGCGTGTCCGAAGTCCTTGGTCACGTCGCGTGCGGACAGGACGATGTCGCCGGTCGTACCGCTCATCGTTCGGTCCCCTTCCTCGTGTAGTGGCGTTCGACGACCCGCTGGACCGCCATGAGCACCGTGGTGACGATGAGATACCAGATGGACGCCACGATGAGCAGCGGGATGGTCTGGAAGTTGCGTGCGTAGATCGCCTGCACCGAGTACAGCAGGTCGGGGAACGCGATGACGCTGACCAGCGAGCTCGCCTTCATCATCGAGATGACCTGGTTGCCGGTCGCGGGGATGATGGAACGGATCGCCTGCGGGAACACGATCTTGAAGAACACCTGCATCGGCTTCATGCCGATGGACTTCGCCGCGTCGATCTGGCCGGCGGGAACGGCGAGGATGCCGCCGCGGATCACCTCCGCCATGTAGGCGCCCTCGTTGATGCCGAGCGCCAGCACGCCCACGGCGAACGGGGTGATCACCGAATTCACGTCGATCGGTCCCGTGCCGATGTCCGTGAACGGGATGCCGAATCCGATCTTCGGGTACAGTGCCGAGATGTTGAACAGGATGATGACCTGCACGAGCAGCGGCGTGCCACGGAACACCCACAGGTAGATGCTACTGATGAACTTCAATACCGGCGCGCCGGACTCGTTCATCAGCTCGACGACCACGCCGAGCACGAAGGCGAGCAGCATCGACAGGACGGTCACCAGAATCGTGTTCCACAATCCGACCAGCACAAGCGGCGACAGGAAGTAGTGGGCCACGACCGGCCATCCGAACCGTTCGTTGGTGGCCGCCGACCAGACGACCGCCGCAAGCAGCAGCACGCACACGACGCTGACCACGTCGCGCGTCACATGGCGGCGTGGCACGACGCGCAACGCGTCGCCGTGACCGCCGTCATTCTTGGAGATCCTGTTGGAAACCATGGGAGCCGTACCGTCCACGGATCAGGAGCGTTGCTTCTTGGCCGCGTCGAGCAGCGACTGGTAGTCGGCCTGCGTGTTCTCGACCACGTCGTCGCTCGGAGCGAGATCGGCCAGGCCGTACTTGTCGAGCAGCTTCTTCCACGTGCCGTCCTGGTTGAGGTGGAGCATCGCCTTGCGCACCACCGGCCCCAGCTCGGAGCCCTTGTTCACCATGAAGCCGTTGAGTTCCACGATGTCGCTGTTCGGCTTGGACAGTTGGATCTGCGGATCCTGCTTCGCGTAATAGCGGGAGGCGCCCATCGACAGGTAGACGGCGTCCACGCGGTTGGACTTGAGGGCGAGCAGCATGTTGGAGATGCCCTTGAAGGAGCTGACCTTCAGTTCCTTCTTGCCTTCCTCCTTGCACTTGGCGGCCTGCGCCTTGGCCTTCTCCTCGTGGGTGGAGCCGGAGTCCACGCCGATGGTGATGCCGCACACGTCGTCCAGCGTCTTGCCGGCCTGGTCGGAACCCTTGTTCACCACCAGGGAGGACGGCTCGCCGTACAGCACGTCGATGAAGTCGACCACCTCGCGGCGTTCCGCGGTGTCCGTGGTGATGTTGGTGACCAGATCGTAGCGGTTCGCCTGCAGACCGGGGATGAGCTGGGAGAAGTCAGCTCCCTGCCCCTTCACCTTGACGCCCAGCACCTCGCCGATCAGGTTCGCCGCGTCCACGTTGAGGCCCTGGTCCTTGCCGTCCTCGCCCACGACGCCGTACGGCAGTCCCGCGGTGTTCTGGTATCCGATGGAGATCTCGCCCTTGTCCTTGATTTCCTGCGGCAGCGCGTCGTGCAGCTCCTTGACCTCGCTGGCGCTGATGGTCTCCTGCTTGATGCCGGAATCAGACGAGGCGGAAGAGCCGTCGCCGGAGGAGGCGGAACCGCAGGCGGCCAGGGAGACGGCCATGACGGCCGCGATCAGACCGGAGCAGACGCTCTTCACCGAATTCGATACCATGATGTGTTCCTCACTGCGTGGGACGCGCGCACGCGCGTCAAACGGTTTTCGCAACAATTGACGGCACACAACCTAGCATCGGAACGACGCGGGGACAACGGGATTTCTCCAAAAGGAGTCGGCACCACCGGGCCGTGCGATGAACGGTCCACGCCATCGGAAGGCATGGCCGCGGAAGGAAACCGCGTCATTGCACCGTTGCACCGGGACAACGGGCTATGCGGCAGCGTCAGATTCTCACTTCAATTGAGAACGCCCTATAAGACCAATCGAATCGAGATATTCCACATGGCAAGACGCATGATCCGCGAATACGGCACGAATGTGCTCCGAGCAAACCAGGTTTGGTCACCGTTCCCGTCCAGACAAACGAAAAGGCCCGCCGGAGCGGGCCTTTCGACAAGTCCAACCTAAGAGCAGAATCTCAACACAACATCATCGTTGCAACGGTAAGTCTTTCCAATGCCCGTCCAACGTATCAGTCCTCGTGACCATTACTCTTTGTGGGCTCTGCTCTGTTCGGTTTTCCTTGTAGCTCATAATTTAGGCGCATCGGCCGGCACGTGCAACTCGGGAGCAGGCCTTGTTCGTTTCTTTGCGCAATTGGTCGTTCGCACACCGGAACCGCACCGGATTGGCACGTCCTGTGCGCTTAGGAACGTTTGCATGTGCCGTCGTGTGCGATTCGGACAGCGTGGCGGCGTGTCGCCTGATTGTGGATAACCATCACCCGCGATTGTGGACAACCTCGCCGTTTTCGCCGGAAATTGTGGACGAGCTTCCCCGACACGCCGCACTCCGGTAGGCTCTGTCCACATTGCCCGTACAGGTTGTGCCCCGATGCCGCGTCCCGGTTCAATCGAACCATGAGCACGCGAACCATGACCATGCACCCGTCGCCGGAGGCGCCTCCTCCTCCGGCGATCGCGCGTGTCGCCACCTCGGCCCACCGCCCGAAGCCGCGACACCACCTGTCCCCCGCGCCGGCCGGCGCGCCACCGGTGCCGGCGCCGGTCCCGTCACGTCGCATGCCGCCGGCATCGCCCCCGTTGCCGGCGCGACTCCCGGCACCCGCACCGTCGCGTTCCCGAACGCAGGTCGTCACCGTGCCCGCACGACCCGTGAACGGCACCGCCGAGCCGCATGACCCACCGCTTGAGCCATCGCATGCGGCCCGGCGGGCGGTTCCATGTGCGGCACGGTCACGGACGATGCCGCGACGGTACGCTCCCACACGTTCGGATCCCCGCGCGGAGGCGCCGTCGCGACCTCAGCCCGGCGGCAGCGCCCCCGCCAATCTCGTCGTGTTCTCCGCACCCAGCGGCGGCATCGGCACGAGCACGCTCATGGCGCTCACCGGGTTGGCGTTGTCCTCCCGGGACGTCGGCTGCGCGTTGCTCGACGCGGATCTGGACGGCGGCGGGCTCGATGTGCTCCTCGGCATCGAGCACGAGCCGGGCCTCACCCTGCAGGACCTCGATGCGCCGCTCGGCCATATCGAGGGCGAGGCCTTGAACCGCGAGACCCCCGGGTGGGAGGGCATGCGCGTGCTCGCCCACACGCCGTGGCGCGGCGCGAATCCGGAATGGTGGGAGTTGGAGGCGGCGGCGGACGCGTTGGCCGAGGCGAACGACATCGTGCTGGTGGATGCGGGGCGAGGCGCGGTCATCGCCCGCATGCCCCGGTTCGCCGTCGCCCGGCAGGTCATGGTCGTGGACTTGTCCGTGCTCGGCATGGCGCGCGCGAAATCGCATGCCATGCTGCTCGATCGGCTGCGCGACGCCGCGGAAACCGGCGCGAGCATCCGATCCAAGCGGGTGGAACGGCCCGATGCGACGGATGCTTCCACGGAGTCTCCGATCGTCGTCGGCGTCGAACCGCGTGGCGTGTCACGACGGCAATCCGCCTCATCGGTCGCGGTGGAGGAGGCCGTCGCCTATCTCGGCGAAGACGTGCTCGGTCCGGTCCGATGCGCCCCGTCGCTGTGCGCGGACATGCTCGCCGGATTGGGCATCCGCGCCGTACCGAAACGCAACCGCCGCGTGGTCGACGCGTTGGCCGACGGGATTCTCGCCGCGGCGGGAATCCGCGCGCCGGGCGGGAAACGGAGGCCGTCATGAACGGAAACGGCATGACGGACGGTACGGCGATCGCGTTCGGTCCGCTCGACGCCATCGTGCGCGACCCGCAGGTCACCGACGTGGCGGTGACCTGCGACGGACGCGTCTGGGCGGACGACGGGAACGGCATGCGCGAGCGCCGTCCGCGCATACCGTTCCGGGATCCGCGGACCGTGCGCGACTATGCGGTCCGCTTGTGCGCGCAGCTCGGCCGTCGCCTCGACGACGCGCGCCCCATCGCCGACGCCTCCAGCGGCGACGGCATCCGCGTGCATGCGGTGATCGCCCCGATCGTGCCATATGGCGCCTCCCTGTCGATCCGTCTGCCGGACCGTACCACCGCCACGTTGCCGGACCTGTGCCGACGCGGGCTGTTCCCGGCATCGTGGCTGCCCGTGCTGCGCGGTCTGGTCGCGCGACGCGCCACGCTGCTCGTCACCGGCGGCACGGGCGCCGGCAAGACGACGCTGCTCAAGGCGCTGCTTGCCGAATGCGCGTCTACGGAGCGCGTCGTCACCGTGGAGGAGGTGCGCGAGCTGGGCGTGCTGCCGATCGACGACCACGTGTCGATGATCACGCGCGAGGCGAACGTGGAGGGCGCCGGCGCGGTCGGATTGCCGGAACTGGTGAAAGCGACGCTGCGCATGCGCCCCGACCGCGTGGTGTTGGGCGAATGTCGCGGCGAGGAGGTCGCCGACCTGCTGCGCGCCTACAATTCCGGCCATCATGGCGGCATGACGACGTTGCATGCGGACGGCGTCGCGCGCGTGCCGTCACGGCTGGTCGCGCTCGGCCTGCTCGCCGGTCTCGCCCCCGCGGCGACGGCCATGCTCGTCCGGGACGCGTTCGACGCGGTCCTCCACCTGGAACGTGCCGGCGGGCGGCGGCACATCGCGCAGATCGGGCTGATGGGAGTCTCGCCTGACGCCATTGCAGGCGGGGCGGCGGATGGGACACCCGGCGTTCTCTCGGATGGGATGGCGGCCGGCATGGCGCGTGGCGACGGCGTGCTGGCCGGACTGCCGTTGGCCGTATGGACGGGTTCGGGGCAACCGTCGTATGCGCCGCATTGGCCCCGCTTCGCAGACCGATGGAGGCTGACATGAGCATCACATGGAACACCATCGGCCCGCTCATCGCGACGATCGCGGCATGCGCGGTCATCGCGGTCATCATGCCGGTCGTCAGGCCCGCCGCGATACGACTCGTCATGCGCGTCTTCAGGGCGGAAGGCGCGCATGGCACGAGACATGACGGCGCACGCGGCGGCGTCCGTGACAGAGCATCCGCCGGCACGTCCGCCGACCGCCGGGGCCACGGTGCACCGGTCTCCCCCGTCGCGCGTCTGCCGCCGCGCATCGGCATCGACGCGACAATCGCCGCGGTCATCGCACGCGTGAAAGGCGGGGGCGACGCCGCCGAGGCGTTCGAGGAGCAGGGCGGCGTACGGTTCGCGACGCCGCGCGTGACCGCCGCGCGCGCCGCGAACGTGCTGCGCATGCGCGCCAAAGCCGACGAGACCGAGGCGGATGTCGCGACGGCCGCGCGACATCTCGCCGCCGCATGCCGATTGAGCGAGCACACGGGATGCGAGCTGTCGCACTGTCTGGAGGCAGTGGCCGACGACCAGCGTCGGGCGCGTCGGGCCGCCGAGCTGAAACGGCAGACGTTCGCGATGCCGAAGGCGACGATACGGCTGCTTTCCGCGCTGCCGGCCGTGACTGTGGCGCTCGGCGAGCTGCTGGGGGCGAGGCCGGTCGCGTTCCTGTTCGAGGAGCCACAGGGGCTGCTGTGCCTGGGATTGGGCGGATTGTGGTATGCGGCGGGTCTGGTGTGGACGCGCAGGCTGTTGGCGACGTTCGACGGCGCGGGCGGCGGGGACGCGGGCGGATCACGGGACGCCGACCTGCCGATCACGCTCGCCATGCTCCACGCCTCGCTCAGGCAGGGCGCGTCCATTCCCGGGGCGTTGATCGCCGTGGGAGAGGCGCTCGACGGGGAGAACCGTGACGGGCGGATACGGTGGGACCCGCATGCCGGAGTGGGTTCCCCGATCCGGCATGTACCGTCCGCCGGATTCCGGAGATCCCCGTCCACCGGATTCCGGGAAGAACGACCTACGCAGGAACTGCCCGCACACCTGCAATCAGCCGGTCATGCGCTTACGCGCGGCGCGACCTGGCATGAGGCGTGGGGCGGCGCCGACGCGGGTGACGCAGCGCTCGAATCGATCCGCGACTGTCTCGGCGCGGCGTGGGCGCACGGCGTCTCGCCGACGGCGCGGCTGGAGCTCGCCATCGAGCGGTACGGACGCGACGAGACGGCGGCCATCGAGCAGGCGGCCGCCGGTCTTTCGGTGCGTCTGCTCGCGCCCACCGGATTGTGCTTCCTGCCCGCGTTCGTGCTCATCGGCGTGCTGCCGGCGATCGTCTCGTTCGCGATGTGAACGCGCGCCCGCCGGCCGCGCGGCCGCGCGTTACCGCTCACAGCACCGCCGCCCGCCCACCGGGCCACGCCCAAAATGTGAACTCGCGTTGAACTTTGGCGCGTATACCCGCAAGCCAACCGTTTCAAGGCATAGGATGACAAACATGGCACAGATTTTTGACGCACCATCGAAAGCGATCCTGCGAAGCCAAATCGCAGAGCACATCGCCGAAACCGACAAGAACGATCGGCGCGAGACCCTTGAAGGCGAGGCCCCGCTGCCGACCGACCGCTTCTTCGACCGCGAGCTGAGCTGGCTCAAGTTCAACAAGCGCGTCCTCGAACTCGCCGAAGACAAGGACCAGCCGCTGCTGGAGCGCACCAGCTTCGCGGCGATCTTCGCCAACAACCTCGACGAGTTCTTCATGGTCCGTGTGGCCGGCCTCAAGCGCCGCATCGACTCCGGCATCGCCGTGCCCTCCGCCGCCGGTCTGAGCCCGCGCCAGCTGCTGCGCTCGATCAGCGAGCAGGCGCACGCGCTGCAGAACGAGCACGCCCACTACGTGATCGACGAGCTGTTCCCGGCCCTCGCCGAACAGCACATCGTGCTGCTCAGCTGGGACAAGCTCACCACCGCCGAGCAGGAGCGCCTGTCGCGCTACTACCGCCAGCAGGTGTTCCCCGTGCTCACCCCGCTCGCCGTGGACCCGGCCCACCCGTTCCCGTACATCTCCGGCGGCTCCATCAACCTCGCCGTGATCGTCGAGAACCCGGCCTCCGGCAAGTCCCACTTCGCGCGCGTGAAGATCCCGGGCAACCTCAACCGTCTCGTGCCGGTCGACGACATGACCGACGAGGAGTCCAAGGAGGAGCGCTACGGGTTCATCACGATGGAGAACCTCATCATCGCCCACCTGGAATCCCTGTTCCCGGGCATGATTATCAAGGAGGCCCGCTCCTTCCGCGTCACCCGCAACGAGGACATCGACGTCGAAGAGGACGACGCCGAGAACCTGCTCAACGCGATGGAGAAGGAGCTGCTCCGCCGTCGCTTCGGACCGCCGATCCGCCTCGAGATTTCCGACCAGACCAGCCCGTTCCTCTCCCAGCTGCTCGCCGACCAGCTCGGCGTCACGCCGGAGGAGGTGTACCGTCTGCCGGCCCCGCTCGACATGACCGTGCTGTTCGAGCTCGGCGGCATCGACCGTCCGGATCTCAAGAACCGCCCGTTCATCCCGACCACGAACCGTCAGATCGCCGAGGTCGAGTCGAGCCGCGCGCAGGACATCTTCGCCGCGATCCGCGAGCGCGACATCCTGCTGCACCACCCCTACGACTCGTTCTCCACGTCCGTCCAGGCGTTTCTGGCGCAGGCTGCTGCGGATCCTAAGGTTCTGGCCATCAAGCAGACGCTCTACCGCACCAGCTCCAACTCGCCGATCATCGACGCGCTGATCGACGCGGCGCACGCCGGCAAGCAGGTGCTGGCGCTGGTCGAGATCAAGGCCCGCTTCGACGAGGACGCGAACATCGCGTGGGCGCGCAAGCTGGAGCGCGCCGGCGTGCATGTCGTGTACGGCATCGTGGGGCTCAAGACCCACTGCAAGCTCATCGAGGTGGTGCGTCAGGAGGCCGACGGCCTGCGTCGCTACTGCCATGTGGGCACCGGCAACTACAACCCGAAGACGGCCCGCATCTACACCGATCTGGGTCTGCTCACCTGCGACCCGGTGGTCGGCCAGGATCTCACCCGCCTGTTCAACCAGCTGTCCGGTTACGCGCCGAAGTCGAGCTTCCATCGTCTGCTCGTCGCGCCTCGCACCATCCGCACCGGCCTGATCCAGCGCATCCGCCGCGAGGAGGACGCCGCCCGCGCCGGCAAGGAGGCGTGGATCAAGATCAAGGTCAACTCCGTGGTGGATGAGAAGACGATCGACGCCCTGTACCGCGCCTCGCAGGCGGGCGTGAAGATCGACATCGTCGAGCGCGGCATCTGCTCGCTCAAGCCCGGCGTGCCCGGCCTGTCCGAGAACATCCGCGTGCGTTCGATCCTCGGCCGCTTCCTCGAACACAGCCGCATCTACGCGTTCTGCAACGCGGACGGCCCGCAGATCGGCGAAGGCCCGCTGTCCGGCCCGGAGGTGTGGATCGGTTCCGCCGATCTGATGCACCGCAACCTCGACCGTCGTGTCGAGGCGCTGGTGCGCATCACCGCGCCCGAGCAGATTCAGGAGCTGCTGGACTACATCGACCTGCAGATGGCCGATTCCACCTCCAGCTGGCATATGCTGCCGGATGGCTCCTACGAGCGTCACGCGAAGGACGAGGAGGGGCGCCCGCTGGTGGACTGCCAGGAGTACCTGATCCGCAAGCACACGCGTCGCCGCGGCAACCACAGCTGACGATGCACCGAGGTGGCGGGCCCCTACGCGGGGCTTGCCGCCCGGCGTTCGCATGCCGGTCGCGTCGGTGGAACCTTTGGCCACCGGCGCGGTGGATCGCCTTGAAACGGCGTATGATGGAACCCGGAATTTGTGAACGTTAACGCAAGCGAAGGCCGACCCGCAACGGGTCGGCCTTCGTCGTTGCAGCGGAAAAACTACGTAGAGACCTACGCGAGCCCCCGCACGCAACCCTGCGTACAATCGAAGGGTGAACAAGAAAATGAGCAAGATCGTGGAAGCGGCAGGAGGCATCCTCTACCGACGTCGCCGGCTCCCTGACGACGTTGCGCGACGACGCGCCGACGAAGGCTCCTCCGTGATCACGACCGCGGCCGCAACCGACGCCGCGGCATCCGCACCAACCGCAACGACCGCGGCCGCCGCAGGCATCGCCACGGGCACCGCAGCGTCACCCGCAACCGCCGTCTTCGGCACCCCGCGGTTCGACGACATCGAAGTCTGTCTCGTGCACCGCCCGAAATACGACGACTGGAGCTGGCCGAAAGGCAAGGTCGACCCGAACGAATCGCATATGCACGCCGCCGTGCGCGAGATCGGCGAAGAGACCGGCCTGCCCGTCGCGCTCGGCCCGTACCTCGGCGACATCGAATACCCGCAGTCCGAAGAGGGCAGCAAACAGCGCCACACGAAGAACTACGCGCCCAACGTGAACACGAAGCACATCCGCTTCTGGATGGCCACCGCCATCTCCCCCGTCGACAAGCTCAAGCGCACCGCCGCGCTCGGCCCCGTGCACCGCGCCGACGTGGGCGAGATCGACGACGTGATCTGGCTCACCCCGGACAAGGCGCGCAAGAAGCTCACCCATTCCACGGACAAGGAGATTCTCGCCCTGTTCATCGACCGCCTCCAGGAGGGCGCGGCCGACGCGGTGCCGGTCATCCTCGTGCGCCACGGCAAGGCCGAGGCCCGCAAATCCTGGAAGGGCACGGACGCGAATCGTCCGATCACGCCGCGCGGAGCCGCCGCCGCGTTCGCCCTGAGCCACGAGCTCGCCTGCTTCAACCCGGTGCGCCTCGCCACCTCCCCGTGGATCCGCTGCATGGAGACGCTGGAGACGTTCTCCTGGCAGACCGGACGCGACATGGTCAAGCTCGACCCGCTCACCGAGGACGCGTTCGCCGCGGACCCGCAGGCCGCATGGGAGTGCTTCGCATCGGAGATCGAATACGCGCTCAAGCATCGCAGCCCGGCCGCGATCTGCATGCACCGGCCGGTGATCGGTGGTATATTCGACCATCTGCGCGCCCTGTGCGTCTCCGATTCGCTCGCGAAGCGTCTGATCGCCAAGTCGCCCTACATGCCCACCGGCAGCGCGCTCGCGCTGTTCGCCGTCGCCACGCCGAAGGGCCCCCGCATCATCGATATCCAGAAGGTCAATCCGCTTGTCTACTAGATCCGTCAACCACGCCGCCGCAGGAACCGGCAACACGGGCAACGGCTCCGTGCTCGCCTCCCGCTCCGGCTTCGTGCCCACGCCCGGCTCCGCGCCGCGCCCGTCGCGTCCCGGCCAGCTCGCCCCCGCCCTGCTCGAGCAGATGGCGGGCGGCAACGATCCGGGCGTCGTCAACGAGATCGCCCACTCCTCCGCCTCCGCCCTGCTCGACCGCGTGCGCCACAGCGAGGATCCGGCGGTCGTCGCGCGCGTGCTCACCGTCGTCGAACGCGAAGGCGTGGACGACATCGCCGAACTGTGGAGCTCCTCGCCGGCGGACACGCTGCCCGGCGTGCTGTGGCGCCTCTACATGCTGCGCACGTGGATGCGCACGCACCGCGACGCGATCGCGCGGCTGTGGCGCGTCGGCGAGCCGGTCGCAACGTCCGCCTCCGCGATCGCCGGTGTCGATCAGGCGCCCACCGAGGACGACATCGCGCGTCTCGCCGATTCGATCCTGTCCGGCGCGTTCACCGGCGATTTCGCCGTGGCGATGGAACGCGCGGCCGCGTTCACCGACGTGGTGGCGTTGGGATTGCGCATCGAGGCGAAGCATCTCGCCGAACAGGCCGCCACGCTGGGCGCCAAATCGAACGCCGACAAGGCGGCGCGGCTCATGCACACGGCCGCGAACCTGTTCGTCACCGCCAAGGACTTCCACCACGCCGCGAACCTCTGGCGTCGCGGCAAACTGGAATAACGCAACCGCGAACGGTCGGAAGACGTCGGAGACTCCGGCGCGGAACAGCGGCGACATCGAAAAGAACCCGGACAGACCCGGATAAGAGCAAAGAAAAAGCGCCGAACCGTGAAAGCGCCTGTCGGCGCAAGGGCCGCTCGCGGCGGCAAAAAATGGAGCCCGGGGCTTAAGCACGGCCCGACGCGGATAACAGTATAACCGTCTCCGTCCCCGTGCCACGCCGCGAACGCGAAATCGGCCATCGCACGACGCCCACGCAC
Organism: Bifidobacterium parmae; assembly: GCF_002860365.1. GTDB lineage: Bacteria > Actinomycetota > Actinomycetes > Actinomycetales > Bifidobacteriaceae > Bifidobacterium > Bifidobacterium parmae. Next base: position 47,461 of record NZ_NMWT01000013.1, read on the forward strand.
ATGAGGCCTCGCGGCCATATTCGGGCGATTGCAAGCCCGCAACCAGGCCGGTAAAAGCTACACTGGGGTTATGTCCGAGACTGTGAACGAATTCGAGTTCGAGCGGAGGTTCTTCTGCAGGGAGTTGCCACCCGAATACGATGACGGCGATACGCCCGCCCTCATCGTGCAAAGCTATTTCGTCTACGAGGACAATTACGCGTTGCGCGTGCGGTTGAAGACACGGCGCGTGGCGCTCGACATGACGCCCGATCTCGACCCGCGCGAGGTGCTCGAAGAGCATTGCGACGATTTCACGCGCGCCTACGTCACCGTTAAGGGCCCGTCCGTGGGCGGCACGCGCTACGAGGCGGAACGGGAGATCGATACGCGCATCGCCGTCGAACTGGTGCGCCGCGGAGGCAAGCCGATCATCAAGAACCGCTACTCCGTTTGGATCGCGGAGGACGGCTGGAGCGTGGACGTGTTCGGCGGGGCGAACGCGCCGCTCATCGTCGCCGAAGCGGAACGCGCCACCCCGGTCACGAACCTCACGATCCCGAAATTCTGCGTCACCGAGATCACCGACCAGCCGCGGTTCAACAACGATGGTCTGGCGGGCCGGCCGTTCGGCGAGTGGAAGGACGATTTCGAACGCGAACTCGCCGCCACCGGCCCCCAATTCCAACAGTTCTTCGGCAAGAACAAGATGGAGTGAATCAGTACATGAGCGTGGCGAGGCGACGGCGGGCGGCCTTGAGGCGCGCGTCGGTCGGCTCGGGAATCGCGAAGTATTCGAGCAGACGCTTGCGCACCGGCTCGATGTCGGCCTTGTGACCGGCGGCCACGAAGTCGAGCAGACGGTCGAACGCATCCTGGATCTGTCCGCCGATCATGTCGATGTCGGCGACGGCGAGCTGCGCCTCCACGTCATCCGGCGCGGCCGCCGCGGCTGCGCGCACCTCGCGCACGTCGGCGTCGGCCGAACGGGCGAGCAGCAGCGCCTTGGCGCGTTCGCGCGCGGCGAGCGCATCGTTCGGATCGGATTCAAGCACCCTGCCGTATGCGGCGGCGGCGCCCGCATAGTCGCCGGCCTGCGCCAGCTGATGCGCCTCCTGATGCTCCGGCGGCACGACGGCGGCCGCCGCGGCGCCGGCACCGTCCGTGCCGGCGGCTCCCGCGCCGTCCGAGGACGGATCGCCCGAGTACGGCGCGGTGCCGGTCACACCGGCCTGCTGCGCCATCGCGACGATCTTCGGCAGCACCTGCTCCTTAATCTGGGTGAGCTCGTCGTCGGAGGGCAGGCCCTGCAGCAGCGGCATCGGACGGCCGCCGATCAGGGCGAACAGGGCGGGCGCGCCCTGCACCTGCAGCGCCTGGGCGATCGACGGGTTCTCGTTGATGTCGATGCGGGAGAGCTGGATCTGGCCGTTCATCGCGTTCACCGCGTCGGCGAGCGCACGCGCCATCGGGAAGAGACGGTCGTCGGTGGGAATCCACAGGAGCAGCAGGATCGGGAACGTGGCGGAGGTCTGCACCATCGCCTGGAACGTACCTTCGGTCGTGTCGATCACGTAGCCGCCGGCCGCGGGCGCGCCGCCCGCCTGTCCGGGCTCGGCCTTCACCTGATGCGCGAGCGCCTCGAGATCGACGGCCCCCGCCAGCGAGACCCCGGGATTGAACTTCGGCTGATCGGCCATGCCACGCCTCCAATGTGATTGTGCAACGTCATTCCAACATACAAAAGATGCCGTCACTCATCTTAGTGACGGCATCCCCGATTCGCCTACAGCGTTCCCTACAGCGCTTCGACCTTGACCGGCTGGCGTTCGGCGCCGACGGCGGTGATCTTCGCGGCGGCGCCGGTGGATCCGGCCGGCGGGATGTACATGGCGATCACGTTCACGTAGGTGACCTTCATCGTGCTCGTGGCCTTGCCGTCGCCGAACAGCGCCTTCTCGGCGTCGGAGGCGGGAAGCGATTCGCGTCCCTCGCCCGCCTGCCGCGTCCATGTGGAGTCGATGCGCGCGACGACCAGGTCGCCGCCATCCGTGGACCGCATGATCTTCAGCTGGTCCTTGGCGACGGTGAACTCCTGCTCCTGCGTGCCCTTGTTCGCCTCCATGCCCTGCTGCACGGTCGCGTCCAGCTTCTGGAGGTCGGAGCGGAACAGGTCGTCGGCGAACTTGTCCTTGTACTTGCTGGAGTCACCATTGTTGAGCAGGTCGGCGTACCAGGCCACCGCGTCCGCCGGCGTGGCGACGAGCTTCGCATCCTTCGCGGTGCCCATCTCGGTGCCGAGCTTCGGCACTTCGAACTTCGGCAGCTTCGCACCCTGGAACAGTCGGGCCACGCCCCACAGCTTGTAGTTCTGGCGGGCGGAATCCTGCGTCATGACGAGCAGTCGCTTCGACTGCTGGTCCTCGGTGGTCGTGGTGATCGTGAACACGGTACGCGGCCAACCGTCGTCGACGGGGATGACGGTCTGCGTGATGTCGCGCGGAATCGCCGCCTTCGCGTCGAGCGTGCCGGTGGCCTGCGCGATGGCGAGCTCGCTGGCCCGCACTTCGAGCTGCGGTCCGGTCAACCGCGCGTCGAGGCCGTCGGTGCTTTTCGACTGGTTCGCCGCGTCGATCAGGTCGAGGATCTGTCCGCGGATCTTCTTCTCCTGCGCGACGGTCAGGTCGGGCGTGCGGTCCGCGGATTCCGCGGTCGAGGTCTTCGGCACCTGGCCTTCGCACGCGGCGAGGGAGACGAGCATGCCGGCGGACAGGACGAGCGCCGTAAGTTTCGCGGCGATGGTTCCCCTACGTGTCATCGGTCCTCCTCGTTCGTATCGTTCGTGGTTCCGTCGACGGCGGTCGTGTCGCCGTCGCCGACCTCCTGCGCGAGACGCGCGAAATACGCCTGCAGTTCGTCCGGTGAGATCACGGACGTCGCCTCGTCGTTGACGTTCGTCTGCGGTGTCGCGGCCGGTTCCGGCGCGACGGCCGCGCCGGCGGCGCCAGTCGCGCCCGCGGCGTCGGCGACGAGATTGCGCGACGACGGGTCGACGACGACCGGCGACTCCACCTTGATCGGCTCCATCGTGCCCGTATCCGTGCCGACGGCGTGGCGACGGCGACGACCGCGCCCACCGCGCTTCGACTTCGGCTCGTAGCTCGGGCTGATGCCGAAGCTGCCGGCGACGGCGGCGCCGAACGACACCTCCTCCTCGGGTTCGACCGGAGCGCTTTCGACGTGGCGCTTGCGACGCTTGTGCGGCGGCATCGCGAAGACGGTGGCGGTGAACACGGCGAGCACGACGAGCAGTCCGCCGACGAAGTACAACGGCGTCGCATAGTCGGGCAGCGTCTGGCGCGTCCACGTGAACGACACGTCGGCGGCGCCGCTCTTCTCGCCGAGGTCGACGATCGCGACGTCGGTCGACGTGCGCGACGTCGCCTTCATCGCGACCTCGCCCTTGCCGCATTTGACGGAACGCCACATGTCGGAGTCCTTGAACGCGACATCCGCGGACGCTCCGGCGGCGTCGGACGAATCACCGGAGGCGGCGCCAGAAGCGCCCTCGTCCTGGCCGCCGGACGCCTTCTGCGTCGACAGCGTCGACCAGTCGGACAGTCCGGTCAGCCGCGTGTACGACGAACCGGACAGCCAGCCGGACGCATCCTTCGACGACGTGACGGCGATGCACACGTCACCACTGCCGCCCGCGTCCACGTTCATCTCCACGGTGCTGTCGACCAGCCCCAACACGTTCGGGTCGGTGACGAGGTAGCGCGAGCCGTTCACCTTCGCATCGGCGGTGATGATGCGGCTCGGCTGCCAGATCGTGGCGTTCAGCACGCCGACGACGATCGCCGCGACGGCCAGCAGGCCGACGAGCGGCGTGACGACACCGCGCATGATTGTGGCGCGGCGACGGTCGCGCGGGCTACGGCCGCCGTTGCCGCCGGCACCGTCCGCGCGCTCGCTTTCGTTCTTGGATTCCTCAACACTCATAATGACCACCATTCTACAATCCGGGCCTGAAAGCCCGGTGGGAGCGGCGGCAAAATCGCGGTTGGCGGCTAGGGTGGTGCCCATGCGCAACACTTCCCATTCCGTTATCCGCACCGCACTGGCCGCCGTCTGCTCGCTGGCCATGTGCGCGACGCTCGCCGCATGCGGCGGCTCGAACTCCGACGCGAAGGACTCCTCGAAGTCCTCCGATTCCTCCAGCTCCTCGTCGACGAAGATGGACCAGATCGCGGGCGTGACCGCGACCGGCGACCTCGGCTCGAAGCCGACCCTCAAGTTCAAGACGCCGATGACCGTGCAGAACAACACGTATGCGGTCGTGCAGCAGGGCAACGGCGAAACCATCGAGAAGGGCGACCGCGTGTGCGCCCAGGGCATCGCGGTCAACGCGAAGGACGGCTCCGAGCTGATGAGCTCGTGGGAGAAGAACACGCCCGACTGCTCGATCCAGCTGTCCGACTCGAACCTCAAGCAGATTCCGCCGTACACGAAGATGGTGGGTCTGAAGCTCAACTCGACGATCGTGTTCGGCGTCAACGACTCGAACAGCTCCGGCACGTCCTACCTGCTCGCCTACACGCTCGTCTCCCGCTCCAAGGACCTGACCAAGGCCACCGGCGACGTCGTGACCGACGTGCCCGCGAACCTGCCGAAGGTGACGCGTGCGAAGAACGGCAAGCCGTCCATCGACATGAACGGTCAGGGGTCGACGGACCAGCTCATCGTGCAGACGCTCGTCAAGGGCAAGGGCAAGGAGCTTACTGAGAACAACACCGCCGTGGTCAAGTACACGGGCTGGCTGACCGACGGCACGCAGTTCGACTCCTCGTGGACGAAGAACACGACGCTCGACGCGGACCTGTACAGCGATTCGACGAACGGCCAGCATCAGGTGATCACCGGCTGGCAGGAGGGCCTGCGCGGCCAGACCGTCGGCTCGCAGGTGCTGCTCATCATCCCGCCGGACAAGGCGTACGGTTCGACCGCCCAGGGTTCGATCCCGGCGAATTCGACCCTCGTCTTCGTCATCGACATCCTCGGCGCCTACTGATCGGCGGATAACAAGTCACGAAGCCCCCTCACAGAGGGGGCTTCGCATTGTGGCCGCTTCGTGACGCGCGCGGCCATAATGCGCACCGAAGGAAGGCGTGCGAAGGCACGTCGACCGGGGAGCAACGCCGCCGACACGCCATCACGGCATGGTCAGAACAGTCGTAGCGAGTCGTCCTCGGTTCCCTTCATCTCCTCGTAGTCGAGGATCAGGCAGCGGAAGCCGCGGTCCTCGGCGAGGACGCGTGCCTGCGGGGTGATGGTCTGCGCGGCGAAGATGCCGTGCACGGGGGCGAGCAGCGGGTCGCGGTTCAGCAGTTCGCAGTAGCGGGTGAGCTGTTCGACGCCGTCGATGCCGCCGTGGCGTTTGATTTCGATGGCGACGTGCTCGCCGTCCGCGTTCAACGCCATGATGTCGACCGGACCGATGGCGGTCGGGTATTCGCGGCGCACGAGTTTCGCGCCTTCGCCGATGCGGTGGATCTGTTCGGCGAGATACTGCTGCAGGTGGTCTTCGACGCCGTCCTTGACGAGACCGGGGTCGACGCCCAGATCGTAGCTTTCGTCCGAATACACGTGGTACAGCGTGACTTCCAGAATGTCCGACGACTTGTCGGCCGTGACGCGCAGCACCTTCTGCGGCACGGGTCCGTCGTGCTCTTCGCCCGCGGTATCGTCGGCTCTCCCCGCAGTATCGCCGTCATCCCCCGCGATGTCACCGCCCGTCATCTCGGATGCCGTGACCCCGCCCGTTCCCGTAACGAATTCGTCAACGTCGCTTTCCTTCGCATCCGTCTCCCCTGTCTTCGGGACGATCTCACGGATCGTGCAGGGGGCGCTCATCCAGTTCAACGGCTTGTACGAGCCGAGTTCGGAGAAGATCAGCAGGCTGTTGTCCGCCTTGATGAGCAGGACGCGCCTGGCGAACGGCAGAGATGCGTTGAGTCGTCCGGAGTATTCCGCCGAGCAATCGGCCACAAGAATGCGCATAACGGCTCACTGTACCGCATCCTCCCCACTCCGTCACTCCCGTCACATCGCATCCCCGTCGCATCCGTCGTATCCCGATTCCTAGCCGGTGCTCCCCATCGGCGCAAGAAAACCCGGAACTGTGGGGCTTCACCCGGGAATCCTTGCACTCACCGATTCTCAGCGCAATCATTCCCGGAAAACAACCGCATCGTCCGGGATACGTTGCGCTGAGAGACCGTCAGCGCAAGGAATCCCGGACGACAAGGATTATTCCCGGGATTTCTCGCGCCGAGTCGGAACACGAAAAGGCCGACAAACGAAAAGCCCCCTCACGTGGGTGAGGGGGCTTGGCGCCGCCACCGCCGAATCAGCGGAGGCGAATGATCTCCGAAATCACTGCTCGGGACCGGAGTACTGCACGTCGTGGCCGCGTTCGACCGCGACGGTCAGCTTGTTCGAGTCGAAGGAGATGAATCCGTCGGTCACCTCGAACGTGTGACGGGCATCGTCGGGCTCGACCACAGTGAGCGTACCCTGCTTGATGACCGTGAGCACCGGCTCATGGTTCGGCAGGATGCCCATGCCGCCTTCGGAGGCGGGGATGGTCACGCTTTTCGCCTCGCCGTGCCACACGGGGTGGTCGGCCGCGACGATGTTCACCTTCATCGTGGTCTTTTCCGATCCTGCCATCACGCACCCAGTTCCTTCTGCATGTTGTGCCACTTCTCCTCGAGGTCGTCGATGCCGCCGATGCCGGAGAACGCCTGCTCCGGGACGTCGTCGTACACGCCGTCGCAGATGCGGGTGAAGGCCTCGATGGTCTCGTCGGCCGGCACGTAGGAGCCCGGGCGACCGGTGAACTTCTCGGCCACGTAGAAGTTCTGGCCGAGGAACTGCTCGATGCGGCGGGCGCGGTTGACGGTGGTCTTGTCCTCTTCGGAGAGCTCGTCGATACCGATCAGGGCGATGATGTCCTGCAGCTCCTTGTTACGCTGCAGGATCGCCTTGACGCGGTTGGCGCACTCGTAGTGCTTCTGGCCGACGTAGCGCGGATCGAGGATTCGCGACGTGGAGCTCAGCGGGTCCACGGCCGGGTAGATGCCCTTCGAGGCGATGTCGCGGGAAAGCTCGGTCGTCGCGTCGAGGTGGGCGAAGGTCGTGGCCGGAGCCGGGTCGGTGTAATCATCGGCCGGCACGTAGATGGCCTGCAGCGAGGTGATGGAGTGGCCTCGCGTCGAGGTGATGCGCTCCTGGAGCGCGCCCATCTCGTCGGCCAGGTTCGGCTGGTAGCCCACGGCGGAAGGCATACGGCCCAGCAGCGTGGACACCTCGGAACCGGCCTGCGTGAAGCGGAAGATGTTGTCGATGAACAGCAGCACGTCCTGGTTCTGCACGTCGCGGAAGTACTCGGCCATGGTCAGTGCGGTCAGCGGCACGCGCAGACGGGTGCCCGGCTGCTCGTCCATCTGGCCGAAGACCAGGGCGGTCTTCTCGAGAACGCCGGCCTCGTCCATCTCGCCGATCAGATCGTTGCCCTCACGGGTGCGCTCGCCGACGCCGGCGAACACGGAGACGCCGCCGTGGTTCTGCGCCACGCGCTGGATCATCTCCTGGATGAGGACGGTCTTGCCGACGCCTGCGCCGCCGAACAGACCGATCTTGCCGCCCTGCACGTACGGGGTCAGGAGGTCGATGACCTTGATGCCGGTCTCGAACATCTGGGTCTTGGACTCCAGCTGGTCGAACGCCGGCGGGTTGCGGTGGATCGGCCAACGCTCGGTCACGGTGATGGTCTCGTCCGGCTTCTTGTTGAGCACGTTGCCCGCGACGTCGAAGACGTGGCCCTTGGTCACGTCGCCGACCGGCACGGAGATCGGCGCGCCCGTGTCGAACACGGAGGCGCCGCGCACCAGGCCGTCGGTCGGCTTCAACGCGACGCAGCGCACGGTGGAGTCGCCGAGGTGCTGTTCGACCTCGAGGGTGATCGTGGTCGACTTGGCCTCGCCTTCCTCCTTGGCGCCCGTGTTGACGATCGTCACCTTGAGGGCGTTGTAGATGTCGGGCAGATGGCCCACCGGGAACTCAACGTCGATGACCGAACCCTGGACTCGGGTGACGCGTCCGTGAATCGGCTCGCCGTTGCTCTCGGAAGCCACAGTGGTCTGATTCTCAGCCATAGTGCGTTCCTACTCTTCCTTTGTATTCAGCGCGTCGGCGCTGCCGATGATCTCGGTAAGTTCCTGCGTGATCGAGGCCTGGCGCGAGGCGTTGAGCTTGCGCGTGAGGTCGTCGATCAGATTGCGTGCGTTGTCCGTGGCCGTGTGCATGGCGTTCTGGCGGCTCGCCGTCTCGGAGGCGGCGGCGGTCAGCAGGCACTCGTGGATGCGGGACTGGATGTACTTCGGCAGAATCGCATCCAGCACCTCGTCCAGGCTCGGCTCGAAGGCGTACAGCGGCGAGACGTCGTCCGAATCGGAGGACTCCTCCTCGGACGCGCGCGCCGTCGGCGCGCCCACGATCTCGACGGGCAGCACGCGCAGCACGCGCACCTTCTGGACCACCATGTTGATGAACTCGGTGTAGACGATGTAGAGTTCGGAGACTCCGCCCTGGTCCGCCGGCTTCATATAGGCGTCCATCAGGGCGTTGGAGATCGTCTCAGCGATTTCCACGCCGGGCTGGTCGGTGTCGCCCTCCCATGTGGCCGCGACGTCGCGGTTGCGGTACTTGTAGTACGTCGAACCGCGACGCCCGTACACGAACAGCTCCGGCTTCTTGCCGGCATCCTCGAGACGAGCCAGCAGCGACTCGGTCTCGCGGATGATCGAAGAGGTGTACGGGCCGGCCATGCCACGATCCGAGGTGAGGGCGAGAACGGCCACGCGCGGGTTGTTCTCGTCCTTCACCGCGATCGGATGCGTGATATGGGTGTGTGCCACCAACGCTTGCACGGCATCGAAAATCGCATCGGTGTACGGCTTCGCGTTCAAGGCGACGTCACGGGCCTTGGCGATGTGCGAAGACGCGATCATCTCCTGGGCGTTGAAGATCTTCTCCAACGACTCGGTGGAGTGGATGCGTGATTTCAATGCGAGTTGCGAGCCCATGGCTTACTTCTCTCCCGCCACGATCTTTTCCTGCTCGACCGGGGCGGCCTGGGACACGTCCGGCTTCTTGTCGACCAGCGGCTTGCCGGTGGACGACACGAAGGTCGCACGGAACGCATCGACGGCCTTGGCCAGCTCCGCCTCGGTGTCGGCGGTGAAGTCCTCGGTCTCGCGGATGGTCTTGAGGATGTCGGTGTTGTGATCGAGGTAGTCCAGCAGACCCTGCTCGAAGGGCAGCACGTCCTTGAGCTCGAGGTCGTCGAGCTTGCCGTGGGTGCCGGTCCAGACGGACACGACCTCCTGCTCCATCGAGTACGGATGGAACTGCGGCTGCTTCAACAGCTCGGTCAGGTGGGCGCCACGGGTCAGCTGGGCCTTGGACGCCGCATCCAGATCGGACGCGAACATGGCGAAGGATTCCAGCGAACGGTACTGCGCCAGGGAGATCTTCAGCGTGCCGGAGACCTTCTTGAGAGCCTTGGTCTGCGCGGCGCCGCCGACTCGGGAGACCGAGATGCCGACGTCCACGGCGGGACGCTGGTTGGCGTTGAACAGATCGGACTGGAGGAAGATCTGACCGTCGGTGATGGAGATCACGTTGGTCGGGATGTAGGCGGACACGTCGTTCGCCTTCGTCTCGACGATCGGCAGACCCGTCATCGAGCCGCCGCCGAGGTCGTCGGAGACCTTCGCGCAGCGTTCGAGCAGACGGGAGTGCAGGTAGAAGACATCACCCGGGTAGGCCTCGCGCCCCGGCGGGCGACGGAGCAGCAGGGAGATCGATCGGTACGCCTCGGCCTGCTTCGACAGGTCGTCGAAGACGATGAGGACGTGCTTGCCGTTGTACATCCAGTGCTGGCCGATGGCCGAGCCGGTGTACGGGGCGATGTACTTGAAGCCTGCGGAATCGGAGGCCGGGGAGGCCACGATGGTGGTGTACTCCATGGCGCCCGCGTCTTCGAGGCTCTGCTTCACGGAGGCGATGGTGGAGCCCTTCTGGCCGACCGCGACGTAGATGCAGCGCACCTGCTTCTTCGGATCGCCGGATTCCCAGTTCGCCTTCTGGTTGATGATGGTATCGATCGCGATGGCGGTCTTGCCGGTCTGGCGGTCGCCGATGATGAGCTGGCGCTGGCCGCGGCCGATCGGCGTCATCGCGTCGATGGCCTTGAGGCCGGTGGACAGCGGCTCGTCGACCGGGTGGCGGTGCATCACGTCCGGAGCCTGGGCTTCGAGGATGCGGCGGCCTTCGCTCTTGATCTCGCCGAGGCCGTCGATCGGCTTGCCCAGCGGGTCCACGACGCGGCCGAGGTAGCCGTCGCCGACGGGCACGGAGAGCACTTCGCCGGTGCGGCGCACTTCCTGGCCTTCCTCGATTCCAGCGAAATCGCCGAGGATAACCACGCCGATCTCACGGGCGTCAAGGTTGAACGCCAGGCCGAGCGTGCCGTCTTCGAACGTCAGCAGCTCATTGGCCATGCAACCAGGCAACCCCGTCACGTGCGCGATGCCGTCACCGGCCGTGGCGACATAGCCCACTTCCTGGGTGGGGGTGTCGCTCGGCTGGTAGGACGACACGAAGTCGTCCAAGGCCTTGCGTACCGAGGCGGGATCGATGGTCAGTTCTGCCATGATCACTCCTTCATTTGGTTCATTGTTCAGTGCAAGTCTTTGCTTGTGTGTTCAGCCGCGCGGCGCTTGCGGAGGGGATTCCCTCCCCGGCGCGCACGGGCCTGTCAGTTCGTGCCGGCCTTCACCGTGCGGTGGAGATGCTCGAGCTGCGCGACCACGGTGTTGTCCGTGACCTCGTCGCCGACCTGGATGCGCATGCCGCCCAGCACGGACGGGTCGACCACGGCGTTGATGTGCACCGGGCGTCCGACCTTCGCCGTGTAGATCTTCGTCAGTCGCTGGATCTGCTCCTTCGTCAGCGGGGTGGCGGTGGTCACCGTGACCATCGACTCGCCCATGTGGCGGGAGAACTTGTTGATCAGCCACTGGATGGTCTCCAGGTAGCGGCGGCGGCGCAGGTTGCACGTGGCGTGCTCGGCGAGGCGCATCGTGACCTTGTTGAGGCCCTTGCCGCCGAACAGCTGGCGGAACAGCGCGACGCGCGCCTGGCTCGTGGCCTGGTCGTCGTACAGCTTGGCGCGCACGACCGGGAGGGTCAGCAGCGCCGAGTTCAGCTGCGACAGCTCGATGGACACCTTGAGCGTCGCTCCGGTGGCGTCCGCGTAGTACATCATCGCGTCGACGCCGAAGTCCTCGACGGCATTCGCGATGTGGCGGGCCTTGCTCCACGTGCGGCCGACCAGATCGGTCAGGATCTCCATCGTCATCGGATGCACGCGGTCGCCGACGATCTCCCTGAGCACGGCCACCTTGTCGGCGACCGGGCGGGACGGGTCGGTCAGCGCGCGTTCGAGCGCGATGTTGTCATCCAGCACACGGGTGATCGTGAACAGTTCGTTGCCGATCCGCCACGCGTCCTCACGGGTGTCGCGCAGCTTCGGGGCCAGCGAATCACGCGACTCGCGGTCTGCAATACGAGATGCCTCTCCTCGCATGGTCACCTCCCTTTCTCGTTGCGGATGTTCACTTCTTGGCGTCCAGATCGTCGAGCATCGAATCGATCATCGACGACTGCACGTCCCTGTCCTCGAGCTTGGCGCCGAGGATCTTGCCGGCCAGCGCGGTGGCGAGCGTGCCGACCTCCCCCTTGAGGGAGACGAGGGCCTGCTGCTGCTGCGATTCGAGGGAACGCTGGGCGTTGGCGGTGATCTGCGCCGCATCGGCCTCGGCGCGGGTGCGCGCGTCGGCGACGATGTGGGAGGCTTCCGCACGCGCGTCGTCGCGGATCTTCGCGGCCTCGACGCGGGCCTCGCTCATCTGGGCCTCGTACTTGGCCTTGGCGGCGTTGGCGTCCTTCTGGGCCTGCTCGGCCTTGGCGATGCCGCCTTCGATCTTGGCGGCGCGCTCATCGAACACGGCCTGGAACTTCGGCAGGAAGAACTTGTAGAAGAATACGGCGACGATGACGAGGATGATCAGCGACCACACCACGTCGTAGGTTTCCGGCAGGAACAGCGAGACACCGCTTGCTGCTTCAGTCACCATAACGTCTTCCTCCTTTCATGTCCTTGGGATTCGTTTCGGATGGGCTTTCGATCACTGGAAGATGAAGGCGGCGACGAAGCCGAGCAGCGCCAGCACCTCGACGAACGCCAGACCAAGGAACATCAGCGTCTGCAGGCGGCCGCCGAGCTCGGGCTGGCGGGCCGTGCTCTCGATGGTCTTGCCGATCAGGATGCCCAGACCGATGCCGGGGCCGATGGCCGCGAGGCCGTAGCCGACGACGTTCAGGTTGCCCGCAACCGCAGCGAGGGTAACGATATCCATGGTTGTTTCCTTTCTGGTTATTGCCGTGATAGCAACAGTTTCTAACCCTAGGTCAGTCGGCCTCGGGGAAGCTCATATTGATGTACGCGGTCGTCAGGATCGCGAAGATGTACGCCTGCAGGCAGGCGACCAGCGCCTCGAACAGGAACATGAACATGCCGGCGGCGAACGTGATCACGCCGAACGGCGCCATCGCCTTGTTGGCGATGTCGATGAGGAAGAACTGGGTGGCCGACAGGCACAGGCCGAGGATGAGGTGGCCGGAGACCATGTTGGCGAAGAGTCGGATCGTCAGCGAGAACGGACGGATGACGAGCAGCTCGAGCAGCTGGATCGGCGACAGCAGGATGTAGATCGGCGCGGGCACGCCCTTCGGGAAGAGCTCGTCGCGCAGGAAGTGGCCGAGGCCCTTCTCGCGGATGCCGGCGATCCAGTACTGGCAGAAGCACCACATGGCGAACACCAGCGGCAGCGTGATCGTCGCGGATGCGGCGATGTTGAAGCCGGGGATGATGCCGCACAGGTTGAACACGAGCAGCGTGCAGAACACGGTGGTGATCATTGGCACGTAGCGCTTGCCGCGCAGTTCGCCCATCACCTGATAGACGATCTGGTCGCGCACGAACTCGATGAGCCATTCGACCGCGCCCTGCCAGCGTCCCGGGATCAGCTTCACGCGGTGCGCGGTGACGCCGAGCACGATCAGCATGATGATGGTCGCGAGAATGCGGACAAGGATGATTCGGTTGATGGCGAACGGGGTTCCCTGGAACAGCAGTTCCGGAGGGAGAAAATCGTCGATGCTCGGATACTCCGGTTGCGTGGCGCTCGCCAACGTCAGCGAGCTGAGTGCAGCACCAATCATTCGCGCCTCCTGCTTCTTCTAGTCAGGTGTCAGTTTAAACCAACTGGGTCGGCGAATGTGACGTGTCGGTAACTTTCGTCTTCCGTCTTCCCTCATTGCGGGGAGGCGGCGATTCGATGACGACTCGGACCGGCACGTGACCCCGAATGACTGAAAGGTGATTATTGGCCGGTCTTGGGACAAATCCAAATGGCCGATTCCCCGGCGTGTTGTCGCATTACATCGTTGGAACGAAACGGTTTTCCGGCTTTTCCCGGCGATTCGCGGAACGCAATCTGTGACCATATTGTGACCATTGCCACGGTCCACATAGTGGTCACATCCCAGTCCGCAACACGGACGGTCCCGGCGCCCCGCGCGGGGCGCGTCAGCCCCGGATCACGCCGTAGCCGTCGTGCGCGAACGGCGCGAACCCGTCCTTGCGCGGCCCTCCCGGCTCATGCCGGATCGACCGGTCCGTGCCGAGACGCTTCTCGGCGCGTAGCTCCGGCACCTCCGTCAGGTCGTACGGCGTGGTCTGGTACACCCAGTTGAGCCAGTTGCGCCACAGCAGGTTCGCGTGCGCGCGCCACGCGAACAACGGTTCGATCGACGGGTCGTCGTGCGGGAAGTAGTTCTTCGGGAACGGCACGTTGCTCATGCCCTTCGCCATGTCACGCTCGTACTCCTCGGCGAGCGTGTACTTGCCGTACTCCCAATGCCCGAGCGCGAACACCTCGGAGAAGTCGCGCGTGGCGATGAGTCCCGGCCCCGACTCCGGCCCCCACGTGAGGATCTGCAGATCCAGGTTGGCGCGCACGTCGCGCTCGTCCACGCCGGCGAGGCGCGAGTGCGGCTGCAGCGCGATCTCGTCGAAGCCGTTCGTCAGGAAGCAGTATTCGTCCTGCAGATACTGCGGGAACACGCCGAACACCTTCTCGGCGTAGTCGACCTTGCGCACGCCGTAGCGCCGGTACAGCGCGCCCATCGCGCCCCAGCACAGGTACATCGTGGAGAACACGTGCGTGGACGCCCAGTCGAGGATCGTCTTGAACTCCTCCCAGTAGTCCACCTCCTCGAACGGCATGTGCTCGACCGGCGCGCCGGTGACGACGAAGCCGTCGTAGTAGTTGTCGGCGAACGCGTCGAGGTTCTCGTAGAACTTGAGCAGATGGTCGGCGGAGACGTGCGTGGACTCGTGCGTCGAGGTCTTCATGAAGTCGACCTCGACCTGCAGCGGCGACTTCGAGATAAGGCGCAGCAGCTGGGTCTCCGTCTCGATCTTCTTGGGCATGAGATTCAGGATCACCAGCTTGAGCGGGCGGACGCGCTGACGCTCCGCCTCGGGCTTCTCGAGCGCGAAGATGCGCTCCGAGTCGAGGATGGCTCTGGCCGGAAGGCCGCTGGGAATCTTGATAGGCATGTCTTCATTATGGCCGCAATGCGGATTTGCCGCACGCCGCCGCCTCCCCCGCGCCATACTTCTTTCTTATCGCGGATTATCAGACCGCGCGGCGTCCCCACACTTGCGAGGAAACGGAATACGCCTTGCGGCGCATGCGTTTTCCTACTGCGACGCTCGCGACGCTATCGCTGCTCACTGCTTCGGAAAGCCCGCCGGGCTTTCCGACACGCCGAGGGCGATTCGATTTGACGTATTCCGATTCGCCGGTATCTTAGATAGAGCTGTCGCACAGACAAGCCGACGCGGGGTGGAGCAGCTCGGTAGCTCGCTGGGCTCATAACCCAGAGGTCCATGGTTCAAATCCATGCCCCGCTACCACGATAAAACGCTAGGAATCACAACGATTCCTAGCGTTTTTCATTATATCGGGTTAGACCACCCTCAGTCATGCTCCGCATGACAGCTCCCGCCAGCGGGAGCCGGGTTATAGGCCAAAATATGTGTCTGGTGGTCTAGTCGTCATGCTCCGCATGACAGCTCCCGCCAGCGGGAGCCAACGGAACGTCAGCAACCATCCGCCCGGCCGGCGGGGGCTGTCGGCGCAACCGACTGGGGGTGGTCGCAGGCACGCCCTACAGGCTCCGCCGCCGAATCACGGCGAGCATGAACGCACCCACCGCAAGCGCGCAGATGCTCACGCCGAACACGAGCCCCACGTCCACGCCGGTCTCGGGCATCGGCTCCTCGGGCTCTTCCGGCTCGCACGGCTCCTCCGGCTCGCACGGCTCCTCTTCCTCGGGCTCCTCGGGCTTCTCGATGGTCACGCGCGTGTGCTCCCACTTGTCGTCGTAGCGGCTGGCGGCGGGCATGACGCGGTCGTCGCCGGCGAATTTCCATACGAACACGTACCAGCCGTGGGTCTCCGCCGTGATCTCGACCGGATTCCCGTGCGCGTCGGGCGTGCCGGCGCCCACGCGGATCCGCCCGTTGACGGCCGGATACTCCCATGTGCCGATGAGCCGGTGGTTGGCGTCCTCGGCGGGCTCCTCGGCGCCTTTCGGCTCGTATGCGTCGTCGTTCGCGGGGTCGTCCGGATCGCCGGACCACCAGACGCTCACCTGCGCGAGCGGCCGGTCGGCGCCGATGCCGTAGGTCTCGTCGCCGGCGAACGTGCCGTGCCCGTCGGGGAATCCGCTCACGGTGATCGTGTCGCTCAGGTGCGAGCCGACCTGCGCCGCGTGTTCGGTGACGGTCGATTCGACCTCCACCTTGGCGCGGTTCGCGTTGCTTTCGGCGGCGTCGAGGAACGGCGTGACCACGTCGGCGAGCACGTACTCCTTCGCCGTGTCGCTCTGCTTCGACGCGTCGATCGCCCACACCCAGGTGCCGATGCCGCCGCGTGCGGGCGTGCGGTACGGTTCGCCGTCGTCGCCGACCGCCGTGACGGTCGCCTGCCGTCCGGGGCCGTCGAACGTCGCGCTCCCCCGCGCGGCCGGCTCGTAGCCGCGTCGTTTCACGCGCGCGAGGAAGTCCTCGATGGTCTCGCCGTCCTTCGGTTCCATGCGGTCGACGAGCCGGTCGGCGGGGATGTCGTCGAAGTAGTATCCGCGCGCGACGAGCTCCAATCCGGCCGGCCAGTGGCTGTCGTCGCCGCTTACGCCGGACGTCACCTGGTCGGCGACCTCCTGCCCGGCGTCGACGATCTTCGCCGCGGCGACGGTGGCGATCGACGGCGTGAAGTCCTTGCGCACGCGGAAGGCGACGCCGACGTTGGAGACGCTTTCCTGCCGTCCGAACCCGATGTAGTCCTGATTGCTGACGAACTGTTCGACGCGCGGGGCGTCGTAGCCGGAATGCACCTTCACGTCGCCGGCGCCGGTGGCGTTCCACGTGTGCCGGATGGGTTTCGAATCGGTCGTGCCGCTGACGACCGCGGACGCCGCGCCGCCGCCGGCCGCGTCGAACAGCGCGGGTCCTTCGATGCGCAGTTCGTAGCGGATGCCGGCGATGTGCTCGCCGCGCGCGTTGGTCACGCCCACGTCGACCCATCCGCTGCGGATGCCGTCGACCATGTCGGATGCGACGCGGATGCCCGCCGGCACGCGCGACTCCGCCTCCTGCCAGAGTTCGGCGGCGCGCGCGTCCAGTCCGGGATGCTGTTGGAGGATGGCGGCGTAGTGGCGCCGCCATGCGCCCGGATCGGCGTCGAAATGCTCGTGGACGAGCACGCCGATGGCGGCGTGGGTGCGCGCGTCGCGATGCTCCCGGTAGTGGTCGGCGAGCCAGCCGACGCGTCGCGCCGCCTCGCCGTCCTCACGGATGCGCGACGACGAGTAGGAGGTTTCGGCGTCCTTGCCGGCCTCCATGCAGTAGACGAGGCGTCCGTCGCCGGTGCGCGTGAGCGCGCCGATGCGCAGTCCCTGCTTGCCGTCGGCGTCGTACGTCAGATACGTGTGCTCCGGAGCCCATTGCATCGTTCCGGCGGCAAGCGCGGCGGGCGCGGCCGCCAGCAGCGCCGCCAGCGCCACCGCCGCCGTCGCGACGGTCGCGGCGATGCGCGCGCGGATCGTGCGCGGCGGCGTATGAATCTCACCATGTGATTGCGCGGTCTGATCGTCGGTCATGTCCTGGTCCTTCCCTGTCTTCGGCCAGCGCGGCGACCGTCCGGCCGTCGCGCTGGCCCGTTGTCCTCACCGTCGGTGCCATCGGCGGACGGATGGTTCCAGATTGGCGGATTCACGCCGATGAGGACCGGTTTTCCGGGGCTTGTGGTCGGAGCCCCTCCCGCCGGGCGTGTTGTGGATAAGTTCAAACGTTTGCTTGTCCACATTCCGCCGATCCGGGACGTCTCGCGCACCGGTTGTCCACAAACGTTGTCGCCCGTCCACCGGGTTATCCACCGCGACGGGCCGAAAAGGCTGTATTTCCGGCACACCCGCCCCTACAATGGGTGCCGTGGCACATCCAAGTCGTGCGACCGCGCCACAACACGGCCGCGCGATACGCGTGAGAAGTAAGGAGGAGGTCGCCATGTCGAAGACGACCAGCAGCGAGATGAACAACGCCATGGCCGATACGAAGGCAGAGGAGAAGAACGAGGTCGAGGCGGAGAAGGGCGCCAAGACCAAGACCACGAGGAAGAGGGCCACCACGCGCCGTCGCAGGGCCGCGAAGCCGACGCAGGTCGCGGTGACCGTCGTGGGCGAGACCCCGGCGCAGTCGATCCCCGTCACCGAACCGGGCCAGTTCGGCCGCATCAACATCCTGGACGTCACGCCGAACGAGGAGCGCGGCGTGTACCCGGCTCGCGTCGAGCTGGGCGAGCCGTTCGAGGTCACCGCGCAGGTGTTCATCGAGGGCCGCACGAAGGTGGGCGCCACCGCGGTCGTGCGCAACCATCGCGGCAAGGAGATGCAGCGCATCCCGATGACCTGCGTCAACCCGGGCCTCGACCGTTGGGCCGTGACCCTCACCTGCGGCGAGCATTCCGACGTGAAGCCGTGGGAGCCGGAGTTCGCGCAGATCAAGCGTCAGCTGGGCGAATGGTCCGTCACCGTCGAAGGCTGGGAGGACACCTACCGTTCCTGGCTGCATGACGCCACCATCAAGGTGAAGGTGAACGACGACGTCGAGAACGCGCTGATCTCCGGCGCGCAGCTGCTCGACCGCTGGGCGCACACCCCGGACGCGAAGCTCAAGGCCGCCCAGCGCAAGGTGCTCGAGGCCGCCGCGAAGACGATGGCCGACGAGACCCTCGCCCCCGAGGATCGTCTCGCCGCCGCCACGACCGCCGAGGTCGCCGAGCTGCATGAGACGAACCCGCTGCGCGACGGCCTGTCGGAGAGCGCCCCGCAGCGCTTCCTCGTGCAGCGTCCGAAGTCCAGCTTCGCCGCCTGGTACCAGTTCTTCCCGCGTTCCGAGGGCGCGTACGTGGACGAGGAGACCGGCAAGATCGTGCAGGGCACGCTGAAGACCTCCGTCTCCGGTCTGGAGCGCGCGAAGGCCGAGGGCTTCGACATCGTGTACCTGCCGCCGATCTTCCCGATCGGCGTGACGAACCGCAAGGGCAAGGACAATTCGCTGAACGCGGGTCCGGACGATCCGGGTTCGCCGTTCGGCATCGGCAGCTCGCTCGGCGGCCACGACACCGTCGACCCGCTGCTCGGCACGATGGACGACTTCAAGGCGCTGTGCGCGAAGGCGCATGAGCTGGGTCTGGAGATCGCGCTCGACTTCGCCCTCCAGTGCTCGCCCGACCATCCGTGGGTGAAGGCGCATCCGAACTGGTTCCGCACCAAGCCGGACGGCACGATCGCGTTCGCCGAGAACCCGCCGAAGAAGTACCAGGACATCTACCCGATCGACTTCAACGCGGACATGCCGGGCATCGAACGCGAGGTCGAACGCATCATGGACCTGTGGATCGAGGCGGGCGTGACGATCTTCCGCGTCGACAACCCGCACACCAAGCCGGTGCGCTTCTGGCAGGACGTCATCGCCGCGGTCACGAAGAAGCACCCGGAGGTGCTGTTCCTCGCCGAGGCGTTCACCCGCCCGGGTATGATGCGCGCGCTGAGCTACGTGGGCTTCACCCAGTCGCACTGCTACTTCCCGTGGCGCAACACGAAGGAGGAGCTGGAGGAGTACCTCGGCACCACGAACGGCGACGACGGCTACTACCAGCACAACACGTTCTGGCCGACCACGCCGGACATCCTCACCGCCTACGTGCGCGACAACGGCATCGCCGGCCATGCGGTGCGCGCGGTGCTCGCCGCGATGGGCTCGCCGAGCTGGGGCATCTACAACGGCTTCGAGCTGATCGAGAACCAGCAGCGCGACGGCTTCGAGGAGCAGCGCAACAACGAGAAGTACGAGATCAAGGTGCGCGACTGGTCCGAGGCGGACAAGTTCGGCATCGCCGAGCTGCTCACCTCGCTGAACCGCATCCGCCGCGAACATGTGGAGGCGTTCAGCTACCACAACCTGCACGTGCTGGAGACCAGCGACCCGAACATCCTTGCGTTCGCCCGCCACACGCCGGCCAACCTGACGAAGTCCGGCAAGCCGGAGACGCTGATCGTGGTCGTCAACCTCGACTGCCACAACGCGCATCAGGCGATGGTCCACTTCGAGATGCCGGAATTCGACGTCGACCCGAAGTGGGGCGCGCATCTGCGCGACGAGCTGACCGGCCGCGACTTCGCCTGGAGCTGGGACAACTTCGTCTCGCTCGCCCCGTGGGCGGACGTCGCGCACGTGTTCACCGTCGTGCACGAGTACGGCGAGTGATCCCGTCCGCCGCGTGACCCGGTCCGGCCCGTCCGATGCGGGCCGGACCGGGTTACGTCCGCCGCGTGTTTCGCGGTAAGGTGATTAGCGAACAACAACCAATCAAGGAGAAACCGAAATGGCTGAAACCTTCAACGTCGTGGTGGAGATCCCGCGCGGTTCCAAGAACAAGTACGAAGTCGACCAGGAGACGGGCCGCGTCTTCCTGGATCGCGAGCTGTTCACCGCCATGGGCTACCCGGATGACTACGGCTACATCGAGGGCACGCTGGGCGAGGACGGCGATCCGCTGGACGCGCTCGTCATGGTGCGCAACTCCGTGTTCCCGGGCTGCGTCATCGAGTGCCGCGCCGTGGGCCTGTACCACATGGAGGACGAAGAGGGCGGCGACGACAAGGTGCTGTGCGTGCCGGCCGACGTCCGCTACGACGACATCCAGGACGTCAAGGACGTCAACGAGTACCACCTGAAGGAGATCAAGCACTTCTTCGAGCAGTACAAGGCCCTTGAGCCGAACAAGGAGGTCCTCCCGGGCGACTACTGGACCGGTGCGGACGTCGCCGAGAAGGAAATCAAGGAAGCGCGCGAGCGCCTCGCCAACTCCGCCAAGTGATGTCGCGTGATTAGGCTCCCCTTGCAGGGGAGCTGGCCCGCGAAGCGGGACTGAGGGGTAGTCGGATCCAAGCATCCGCTACCCCTCAGTCGTCTTCAAGGACCAGTGCCCGTATATAATCGAATACCGTAATTTCACCTAGGCGTAGGCGGCGTGTGGGAACGCTGGTCGAGGCCCATACCGTGGTGACGGCCGACCGGGGCCGCCGGGGGATGAACCATTCACGCACACACCATGATTTCGATGATCATCCAATCGTTGCTGATTTCCGTTTCCGTCGCGATGGACGCGTTCGCCGTGTCCATCGGCAAGGGACTGACCGTGAAACGCGCCCGGTTCGTGGACGCCCTGAAATGCGGCCTGTGGTTCGGCGGATTCCAGGCGCTGTTCCCGCTGCTCGGCATCTTCGCCGCCTCCGCGTTCGCCTCCTACGTGACGAGCGTGGACCATTGGATCATCTTCCTCCTGCTGGCCGTGATCGGCGGCAACATGATCCGCGAGGCGTTCGAGGAGGACGAGGAGAACGCGAAGGAGACGCCCGAATTCGACTGGAAGCACATGCTGCCGCTCGCCGTGGCGTGCAGCATCGACGCGTTCGCCGTGGGCGTGAGCCTGGGCCTGATGAAGATCAACATCGCGTTCACGGTCGCCGCGATGGGCGTGGTGACCGGCCTGTTCTCGATCGCCGGCATCTACATCGGCCGCGTGTTCGGCGCCCGCTGGCAGAAGCCCGCGCAGGTCGCCGGTGGCGTGGTCCTCATCGTCATCGGCATCAAGGTGCTGCTCGAGCACCTGGGAATCATCGCGTTCTGAGTTCCGTTCTCACCTCCCTCTGACGAGGGAGGTGAGAACGCGAAGCGATGACGGAGGGAGAGAAGAAGAGCGGTCGTAGCCGCTGTCTCTCCCCCACCCGGCTTCGCCGGGAGCCCCCTCGTCAGAGGGGGCCAGATGCGGATAAGGCTCAGCCGACGATCTGGAGGAACAGGGCGGCGGCGAAGACGACGAGCCCGTAGAACATGACGGGCAGCAGGGCGACGCCGACCCACGGGGCGCGCACGGCCGGATCCGGGTCGAGTTCCTTGAGCCACCACACGGAGGCGTAGGCGAGCATGAGCGCGAACAGCGCCATCACCGCGATGACGCCGGCAAACAGGCCGCCGGACACCGCGAGTCCGCCGGAGACCACGTACGGGATGAAGTACCAGCCGGCGAGCGCGATCGACGCGGCGCCGCCGGTCACGCAATGCGACAGGGCGCGGATGAGGTGCGAGCGTTCCTCGCGCAGCATCTGCCGTCCGAACGAGACGATGGTGAGCACGACGAGCAGTCCGGCGACGGCGGCGGCCCAACGGATCTCGCCGGAATCGGTATCGAACAGGGCGGCGCGCGTGTCGTCCTGCACCATGATCACGTCGCCGGCGGCGGGGAACGCGACGAACACGAGCGACAGCGCGCCGGCGACCAGTCCGATCACACGGTCGATGATGGTCGCGCGGAACGGCCAGAACACGTGGAACAGCACGAGCGCGACGGCCAGCAGCACGGTTCCGGCCAGTTGCATGACGATGCCGGCCCCCGCGCCGGCAAGCCCCCACACGGCGCCGACCACGATGAGCAGCACGTATGCGAGCGCCTGCGCGGCGAGCATCGTCCCGCGCTTGGCATTCCACTGGCTTACGGTTTCGCCGGTCATATCCACTCCCGAATCCACAATCAGACGTCGTTGACTGCACCAATCCTACCCGCCGTGCCGGATGCGCCCGATTCCCCGTGAACGCGTCGCGGCGATGGGCGGCGCATGCCCCCGCGCGGTCCATGTCCGCAATCGCCGTATGGACGCGGCCGCATAGTGGACATGACCACATGGTGGATGGGTTTCCACCCCGATTTCCATGGTTTTCGCAACGGTTTTCCCAGCCGCGGTACGCGCCACCGTCCCGTCGATGCCCGAAAACAGTGCTTTCCGCACACGTATTGCCGCTTGTTGTCACAGAAGTTAACATCATGTGTCCCGTATGTGCGCGTAGAATAAGCGCAGTATCCGTAAGGGTTTCCATCACGAATCTCCGATTCGGCGCGTCACACCCGTCTCGGTCATTCCCGCAATGGTCGCCTTCCATCTGATTCCAGGCCCGGCCATCACCGGAGCCCGATACAAGAGAGGGGCAAGACGTGACTGATCTGACGTTGATGACGTTCGCTAGCAACCCCGCCTCCGTGCTGCCGTCGCTCGCCCTGCTCTCCCACCGTGTGCGCGTCCTGCCGATGGACGCGGCCAGTCTGGTGAAGATGCCGGAGAACACGATCCTGTTCCTCGACGCGCGCGACGATCTGGCCACCGCGAAGACCCTGTGCAATCTCATCCACGCGTCCGGCCTGTCCACGCCGATCGTGCTGATCCTCACCGAGGGCGGCTTCACCGTCGTCAACTCGCAGTGGGGCATCGCCGACGTGGTCGTCTCGACCGCCTCGCCGGCGGAGGTCGAGGGGCGTCTGCGTCTCGTCTCCGAACGCGGCAACGCGCCCGCCGCGAACGCGAACGCCGCCGCGGGCGACAAGGGCGTGACCACCGAGGACGGCCAGATCCGTTCCGGCGATCTCATCGTGGACACGAACGGCTACACCGCCTCCCTGCACGGCCGCCCGATCGATCTGGCGTACAAGGAGTTCGAGCTGCTCAAGTACCTCGTGCAGCATCCGGGCCGCGTGTTCACGCGCGCGCAGCTGCTGCAGGAGGTGTGGGGCTACGACTACTACGGCGGCACGCGCACCGTCGACGTGCACATCCGTCGTCTGCGCGCCAAGCTCGGCGGCGAATACGAACATCTCATCGGCACCGTGCGCAACGTCGGCTACCGGTTCGACCCGCCGGACGAGGAGTCCGAGGAGTCGGCCGCCAAGTCCGCCGCGCGCAACGCGCCGAAGGACGAGTAACCGGCCCGGTCCGCCACCATCATCCCGAGCATCCCGATATGCCACGCGAATCGAAGCGGGCCCGCGTCGCCCGCATGCACGACGAGTACGCGATCCTCACCGGACTGTTCCCCGAGCCGAAGTGCGCGCTCGACTTCTCGACGCCGCTGCAGCTGCTCATCGCGACCGTTCTGAGCGCGCAGACCACCGACAAACGCGTCAACACGGTCACGCCGGAACTCTTCGCCCGCTATCCGGACGCCGCCGCGCTGGCCGTCGCGAATCCCGAGGACGTGGAGGACATCATCCATCCGCTCGGCTTCTACCGCTCCAAGACGAAGCATCTGCTGGGACTCGCCGCCGCGCTCGACGAGCGTTTCGGCGGCGAGGTGCCGCGCACGATGGCGGAGCTCACGAGCCTGCCGGGCGTGGGCCGCAAAACGGCGAACGTCGTGCTCGGCAACGCGTTCGGCGTGCCCGGCTTCCCCGTCGACACGCACGTGATGCGCGTGACCGGACGCTTGCGCTGGCGCAGCGACTGGCGCGAACGTCACCCCGATCCGGTGGCGGTCGAGAAGGAGATCACCGCGTGCTTCCCGCCCGGGGAGTGGACGGATCTGAGCCACCGTCTCATCCTGTTCGGGCGTGCAATCTGCCACGCGCGCAAACCCGACTGCGCCACCTGCCCGCTCGCCGCCACCTGCCCCTCCGCCGCGTAGCCACTCGCCCTCCGCATACCGCGTAGCCACCCGCCCGCCGCATAACCTCCCATCCGCCGCATAGCCGCCCGCCCGGCCGCGTAACCACCCACCCGCCGGCGTGACCATGCCTTCTCCTCCGCCCCCGCCGGCGGGGGCTGTCAGCCGTAGGCTGACTGGGGGTGGTCGACGGCGAAATGACTCACGGACGCGGATTCCCCATCACGCGTAGACTGAGCCACATGGCGAATCACGGCAACGGCACACGCACTCCCCGCACTCCCCGCAATCCACGCAATCCACGCAATCCACGCACCGCACACGGCACCACACGCGGCACCGGCACCGGCGAACTCGCGCGCTGGGGCGTCTTCCTCGGCGTCGCGATCGCGCTTTCCGCGCTCGTGTGGATCGGGTGGGCGCTGGTGCAGCATCGCAGCGTCGTCCCCGGTCTCGGCGGCGACACGTCGTCAAATGAATCCGTGACGATCGGACTGACCGGCGTGCCCGACTCGCTCGACATCCGCACCGCGTCCGGCGCACAGTCCGACCGTCTGAGCCGCGTGCTCATCGGCAACGTGTACGAGACGCTGCTCGACGTGGACGACGAGAACCGGATCACCGGCGGTCTCGCGTCGAAGTGGGAGACGTCGGCGGACGGCAGGACGTTGACGCTCACGATGCGTTCCGGTCTCACGTTCGCGAACGGCGACACGCTCGACTCGACCGACGCCGTGTGGTCGATCCAGCAGGCCGTGGAAGGCAAGTGGCCGGACGCGGACGCGAAGTTCAAGCGTCTCGCCTCCGTCACGAATCCGGATCCGACGACGGTGGTCATCACGCTCAGCGAGCCGGATCCGACGCTCACGCGCACGCTCACCGGCCGCCTCGGCATCGTCTACGATGCGGACGCGAACGTGAACTACGCGACGCAGACCGCCGGTTCCGGCCCGTTCGCCGTCGACTCGTTCAAGGACGGCGTGATGACGCTCAAGGCGCGTTCCGGCGGCGGCGCGAAGGTCGGCACCGTCACGTTCAGGTATTTCGCCGACGACGACACGTTGATGAAGCAGGCCGATTTCGGCGGCCTCGACATGATCCTGCCGGATTTCGCGAGTGCCGCGGACCATCTCGCCGGCGATTCCTCGTTCGTCACCGTGTACGGCGCCAGCACGCGCAAGGTGACGCTGCTCTACAACAACGACGCCGACTCGATCCTCTCCGACGTGCAGGCGCGGCAGGCGATGCGCCTCATGCTCGACAAGGCGGCGCTGGCGAACGGCCGCAAACAGGATGTGGAGCAGGTGCTCGGCGGCCCGATCGGCCCGCTCGAACCCGGCTACGAGAACCTCACCTCCATCCTGCCGTACGACAGCGCGAAGGGACGGTCGATGATGAGCTACTTCTCCTCCGGATACGTCGGCACGCTGAAGCTCGTCACCACGGCCGCGTACACGTCGCTGGCGCAGGCGATCGCCGCGCAGTACCAGACGGCGGGCGTCGCCGTCGACGTGGAGACGGTCGACGCCACGCAGCTCGACCAGCGCGCGCAGTCACGCGACTTCCAGCTCATGCTCACCGAACTCGACGGCGAGGACGGGTCGGCGATCTTCGCGACGCCCGACTCGACGCCGCACTACACGAACGCGGACGCGCAGTCGCAGTACGCGGCCGCGGCGGGCGCCGCGAACGAGACGGACTACGCGAACGGACTGAAGACGTACGCGCGCACGGTGAGCGAGGACGCGGCCAGCGACTGGCTGTACACGAAGCGCAACGCGGTCGTCGCACGCGAGACGCTGAACGGCTACCCCGCCCAGCTCACCGACACCCGACTGCCGCTGAAGGACCTCGCCCTCTCCTGACCTCTATTTCGGCCCCAATATTTCGCCCCCTCTGGAGGGCTGAGCCGTGAAGCAAACGCCAGAGGCGTTTGTAGGCGAAGGCGAACGACAGTGAGCAACATAATTCCAGCCGCAGGCTGTCCTTAATCGCGAAGCGGGTGGGGGAGGTCCGGGCACCGGAACGGAAAGAGGCCGAAAGCCCATGCCCTGATGTCACCTAAGCCGCATAAACTCGCGTGTATGACTGAAGCCAAATCCATCACGGCCAACCTCACCCCGCTCCCCGACCGCGTGGGCGTGGACGGCCTCGAAGACAAGTGGCGTGCCGTCTGGGACGAACAGGGCACCTACAAGTTCAACGACACCCGCGACCGCAAGGCCGTGTACTCCATCGACACCCCGCCGCCCACCGTGTCCGGCCACCTGCACGTGGGCCACGTGTTCTCCTACACGCACACGGACGTGATCGCCCGCTTCAAGCGCATGCAGGGCTTCGATGTGTTCTACCCGATGGGATGGGACGACAACGGCCTGCCGACCGAGCGCCGCGTGCAGAACTACTACGGCGTGCGCGTCGACACCTCCCTCAAGTACGATCCGGACTTCAAGCCGCCGTTCGAAGGCACCGACGGCAAGAAGATCGACGCCAAGGACCAGGTGCCGTGCTCCCGCCAGAACTTCATCGAACTGTGCGAGAAGCTCACCGCCGAGGACGAGAAGCTGTTCGAGGCGCTGTGGCGCAAGCTGGGCCTGTCGATCGACTGGTCGCAGACCTACCACACGATTGGCGAGCACCCGCGCCGCGTCGCCCAGAAGGCGTTCCTCAGGAACCTCGCCCGCGGCGAGGCCTACCAGAAGGACGCCCCGGGCCTGTGGGACGTGACCTTCCAGACCGCCGTGGCCCAGGCCGAGCTCGAATCCCGTGAGTACCCGGGCTTCTACCACAAGGTGGCGTTCCGCTTCGAGGACGGCACCCCGATCTACATCGAGACGACCCGCCCCGAACTGCTGGCCGCCTGCGGCGCGCTGATCGCGCACCCGGACGACGAGCGCTACAAGCAGTACTTCGGCCAGTACGTCTACTCCCCGCTGTTCAAGGTGAAGGTGCCGATTCTCGCGCACCCGGCCGCTGAGATGGACAAGGGCGCCGGCATCGCCATGTGCTGCACCTTCGGCGACGTGACCGACGTCGAATGGTGGCGCGACCTCAACCTGCCGACCCGTCCGATCATCCAGCGCAACGGCCGCATCGTGATGTCCGTGCCGGATTGGATCACCGACGAGGGCGGCAAGGCCATCTTCGCGGAGACCGAAGGCAAGACCACGTTCTCCGCCCGCAAGATCATCGTCGACCATCTGCGCGAGTCCGGCGACCTGGACGGCGAGCCGACGCCGACGAAGCGTATGACGAACTTCTACGAGAAGGGCGACAAGCCGCTCGAGATCGTCACCTCCCGCCAGTGGTACCTGAAGAACGGCGGCACCGACCAGAAGCTGAACGCCGAGCTCATCGAGCGCGGCCGCGAGCTCGAGTTCCACCCGGACTTCATGCGCGTGCGCTACGAGAACTGGGTGCATGGCCTCAACGGCGACTGGCTGATCTCCCGCCAGCGCTTCTTCGGCGTGCCGTTCCCGCTGTGGTACCCGGTCAAGGAGGACGGTTCGGCCGACTACGACCACCCGATCGTCCCGTCCGAGGACATCCTGCCGATCGACCCGACCACCGACGTGCCGGCCGGCTACACCGAGGACCAGCGTGACGTGCCCGGCGGCTTCACCGCCGAGAAGGACATCATGGACACGTGGGCGACCTCCTCGCTCACCCCGCAGATCGTGACCCGCTGGGAGGAGCCCGGCGAGGAGAACCAGGCGCTGTTCAAGGCCACGTTCCCGATGGATCTGCGCCCGCAGGGCCAGGACATCATCCGCACCTGGCTGTTCAGCTCCGTGGACCGCGCGCACCTCGAGAACAAGTGCCTGCCGTGGAAGCACACGACGCTCTCCGGCTGGATCCTCGATCCGGACCACAAGAAGATGTCGAAGTCCAAGGGCAACGTCGTCGTGCCGAACAAGCCGATCGAGCAGTTCGGCGCCGATGCGGTGCGCTACTGGGCCGCCGCCGCGCGCCTCGGCCTGGACGCCACCTACGACGAGGGCCAGATGAAGATCGGCCGCCGTCTCGCGATCAAGCTGCTGAATGCGACGAAGTTCGCGCTGGCCATCGGCCGCGAGGACGAGAACCATCACGTGTCCTCCGGCGCCGAGGCGGTCTGGGATCCGGCCGACGTGACCGAGCCGCTGGATCGTGCCGCCATGGCCCGCATGGCGCTCGTGGTGCGCGAGGCGACCGCCGCGTTGGACAACTACGAGCACTCCAAGGCGCTTGAGGCCATCGAGAACTACTTCTGGCAGTTCTGCGACGACTACATCGAGCTGGTGAAGAACCGCGCCTACGGCACCGCCGACGCGACCGGCCATGTGCCGTCCGAGGCGGCCGTCAAGTCCGCGCGCACCGCGCTGGGCCTCGGCCTCGACGCGTTCACCCGTCTGCTCGCGCCGTTCCTGCCGTACGCCACCGAAGAGGTGTGGAGCTGGATGCACGCCGGTTCCGGCTCGGTGCACCGCGCCGCATGGCCGACCCCGGACGTGTACGAGGCCGCCGCGTTCAAGGTGGCCCCGGAGCTGCTGAACCATGCCGGCGAGGCGCTGGCCGCGCTGCGCGGCATCAAGTCCAAGGCGAAGGTCTCGATGAAGACGCCGATCCTGTCCGTCACGCTGGGCGTGGCCGACGACGTGCGCGAATCGCTGGCCGGCGCGCTGGACGACATCGCCGAGGCCGGCCGCGTGGTGGGCAAAATCCAGTTCGCCGGTCTCGCCGCCGCGGCCAAGGCCGTCAAGGAGACCGTCGACGCCGCCCGTGCGGCCGCGAAGGACGTCGCCAAGGAGGCCAAGGCCGAGACCGAGGCCGCCGCCGAGATCATCGTCGAGCAGTCCGAGCTCGGCGAGCCCCCGGCCAAGAAGCCGCGCAAGTAGCCGCGCACGCTTCCCTGCTCCCCCTTTCAGGGGGAGCTGTCCGGCCGCCGGACTGAGGGGCTGACCAGTACACCGAGAGGGGCTCCGACCGCATACCGCACCGGTCGAAGCCCCTCTCACATATCATTCCCATCTGCGCCCATCGGATTGCCTTCCTCCATCATCTTCTGGAGGGTCATCTTCATCTGATGATGCGCGGCGTGCTCCTTGAGATAGTCACGCAGATAGGGAATCTTGAAATCGACGTATCCGTATCCGGTGGATTCGATGATGTCCTCTTCAATGAGCTGCGCACGATAGACGCTCGCATACTGGGGACTGCGTTCAATGCGCGCCGCGATCTCCGAGGTGCTGGATGGCCCGTCATCCTGCGACATGGCGAGCAGGTAGTCCTTCGCCATTGCCGACAACCCGTCGAATGCCGGCGCGTGAACCATGTCGCCGAGCTTGAGCTTCGCCCGTCGGATGCCCTGTTCCGCATCCTCGGCGGTGATGACGTCGTCGTGCCCGTTCACATCCGAATACCGCCACGCCCAGTATCCGACGAGCTGGATCATGAACGGATATCCGTTGGTCGCCAACGCCAACTCGTTCAGCACCTGATAATCGGCGTTCTTGCCGTATTGAGCGATCGTGCGTTCGAACGACATCCAGATCTCCTGCAGATCCACACTTCCCAGATGGTCCTTTTCGGCACGGCGAAGGAAGGTGATGACCTTGTCGTTGATGACTTCCTCGACCATGGACGGCAGCCCTGCGAACACGAATGCGACGTTCCTGTCTTCACGGATGAGATGCTGAATGCCGATGGCCAGCGAACGGATCTCTTCGATGGACGTTTTCTGCACCTCATCCAGTGTGACGAGAACACCCTGGTTGCTCTCATCCATCGTGTCAAGCTTCCCCCCTATCGCCTGACGCAGGTTGTAGGCCTTCTCACGACGACGGAGTTCCACGGCGCCAAGCTGCACCGAAGCTTCAACACCCGGAATGGGCGTGGTAACCGAGGCGGACGGCAAGGTGATGGCTTCCATCGTCTTATTGCCGCCGCCATCACGCAGCGCCTGGATGATGCCTGCCGTGAATCCCGGCTCGGCGGTCTGGTCCACAACGACCCATCCAAGACTTTTCGCATAGTCTCCCAATGCGTTGAGCATGACCGTCTTGCCGACGCCACGCGGACCGGTGACGTAACGGAGACGGCCAGGCGCGCCGACGCCATCCATGAGCGCGAACTTGAAATCGTCGAGCACGCTCTGACGTCCTACCAACACGGGAGGCGTCTTCCCCGCAGTCGGTTTGAACGGATTCGTCTTCATGGACCGCCGCCTTTTCATCGTCACTTTGGGTTTCCCGATATCCAAAGACTCTAAAAAAGTCTAAAGAATCTAAAAACTCTAAAAAAGTCTAAAACACATTTTCTTCACATTTACGTTATCCGCCCGCCCAAGACGGGCGTCTGGCTCAGACGCCCGGCTCGACGATGAGGAAGCGGGTGGCGGCGGATGCGGACGCCGTGCCCGACGCCGACGCGTCGCCTACGCCCAGTTTCGTCTGCACGGTCGTATCGGCGAGCAGCGCGCGCAGCAACGCGCCGGCGTCGCCGAACGCGGTGGCGTCGTCGATGAGCTGCGTGGTGTCGTTGACGAGACGCGTGCCGGAACCGCCGGCACCGCCCGTCGCACCGGCGGCGCCGTCCATGCCGACATACGGCGACAGCTGCGTCAGCGCGGACGACGTCGCCGCGGACGATCCCGCCCCGGAACCGGACCCCGCGGACGTGCCGCCCGCCGAGCCGCCCGAACCAGCCGAACCGGAACCCGCGGACGCCGACGCTCCCGATGACGCTCCCGACTTCCCGCCGGCCCCCGGCACGCCGCCGGCGAACTTCATCACGTCGCCGGCATCGGTCTTGCCCGCGTTCTCGTCGATCACCGTGGTCGTCACGTCGCCGCTCGACGCCTTCGCGGCGCGGCGCTCGGCCGCGGCCTGCCGCCGCGACCGCGACGCTTCGGCGTGTGCGGCGAGCGAATCGTCGCCGGCCATGCCGCGGCCGACGAACCGGCCCGCGGCCGCGGCACCGGACGCGCCGGCGGCCCCCGAACCGGAACCACCGACACCACCGACACCGTCGCCACCACCGGAATCCGCTCCACTCAACTCGCCCGCGAACCGCAGCAGCACCTGCCGGTACGCGCTGCCGGCGCCGGTGCGTTCGCGCGCGGCGGCGAGCGCGTCCATCGCCGCGTCCACCTTCGCGACGTCGTCCGCATGCGCGCCGCCGGATCCCGACGCGAACTCCTTCGCGGTCGCCGCGTTCGCCTCGTCCGCATGCGCGGCGGCGCCCGCGGACGTGCCGCCGGTCAGTTCGCTCAGGTGCTTCGTGTACGCGTCCGTGTACGCCATCGAATACGGGATCATCGCCTGCGACAGTTGCGACTGTCCGGCCGCATACGCCTTCGCGCCTTCGGTGGTCTCCTCTCCGGCGCGGCGACGCAACGTGTCCGTAAGACCGTCGGTGCCCTGCGCGCGCACCATGCGGATCACCTGGTCGATCGCGTCGGCGGCGCCCGTGTGCTGGTGCGCGGAGGCGAGCGCGTCGGTCGCGTTCGCCTCGTCGAGCACGGCGGCGGCGAGCGGGGTGTCGCCGCTGAGCTCGCCGGCCGTGCCCATGAGCGCGGTCAGCTGCGTGCTCGATCCGATCGACCCGGACAGGTGGTTCGTGTACGACCCGACGTAGGCGGCCATGTATGCGGCGAACGCCTTGTCGTAGTCGGCTTGTTTCGCGGCGATCTCGCCGGCGGCGAGCGAACGTTCGAGGTCGCGCAGCTTCGTGAGCTTGTCGATGAGATCCTGATGCGCGCCGGCGGCACCCGTGCCGGCGCCCGCCGATCCCGCTCCGGCGCCGGTCGAACCGTCCATCGCGATCGAACCGTCGCCCATCGCGGCGGCGGTGTCGGCGAGCGCGGCCACGTCGTCGGCGGAGACGACGGTCACGTCGCCCATCGCGAATTTCTTCGCGGTCATGTAGCAGTCGAGTCGTTCGCCGACGCGCATCACGGCGGCGACGACCGTGTTCGAGCCGTTCGTGGTGACGACGGCGCCGTCGCCCACGTTCACGTCGTCGGCGACGCGCGTCGGCACGGTGAACGTGACGAGCATGCGTTGCGAGCGTGCGGCGCGCGGCAGGTCGTCGCCGAGCGTTTCGGCTTCGAGCGTGACATGCACGCCGACGAGCCCGCTCGCGCCGGCGATGTCGGTGCGGCCCACGTTCGGCCCGTCGAGCGAGTAGGTGACGTGCGCGGCGATCGGCAGTCCGCGCACGCCCGCCGGCACGCGCGTCACCGTGCGCGATGCGGACGACGCGGATGCCGAGGACGCGGAGGCGCCAGACGATGCGGACCGCGACGACGAGCCGGCGTCCGCCGGATCGTCCATCAGGTACAGTGCGCCGGCATCACCGTCCGTCTCGGTCACGGTGAACACGTCGCGTCCGGCGAGCGCGGGCGTCGCAATGCGCGTGCCTGCAATCGACGCGCCGGCGGCGCATCCCAAGGCGAGCGATGATGCGACGGCGAGCGCGACCGCGCAGGCCAGCGCCTTCCGTCGATGCCCCATATCAGGCGAACACGTCCAGCACGCCCGGGTCTCCCCCGGCTTCGGCGATGCGCTGGTGGCGCTTCTTCGCCTCGGTGACGACGAACTCGCGGTACATCTCGGCGATGTCCGGGTCGAGGCCGGCGGCCACGGCGATGCGGTGGAGGCGTTCGATCTGGTAGTCCTCGCGCTTGTAGTCGGCGGGGGCGAATCCGGCGCGCGCCTTGAGCACGCCGACCTGCGACGTATATTTGAAGCGTTCGGCGAGCAGGGAGACGATGGCCGTGTCCACGTTGTCGATGGATTGGCGCAGCGCTTTGATCTTCGCCACGGTTTCGGCGGTCTCGGGATCCTCCGCGGCCTTCGCGGAGTCGATGACGGTGGCGTGTTCGCCGGGATTGCGGGTGACGGTGGCGCTCAGCCAGTCGCCGCCGTCTTCGGATGCGGTCGTGCTCGTCGTTTCAGTCATAGGAGCTACCTTACTCCAACCGGCCCGGCGGAGCACCCCTCGGTCCGGCGTGCGCCGGATGGCTCCCCCTACAGGAGAGCAGCGGGGGCGCAGAGACCCCCGAACGGCCGGGGATGACCGGTGTCGGCCGGCACCGGTCATCGCCGGCCGACACCGGCGCCCGTCAGTACCGGTAGTCCGGGCCGATGGAGAGGGCGTCGTCGTGGGTGCGGCCGGAATGGATCGCCTCGTTGGCCTGGGCGATCTCGTCGGCCGAGTAGTCGAGCGTGCGGCCGTCGATCTCGTTGACGGGGATGACCCAGCCGCCGTGCGTCATGTACAGGCGGTCGGCCTCGCGCAGTTCGGCGATCGGCAGCTTGCGGTATTCGATGGACTTGCCCTCCTGGCGCGCCCATGCGAACAGTTCGCGCTGGGACGTGCCGTTGAGGATGCCGATCGACGGGTCGGGGGTCACGAACGTGTCGCCGTAGCGGGCCACGATCGACGAGTTCGGGCATTCGAGCGTGTAGCCGTCCTCGGTGTAGAGCACGGCGTCGCCGACGCCGCGGCGCGCGCACTCGCGGTGCACGGCGCAGTTGAACGCGTAGCTGAGCGTCTTCGCGCCGTTGAGCAGCCATGGCGCGCGCTCGGTGATGTCGGACGGGTAGCCGCGCGTCATCGAGGCCATCGTGATCGGGTCGGTCTCATGCAGCGTGCCCTTCGCGTCGAGGAAGATGAAGACGGTGGGCGTGCGGTCGGACGCCTTGCCCACGCCGGTGTCCGGATCGAGGCCGCGCGAGACGATGATGCGCAGCAGCGGGCCGGGTTCGGGGTCGTCGTACGCGTCGATGACCTGTTCGACGCCGCGCGTGATCGCGTCGAAGTTCGGCTTGGGCAGGTCGACCATCGCGGCGGACTGGGCGAGACGGCGCAGATGGTTCTCCAGCGAGACCGGGTACCCCTTCCACACGGTCGTCGCCTCGAAGATGCCGTCGCCGCGCAGCACGCTCAGATCGAACGCGTTGATGTTGAGCCCGTTCGGGTCGACCAACGTGATGAGGTCGGCGTCGCTCACCTTCTCATCGCCGAACATCGCCTTGCCGTTGCCCATGCCCAACACGATCGAACTCATCGCATTCCCCTTTCTCCGTGACCGTTCACGATCACCGTGACGCCCCGGCGTCTCCGGGGCCCGCAAGACCGCCGCGATCGCACGCGACCGCCACGGCCTTCGTCTCCCGTCCAACCTAACCGCGCATTGTTTCACGTGGAACATCGACCGTAGCACGGACGAAATGCAACCGTCACAAACGGACATGAACCGTAACGCGGCACGACCGTATCGTGGCGGACAGCATACGAATGGGGGATGTCATGACCGAACACACAAACAAGACGGGCATCACGGAAACCGCGGTAACCGCGACAACCACGCCGACCGCCGACTCCACGCCCGAGGCCGCGCGCCTCGCCTTCCGCGACGGGCTCGTGCGCCCGACCTGCGGCATCGCGAAAGGCTACGCGCAGGCGAACCTGATGATCCTGCCGAAGGACCTCGCTTTCGACTTCCTGCTGTTCGCGCAGCGCAATCCGAAGCCATGCCCGCTGCTCGAGGTGATGGAGGCGGGCGAGACCGAACCGGCCACCTGCCCCGGCGCGGACATCCGCACCGACGTGCCGCTCTACCGTGTGTGGGAGCACGGCGAGCTCGTCGCCGAGGTGCCGGACATCACCGAGTATTGGCGCGACGACCTCGTCACGTTCGTGATCGGATGCAGCTTCACGTTCGAATTCCCGCTGATGGAGGCGGGCGTGCCGGTGCGGCACATCACCGCCGGCCGCAACGTGCCGATGTACGACACGTCGATCGCCTGCCGCCCGGCAGGCGCGTTCCACTCGAACATGGTCGTCTCGATGCGCGGCATCCCGTCCACGCAGGTCTCCGACGCGGTGCGCATCTCCGGCTACTACCCGTCCGTGCACGGCGCGCCCGTATGCGTCGGCGATCCGGCGGCGATCGGCGTCACCGACCTCATGCACCCCGACTACGGCGACGCCCCGATCCTCGAGGACGGCGACGTGCCGGTCTTCTGGGCGTGCGGCGTGACCCCGCAGGCCGCCGCGATGGCCTCGAAACCGCCGTTCGCGATCACGCACGCCCCCGGCCACATGCTCATCACCTCGAAGCGCGACCTCGACTACATGGTGTGACCCGCGGCAACCGCGGCAAGACCAGCACCAACGAAAGGAACGGAATCGGATATGACCACCATCGATCTGAACAGCGACATGGGCGAAAGCTTCGGACGCTGGAAGCTCGGCGACGACGAATCCCTGCTCACCGTCGTCTCCAGCGCGAACATCGCCTGCGGCTTCCACGCCGGCGACCCGAGCGTGATGCGCCGCACGCTGGCGAACGCGGCGGCGAACGGCGTCGCGGTGGGCGCGCACGTCGCCTACCGCGATCTCGCCGGATTCGGCCGCCGGTACATCGACGTCGCGGCGGCCGAACTCACCGCGGACGTGATGTACCAGCTGGCCGCGCTGGAAGGCATGGCGCGGGCGGCGGGCACGCGCGTGCGGTACGTGAAACCGCACGGCGCGCTCTACAACCGGATCGTCACCGATGAGGTGCAGGCGAAGGCGGTGGTCGAGGCGATTCGCGCCGTCGACCCCGCGCTCGCCCTGCTCACGCTGCCGGGTTCCGTGGTGGGTCGCGTGGCCGAGGCCGCCGGACTGCGCGTGTTCCGCGAGGCGTTCGCCGACCGCGCGTATACGCCCGACGGCACGCTCGTCTCGCGCCGCCTGCCGGGCGCGGTCATCGCCGATCCGGACGCGGTCGCCGCGCGCGTCTCGCGCATGGTGACCGACGGCACGGTCGAGGCGATCGACGGCACGATCGTGCCGATCCACGCGGATTCGGTGTGCGTGCACGGCGACTCGCCGGCCGCCGTCGCGCTCGCGAAGGCGGTCCGCGAGCGCCTCACCGCCGACGGCGTCACGATCCGCCCGTTCGCGGCGTGAGGGGACGGTGACGCGATGACCGACGCGGGGAACGATGTTGCGGCCGGCACGATGGCCAGCACTGAGACCGGCGCCACGACCGGTGCCACGGCCGGCGCGCTGCGGTTCCTGCCGTGCGGCGAATCGGCGATGATCGTCGAATGTGCCGATCTGGATGCCGCGCTGGAACTGTATGCGGCGATCGACGCGGCGGTGGATGCGGCACGGTCGGCTTTTCGCGGAAGTCGTCGGGGTTCCGATGGGACCACCCCCACCCGGCTCACGCCGGGAGCCCCCGCCAGCGGGGGCGGGATGACGACGTTCGCGGCGGTGACGACGGTGCTGCCGGCGGCGCGCACGGTGTATGTGGCGTTCGATCCGCTGGCTGCGGCGATGAATGTGCATGGTTCGTCGATGAACGTGCATGGTTCCCGTGCAGACGTGCAGGGTTCGGAGACGAATGTGCGGGATTTCCGAAGCGTCCTGCAGTCGCGGATCGCGGACCTGCACGGTGGGGTGCTGAAGGCCCATGATTCGCGGGTCGTGGAGATCCCGGTCGTGTATGACGGCGAGGACCTTGGGAACGTTGCCACATTGCTCGGGATCAGTCCCGAACAGGTGGTCGCACGGCACTCCGGGCACCCGTGGAAGGTCGCGTTCGGCGGGTTCGCACCCGGCTTCGACTACCTCGTGGGCGGCGACCCGATCTTCGACGTACCGCGCCGGAAAGCGCCGCGTTTGGCCGTTCCCGCGGGGTCGGTGGGTCTCGCCGGCACGTTCTCCGGCGTCTACCCGCGAGCCAGTTCGGGCGGCTGGCAGCTCATCGGCAGGACCTCCGTGCCGATGTGGAACGATGCCATGGATTCGCCCGCGCTCCTCCGCCCCGGCGACACCGTCCGCTTCACGCCGACGCGCGCCGAAGCAACGGCACAGCGCGCTCTTCAGGACGCCACTCCACACGTCGCACCAAAACACCTACACGATGCATCGGAAAACCTACACGACGTATCAGAAACCCCACACGATACGGCCTCAACCCCACACGTTGACGGCCCGACCACGCACATCGCCTCTTCCTCCGCCCCCGCGCCGACCTCCGCCCCCGCTGGCGGGACATCGCCGTATAGCGAACGCCGGGGGCGTTTGCAGGCGATGTGCGAGCCGACAGGCGAGCCGATGCGCAATCGGCTGAAGGCCGTCCGTAATTGCGGATGCTCCCGCGAAGCGGGTGGGGGTGGTCAGTTGGACAGTCCCACCGGTACCGCATCCGTCACCTCCTCCGTCCCCACCCTTGAAGTCGTCAATCCCGGCGTTCTCGCCACGTTCCAGGATGCGGGCCGCAACGCGCCCGAAATGGGCGTCACCGGTTCGGGCGCGGCCGACCCGCGGGCCTTCCGCCTGGCGAACGAATTGGTCGGCAACCCCGCGCACACCCCGGTCATCGAACTGACCGCCGGCAACGCCTCGTTCACCGCCCACGGCGACCTCACCATCGCCGTCACCGGCGCCCCCGTCCCCATCACCATCACGGCCGCCGATTCCACCCCCGCTGGCGGGGGCTCCCGCGAAGCGGGTGGGGGTGGCCATCGGGCCGGCATCCGCCGCAATCCGGAACCCGCCTTCCCCATCACCCGCCAGGAGGCGTTCCTGTTGCGCGACGGCGAAACCGTGACGATCGGCGCGCCCGTCGCGGGCCTGCGCGACTACATCGCCGTGCGCGGCGGCTTCCAAGTCCCCACAATCCTCGATTCCGCCTCCACCGACACGATGAGCGGCATCGGCCCCGCCCCGCTCAAGCACGGCGACCTCCTCCCCATCCGTCCCATCTCCCGGCTCCCTCATCCCATCGCCACCATCGGACTTCCCCAGCCGTGGCCGGATGATCTGCCGCGCACCGCCACCAGCACCGATGCCAGCGCGTCTACCCCCACCGAGCTCGCCGTCACGCTCGGCCCGCGCGACGACTGGTTCACCGACGCGGGCATCGCCACGTTCCTCGGCACCACGTGGACCGTCACCGCCCAATCGAACCGCGTCGGCCTCCGCCTCGCCGCCACCACGCCCGCCGCCGCACCGACCACAGACCCCTCCCCCGCCATCGAACGCCGCGACCCGCATGCCGAGCTGAAGAGCGAGGCGACGATTCCCGGCAGCATCGAGGTGCCGGGCAACGGATTGCCGCTCATCTTCCTGCGCGACCAGCCGGTGACCGGCGGCTACCCGGTGATCGCCGTGCTCACCCGTACGGCCCTCGCCACCGCCGGCCAGCTTCCGCCCGGCGCCCAAGTCCGTTTCACCATCAACGCCTCCATCCACGACCCGGCTCCCCTTGACAGGGGAGCTGTCCGGCGAACGCCGGACTGAGGGGTAGAGCACCGCACCAGCACGTGTCAAGCCGTCGGTCTCTCCCCCGGTCCGCTTCGCGGACGGCCCCCTCGTCAGAGGGGGGCCGATTCCGCCCACAGCACCAGCCCATGTCACTCCCCGCGAAAGAAGCACCTTTCCAATGCCCACCACATCAACACCAGCCACCACACCAGCCACCAACCACCGCCGCATCTCCCGCGTCCTCGTCGCGAACCGCGGCGAGATCGCGGTTCGCATCATCCACGCGTGCCATGACACGGGCCGCACGGCCATCGCCGTCTACGCCGACCCGGACGCGGACGCCCTGTTCGTCCATCTCGCCGACGAGGCCTACGCGCTCGACGGCGCGACCTCGAAGACCACCTATCTCGACATCGCGAAGATCGTCGACATCGCGAAGAACAAGGCCCACGCGGACGCCGTACACCCCGGCTACGGCTTCCTTTCCGAGAACGCGGATTTCGCGCAGGCGGTCATCGATGCCGGTCTCACGTGGATCGGCCCGAGTCCGGAGACGATTCGTATGCTCGGCTCGAAGGTGGAGGCCCGCCGCATCGCCGCCGACGTGGGCGCGCCGATGGCTCCGGGCACGACGGAACCGGTGCGCGACCCGGCGCAGGTGGTCGCGTTCGCCCGCGAGCATGGTCTGCCGCTCGCCATCAAGGCCGTGTATGGCGGCGGCGGGCGCGGTCTCAAGGTCGTCCACGAGCTCAAGGACGTCGAGGAGGCGTTCGTCTCCGCCACGCATGAGGCGGAGGTCGCGTTCGGCAACGGCGACTGCTTCATCGAGCGTTTCCTCGCCCGTCCGCGCCACGTGGAGGTGCAGGTGCTCGGCGACGCGCACGGTCGCGTGGTCGCGGTCGGCACGCGCGACTGCTCGCTGCAACGCCGCAATCAGAAGCTCATCGAGGAGGCGCCCGCCCCGTTCCTCGCGCCGGAGACGGAGGAACGGCTCAAGCGCGCGGCGGTCGCGATCTGCGAGCGCGCGCGGTACACGAGCGCCGGCACGGTCGAGTTCCTGGTCGACCCGGACGGCACGATGTCGTTCATGGAGGTGAACACGCGCATCCAGGTCGAAC
The DNA here is from genome assembly GCF_002860365.1 of Bifidobacterium parmae. Taxonomy (GTDB): domain Bacteria; phylum Actinomycetota; class Actinomycetes; order Actinomycetales; family Bifidobacteriaceae; genus Bifidobacterium; species Bifidobacterium parmae. Next base: position 87,124 of record NZ_NMWT01000013.1, read on the forward strand.
ATCCGGTCACCGAGGTGACGAGCGGCGTCGACCTGGTGGCCGCGCAGTTCGCGATCGCCGAGGGTGCGGGCGTCGGCGACGTCGTGGACGCCGACGCCGCTCCCCACGGCCACGCGATCGAGTTCCGCATCAACGCGGAGGATCCGTCGCGCGGGTTCGTCCCGTTCCCCGGCACGATCGACGGCCTGCGCGTGCCGAGCGGTCCCGGCATCCGTTTCGACACGGGCGTCGCGGCCGGTTCGATCGTGCCCGACCAGTTCGATTCGATGCTGGCGAAGCTCGTCGTGTGGGCGCCGACGCGCGCCGCGTGCCTGGCACGCGCGCGTCGCGCCCTCGCCGAGCTGAAGATCGACGGCGTTCCGACGGTCAAGGCGTTCGACGAGACGGTCATCAACGATCCCGATTTCACCGCGATGCCCTCCCCCGACCGTTTCCGCGTCTACACGCGTTGGATCGAGGAGGACCTGCTGCCGCGCACGGACGCCGCGACGCTCGCGTCCGGCGTTCCCGGCGCGCGCGGCGTCGCGCCGCGACCGGTCAACGCGTGGATCGAACTGGACGGCCGGCGCATGCGGCTCGGCCTGCCCGCCACGCTCGCCGCGACGCTCGCAGGCGTCGGCGGCCTCGCCGACGCGGGCGGTCTCGCAGGTTCCGGCGCACCCGCGTCCGGCGCCGCCGGTACCGCGGGCGCGACCAATGCCGACGCGCGTCCAGCCGGCGCGATTTGTTCGACGATCACCGGCACGGTGGTCCGTTGGCTCGTCGATGACGGCACGACGGTCGCCGCCGGCGACCCGGTGGTCGTAGTCGAGGCGATGAAGATGGAGACCGAGATCAGCGCCCCCGCAGACGGAACCGTCCACCAGCAAGCCAAACCCGGCGACACGGTCGCCTTCGACGACCAATTGGGCGAGGTCCGCTGATCGTGACCCTCCGACGAGGGGCAAACCACACCACAAGAGAAGGGAATCATCATGGACAGCAATACTTCTTCGATCGCGAACCTCGCGAGCTGGCGCTTCTACCCGCGGATCGCGAAGATCGCGAATCTGGCGGGCCGCGACGTGGGCCGCGGTTCGGAGACGCTGATGACGTTCTCGCGCGGCGACCTGTTCCGCGCGGCGCGTCAGCTCGTCACCGGCAAACCGGCCAAGGCGCTGGTCGTCACCGGCTTCTACATCCCGAAGGCCGAGGTCCCGGCCGCCGAGACGGACGGCCCGTTGGGCGCGCTGGAGGTGTGCATGGCGTTGCGCGCGATCGGCGGCGACGCGTGGCTCGTCACGGACGACTGCTGCGAGTCGGTGATCCGTCCGAGCGCGGCGACGATGCTGCCGGACGACCATATCCTCATCGCGCCGGTGCGCGACCGGTTCGACGGCTGGATGAACGGCGTCATCGACCTGGCGAAGGCGAACGACATCGACACGATCATCTACATCGAACGCGTCGGACCGGCGGCGGACGGCCATCCGCGCAACATGCGCGGCATCGACATCACCGAGTGGACGGCGCCGCTGAGCCGGCTCACGCAGCTGCAGCTGCACACGATCGGCGTGGGCGACGGCGGCAACGAGATCGGCATGGGCCGCGTCGCCGAATACGCGATCGAGGGCGTCGTCGACCATGGCGAGAAGATCGCGTGCCGTGTGGCGACGGACGAACTCATCGTGTCCGGCACGTCGAACTGGGGCGCGCACGCGCTCGTCTGCGCGATGCGCGCGATGGGCAAACCGCAGATCGACCCGTATCTCAAGTCCGCGTGGCATCGCGAGACGTTGGAGACGATCGTCGCGCACGGCGGCCTCGACGGCGTCCACATGACGAACGTCGCCACCGTCGACGGCCTGGAACCGGACCGCTACTACGCCGAGATCGACGCCCTGAGCGCCCTCGCGGCGTGAGCCACAAAGAAGAGAGGGGTTGGGTTCCGGAACATCATCCGGAACCCAACCCCTCTGTCGGTTATCGGCTATCGACGAAACCTCACGCCTTCGGCACGGAGCCTTCCTGCGCGTGGTCGAAGACGGGCTTGTTGTCGGCGCCGAACTTGTAGATGCCGATCGACGCGGTGGACGGGTCGTGCGCGTCGTTGAACGGTCCGATGCTGGCCTGTCCCTTGTACTGGATGTCCTTGCCGTCCTTCAGCAGCGCGAGGCACGCCTTGTACGAGTCGCACTTCTCGCCGCCGCCCACGCCGGACACGGCGGGCAGGTTCTTGGCCACGGTCTTGCCGTCGGTCGCGCCGCCCTTCTGCGCGGCGAGCGCGGCGAGGATCACCGCGTCGTACGTTTCGGCCGCGTAGGTGAAGTCCTTGACCTTCGGGTCGATCTTCTTCACGCGCGCCTGGAATTCGTCGGTCGGATGCGCGCCGGGGATGGTGCCGGTGGTGCCTTCGATCAGTCCGGATTCGAAGTCCTCGGAATGGTCGACGGTGTTGCCGTCGGTCATGTACAGCTTGTGCGTGTCGACGCCGGCGGTCTTGAGCGCCTTGACGAGCGAGACGGTCTGGTCGAACGCGATGACGAGCACCGCATCCGGGTTGGAGGCCTTCACGGCGGTGGCGATCGACGAGAAGTTCGTTTCGGTCGGGTCGAAGGTGTCCTTCGCGCCGTAGACGACGTTCACACCCGCGTCCTCGACGGTCTTGACGACGACATCACGCAGCGACGTGCCGTACTCGTCGTTGAACACCGTGATGGCGAGGTTCTTCACGCCCGCCTGGGCGATGACCTGGCCGAGCACGGCGCCCTGCACGGTGTCCGGCGGAATCGTGCGGAAGAACATCTTGTCGAGTCCGCTGAACGCGGTGGAGGTGGCGCCGTTGGAGATCATCGGCACGCCGGCCGCGGTCACCTGCTTGTAGCTGTTCTTGACGACGGAGCTGGACGGCGGGCCGATCACAACGGACGGGTTCTTGCTGAGCACGGATTGCGCGGCGGACGTGTTCTGGTCGGCATGGTCCGCGTCGGACGTGTCGGCGGTGGTGCTGGACGCGTCCTTGCCGAGCACGCCGCCGGCCGCGTTGATGTCGTCCACGGCGAGCTTCAACGTCGCCACGTTGGACGGTCCGATGTACGCCATCGAACCGGTGGTCGGGAACAGGCCGGCCGCCAGGAACGCGCCGGAGCCGCCGCTCGCCCCCGAATCGCTTGCGCCGTTCGAGCCGGCCGAGCCGCAGCCGGCCAGCGCCATCGATGCGGCGGCGACCAGCGCCGTCAACGCCATGATCCTCGTGTGTGTCGTCTTCTTCGTTCGTGCTTGCTTCATGACCTCATCACGTTCCTCTCTATACGCCGTGACGCCGCCGTTCCGTTCCCGTCGCGATGGGTTCGGGGACTGGTTTCCGGCGTGACGCCGACGACCGGTGATGTCGGGATTCTCGCTGTGATTCGTGTGAACCGTTTCGCTTGAATCTTGGTTCCCGACGGTACGAGGCGCGTGATTCGGCCGCGTTGTTCCCGTGTAACCGCCCGGTGACGCCCGAAAACCCGCGGAAACGCGGTGCGTCCGCCGGTAATCGGCCCGAAACGAACGAGCCCCGTCCGTAACAATCGTTACGGACGGGGCTGCGCGATGACAGGCACCGCCCCCGCCGGCGGGGGCTGTCGGCAAAGCCGACTGGGGGTGGTCGGTCAACCGGCCGGTCAGGCATCCGCCCCCCCCGCCGGCGGGGGCTGTCGGCAAAGCCCACTGGGGGTGGTCGGTCAACCGGCCGGTCAGATATCCGCCCCCGCCGGCGGGGGCTGTCGGCAAAGCCGACTGGGGGTGGTCACCGGCCGATCATCCGACCGGCCGCCCCCCCCCACTCAGTTGCCGTTGACCGAGCCGCCGCCGGTCTGCTGCACGATCGCGGCGAGGAAGTCGCGGTTCGTGGCGGTCTTCTTGAGGCGCGGCACGAGCGTCTGGTACGCCTGCTCGGGTTCCATGCCGCCGAGCAGTCGGCGCAGTCGGTAGACGACCGGCAGTTCCTGCGGCGCGGTGATGAGCTCCTCGCGGCGCGTGCCGGACGCGTTGATGTCGATGGCCGGGAAGAGTCGCTTGTCGGCGAGTTCGCGCGACAGGCGCAGCTCCATGTTGCCGGTGCCCTTGAACTCCTCGAAGATCACCTCGTCCATCTTGGAGCCGGTCTCGACCAGCGCGGACGCGATGATGGTCAGGGAGCCGCCGTTCTCGATGTTGCGGGCCGCGCCGAAGAACTTCTTCGGCGGGTACAGGGCCTGCGCGTCGACGCCGCCGGAGAGGATGCGGCCGGAGGCGGGCGCGGCGATGTTGTAGGCGCGCGCGAGTCGGGTCATCGAGTCGAGCAGCACGACCACGTCCTGACCGAGCTCCACGAGTCGCTTCGCGCGTTCGATGGCGAGTTCGGCGACGGTGGTGTGGTCGGAGGCGGGGCGGTCGAAGGTCGAGGAGATGACCTCGCCCTGCACGGTGCGCTCCATGTCGGTGACTTCCTCGGGGCGTTCGTCCACGAGCACGACCATCAGGTGGACTTCCGGGTTGTTCGCGGTGATCGAGTTGGCGATGTTCTGCAGCGTGATCGTCTTGCCGGCCTTCGGCGGGGAGACGATCAGGCCGCGCTGGCCCTTGCCGATCGGCGAGACGATGTCCATGATGCGGCCGGTCAGCTTGTTCGGCGTGGTCTCCTGCTTGAGACGTTCCTGCGGGTACAGCGGCGTCAGCTTGTTGAACTGCGGGCGGTTCAGCGCCTGCTCGACGGTCATCCCGTTGATCGAATCGATGGACTGCAGCGGCACGAACTTCTGACGCTGGTTGCGGCGGTCGCCTTCGCGCGGCGCGCGGATGGCGCCGTGCACGGCGTCGCCCTTGCGCAGGCCGTACTTCTTGACCTGCCCCATCGAGACGTACACGTCGTTCGGTCCCGGCAGGTAGCCGGACGTGCGCACGAACGCGTAGGAGTCGAGCACGTCGACGATGCCGGCGACCGGCACGAGGTCGTTCTGCTCGCCGCGATCGTTGCGCGCGTTGCGGTCGCCGCGGTCGTCGAAGCGCAGGTCGCGCACGTCGCGGTCGTTGCGGTCCGCGTCGCGGCGGTCGTCACGGTTGTTGCGGCGGTCGTCGCGCTCGTCGAAGTCGCGGCCGCGACCGCGCAGGCGACGTCCGCGACGATCCGCGTGATCGTCGCGCGCGTCGCCGCGGTCTCGACGGTCGCCGCGCGCGTTGCGGTCGTTCCGACCGCGGCGCGGCTCCTCGTCGTCGTCCTTGCGCGGCGCGTTGTCCTGCGTGGGGAGCGTGGCGAGGATGTCGTCGAGGTCGCGCACGACCTCCTCCTGCGGCTCCTTCTCCTCGGACGGGCGACGGCGGCGGCGCACGTTCGCGACGATGATCTCGTCGCCGTTCTCGTCGATGGTGTGACGACGGCCGCGCGGATGCTCCGGCTCCTCGGTCGCCTTGCCGAGGTCGAGCGTGTCGAGCAGGTGCGTGGTGTCGATGAGCGGGGTGTCGGCCGCGGCGTTGGTGCGGCGGTCGCGGCGGGCGGGACGCTCCTCGGCGTCGTCCTTGCGCGCGTTGCGACGGGACTTCGGCGCGGGGAAGTCGATGGCGTCGATCGCGGATTCCGCGGTCTTGTCGGCGGGCGCGGTGGTCTCGGCGGGCGCGGCTGCGTTCTGCTCGACGGCCGGCTGTTCGGTGACCGGGGCGGCGGCCTGCTCGGTCGCGGCGGCATTCGGCTCGGCGGCGGCCTGCTCGCCGGTCTTCGCCGCGGTCTTCGCGCTCTTGGCGGTCGACTTCGCGGCCTTCGTGGTCTTCTTCGGCGCGCGCACGGTGACGCCTTCGGGGGCCGCACCGCCGGATCGGGCCGCCTGCAGCGTGGCGAGCAACTCCGGCTTGCGCATGGTGGACGTACCGCGCAAACCCATCTGCTTGGCGAGCTCCTTGAGCTCCGGCAGCTTCATATCCTCAAGATTCTGGCTATTGGCCACGGTGTTCTTACCTTTCCACAGCGCCCACCGTTACGGCATACCGCACCGGCACGCGCCTGAAATGTGATTGCGGCCTCGGCCGCTTCGAAACGTTCGCCGCAATGCAATGCCCGCGAACTGCACTTACTCTACAACGTCGAGCCGACCAACGCAAAAGCCCCCTCGGTTCTCCGAGGGGGCTTGGTCAGGACGCGCCTTACCGACTACTTCTGTTCATGATAACTTTTGTCGGTGTTGACGGACCACACGTTCTTCTTCGAGGTCTTGCCGGACTTGATGTTGCCGACGGCCTCGATGGCGGTGGCCATGGAGTGGTCCATGTTGTTGTAGCGGTGCTGGCCGTTGCGGCCGACGCAGTACAGGTTGCCGAAGCCGTCGAGGTATTCGACGAGCTCGTCCATGCGCGAGTAGGTGTCGAAGTAGGCGGGGTACGCCTTCTTGACGCGTTCGCGGTGGGAGTCGAGCACGTCGGCGGGACCGGCGATGACGTGCATGCGGGTGAGCTCGGCGATGGCGAACTTGGTGGCCTCCTCCTCGCTCATGTTCCAGAAGGCGTCGCCTTCCTCGCAGAAGTATTCGAGGCCGATCCACACGGTGTCGTCGACGTCCTTGACGAGGTAGGGGCTCCAGTTGTTGAAGATCTGGAGGCGGCCGACCTTGTAGCCCGGGTCCTGCACGTAGATCCAGCAGTCCGGCACGATCGGCGGGTTGCCGAGGGTGGGGATGTCGGTGGTGTTCTTGAGGCGCAGGTGCTTGACGAGCAGGCCGACGGTGACGAAGTCGCGGTACGGCAGGCCGTTGGCGACCTCGACCATGTCGGCGGGGGCGTGCGTGCCGTCGACGGACTCGCGGCCGGCGTCGATCGCGTTGACGAGGTCCTTGACCGGCATCGAGGAGATGAACTGGTCGGCGGTGAGCTCGTTGCGGTTGCCTTCGGAGTCCTCGGTCACGACGGACGTGATGTGGCCGCCGTCCTGACGGACCTCGACGACCTTCGCGTCGGTGACGACCTTGACGCCGGCGGCCTCGCAGTTGTGCTCGACGGTCTCCCACAGCTGGCCGGGGCCGTACTTCGGGTACCAGAACTCCTCGATGAGGGAGGTCTCCACTTCGGCGTTGGAGCGCTTCTTGGGCAGCAGCTTCTGGAACGCGTTCTTGAGCACGCCCAGGATGGACAGGCCCTTGACGCGCTGCGCGCCCCAGTCGGCGGAGATCTGGGAAGGGTGGCGTCCCCACAGCTTCTCCGTGTAGCCCTCGAAGAACATCGAGTACAGCTTGCGGCCGAAGCGGTTGATGTAGAAGTTCTCCAGGTTGTCTTCGGGCAGCTTGTGGACCATCGACTTGAGGTAGGAGAAGCCGGCGACCATGGTGAGCTTGAAGCCCATCGCCTTGAGCGTGTTGGGGCTCAGGGAGATCGGGTAGTCGAAGAAGTGGCGGTTCCAGTAGATGCGGGAGACGCGGTGGCGCTTGAGCATCACCTTGTCTTCCTTCTCCGGATCGGGGCCGCCCGGCTCCATGTCGTGCTCGCGGCCGAGCTTCTTGTCGTCGTAGGAGGGCGCGCCCTGCAGCGGCAGGACGTCCTTCCACCAGTCCATGATGCGGTCGTCCTTCGAGAAGAAACGGTGGCCGCCGATGTCCATGCGGTTGCCGTTATGCTTCACGGTGCGCGAGATACCGCCGAATTCGCGGGTCTCCTCCAGCACGGTGACGTCATACTTGTCGGCGCCGCCGTCCTTGATGAGCTCCCATGCCGCGGTCAGGCCCGCCGGGCCGCCGCCGATGATCACCACGGATTGCTTGTCGGTCACGTTCATCTCCTTAAAACAAAAATCACGCATATCCTACCGGAGCGCCCGGAACCGCACGCCGCTCCTGTGCATTTCCTCACATATGCCCCAACTTGTGCGCGTTCTCAATGCACTCCGGCATCCAAGGAAAGATCGCCGCACGGTCGGCACGCGCGCCCCGCGTCGCGCCCCTCCGCGCCCGCGCCTCCATCGTCAGTGGATGTCGTCGGGAATGTCGATGTCGGTCTTCTGCACTTCCTCCACGTTGACGTCCTTGAACGTCACGATGCGCACGTTCTTCACGAACCTGCTCGGACGGTACACATCCCACACCCACGCGTCGGTGAGCTGCACGTCGAAGTACACGTCCTGCCCGGCCGAACGCACGTTGAAGTCCACCTTGTTCGCCAGATAGAAGCGGCGTTCGGTCTCCACCACGTAGGTGAACAGCTTGATGACGTCGCGGTATTCCTTGTACAGCGCCAGTTCGGCGTCGGTTTCGTAGTTGTCGAGATCCTCGGCACTCATGTCTATCGCTTGTCCTTCGATGCTTGGGTCGTCCGGTCCGGCGCGGCTCCATGCCGCACCGTCCCTCGCAAACCAACGGACCGCATCGCGGCAATCCCGTCGCCGATGCGGCCCGTCTCGTTCTGTCGTACTCTACCGGCTACCACTGTAGCGGTAGCCCGTTATTTCTCCGATTCGCGTTTGCGCCCGCGGCCGAGCGTGCGCCACCACGCGTCCTTGGACGTCTTGCGTTCGCTCTGCCCGTACGGCCAGTTGCTTTCCTCGTCCGGTTCGACGGCGTGCGCAGCCGTCGCCGGTTCCGTGTGCTTCGGCGGCAGTCCGAGCCGTGCGCGCGCCTCGTCGGGCGTCATGTGGTGCGCGTCGTCGCGACTCGGCGCGTCCGCGGCGGCGGTGCGCCGCGCGTCCCGCCGATCCGCGGCGGCGTCCTGCGCCGCGCCGCCGGTGCGCTGCTGGATGGCGATCGAGTGTTCGCGCGCGCTCAGCGCCTCCTTCACACCGGGATTCTCCTCGATGACGTGCATGCCGAACGCGTCGAGCGAGCGGATCGGATCGTATTCGTCGACGAGCGTGTCCATGACGATGAGGTCCTGGTATTTGCCGCTGACCGGATCCCACAGCGCGTCGCGCGACGTGCCGGACGGCTCGAATCCGAGCGACTGGTAGACGGACACGGACCGCGAGTTCTGTTCGGGCACGGCCACCCAGATGCGGTGCATGCCGAGGCCGGCGGGTTCGGGGGCGAAACCGTAGGTCATGACGCGCGGCATCGCGTCGCGCGAGTAGCCGCGGCCGCGGTAGTCCTTGCCGAGGATGACCTGGATGCGCGCGGACTTGGACCATCCGTCGATGTCGATGAGGAAGATCATGCCGATGACGTTGCCGGTGGATGCGGCGTCGACCACGTGATCATCGTCATGATCGGCGTCGGTGAGCAGCGCCCATGCCATCGTGCGACGGGATTCCGGATCCCCCACGCCGGATTCGCTGGGCGCGCGGCCTTCCGTCCAGGCGACGGAACGACGGACCCACGCGTGGACGACGGCGCGTTCGGCGGCCGCGTCCTTGCCGGTGATCTTGGTGGCGCCGCTGAAGGCCTCCAGCTCGTCGAGCTTGGGCAGATCCTCCACGGTGGCGGGACGCAGATGCACCATTTCGCCGCGGATGGGCGGAATCACGATGCGCTCCGGCAGGTCTCGCCGCGGCTCGGCCACCGTTGCTTCCGTGTGCTCAGTCATTTCCTTGTCCATTCCCTCGCATTCGTTCGCCTGATCGGTATCGCCTCGTTGAAACCAATCATTGACGAAACTATCCTACTCGTCTGCATAAACCCTGAAAACCCCCTGACCGCTTTCCCGCTCCCGCCACCCGCTCCCGCCACTCGCTCCCGCCACCCGCTCCCCTCGTCAAACCCGGCAACCCCCATCCCGCTCCCGCCGGCGGGAGCTGTCGGCACAGCCGACTGAGGGTGGTCGGCCACCGCATCGGGGCCCGCAAACGCGGCTATCCACGCGATGCCCTTCTCCTCGCATGACAAAGGGGCCGAGCGCCCCCGCTCCCCTCGCCTTTCCTCCTCTCCCTCCCCGCTCCCCTCAACTTCCCCGCGAAACAATATGGTCACCACACCGCCACACCATTCCACCACCGCGAAACAAAACGGACACCACACCACCCGCTCATCTCGCCTGCCGTTCCCCGCGAAACAATATGGTCACCACACCACCTCACCATTCCACCACCGCGAAACACCGAAGGAACAACACATCCTCCCTGTTTCGCCAACCCGTTCCCGCGAAACAAAACGGACACCACACCACCCGCTCATCTCGCACCCGCGAAACACTGCGGATATCAGGTGCCGCTGTCGTTTCGCTGGGGCTGTACGGAACCGTATCGAACCATCCGGAACCGTTCAAGACCGTACGGGGCTGCCTCGGACCATCCGGCACCCATCCAAGACCGTCCGGGACTCCGGCACCCATCCAAGACGGTTCGGGACTCCGGAACCCATCCAAGACGGTTCGGAACCATATCGGACAGTCTCAGCGAAACAAACCAGCCATCACACAGCTCGGACGCCTCCCCCGCAGCGACTGCGCACCAGCTTTGCATCGCCGGAGGGCTGCCACATGAGGTGTGCGATCGTCCGGACCCGGCAATGCAGTCGCGGACCACGCGGCCCGTACGTCAACCCATGCGGGCACCCCGCGTCGGCAGGCCCAAGGACGCGTTCACCTCCGTCGTACGTCAACCCATGCAGGGCACTCCGGCACCCAGCAGTTTGTTGCAAAGCGGATTGCATTGGACCACGTCATCGAATGTGAACCGGACAATCGCCGTCACCCCTGCTCGACGCAATGCGGCCTCACGTTCACGTTCCGCCAGTACCACGCCTTGGATGCTCCTCCGATTCGCCATGCCGGGATCCACATACTTCTGCGTACCGTCGAATTCTCCGACGACGATCCGTCCATCGGCCAGCCGCCACACGAAATCCACGCGATACGATTTCCCCGTATCGGGATCGGTGAACGCGACCTGGATCTGTGGAATCATGAACCGCTGTTCGATCATCGTGGCCCGCGCCAATGATTCTCCGCCGTTCTCGCTCAACGGGTTCGCATACCGCAACAATTGGAATATGGGAGTGTAATCACGGCGCGTTCCACTGCATGCGGCCAGCACGTCGTCGACGGTCACGCCTTTCGCCAACGCCGAATCCATAATCGGCAAGACATCCCGGAAGCCAAGCAGCAGACCGCAATCGACCACGGTTCGCGCGCCGTCTGTCACGGGGATGCCATTGGCCGTCACGCATCGACGAGACGGCGAACGCAGCAGCTTCACCTGTCGCTTCTCGCCCATGACGGTGCCTTTCGTCGCAGTGAGGACGGTGACCGTACCGTCGTGAAGACTCCACTGATGCTCGAACCCGTGCGCCGCGGCCGCGGTGATGCCACCGAACCGCCACGAGTCATGCCGGACATGCATCGCACGCGCGAGATGCAGCGTCCGCTCGGGGGGATCCAACGATTGCCAGTACAACACATCGGCATACATGTTGGGGGCGGCGCGATGCAGTTCCTTCGCGTGGACACGGCGCGCCAGAGCCTGCCGTTGCGCGGATGTGCTGCCGAATACGCATCGGCGCTCGGCTTGCGCGGTCTTGATCAGTGCCGCGACTTCCTTGTGTCGTCTCATGTTCCAACGGTAAATGCGGCTTGCCGAGCGGCGCCAACGATTCCGGGGCATGTGGTCAGAGCCCCGAACCTCGGCGTGTCACGGTTCGGCGGCATCGCGTTTTCGTTGGAACGATGCGGATTCGCATACAAGACATACGGTCCGGTCAGGTATATCGTGCCATGTGGATAACCGGGTTCACGATGATTCCCGGGGACCATCCGGTCATCCACGGCACCGATCGCCGCGTCGCAGCAGTCCCCCGAAGTCCGAGCGAAGCGAAGCAGTTCCCGGAGGGGTGGGATACGAGACGAACCAGTTCCCTGAGAGGGTGGGACGCGAAACGAACCAGTTCCCGGAAAGGGCGGGACGCGAAGCGAAACGGCAATGCGATAACCGGACCGTTTCGCGGAGCGACATCTCAGCGAAACAGCGTGTAGTCCCGGCTCCCGTTTCGTTTCGCTGGAGTGGCGCAGCGAAACAATCCGGGCGGACGATGACTGGCATGCTTCGCGGAGCGGCATCTCCGCGAAGCGATATGGACATAAGGCTCCCTCATCGAATCGCGGATGACAGATCGACACAACCTCGACCCGTCTCTCCTCGCTCCCACCGGAGGGAGCGATGGTGGACCAGGAAAACGCGCCCAGCACCACACATCCCGAGCCCTCCGGCGGAATCCGTCGGGGACCGCCTACCACGTGATGACGTTCGACGGGTGCCCCGCTCCACGCCGACGGGGAATTTCCGGCGAAGCAGACCGAGAGGGACCACATGGCATGCTCCTGCCGGCAAAACCTGACAAAGCCACACACCTCCGCCGGCGGGAGCTGTCGGCGCGGCCGACTGAGGGTGGTCCTCCCGCCGCCAACCCCCGCAAGCCACACCCCTCGCTCCCGCCGGCGGGAGCTGTCGGCACAGCCGACTGAGGGTGGTCGGCCACCGCATCGGGGCCGCAGACGCGGCTATCCATGCGATGCCCTTCTCTTCGCATGACAAAGGGGCCTAGCGGTTTCCCGCTCGACCCCTTCAGCCCGGCCTACGGCGGGGAGCCCCCGCCTGATAAGCGGAGAAACTCCCCTACCTAGTGCATCGCATTGTGCCCGGCCGGCCCCGTAGGGGACTCCCCGAGCCCAGCGATCCAGCCAGCCAATCGAATCAACCGATCCGACCGGCCGATCAACTGACCAAACGGTCAACCGACCGACCAACCAATCAAATCAGCCCTTGATCTTGCCCATGACGATCTTGGTGACGGCCTTCGCGTCGGCCTGGCCGCGCGTCGCCCTCATCACGGCGCCGATGATCACGCCCATCGGCTTCATGTTGCCGCTCTTGAGCTTCTCGACGACGTCCGGGTTGGCTTCGAACGCCGCGTCGACCGCCGCCTCGATGGCACCGGAGTCCTCGACGATCTTGTAGCCGTGCTTCTTGACGACCTCGTCCGGGGTGCCTTCACCGGCGAGCACGCCGGCGATGGTCTGCTTGGCGAGCTTGTCGTTGAGCTTGCCGTCGGCGATGAGCTTCTCGACCTCGGCCACGTCGGCCGGGGTGACGGGCAGCTCCTCAAGCGAGACGCCCTTCGCGTTGGCTTCGCGGGACAGCTCGCCCAGCCACCACTTGCGCGCGCCGCCGGCGGTCGCGCCGGCCTTGACGGTCTCCTCGATCAGGTCGAGGGCGTCGGCGTTGAGGATGTCGCGCAGCTGCAGGTCGGTCAGGCCCCATTCGGCCTTGAGACGGTTGCGGCGCTCGCGCGGCATCTCCGGCATCTGCGCCTCCATCTCGGCGATGTGCTCCTTGGTGATGTGGAGCATGACCAGATCCGGATCCGGGAAGTAGCGGTAGTCGTCCGCGTCGGACTTGAGACGGCCGCCGGCGGTGGTCTGCGTGGCCTCGTCCCAGTGGCGGGTCTCCTGCAGGATCTCCTTGCCTTCGTCGAGGCGCGCGGCCTGACGGCGGATCTCGTACTGGATGGTCTTCTCGATGCCGCGGAACGAGTTCACGTTCTTGGTCTCGGAACGGGTGCCGTACGGGGCGTCGGCGGACGGGCGCAGCGACACGTTCACGTCGGCGCGCATGTTGCCCTGCTCCATGCGGGCGTGGGAGATGCCCAGCGCGCGCACGATGTCGCGGATGGCGCGCATGTACGCGCCGGCGATCTCCGGAGCGCGGTCGCCCGCGCCCTCGATCGGCTTGGTCACGATCTCGATGAGCGGCACGCCGGCGCGGTTGTAGTCGACCAGCGAGTGGTCGGCGCCTTCGATGCGGCCGTCGGCGCCGCCCACGTGGGTGTTCTTGCCGGCGTCGTCCTCGATGTGGGCGCGCTCGATCGGCACGCGGAAGACGGTGCCGTCCTCCAGTTCGACGTCCAGGTAGCCGTTGCCGTTGGTCGGCTTGTCGTACTGGGAGATCTGGTAGTCGCGCGGCATGTCCGGGTAGAAGTAGTTCTTGCGGGCGAACTGGCTCCACTCGGCGATCTCGCAGTGCAGGGCGAGACCCAGCTTGATCGCGTAGTCGACGGCCGTCTTGTTGACGACCGGCAGCGAGCCGGGCAGGCCGAGGCTCACCGGGGTGAGCTGCGTGTTCGGCTCGCCGCCGAAGCTCACTTCGGCCGGGCAGAACAGCTTGGTCGTCGTGCACAGCTCGACGTGCGTCTCAAGGCCGAACACCACATCGTACTTCTTGGTGGCATCGGCGTACTTCATCAGTTTTTCAGCCATGATGTTGTCCTTGTAATCCTTCCGATGTCACTCACTTGGCGGAACCGGCGAGACCGTCGAGCCACGGGGCCTTGAGGTCCTTCCAGATCGGGCCGTTCCAGTCCTCTTCGAGCGCGGCTTCGAGCGCGGCGGCGGGCTTGTACATGACCTCGTCGCGCTGCTGCGGCGCGATGAACTGGAAGCCGACCGGCAGGCCGTCGTCGGACAGGCCGGCCGGGATCGACATGGCGGGCACGCCGGCGAGGTTCGCCGGGATGGTCGCGATGTCGTTCATGTACATGGCCAGCGGGTCGGACGTCTTCTCGCCGAGCTTGAACGCGGTGGTCGGGCTGGTCGGGCAGACGAGCACGTCGACCTGCTCGAACGCCTTCTTGAAGTCCTCGATGATGAGCGTGCGCACCTTCTGCGCGGAGCCGTACCAGGCGTCGTAGTAGCCGGCGGACAGCGCGTAGGTGCCGAGGATGATGCGGCGCTTGACCTCGTCGCCGAATCCGGCCTCACGCGTGTAGGCCATCATGTTGGCGGCGGTCTGCGGCACGCCGGCCGGCGGCATGACGCGCAGGCCGTAGCGCATGCCGTCGTAGCGGGCCAGGTTGGAGCTGACCTCGGACGGCATGATGATGTAGTACGCGCCGAGCGCGTATTCGAGGCGCGGGCAGGAGACCTCGACGACCTCGGCGCCCATCTCCTTGAGCTTGTCGACGGCCTCGTTGAAGCGGGCCGAGACGCCGGCCTGGAAGCCGTCGCCGCTGAGCTCCTTGATGAGGCCGACCTTCACGCCCTTCAGGTCGCGCTTCGCGCCTTCGCGCGCGGCGGCGACCATCGGACGCGGGCCCTCCGGGATGGAGGTGGAGTCGCGGCGGTCATTGCCGCCGATGATCTCCTGCAGCAGCGCGGAGTCGAGCACGGTACGGGAGACCGGGCCGATCTGGTCGAGCGAGGAGGCCATGGCGATCGCGCCGAAGCGGGAGACGCCGCCGTAGGTCGGCTTCACGCCGACGGTGCCGGTCAGGGCACCCGGCTGGCGGATGGAGCCGCCGGTGTCGGTGCCGAGGGCGAGCGGGGCCTCGAACGCGGCCACCGCGGAGGCGGAGCCGCCGCCGGAGCCGCCGGGCACGCGGTCGGTGTCCCACGGGTTGTGGGTGGTCTGGTAGGCGGAGTGCTCGGTGGAGGAGCCCTGCGCGAACTCGTCCAGGTTGGTCTTGCCGAGGATCGGCATGCCGGCGGCCTTGAGCTTCTCGATCACGGTCGCGTCGTACGGCGGAATCCAGCCTTCGAGGATCTTCGAGGCGGCGGTCGTCTCGATGCCCTTGGTGACGATCATGTCCTTGATGGCGATCGGCACGCCGGCCAGCTGCGGCAGGGCGGCCTTCTCGTCCGCGGACTTCGCGTCGAAGGCGTCGGCCTGCTCGCGGGCCACGTCGCCGGAGACCTTGAGGAACGCCTTGATGCTCGGCTCGGCGGCCTCGATCACGGCGAGGTGCGCGTCGACCAGTTCACGGCTGGAGACGTCGCCCTTCTTGATGGCCGCGCCCATCTCGGCGGCGGACAGCTTGACGAGTTCGTTGGTTGCTTCGGTCATATCGGCTCACTCCTCGCTTCCCAGGATGCGCGGCGCGACGAACATGCCGGCCTCGGTCTTCGGGCCGCCGGCGAGCGCCTCGGCCTGCGTCAGCGGCGTGACCGGCACGTCCGGGCGCAGGTACGCCTCGAGCGGGACCGGGTTGGCGGTCGGTTCGACGTCGTCGGAGGCGACCTCCTGGACCTTGTTGATGGAATCGGCGATGACGTTCAGCTCGCCCTGCAGACGGGTGATCTCCTCATCGGTGAGCGCGATTCGGGCCAGATCGCCCAAATGCACGATTTCTTCGCGTGTGAATGTAGGCATGCGCCTAACTATACGAGCAATTTATGACACGCGGGGGCCCGGTGCCATGCGTTCGATGGCACCGGGCCCCCACTGTCGCCGGACGATCGCCGGACGATCGCTTGACCGTCGCCGGACGATCGCCGGACCGTCGGACGGCTATCGTCCGGTCATGTTCCGGCGCACCGTCGCGCTATCCGCGTTCCGGCGCGCCGTCGCGTTCAGCGACGCCTGCGCGAAACGGCGACCATGCCGCCGGCGACGGCGATCAGCGCGATCGCCGCGGCGGCGACCTGCAGGACGCTGGAGCCGGTGGCGGACAGCTTGTTCGCCGGCTTGGTGGCGGGCTTGGTCGCCTCCGGCTTGCTTTCCGGCTTGCCCGGCTGCTCCGGGGTGGTCTTCTTCACGCCGAACGTGCCGTCGGCGTTCTCGATCACCTCGTAGCCGTCGGCGAGGTAGCCGGCGTTCGGCTTGATGGTGAACGTGCCGCCGCTGATGGAGAATCCGGCGTCGGCCGCGTCCGCCTTGGCGTCGGATTGGGCGATCGGGCCCTGCACGGTGCCGCCGTTGATGGCGATCGCGCCGGTGCCCCGGCTCTGGTCCTGGTAGATCGCGGTCTGCTCGCCGGTCGCGGTGATGGTGCCGCCGCTGACGGTGAGCGTGCCGGGCGCGCTGGTGGCCGACTTGTCGACGCGGATGTTCCATACGATGCGCGCGTCGTCGTTCGTCGCGGTGAGCGTGCCGCCGGCGATCTCGGCGGTGCCGTAGTTGAGCACGGCCGCCGACGTGCCGGTGATGGTGCCGCCGTTGACGGTCAGCTTGCCGTATTCGTCGTTCTTGATGTACAGGCCGCCGGTGATGGTGCCGCCGTTGATGGTGAGTTCGGCGGTCTTCTCGTCCGGGTTGTCCTTGATGCCGTTGCGGAAGCCGTTGGCGATGACGCTGGAGAACTTGGACGGGGTGCCGTCGGCGAGCTTGGATTCGACGGTGACGCCGTCGTTGATGGTCATCGCGCCCATGTTCTGCAGCGTGTAGAACGAGTTGCCGCCGTTGTTCTTCGGGTCGGAGCCGGCCTCCTGGGAGCGGCGGAACGTGCCGCCGTCGAGCGTGGCGGTCGCGCCGATCGTGTTCTTGACCGCGGCCTTGCCGTGCGTCACGTTGTCGACGACGCCGGTCTTCTTGGCGCTGGAGTCGGTGACGGTGAGCGTGCCGTTGTTGACGATCGTGTCGGCGGTCTTGTTGGTGAGCGTGTAGCCGTTGAGGTCGATGGTGACGGTCTTGCCGGCGGGGATCGTCACGTCCTCGGCGACGTTCTGCAGCAGCGTGACCTTGGTGGCGCCCGCGGCGAGCGCGGCGGCGACGGACGCGTAGTTCTTGCCGTCCTGGTCGGCGACGAGGACGCTGCCGCCGTTGTACGGGTACTGCGTGTTCTCGCCGAACGTGTTGTCCTTGATGGTCGCGCCGCCCTGCGTCACGTAGTTGCCGAGCAGCACGCCGGCGAAGGAGTCGAGCGTGTTGCCGCTGACGGTCAGGCCGACGTTCGGGCCCTGGCTCGGCCACACGCTGTAGGAGACGGCCGCATAGCCTTCGATCGTGTTGCCGCTGACGGTGGTGTTCTTCGTGGCGGTGACGGCGATGCCGTACGTCCTCGACTTGTCGGCGGCGAGGCCGGTGGCGTTCGTCACCGTGTTGCCGCTGATGGTGGTGTCGGTGATGCCGTAGGAGCCGGCCGCGGTGTTGCCGTTGCCGACGACGAACATCATCGATCCGGACGTGCCGGCGCCGGAGATCGGGCCGGCGGTGACGGTGTTGTTCTCGATCTTCGTTCCGCTGATCGGGTTCGTGCCGTTGCCGATGATGTTCACGCCGACGGCCGAGTTGTTGACGACCTGCCCGAGCTTGAACGTGTTGCCGCTGATGACGGTGCCGTTCGCGCCGCCCTCAAGCCACACGGAGCTGGGCTGCCAGTCCTTGTTCTGCGAGGCGCCGGTCGCCGGGTCGCCCGCGGCGATGACGAACGTGTTGCCGGTGATGGTCACGCCGGTCGCCTTGTTGCTGACGATCACGTTCTGCGCGTTCGTGCTGGTGGCCGGGTCGAGCGTGAACGTCACGCCCTTCACGGTCACGCCGGAGGCGTTGATGCGCAGGCTGCCGGTGAACACGGTGCCTTCCGCGGCCGTGATGGTGATCTTCTTCCTGACGACCAGGCTGTCGGCGATGGTGCCGCTCAGCGTGACCGTGTCGCCATCGTTGGCGGCGTCGAGCTTCGCCTGCCAGCCGTCCACCTGGTCGGCCAGCGGCACGGGCGTGTCCGCGAGCGTCGTGGACGCCGCCGGCGCCGGTGTGAGGGCCGCGTCGCCGTCGGCCGCCCATGCGGCGGGCGCGCCGATGCCCAGTGTCGCCGCGGCGGCGAGCACCGCGATGCCGATACGCCATGATCGCTTCGATTGCTTCATCATGATTCTCGTTCTTCCTGCAGGAACTCCTGCGTTCATCTCCTGACGGGAATCGTTGCAACCGTCAAAATCAACAACGTCGACTTCGCCGTCTCACGTTCCCCCACCACGCACTTTACCCGTCATGCGCGCGGGGCACAAACCGCGTGCTGCGCGATCCAGCTGTGCATGGCGACGGCCGCCGCCGCGCCCGCGTTGATCGACCGCACCGAACCGAACTGCGAGATGTACACGACGTCGTCGGCGAGGTCGAGCGCGGTCTCGGTCAGTCCCGGACCTTCCGCGCCGAACAGCAGCAGGCAGCGTTTCGGGAACGCGTACCGCTCCATCGGCACGGCGCCGGGCACGATGTCCATCGCGACGACGCGCGCCGCCTCCAGCTCGCGTATGCGCGTCTCGGCGGCGTCGAGTTCCGCGAGGAACGGCGCCTGCGCGGCGCGCACGGCGGCCTGACGCGCCACGGCGCCGTCCGCCGCGACCGACGTTCCGCGCACGGCGGCCGTCGCGCGGGCGGCGGCCTCGTGCGCGTGGAACGCGGCCGCACCGGCGCGCGCCCGCTCGGCCGCGATCTCGCCGGCGATGCGCATGCGCCAGCAGCGCACCATCGCCGCGATCGACGCGTGATGCTCCATGTGCTGGTACAGTTCGGTCATCAGCGCGCCGTTGCGGTTCCACTTGTGCGGGCCGACGATGTGCACGCGCCGCGCCTGGAACGCGTTGGCGGTGCGCACCATCGAGCCGATGTTGAAGTCGTGCGTCCAGTTCTCGATGGCGACCTCGAAATCGTGGCGTCCGCGCGCGTCCAGATCCGCCTTGATCGCGGCGACCGTCCAGTACCGGTAGCGGTCGAGCACGTTGCGCCGATCGCCCCGGTCGAGCAGTTCCGGGTCGTAGCGGAGGCGGTCGGCGTACAACGGCGACGACGGATCGTCCGGCCGCGGCTCGCCGGGATGCGCCTCGGTCCACGGCCCGACGCCCACCTCGCGGAACACCGGCTCCCCGGACCGCTCGCCTTCCACATCAATAGGATTACGAGGATGCATATCTGGTTTCGTCTACTCCGCCAAATCGGACTCGTGGAACACCTGGATGAACGGCACCTCGTGCCGAGCGCCGTCGACCGGGCTGATGACGGTGATCTCATGCTCGTCCGCGCCCTTGCCGACGCCGCCGACCAGCGAGGCGACGGCCACGACGCTCGCGCCCTCGTGCTCGACGATCGAGAAGTCGAGGCTCAGCTCGTTGCCGTTGCGCAGCGTGACGAGTGAACTGGTCTGCACGTAGGATTTCTCGGACAGCCACGCGTCGAGCAGCAGCACGCGCTTGCCCTTGATCGACGGTCCCTTAATCGACGGGAACACGAAGTCCATGACGAATCCGTCGAGGTTCTCGCCGCGGGAGGCGGCGGCCTGGATCATCGAGCCGACGAGCGGCACGGAGGCGGCGGTCAGCGCGCCGACAGCGTCGTAATCGTCGACGGAATAGCCGGCGTCCTCCAACGTGTCGAGCAGGACGTGGCCCATCACGGCCGCACCGTGATGGTCGAGCGTCACCGCGTACAGTTCGGAGAACGGCTTGCCGGCGACGCGCTCGCGCAGCAGGGCGCGGAGCTGCTCGCGCGGGTCGAGTGCGGCGAAGTCGATGGGCTCGTTGTGCAGGTCGGCGGGGCCGGTGGCGCGGAATCCTGAATCACTCATATTCCATAGGGTACGGCGCGCCCTCGTCACGGGACGCGGGCGTGCGCACCGCCGCAGGCCGGGCGCACGCACCGTCACGACCGCACACACGCACCGTCACGAGCGCACGAGGCGCGCGATGGCGGCGGACGCCTCGGCGAGCTTCTCGTCGGCCACGTCGCCGCCTTCGGCCGACGCCTGCCGCACGCAATGGTTGAGATGGTCGTCGAGCAGCAACAGCGCCACGGATTTGAGCGCCGAATTCGCGGCGGAGATCTGCGTGAGCACGTCGATGCAGTACTTGTCGTCGTCCACCATCTGCTCGATGGCGCGCACCTGCCCCTCGATGCGCCGCAACCGCGCCAGCACCTTCGTCTTGTCGTAGCCGTAGCCGTGCATCGCGAGTCTCCTTTCGTCGCCGCATCATCATTCCGCAGTTCCGTCGTTCCACCGTTTCCGCCGTTTCCGCAACGGGCCGGCCGTTGGCCCCGTGCCGTTCGCCGTGCGGAAAACACCATCCAGTATATACCCCATAGGGGTATTGGGTATACACTGTGAGGCGGTATACGATGGACTGAGACGAGAACGAGGAGCGGACATGGAACTGAACATCTTCACGTGCGTCGCCGCACTGGTCGTCGCGGCGCTCGCGACGTGGCTCATCCTGCGGTTCTTCTTCGGCGAGCGCAAGGGCGTGGCCGGCGAACTGCACGAAGGCGTCCAGCGCGCCACCATCACCGTGAAGGGCGGCTACTCCCCCGATGTGGTGACGATGCGCGCCGGCGTGCCGATCACGCTGAACTTCGACCGGCAGGAGACCGGAGAATGCACGTCGCACGTGGTGTTCGGCGACTTGGGGCTCGACGCGATGCTGCCCGGCAACACGGCCACCGAGGTGCGGTTGCCCGCACTGCCGGCCGGCGACTACCCGTTCGCCTGCGGCATGAACATGGTGCACGGCCTGCTGCGCGTCGAGGGCGACGGGACGGGCGCCGGCGAAGCGGCAAGTGCCGTCGAAACGGATGGAGCGGGAGCCGGGTCCACGGGTGCGCCCGCCGCCGACGTGGCCGGGCGCACGGCGCATCATGGTATGGCAGGCACACCGTCCCTCGGCAGCGCCGATACGCCGTCGGACGCCTCCGCGACGGATTACGCGGCGAACGAGGCACGCGAAGCCGAGGAACGGCGGAGCGAGATCCGCAACCTCACCAAGCTGGTCGCGATCGGCACGGTGCTGACGCTCCCGGTGTTCGCGGTGATGATGATCCACATGGCGAACCACATGCTGCTGCCGGACTGGCTCACGAACCCGTGGTGGCAGGCGATCCTCATCACGCCGGTCATGTTCTACTGCGGCGCGCCGATCCATCAGGTCGGGTTCCCCGCGCTGCGCCATCGCGCGCCGGATATGAACTCGCTCGTCTCGCTGGGCACGGGCGCCGCCTACCTGTACAGCCTGCTCGTGTGCATCGCGCCATGGCTGCTGCCCGAGGGCTCGCGCGAACCGTATTTCGAGTCGGTGGGCGTGGTCATCACGCTCGTGCTCGTCGGCCGCCTGCTGGAGACGAAGGCGCGCGAGGGCACCGGCAAGGCGGTGCA
Organism: Bifidobacterium parmae; assembly: GCF_002860365.1. GTDB lineage: Bacteria > Actinomycetota > Actinomycetes > Actinomycetales > Bifidobacteriaceae > Bifidobacterium > Bifidobacterium parmae. Next base: position 108,873 of record NZ_NMWT01000013.1, read on the forward strand.
GAGTCTTATCAAGCTGCGCCCGCGCGTCGCACACAAGCTTGAAAAGGTTGAGAAGGCCGCTGCGCAGGTTTCAGGAGCCGGGGAACCCGTGGCCGGGGCGAACGTGCATGATTCCGAAGGTGTTGTGCATGGTTCGGACGGCAATGTGCATGGTTCCGGGGCGAACGTGCACGATTCCGAGGGCAACGTGCAGCATTCCGATACGAACCTGCACGCCCCTGTCGTGAAGACCGCTTCGCGGACGGGCGAACGCTGGCTCAATCCAAGCGCCTTCCACGACGTCGATATCGATGAGGTGAAGCCCGGAGACCTGCTCGTAATCAAGGCGGGAGAACGCATTCCGGCCGATGGCGTGGTCGTCGCGGGCGAGGCCGAGGTGGACGAGTCGATGATCACCGGCGAGTCCCGTCCGGTGCGCAAGACCCCGGTCTTCACGACCGCACCCCACACGTTCGCCGAAAACGACTACACGTCTGGTCCGGATTCCTACACGTTGGGTGCCGAACCATACACATTCGACTCCGAACCCCGCACAACACCCTCCGAACCGTACACATTCGCCGACGGCGATGGCGATACCACGGCTTCCGAGGGGCCCACTCCCGCCCGCCCGTCCACGCTCACCGGCGCGACCGTGGTGCTGCGCGGCAACCTGCTCATGCGCGTCACGCAGACCGGCGGCGACACCGTGCTCTCGCAGATCGTCGCGATGGTGGCACGCGCCCAGGCGACGAAGGCGCCGGTGCAGCGTCTCGCCGACCGCATCGCCCGCGTGTTCGTGCCGGCCGTGTTCATCATCGCCGTGTGGACGTTCGCGATCTGGCTGGCGCTCGGTCCGGATCCGAAGCTCGCGCACGCGCTGGTCACGGCGGTGAGCGTGCTCATCATCGCATGCCCGTGCGCGCTGGGACTCGCGACGCCGCTGTCGGTCACGGCGGCGACCGGCGTGGGCGCGACGAACGGCGTGCTCGTGACCAGCGCGAAGGCGCTGGAACGGGCACGCGAGATCGGCACGGTCGTGTTCGACAAGACCGGCACGATCACGCGCGGCGTGGCCGACGCGGATTCCGCGGATTGGAGCCGCCCCAGCTATGAGCGTGATACGGTCAAGCCCGGTTCGAAGGAGGCGGTGGCCGCGTTGCGCGCGGCCGGCATCCGCACGGTCATGCTGTCCGGCGACAAGGCCGAGGTGGCGGCCGGCATCGCGCGCGAGGTCGGCATCGACACGGTGATCGCGCAGGTCAGGCCCGACGGGAAGGCGTACTGGATCGAACGATTGCAGCATGAGCCGCATGAGGGTCTGATCGCGATGGTCGGCGATGGCATCAACGACGCGCCCGCGCTCACGCAGGCGGATCTGGGATTCGCGATCGGCACCGGCACAGACGTGGCGATGCAGTCCGCGGACGTGACGCTGATGAGCGGCGACCTGCGCGGCGTGATCCGTACAATCAACCTGTCGCAGGCGACGATGCGCAACATCCGGCAGAACCTCGGATGGGCGTTCGGCTACAACGTGATCGGCATCCCGATCGCGGCAGGCGTACTCTACCCGCTCACCGGATGGCTGCTGAGCCCGATGATCGCCGGTCTCGCGATGGCCCTGAGCTCCGTCTGTCTGGTCCTCAACGCCAACCGCCTCAACCGCATCACCCTCAGCGACAATGTCGTGACGGCGACGGCCTCCGGCGCCCGCTCCCCCCGCCCCACAGCCGACCGAACGAAGGCATCGGCGGCGAAGTCAGTCAAGGAGACACGCATCGCCCCCGAAGCCAGCACCTCCCGAACAGGAGAGCCGTCAGGCTCCTCCATCCAGCCGTCGGCGGTTTCTTCCTGCTCCCCCTCCGAGGGGGAGCTGTCGGCGAAGCCGACTGAGAGGGTGTCCGGTGCTGGTGCCAGTACCGGCACCAGCACCGGCAGCGTCGACCACAGCACCGCCGACCTCATCCCCCGCGTCATCATCGACGAACGCATCTCCCTCACCACCAGCACTTCCCCATCAACCACAACGAAGGAGAACACCATGGAAATGAACCACATGCACCACGACCACATGGCCATGCACCACGCCGCCCCCGCCGAGGGCGAGACCGCCACCGATCCGGTGTGCGGCATGACGGTCGCGGTGAACGCGGACGCGATCACCCGCGAGTACGAGGGCAAGACCTACTACTTCTGCGGCGAGCACTGCGCCAACAACTTCGCCAAGGCCCCCCAGATCTTCCTGGAGCACTGATTCCGCCCCCTTGGCCCCCTCTGACGGGACATCGCCGTCAAGCAAACGCCAGAGGCGTTTGCAGGCGATGTGCGAGCCGACAGGCGAGCCGATATGAGGTCGGCCGAAGGCCGTCCGTAACTGCAGGACGGGCTGTCAGCCGCAGGCTGACTGGGGGAGAGATAGCTGGAACGTAACTTCAGCAGCGTCCCCAATCCCCTTCAAAAGGAGTCGCCCGCCGAAGGCGGACCGAAGCAAAAACCATATAACGAAACCGGCCCGTCGCCCCGCAATACACAGGGCCGACGGGCCGGTTTCTCATTATGCGCGACTACATATCACGCCCTGTCCATGCAGTGTTCGCGACGTTTCGCCGCCCACTGCCACGAACAGCCCACCGGGCTGTTCGTCACGCGAAGAACGCCTTGAACAGCCAGGCGCCGACGATCGCGCCCACGATCGGGGCGACGACCGGAATCCACGCCTCGTTCCAGCGGGACGTGCCCTTGGACGGGATCGGCAGGATGGCGTGCAGGACGCGCGGCATGAGGTCGCGGGCCGGGTTCAGGCCGGGGCCGGTCGGGCCGCCCATGGAGGTGACAAGGCCCCACACGATGAAGCCGACGACGATCGCGGCGGCGGCCGGATCCTTCTCGCCCCACGGGTCCATCAGGCAGCACAGCGCGCCGAAGACGAGCACGAGCGTGCCGAACATCTCGTTGAGGAAGTAGTTGAGCTTCTTGTTGTCCGCGTCGGTGGTGCAGAACGTGGCGAGGATGGCCTCGGCGTCATCGGTGTCCTTGTAGTGCGGGTAGTACGTGAGGTACACGATGAACTGGCCGAGCGCGGCGCCGAGCAGCTGCGCGATGATGTACGGCAGCACCTCGTCCCACGGGAACATGCCGTTGATGGCCTGCGCGAGGGTCATGGCCGGGTTGATGTGGGCGCCGGAGACCGCGCCGAACATGAGCACCGGGAACATGACGCCGAAGCCGTAGCCCATGGCGATGTTGAGCCAGCCGGCGTGGTGGCCCTTCGTGTTCTTGAGCTCGACGTTGGCGACGGAGCCGTTGCCGAAGATCATCAGGATGGCGGTGCCGAAGAACTCGGCGGCCAGCTTGGTAAAGAGGGAGTATTCCACTGCTTCTTCTTTTCTTCTTGTTCTTGTCTGGATTGATGATGCGGCCGCCCGAAAGGCGGGAGACAAACAAACGAGCCAAGCATACGCCGAGGGCTGAACTGGTTGGCTCCACCGTCGCCCCACGCCGCCCACGGACGCGATATATTTCCGCTCCCGCCGGCGGGAGCTGTCGGACAGACCCGACTGAGGGCGGGCAAGACAAGCACGCATGCCAACCCCATGTTTCGCTCCCGCTGGCGGGAGCTGTCGGACGAAGTCCGACTGAGGGTGGTCGGAAAAACAAAAAGACCGGAATCTTTCGATTCCGGTCTTGCTTGTGCCCCCGCAGGGATTCGAACCCTGGACACGCTGATTAAGAGTCAGCTGCTCTAACCAACTGAGCTACAGGGGCGTTGGTTAGTTGTTGAAGTGTTCCTTGCAACGAGTGATAAATATACTCGTGTTTGCTTCTGACGCAACCCTCGGCGTGTCGCCCGAAATTCCAACGTTCTTGAAATCACGGATTCGGCGCCCGCACACCTTGACCACCCCTCCTAAGCCGCCCCGCAAACCGCTCTTCACATAATCGTCACATAAATGGCTGATGCCATACCCGAGCGGTCGCACCAGCGCCTCCCAAACCGTCGCATCCGCACCAACCTTGGCACGCCGCAGTCGCAATCGGCCCTTCCAGCGTCGCATCCACGCCACCACTGGCACGGGACCGACGCAACAGCCACCCCACACGTGTCCACCGCGCCAACCTTGGCACAACGCCGACGCAAAACCCCGCCGGAGAATCATTTCCGTGCCATCCGTGGCACGGAACCGACGCCAAGGCCGCCCCACTCATCGTCATCGCGCCATCCTTGGCACGGAACCGACGCAAACCCGCGCAAGCGCAGCATCGCAACCCCACAGCATCGCAACCCCACAGCATCGCAACCCCACAATGGCCCCGCCCGGCAACCCCGCAACACCCGCACATACGAAACGAAAACCCCGCGCCGCCGCGTGAACAACAGTCACGCACGGCACGGGGTTCTCAGTGCTTAAGCTCAGACTTCAATGACTTCACTGACTTCAATCAGATCAAGTCAGTCTGATGGGGCCCGGTGGCGGCCATCGGTACTCACTCGATGGTCACCGCCGGAATCGTCACTCGGCGACGACCTTCACGAAGAAGTTCGCGGAGATCTCCGGGTGGAGCTGGACCGTGGCCGGGAATTCGCCGGTGGTCTTGATGGTCTCGACGGTGATGGCCTTCGGGTCGACCGGGGCCTTGTCGAGCAGCGCCATGGCGATGGCTTCCTTGGAGATGCCACCGAACAGCTTGCCGGACTCGGACACCTTGGCGGCGATCTCGACGGCGGAACCCTCGATGGCCTCCTTGGCGGCGACGGCGTCTTCACGGGTGGCGACGGCCTGGGCCAGACGGGCGCGCTTCATGGCGACGATCTGGGCTTCGGCGCCCTTGTTCCACGCGAAGGCGAGCTTCTGCGGGAGCAGGTAGTTGCGGGCGTAGCCGGCCTTGACGGTGACGACGTCACCGGAGTGGCCGAGGTTCGCGACGGTCTGGGTGAGAATAACCTTGGTTTCAGCCATTTCAGATGCCTCCTAGAACTCAGCGGCCGGAAGTGGCGTACGGCAGCAGGGCCATCTCGCGGGCGTTCTTGATCGCCTTGGAGATCTTGCGCTGCTCCTGCACGGTCACGCCGGTGATGCGACGGGAACGGATCTTGCCGCGATCGGAGATGAACTTGCGCAGCAGCGCGACGTCCTTGTAATCGATCTCGGTGACCTTCGCCGCCTTCAGCGGGTTCGGCTTCTTCTTGAACGGCTTGACCGGCGGTTGCGGCCTCTTGCGGGACATGATGTTCTCCTTGTTTACGATGTGATGTGTTTCGCTTGGCGCGATGCCGGCGACGTTCGCTGACGTCGTCCCGCATCGCGCGGATCATGCGGTCGTGCAGACCGTGTGCGTCGTTACGTTATGTGTCGATTGATGCGTCGATGAGCGGGAATGCGCCCGGACGGGACTCAGAACTCCGGATCGTCGTCGGAGCCGCCGCCGAAATCGGAGGAGCCGCCGAACGTGGAGAAGCTGTTGCCCGAGTCGGAGCCGCTGCTCCACGGATCCGCGGCAGGCTGCTGTCCGCCCGCCGGCGCGCCGGACTGGCCGCCGCCGAAGCTGGAGCCGCCGCCCTGGTAGCCGTTGCCGCCAGAGTAGCCGCCGCCATTGCCGCCGTTGCCATAACCGCCGTTACCGCCGTTCTGGCCGTAACCGCCGCCGTTCTGGCCGTAGCCGTTACCGCCGCCGTTGCCGCCGTAGCCGCCCTGATTGCGGCCGGCGAAGCCGCCGTTGCCGGACGACTGGCGGGTCACTTCGGCGGTGGCGTAGCGCAGCGACGGGCCGATCTCGTCGACCGTCATCTCGACGACGGTGCGGTTGGATCCGTCGTTCGCCTGGTAGGAACGCTGCTGGAGGCGACCCTGCGCGATCACGCGCATGCCCTTGTGCAGGGACTGCGCGCAGTGCTGCGCGAGGTCACGCCATGCGGAGCAACGCATGAACAGCGCCTGTCCGTCCTCGAACTGGCCGGACTGGCGGTTGTACGTGCGCGGCGTCGACGCGATGGTGAAGCTCGCCACGGTGGCGCCGGAACCGATGGTGCGCAGTTCCGGGTCCGCGGTGAGGTTGCCGACGATGGTGATCGTGGTTTCGCCTGCCATGATGGCCGCCTTCCTACGTCAGCGCCTGTACGGCGCTTCGGCGTTTCGACACTTTCGACACTTGCTTGCGTCCGCCCCACGCGACGAGGTTCCGCCGCGGGAGCCGATCGACTTCAAACGCTTACTTGACGTCCTTACGAAGGATCTTCGTACGGATCACGGATTCGTTGAGGTTGAGGACACGGTCGAGCTCATCGCTGGTAGCGGGCTCGGCGGTGTAGGTCACCACGACGTAGTTGCCTTCGGTCTTGCCGTTGATCTCGTAGGCGAGCTTGCGACGGCCCCAGAAATCGGGCTCATCGACGGAACCGCCTTCCTTGGTGACCAGCTCGAGGTACTGCTCGGTCAGCTTCTTGAGATCACGCTCGTTCAGCTCAGGATCGGCGATGAACATCAGTTCGTACTTATGCGCAGACATCACCCACCTCCTTCGGACTATGTGGCCACGGACCTTCCGTGGCAGGAGTGTGTATGCGTGCTGCATCATCCGGGTCGCATGCGCGCGCGACGATATGCCGAACACGCCTATGACCCCAACAAAGCAACCTCACAAAGATAACGCCGAGCCGCGACAGCGTGACGCGCCGCACGCCGGCCGCACGCCGGCCGCACGCCCGGCTTCACGCGCCGCCGCGCACCCGCCTCCCGCACGCCCGCCGCACCGTTCCGCGCTCCCCCGAACCGCCCACGGACCGGGCATCTTCCCCACGTCCTGCAAACATCACTAGAATAAAGGACTATCGACCAGAGAAGCCGAGCAGAAAGAAGGGATTCTCATGTTCTGTCCTCATTGCGGAGCGGGCGTGCGCGAAGGGGCGAAATTCTGCCCCGCGTGCGGCCAGGCGATCGCCGCCGCCAGCGCGGCGCAGCCGGGTCAGGCCCCGCGACCGGCCGCGACTCAGTCCGCCCAGTCCAATCAACCGTCCTATGACGCGACCGTCATCGGCCAGCGCGGCGCCGCCCCGGCGCCCGGCGTGCAGATGCCGCAGGCCACGCCGTCGGCCCGACAGTTCTCGCCGTCCGCCGGCGCCGCCCCGTCGCAGCCGATGGCCGCCCCCGGCGTGAACGGCACGCCGTCCGGCGCCACCCCGATCAACGTCCAGCCGATCACCGCCGACCCGTTGGTCAAGGAGATGGTCAGCCCGCGCAACATCCAGGCGATCTTCGCGTCCGCCGGTTTCGGCCTGCTCGCCGCGATCGCGATCTCCATCTTCCCGGCAATCGCCTTCACGCAGCTGACGTCCTCAGCCGAATCGTCCTTCTTCTCGATGTTCGGAAGCTCCGATGCCAATCCGTTCCGGTACATCGGCAACGCCGAAGGTTCCAACTTCTTCTACTTCCTCGTGTACTCGCTGGTAACGGGCGTTTCCGGAGCGGTCAAACCGCAGGCCGCCAGCTCCGATTATGAGGCCATCGACGCTTCGATTTCCATGAATCTGGGTCTCACCGGCGTCGCGCTCATCATCGGCGCGGCGTTCGGCGCGTACATGCTGGCACGAAAGGGCGCAATCCGGTTCAAGTGGGCCGGCATCATCAGCCCGTTCATCACGGCGCTCGTCGGAGCCGCGGTCCTGACGATCATCGCCGCGATCGGCAGAATGCCGCTCGGCTCCGGCAAGGATCTGCAGGGATACCTCTCCGGCGCCACATTCCGCACGTTCGCGATGACGTTCCTGCTGCTGCTTATCGGTTCCGGCTTCGGTTACATGCTGGCCCAGTACGCCCCGGACTCCACGAACATGTTCACCGCCGCATGGCGGTGGGCGCATCGCACACGCGGCTTCATCCGCTCGTTCATCGACGTCGTGAGTCTGCAGATCATTCTCATCTTCGTCATCGGCCTGGTGCTGCTGCTCATCGCCACGTTCACAACGAACACCGGCCAATTGATTCTGCTCTTCCCGCTGATGATCAACATGCTCGGCTTCTGGGTGTTCACCGTCGCGACGTTCGGCTCAGTCACGATGTCGGTCACCGGACAACTGCCCGAGAGCATCAGCCTGTTCTCGAAGGATCTGGATCAGTGGACGTCGGGCAAAACCTGGGTGCTGTGGGTGCTGTTCCTGGTGATCCTCGTGCTCCTGTTCTACGTGGCGCTGCGCGCCTCCGCCCGAAACCTCTACGATCCGGCGTTCAAGGGATGGGGCCACAGCTGGAAGATGCCCGTCGCCGTCATGGCGTTCTGGCTGATCGCCGGCATCCTGTTCGGCACCATCACCATCAGGCAGGACAGCGACTCGATGACCATCGGCCCCGCGCTCTGGTACTTCCTCGTGATGGGCGTCTGGGCGTATCTGGTCGAGGCCGTGGCGAACTCGTTCGGCCCGTCCGTGATCATGTCGATGCAGGGCGTGTGGAAGCTGTTCGCGGGCGGCACCGTCCAGCCCACGCCGCAGGAGGTCGTCGACTATGTGGCCGGCTGCAACGGCCGCTGGTTCAAGAAGTACCCGTCCTCCGGCGTGCCGTCCGCCTCCGCGCTGGCCGCAGCGCAGGCGGCGAAGGAACAGGCCGCCAAGGTGCGCGCAGCCGCGCAGGCGCAGGCAGCCGCGGCCCAGGCGCAGTTCGCGGCGAACGGTCCGCAGTCCGCCGCGGTCCCGCCGATTCCGGGTGCCGCACCGGCCGCACCGGCTCCCGCCGCACAGCCCGGCTACGCCCAGCAGCCGCAGTACGGCGCGGCTCCCGCAGCACCGGCCGCGCCCGCCGCACCGCAATACGGCGCACAGCCCGGCTACGGCGCCCCTGCCGCGCCCGCGGTGCCTTCCGCGCCGGCACCGCAGCAGCCGCAGCAGTACGGCCAGCAGGGCGGTCCGAGCCTGCCGCTGCCGCCGCGCCAGTGATGTCAACGGTTGTTCAGTGACGTCGGCCGTCACGCGCGATCCGCGATGGTCGGCGCACGCCGCTAACGCGCACGCCGACCGGTAGCACGCACGCCGACCGTCGACGATGGAGGTCGTGGAACCCAACCGGTTCCACGACCTCCTTCTCGTTTCCGCACCATATCCTCCCCGCAGCCACTCCTGCAGTTCACCCGTATCCCCCATATCCCCCGTACCTCTCGCAACCGCCGCAACCGCCGCGGTCTCCGCAGCTGACCCGCAACCACCCCCGCGACCCCGCTCGCGACCACCCAACCGCCTCACGAAGCAACCCGCCTTCTTCCTATCCCCTAGTACACTTGACTGAGGTCCATCGAGCGCCCGCCGCACCGCCCATCCGCAGGCCCGGCCATGCGCACGATGCAAGAGAAAACGACATACAAAGGACGGGTACGAGAAACATGACGTCGCTGCTCGAAGGCACTCCGGACAAGCGTATGGCGGTGGTCACCGGCCGCGCCTACCCCGAACTGGCCGATCAGGTCGCCGCATGTCTGGGCACGAAGGTGTTGGAGACCACCGCCTACGATTTCGCGAACGGCGAGATGTACGTGCGGTTCACCGAACCGGTGCGCGGCGCCGACGTGTTCGTGCTGCAATGCCATTCCGGCAAGATCAACAAGTGGATCATGGAGCAGCTCATCATGATCGACGCCCTGAAGCGCGCCTCCGCCCGCACGATCACCGTGGTCGCGCCGTTCATGGGCTACTCCCGTCAGGACAAGAAGCATCAGGGCCGCGAGCCGATCACCGCGCGTCTCGTCTACGACCTGTTCCGCACGGCCGGCGCCGACCGCATCATGACGGTCGACCTGCACGCCTCCCAGGAGCAGGGCTTCTTCAACGCGCCGGTCGACCATCTGACCGCCACGCCGGTGCTCATCGACTACGTGCGCAACCATCTGCCGCTCGAGAACACGACGATCGTCTCCCCGGACGCGGGCCGCATCAAGGTGTCGGAGCGTTGGGCCGCGAAGCTCGGCAACCTGCCGCTCGCGTTCATCCACAAGACGCGCGACATCACCCGTCCGAACCATGCCGTCGCGCACGGCATCATCGGCGACGTCGTCGACCGTGACTGCGTGGTCGTCGACGACATGATCGACACGGCCGGCACGATCTGCGAGGCGGTGCACGCCCTGCGCGGCGCCGGCGCACGCTCGGTCACGCTGGTCGCGACGCACGGCCTGCTGTCCGGCCCGGCCGTCGAGCGCCTGTCGCAGTGCGGCGCGCGCGAGATCGTCCTGATGGACACGGTGCCGGTTCCGGAGGAGAAGCGCCTGCCGAACATGACGGTCCTGTCGGTCGCGCCGCTGCTGGCCGCCGGCATCCGCTCCGTGTTCGAGGAGGGCTCCGTGCAGACCCTGCTCGAAGGTCTCCCCGAGGACATGCGCCCCCGCAACATCTACGCGTGATTCCGTGTCACCACTTCCCTCTGACGAGGTAGGTGGGTGGCGCGAAGCGCCGGAGGGAGAGACGCCCCGACAACGGGAAAGCCCCAAAAACCCCCGAAGCCCTTGATTGGGCTCCGGGGGTTCTTTCTTGCCTACAAGGGGTACATCCGTCCTCTCCCCCAGTGGTTTCTCGCCTACGAGGGGTACCCAAACCGCCGATGACGACCAAATATCACCGTCATCACGCCGCAAATGCCCGATGCACCTCACCTTCGGTACCCCTCATAACGCAGATAGGCTTCCGCAACAGCACCGAACCACCCCTCGCAACGGAGATACGACGGAAGCACCCCCAACGGAGATATCCCAAACCGCCGCCGCATCCCGCATCAGCCCCGTGAGGCGATTCGCGCGAATCGCCTCACGCCACCGGCGCGAACTGGCTGTTGTACAGGTCCGCGTAGAACCCGCCGGCCGCCAGCAGCTCCTCGTGCGTGCCGCGTTCGATCACGTCGCCGTGGTTCATCACGAGGATCATGTCCGCGTCGCGGATCGTGGAGAGCCGGTGCGCGATCACGAACGACGTGCGGCCCACGGTGAGCGCGTCCATGGCCTTCTGGATGAGCTCCTCGGTGCGCGTGTCCACGGACGAGGTCGCCTCGTCGAGGATCAGGATCGGCGCGTCCTGCACCATCGCGCGTGCGATGGTGAGGAGCTGCTTCTGCCCGGCGGACAGCGACGTGTTCTCGTCGAGCACGGTGTCGTATCCGTCGGGCAGCGACATGATGTAGTGGTCGAGCCCCACCGCCCGGCACGCCTCACGGATCTGCTCGTCGGTCACGCCCGGCTTCGCGTAGGCGATGTTCTCGCGCACGGTCCCGTGGAACACCCACGTGTCCTGCAGCACCATCGAGAACTGTTCGTGCACGTTCCAGCGTGGCACGCTCGCCGTGTCGACGCCGTCGATCGCGATCCGCCCGCCGGCGATGTCGTAGAAGCGCATGAGCAGGTTGACCATGGTGGTCTTTCCCGCGCCGGTCGGTCCGACGATCGCGACCTTCTGCCCGGCCGTCACGTTCGCGCTGAAATCGTTGATGATCGGCTTTCCGGGTTCGTATTCGAAACGCACGTGGTCGAACGTCACGTCGCCGCGTGCCGGCGCGTCGGCGCGAGCGCCGAGCAGCGCCGGTTTCGCGCTTTCGTCGGTCATCTCCGGCTCCTCGAGGAAGCCGAAGACGCGCTCGGATGCGGCGGCGCAGCGTTGCAGGTTCTGGAACGCCTGCGCGAACTGCGAGAGCGGTTGCGTGAACAGTCGGATGTACATCATGAACGCGACGATGACGCCGAATTCGATGTCGCCGTTCATCGCGAGCGCCGCGCCGACGACGCACACGACGACGTAGCCGAAGTTGCCGATGAACTGCATGAGCGGCATCATCAGTCCGGAGAGGAACTGCGACTTCCAGCCGGAGTCGTAGAGGTCCGCGTTGTACTTTTCGAAGTCGCGGATGGCGGCGGCTTCGCCGTTGTACGCCTTGACGATGAGGTGGCCGGAGTACATCTCCTCGACGTGGCCGTTGACCTGGCCGAGCGCGACCTGCTGTCGGGTGAAGTAGCGTTGCGACGCCTTCATGATCGCCATCATCAGGATGAGGCCGACGAGGCTCGCGCCGATCGCGCACAGGGTCATGATGACGTTGTTCCAGAACATCATGACGAGCGCTCCGACGAACAGCGTGACGGACGTGATGAGCGAGCCGAGCGACTGGCCGAGCGTCTGTCCGATCGCGTCGACGTCGTTGGTGATGCGGCTCAGCACGTCGCCGTAGCTGACCTTGTCGAAGTAGCTGAGCGGCAGCTTGTTGATCTTCTCGCTGATGGATTCGCGCAGGCGCTGGGCGGTGCGCTGGGTGACGTTCGCCATCAGCCAGCTCTGCACGTAGCTCAGCACCGCGTACCCGACGTACAGCGCGACGAGCGTGAATCCGATGCGCGAGACCGCGTCGAAGTCGACGGCGCCCATGACCGGGCGGCCGTGGACCATCGCGGGCAGGCCCTTGACGATCTCGTTGGTCATGTCCTTGAGTTTGTCCGGTCCGACGATCTGGAAGATCGTTCCGGTCGCGCCCAGCACGAGCGCGATGATGATGACGGGGATGTAGCTCCTGCAATACCGCACGAGCTTGCCCATCACCTCGCCGAAATCCTGCGGTTTCTCGACGGCGCCGCGCCCCGGCCCGCCATGTCCCATAGGTCCTGGCATTATTCCATTCCTTTCACAAAGTCCAATCGGCGTGCGCTCCGCGCATCCCACATCCCCTGTCCCCCTCAGTCCGGCCTCCGCCTCGCGCCACGCGCGACTGAGGGGGGGTGACTGAGGGGCTTCACAACCGCCCTGCGCCTACGCCGTCAGTTCGGTCTGACTCAACTGGGATTCGGCGATCTGCCGGTACACGTCGCAGTCCTGGAGCAGCTCCTTGTGCGTGCCTTGACCCACGACCTTGCCGTCGTCGAGCACGACGATCCGGTCCGCGTTCATGATCGTGCCGATGCGCTGCGCGACGATCAGCTTGGTCGCGCCTTTCGCGTGTTCCGCGAGCGCGTCGCGCACTTCGCGGTCGGTTTTGAAGTCGAGCGCGCTGAACGAGTCGTCGAAGATGAGGATCTCCGGATCGCGGTAGACGGCGCGTGCGATGGAGAGTCGCTGCTTCTGTCCGCCGGACACGTTGGAACCGCCCTGCGCGATGGCCGCGTCGAAGCCGCCGTCCATGCGCGAGACGAATTCCGTGGCCTGCGCGACGTCCGCCGCGATCTTGACGCGAGCCATATCGATGGTCTGGTTCCGGGGACCACCCCCAGTCCGCTCCGCGGACAGCCCCCGCCGGCGGGGGCCGGAGGTCGCACCATCCCGCTCCTCACCGCCTCCCGCCGGCAGGAGAGAACGACCGCCCATCTCACTGCCTCCCGCTGGCGGGAGGTGGCGCGTAGCGCCGGAGGGTGGTTCGGCGGCGCCGGCCGCCGCGCGCACGTCGTCGCCGTACGCCGCGCGCGCGTCGTCACCGTACGCGACGTTGCTCGCGACGGTGCCCTTGAACAGCACGGATTTCTGCGGCACGTAGCCGATGCGGTCGCGCAGGTCGGTCACGTTCCAGTCGCGCACGTCGACGCCGTCGACGAGCACCTGCCCGGCGGACACGTCGTAGAACCGCGGGACGAGGTTGATGAGCGACGACTTGCCGGAACCGGTGGAACCGATGAACGCGACCGTCTGGCCTTGTTTCGCCGTGAACGTGACGTGTTCGAGGATCGGCTCGCGCGAATCCGGGTAGGTGAAGCTGACGTCGCGGAATTCGACGGTGCCGTGCGCGTCGTGGCCGAGGCGCGTCACGTCGGCGGGAGTGTCCGCGCCGTCCTTGACGAGCGGATCGGTGTCGAGGACCTCCATGACGCGCTGCGCGGACACGTCGGCGCGCGGCCAGAGCACGAACACCATGCTCATCAGGAGGAAGCTCATGATGACCTGCACGGAGTAGCTGGAGAAGACGACCATGTTGGAGAACACGGTGAGCTTGTCGGTGAGATCGGCGGCGTCGATGAGGTAGGCGCCGATCCAGTAGACGGCGAGCATGAGGCCGTTCATCACGGTGTTCATCAGCGGCATCATGACGGCCATGGCGCGGTTGGTGAACAGCTGCGTGTCGGTGAGGTTCTTGTTCGCCTTGGTGAACTTGGCTTCCTGATAGTCCTCGGCGTTGTAGGCGCGCACGACCCTGAGGCCGGTGAGGTTCTCGCGGGCGACGAGGTTGATGTCGTCGGTGAGGGCCTGCATGGCCTTGAATTTCGGCATGACCATCGCCATGAGGACGACGATGGCGACGAGCAGGACGACCACGGCGATGCCGGTGGCGAGCGTCCATTCAAAGCCGTCGCCGGCGATCTTCGCGATGGCCCACACGGCCATGATCGGCGATTTGACGATGAGCTGCAGGCCCATCGTGATGAACATCTGGATCTGCGTGATGTCGTTGGTGGAGCGGGTGATGAGGCTCGCGGTCGAGAAGCGGCTCATCTCCGCCGGTCCGAACGATTCGACCTTCGCGAATTCGAGCGAGCGCAGGCGCTGGCCGAAGCTGGCGGCAACGCGCGCGGCGATGAAGCCGGTGACGACGGCGCAGGCGACCGAGCCGAGCGAGACGAGCAGCATCTTGCCGCCGGCGATCCAGATGTCCGCCATCTCGCTGCCCGGCGTCTCGACGAGCGTGGTGATGTCGGACATGTAGTCGGGCAGTTTCAGATCGAAGAAGACCTGCCCCACGATGGTGACGAGGGCGACGAGCATCTGCCCGACCTCCCCCTTGGATAGATATCTCATAATACGAAACATGCTGTTGCGATTCCCCTTATCTGCCTGACAACACAATCGATGGCCCGGCCCGATGCCTTCTGCCCCCTCTGACGAGGGAGATGACCGACGCACCCTCCCGCAGCCTCCCTCTGACGAGGGAGGTGGTGCGAGCGCCGGAGGGAGAAGACAGCCATCGAGCGAAGGAGGCAATCGCCACCCCGTACTCTGCTCCCCCTTGAGGGGGGGGGGAGCTGTCCGCGAAGCGGACTGAGGTGGTGTTACCGGTACCACCACCGATTGATTTATCTTTGCCCCATAAATTACTTACACTATAAGATATTTTCAAACCCGACGGCGTGTCCCCTGTAGCCGCAACGCATAGAAGCGAACGGAAAGACAGAGCAACGGAGAGGGGGGATGGAGGGGCGTCCTACTCGCTCTCCTCGAACGCCTTGCGCACCTCTTCCGGCGTAGGCCTCGGGCCGCCGGGGTTGCAGATCGACATGTACGTCATGAATTCGCACGTCAGTTCGACGAACTCGCGCGTGCGCCGCTCCCCCATCTGCGAGAAGATCCAGCGTACGGCCGAACGCATCTTCTCCATGTCACACTCGATCTCCGCACGCCCGGCATCGGTGATCGCGACCCGCACCACGCGACGGTCGTCCGGGTCGGGCTTGCGCGTGACGAATCCCTTCTTCTCCAGCGACGACAGCACCGACGAAACACGCCCGGAGCTGACCCGCAGAGACTCGGCCAGTTTCGACGGCGTCATCTCCCCATGGAAGGCGAGCTGGCGGAGTGCGAAGACCTCGCCGTGGGCGCCGCGGTTGAGCTCGCGCTGCATCGCGGACCGGTGACTCCACACCTTGGAGTACAGCTCCTCCACCGCTTCTTCCTCAAACCCCATCGTTGATCCTTTCCTTGCGCGCATCGCCCATTTCCCCAATCAATATATCTCACACTATAAACAATTTACCCTCGCAGACAATGTCCGCGGCATCGCTTCAGCACTCAGAGACACACCCCGTCGAACCGACGGCGACATATCTCAAGCCCCCGGCAACGCATGCCCCTCCGACTCTCATCCAAGGTCTTCGAAATAGCAGACAAACCCATGCAACACGCCCAAACCAGCTAATTTAATGTGACCTACCTTACACAATCAACCGCTTTCCTAGATTTTGGACCAGACTACGCGTATATTGGACACTGAAACGTTGGCACGGAGGCTGGCGGCCACCACGGCACGGAAGCTGAAGGCCCAAGGAAGGGGAACATGATGACTCGTAACCTATGCAGTATCGCAGGATGCACACATGAAGCGGAAGAGGCCGGTATGTGCGGCATGCACTTCACCGCCGCGCTCGTGCACGGCGCGTTCCAGTACACCGCCACCAGCCGCGCTCACAGCTGAGCGGCTCCGCCAGCGGCCCAGCCGCATACCGAATCGATAATTCCAGACGGCACGAATCAGTCAAGAGGTACAGCATTACGGGCCCACAACGTCACAGCAGACGTATGGGGGTACGCGCAGTGGTTGTCCGCTCGTAATCGACGAATTCGCGCCGTTTTTCTTGTTTTCGGGGCTTGAGTGCGTCAGCCGAGCGCCGCGAGCTCCTCGCCGGTCAGGTGCAGGTCGATCGCAGCGAAGGAGTCGCGGATCTCGTGCGGGTTGCGGGCGCTGGGGATGGTGAACAGCCGCCCGTAGCACGTGAGCTCCCATGCGAGCACGACCCTCTGGTAGGAGACGCCGCGCGCCGCGGCGACCGCGCGGAACGGGTCGTAGGCGTGGCTGTCGAACGGGTCGAGGAATCCGCCGAGCGGCGACCAGCAGACGAAGTCCAGTCCGAGCGAAGCGCAATGTTCCATCGTGTGTTCCGGATCGGGGTGCGACGGCGAGAACTGGTTCTGCACGGCGATGAGCCGGTCACCGAGAATCCGCCGCGCCACGTCGATCTGCTCGTTGTTCACGCGGGAGACGCCCGCATAGCGGATCACGCCCTCGTCGAGCAGCGTCTTCAATGCGCCGACCTGGTCCTCGTAGGGCACGGCAGGGTCCGGCCCGTGCGAATACAGCAGGTCGAGCGCGTCCACGCCGAGATGCCGCGCGGATTCCTTCGCGTCGCGGATCATCGTCTCCGGCCGGGAATCCGCCATCCACCCATACCGACTCCCCTCCGCCTGCAGATGCTGACGAGAAGCCTGACCTTCCTCGCTGCGCCCCCCGGCAGGGAGAGCTGTCGGCGAAGCCGACTGAGGGGGTACCGCGGGCCCATCCACCTCGATCGTCCGCCGATACCCGGTCTTCGTGGCGACGATCACCTCGTCGCGCGGCCCGTCCCATGTGGCGAGCGCGTCGCGCACGAGCATCTCGCCATACCCGAAGTCGCCCGGCACCCCCGTGCCGTCCGCTCCCGGCGCGGACGGCAGATAGTACGACCATGCGGTGTCGAGGTACCGCACGCCCGCGTCCAGTCCGGCGTGAATCGTCGCGATCGCGGTCTCACGGTCGGGCCGCCCTTCGATGGCGAGCGCCATCGTCCCCATGCCGAGCCGCGGCACGCGCCGCTTCCCCGCGAATTCGACGATGTTCGGCTGTTCCTTAGGCTCCTTGGCCTCCCGCGATGCTGTCATACCGTCCATCATCGCACAATCCAAGCCCCCGAACCTCCGTAACCAGCCCGGCTCGAAACCAGCGGCCCCTACTTCCCGAGCGCGGCCTTGAGGTCGCGATTCTGGAAGCGGTCGTGGAGCAGGCAGTAGCCGCCGAACACGGCGAGCCACACGAGTCCGGCGATGCCGGAGCCGATCGTGTCGGATGCGAGGAACAGCGTCACGTAGATGAATACGAAGAACACGATGGCGAAGGTGTTCGTGAACTTGTACGCGGGCATGATGAATCCGTCGCTGATGAAGTCGGCGGAACGGCGGTAGCGCTGGTGCGCGAGCATCGTGAGGATGTAGATGAAGATGATTACCGCGCTGGATGCGGACGAGAACAGCACGAACGCGCTGTGTACCTGCGGGAACGCGTTGATGACGGGCGACATGAGCACGCACGCGGCGGAGATGAGGATCGCGCGGGCCGGCACGCGGCGTTTCGACACGACGCCGATCTTCGAGAACGCGGGCGAGTCGGATTCGCTGGCGAGCTGGTAGAGGTGGCGTCCGGCCGAGTAGAGGAGCGAGTTGAGCGACGATGACGCGGCGGTGATGACGACGAAGAAGACGAGCGCGGACGCCCAGTTGAGTCCGGCGTATTGGAACACCATGATGAACGGGGATGCGAAGGAGCCGTCCTTGTTCGGTGTGAACGAGGTCCATGGCACGATGCACATGATGGCGACGAGCGCGCCCACGTAGAAGATGAGGATGCGCATGATGATCTCGTTGATGGCCTTCGGCAGCACCTTGCGCGGGTTCTGCGTCTCGGAGACGGTGACGCCGACGAATTCGATGGCCTCGTAGGCGAAGAACACCATCTGGAAGCTCATGAGGAACGCGAGCCAGCCGTTGGGCGCGATGGAGAAGTCGTGGAACAGGTTGGCGAGGCTGGCGGTGCCGGCGGGCGAGACGCCGTCGTGTCCGGGGATGTGGACCGCGTCGTAGTGGTAGCCGACGATGACCATGACGACGGCGGTGACGATCATCGCGCAGATGAGCGTGATCTTGATCATCGAGAACCAGAATTCGGCTTCGCCGAACGCTTTCACGGCGATGAGGTTGATGGTGGCGAGTACGACGAGGAACACGAGTTCGATGAGCCATTTCCATGGGGTCAGGTCGATGTCGAACGTGTTGAAGAACGTGATGAAGTAGGTGGAGACGGCGGTGATTTCGGTCATGCCGATGAGCACGAGCACGATCCAGTATGACCATCCGGCGAATTTGCCCCACCCGTTGCCGAGGTAGCGGGTAATGAAGTTGATGAACGTGTGCTGGCTCGGATCGCGGTACATCATCTCGCCGATGGCGCGCATCAGCATGAACATGACGAGGCCGACGCCGATGTATACGAACACGATGCTGGGGCCGGTCAGGGCGATGGATTTGCCGGAGCCGAGGAACAGGCCGGTGCCGATGGTGCCGCCGATGGCGATGAACTGCACGTGGCGGTTGTTGAGGCCACGGTCCATCTCGTTGCCGGCGTCGAGGGATTCGACGGATTCGAGGGTGGAGGCGGGGTCGCCGGCGTTACTACTACCGGGCGCGCCGGCCGCGCCCATACTGCTTGTGCTCTTCTCGTCAGACATAGCCCGCGAGTTTACCGTCAGTTTGTTTCAAAGAAAAGAGCCGAATCCGCTCCGATTATTACCGCCCGGTTTCGGAGGGGCGGGTTGCGGAGGGCCCCCTCTGGTGAGGGGGCCGGAAATCAGGGACTACTTGGCCGAATCGGCGAGGAGCGGGGCGACCTGCTCCTCGTAGGCGGTGAGGGCGGTGTCGATCACGTTGTGCATGTCGTAGTACTTGTACGTGCCGAGACGGCCGCCGAACACGGTCTTCGGCTCGGCCTTGGCCTTGGCCTCGTACTCGGCGTACAGCTTCTTGTCGGCGTCCGTGTTGATCGGGTAGTACGGCTCGTCACCGCGCTCGGCGAAGCGGGAGTACTCCTCCCACACGACGGTCTTGTCCGGGTTCTGCTGCTCGCGACGCTCCGGGTTGAAGTTCTTGAACTCGATGGCGCGGGTGTACGGCACGTCCGCATCGGAGAAGTTCATGACCGGGCAGCCGAAGTGGTCGCCCTCGTCGTAGCGGACCTCCTTGAAGTCCACGGTGCGCCACTTGAGGTCGCCCAGCTCGTAGTCGAAGTAGCGGTCGATCGGGCCCGTGTACACGACCGGCACACCGGCCGCCTGCAGCGCCTTCTTGTTGTACGGCTGCGACTCGTCGAAGAAGTCGACGCCCAGCTCCACGGTGATGCGCTCGTCGTCAATCATGCGCTCCATCCACTTCGTGTAGCCGTCCTTCGGCAGACCCTCCCAGGTGTCCTTGAAGTAGCGGTTGTCGTAGTTGAAGCGCACCGGCAGGCGCTTGATGATCGACGCGGGCAGCTCGCTCGGATCGGTCTGCCACTGCTTGCCCGTGTAGTTCTTGATGAACGCCTCGTACAGCGGGCGGCCGATCAGCTGGATGCCCTTGTCGTTGAGGTTCTGCGGGTCGGTGCCGGCCAGCTCGCCGGCCTGCTCCTCGATCACGGCCTTCGCCTCGGCCGGCGTGTACGCCGCACGGAAGAACTGGTTGATCGTGCCCAGGTTGATCGGCAGCGGGTAGACGACGCCGTCATGCGTCGCGTACACGCGGTGCACGTAGTCGGTGAACTCGGTGAAGCGGTTCACGTAATCCCACACTCGCTTGTTGGACGTGTGGAACAGGTGGGCGCCGTACTTGTGAATCTCGGCACCGGTCTCCTCGTCGAAGTACGAGTACGCGTTGCCGCCGATGTGGTCACGCACGTCGATGATGTGCACGCGCGCGCCCGTGTGCTCCACCGCCTGCTGCGCGACCGTCAGGCCGAACAAGCCCGCGCCCACAATCACCAGATCCGGATACTGCGAATTCTCCAGCGTATTGTCCACCATGGCTTCAAACCTTTCACCGTCCATGTGCGTTTTGTCGCATCCCATCCTACCGGCCACCCCGCCGAAATCCGTCGTGCATATGCGCCGATACGATGATGGGCATGAGCGATTACGGGAATCAGGGATCATCCGCGGCGATGTTCGCACCCCACCACATCCTCGTGACGGGCGGCGCCGGATTCATCGGCGCGAACTTTGTGCACTGGGTGGCGCGCGAACAGCCGGACGTGCGCATCACCGTGCTCGACAAACTCACCTACGCGGGCAAACGCGAAAACCTCGACAGCGTGCCCACGGACCGGCTCACGTTCGTGCACGGCGACATCTGCGACGCCGGACTGGTCGAAACGCTGCTGACGGGGGCGGCGGAGCGCGACGGCGCGACGCACGCCGCCGAAGCCGCGACCGCGGCGACGCCGCCGATCGATGCGATCGTCCACTTCGCCGCCGAATCGCATAACGACAACTCGATTCTCGACGCGACGCCGTTCCTGCGCACCAACATCGACGGGACGTACGTGCTGCTCGAGGCGGCGCGACGGCATGGACTGCGCATCCACCACATCAGCACCGACGAGGTGTACGGCGATCTCGCGCTCGACGAGCCGCGCAAATTCACCGAAACGAGCCCGTACAAGCCATCCAGCCCGTATTCGGCATCGAAGGCGGCGAGCGACCATCTCGTGCGCGCATGGCACCGCACGTACGGGGTGCGGGCGACGATCAGCAACTGCAGCAACAACTACGGGCCGTACCAGCATGTGGAGAAGTTCATCCCGCGGCAGGTGACGAACATCCTCGCCGGAATCCGGCCGAAACTGTACGGGACGGGCGCTGCGGTGCGCGACTGGATCAGCGTGGAGGACCATTGCAGCGCGATCTGGGCGATCCTCACGCGCGGGCGCATCGGCGAGACGTATC
Organism: Bifidobacterium parmae; assembly: GCF_002860365.1. Classification (GTDB taxonomy): domain Bacteria; phylum Actinomycetota; class Actinomycetes; order Actinomycetales; family Bifidobacteriaceae; genus Bifidobacterium; species Bifidobacterium parmae. The sequence goes on from NZ_NMWT01000013.1 coordinate 130,059, forward strand.
TGGTGGGCGCGGACGGCGAGATGAGCAACATCGACGTGCTGCGCATGATCCTTTCGCGCATGGGGCGCCCGGCCGACGATTTCGACCATGTGGACGACCGGCCGGGAGGCGACAAGAGGTATGCGATCGACGCTTCGAAGATCACGCGAGAACTCGGATGGCGGCCACGCCACACCGATTTCGCCGCGGGCCTCGACGAGACGATCGCATGGTACCGCGACCACGAAAGCTGGTGGCTGCCGGACAAGCAGGCCACCGAGGAGAAGTATCGCAAACAGGGGCACTGAGCGGGGCGCCGAATACCCACCACAGGACTTTCGACTAAGCTGGTGCGCAGCGAAACATGGAAGTCTCATAGAAAGCGTGCGGATATGAAGATCGCGGTTGCCGGTACCGGGTATGTGGGTCTGTCGGTGGCGTTGCTGCTGTCGCAGCACAACGAGGTGCATGCGTTGGACATCGTACCGGAGAAGGTCGAACTGCTCAACGCCGGCAAGAGCCCGATCGTGGACAGGGAGATCACCGCGTTCCTCGACGCCGACAGGTCCGGCGAGCGCCCGCTCGACTTCCAGGCGACGCTCGACCCGGAGCAGGCGTACACGGGTGCGGACTACGCGATCGTCGCCACGCCCACGAACTACGACCCGCGGAAGAACTACTTCGACACGTCCAGCGTGGAGGCGGCGATCGAGGCGATCCGCACCTACGACAAGACCGCGTGGATCGTCATCAAGTCCACGATTCCGGTCGGATACACGCAGCAGATCCGCGAGCGCTTCAACGACAAGCGCATCCTCTTCTCCCCCGAGTTCCTGCGTGAGGGCCACGCCCTGTACGACAACCTGCATCCGAGCCGTATCGTGGCCGGCGCCCCGCAGGATGACCCGGAGGCGGTCGAGGCGGCGCACACGTTCGTGGCGTTGCTCGCCGCCGGCGCCGACCCGGCGGAGCGGGACCGCACGAACCCGGACGGCACGACCGGCATCCCGGAGCTCGTGGTCGGCACCACGGAGGCGGAGGCGATCAAACTGTTCGCGAACACGTATCTCGCGCTGCGCGTCGCCTACTTCAACGAGCTGGACACGTATGCGGAGAGCCGCGGCTTGGACACGCGCGAGATCATCAAGGGCGTCTGCTACGACCCGCGCATCCGCGACGACTACAACAATCCGAGCTTCGGCTACGGCGGCTACTGCCTGCCGAAGGACACGAAGCAGCTGCTCGCCAACTACGATAAGGTCCCGCAGAACCTGATCGAGGCGATCGTCGAGTCGAACACCACGCGCAAGGATTTCGTGGCCGACGAGATCCTGCAGCTTGTGGACAAGGCCCGCGCGGCCGGCAAGGAGCGTCCGGTGGTGGGCGTGTACCGGCTCACGATGAAGTCAGGTTCGGACAACTTCCGCCAGTCCGCCGTCCAGGGTGTGATGAAGCGCCTCAAAGCGAAGGGCGTGGATGTGGTCGTCTACGAGCCGACGCTCGACAAGCCCGATTTCTTCGGCAGCCCGGTCACACACGATCTGGCCGCGTTCAAGCGCGACGCCGACGTGATTATCTCCAACCGTTGGAACGCGGATCTCGCCGACGTGAGCGACAAGGTGTACACGCGCGACCTGTTCCGGCGCGACTGAGCGTCCGCTTGCGTGCGGCCCTCGCGGAGATGCCGCACGCAAGTGAATATCAAGTGAATTCGTCCTGAACCTGCGTTTACAATGTGCCGGTACGTTGCCGGAGCAGGGACAGGTGGAGCACGTGGACGAACCGCAGGACCAGGACAAGGACGTGGACGGCGTCTCCGTGGAGCAGGAACAGCCGGCGCAGACCGAACACGCCGACGTACGCCCGGCGATGCTCGACTTCGTCGATTTCAGGCATCACGCGCATATGCCCATAACCGACGCCGAAACCGATGCCATGACCGCCTCCATAGCGGACATCAAGACCTCGGACGCGTTCGTCATCGCCATGAATCCGCCGATCCGACTGCTGCTCTCGGCGCTCAGGTCACTGCTCGATCTGTGGCGGAAGCGTCCGAAATGCCCGTACACCCTGTACGTCGTCGTCATGGCGTTGATGACGGCCGCCGCCACGATCTTCATCCAGTGGGGCATGTATTCGGAGCCTTCGTATGACGACCCGAATGCGGTGGACGACACCACGAAGGCCCTCAACAGCGTGAACGGCCAGCTCACCCGGTTCGTCGCGCAGATGTGGCTGTCAGGCGACGGTGCAAGCGACCTCAAGCTCAACTGGCTGCTGAACTTCCTCGCCTTGGGCATGATCTATCTGGTGCTCGTGTTCGTGCTGAACCGTTTTTGGGTGGCGACGGCCGTTTTCGCGATCGTGATGAGCGTGTACGCGGTGGCGAACAGCATCAAGATGGTTCTGCGCAACGAGCCGATCCTTCCCTCGGACCTGAGCTTCATCTCCAGCGGCAATGGCGGCGAGATCAGCTCGTTCATCCCGGAAGACAGTCAGGCGTTGGTGGACGGCACGATCACGATGCTCGTCTGGCTGACCGTCATCTGCCTGATTCTCCAATTCCTCGACGGCCGCCGCTGCGTGATTCCGTTTCACTGGTGGCGTCCGTTCCGCAACGTGAGGACAGTCATCGGCAATCTCACGCGATTCGTGGCGGCTGGCACGAGCATCGCGTTGCTCTGCTCGTTCACGTGGACGTTGAGCATTCCCGGCGCGTGGGGCTACGAGTGGGCGAAAAGCTGGGGCGATGTCCCACAGCCATGGAGCGCCACCGGCGACGCGACGATCAACGGCGCGGTCATCAACTTCCTGCGCCTGACCCACCCGAAGATCATGGACAAGCCGGAGGGGTACAGCCGGGAGACGATGGAGGCGCTGGCGAAGAAGTACGCCAGACAGGCGAAGGCCACGAACCAGACGCGCGCGAACAATCTCACCGACAGCACGGTCATCATGGTCCTGTCAGAGACGTTCTCCGACCCGACGCGCGTGCCCGGCATCAGCCTGCTCGAGGATCCGATGCCGAACATCCGTACCGTCAAGGATTCGACCACGTCCGGGCTCATGCTCTCCCCCGGTTACGGCGGCGGTACGGCGAACATCGAATACCAGACGCTGACCGGCCTGGATCTCGCGTTGTTCGACGATTCGATGCAGTCCATATACCAGGAGCTCGTCCCCCACCAGAAGAGCCCGTACTCGTTCAACCAGATCTGGAACGCGCGCTATGGCAAGACCGGTTCCACCGCGTTCCACCCGTACTACAAGAACATGTACCTGCGCGACACGGACTACAAGAAGTTCGGGTTCGACCACTTCTACACGTTGGACAGCGATCCGGCCATCACTCATCAGGACAGGATCGACAACAATCCATACGTGAGCGACGCGGCAGCCTACCAGAACGTACTCGACCAGGTCAACAAGGAGTCCCACCCGCAGTTCCTGCAACTGGTCACGATGCAGAACCACATGCCGCACGACGGCTGGTACAACGACAACCAGTTCTGGGATGCGAACGTCTCCGAAAACCTGGGCGACGGTGAGCGCTACGCGGTGAACACGTACATCAAGGGCTTGAGCCTCACCGATCAGGCGACGGCCGACTTCCTGAACCAGTTGAACACGATGGACAAGCCAGTCACCGTGATCTTCTACGGTGACCATCTTTCCAGCGACTACGTGACCGCCGCATCGGACAAGAACAACACGCTCACCTTGCATGAGACCGACTATTTTATCTGGTCGAACCAGGCGTCCGGCGCGGCCGGCGCCGGCGTGAAGCTCGACCCGGCGACGGCCAATACGAACTACACGTCGCCGAACTATTTCATGGCAATGGCCAGCGAGCACATGAACACGAAGGTCTCCCCGTATCTGCAGTTCCTCTCCTCCGTGCGCGCCGATCTGCCCGCCGTGGAGCGTCTGGTGCTCGGAGCGGGCGGTTTCACCGACGACACGTCCACCACGTATCTGGACGGCAACGGCAATCCCATCAAACGCAAGAACCTCTCCAAGGAGCAGAGGCAGCTGCTCAAGGAGTACCGTCTCATCCAGTACGACATGACCGCCGGCAAGAACTATCTGGCCGGCACCAGCTTCTTCGGCATGAAGTAACAGACGACAATCAGATAGTTTTGCCATGCGGCGGTCCTTTACCACCGCATGGCAAAACCTTGGAAATTAGGGTTCTTAGGACAACCCCACCAACTAATCGTATTATTCCGAGGCGTTAATCGGATACTTCGGACACTTGTCGATGTGAAGGCACCGGGGTCTCACGCCCCACGGCCGCATAATCGCACGGCGACAAGCAACAAGCAAACCTGTAGGAAATCCGCCCGAACCTGCATGGTCCGAGACCGAATGTGTATGGCTCCTCCTCGAACCTGTAGGGTTCAGAGACCAACCTGCAGTATTCAGACACGAACCTGCACGGGTAGGCCCTGAAGAACCGTCAATCCGCGAGAACAACCGGCACAGATTTTGGCGGAATTCCGAGCTTCCTCGAAAGCAGTCCCAGCCCGGGAACCGCCTTCTTCAGCACCACACCGTGCACGTTGCCGCTCCAAGCCTACACGTTCACCCTGGAATACTACAGGTTCGGGGCTGAACCATGCACGTTCGTCACCGAACCATACAGGTTCGTCCCAAAACCACGCACATTCGCCTTCCGGCGCTTTCCAGCTTTCCAGCCTCCCGGCCTTCCGACCGTGACTACCCCACGCTCACCACGAACGGGCTCGCCGGTAGTTTGGCCGAGTCGTAGAGCGTGCTGGCGCTGTTGGGCGCGAGCCCCCCACAGGTAGCGCACCGGCGTGACAGCATCCACGTCGTCGGAGTGGACAATCACCTGATTGCCTTGCACGGTGGCGTCGGCCGCGTGGAACACCCCGTCCGAACCGGCCACTTCGAAGCCCTGCAGCGTCGTCGCGGTCACCGCGACAGGTTCCGTCGCGGTCGCTTTCAACGTGTAGTTCGGTTTCATCGCGCGCAGGCCGTCGTCCGGCGCACACCGACCTCGTTATACTGACTGGTATGGTACAGGCACAGGCTGCAGCCGGAGACACGGCTTTTGAGGATACGCCCAGCGGCGCACCAGACACGACACCGACGTCACCGATCACGACACCACGCACGACGCCCACCCCGGAACCGGCCACGCGCTGGGAGACGGTGAACCGCGTCGTCTACCCGATGCGCGACGCCGACCAGACGATGCCGTTGTACGCGGTGAACTGGCATCCCGCGCATTTCGACCCGAGCGTGTTCGACGAACGCGACAACCTGGTCAGCGCGGATCCGAACGGCATGACCCGTTCCGAACTGTCCCGGCTCATCGCCGCCAGCCGTCGCGCGGCGGTCGAGGAGCCGCACGGGTTCGCCGTCGACTCGCGCAACACGATCACGTTGGCGGCGGGCACGCACCTGTCGCTGTGCACGTATTTCAACGCGTTCCCGGCCGGCTATTGGCGCTACTGGACGCGCGTGAGGAGCGTGCGGTTCGTCGCGTGGGCGACGGGCAAGGGCACGGTCACGCTGTTCCGCTCCACGGCGCGCGGTCTCGCCGCGCCGGTGGAGACGTTCACGATCGACACGAAGCATGGTGACGGCGGCCCGGAACGTCTCACCGCGGAACTGTCGCTCAAGGGCATGCTGGACGGCGGCTTCTACTGGTTCGACGCGTGCGCGGACGCCGACGCGTCGCTGACGGTCGGCGACGCGGTCTGGCAGGTCCCGGCTCGCGTGCGTCGCACGCGCGAGCCGGGTACGGTGTCCGTCGCGATCACGACGTTCAATCGTCCCTCCTACTGTCTGGACCAGTTGCGTGCGATCGCCGGCGAACGTGAGCTGCGCGAGCGTCTGGACACCGTGTATTGCACCGATCAAGGCACGGATCTGGTGCGCGACCAGTCCGGTTTCGCCGAGACGGCGGACGACCTGGGCGGTCAGCTCACGTATATCCGTCAGGGCAATCTGGGTGGTTCCGGCGGTTTCTCGCGCGGCATGTACGAGACGGTGAAGGCGGGCGCGAGCGACTACACGCTGCTGCTCGACGATGACGCGATCAGCGAGCCGGAGTCGATTCTGCGTGCCGTGCAGTTCGCGGATTACACGGTGCGTCCGGTGCTGGTGGGCGGCGGCATGTTCCATATCGACCATCGCACGGTATTGCACGTGCAGGGCGAGCGGTATGACGCGCGTGCGCAGTGGATGGAGCCGTCGCGCGGCGCCGAGTTCAATCATGATTTCCGTTCGGAGCCGTTGGCGGACAGTCCGTCGATGCACGGCGTGCGGTTCTCCGATTTCAACGGATGGTGGTTCTGTCTGATTCCGGTCGAGACGATGCGCGAGATCGGATTGGGATTGCCCGTGTTCATCAAGTTCGACGACATCGAATATGGTCTGCGCGCGAAGCGGCATGGATTCCCGACGGTGAGTCTGCCGGGCGTGGCCGTATGGCATATGGGCTGGCATGACAAGGATCCGGCGCGTGGCTGGGAGGAGTATTTCCAGGTGCGCAACCGGTGGGTCTGTGCGCTGCTGCACTACCCGAACGCGGGCCGTGCGGCCGCGTTCCGCATGCTCTACGAGGAGGCGAATCTGGGATTGCGCATGCTCTATTCGGGCATGGAGCTGAGCCAGTTGGCCCTCGCCGACCTGTTGAAGGGCCCGGAGTATCTGGTGGAGTCGCTGCCGACGAAGATCGCCGAAGTGCGCAAGGCGCGCAAGGGCTTCACGGACAGCGTCACGTATTCGAGTCCGCTCGACCTGCCGGAGCCGGACGACCACGCCGATCGCGCGTGGGCGCCGGCCGGCGCGCGTGAGGTGACGAAGCGCGGCATGAAGGCGGTGCTCGCCGCCCTGCGCGCCCGTCCCCGCGCCGACGGTGCGAAGGACGAGGCGCCGCAGGTGGCGATTCCGGCCCGGTTCTCGATCTGGCCGTCGTTCATCGGCGTCCGTTCCGCGATGGTCACGTCCGCCGACGGCGATTCGGTAGCCTGGTTCCGCCGCGACAGCCGCCTCTACCGCCGCAACATGCGCAAGTGCTTCAACCTGGTCCGCCATCTCGCCCGCGACTGGAAGCGCCTCTCCAAGGAATACCGCGCCTACGACCTCCCCTCACTGAAGACATGGGAGCGGATCTTCAAGAATCCGAAGCAGTAAAACGGAGGGGGTCGCTCACGACTGTGAGCGACCCCCTAACCCGGAATCACGCTTCCGGCTGCTGCGGGAAGTCGACCTTCGGGTTGAACTTGATGGCCTTGAGCAGCTGGCCGTAGATCTTTCGGCGCAGCGGACGGGCCACGTTGCCGCGGCGCATGGCATTGTGGACCATGATGCAGAAGTACAGATACTGCCACACGTTGCGATGGTGCAGACGGTAGGACCCCTCGTTACGGGCTCCGTAGGAGAACTTCCACACGTTCTTGTCGTTCACCATGGAGTAGTTGACGCCCTGGTTCACACCCATATCGTGCAGCACGACGCTGTCGGTCACTTCGACACCGGGGCACGACTTGGTGATGCGCAGCGTGTATTCGGCGTCATCGAACCAGATGAAGTACTCCTTGTACGGCAGACCGAAGGCCTCCATCACCCAGCGCGGGACGAGTACGGAGACGAACGAGCACGAGGTGACCATGACCAGGTTGTCGTAGCCCTTGGCCTGCAGGCGGCCCCAATCCCAGGTGGGGACCGGGTTGTTCATCTCGGAGATGGAACCGTCGATGAACTTGACCATCGAGCACACGTAGGGCACGTCCGGGCCAAGCGCCTTGACCGCATTACCGTAGCCTTCGAGTAGCTTCTCCAAGGCGGTGGGCTGCGGGTAGCCATCGTCGTCGAAGATCCAGACGAAATCAGCACCGAGTTCGTAGCCTTTGCGCATGCCGGCGGAGAAGCCGCCGGCACCGCCAGCGTTCTCCGGCAGGGTGACGATGGTGATCTTCACCTTGTCCTTCAGCGCGAAGTCACGCTCGTATTCGGCCAGATAGGCGGCAGTATCGTCGGTGGAGGCGTTGTTGACGATGACGAGCTGCTCGGGCAGTCGCGTCTGCGCTTCCAGCGAGGCAAGCACGTTCTTGAGTTTCTCAAGACGGTTGTAGGTGACGACGATCGCGGCGACCGTCTTGTTTGCGGATGGCATGATGACTACTTGCTCCATTCGTTGAGAATCTGGCGGAACAGGCTGTTTGCAGTCTGCTTGTGCGAGAAGGTTTCAAGACGATGCTTCTCGACCTCCCACAGCTTGCGACGATCGGCCTCGTTGGAGTCCAGATGCTCGAGCGAACGCTTTGCATCGTGGATGAACGATGAGGTCATGCGGCGCAGCAGGCCCTGCGGAGGCACAAGCGTCTCCTGGGATCCGACGTTGGCGGACAGCACGGGAACGCCGGCGCTGATTGCCTCGATGGTGGTCAGGGTGATGCCTTCGTTCACGGAGGAGACGAGCAGCACGTCCGCGTCCTCGTAGGTGCGGGAGACCGGGATGCTCATCGGGCGACGCTCGATCACGTCCTCCAGCCCGTAGCGTGCGATGAGACCGTCGGTGAAGGTGTCCATATCGCCGCTGCCGTGCATGATGAAGTGGAACTTGCCGGGGGCGGCCTGCTTTATCGCCTTGGCGACGAGAATGAACGCATCGGGGCGCTTCTGGCGCGTCATGCGGCCGATGAACGCCACGTTGAGGACCTTCGGATCCTTGCGTTCGCTGTACTGCACGTGTTCGGAATCGGCGGTGAGCCCGACGAGCGGCGCATCGATGACCTTGGACGCGGGGATGTGGTGGACATCCTCCATCCAATGCTCCAGCTGGGGGGAAATCACGTGATGCAGGTCAATCCACTCGTCATGAGCCACGGATTCGCGCGGGAAACCGCCACGGAACATGTATTCGACGATGTGCAGGGAGTCGACGATCTTCACGTCCGGGAAGTACTGCTTCACCCACCAGGCGTTGTCATACATCCACTGGCAGTGATGAATCATGATGCCGCGGATGTCGAACTGCTCGAACAGCGCACGTAGAATCGGCGCATCGCCAACGCGGTACTGGAGCGGCATGGTGAGTGGAATCACGAGTGCCCCCTCGCAGATGGGGTCGGTGATCCACGGCTGGTGACCATCGGAGTCAGTCAGGACGATCGGCAGGAATCCGGCTTCCTTGGCGAGCTGGATAGTCTCCATACCCCAGCGTTCCGCACCTCCCGCCTGCAGCCAATGCATGGCGACGATGACGGCCTTGCGCGCGCCGGGCACACGCGGGCCGGGCTGAACCTCGACCCACGGATGATGGTTGCGTTCGTTGGAGTTGGCCACGTCGATGGTGAACGGCTGGTACTCGACGACCGAGCCGCGGCTCTTACGCTCACGTTCGGAACGCTGCAGTTCGCGTACATGATCGAAAGCGACCGGCCAACGGTACTCGAGCTCGTTGTACAGTTTGACTTTGCTGCTCCCATTGGGCGCATGCTCCCAGACGTCCTCGTCCGTGGCATCGTCCGGCGTGAGCAGGATATAGCGGATGTTGTGGTCAAGCAGCTGCTCGTCCCCGGCGAAGTAGTGCGGGGAGAATTCGGAACGCGCGTTCACGGTGGAGACGACGTCGAATTCGCCGATGGGCTTGCGTCCATCGTTCTCCGTGCAGGAGCCGTTGAGAGTGAAGGTGTCGGTGAGGCGGGGGTACTGCCACTTCTCACCCATGTAGATCCGGTAGTGCAGGGTGCGCCCCGGCTGGATGAGCGAATGGTAGTTGACCGCCGCCGTCACGAGCTTGCGCTGTCGCGGACTGAGCGAGTCCAGAAACTCACACGCGTCCTGTTCAAGTTGGAAGAATCGGCACATAGGCCACATTGTACGCACGTGGGGCGAAGAGGCAGGCCGACATGATAGTTTGTCAGGCCACTGGCGTTAAACCACCAGTCCCTATCCAAATTGAACCTGCATACCTCACATATGTCAGCAACAAGGCGGAAAACAGCAAGAGCGGAACAGCAATTCTGAAAATCTCACCTCTCTGAATATCATTCTCACCATCAAATCCATTTAGATAAGAGCTATTATACAGCCTGAAATCACATTTCTCTAGAACAAAAATAATCAAAAATGGAATAACAGGATAAAAATACCTGGCATGAATTCCCTGCACTAGCGGATAACCTACGGGATTAAAAGTGAGATAAATGCTAGCAATCGAAGCAGCAACAGCAGCAGCCAGCATCAAATACGATAATACAGCAATCCCATGCTGAGAAAACCTTGCAACTTCAACCGACGCACAGACTATGAAAAGCGCAATAAAGAAGCACAACATTCCAGTCTGCGACGCCGGTATCGAAGCTGAAGAAATCACATTATCATAAAACGACGATTCTCCGATAACAAAAGTTCTAATTATCACTTTCAGAAAATCAATTGGATGCCCTAAAATATATTCAATCTGCAAAGAGGACCCGAAGGAACCCGTCCAGTAATCCTTCCTGAAATGCGGAAGCCCTGCAGACACCGGAGACGATATAAGATTCCAACAAAACCATGATGCAACACCAACACCAACGGACAAATACTTCACCACAGCCGCAATCCTAGAATTGAAACCGAAATGCTCTTTCGAAGCAAAAAGAAATACAATGACTATAAATACATAAGTCGGTTTCACGAGCGGAACCAGAAGACATATCAGGGATAATATGACTGTTTCGATTGTCGATAATTTATCGTCGGTCAAAAAGAGTTTAATAAAAAGAGCCGCAGCAAGAAGGAGCAAGGCGTTGGTACTCGTGTCAGCAGTAACAGCAATTGTACTTTGAGCTAAAGCCGGAGGGAATAATGCCCACGCCACCATCAGCCATCGCCATTTTGAGCGACGAAGCAGCCATACGGAACACCAGCATGCGGTAATATAAAAAATAAGATTGAATATAATCGGAATTGCAATATAACCCGCAACGGTAGCATTTAACATGCGAGCTACTAAAAAACCGAGAGCAGGAGCGCCATATGCGACGGGAGAATATAGCGCCGTATTATTAAACCAGACCACCACCTTACTATCATTAGCGCGTATTCTAGAATTCAGAATACTCTTCAGATGATCTGTCACCGCAAAACGAGGCTCACGAGGACCTCGTTCCCTTTTTTCAATACGAGTCGACTCTTCATAGGCCGACCACATTTTTTCAGGCAGATATCCTCCATATGCACCAACATCAGGCTTCTCCTCGAACTCGATAGCTTCGGGAAGAACCACCCCCTGGGAAATCTGATAGGCACGAGCGAAATGACTCATGTTATCACCACCCCAAAAAGGTGGTGTAGCCAAGGCGAACATCAGAGAGAACAATAGGCCAAGTATTAATACAATTATCTGAGCACAATCACGTTTTTCGATGAGGTTTTTCATGCATATATCCATTAATCAGTATAATTAAAAAAACAAACAGGGCGAGACTTCCCTTCCCCGCCCTGTTTCCGAAAGATTTATTTCTCTTCGTGATATTCCTTGTCGGTATTTACCGACCACACATTCTTCTTATCTGCACGTCCGGATTCAATATTATCGACAGCTTCAAACGCAGTGGCCATGGAGTGATCCATATTGTTGTAACGGTGCTGGCCATTTCGTCCAACACAGTACAGATTTCCGAAGGAGTCAAGCCACTTGGTCAAATCCTTGATTTGGTACCACGTGTCGAAATAAGCAGGATACGCCTTCTTGACTCGTTCCCTATGGGAATCAAGGATGTCTTCGCGGGAAGCGATGATACCCATCTCCACCAGTTCATTGGCAGCAAATTCAATGGCCTGTTCATCTGTCATATTCCAGAAGTCGTCACCTTCGTTGCAGAAGTACTCCAGACCAATCCAAACCTTATTGTCGACATCTTCAACCAGATACGGACTCCAGTTGTTAAATACCTGAATACGCCCAACCTTCACGCCGGTATCCTGCACATAAATCCAGCAATCAGGGACAATCTGAGGATGGCCCAAGGTAGGGATGTCGGTTTCATTCTTCAGATTCAGATGATCGACCAAGAAGCCAACCGTGACAAAATCTCGGTACGGAAGACCATCCGCGATTTTCTTCATCTCTGCGGGCACCTGAGCATGAGCCTGGTCTCCCCTCGCAATCGAGTCGACCAAGTCCTTAATGGGCATGGACGAGATGAACTCATCCCCAGCAAGGACGTGCTCCGCACCATCAGCATCCCGATATACCACGGATGCAATATGCCCATCAGAAGTTTCGTTGAATCGAACCACTTCGGCATGCTTAATGATAGAAGCTCCGAAGTCTTCATCATGCTTGGCTACGGTCTCCCAAAGCTGGCCTGGACCGTACTTAGGATACCAGAACTCCTCAATCAGTGAGGTTTCACCCTCTCCAGCTTTCTTTTTCTTGCCGAACAGCTTACCGAAGGCATCCTTGAGAACAGCCATGATACTGATGCCTTTAACACGCTGCGATCCCCAGTCTGCAGAGATGACAGAGGGGTGACGTCCCCACAGCTTCTCCGTATATCCCTCGAAGAACATCGAATACAGCTGCCGCCCAAAACGATTGATATAGAAATTCTCCAGATTATTTTCCGGCAGCTTATGCACGAGAGAAGCCAAGTAGGAGAATCCCACCTTCATCGTCGTGACGAAGCCCATGTTCTTCAGCGTGGCGGGCTTAAGACTCACCGGATAATCAAAGAACTTACCATGCCAGTAAATGCGAGAGACACGATGACGCTTGAGCATCACCTCATCGGTCTTCTCCGGATCGGGGCCGCCAGGCTCCATATCATGAGGACGATTGAGTTTCTTGTCATCATACGAAGGTGCGCCCTGAAGCGGCAAGATAGACTTCCACCAGTTCATCACACGATCATCCTTCGAGAAGAATCGATGACCGCCAATATCCATGCGGTTGCCGTTATGACGCACAGTGCGCGAGATGCCGCCAAATTCTCCGGAGGCCTCCAGAACCGTGACCTGATACCGTTCTGCACCACCGTTCTTTAACAATTCATAGGCAGCAGTAAGACCAGCCGGGCCTCCGCCGATAATGACAACTTCCTTCTTTGCCATATAATCCTCCGTATAACAATATATTGCTATTTAAAGATATCACTTACCCTCGAAAAATGAGTTCGGAGACAATTAACATCCTCAACAATTCAGTAAAACTACTTTCCGATATAGAACTACATCAACATTAAGAATATCTCTCAGTGCACTATAAGTCTTGTTAAAGGATGCACTATTAACTTATCAAACACCCATGCCATGACACTCAAAAGAACGAAAACACCGATAAGAATCAGCACCATAAAGGCACTTTGAACCATGAAACCATTAGGCCTCATCGTAAATCGAGAGAGCAAATCCCAGACAATGCGGAATCCAAACCAGTTCTCATGGATGAGGTAAATACCGAACGTGGTGGGAGCGATGGTGCAGATAACTTTCTACACCATCTCCGGGAACCGATTCATATCGATTCTGCTGACCATGACAAACACCAAGGCGCCGATGATGATAGGGAACAGCACAATGCCGTCATGAATCTGATACTTCCATCCCATGAAGTCGACCAGCCACGAAGGTCCTGATATGTAATGGTTGAAAGCTGCCATCAGTACGGTCAGCAATACGATAATACCCAGCATGGGGAATGTCTTAAACCGGTCCGCGAAATCCTGATAGTACTTACGCAGCCAACCGCCAATCAAATACCCCAGCATGGCGTAGACCAGATTGTTCCAGTTCGTTGTCCGGCCGAAAACGAGAATCTGGATGCTGAAGAATCCCATCAATATAATCAGCGCTTCCATGGAGCGTCTCGACAGCGTCGCAAACAACGTATTAAGATATGGCGCGACCAGCAGCATCAGCAGATAGGCTCCGATAAACCAGTAGCTGTCGTAGAGGAACGGAAATATGCTGGCGAATATGGATTTGTATAAATCTGGCCCGTGCATCACCGGCTCCACAGCCGGAGGATAGCGTCTGAACGCACCCATTACCAGTACAATGACGAGAAAAGCGATGGAGTAACAGAACATCTGCAACCAGGTCTTCAGCAGACGATTCCACTTGAATGATTTTTCTACTAGGAAGTATCCGGAGATGATGAAGAAAATAGATACACCCACCTGACCGTATTGCACGATTAAAAACCGCAATGCCGACCGCCAGCCGGGTTCTTGCTGAAGCGCGATTCGCAGCTGATGATGATTCCAATCGAAATGAATGATGAAGTGACACGCCAGAATCAGAAACATCGCGATGATGCGCAACAGCTCAATGGATACATTTCTTGTACCAGGTTTATTGGGCATGACCGTTCCTTCCATAGACCGCACCAATCGGTTACGGCGATATGCCGCCTTATGCGTCTTATCCAGCAAATCCATACCCAATATAGAGGGAACCTTCGAAGTGATGACCAATAGCGGGGTATACTAGTCGGCATATTTTGTCCTATCGAGGAAGCGGAGTCGGCGTGGAAGCAGTATCATCAACCCCTCTCGTTTCGGTCATCATCCCCGCGTACAACGCGCAGGAATATGTCGCCGAGTGCGTGACGAGCGTCACCAAGCAGACTCTGAAGGACATCGAAATCATCGTCGTCGACGACGGCTCCACCGACCGCACCCGCGAAATCGTGACGTCGATCGCCGAACAGGACGGGCGCGTCACGCTGCTCACACAGTCCAACCAGTACGCCGGCGTCGCCCGCAACAACGGCATGGACCATGCAACCGGCAAATACCTGTACTTCCTCGATGCGGACGACTTCATCGAACCGAATGCACTGGAGACGATGGCCAGCATCGCGGAACGCACCGGCGTGGATATCGTCGTCGCCCGATCGAACAGCCATGACGCCGAAACCCACGAGGAGTCGCTCATCGACTACACCATCAAGGACGTGCCGACGGAACAGGTGCTGCAGAACGCGGAGTACGCGGGCACCACGTTCCAGAGCTTCATCGGATGGCCGTGGGACAAGCTGTTCCGCGCCAGTTTCGTCCGCGAGCAGGGCCTGCGCTTCCAAGCGCTGCGCACGACGAACGACGCGTTCTTCACATTCGTGGCACTGGCCGTCGCCGAATCCATCTACTGCACGGACACGGTACTGTTCCACCATCGCACGCATAACGCCTCTTCTCTGGAGGCGACGCGTAAAAAGAGCTGGCAGAATGCGCTCAACGCGGTCACGACGATCGGCGACCACCTGAAGACCATCGACAACCACATGCTCACCAAGCGCAGCTACGAGAACTGGGTGTCCCACTTCATCCTGTGGAACGTCCAATCGCTGGAACGCCCGACGGCGGTCACGATGATGGACGCGTCATACCCGCTGCTGGAGGCGCTGCCGGACGACAAGGACTACTACTACGAAGAACGCGACTACCGGTTCGTGGAACTCGTGCGGCAAACGCGCTCCCAGCTGATCCTCACCGCATTGGATGGCGATTGGCATGTCGGCGACCTGTGGCGTCAGCTGTGCGAGACCCGCGACTGGGTGGAGGTGCTGGAGAAGCGCATCGCCGACCGCGATCGGGATATCGCCGCTCAGAGCCGCAAAATCCGCGATCTTTACGAATCGGCGTCATACCGTGTGGGTCATGCGGCGCTCACGCCGTTCTCCATCGCGAAGGATTTGCTTGGCAGGCGGAAGTAGGCGGGATCGGGCGCACCTCTCACATACCCGCCTCCCACTAGAATATGTGGGAACGCTGGGCAGAGACACTGACGGCCGTGGCCTTGTTGTCTCGCATGAGTAGGATAGGACGCTTGTGAAAGACGTGATTAAACGCCTCGAGGAGAGGTATCATTACGCGCTGGTCGTGTTCAAGGAGCTGGTGAAGACCAACTTCAAGCTCCGCTACCAGGGATCGTACCTTGGCGTGCTGTGGTCGGTGCTCCAGCCGCTGATGCTGTTCGCCGTCATGTACGTGGTGTTCGTGAAGTTCCTCAAGTTCACGGACGGCACGCCCACCTTCCCGATCTCGCTGCTGTGCGGCACCTGCCTGTGGCAGTTCTTCACCGAATCCACGAGCATGGGCATGCGTTCGATCGTGGACCGCGGCGACCTGCTGCGCAAGATCCACTTCCCGAACTACATCATCGTGGCGGCCACCACGATGGGTTCGATGATCTCCCTGGCCATCAACCTGGGCGTGGTCATCCTGTTCGGCTTCTTCGCCCACGCGCACTACACGTGGCGCATCATCACCGTGATCCCGAGCATCATCCAGCTGTATGCGATTTCGCTCGGCGTCGCCCTGCTGCTCGGCTCCCTGTACGTGTACTTCCGCGACATCGGCCATATCTGGGACGTGATCCTGCAGGCGATGTTCTACGCGACGCCTATCATCTACCCGCTGTCCATGGTGCAGAAGAACCCGGAGTTCAGCTGGGCGGCCGACCTGATGATGTTCATGCCGACCACGCAGACCATCATGGACATCCGCCACAACCTGCTCTCCCCCGAATACGTGCCCACCATCTGGACCGTCGTGGACAACAAGCTGCTGTGCCTGGTCCCGTACGTGCTGTCCGTGGTGGTGCTGTGGCTGGGCGTTCATATCTTCCGTAAGTACAGCGCCAAGTTCGCGGAGGTGCTCTGATGACCGAACACGCAGTCGACAACCGTCCCGTCGTCCTCAAGGTCGACCATGTGGCGAAGTGCTTCCGCCTGCCCACCGAGCAGGCCACGGGTCTCAAGATGGCGTTCCTCAACTGGACGAAGGGCATCAAGGGCTACACGGAGCAGCACGTGCTCAAGGACATCAGCTTCGAGGTCCGTCAGGGCGATTTCTTCGGCATCGTGGGCCGCAACGGTTCCGGCAAGTCCACGCTGCTGAAGATCATCTCCCAGATCTACGTGCCCGAGAAGGGCAGCGTGACGGTGAGGGGCAAGCTCGTGCCGTTCATCGAACTGGGCGTGGGCTTCAACCCGGAGCTCACCGGCCGTGAGAACGTGTACCTGAACGGCGCGCTGCTCGGCTTCACCCGCGAGGAGATCGACGCGATGTACGACGACATCGTCGAGTTCGCGGAGCTTGAGGACTTCATGGACCAGAAGCTCAAGAACTACTCCTCCGGCATGCAGGTGCGTCTCGCCTTCTCCGTCGCGATCAAGGCGCAGGGCGACATCCTCGTGCTCGACGAGGTGCTCGCCGTGGGTGACGAGGCGTTCCAGCGCAAGTGCGACAACTTCTTCGCGCAGATGAAGAAGGACCCCACGAAGACCATCATCCTGGTCACGCACTCGATGGACGCGGTGAAGCGCTACTGCGACAAGGCCATCCTCATCAAGGACGGCGAGATCGTCGTCTCCGGCAACAAGGACGACGTGGCCGACCAGTACACGCTGGAGAACCTCAAGGTGCAGGAGGCCGAACAGAAGGCCCGTGCAGCCGCGAACGCCGACAGCGAGGGCCGCGTCTACCCGGCCGGCCTGAGCGCGCGCGTCCCCGTGCTGGACGTGCGCGCCGCGGACTCCCAACTGGTGAAGACCAGGGAGCCGTTCCGCTTCCACGTGGACTACGAGTTCAACGAGGACGTGGAGTTCTACCTGACGCTCACTTTGCTCGACATGAAGCGTGGCGGCATCATCTACGACACGGCCGCCGACCTGCGTCAGAAGAAGCGCGGCCGCCAGACCGTCACGTTCAAGCTGCCGCTCGACGCGATCTGCAACGGCGACTACCGTCTCACCGCGCAGCTGCGCTCCCTACCCGATCCGAGCAACATCAAGTCGAACCAGCAACTCGCCTACACTGACGAAAGCCGCTCCTGCGACTTCGCCCTGCGCATCCCCGGCAACGACGGCTGGGGGCTGCTCAACAAGAGCTCGATGAAAGTCAAACAGCTGGACTGAGACACCGGTGACGCGACGACACATGAGGAGGGGAACCACGGTGCTGCAGCATCTGCGGCAGGGCAGAATCGCCGTGCCGATTGTTCTGGGGATAGTGTTCGGCCTGTGCGACGCCATCGTCAACACGGATGGCCGACTCTATCTGAACCATGTATCCGTATGGCTGCGCATGGCGATGTTCGTCCTCCTCTTCGTCGTGGCGTTCATCGGTGTGGACCTGTTCCGCGAACGCGTCCGCGCCGGAACACTCGTCGCCGGGCGCCCGGAGAGTGCCGCCGACCCGGCGATCTGCAAGCTGTTGGATTACTCATGGACGCCCCGCGCACTGCTGAAGCTGTGGGGCGTCATCCTCGTGTGCTGGCTGCCCTATATGGTGATGCTGTTCCCGGGCGTGTACTGGGCGGACGACTCCGGCCAGTTGCTGGAGCATTACGGCGCCAACGTGTTCACCGATCATCATCCGTTCCTGGTGACGATGCTGTACGGCGGCATGGCCGATATCGGCCAATCCCTGTTCGGCAATCCGATTATGGGCCTCTACATACTGGTGCTGCTGCAGCAGCTGTTCATGCCGTTGATGCTCGCCTTGACCGTCATGTACTGCGCGCGGCTTGGAGCCAACAAGGTCATCTGCACGTTGGAGCTCATGTTGTATGCGCTCTTCCCCGCGTTTCCGATCCTATTCTCCTCACTGGTGAAGGACACGCTCTCCGCATTGTTCTTCACGCCGTTCTGCCTGCTGTTCGTCGAGGTGATTCGACGCAGGAAGTCGGTCGTACCTCCGATGCTCTACGTGGGACTGTTCGCCACCGGCCTGTTGTCCTGCCTGACGAAGAAGCCCTGCGTGTACATCATCGTCCCATCGCTCATCTTCCTATGTGCGCTTGGCCTGGCGAAGCGAACCAAAATCGTGGTGGCCGCATTGGGCGTGCTGATCGCGGCAATCATGCTGGTCTTCATTCCCAAGGTGGCGCTTCCCGCCGTCCACGCGCAGCCAGGCGGCAAACAGGAAGCGATCCCCTATGCGATTCAGATGGTCGCCCATGACGTGAAATACGGCGGGGGCGACATGTCCGCGACGGACCGCCAGCTCGTCTCCGACTTTCTCTCCGTCGACTATGACAAGATCCCCGAGGTCTATACGTTCTATAGCGCTGACCCCGTCAAGCTCAGAAGCCTGAAGAACCCGGATTTGATGGGCGATTTCCTGAAGCTCTGGGTACGGAAGTCCGCCGAACATCCCGTGGGCAATCTGGAGGCCTACCTCGGTCTGGTCCAAGGATGGTTCGACTTCCGCAGCTATGACGGCACGCCCGCATACATGGTGGTGCTCACCGATTCGGAATGGTTCAACAAACAGATTCTGGATTTCGTGCCGCAATGGCCGGTGAAGTCGAAGGCGGGCAGCACGGTACGCGATGTATACGACGCCGCCCAGTCCGTGCCGGTGCTCAATCTCCTGTTCACGAAAGCGCTGTGGGCATCCATCATCCCGTTCTTCCTGCTCTACGAGGTGCTGCGCCCCGGCAAAGGCAAATTCCAGCGACTTGTAGCGATGATGCCGCTCAATATGAGCTTCGCTTGTCTGCTGATGGTTCCCATCTCGGCAATGGGAGGCGAACCGACCCGGTACATCCTGCAACTGATGTGCGTGATACCACTGTTCCTCGTATCGGTGCTGCGCGAAGCTGGATTCAGACAAGAGGGGAATGAAGACGATGAACAACGACGATCCGCGTGAGAAGAAGCGCATTCTCATATTCCTTCTCATCCTGATCTGGATGGCGTCCAGCCTTCCCATGTTCATGACGTTCCTGCCGAGGACCCCTTGGCAGGACACGGTGTTCCACCTGTTCCGCATCGAAGGCATCGCGAACGGGCTCCGACACGGGCAGTTCCCTGTCCGCATGCAGTATTCGCAGGTCGATGGATATGGTTATCCCGTCTCCATCATGTACGGCGACATCTTCCTATATATTCCGGCGATTCTGCATGCACTGGGGCTTTCCGTCAACAGCGCCTACAAGGTGTTCGTGCTGCTGGTCAACGCGGCGACCGCGGGAACCACGTTCCTGTGCGCGAAACGCGTGTTCGGCTCCAATGCCATTGCCATAGTTGCAAGCGCCCTATGGACGTTGGCCCCGTACCGGCTGGAAGACATGTATATGCGTGGCGCGGTCGGCGAGTACATGGCGCTGCTGTTCGCCGTCATCCTCCTGTACGGACTGTATGCGCTCTTCTTCGAGGAGCGCCGATATGCGTGGCTGTGGTTGGGCGGAGGCATGGTCGGTATCGTGATGTCGCATGTCATCAGCATCGTACTGATCGTCATCCCCGCAGGAGTGGTGGCCGTCATCGGTCTGATTCGGAATCACTCTCTTCGTGCATGGAGGCAGATCGGCCGGTCCGTGCTGGCAGCGTTGGGCGCCTGCCTCTGGTATGTGGTTCCGTTCCTGGATTATTACGCGCATGCCGATATGAGGATCACGCACATCGATGCGTCTCTGCGCGTGGTGAACACCGGCGGGAATGCCATCGAGCCAGCGCAGCTGCTCATGCTGTTCGTCCCGATGAGCGGCGCGAACTTCAAGACCGCCGATCAGGTCGGTCAGGAAATGCCATATGCTTTGGGCTGGGCGATTCTGGGTGGCATGTGCCTGTTCATCCTCGCCGTGCTCGTGAAGCCTCGCGGTCTGTCGTCATCTCAGCGGCTCGCCTATGGCATCGGATGGGTGTCTCTGGCCTTGGCGGCGACGCTCTCGTTCGTCTCGACGAACCTGTTCCCCTGGCATGAGAGCCGGTTCTCTCTGTGGAATGCAGGTATCAGGGTTCTCGCGAACATCCAATTCCCGTGGCGTCTTGTCGGCGTCGCCAGCATGCTGCTGGTGATCACCGCGGGAGCCGGCATGTGCTGTCTTGGTTTCAGCGAACGGTATGCAGGTCTGGCGCGCAGGCTGGGAGCGGGATTGATGGTTCTGGCTTTTCTGGAGGCCGGTGTCGCCTCCACTACATGGCTGCAGAACTCCGTTCCGACGGATGCGTTCCCGACGCTGACCCAAACCAGTCGTGAGTACAACGGAGACATCGGCAACGGCGAATATCTGCCCCAATCATTCGACATGGATACGTTGAAAACGGGATTGGATCGCACCGCACACGCCGACGGGACATCCATCAGCGGATATCGGCAGGATAACGGCACGGTGACGTTCTCCGTTGATAAGGCATCGGAGGGAGCGACCGTGCGCATCCCCTTGTTCATGTATCCGAACTACCGCATCATCTCGCCGGCGAAGGATTATGCATCGCTGTCATCCGGCAGGAACGGTGTGATGACCGTCAGGTTCGATAAGGAGTATTCGGGCGACGTGACCATCACCTACGTCGAACCGGCATCATGGCGTATCGCGGAAGCCACGTCCGCGTTGTCGATCATCGCCGTCGTGGCGACCCCGCTGGTTCGGCGTTATCGGACACGGCAGAGCCGCAAGCGCAACGGGAACATCACCGGATCGCACGTCGCGCGATCCTGATGCCCTGTTTCACCGCGATCACGATTGCCGCCGTGACCACGTAGATCACGACGAGCCGCAGCAGCGGGAACCGGGCGAGCATCTCGCCCGGCGCACCATGCACGTTGTTCGTGAGCCAGTTGACGACCGGCAGGTGGAACAGGTAGACGCCGAGCACCGCGCCGGACAGTGTGCGGATTAGGCCGCGCACCCGCGCCGGCAACGCGCGCAGGCGCGGTTCCAGCCCGCGGAACAGCATGAACACGGCGACGGATTCCACCACGCGCACGGGAGAGCCGTTGATGCCGTAATTATGGTATTCGCCCGACAACGCGCCGCTGAAATACCCATTGATCCACAATGCGGTGCCGAACATCACCGCGGCGGAAGCAGCGGCGACCAGCAGCCACACCCACGCGGGGATGCGCCATTCGACGTGGTGGACGAGATAGTAGCCGAGCAGGAAGTACAGCATGTCCTGCGACATGTAGAGCGGCCAGTGCAGCGACGACGTGAAATACTGTTCCGCCACGCCCAATCGTTCCAGCAGCGGCACGCCCCACGCGATGGCGAAGTCCACAACGATGAGATACCGCATCAGCCGCTTGTCGTCGGCGGCCAACGACAGCAGCGGCGTGATCATGTACAGGTAGATGATCGAGTACAGGAACCAGTAGAAGCTGTTGACATCGTCCGTGAGGAAGCGGCGCACGAAATCCACCGGGCCGAACGAGTCGGCGACCGCCTGTGTGCCGAACGCCGCGGGGAACAGGCCGAACAGCAGGTAGCAGACGAGGCTGGCCAGGACCAGAGCCTTACCGACGCGCCACAGCCGCTTCTTGAAGAACACGCGCGTGGAGTATCGCCGCCGGTAGCCCAGCAGGTTCATGCCGCTGATCATGAAGTACACGGGGACGGCGAAGATGCCGACCGCCTGGAACGCGACGGCCTTCACCCACGCGTGTGACGGCTCGGGCGTGAACGCGTTCAGCGACACGTGCAGCAGAATCACCGCGAGGCACGCGAGCACGTTGAGCACGTCCACGAACTCCCAATGCCGCGTGGCGGCCTTCACCGCCTCAGTCCCGGTCCTGGTTTCGGTCGTCATGTGCCATCCTCTCCCGTCGATTCGTCTCCACTATAGGGAAGACCGCCGAAGCCGATCCGTCATCGCCCATCCGGATCCGGAGTGCCCTGCTCGGAATCGTTGATCTTCTCCTCCTGGACGAGATAGTTGGGGCGGCCCTTGGTCTGTTTGAAGATGCGGCCCAGGTATTCGCCGATGATGCCGAGGCAGAGGAGCTGCGCGCCGCCGAGAAGAAGCACCACCATCATCGTGGAGGCGTAGCCGGGCACGTCGATGCCCTGCACAAGCGTCTTGACGAGAATCACCAACGCGTAGACGACCGCGCTGAACGATGTGATGCCGCCCAGCCAGATCGCGATGTTCAATGGCGCGGTGGAGAAGCTGGTGATGCCGTCCATCGCCAGATGGAACAGCTTCCAATAGTTCCAGTGCGTCGTGCCGGCGGCGCGCTTGTCACGGTCGTAGAGGAATTCGATCTTGCGGAACCCGATCCAGCTGAACAACGCCTTCGAATTGCGTTCCGACTCGTCGAGCCGCTTGAGCGCGTCGATGCACTTGCGGTCGAGCAGACGGAAATCACCCGTATCCTTCTGGATGGCGATGCCCGCCATCCTCTGCAGGATGTCGTAATACCAGCGGCTCGTGGCCTTTTTCAGCCAGCTTTCGCCGTCACGGCTGCGGCGGCGCGCGTACACGTCGTCGTAGCCGGCACGCCACAGTTCGATCATCTGCGGGATGAGTTCGGGAGGATCCTGCAGGTCGGCATCGATGATGATGAGACCATCCGTATGCGTGTGCTCGATGCCCGCGAACATGGCCTTCTCCTTGCCGAAGTTGCGCGACAGGAACACGTATTCGGCATACGGGTGCGAGGCCGCGTACTCCTTGATGAGCGGACGAGTGTTGTCCGAAGAGCCGTCGTCGACGAACATCAGCGTGTAGTCGACGGCATCGGCCTTCGAGCTTTCCGCGATGAGCGCGTCCATCCGTTCGAACAGCAGCGGCAGCGACTCCTGCTCGTTGTAGCAGGGCACCATCACCGTCAACGTCCGCCTGGATTCCGTCATCTTCCGTCCTTTCGTCGCGCCGCCCGTCACGCTTTGCTCACGCATCAGCCACTGTAGAGGATTGTACAATGACTGTGATCTGCGGATGCGGGAACGACCGGCGAGCGCCGCCGCCTCTTCCGCACGGGAGAGGAAGGTTCAGTGGAGGGCATCATCGGCACGGAGACGAATGGGATCGGCACGTCTGCGGATAGCGCTGCGTTGACGGAACGTCAGAAACGCATCATCGTGGCGGTCATCCTGTTGGCGACCATCGTCATCGCAAATATTCCGCTCCTCTCCCGCACGGCGTTATGGGGTGCGGATTTCGATTACCACCTGTTCCGCATCAAAGGCATTGCGGACGGGCTGGAGAACGGCCAGTTCCCGGTGCGCATGCAGACCGTGCAGCTTCATGGTTATGGTTATCCGAATTCCGTCATGTACCCGGATGCGTTGCTGTATATCCCGGCGGTGCTGAACGTTCTTGGATTGTCCGTCGTGCATGCCTATCAGGTGTTCGCCGTCGCATTCAACGCACTGTCCGTGTTGGTCGCATACGTCTGTTTCAAGCGGATCTTCTCCTCGCGGAAGATCGGAATCCTCGCCGGCACCTTGTGGTCGCTTTCCGCATACCGGCTTTCCGACGTCTACCCTCGTGGCGCCGTCGCCGAATGGCTTGCCATATTCTTCTTCCCGGTGTTGGCGTTGGGCGTCTACGAGGTGTTCAGACCGGATACCGGCGCATCAGGAGCGAAACGGCCGTCGCGCGCGGCGCAGACCGGCCGTAGGCGTTCGGCCGATGCTCCCAATTGGGGTTGGCTGTTGTGCGCGGCCGCCGCCACGGGCATCATCAACTCCCATGTGCTCAGCACGGAGATGACCGTCATCGCGTTCGCTCCGGCGATCATCGTGCTGCTCGTCTACAACCATGCGTTGCGCGTGTGGCTTCGGCTGCTGGCCGCGGGAGTGGGCACGCTGCTGTTGAGCGCGGGCTTTCTCGTGCCGTTCCTCGACTACACGCTGCACGCCGATCTTGCGGTGTTCTCCATCAGCGCCGCCGACAAGGTCGCGTTGGCGACCGGCAAGGCGTTGGAGCCGGGCCGCATGTTCCTGCTGTTCTCGCCGATGACGCAGTTCCCGGAGAGTTCCGCCTTCTCGGGGCAACTGCCCTACTCGCTGGGGTGGGCGACCATGGGGTTCGCGTTCCTGTGGTTCGTGCTGCTGACGCTTGTGAGACGGCATGACGGCACATTCCGTACGACGCTGCGATGGGGCGTGCCGCCGCTGGTCGCCGGCATGTTCTGCGCGTGGCTCACGACCACGTTCTTCCCGTGGTCCTCCGAACGTCTCCGCCCGATTACCGCGATATTGGCGACGGTCCAGTTCCCGGCGCGATTCACCAGTTTCGTGGTGTTGGCGATGATTCTGCTCGGCGGACTCGGATTCAGGCTGCTTGCCGCGGACGGTCAGTTCGCGCGCTATGCGAACATCGTGTTCGCCGTGCTGCTGGTGTTCGGTCTTGCGGAGGGCGGTGTCACCGTCTCCACGTATATGACCAACGCCAAGGCGTTGGCTCCGTTCGAACAGGTCACCATGGCCGAGAACAATGGTCTCGCCGGAGCGGAGTATCTGCCCAAGGGAACCGACGTCGCCACGCTGGAGGAACGATACCCTGCCGGCAGTCTGCCGAAGGCGGATGATGGCGTCACCGTCACAGATTTCAGCAAAACCGGCACCACCGTGACATTCGCCGCGGCAGCGCGGCGAGACGGCGAAGTGGTGCTGCCGTTGCTGGCGTACCCTCATTACGTCGTCGAGACGCAGTACACCGGTTCCGCGGATTGCACGCTCACCCGGACGGACAGCGCCACGAACCTGCTCGCGGTGAAGGTGCCCAGAGGGTTCGACGGCACCGTGCGCGTCCGGTTCCGGGAACCGTTGGCATGGAAGCTGGCGTTTGCCTGCTCGTGGATCAGCGCCATCGGCATGGCGGTCGGCGGTGTCATCGTCCGCCGCCGACACCGCACACGCGCTTACGGAGAGTAAGCGCCTCGTTCCCCGCAGATGATACAATCAGGCTGTTTCCCGCCCATCGGGAGACAGCCTGATTAGTGATGACGCTATAAGGGGGAGAATCAAAGTGAGAACCACAGGAAGAAGAATCGGCCGGGCGCTCGCCGCGGCATGCGCCACACTGGCGTTATGCGTCGCGGGATTCGTTCCCGCAGCGACAGCGCAGGAACAGTCGGCGTCGAAGGACCTGTCGGACTGGGCCCAGCGAGCCACAGCCACGGCGACAGCCGATATGAACGCCTGGACCGGGCAGGACGACCAAAACAGCGGCACCGCGGATAACGTGCAGATTCAGGAGGGAGACCCTACGAATGGCACGTTGAACGGCCAGACCGCGTTGGGCGATCCGCTGACCGAATCGGAAGCGACCGCAGCCGATAACGGGGACGGCAACGGAAAACTACGCTCTGCACGTGCCTCATCCGGCACGATTCCGATTCCGCGTACCGTGATCTACCAGCAGACCTCCGCCCGTTCCATGCTGAACCTGGTCAACGGCCTGCGTTCCGGTGTGGGCCGCAGCTCCCTGCAATGGGATACGCGCCTGGAGCAGATCGCCATGCTGCGTGCCGCCGAAATCACCGAATACTTCGCGCATACGCGTCCCAACGGCCAGCAGCCGTACACCGCGGCCGACGATCTGGGTTACGGCAGTCAGATCTTCGTCAACGGCGAGAACATCGCCGCCGGCAGCGACAACGCGCAAGGCACGTTCAACCAGTGGCGCAACTCCCCCGGCCATTACCAGAACATGATCGAAGGCTCGTTCAAGTCCGTGGGCATGGCCGCCGTATACGTGCCGTGGGGGTACGGCATGTACTGGGTGCAGTGCTTCAGCTCGGACAGCGGTAACGGCATGAACGGGTCGGCAGACAACCAGCAGGAGAGCGTGCTCATCCAACTGCCCGACTCGTTCATCACCAACGCCTCGATCGACCGTTCCGACATGTATCTCGGCATCGGCACGAACAACGTCCTTCCGCTGCCCGAATATGACGTGACCATCCGCGGCACCTACCACGACAGCAACGGACAGGCGCAGAACCAATCGGTGAGCTACGGCGTGCATTACCGCAACGCCTTCATGACATGGGATACCGGCAACGAGAACATCGCGAAACTATACTCGGGTTCCGACGGCGGCGTATACGTCGGCGGCAAGAACGTCGGCAGGACCACGGTGACGGGCGAGTTCCCGACCACGTCACGTCTGAACCTCACGCTGAACGCAATCGTCAAGCTGATGGCCCGCTACGGCGGCGCGACCCGCTACGACACGATGGCGGAGATCGTGAAAGGCGCGTTCTCCGGCCACTCGGACACGGTGGTCGTGACATCCGGCGACAACTACCCTGACGCCCTGGCCTCCGGCGCACTGGCCGGAGCCTTGGACGCGCCGCTCGTCACGACAAGCCAAAGCTCCCTGTCGCCACAGGCACGCGAACGCATCACGGCATTGTCACCCAACCGTATCGTCGTGATCGGCGGAACGAACATCATCCCGCAATCGACACTCAACGAGCTGCGTTCGCTGCTGCCTTCCAACGGACAGCTGGTGACAGGCATCCACGGTTCGACCCGCTATGAGACCGCCGAGGAGATCTACAAGCAGGGCGCATCCCGATTGGGTATCGATTGGAGTTCGACCGCCATCATCTCCTGCGGCGACGGCTATGCTGATGCGCTGGGCATCTCACCGTACGCGTACCACACCAAGGCGCCGATCTTCCTGGTGGGCAAGGGCAAGACACTGCCGGCCTCCATCGGCCGCAGTCTCGCGACCGGCGGGTTCAACCGTGTGGTCATCGTCGGCAGCAACACCGTCGTGTCCGACGCCGTTGCATCACAGGTCAGGTCGCTCGGCATCTCCGTGACGCGTCTGGGCGGTTCGACCCGCTACGACACCAGCGTCAAGGTCGCGAATTGGATCATGTCCACCGGAGAATTCGATGCGACGGGCGCCGCCTTCGCCTCCGGAGAGAACTACCCGGACGCGTTGGCCGGCACGTCGCTCGCCGGAGGTGTGGCGATTCCGCTGCTGCTGGTCAAGGACTCCTCCTCTCCGTCCATCTCCTGGGCCCGCGGCCGCGGTCTGAAGATCACCATACTGTTCGGCTCGCAGCTCGCGATTTCCGGGTCGACGGCATCGGCAATCGCGAAGACGATGGCATGATGATCGGTCCTCCCCGCTCGGAAGGGCGAGACCAATGAAGTAGGGGGTGCGGTTCAAATCTGATGAACCGCACCCCCTACTTCATGCTTGGCGGTCGCGGCCCGCGGAATCCTACGGCCAAGCCCGCAAGACTACGAGCGCCAAAGTCGGACTACTCCACTTCCAGTCCGAGTGTGTCGGCGATGGTGTGCATGGTCTGGTTGTCGACGACGACATCCGATCCGACGACCCACGCCTTCGACACGTCCTTCGCGTGCTTGCCGGCCAGGGCGATCGCGGGCGACGACGGGTCACGCACCAGCATCAGCGCCGCGTTCGACCTGCCCGCCAGAGGACCCGCCGCCAAGGCGTCCGCGAACCCCTCGCCCGACGCGAACACCGCGCCGTCCATGCCCATGCCCTGCTTCACGCACCACTCCGCGACCTTCGCGCTCGTCTCATAGCGCGTCGGACCGGCCACGCGCTCCGAAGCCACGCCCAGGGCCGGCAGCTGGGCGAAATCCACCCAATCCGACACGACCACGTTGCTGCCGACGATCACCGCCGACGAGAACGAGCCCGACCCGATGGCCGACACCGCGTCCGCCGACAGGCCCGACGTCGGGGTCGCCAGCAGGATCGGCGCCGCGTTCCTGTACGCGTACGAGCTGATCGACAGGGCGTCCGCATAGCCCTCGCCCGTCGCGACGATCAGCTTGTCCGACCAGTCGACGCCCAGACGCCTGCCCGCCTTGTACACCTCCACGTTCGTGTCGTAGCGGTTCGACCCCTGGATGCGGTCCACCGACAGGCCCATCGACCGCAACTCGGAGGCCGCCGCCGCGCTCACGGCGACCGTGCTGCCGATCACGACCGCCTTGCTCGCGCCCGACGCACGGACACGCTCACGCGCCACCGCGTTCAGACCACCCGAACCCGTCAGCACGATCGGCGCCTTCAACCCGCCCGCCAGGGACGAGGCCGACAAGGCGTCCGGGAAGTTGTCGCCCGACGCGACCACCACGTACTCCGACCGGCCCGGGAACCCCGCCGACACCACCGCGCCCATCGTCTCATAACGCGTCGCGCCCGCAAGACGCTTCAACGCGCCCTTCTCGGCCTGTTTCCTCGTCCAGTGCGCGTACAGGGTGACGTTGCCGTTCACCGGGGCGGAGAAGTCGTACTCCTCGCCGCCCGTCCTCTCCGTATACCAGCCGTCGAACACGTAGCCGTCACGCGACGGATCCGCAGGACGGGACACCGGCTTGCCGACCTCCACCGACTGCGACGACACCGACGAACCACCAACCGAATCAAACCAAACCGTCGCATGCGACGGCGCCGGAGGAACCTCCGTCCAATGCGCATATAAGGCGAGGTCGCCGGTCACGGGCGTTGCGTCGAAGTCATACCGCGAACCG
>NZ_NMWT01000014.1 GCF_002860365.1 Bifidobacterium parmae
CCTCGCGCGCGTCGCGCGTCGCGCCGTCGTCCGCGCGCATGCGGCGCATGTCGCCGAGCGGCCGCGCCGTGCCGCGCCCGTCGCCGTCCACCGGTCGCCACGCGCGCGTCATCGTATGACCTTCAGGTATTGTTCGGCGGTCAGCAGGTCGGGTTCGTCGTCCTCCAGCTCGATCTTCATGATCCAGCCTTCGCCGTACGGATCGTCGTTGATGACGCTCGGGTCGTCGGCGACGGCCTGGTTCACGTAGCGGATCGTGCCGGCGACGGGCGCGATCAGCGGTTCGACGGCCTTCGACGATTCGAGTTCGAGGACCTCGTCGCCCGCTTCGACGCGGGTGCCGGGTTCGGGAAGGTCCACGTAGACGAGTTCGCCGAGCTTGCCGGCGGCGTACTCGGTGATGCCGACCACGGCCGGGTCGAGGGTGGTGTCCACCCACACGTGGTCGTCGGAGTATTCGAGGTGCTCGGGCACGTCGAGGTTCAGCGGCTGGTCGTCAAGTTCTTCGCTCATGGCCTCCAGCCTACCAACCCGTTGGGAACACGCCCGGATACGGGAAACCCCGCCTTGCGGATCGCGCAAGGCGGGGTTTTCGGAATCGGGGCGATGCGGGACTCAGCGGACCGGGCCGGTCGGCTGGGTGCCGACGACCTGGACGAGGGTGCCCTCCGGGCAGTTCTCGTAGATCCACTGGGCGTCCTGCTCGTACATGTTCACGCAGCCGTGGGAGCCGTGGTTGGCCGGGTCGCCGGAGGCGATGCCGCCGTAGTTCCACGTGGCGGTGTGGAAGCCCTCGCCGCCGTTGAAGTAGCTGACCCACTTCACGCCGGGCGAGAGGTACTTGCTGCCGTCGTCGTTGTAGCCGCGCATGTCCTGCACGCGGTACTTGAGGTAGATGTACCAGTTGCCGCTGTCGGTCTCGTTGCCGCCGGGGCCGCCGGTGCACACGAGGAAGCTCTTGACCTGCTCGCCGTTGTGGTAGACGACGGCGGTCTGCGAGCTCTTGTCGATGACGACGCGCCACTCGCTCTGCTTCTGCTTGACGTCGAACTTCTTGACGTCGGAGGCGACCTGCACGGTGCCGCCGTTGCCCTGCTTCAGGGCGTCGATCACCTGCTCGGCGGCGGCGTCGGTGTTCTTGATGGTCACGCCGTCGACGCCCTTGACCTGGGCGGCGACGATCACGGAGCCGTTGCCGTCGACGATGTCCTCCTGGGAGACCATGTCCTGGTTGAGCTGTCCGGGCAGCTGCTCGGACATGAACTTCTTGATGGCGGTGGTGTCGTAGGAGAGGGTGATGGAGCCCTGGTCGAGGTGGCTTTCCGTCTTGATCCAGGTGGCCACGGTGTCGGCCGGCAGCTCGAACTGCTTGGCGTCGCCGTTGGTCATCACGATCTTGTTGTTGAGGCGCTGGTTCGCGGCGTCGGCGGCCTTCTGGGCGGCGTCGAGCGCGATCGGCGCGTCGATGGTCTCGTCGGTCACGGTCACGGTCGCGGCGGTGCCGGGCTTGGCGATGGCCTGCTTGACGGCCTTGACGACCTCGCCCAGCTTCGGGGCCTTGCCGGCGCGGCCTTCGGAGGCGACGAACGCGTGCGCGTTGCCGTCGTAGGTGATGGAGGACGGCACGGCGCGTTCCGCGTCGGAGACGAGCTTGCCGGACAGGTACTCGTCGAGCACCGCGTTGTCCGGGGTGGCGGCGAGCGCCACGTCCACGTGGCCGAACGGGTTGACGCGCAGGATGTCCTCGCCGATGTTGGTGGAGGACTTCGCGTTCATGATGTCGTCGACGGTCTGGTCGACGTCGATGTCGACGCCGAGATCGGTCAGGGACGCGGTGGCGCTGGTGTTGCCGGTCGTGTCCTTGACGGTGATCGCGGAGTCCTTGACCGCCTGTTCGACGGTGGCCTTCACCTGGTCGCGGGTCTGGCCGACGACGCTGGTCGAGCCGAAGCGCACGCCGGGCGCGACCTTGTCCTGGAAGTAGGCGCGGGCGCCGAAGAACGCGGCGACGAGCGCCACGAGCAGGGCGGCCACGACGATGAGGGTGATGATGAGCGGCTTGCGCGACTTGCGCGTGGCCGCGACGGTGCCGATGTTCAGGTCCTCCGGATGCGCCGCCTCGGCGTCCATCGTGCCGGCGAGCGGCGCGGGCGCGGCCTCGGGCAGCGGCGGCATGGCCTGCGTGGTCTCGAAATCCTCACGCATAGCGCCGTATTCCGGGGCCGGCTGCTGATTGCGTTGGTCAGTCATTCGCGATCCTTAGTCTTTCACTACGCTTTCTCTCGTCCGCATATACTTCCGCGGACTGCGTTCGACTGTACATCAACACCACCCCAGCGGAGGGCCCGGAACCGCCTGCGACACCCCGAAATAGCCGTGGGCGCAACGGTTTGTGGCATATATCACTATTCGAGATATGTCGTTTCGTCACAGCTCGCGGCCGAGCCACTCCTCGATCATGTAGCGCGCGATCGTCGCCTTGCCGGGCGCGCTCATGCGACCCGTGACCAGCGCCGCCGTGTACTCGTCCGGCGTGACCCACGTCGCCTCGACGGTCTCCATGCCGTCCACGTGGACGTCGGTGGTCAGCGCGTGCGCCTTGAACGCCATCATCAGGGACGCGGGGAACGGCCACGGCTGGGAGCCGAGGTACTTGACCTCGCCGAGCCGGATGCCGACCTCCTCCATCGCCTCGCGGCGGGCCGCATGCTCGAGGTTCTCGCCGGCCTCCACGAATCCGGCGGACACCGAGTACAGCGTGGGGTTCTTCCATGCGGCGTTGTGCTGCAGGAGCGCGCGACCCTCGGAATCCACGATGATGGTGATCACGGCGGGTTCGACGCGCGGGAACAGCAGGCGGCGGCCGTCCGCGTCGTTCGTGCAGCGCTGCGCCCAGCCGCCGTTCGCGGCGGCGACGGGCGCGCCGCAGGTCGGGCAGTGGCGTTGGCGGTTGTGCCAGATGCTCAGCGTGATCGCGCTGGTCGCCTGCCCCGCCTCGCGTGCGGAGGCGTGCGGCGCGAATCCGCGCAGATCCACCCAGTCGAACCGGTCGACGGCCTGTTCGAGCAGGCTCGCGTGCGCGCCGCGGCCGGCGCCGAAGCCGAACGCGCCGCCGGCTGCGATCACGCCGCCGTTCGTGCCGTCCTCCGGCTCGTCGAACGCGTCGTCCGCGCCGCGTTCGCTGCCGTCGGCGATGCGCGCGACGCGCGTGACGTCGACGGCGACGACGTGCTCGTCGCGCCGGCCGCCGTAGCTGCCGAGGAACATGGCGACGGCCTGCGGGTGCGCGTCGAGTTCGCGCGCCACGTACGCGCCGGGGATGGTGGCGAGGCGCATCTTCACGTTCTCGTAGTCGGCGAGTTCGCCCTGGCCGCGCGGCACGGCGATCTTGCCGTCGCGCGTGAGAATCACCTTGGTCGCCGGCTCGGCGAGCGTCTCGGCGATGAGATGCGGTTCGACGCGGCGCTCGGTCTGATAGTCGATGTCGCCCTGCGCGAGCGGCAGGAACGGCAGCGCCCGCGTCAACGCCAGCGGACTGAACGACACGCTCATGCGACCACCCGCCCCATCAGGTCGACGAGCGCGGCCGCCACCGTGTCGGGGTGTTCGACGGCGCTGAAATGACCGCAGTCGGCGATCGCGGTGAACGTGGCGTTCGCGCCGATGCGCTCGGCGAGCGGGCGCATCACGCTGGGATTGGATGTGGGGTCGAGTTCGCCGGAGACGACGGCGACCGGCACGTCCATCGTCTCGGGCACGCCGGCGAGTTCGGGACGGCCGTAGGTCATGCGCTGGCGCCAGGCGAGTCCGGCGGGGTGCTGGTCGCGGATCCACGCGGTCATCGTCGCGATGAACTCCGGGGTCTTCTTGATCGTGGAGTCGCCGTCCGTGGGCTCGGCGAAGTGCATGACCGGTTCGACGGAGCCGGTGCGCTCGCACGCGTCGGAGGTTTCGAGGCGCGGCTCGCCGCCGACGCCGTCCGAGGAGGCCATCGTGTCGCACAGGGCGACGCCGGCCACGGTCTCCGGGTGGAGGCGGTACAGGTCGGTGACGAGGTAGCCGCCCATCGACAGGCCCGCCCACACGGCCTTCTCGTAGCCGTTCCGGTAGAGCAGGTCCACGTAGGATTCGGCCATGCGGTCGAGCGCGTCCGGGTAGGAGCCGTTGGCGGCGCGACGGCCGGACTCCTTGTCGTTCGGCGCGGGCGAGGCGCCGGAGCCGGGCATGTCGGGCGCCCAGATCGGGAAGGCGGGCAGACCGGCCTCGTCGGCGAGCGCGGCGATGCGGGCGGCGCACGTCTCCCACATGCGCCCGTCGACCGGATACGCGTTGACGAGCACGAGCGGGGTCCCCTCCCCCTCGCGCAGCACGCGGTTATGGATTGCAAACGTCATGATGTCAGTACTTCCTTTCTCTGTGGGAACGCATGCGCCACAGGCGCATCCCCTTCCCCGCTCCCGCCGGCGTGAGCCGTCGGAACACCCGTCTCCCGCACCGCTCCCGCTGGCGGGAGCTGTCCGGCGAAGCCGGACTGAGGGTGGTCACGCGCCGCAGTATTCGAGCGCCTTGCGCACGATGCGGTCGTGCCCGTTGGTCATCTGGTCGAGGAACGTGGCGAGCATGTCCGAGTGCGGGTCCACCCATTCCACGTCGAGCGTCTCGTCCTGCGGATGGCAGTCGCCGGCGATCGGCACCACGTAGCACAGCGCGATCGCATGCTGGCGCGGATCGTAGTATTCGCTCAGTCCGGGCGTGGGGAAGAATTCGGCGACGGTGAACGGCTGCAGGTTGACGGGCAGCATGGGCAGGGCGATGTCGCCGAGGTCCTTGGCGACGTTGCGCGCGATGGCTTCGCGCAGCGTCTCGTGGAAGAGCACGCGCCCGGAGATCAGCGCGCGTTCGACGGACCCGTCGTCGGTGACGCGCAGCAGCGAGCCGACCTGCGCGACGCGGCCGAACTCGTCGGTGCGCACGGGCACGATCTCCACGTACGCGATGGGCATCTGGCCACGGGCGCGGTTGATGTCCGCGGGGTCGAGCCATCCGGGGGGATTGCCGTGGCCGGAGCCGCGGATGAAATCCTCCGGGGTGACGTGGTCGAATTCACCGCGCGGACGGTCGGCGTCGAAGTCGCCCTCGTCCGGCACCTCATCATTCATCACTGGCATGCACCCCATTATCACGCGCCGAACTGACATGCGCCCCCGCATGCCCATATTCCCCCTCATCCCACCCCCGCTCCCGCCGGCGGGAGCTGTCCGGCTCAGCCGGACTGAGGGTGGTCCCCGCACCCCAGCGACAACCCCACCCCCGCTCCCGCCGGCGGGAGCTGTCCGGCTCAGCCGGACTGAGGGNGGTTCAACCCGGCGACNGCCCCCCCCCCCCCCCCCGCCNTCAGCCCNANCCCCCTCCCCTTGTTCCCCCCNGACGGNTTACTGGATACCGACGCAGACGCGTAACCAAACGCTTATAAGAA
>NZ_NMWT01000015.1 GCF_002860365.1 Bifidobacterium parmae
GGGGCTCCCGCGAAGCGGGTGGGGGTGGACCGGCACACGCGCGAGGCCACCGGACCACCCTCCGACGCGCTGCGCGCGCCACCTCCCGCCAGCGGGAGGAACACCGGACCACGGCCACGCGACCGCACCGGGAGCCACGACCACGCCACGCGCATGGGATCACGCCCCCGCCGGCGGGGGCTCCCGCGAAGCGGGTGGGGGTGGCCGCCCGGCCCCGCGACCCGAACCACCCTCCAACGGGCAAGAGATGCCCTACACAACCCAAGGGCGTCAGCGATCCAAACGGAAGCCTTGGGCGGCGGCCTTGGGGAGGAGCGCCTTGCCGCTTACGTCCTGCACGCCGACCTTGGCGATCTGGTCGCTGAACGCGTCCACCGGACGGTCCGTGTTGCGCAGATCATAGTATTCATGCACGGTCGCATCGAACGCGTCAAGACCGGACAGCACAACGGAGTCCGTACCGTTGGCACCAGCCGTACCGTCGGCACCAGCCGCGTCCTCAGCATCATCGGAACCGGACGAACCCGCAGCGGAACCGACCGCCGCATCATCGGCCGGATACGTGTTCTCGAAGAACTGCATCGTGCGCGGCATACGCGGCTTCAACGCCGGCTCCTGATCCGGCTTGCCGATCGCGATCGCCAGTACCGGATACGTGTACTCCGGCAGTTTGCACGCCTCGATCAGACCGGGGATGTCGTTGAGCACGGAGCCCAGAATCACGCAGCCGAGTCCCAGCGAGTATGCGGCGGTCTCCATCGCATGCAGGGCGAGCACGGCGTCGTTCTGCGCCTGCGTGAAACGGTAGCTGGAAGTCAGCGTCCACGCGTCACCGTGCGTGTCGACGCCTTTGCGCTCGGCGATCAGCGCGTTGCGATGCTCGTCGATGACGAACAGGTAGAGTAGCGGCGCCTGCGCGATATACGGCTGATGACCGAACTCGGCGAATTTCGCCTTGATCGCCGGATCGGAGATGCGAATCGCCGACCAGTCGTTGAGATACTGGCTGGAGGCGGCGTGCTGCGCGACCGTTTCGAGCGTGATGCGGGTGTCGTCGTCGATCGCCTCGTCCTTGAAGGCGCGGATCGAACGGCGGTGCAACAGGGTTTCGATAGTGCTGTTAGTGACCATGGCACCATTGTCGTACCGCCGCCGGGCAAGTACAAGTATGACGGACTCGGATATGCCGTCAGCGGCGATGCAGACGGTCGACGATTGCTTCGGAACCGCGGTTCGAAACGTGGGAGACGAATGCGCCGAACGCGGCGGACAGTGCGGTGAACAGCAGCTGCATGAGGAATCCCTGCGGCGCGTCGGCGGCGCGGCCGCGACGCACGTTGCGCCGGGAGACGCCGCGGTTCCAGATGGTCTGGAACAGTTTGCCGCCGACGAATCCCGCGACGGACGGCAACGCCCATTTCACGATCTTGTCGCCCAGGGAGTCGGGATCGTTCAAACGGTGTTCGCGCATCGCGTCGACCTTCTCGTCGATGCGATGGAACGCGTCGACCATCCGGTCGGCCGACGACGGTCCCGCATGCGCTCCGATACGCTTCTCATCACTCATACCTACCAGTCTACCGGCGGCTGCCGGCGGCGCCTCGGCGAAACGAGCGCACGTTGCCGGATACCTGGACCGGATACATGGACCGGATACACGTACCGGATACGTTGCCTAACACGACAACGTGATGCAACGGTGCACTTCGAAATCGCCCACCAATCGAACAGTCGACGGCGATCCGGTGGAGTCGGGAGCGTTCACGGGCTACAGTGGGAGGCATGAACAATCATCTATCGGACGGCACTGTGGCCGTCGACTCGTCCCGCGGCGGCACCGGATACCTGGTGCTCCTGCGCCACGGGCAGACCGCATGGAGCCAATCGGGGCAGCACACCGGACGTACCGACATTCCACTGACCGAGGTCGGCAGGCAGCAGGCCGTGGACGCGGGCAAGCGTCTCAAGGCCGCGTTCCCCGGCGGATTCGACGAGGGCTGCGTGTTCTCCAGCCCGCTCGTGCGCGCGCATGAGACGGCCGTGCTGGCCGGTTTCGAACATCCCGGCACGTTGGACGGCATCGCCGAATGGGATTACGGATGCGCGGAAGGCCGCACGCGTCAGCAGATCAGCGAAATGGCCGGATTCCAGTGGGACGTGTGGCGTGACGGTCCGCGTTCGCTGCCGGAATCGATGCAGGGCGACTGGACGGAGACGCTGCCGGACGGACGGCAGGTGCCGGTGCACGATGGCCCGGGCGAGACCGTGGAGGAGGCGGCCGCGCGTGCGCGTGGCGCCATCGAAGAGGTGCTGCCGTTGCTGGAGGCGGGGCATAACGTGCTGTTCGTCGCGCACGCGCATATCCTGCGCATCCTCACGTCGCAGTGGCTGGGCGTCGAACCGCGGTTCGCGCGCCTGCTGCGGCTCGACACGGCGCATTACTGCGTGCTCAGCAAGTACAAGGGCGACAACGTCATCGAACGCTGGAACTGCTAGCGCGTTAGCGCCGTCCGGCTGAGGCCGTATGAAGGACAGTCCGGTGGGCTGTCCTTAGGCCGAAGGCTTGCCGGCAGGCAAGCGAATAGGATGGCCGGCGCGCTAGCGCCGTCCGGTACTGGAACGGACGACGAGTTGGGCGGACAGCGTGCGGAACCGGTCGTTCGGCGTCCGGTCGTGGATGAGGTCGAGAGCCATGCGGGCGGCGATGTGCGCGGTTTCGACCGGGTCCTGCCGGATCGTCGTCAATCCGATGTCGTCGGCGTAGAAGCTGTCGTCGTAGCCGATGACGGACACGTCGCCGGGCACGGCGAACCCGTTGCGTTCCAGCTGGAAGATGAGCGGCAGCGCGATGCCGTCCTCCTGGCAGGCGATGGCGGTCGGCATCGCCGGCAGGCTCATCAGCTGCGTGACCACGTTGCCGATCTCGTAGTGGCCGTCCTCGTCGACCTGACATTCGATGGCGCGCGGTTCGACGCCGTTGGCGCGGCAGTAGTCCATGAACATGTCGAAACGGCCGCGCACGGAGAAGCTCAACGAGACGTCGCGGTTCGTCGTGATGTACGCGATGTCGCGGTGTCCGAGCGTGAGCAGGTGGCGTGCGGCGAGCGTCGCGCCCTGCGCGTCGTCGATGGTGACGGACGCGGCGAAACCGTGCTGTTCGGAGTCGGCGGAGTTGATGCCGATGATCGGCACGTCGATCGACGTGAGCTGCGCGGTCTCGGCGGCGTCGATGTCGAACGAGACGACGATGACCGCGTCGGCGTTGCGGCGCACAGGCAGCATCTCGAAGAACTCGCGCCGCTCCTCGATGCTGGAGATCTGGAAGATCGAGATGTCGTAGCCTTCCGCGTGGAGTATGTCGTTGAGGCCTTCGATCACGGAGGCGGTGAACCACATGCGGATGTGGCCGCTCATCAGCACGGCGATGCGCAGCGACCTGCCGGATTTCAGCGCGGCGGCGGAACGTGACAGGGAGAAGTTGAGTTCGTCGGCGAACTTGAGCACGCGCTCGCGGGTCTTCGCCGACACCAGATCCGGTCTGGTGAACGATCGCGACACCGTCGAGATGGAGACGCCCGCCGCCTTGGCGACATCCTGGATGCTGCTGTTCATGCGAACCCCCTTGTCAACGGTTCTTTGTCAACGAATCCTTGTGAACGGAAACAATCGAAACGTGTCCAGCTTACACGCACGGATCGGGCGAAAGCGGGGAACGACCCCCGCCGTCACCCGATCCATACGCCACCGGAACGTCAGGACAGGATCCAGACGCTCACGTCCTGCGGGAGCCTGCCGTCGTCGGTCAGGTCCGCGGAGGCGAGCACGATCTCGCCGGCCGGCAGCGCGACCGGCTCGGCGCCGAAGTTCGTGATCGAGGTGAGCGTGCGTGCGTCGCCGTCCGCCGCGGCCGGGCGGCGGTAGGCGATCACGTCGGCGCCCATGTCCACCCAGTCGAAGGTGGACGTGTCGCCGGTGGCGGTGAGCAGCTTGGCGCGCAGCGCGAGGATCGTGCGGTACAGGCTGAGCATCGACGTGTCGTCATGCTCCTCGACGTCCGCGGCGAAGTCGCGGAACCACAGGGGCTGCGGCAGGTGCGGCGCCGCGGCGGGCGTGCCGTCGGCCTTCTCGCGCGGCGAGAAGCCGAACGACGTGCCCGCGGCGAACCGGTCGCTCCACTCGGCGTGCGCGGCGGGCGTGCCGTCGCCGGACTCGTCCGCGACCCACGGCAGCGGCACGCGGCAGCCGTCGCGGCCCTTGTCGGTGGCGGCGCGGCGCGTGTTGAACGCGGTCGGATCCTCAAGACGGTCCCACGGGATGTCCGCGACCTCGAACAGGCCGAGCTCCTCGCCCTGGTAGACGTAGATGCCGCCCGGCAGGGCGAACTCCATGAGCGCGGCGGCGCGGGCGCGCTTCGTGCCGAGCGCGCGGTCCTCGACGTACGTGGAGCCGTCGCGCACCAGCCAGTCGTGCGCGAGCTGATGGTACGGCGCGTGCGGCACCTGCGGCAGGCCGTAGCGGGTGGGGCTGCGCGGCACGTCGTGGTTGTTCATCACCCACGTGGTGGTCGAGCCGTGCGTGGCCGCGGCCGCGCCGAGACCGCCCTCGATGGCGGCGCGGAACTCGTCGGGCAGCCATGCGGCCTTCGCGAAATCGAAGTTGAAGCACTGGCCGAGCTCGTCGGTGGAGGCGTACAGGTGCTGGTGCTCGGGCACGACCCACGCCTCGGCGACGGCGAAGCGCGGCGGGTCGTAGCGGTCGAACACCTCGCGGCGCCACTCGCGGTAGATCTCGTGCACCTCGTGGCGGTCCCACAGCGGGCTGGTGAAGTCGTGGCACAGCTGGTTCTGCACGTCGTTCGCGGCCATGTCCGCCAGTGGCGTGGAGTCGAGGTCCTTGGCGAGGCCGTGGGCCACGTCGATGCGGAAGCCGTCGGTGCCGTGGTCGGCCCAGAAGCGCAGGGTCTTCAGGAATTCGGCGTGGATGTCCGGATTGTTCCAGTTGACGTCCGGCTGCTGCTTGGCGAACAGGTGGAGGTACCACTGGCCGTCGGGCACGCGCGTCCATGCGGGGCCGCCGAACATGGACTGCCAGTCGTTCGGCGGCAGTTCGCCGTGCTCGCCGCGGCCCTCGCGGAAGATGTAGCGGTCGCGCGCGGGGGAGCCGGGTTCGGCGGCGAGGGCCTCCTGGAAGAAGACGTGCTTGTCGGCCGTGTGGTTCGGGACGATGTCGACCATCACCTTGATGCCGGCCTTGTGGGCGGCGGCGACCATCGCGTCGAAGTCGTCTATCGTGCCGAGCCGCGGGTCGACGTTGCGGTAGTCGA
The DNA here is from genome assembly GCF_002860365.1 of Bifidobacterium parmae. Lineage (GTDB taxonomy): Bacteria > Actinomycetota > Actinomycetes > Actinomycetales > Bifidobacteriaceae > Bifidobacterium > Bifidobacterium parmae. The sequence goes on from NZ_NMWT01000015.1 coordinate 5,324, forward strand.
TGACGTCGTAGCCGCCGTCGGCGAGGTCGGACGGGTAGAACGGGCTCAGCCAGATCGCGTCCACGCCGAGCCGCTCAAGATAGTCCATCTTCTCGGTGACGCCGGCGATGTCGCCGAGGCCGTCGCCGTTCACGTCCTTGAAGCTGCGCGGGTAGACCTGGTAGACGACTGCCTGCTTCCACCAGTCCTCGTGCATGTTGTTCGCGGTCATGTATGTTCGCCCTCCTTTGGGTGATGGTGCGGTTGTGTGCGTATTCCCTCGCGCGGCGAACGTCCTGCCACGTTGATGACAACGATAGCATCGTTGCCGTGGCGCGGATGCCGGGGTGTCGTGTGCGGGCGTACGGGGGCCGCGGGTTCACCGCAGGATCGCGAACGACTGTGGCGGAAGCGTGAGCGTGCCGCCGGACGCGACCGACGGATCGCCGAGCGCGAGGACGATCGTGCGCTCGCCGTCGCCGCGGATGACGCGTGCCGGCACGTCGATCGTGACGGTGCCGTGGCCGGGATTCATCGCGACGATCGCGTCGTCGGCGATCGCGTCGCCGTCGGAACGTCCGCCGGAAACGTCGCGACGTGCGTCGGCGGCGTCCGCCTCGCCGGCGTCGCGCGCGACGCGGCGGAAGGCGAACGCGCGGCCGCCGTCGCGCCCCGCGACCACCTCGAAACCGGCGTGTGCGCGCAACGCGGGACACGCGTGACGGAACGCGAGCAGCGCGCGCAGCCAATGCCACAACGATTGCGGATCGGCCTGCGCCGCCGCGACGGTGGGCGCGTCCGGCGCGGGGTCGACGGGCAGATACAGGTCGGCGACGCCGGTCTCGGGATTGGCCGGCGCGTCGGAGAAGCCGAGATTCGGGAGCCCCGCGTCCCACTGCATCGGCGTGCGGCTGCCGGTGCGGACGTAGCCGCCCTCGTGCGTGGGCAGCGGACGGTAGCGCATCGCGATCTCGTCGCCGTAGTAGACGAACGGGCAGCCGGGCATCGTCAGCAGCATGCCGTACGCGACCTTCAGTTCGCGTTCGGTCAGCCGTTGACCGACGCGGATCGTGTCGTGATTGCAGGTGATGAGGTCGAACAGGCCGCCCGCACGCTCGCAATCGGCGAGCTGAGGCAGATACTGGTCGAGGAACGGCTTGATAGCGGCGCCGGAATCCGCGTTGAAATAGCTGGCGTCGCCGTCGCGGACCAACGGGGTGTCGGTGTTGCGCAGCAGCATGTTGTAGCCGTTCGGCCAGCCGCCCCACCGCCAATCGAGATAGAAGTCCATGTCGAAGCCCGCCTGCATCGACTCGTAGGGGCGGCCCCATTCGGCGACGAACGCGGCCTCGGGGAATTCGGGGCGGATCCGCGCGAACATGTGTTGCCACGTGCGGATCGTGAACGGTTTGCCGTCGTCGTCGTGCTTGACGAGACTGTCGGACATGTCGACGCGGAAGCCGTCCGCGCCGCGGGAGAGCCAGAAGCGCATCACGTCGAGCATCGCGTCGCAGGTGGCGAGGGCGTCCGGGCCGAGCGCCGGCTTCTGCCACGGCTGCTTCGGATGCGCGAACCCGTAGTTGAGCGCCGGCTGGCATTTGAAGAAGTTCAGGATGTACGTGCCGTCGCGTTCGGCCTCGCCGCCGACGAACGGCAGCCCGTCGCCGCCCGCGATCCAGCAGTCCGTCCAGATGTAGCGTTCGGACACGTCGATCGGGGTTGTAGAGGCCGCCGGAACGGTGCGGTCGGCGGGGTTCGCGCGTGCGCTGGCCCGGAACCAGGCGTGCTCCTCGCTGGTGTGGCCGGGCACGAGGTCGAGCAGGACGTGCATGCCGCGGGCGTGCGCCTCGGCGAAGAGACGTTCGAGGTCTTCGTTCGTGCCGTAGCGCGGGGCGACCTTCGTGTAGTCGCGCACGTCGTAGCCGGCGTCCTTGAACGGCGAATCGTAGCAGGGGTTGATCCACAGCGCGTTGCAGCCGAGATCGCGGATGTAATCGAGTTCGGCGATGATGCCCGGAATGTCGCCGATGCCGTCGCCGTTCGTGTCGTTGAAGGACTGCGGGTAGATCTCGTAGAAGACCGCGTCGTCGAGCCATGCGGGGCGGGCGTGTCGTGTTGCTTCGGCCATGAAAACTCCAATGTTCGTGCGGTTCCTCGTCATTGACCAACGATTGCAATTCTAGCAGGGGAAACGCGAAATGCGAACGTATGCAGAAATGGTGCTACACTGTGAACCAACGATGTTCCGCAGCGTTGCAAATACAAGACATCTCAGCGCCCCAATGCCGTGGTGTTAACGTATTCAACGTAAATGTCAACAAGGCATTGCAAACGTGGTCATCGTGGTAATGGAGTGCCGATCGAGCAGGAAAGGAATGATCGAAGATGATCAGTTGGAAGAAGAGGATCGTCGGACTCGTCGCCGCAACCGCCATGCTGGTGCCGCTCGCCGCATGCGGCTCCGATGCGGATTCCGCGCAGAGCGGTGACGGCGGCGCCGTCACGTTGAGCGTCTGGGCCCCGCAGGAGGACCAGGACGGCAACGATTCGTGGCTGAGCCAGGTCGAGAAGGGCTTCGAGAAGGCCCACCCCGAATACCAGATCACGTGGAAGAACGACGTCGTCTCCGAGGGCGACGCCTCCAAGCAGGTGCAGACCGACCCGTCCGCCGCCGCCGACGTCTACATGTTCGCCTCCGACCAGCTCGGCGCGCTCATCAAGCTGGGCGCGATCGGCGAGCTCGGCACCGACGCCGCCAAGCAGATCAAGGAGCAGAACGGCAGCCTCGAAGTCGATTCCGTCACCGGCTCCGACGGCAAGTACTACGGCGTGCCGTACACCGACAACACGTGGTTCATGTACTACAACAAGGCGAAGTTCTCCGACGACGACGTCAAGAGCCTCGACGCGATGCTCGCCAAGGGCGTCGTCTCCTTCCCGCTGGCCGACTCCTGGTACCTCGGCGGCTTCTACGACGGCCTGACGCTCTTCGGTGCGAAGGGCAACGACGAGAAGGCCGGCATGGTCTTCCCGAAGGACTCCGCCGACATCACCACGTATCTGGTGAACATGGCCGCCAACCCGAACTTCCACAACAGCGCCGACAACTCCGGCCTGTCCGAGATCCAGGCCGGCACCGCCGACGCGTTCTTCTCCGGCTCCTGGTCCGCGGCCGACATCAAGAAGGCCCTCGGCGACGACATGGGCGTCGCCCAGCTGCCGACCTTCACCGTCAACGGCGAGACCAAGCAGATGAAGTCCTTCGCCGCCACCAAGGCCGCCGCCTACAACCCGAACGCCAAGAACCCGAAGGCCGCCGCGCAATTCGCCGCCTACCTCGGCTCCACCGAGGCCCAGAAGCTGCACTACACGACCCGCGGCATCATCCCGACCGACAAGTCCCTCGCCTCGCTGACCACCGATGACGCGGTCGCCAAGGCCCAGTCCGACACGATGGCCAACACCGCCATCCTGCAGTCCGGCCTGGCCGGCATGAACGACTGGTGGACCCCGGCCGAGACCTTCGGCAAGGCCATCGTCAACAAGGAGGTCACGGCCGACAACGCCGCGGCCAAGACCGACGCCTGGGTCAAGTCCGTCGGCTCCTACGCCGAGTGATCCCCGCGGGGCCGGTCCCTCCCTCCTTCGGGGGCCGGCCCCGTTCCTTCGTCGGCCGGCAGCGGCCGGCGGCGATCGTCGAACATCAACCATCGATCATCGATCCACACGTAACAATTCCACACGTATCAACCATGTTGAGAGGCGGTAGGGTGCAATGACATCGGCAACCCTTTCCCCGCGCGAGATGAAACGCCGTCGCAGGCTGGGCGCGGACTACGTGGCGCCGTCGCCATACTCGGTGCGCAACGCGCTGACCCGCGGCGACGTGTTCACGAGACTGTCCGCCCTGGTCTTCGGCCTGGGCAACATCGCGCGCAGACAATTCGTCAAAGGCGCGGTCCTCCTCGCCCTGGAGATCGCGTTCATCGTGTTCATGGCCGTCAGCGGCGCCGGCTACCTGTCGAAGCTGCCCGGCCTGGGCGACCAGAAGCAGGGCAAGACGCTCGTCGACGGCTTCTGGGTGTACACCAAGGGCGACAACTCGGTGGTCATCCTCCTGTACGGCGTGTGCACCGTCGTGCTCATCGCCGCGTTCGCCGTCCTGTGGGCGGTGTCCGTGCGCAGCGCCTACCGGGCCGAATGCGAGGCCCGCGAGCACGGCCATGCGCCGACCTTCCGTGAGGACCTGCACGATCTGACCGACGGCCGCGCGCATCAGCTGCTCATGTTCCTGCCGACGCTCGGCATCCTCGTGTTCACCGTCCTGCCGCTGATCTTCATGATCTCGATGGCGTTCACCAGCTACGACCACGACCATCTCGTCCTGTTCGACTGGGTGGGCTTCGAGAACTTCGGCAAGGTGTTCTCCAACAGCGGCGGCACCGTCAACGCGGGCCTGTTCGTGTCCGTGCTGGTCTGGACGCTCGTGTGGGCGTTCTTCGCCACGTTCCTCAACTTCTTCCTCGGCCTGTTCTTCGCGATGGTCATCAACCGCAGGACCACCCGGTTCAAGGGGTTCTGGCGCGCCTGCTTCTCGATGTCCATCGCCGTGCCGCAGTTCGTCTCGCTGCTCGTGATGCGCACGATGCTCCAGCCGACGGGCGCCGTCAACCGCCTGCTCATGGAATGGGGGTGGATCGACTCCGCGCTGCCGTTCTTCACGAACGCCACGTGGGCGCGCGTCACCGTCATCATCATCAACCTGTGGGTCGGCATCCCGTACACGATCATGCAGATCACCGGCATCCTGCAGAACATCCCCGCCGACCTGTACGAGGCGGCGCGTCTCGACGGCGCGAACTGGTGGCAGATCTTCACGCAAATCACGATGCCGTACATCATCTTCGTGCTCACCCCGTACCTGATCACCACGTTCACCGGCAACGTGAACAACTTCAACGTGATCTACCTGCTGTCCGGCGGCGACCCGACGCCGATCGGCTCGTCCGCGGGCAAGACCGACCTGCTCATCACGTGGCTGTACAAGCTGACCGTCGACAAGGGCGACTACAACCTCGGCGCGGTCATCGGCATCATGACGTTCATCGTCCTCGCGGTGGTGTCGCTCGTCACCTACCGCAATTCGGGTTCCTACAAGAACGAGGAGGCGTTCCGATGAGCAAGCACAGCGACAAGTCCATCGTCATGGACAGTGCGGCCGGCGCCGCCGACGCGGTGAAGGCCGAATCGCACGGCCTCATGCACGATTCGCGCAAGCGCCGCATCCTCGGCGACGTGCTCGCGCACCTGTTCCTCGCCGTCATGGCGGTGATCTGGCTGATCCCGATCGTGTGGGTGTTCGCGGAAAGCTTCAACAAGAACACCGCGCCGTACACGAAGACGTTCTTCCCGACCGAGTTCTCGCTGGACAACTACATCGCGCTGTTCACCGACAAATCGGTGCTCGACTTCCCGAAGATGTTCGCGAACACGTTCATCGTCGCGTGCTTCACGTGCGTGATCTCGATCGCGTTCGTGCTGTCCGTCGCGTACTGCATGAGCCGTCTGCGCTTCCGCACGCGCCGCACGTTCATGAACGTGGTGCTCATCCTCGGCATGTTCCCCGGCATCATGGCCGTCTCCGCGATCTACTTCATCCTCAAGGCGATGGGCCTGACCGGCGACGGCATGACGATCCTCGCGCTGATCCTCGTGTATTCGGCCGGCACCGGCGCGGGCTTCTACGTGATGAAGGGCTACATGGACACGATCCCCACCTCGCTCGACGAGGCGGCGCTGCTCGACGGCTGCACCCGGTTGCAGGTGTTCACGAAGATCATCATCCCGATCTGCAAGCCGATGATCGTCTACCAGGCCATCATCGGATTCCTCACCCCGTGGCTCGACTTCGTCATGGCGAAGGTGATCTGCCGCACGCAGTCGAACTACACGGTGGCGCTCGGACTGTGGCTCATGCTGCAGAAGGAGTACATTCAGAACTGGTACGCCCGCTTCGCCGCGGCCGCCGTCCTGATCTCCATCCCCATCGCCATCCTCTTCATCGTCATGCAGCGCTTCTACCAGGAGTCCATGGCGGGATCGGTAAAGGGCTGAGCCGTCAAGCGGACAGCCCGGTGGGCTGTCCGTAGGCTCAGCCTGAGCGAGGCGGAAGCCGAGTGAGGGCAGGGTTGAGTCCGGCCGTAGGCCGGTCCGTAATTGCAGGGCTGAGCCGTCAAGCGGACAGCCCGGTGAGCTGTCCGTAGGCTCAGCCTGAGCGAGGCGGAAGCCGAGTGAGGGCAGGGTTGAGTCCGGCCGTAGGCCGGTCCGTAATTGCAGGGCCGGAGGCGAGCCGTAAAACGGTCCGTAACCGCCGCGAAAGGAACCATATGGCACAGTATGCAGGTACGCCCGCCGAACCGGCCCGGCCGTGCCCCGATCTGCCGGTGTACGCCGGCGACGATCTGGGCGCGCGTCCGGACGCCACGGGCACCACGTTCCGCGTGTGGGCGCCGACCGCGTCCGGCGTGACGCTGCGGCTGTTCCGCTACGGCTCGGACGCCGAGTCCGCCGTCGAGGAGCCCGCGGCCCCGACCGGCCCGTTCGCCTCGCGCGAGCTTGCGCCCGACGAGGCTGGCACGTGGGCGGTGCGCTGCGACGGCGTCGGCCACGGCGTCTACTACGACTATCTCGTCCGATTCCCCGACGGCACGACGCACCGCACCGCCGACCCGTGGGCGCGCGCGGCCGGCGTGAACGGCCGGCGCAGCATGGTCGTCGACCTCGCGCGCACCGATCCGGACGGCTGGGAGGCCGACCGTCGCCCGCACGTCGCCAGCCACGACCTCGTCATCTGGGAGACGCATGTCGGCGACTTCAGCGACGACATGCACAGCGGCGTCCCGTTCGAGCATCGCGGCACGTATCTCGCGTTCACCTACGACGACACGAGCGTCGACGGCGACGGCGAATTCCCCACATGCGTCGCCTACCTGAAGCATCTCGGCGTGACCGCCGTCCAGCTCATGCCGTTCTACGACTACGGCTCCATCGACGAATCCCTCGCGCACGACGATCCGCGCCACGGCTTCAACTGGGGCTATGATCCGCTCAACTACAACGTGCCCGAAGGCTCGTACTCGACCGACCCGTTCCACGGCGAAGTGCGCATCCGCGAATGCAAGCGCATGATCCAGGCGCTGCACGCCGCCGGCATCAAGGTCATCATGGACGTGGTCTACAACCACATGTTCTCCGCCGACAACTGGTTCGAGCGCATGATCCCCGGCTACGCGCTGCGCCGCCGCGTCGACGGCGCGCTCGCCGACGGCTCCGGCTGCGGCAACGACGTCGCCACCGAACATCCGATGATGCGCCGGTACATCGTCGATTCCGTCGCCTACTGGGCGCGCGAATACCATATCGACGGATTCCGTTTCGACCTGATGGGACTCATCGACGTCGACACGATGAACGCGATCCGCACCGCGCTCGACGAGCTGCCGGGCGGCGCGACGATCCTCATGCACGGCGAGCCGTGGTCGGCGCGCGAGACCGCGCTCGACCCGGCCGCCGGCGTCGTCCTCGCCGACAAACGCGGCCTGCCGTACCTGAGCCCGCGCATCGGCGCGTTCTGCGATACGACGCGCGACGCGGTGCGCGGCCACATCTTCTATCACAAGGAACCCGGATACCTGTCCGGCGCGGCCGCCGACTACGCGGACGACATCCGCCATGCGGCGGACGCGTGGCGCGGCACGCCGCACGAGACCGCGAGCGTCGCACAGGTCATCCAATACGTCTCCGCGCACGACGACCTCACGTTGTGGGACAAACTGTGCGCCGCGATGCGCCGGCTCCCCACGGAAGCCGACTACGCGGCGGACGACGTGGACGCCGGCGGCCGGTGCGCGGACCTCATGGCCGCGAACCGGCTCGCCGCCGGCATCGTGTTCACCGCCGCCGGCGTGCCGTTCCTGCTGTCCGGCGAGGAGTTCGCGCGCACCAAGCGCGGCGACTCCGACTCCTACCGCAGTCCCGCCGCGCTCAACCGGCTCGACTGGAGGCGCGCGCGACGGCTCGCGCGCCTCGTCGAGCACTATCGCACGCTCATCGCGCTGCGCCGCGGCAACCCCGCGTACTTCGGCGGCGCGCGCACGATCGTGCCGCGCGACGACGAGGTGGTCGTGTTCCGCGTCGGCGACGACTGCGTGGCCGTCAACCCGGTGGGGGAGACGCGTCTGCAGCCCACGGTGGCCCTGGAGACGCCCGCCCCGTACGACGAGGTCACGAAGATCGCGCCCGACGACTGGCGGTGCCTCTATTGCGCCGCCGACGGGTTCGCGTCCGGTCCGGCCGCGGCATACGATTGGGCTGTTCCGTCCGATGCCGAGGGGGCATCCGACGACGCGGTCGCTCTGCCGCTGCCGTCCGTGGAGCATCGTGCGATGCCGTTGCCCCCGTACAGCATCACCGTATGGAGGAGATGGCGCCATGGTTGAGTACGTCCCGGAACGCCGTTATGACACGGTGTTCTTCGACCTGTACGGCACGTTGGTGGACATCCGCACCGACGAGGAGTCGCCGGCCGCGTGGGAGGCGTTGCGCGAGGTGTTGGAGGACCATTCCGGCGTGACGTTCCGTGACGCGGCCGAGCTCAAGGCCCGGTTCGACGCGTTGGCCGCGCCGGTGCTGGCGCGGGCGGCCGGCGCGCGCGGCGGGAACGCCGAACCCGACCTGTTGCCCGTCTACGCGGCGTTGGCGGCGGAGGATACCGTCGTCGTCGACCCGGCCGCCAGGGACCCGCAGGCGATCGCGATGGCCGACGTGGCCGACCTGACCGACCTCGGACCGATGGTGCTGCCCTGGGCTCTTCAGCTGGCCCGGACGTTCCGTCGCGCCAGCACCAGCCTGCTGCGTCTCTACCCGGGCGCCGCGGCCATGCTTGCGCGGCTGCGCGAGGCGGGCCTCACGGTGGTGCTCGTCAGCAACGCGCAATCGGGCTACACACGGCCGGAACTGCGTGGGCTGGATCTGGAGCCGCTGTTCGACAACATCGTCATCTCCAGCGAGGTGGGCGTGCGCAAGCCGTCGCCGCGCATCTACCGCATCGCGTTGGATGGGGTCCTGGCCGATCCGGGCCGCACGGTGATGGTCGGCAACGACGAGCGGGCGGACATCCTCGGCGCGAAGGGCGCAGGCATCGACGGCATCTACCTGCGCACCGCGATCTCCCCGCAGGATGATCCGCAGTCGAGCGCGTACGCCGTCCTCTCCCTGGACGGGCCCGACTACGCCGGTCTCATGAAGTACCTGGGCGTCTGAGCGCCCGTGGAATGTGCCGGCCGGGCGAGAAGCCCGAACGCAACGGAGGAACGATGAACGACACCGAAATGGAACGACAGCGCAAACAGGCTGCGGGCGGCAGACGCCGCAAGGGCCTCACCGTATTCCGGCTCAAGGTGGTCGGCGCGGTGCTCATGGCGCTGTCCGTCGCGTCGACGACGCTCGTGCCGCTGCTGTTCGGCGCGATCACGGCGGACAACATGACCGCTCTGACCGCGGCGGTCGTGTGCGAGGCCGCGTCCTGGGTCGCGGTGCCGATCTACGCGTGGCTGCTGTTCGACGGATGGAGGCACACGCATGACATGCGATGGTACGCGCTGCGGCTGTGTGCGGTCGCGGCGCTCGCCGAACCCGCCTACGACCGGCTGACGGCCGGGCGGTGGTTCGACCTGCGCGTGCAGAATCCCGTGTGGGGGTTGCTGGTCGCGCTCATCGTGCTGGTCGTGCTCGACCGTCTCCGTGTGCGGTACGTGGGCGCGATGTGGTGGGCCGCGGCCGCGGCGGTGGTCGTGGCCGGCGTGCTGTGGGATCTGCTGCTGCACGTCGGCGTGCGGCAGCGGGTCATGCCCGTGGGCGTGCTCACGCTCGCGTTCGTGCTGGTGTTCCGTTTCCTGGCGCCGCGCGAGAACGCGATGATGTTCACCGCGGGACTGTTGGGCGCGGTCATGTGCATCACGCCGGCCGTGGGCGTCGCCATCCTCCACTACCGCAACGGCGAACTCGGCTACCGCGGCCACGGCGGGCGGGCGTGGGCGGCGTGGGTGTTCGCCGCGCTGTACCCGCTGATGCTGTGGGTGGGATGTCTGCTGTAGGGGTCGGGGTCTAACCGTGGTACGGGGCGTCGGTGCCGCGTAGGACGAGCTGCGCCTCGACCGTCTCATGCGGGGTCTCGAGCGTCTTCCCCCGCATGAGATCGAGCGCCTTGAGCGCCGCCTTGCGGCCCATCGCGTACGGGTCCTGCCGCATCGTGGTGAGGTTGAGCGTGTCCGCGTACGGGCTGTCGTCGAAGCCGATGATCGAATAGTCGCGCGGCGTACGGTGCCCGTAGCGTTCCAGCTTGACCATGAGCGGGATCGCCATCATGTCCATCTGGCAGCAGATCGCATCCGGGAAGTCGTCGAGCGCGAGCAGCGCGGCCAGCGCGGAATCCACGAATTCCGGACCGCGCGGCACGGTGAGCACCTGCCAGTTGATGTCGTGCCTGCCTTCCGCCTCCTCGCAGGCGCGGACGAACCCGCGCGTGCGGGCGTCGATCGAGGCGTCCAGGTTCTTCACCGCCTCCGAGCACGGGTAGACGATGCGGCGGTGCCCGAGTCCGATGAGATGCTGCGTCGCCTTGCGCATGCCCTCCTCGTCGTCGATGCTGACCGACGCGTCGAAGCCCTCGTCGGAGGGGATGTTGATGCCGACGATCGGCACGTGGATGCGCCGGAGCTGCTCCACCTCGTGCGGGTCGATGGCGAACGAGGCGACGACCACCGCGTCCACGTTGCGTCGGATCGGCAGGTTGGTGAAGAACTCGCGCCGGTTCTCCGCCGTGTCGATGTGCTGGAACAGGGAGATGTCGTAGCCGGCCGGGTGCATCGCCGATTCGAGCCCGGCGAAGACCTCGGCGTTGAACCAGCTGGTGATCTCCTCGTTCATCAGCAGCGCCACGCGGTTCGTGCGCCCGGATTTGAGCGCGGTGGCGGAGCGGGAGATGTTGAAGTCGAACCGGTCGGCCACGGCGAGCACCTTGGCGCGGGTCTTCTCGGAGACGAGCTCGGGGCGCGTGAACGCGCGCGACACCGTCGAGATGGACACTCCGGCCGCCTTGGCCACGTCGTGGATATCGGCCTTGCCCATGTGTCGTCCTCCTCGTGCGTGCTCGTGCATGCGTTGCCGTGTGGCGTTCCATCATACTGCGAACGTTGTCGCCGTGGGGCGGCGCCGGTGCCGTCGCGGGGCGGCGCCGGTGCCGGCGCGGGGCTGTAGCGGTGCCATCGCGGGGCCGTGCCGGACCGCCGCCGTCCGCGTCATCGAACTTGAGCGGGACTCGCTCAAGATTTTGTGGCGAATGTGGGAATAAAACTTGCGGAGTGGAAGTTGAGTGGTGTAGGCTCAAGTTTTGGAACGGCAAAGGGCCGGGCGATCGGGCCGAACCGATCGCATCCGGGACCTGAGCGAAGAACGTAAGAACGAACACAAGAACAAAGGAGCACACATTATGGCACGTGCAGTTGGTATCGATCTGGGCACCACGAATTCCTGCATCGCCACCCTCGAAGGCGGCGAGCCCACGGTCATCGTCAACGCCGAAGGCGCGCGCACCACGCCGTCCGTGGTCGCGTTCTCCAAGTCCGGCGAGATTCTCGTCGGCGAGGTCGCCAAGCGTCAGGCCGTGACCAACGTCGACCGCACCATCTCCTCCGTCAAGCGTCACATGGGCACCGACTGGACCGTCGAGATCGACGGCAAGAAGTGGACCCCGCAGGAGATCTCCGCGCAGATCCTGATGAAGCTGAAGAGGGACGCCGAAGCCTACCTCGGCGAGCCCGTCACCGACGCCGTCATCACCTGCCCGGCGTACTTCAACGACGCCCAGCGCCAGGCCACCAAGGACGCCGGCAAGATCGCCGGCCTGAACGTCCTGCGCATCATCAACGAGCCGACCGCGGCCGCGCTGGCCTACGGCCTCGAGAAGGGCAAGGAGGACGAGCGCATCCTGGTCTTCGACCTCGGCGGCGGCACCTTCGACGTCTCCCTGCTGGAGATCGGCAAGGACGAGGACGGCTTCTCCACCATCCAGGTGCAGGCCACCAACGGCGACAACCACCTCGGCGGCGACGATTGGGATCAGAAGATCATCGACTGGCTCGTCACCGAAGTCAAGAACAAGTACGGCATCGACCTGAGCAAGGACAAGATCGCCCTGCAGCGTCTGAAGGAAGCCGCGGAGCAGGCCAAGAAGGAGCTCTCCTCCTCGACCTCCACCTCCATCTCCATGCAGTACCTGGCCATGACGCCCGACGGCACCCCGGTCCACCTGGACGAGACTCTGACCCGTGCGCACTTCGAGGAAATGACCTCCGACCTGCTCGGCCGCTGCCGCACGCCGTTCAACAACGTGCTGCGCGACGCGAACATCTCCGTCGGCCAGATCGACCACGTGGTGCTCGTCGGCGGTTCCACCCGTATGCCGGCCGTCAAGGAGCTCGTCAAGGAGCTCACCGGCGGCAAGGAAGCGAACCAGTCCGTCAACCCGGATGAGGTCGTCGCCGTCGGCGCCGCCGTGCAGTCCGGCGTCATCAAGGGCGACCGCAAGGACGTCCTGCTCATCGACGTGACCCCGCTCTCCCTCGGCATCGAGACCAAGGGCGGCATCATGACCAAGCTCATCGACCGCAACACCGCCATCCCGACCAAGCGTTCCGAGGTGTTCTCCACCGCCGAGGACAACCAGCCGTCCGTGCTGATCCAGGTCTACCAGGGCGAGCGTGAGTTCGCGCGCGACAACAAGCCGCTCGGCACCTTCGAGCTGACCGGCATCGCGCCGGCCCCGCGTGGCGTCCCGCAGATCGAGGTCACCTTCGACATCGACGCCAACGGCATCGTGCACGTGTCCGCCAAGGACAAGGGCACCGGCAAGGAGCAGTCGATGACCATCACCGGCGGTTCCGGCCTGCCGAAGGACGAGATCGACCGCATGGTCAAGGAGGCCGAAGCCCACGAGGCCGAGGACAAGAAGCGCAAGGAGGACGCCGAGACCCGCAACCAGGCCGAGGCCTTCGCCTACCAGACCGAGAAGCTCGTCGCCGACAACAAGGAGAAGCTCTCCGATGAGGTCGCCAACGAGGTCACCGAGAAGGTCAACGCCCTCAAGGAAGCCCTCAAGGGCGACGACATCGAGAAGGTCAAGACCGCTCAGACCGAGCTGATGACCTCCGCCCAGAAGATCGGCCAGGCCCTCTACGCCCAGCAGGGCGCGGCGGACGCGGCTGGTGCGGCCGGCGCGGGCGCTGCCGGTGCCGCGGGTGCCGGTTCCGCCTCCAACGGCGGTGACGACGACGTGGTGGACGCCGAGGTCGTGGACGACGACGACAAGGACAACAAGTAAGGTCCCGTCCGATGGCTGAGTTCAACAAGGACGACTACCTGAACGATCTGCCCGACGCCGACGACGCGAAGAACACCGCGTCGTCGGCCCCGGCCGACACCCCCGCCGACGCGGCCGCCGCCGCTTCCCCTTCGGCTCCCTCTGACGAGGGAGAGACCCCGGCGGACGCCGCGACTGAGGGAGAGGCCGCCGACAAGGCCGACAAGACCGCCGATGGCAAGGACGGCAAGGCCGACTCCGACACCCTGACCCCGCTGGGCCAGGCCAAGAAGGAGGCCGCCGACTACCTCGAGGCCCTGCAGCGCGAGCGCGCGGAGTTCATCAACTTCCGCAATCGTGCGAAGAAGGAGCAGGAGCGCTTCCGCGAGCACGGCATCATCGACGTGCTGACCGCGCTGCTGCCCGCCCTCGACGACATCGACCGCATCCGCGCCAACAGCGAGATGGACGATTCGTTCAAGGCCGTCGCCGCGAAGATCGACAAGGCGTTCGAGAAGTTCGGCGTCGAGAAGTTCGGCGAGGCCGGCGAGGAGTTCGACCCGACCAAGCATGACGCGATCCTGCACAAGCCGGACGCGAATGCCGAGAAGGAGACCGTCGACACGGTCGTGGAGGCCGGCTACCGCATCGGCGACCGCGTGATCCGCGCCGCCCGCGTCGTCGTCGCCTCCCCGCACAACTGATCGCGGACGCCCTGCGGAGCGACGGCGTTCTCGTCGTCTCTCCACAGAGCGGACGGCGTTTCCCGCTGCTCCCGCTGGCGGGAGCTGGCAGCCGCATGGCCCGATTCGGTAATCAGGTTGCATGGATTCTTCGCTCCCGCTGGCGGGAGCTGGCAGCCGAAGGCTGACTGAGGGTGGTCCCGGTTGAAAAACCACCCTCAGTCTCGCTTCGCTCGACAGCTCCCGCCAGCGGGAGCGGTAATATCGAGCCCTTATACAGACTTCAATACGTACATACAAGACTTCAACACGAAAGGAGACATGAATGGCTGAGAACGAATGGCTGAGCAAAGACTTCTACAAAGTCCTTGGTGTCTCCAAGGACGCCTCCGATTCCGACATCACCAAGGCCTACCGCAAGCTGGCCCGCAAGTACCACCCCGACCTCAACAAGACGAAGGAGGCCGAGGAGAAGTTCAAGGACATCTCCGAAGCCTACGACGTGCTGAGCAACAAGGACTCGCGCCAGAAGTACGATGCGATCCGCCAGTTCGGCATGGGCGGCGCCCGCTTCGCCGGCGGTTCCGGCCAAGGCGGCTTCGACGCCTCCGGATTCTCCGACATCTTCGGTTCGATGTTCGGCGGCGGCGCGGGCATGGGCGGCAATGGCTCCCGCATCCGCTTCTCCACGTCCGGCGGCGGCAACCCGAACCTCAACGACATCTTCTCGATGTTCGGCGGCGCGGCCGGTGCCGGCGCTCAGGGCGGCTCGCCCTACGGCGCGTACGGTGACTCCGGCGCGTACGGCGGCTACGAGGAGGCTCCGCAGCCCAGGCAGGGCAAGGACCGCAATTCGAAGATCAGTCTGACGCTGCGTCAGGCCGCGAAGGGCGCGACCGTGTCCCTGTCCGTGGACGGCTCCAAGTTCAAGACGCACATCCCCGCCGGCGTGAAGGACGGGCAGAAGATCCGTCTGGCCGGCAAGGGCCATGCGGGCGTCAACGGCGGCAAGCACGGCGACCTGTACCTGCAGGTCAACGTGAAGCCCGACTCCAAGTTCACGATGCGTGGCCATGATCTCGTCATGGACCTGCCCGTGAGCGTCGCCGAAGCCGTCGCCGGCGCGAAGGTCGAGGCGAAGGACATCGACGGCGAGACCGTCACGTTCAAGGTGCCCGCCGGCTCGTCCAGCGGCGCCGAAGTGCGGATCTCCGGCAAGGGCGTGCAGTCCGGCAACACCCCGGGCGACCTCGTCGGCCGCGTGATGATCCAGGTGCCCGCCAAGCCGGGCCTCGCCGTCAAGCACGCCGCCAAGGAGTTCGACAAGGCCGCCGGCGACTACATCCCACGGTAGGCCATTCCCGTTCGGCCCCCGCTGGCGGGGGCTGTCGCGCGCTTAGGCGACGCCACCGAACGCATACAGAGTTCGGCCCCCGCTGGCGGGGGCTGTCGGCGGAGCCGACTGGGGGTGGTTGAGATGGCGACGCCCGACCACCCTCCGGCACTGCGTGCCATCTCCCGCCAGCGGGAGGAGCATCAAGAATCATCTGTTATATGGAGGTGAATGATGGCGAGGATCGCCCGTGAGGTGCGCCAGTTGTACGCGATGTGCGCGACGGCGATCGTGCTCGGCCGCGCCGATCTCGACGGTGCCGACGACGCCGGCTTCGACCTCGATCTGGCGGTGTTCACCGTCGGTCAGGCGGCCGAGATCGCCGACATCCACCCGCAGACCCTGCGCCAATACGACCGCGTCGGCCTCGTCACGCCGCAGCGCACGGAGGGTGGTGCCCGCCGCTACTGCCTGCGCGACATCGACCGGCTCGTGCAGGCGCAACGGCTGAGCCAGTCGGAGGGCATCAACCTTGCCGGCGTCACCCGCATCCTCACGTTGCAGGAGGAGAACCGCCAGCTGCGTCGTCAGGTCCGTCGTTTGCAGTCGGCCGGTGAGGAGAGCGTGTTCGCGGCCGGTCGCGACGGCGACATCGTCGAGATGCAGCGGTCCAACAGCGCCCGCATGTGGCGTCGCGCGATCCGCACGCAGACGCGCGAACTGCCCGGCCGCCCGCATCGTCGCGTCGACGCCGATCCCGATTCCAAGTCGATCGTGCTGTGGCGCTGACCGTTTCGCGTCGCGTGTGCGAAACGTTCGCGCCGTGACGTGGCGGAATCGCGTCGCGTGTGCGAAACGTTCGCGCCGTGACGTGGCGGAATCGCGTCGCGTGTGCGAAACGTTCGCGCCGTGACGTGGCGGAATCGCCTCGTGTGCGCGAAACGATCACGCCGTGACGTGACGGAATCGCCTCGCGTGCGCGAAACGTTCGCGACATGACGTGGCGGCAACGCGTCACGGTGCGATGGCCGCAGGCCTGTATGCTCCGCGGCGTCGTCCTGCCGCATTCCCCGAACCGCGCAGCACGTGTGAACCGTGCTGTGCGGTTCTGTTGTTTTCGTGGACGATTCTGTGATGATTCGTGTCGTGTCTGTCGCGCGGATTTGGTGAGATTGATACCGGATGAAACGGCGGACGCGCGCCGAACGCGCCGCCGCCGACGCGATGATTACGACGATGGAGGAATCATGCAGCTCAAAGCCGTGTTCTGGGATCTCGACGGCACGCTCATCGACTCGGAACCGCTGTGGCACGACGGCGAACTCGAGATCGCCGCGGCCAACGGAGGCCATTGGACGGAAGAGCTCGGCTGGGAATGCTCCGGCACGCCCGTGCCCGACGTGGCCCGCAGGATGATCGAACACGGCTGCACGCTGAGCGTCGAGGAGATCGACAAGCAGCTCAAGGCCTACGTGTTCGAACATGAGAAGATGCACATGCCGTGGATCGACGGCGTGCTCGACACGCTGCGCTCGCTCAAGGAGGCCGGAATCCCGACCATGCTGGTGAGCACCTCGCCGCGCCCGATCGTCGAGAACGTGCTCGCCGCAGCGCCCGGCCTGTTCTCCGGCTACGTGTGCGGCGACGACGACGCCAAGCACAAGCCGTCGCCCGAACCGTACCTGCTCGCCGCCTCGAAGCTCGGCCTCGCGCCCGAGGACATGGCCTCCTGCGCGGTGTTCGAGGATACGCCCGTCGGCCTCGCCGCCGGCGCCGCGTCCGGTGCGACCGTCATCGCGCAGACGTGCACGATCCGCACCGACACGTCGAACGGACCGCAGTTCACGTCGCTCGACGGCTACGCGGGCGTCGACGCGGCCGCGATCGACGCGATCGTGCGCAAGCGCCTCGCCGCTTCCGCCGCCAAGGCGTGACGCACGCACTTCTTTCTCGGCCCTCTCTGATGACCCGCGAAGCGGGTGGGGGAGAGACCGCGGTGTGACGTGGCCGGGAGCGCGGTCTCTTAGTCGTTTCTTATAGGGGCTGCTGGTATGGTGATGGACGGTTGATTCGCGGCCGTCCGTCCGATTGCCGGCGGCCCCTTATCTGTCTGCACGAGACCTCTCCGAGAGACAGTCCGCACAAGACACGAGAACATAGGAAAATACGGAAAATCCATGGGTTTTGTACATTTCATCATCGAACTGCTGAAGGATCCGCGCGCGGCCATCGCCAGCTGGATCGCGATGGGCGTCGCGCCCACGCTCGGCTTCATCTTCCTCATCGTCTTCATCGAGACCGGCGTCGTCTTCTTCCCGTTCCTGCCCGGTGACTCCCTGCTGTTCGCGGCCGGTGTGTTCGCCGCGCCCGACGCCGCCACCGGCCAGGTCGCGCTGCCGCTGCACTACCTGCTGCCCGTCGTGTGGTGCGCGCCGATCATCGGCGACCAGTGCAACTACTTCATCGGCCACTTCTTCGGCCGCCGCATCATCGCCTCCGGCAAGGTCAAGGCCATGACGCCGGAACGCATCGCGAAGACCGAGGCGATGATCGAGAAGTGGGGTCCGCTCGCCGTGTTCCTCGGTCGTTTCTTCCCGTTCATCCGCACGTTCATGCCGTTCATCTCCGGCATCTCCGGCATGCGCTGGCGCCGCTTCACGCCGTTCTCGGTGCTCGGCGGCTTCATCTGGTCGTCCCTGTTCACGCTGCTCGGCTACTTCTTCGGCAACATCCCCGCCGTGCAGAAGCACTTCGAGCTCGTGATCGTGCTCATCCTCGCCGTCTCGCTGATCCCGACGATCGTCGGCCTCGTCAAGGCGAAGTTCGGCAAGAAGAAGGGCGACGCCGGCGATGACGCTGCCGCGGGTGCCGGTACCGGTGCCGCTGCCGCGTCGGCCGCGCGTCACGTGCCCCACCACGCCGCCGCGGCCGAATGATCCTCGATTCCCGGGCGTGTCGGGTTGCGAAATCCTGAACTCGGGATATTATTGGTCGAGTTGTCCTGCGAAGCAAGACAACAAACCAAGGGGCTGTAGCTCAGTTGGTAGAGCGCTTCGTTCGCATCGAAGAGGTCGTGGTTTCGATTACCATCAGCTCCACAAACCCTCCGGATTCCACCCCGGAGGGTTTTTCTTTTTCCCATCCTTACCCATATGTCGGCTGGTAGTCGTCGGCTTCGCCGCCGGGTTATAGGCCTGAAGGGGGCGCAAGGAAAACCGAGGCCTATAGGACACAATGTGTGTCCGACGGTCTAGTCAGTTCCCCTCATCCGGGAATAGTTGCGCTGAGACAAGGTCAGCGCAACTATTCCCGGACGAGGCCGTTGTTTTCCGGGATTCTTTGTGCTGACGCCATCTCAGCGCAAGGAATCCCGGACGATGGGGCATGTTTCCGGGATTCGTTGCGCCGGCCGTCCGCAATGCCGGTGTGCCAACGGTCCGCCGGGCCGTTTGTCTCACCGACTTCCACCGAGGAGGGTCTTTCTGTTAGAGGGTCCTCCTGTTATAGGAGGTCTTTCTGTTACCTGACCCCTACGTGCCCCCCTCTCGCCTGAGGACTGTGCTTGCGAAACACCCGTTATTCCGGATGTACAGCGTCAAACACCCGTTTGAGGGCCCTCTAAGCGGGTGTTTGACGCTGTAAAGAGCGGATAACGGGTGTTTGGTACGCCGATTTACGCCGATTTACGACTTACCAACGGTCCTAAACGGGCCGCCGGGCTGTTGCGTCTCGGGCTTGTCCGGCTGGGGATCGCGACCTCGGATCAGCACGTGGCGGATCGGTGGCGAATCAGGAGGGTCGGCGTGTGGTTATTGTGTTTCGCGGTGGTGAATCGCGAGTGGTGCCGTGCGGCCAATATGATTCGCTGACGACGTGTGGCGAATCAGGATGGTCGGCGTGTGGCCATTGTGTTTCGCGGTGGTGAATCGCAAGTGGTGCCGTGCGGCCAATATGATTCGCTGACGACGTGTGGCGAATCAGGGCGGTCGGTACGTGGCTGGCTTGTTTCGCGGTGGCGAAGCATCACCGTTATGGCATGGCTGAAGTGTTTCGCCGGTGTGTGGGGCGTCCCCGCCGCCCCAGCCGACCCCCGCCCCTCCAACCCGCCCCTCCAACCCGCGAATCCAACCCGCGAATCCACCCTGTAGATCCACCCCGTAGATCCACCCCGTAAACGAGACGCCGCGCGCCACCGTAGGGGCCGTAAGGTAGGCTTGTTCCCCGGCGGAATCATGCGGAAATCATGCAATTGCGGAGGTGCATCATGCCCGGAATCGTTCTGATCGGCGCCCAGTGGGGCGACGAAGGCAAAGGCAAGGCCACGGATCTCATCGGCACGAAGGTCGATTACGTCGCCCGTTTCAACGGCGGCAACAACGCGGGCCACAGCGTCGTCGTCGGCGACGAGTCGTACGCGCTGCACCTGCTGCCCTCCGGCATCATCAACCCGCATCTCACCCCGGTGATCGGCAACGGCGTCGTCGTCGACCCGGAGGTCCTGTTCGAGGAGATCGACGGCCTTGAGGCCCGCGGCATCGACTGCTCGCACCTGCTCGTCTCCGAGGCGGCGCACATCATCGCGCCGTACCATCGCACGCTCGACAAGGTGACCGAGCGCTTCCTCGGCAAGCACAAGATCGGCACCACCGGCCGCGGCATCGGCCCCGCCTACGCGGACAAGATCAACCGCGTCGGCATCCGCGTGCACGACCTGTTCAACGCCGACCACCTGCACGACAAGGTCGAGGCGAGCCTGCACCAGAAGAACCAGATTCTCGTCAAGCTGTACAACCGTCGCGCCATCGACGTGGACCAGACCACCGACGAGCTCCTCAAGCTCGGCGAGCGTCTCAAGCCGTACGTCGCCAACACGGGTCTCATCCTCAACAAGGCGCTCGACGAGGGCAAGACCGTCCTGTTCGAAGGCGCCCAGGCCACGATGCTCGACGTGGACCACGGCACCTACCCGTTCGTCACCTCCTCCAACCCGACCGCCGGCGGCGCCTGCACGGGCACCGGCGTCGGCCCCACGAAGATCAACCGCGTGATCGGCGTCGCCAAGGCGTACGTGACCCGCGTGGGCGAGGGCCCGTTCCCGACCGAGCTGTTCGACGAGTCCGGCGAGTGGCTGCGCCAGCAGGGCCACGAGTTCGGCGTGACCACCGGCCGTCCGCGCCGCTGCGGCTGGTTCGACGCGGTCGTCAACCGTTACGCGAGCCAGGTGAACGGCCTGACCGACATCGTGCTCACGAAGCTCGACGTGCTCACCGGCCTCAAGGAGATCCCGATCTGCGTCGCCTACGACGTGGACGGCGAACGCCACGACGACATGCCGACCGACCAGGCCGCCTTCGCCGCCGCGAAGCCGATCTACGAGACCATGCCCGGCTGGGACGAGGACATCTCCGGCTGCCACAGCTTCGACGAGCTGCCCGCCACCTGCCAGGCGTACGTGAAGCGTCTCGAGGAGCTGAGCAACTGCCGCATCTCCGCGATCGGCACCGGCCCGCAGCGTGACCACATCATCTCCGTCCACTCGCTGATCGACTGACGCCGGCCCGTCCGCCGAGCCGATATCCGCCGAGCCGATATGGCCGTCACGACCGAACAACCTGAGTATGTCGCCGAGCCTGATCCGGCGACGCAGGAGATGACCGCCGCGCACGCCCGCTCGTACGCGGCGGACGTGCCGCATCCGAAGGGCGCCGCCGCCGCGGCCGCCCCTCCCGCGATTCCGCTCGCCCCAGCCAAGCGCGTGCAGGCGCAGTTCAATCCGCTCGCCGACGGCATGGTCTATCTCGTCGTGTTCGTCGGCGGCTGCGTGGGCACCGCCATGCGCTTCGCCTTGTCGCTGCTGCTGCCCGCACCCGCCGCCGCGCACGGTTTCTTCAGCGCGTTCCACACGGCCACGTTCCTCGCGAACATGATCGCGTGCCTCATCTTCGCGTTCGTCTCCACCTACATGTCGCAGGCCGCGTGGATCCGCAAGCGTGTGCGCCAGCTCACGTCGCGCGGCATCGGCATGGGCATGTGCGGCGGTTTCTCCACGCTCTCCGCGATGGTCATCGAGGAGCTCACCTCCATCCACGCCGATCAGATCGGCGGTTTCCTCTTCTACATGTTCGCGAGTTTCGCGGGCGGTCTCATCGTCGCCGCGGCGGGCGTGCGTCTCGCGCTGGCGGCGTCCGCGCGCCGTTCCGCGCGCGTCGTCGCGGACGCGCTCGCCGCCGCTTCCGGCGCGTCCGCCGCGGGCCGTTCCGGCCCCGCGCACGCCGCGCCGAAGCGTGACGTCGACGGCGTCGCGCTCGCCGACAAGCCGATCATGGTCGGCGTTTCCGATGATTCCGTTGTTCCGGGTGGTTCCGGCGACGATTCCGCGATTCCGTCGTTCGAACCGGCGCCGATCACCGATGAGATCCCGATGGTCGGCGATCCCGTCACCGGCGATGCGCACGGGGAGGCGACGCGATGACGTTCCTGCTCGTCTGCCTGTGCGGCGGCCTCGGCGCGGTGACGCGCTTCATCGTGAACACGTCGGTGCAGCGCTGGTGGAACCGCGCGTTCCCGCTCTCCACGTTCATCATCAACGTGATCGCCACGTTCTGCGCGGGCATCGCCGCGGGCGCCTACGCGTCCGCCACCGTCGACCATCACGCGTACCTGCTGTTCGTAACCGGGTTCCTCGGCGGATTCTCGACGTTCTCCACCGCGATCAACGAGATGGTGTCGCTCGCGCGCGCCGGCCGCCACCGCATGGCCGCGTTCTACTGCGCGACGACGATCCTTGTGCCGATCCTCTGCGTGGCCGCCGGCTGGTGGGTCGCCTCCCTCGGCGCATGACCATGCGAATTCTGTAACGTGGACGACATGATGTAATGCCCGTGAAATCAAACGCGGGGCCGCGTCATACTCGGGTAATATGCGGGCCGTGCGGTAACTCGCGGGAAACCGGAGCATAACGGCGTGCGCGGTTTGCCTCTCTAGGTTGTGAAGCACATCCAGAGAGGACATCCACATGACAGCCGTGAAGAACATCGAACGGCGTCGTCGGATGGGATTGTTGCTGTCGTCGATGTGCGCGACGGTGTTGACCCTACTGATGGCGTTCTGTTTCACACCACCCAACCAAGCCCAGGCGGCCGAAGCCGTCCCCACCTGCAACCCGTCCGCCACGAACGGATGCGTCAACGGCATCCTGCAGGACGCGTCCAAGAAGCCGATCGCCGGCGTCGAACTGAAGCTCACCGGCGCGGAAAGCGCCACGACCACGACCGACGCGAACGGCAACTGGGCGTTCAGCGTCGGCAAGGACGGCTCGTACACCGTCACGATGGACGAGTCCGTCGCCAAGGAGCACGGACTCAAGGCCGCGACCGCCACCGTCAAGGTCGAGAAGAACAGCTTCGACGCGGCCCGTCAGGTGGTCCGCTTCGACAAGCCCGCGCCGGCCGCGGGCGGCTCCGGTTCCGCATCCGGCAAGTCCGGCGGTTCCACGTCCGGTTCGACCTCCTCGACCGCGACGGCCTCGTCCGACGCCGGCGGTGCCGGATCGAACATCGGCGCGCGGTTCTGGCAGCAGCTCTACTCCGGCGTGATCTTCGGCCTCATGCTCGGTCTCATGTCCGTCGGCATGAACCTCGTCTACGGCACCACCGGACTGAGCTCCTTCTCGCACGGCGAGCAGGTCACGCTCGGCGGCCTCATGGCGTTCGTCGGCACGCAGATCCTGCACTGGCCGCTCGTGCCTTCAGCGATTGTTGCGATCGCGATCGGCGGCCTCACCGGCTGGATCCAGAACGAGATCGTGTGGGCGCCGTTGCGCCGCAAGCACGTCGGCACCATGCAGCAGATGATCGTCACGATCGGCCTGTCGATGGCATTGCAATACCTGTTCCAGTTCTTCTTCGGCGGCGACATCAAAGGCATCGTCAAGTCCGTGCCGAGCAGCTTCCAGGTCGGCCCGATCACCACCGATGCGCCGACGCTCATCTCCGCGGGCATCGCGATCGTCACGATCGTCGGCGTGAGCCTGTTCCTCTACCGGACGCGACTCGGCCGCGCGACCCGCGCCGTCTCCGACAACGCCGCGCTCGCCGCCGCGTCCGGCATCAACGTCGAACAGGTGGTGCGCATCGTGTGGATCATCTCCTGCGCGATGGCCGCGTTGTCCGGCGTGCTGCTCGGCGTCTACCTGAACGGCATCTCGTGGAACACCGGCGCGACGCTGCTGCTCCTCATGTTCGCCGCCGTCACGCTCGGCGGCCTCGGCACCGCGAACGGCGCGCTCGTCGGCTCGCTGATCATCGGCGTCGTCGCGGACATGAGCTCGCTCGTCATCCCCAACGACATGCGATACGCCAGCGCGCTGGCGATCCTCATCATCGTCCTGCTGGTGCGCCCGCAGGGCATCTTCGGCAAACAGCAAAGGGTGGGCTGAGACATGGACATCATGACCATCATCACCAACACGCTGGGCGAGCTCATCGCGCCCACCACGGCGGCGTACGCGCTCGCCGCCATCGGATTGAACATCCACTTCGGCATGACCGGACTGATGAACATGGGCCAGGCGGGATTCATGCTGCTCGGCGCATACGGTTTCGCGATCACGCAGTCGATGGGCGCGAACCTGTTCACGTCCGTGTGCGCTGCGATCCTGCTCGCCGTGATCTACGCGCTGCTGCTCGGCATCCCGACGTTGAAGCTCGGCCCCGACTATCTCGCCATGGTCACGCTCGCCGCGGCCGAGATCATCCGCATCATCGGCCGTTCCACCGCGATGACGAAGCTCACCGGCGGCTCGGCCGGCATCTCGCCGCAGGACTTCACCACGAAGTTCGAGAACCTGTCGCCCCTGCCCGACGATTCGACCACGTTCCTGTTCTGGACGTATTCGAACAACATCGCGAACTCGTGGTGGCTGCGCATCGTCGCCTGGGCGCTCGTCGTTATCGCCGCCGTGCTGTGCTGGCGCTGGTTCCGCTCCCCGTGGGGCCGCGTGCTCAAGGGCATCCGCGAGGACGAGAACGCGATCCGCTCGCTCGGCAAGAACGTCACCGTCTACAAGATGCAGGCGCTCATCATCGGCGGCATCTTCGGCGCGCTCGGCGGCATCATCTTCGTCCTGCCGCGTTCCGTGCAGCCCGATTCGCTGGGACGCGCGGTCACGTTCTACGCGTGGACGATCCTGCTGCTCGGCGGCGCGGCCACGATCTTCGGGCCGATCATCGGCTCCTGCCTGCTGTGGGTGCTGCTCACGTTCGTCAAGGAGCTGATGCGCGGCGCGATCCCCGAAACCGTCATTTCCTCCAACCAGGTCGAATCGCTCGGATGGGTGATCGTCGGCGTCGCGCTGATGTGCCTGGTGATCTTCAGACCGCAGGGTCTGCTGGGAGACCGAAAGGAGCTGGCCTTCAATGTCTGAGCAACTCGAGAACACGCCCGCGCCCGCGTCCGCGCCGTCGCCGGCGAAGGGCATCCAGCCCGGCAAGCCGTTCCACGACCTCGCCAAATGGGCCACCAAGGCCCCGGAGGGCGAGCACCTCATCTCCACCGCGTTCGGCGACAAGGTGAAGGAGGACCTCAAATTCGTCAAGAACGAGCCCGGCGTGCACAAGCCCGATCCGATCCTCGTGGCCGACAACGTGACGCGCCGGTTCGGCGGCATGACCGCCGTCGACGTCAAGCACTTCGAGATCGAACGGCACGGCATCACCGCGCTGATCGGCCCGAACGGCGCCGGCAAGACCACGTTCTTCAACCTGATGACCGGCTTCGACGCACCGAACACGGGCGCGTGGCGGTTCGACGGCAAGGACCTCGCGCACGTGCACCCCGAACAGGTGGCGCGCATGGGCATGGTCCGCACGTTCCAGCTGACCAAGGTGATGAGCCGCCTCACCGTGCTCGACAACATGCTGCTCGGCGCGCCCGTCCAGCCCGGCGAGGGCCTGTTCCGCGCGCTCGTGCCCGGCCTGTGGAGGAAACAGGAGAAGGCGAACATCGAGAAGGCGGAGGCGCTGCTCGAACGGTTCCTGCTCATCAAGAAGAAGGACGATTTCGCCGGCTCGCTTTCCGGCGGCCAGCGCAAGCTCCTCGAAATGGCGCGTGCGCTGATGTCCGATCCGCAGCTCGTCATGCTCGACGAGCCGATGGCCGGCGTCAACCCGGCGTTGAAGCAGTCGCTGCTCGACCACATCCTGTCGCTGCGCGAGGAAGGCACCACCGTGCTGTTCGTCGAACACGACATCAACATGGTCCGCCACATCGCCGACTGGGTGACCGTCATGGCCGAAGGCAAGATCGTCGCCGAAGGCCAGCCGAAGAGCGTGATGAACGATCCCGCCGTCATCGACGCCTACCTCGGCGCCCACGCCAACATCGACCTCGGCGACGACTCGGTGATGGACCTCAAGGAAAGCGAGGAACACTGACATGACCGCTACAGTATTGGCGCCCGCCGCGTCCGCGACCGACGCGCGTCCGCGCTCCGAAATCCACGTGGGCGAGCCGGAAGGCGAACCCCTCCTCGACGCCGTCGACCTCGTCGCCGGCTACATCCCCGGCGTGAACATCCTGAACGGCGCATCCCTCACCCTCCACGAAGGCGAGATCGTCGGCATCATCGGCCCGAACGGCGCCGGCAAATCCACGCTCCTCAAATCGTTGTTCGGGCTCGTCCACATCCACTCCGGGCATCTGATCCTGAAAGGCGAGGATATCACCAACCTGCGCGCCGACAAGCTCGTCTCCCTCGGCGTCGGCTTCGTGCCGCAGACCGAAAACGTGTTTCCGAGCCTCACCATCGCCGAGAACATGCACATGGGCGCCTACCAGGCGCCGAAGAAGTTCAACGAACGCTTCGACTACGTGTGCTCGATCTTCCCCAGACTGGGGGAGCGCAAGGACCAGCTCGCCGGATCCCTGTCCGGCGGCGAACGCCAGATGGTCGCCATGGCCCGCGCCCTGATGATGAACCCGTCCGTGCTGCTCCTCGACGAGCCGTCCGCCGGCCTGTCGCCGATGCTCCAGGACGAGACCTTCATCCGCGTACGCCAGGTCAACAAGGCCGGCGTATCCGTCATCATCGTCGAACAGAACGCACGCCGCTGCCTGCAGATCTGCGACCGCGGCTACGTCCTCGACCAAGGCCGCAACGCCTACTCCGGCAAGGGCCGCGACCTGCTGGAAGACCCCAAGGTCATCTCGCTGTACCTCGGCAACCTCGAACAGGAGGTAGAGGAAGAAGGCCAGTGATGGTGTGTCTTCGGCGTTGCCCCTCGGTCGACGTGCCTTCGCACGCCTTCCCTCGGTGCGCCTTGAATCCACACGCATCACCGACCTTCTTACAGAAGGCCAGTAACCCATATCCCGTCTCACAACACGTTCATATTCGCTTGAATAGAGAGGAAGCAATCATGAACAGCAAGAAGAGGATTCTATTCACCGCCACGGCGGCTGTCGCAGCCGCCGTCATGGCGCTCGCCGGCTGCGGCTCGGCAGGCTCGTCGTCCGCATCCGGCTCGTCGTCCGGCAAGAAGGACGCGTTCGTGCTCGGCGGCCTGTGGCCGGAAACCGGCTCGCTCGCCTACCTCGCGCCGCCGGAACTCGCCGCCGAGAAACTCGCCGTCAGCGACATCAACGCGGCAGGCGGCGTCCTCGGCAAAGACGTGACCACCACCGACGCCGACACCTCCGACGCGGACCATGCGGACCAGAACACGTCCGCCGTCCAATCCGTGATGTCGAAGAACCCGTCGTTCGTGATCGGCCCCGCCTCCAGCGCCGTCGTCAAGAACGTGTACAAGACCATCACCGAACAGAAGATCCCGATGCTCTCGATGGGCGCCACCAGCTCCGACTTCTCCGGCCTGAGCCCGTACTTCTTCCGCACCGTCCCGCCGGACACCGTGCAGGGCACCGTGCTCGGCCAGGTCATCGCGCAGGACGGCGTGAAGAACCTCGCCGTCGCGGTGTTCAACGACGAGTACGGCACCGGCCTGCGCGACACGGTCGTCAAGACCGTGAAGGACGCGGGCGTCAACATCGTCTACGGCGAGAAGGACGCGTTCGACCCGACCGAGACGAACTTCTCGTCCATCGCCACCGCGATCAAGGCGAGCAAGCCGGACGCGGTCGCCGTGATTGCCTTCGACCAGACCAAGCCGCTCGTCAAGGCGCTCGCCTCCGCCGGCGTCGACACGCACAAGCTGTACTTCGTCGACGGCAACACGTCCGACTATTCGAAGGATCTCGACGCGGGACTCCTCGAAGGCTCGAAGGGCACGATCCCGGGCGTACAGGCGTCCGACGAATTCCAGAAGAAGCTCGTCAAGGCGTACGGCAAGGACATCAGCACCTTCACCTACGGCGCCGAAACGTATGACGGCATCATCCTCGCCGCGCTCGCCGCACAGAAGGGTGGCAGCGCGGACGGCGAGACCATCCAGAAGAACATGGCGGCCGTCTCCGGTGCGAACGGCGGCACCGAATGCACGACCTACAAGGACTGCCTCGCCGCGCTGAAGTCCGGCAAGAGCATCCACTACAAGGGCGTGACCGGCATCGGCCCGTTCAACTCGAGCAACGACCCGAGCTCCGCCAACATCGGCGTGTACAAGTTCGATGCGAAGAACGTGCCGAACTTCGACCACGCGCAGGAAGGCAAGGTCCCGACCAAGTGATCGGAAGCGGCGTTGGAAGCGGCGTTGGAAGCGGCGTGAGGCCGATCTTCTGATGAAGGCGTCCTGATGCCGATTCGGTGAGGGCCCGTCGATGCGTTTGCCGCGCATCGACGGGCCCTCATGTTGCCGCTCTTCCGACCCTCGTGTTTCTGTGCTTTCGCACGTCCGGCCGCTCAGCCGCGGTTGTCGAACATCTGCAACAGCATCTTGCTCGGTTCGAGCGCGTAGACCGTGTGCGGCAGGCGCGCGCTCAGATACACGATGCCGCCCGCCGTGAGCTCGACCTCGCGCTCGCCGCCGCCGATGCGCAGCCGGCCTTCGAGCACCTGGATCGTCACGGGCATGGCCGCGGTGTGCTCGCTCAGCGCCTGGTCCTTGTCGAAGGCGAACAGCACGGCGCGCAGGCCGTCCTCGCGCAGCACCGTGCGCGACACGGTCGCCTCCTCCTGGATGTCGATCAGCGCGGCCAGATCGGCGACGTAGCCCAGATGCGGTTCGACGGTGATGGCGTGGCCTTCGGCGTCGCGGCGGCACTTGCCATGCCCGCCGCCGCACCTGCACTGGTGCCGTGCGGGCTGTGGCTGTGCCGGCTGTGTGGTCTCGTTGGTGGTCTTGGTGGTCTCATCTGCCATGATGCGCTCCCGTTCGTCAGCCCCGTGGGCCGTATGGATGTTTCGTCACCATCCATTATCAGGTCTTCCGGTAGCGATGCGTTGTGGTTCTCGGTGGGTTCGGCGCGTTTGATTGTGAAGAGCCCAAGATCTGTAGCCCTGTAGTCCCTATACCCATCGCCCGGCTTCCCGCTCCCGCTGGCGGGAGCTGTCAGACGGAGTCTGACTGAGGGTGGTTGTGAATGCGAAAAGGCCGGGGCGCGTAACGCTCCGGCCTTTCTCTGTGCCCCCGCAGGGATTCGAACCCTGGACACGCTGATTAAGAGTCAGCTGCTCTAACCAACTGAGCTACAGGGGCAGTTGGTTCCTTTCGGAGAGCCCCGAGTGAGAATTGGACTCACGACCTCTTCCTTACCAAGGAAGTGCTCTACCACTGAGCTATCGGGGCGTGGCGGATAGTGGATTCGAACCACTGAAGCACGAAGCGGCTGATTTACAGTCAGCTCCCTTTGACCGCTTGGGAAATCCGCCGATCCGTTCCCTCCGCGGCCAGGCCATTCGGCCCGACCCCTTAAAGGCAACCTGAACATAATGGCACGTCATCGCGCATCGCGCAAGTCGGCACGTCGCGCGGGTCCCGTCGTGCCGTCACCATCACATTCACGATGATGACGGCACGTGTTCACCTGCACGTGGTCGAATACACATCCTGTGGAAACGCGCGCGGAGTACACCGGAGATTGATAACGATGAGGCCCGGCCCTAAGGAACAGAGGAACGAAGGAGCGATCATGCAGAACAGCAATCATTACGAAGCGCATCACTACAACGCGTCGCACGCCGACGACAACCAGTACGACGCCTACATGTACGACGAGTACGGCATCGAGCGCTGACTTCGTCGCGTGCGATGCCCCCCGCAGGGCGGGGAAACCGGAATGGCGCGCGGGCGGCGTTGATGCCGCCGTTTCAGCGGCCCTTATCGCATTTGCACCCTTTCGCCGTGTCGAACGTGGTGCATCAGGTCTCCAAGGCCGATGTCGCGGGCGTCCTCATGCACTAGTGCGTCATGCTTGGCGATGGCGCGAATGATGTCGCGGCATCGGCATTCGCCGTCCGCGTCCAGATGGCGCGCCAGGCAGCCGGCTCCGACCACCGGCAACTCCAGCACGCATGTGGCCTCGCGAATCAGGCGGGAGACCACGGCACCGGTGGAGCGTTCGTCATAGATGCCGTCTTCCGCTCCCAGACCGTAGAGGCAGAGCCGGTCGTCATCGAAGAACCGTTCCTCGAATTCGTCCAGTCCGACCGCGTTGGCGATGGCCCCGACGAACATCGACCCACCCCACTCGTTGAGACTGAACGAATCAGCCAGATACTGCGCCACCGGCGTAGCCTCAAGGCCCACCGGCAGGGAGATCAGGAACGCGTCCGCTTTGCCGTGCAGTGATTCGAGCGTCCGGCCGATGTCATGCTTGACCGTGCAGCTCATGCAGCACTCCTCCAGTCCGAACGAATCGGACTCTCCGAACACCACGCCGCTCACCTGCGGGCGCGCGATGTTGCGGATGATGTCGAGCCCTGATTCCGCGGCGTCGTTCGGGCGCACGTCATAGGTGATCGTGCACACGCGGGGAAGGGAATCGGCCAAGGAGAACGCCACGGCATCAAGGCTCAATCGGTCGGCTCCGGTAAGCAGCACCACGGGGGTGCGGTCTTCGGCGTTTCTCTCGGCGTTTCCTTGTGTTTGCAGGTGCGGATGGATCATGTCAGCCTTTCTTATTTGATAATGGTTATCATTATGATACACTCGCAGACATGTCCAAGCAATGTCAAGTCCTGGGGAAGCGCGCCTCGGCCGGCAGCCGCGTCTCCCACTCACACAGGAAAACCCGCCGCACGTTCAGCCCGAACCTGCAATCCAAGCGCTACTGGGTGCCGTCCCTGCAGCGCCATGTCACGCTGACCGTCAGCGCCAAAGGCGTGAAGACCATCGACCGTATCGGCATCGAAGCGGCGATCGCCCGCATCGGGCGCAATCAAGCAACCAACTGATTCGGCCGCATCGCCGCATACGAGACGTCGCACTGCAACAAACCACATGGAAATCGCGTGGGAAACGCGTAGAAAGCACTGCTCATGGCAAGCAAATCAGCCGCTATCCGCCCGGTGATCACCCTCAGGTCCACCGCAGGCACCGGATTCACCTACACCACCACCAAGAACCGTCGCAACACGTCCGACCGTCTGGAACTCATCAAATTCGACCCCATCGTGCGCCGCCGCGTGACGTTCCGTGAGACTCGCTGAATCGGCAAACAAACCAGGCAAAGGAGCATCATGGCCAAAACCAGCAAGATCAACCGACAATTGCAGCGCGAGCGCATGGTCGCCAAATACGCCGAACGCCGCGCCGCATACAAGCGAGACAGCGTCAACCCGCATCTGACCGCGGAGGAACGCGCCGAAGCGATGTGCAAACTGCACACGCTGCCCCGGGACGCCAGCCCCACCCGCCTGCGCAACCGCGACTCCATCGACGGCCGCCCGCGCGGGTTCAACCGCAGATTCGGCCTGTCGCGCATCAACCTGCGAGAGAAGGCACACCGGGGCGAACTGCCCGGCGTGGTGAAATCCAGCTGGTGACACGCCGGTCCTACCGCGATGCGGGTCCGATCCACAAGACCCAAGGCACACGGCAACAGGCAAACCACATGACCGCACATAAGGAAAACGCAAGACAAACACCATGAAGAACAACATCCACCCCGCATACGGCCCCGTGGTCTTCCATGACCGCTCGGCCGACAAGTACTTCCTCACCAAGTCCACGCTGGTGGCCAAAGCCAAGAGCCTGCCGACCATCGAATGGGAGGACAGCAACACCTACCCGCTCGTCAACGTGGAGGTATCCAGCTACAGCCACCCGTTCTACACCGGCAGGAACGTGGTGCTCGACACGGCCGGCCAAGTGCAGAAGTTCAACGCCCGTTACGGCAGGAAATAATCAGCCGCCGCGATTTCGCGGCAATAGGAAAGGACACAGGAACGCAATGAAGGTCAAAGCATCAATCCGATCTCTGGCGCGCAAGGACGGTTCCGTCATCGTGCACAGGCGCGGACACCTCTACGTGATCAACAAGAAGAACCCCCGATGGAAGGCGAGGCAAGGCTGATGGCACTGCCCAAATACAGAAAGTCCCGAGCAAATACGCGTTCGCGCCGCTCCAACTGGAAGGCCAAGGTACCCCAGCTGGCCACCGTACGCACGCCGGAAGGCGACGTGGTTCAGGTTCCGCAGAATCTGGCCGCAGCCGTACGAAAGGGATACATGAAGCCATAGCCGTCATCCCCGAATCCCACACCCACGACATTCCCAAGCATCCGAGAGAAGAACATACAGCAGAAAGTCAGAGCATGATTGACCAGAACACCAGCCAGCCCTCAGCCAACGTCCCCAGGCGCAACACCATCATCGGCATCGTCGTCGCGCTCATTATCGGCGCCGTACTGGGGGGCCTGATCACAGGCGCATTCACCTTCCCCAGACCGAACAATACGGCTTCATCGGCGGCCGGCAACACCGCAAGCACGGGCGCGGACACCACTAGGGATTCCTGCGACACCACCTTCACCGTGGTCGCCTCCGTCAACCAGTGGGGTTCGCTCGCGCGGGAACTGGGCGGTTCGTGCGCGCAGGTGACGTCGCTGATCAATTCCACGTCCGCCGATCCGCACGATTATGAAGCCACCCCCGCCGACCTGGCCAAGCTCTTCAAGGCGGACATCGTGGTGCTCAACGGCACCGGCTATGACGGTTGGGCGGAAAAGGCCCAGCTCGACGCAAAGCGCCAAACCATCGTGAACGTGGGCGATCTGATGGGCATCACCGCCACCGAAGAGCATTCCCACGGGCATGCCGAAGGCGAGGAAGGCCATCATCACCACCACGGTTCCACCAATCCCCACCTGTGGTTCAGCCCCGAAGCCGTGCTGAAAGCCGCCGAGGCCATCAATGCGGCGTATGTGGACAAGGCCGGGGCGGGTTCCGCCACCGCCTCCACCGTACAGCGGCACTTCAACGAGTGGAACGGCGACTACGCCGACTTCGTGACCCTGGTGAACAAAGCACGCGCTTCCAACGTGCAGCGCAGCTACGTGGCCACCGAATCCATCATCAGCTATCTGCTGGAATACATCGGCGCGGTCGACAAGACCCCCGTGACCTACACGAACGCGATGAACAGCGAAGCCGAACCCTCCGCGGCGGATCTCAAGAACGCCATGGACATCGTCTCTGGCGATGATGTGGACCTGCTCGTCGTCAATCCGCAGGAGATGAACGGCTTCGCCAAGAAACTCAACGAGGCCGCGCAATCCAGCAACAAGACGATCATTTCCGCCACCGAACAGCTGCCGGAGAACCAGAAGACGCTGCTCGGCTGGCTCACGTTGATCGCCAACCAGGCACTGGCCACCGACACCACCAACGGCTACTTCCTGACCCAGGACGTCAAGGACCGCAGCCTGTCCGACTACGAGGGCGAGTGGCAGTCCGTCTACCCGCTGCTCCAGGACGGCACACTCGACAAGGTGATGGAGGCCAAGGCCAAGAAGGGCGACATGACCGCAGCCGAATACACGAAGTACTACGACGCCGGCTATAAGACCGATGTGGAGAGGATCGCCATCAAGGGCGATCAGATGAGCTTCACCCGAGGCGGCAAGACGGCCACCGCCACCTATGAGTACAGCGGCTTCAAAATCCTCGACTACGCCAAGGGCAATCGCGGCGTGCGCTATCTGTTCACCGCCACCGGCGACGCGCCCGAAGGTGCACCGAAGATCGTGCAGTTCTCGGATCACGGCATCGCGCCAACCAAGGCCGCGCACTTCCACATCTTCATGGGCAATGATTCCCAAGAAGAGACCTTGAAGGAAATGGACAACTGGCCCACGTATTACCCGGCGTCCATGAGCAAGGAGGAAGTAGCCACCGAGATGCTGGCTCACTGAGCGGCCATTGGACTCAGTGGTCGTCTGGCTGAGCGGTCGTCTGGCTGAGCGGCCGTTGGTAGGCGGACATTGGCTGACGATGTCCCGCATGCCGATCGCGCCATCGGCATCAGCTTCGGCTGTTTCGGAGCGGGTTTTCGGCGTTGACGTCGTTCAGATAGTCGCGCAGGACGACCGCATGGTTGATCAGCGAGTCCTTGGCCGCATACAGGAGCGTGACGGTGCCGTGAGTCGTGATGATGTCGCGCAGCGCACCGACCGCCTCCGCGTTGGCGTCCAGTTCCGCCCGGTATCGTTCGGCGAACTCATCGAAGCGTGACGGGTCGTGTCCGAACCATTTTCGCAGGCCGGGCGATGGCGCGATGTTCTTCATCCACAAGTCGAGCGAGGCGCGCTGCTTGCTCATGCCGCGCGGCCACAACCGGTCCACCAGCACCCTGTAGCCGTCACTGGGTTCCGGTGGATCGTAGATGCGTTTTACGATGATGCTCATGCCCACCATCATCGGCCCATGGATGGGCAACCCGTTTTCTCGGCATTTCAGCAACAAAAAAGGGCTTCCAGATTTCTCTGAAAACCCTGTTGGCGGAGGATACGAGATTCGAACTCGTGAGGCTGTTACACCAACACGCTTTCCAAGCGTGCGCCATAGACCACTAGGCGAATCCTCCATGTGTTTCCCTGAACTCCTGAACAAGCAAGCTCAGCACACAATTGAGAGAGAATAGCATGGGGTTTGCAGATGTGTCCAATCTTGTGCGGTATCGGCGTGTCGCGAGGGTGGTGCGGGGGTGTCGCGAGGGTGGCATGAGGACATCGCAAGAGGTATCGCAAGGGTTTGCCGGTACCGCTCGTCCGTTGCATGCGCCCGTAGGAGGATGATGATTCGATAAGGCGGAATGCGCCTCGGCGTATCGGCACGTCGCCTGTCATCGCCGTTGATGCTTGTTTCCTGCGTATGTTCCTGCCCTTCAATCGGAGCGTCAGGAGCCTTCCCGACATCCATCATAGAGTGTGAAGGTTAACGGAATGTGGTGAACCGTCAACCGGCCGCCGACGGTTCATCGTTCGGCCCGTCGTCCGGATTCCGTGGGGCGGCGGCCCGCCGTCGGAGCGTCTCGCCGTTCGGCGGGTAGTGAGAGAATAAAGCGCATGACCGAAGTGAAGACGACCGCAAACGCCGCGAAGACCACGAAGACCGTCGCGAAGACTGCGAAAACCGCGAAGAAGGACCCCAAGAGCATCGACAAGCTTGCCATGGTCATCACCACCTACAAGCGCCAGAACCTGCTCGCCACCCTGTTCGAGTCGATTCTCGCGCTCGAACAGGCGCCGTGGCGCGTCATCGTCGTCGACAACGAGCAGTCCGACGAGACCAAGTCCATGGTCGAGGACTTCTCCGCCAACGTCACCGCGCAGTGGGGCAAGACCATCGCCGACCGTTCCGGCAACCAGGAGCGCGTCGTCTACGCGCCGCAGACCGAGAACCTCGGCGGCGCGGGCGGCTTCTCCGCCGGCGTGAAGAAGGCGTACCAGCTCGGCGCCGAATGGTTCTGGGTGATGGACGACGACGTCGCCGTCCTGCCCGACGGCATCGCCAAGCTCGCCCCGTGGACCCGCCGCCACGAGGTCATCCAAGGCAGCCGCTTCGACTACGACGGCGGCCCGTTCTACTGGCAGTACGATTTCCGCATCGGCCTGGGCATTCCGAACCCGATCGCACCGGCCGCGTTCGGCCGCGCCGGCTTCCGCACGATGAACACGCTGTGCTTCGAGGGCGGCCTGTTCAACCGTCGCGTCGTCAAGGAGATCGGCCTGCCCGATCCGCGCTTCTTCATCTATTGGGACGACACGATCTACGGCTACCGCGCGAGCAAGGTCACCGCGCCGATCGTCATCCCCGATGTCGTGCTGCGCCGTACGCGCGAGATCGGCAACTGGGATATCGCCGGCCTGCGCCAGCTCAACTCCACGTCCGACATGAACCGTTACCACATCATGCGTAACCGCGGCTACATGGCCCGATACTTCATGGTGTACGGCGACTACCGTCCGTTCCTCTTCGGCCTCGGCACGATTGCCACCGCCGCGAAGGAGCTCATCCGCCTCGTCATGGTCGACCGCGAGCATCTGCGGACCGGCGTCGTCCAGATTGCGAAGGGTTGGTGGGATTCCCGCAAGCTCCTGCACGACAACGCGTGGCGCCCGATGCCTTGCCCGCTGCCCGATGTGCTCGACGACTGATCCGGGACGGTTCCGCCGCCAATCGGCGTGCGGTGGATGCGGCCAATGTCGGGTCTGCTGTCGGGTCTGCTACGCGATTGGTGATGGCGCTTGATGGGCGATCAGCTGTTAGGGGGTATGGGGGAGGGAATATCCCCCATACCCCCTTCTTATGGTTTGTCTCCTTGAATTATGCGGCCATTTTGTTGAAACTCTCGGATTTCGCGGCTGGTTGCGCTGCGCGATGTGAACAGTGCGCGTCGGCTCGGAGCATGCGTGAGGCGCGTGTTGGGGGTGCTAAGGGGGTATTTGACGGGGGTATAACACCTTGCGTCAACCATGCCTCGAGACATGCGTCAGCCATCCGCTGAGACTAGACCGCACCTTGCGGAGACACACTTTGCGGAAATGGATGGCCGTGTTGCGGGGTCCTCGAATCGCGCGGTTTTCTGCGTTTGCCAAGCTCTGTGCAAGCAGGGGATTTGACGAATTGGTGGTTCGCCGATGGCTATGAATAGGGGGTATCTGCCTTAATAGGGGGGTATTGCACGGGGGTAAAACCGAGAAAAGGTTCCACTGTTTGTCTGCCGAGACGCCGTGACTTTAGTATCTCTGTATCCTCGCCATTGTCCGTTCTTTGCCCCCGTTTTACCCCCGTTGCACATACCCTCGTTATCACGTCATACCCCCGTTGCCCGCGACTCCATGGCGGACGAATGCCGTCAATGCGACGTCAAAGGAACGGTCGTAGGCCCGTTGCCTCTTCGTCCCATCCATAGTCGTGTTCGCCGCGCCTTGCGAGTGCGCCGCCCATGCTGCAGATCAGTTGCCATCCACAGGGCATGAGCGTGTGGGGATTCGGGAACGTCGAAACGCGGGAACGTGCGGACTCTGGAATTTAGGAACTCGGGAACCTGGAGAGGACTTGGAACGTGTATGGTTTGCGGTGCTTGGTGCATGGTTGAGCGCGTAATGTGCATGGTCTGAAGGGCAATGTGCATGGTTGGGCAGGTAATGTGTAGACGAAAAGGGCCGACCTGCATGGTGTGGTGCTGAAGGCGCGCTGTCTGGGGTCATTCACGTCGTGTAACTTCCGCGGAATTCCAAGGGTCGCGGTCCCGCCGATAATCGGTGGAGAGGCCCCCTTCAGGGGCAGTCCGTACAGGTTCGAGCTGATGAGCTACAGGTTCGCTCCGTTACTCTACAGGTTCTTGTCTGGACTATACAGGTATCTGTCCGAACCATACAGAAATGTGCTCAAACCATACAGGTTCGGGAACGGGCACTATTGCCCGTTGCTGTCGGGACATACCCGCACGTGATTGGCCGGCATGACGGTATGTCGGGGAGGGGAAGAGCGGATAGGGGTTGCTCTGCCTTTCTATACGCTGGTGTGACCGGAATCGCGGGATGGGCCACTTTGCGAGGCGAGTCCTCACGCGACGTTCTCTCTCGTATATTCCTCCCGGCAATCGTCTCCGGTTATCCACCGCCTTATGCACGCTCATCCACCAAGGGGCGGCCCGATTTCATGCCCGCATCCCAATCGCCTACGCTAAGGCCATGAACGCGACAACACCAGCAGCACCGACATCGCCGACACCGACGGCAACCTCAGGCATTGCGATGAGGCAATTGGCCCTGAACCGGCTTGATGAGCTGCGCAAGGCCATGGATCTGGCGAACAACCATGGCGTCGCATTCGAGTGTGGTCTGATCTCGGCACTCAGACTGCATGGCGTCGAACTGCCGCTGCTGCCGCGCGGAACCCTTGATTTGGAGAAGCTGCACATCGTCGTGGATGACCCAGCGAAGCGGCGTATCTGGAACGGTGCGCAATGCCATCTTCTGGTCAAACCGTCGTGGCGTTCGATTCCCGAAGAGCATCGGCGCGAGTATTCGCCCACCCAGATCGTCGAGGGCGTGCATGCCACGCATCCGCTGCTGGTCTGGGCGCAGATGGCGCGGATTCTCGACGAGGAGGAGCTGACGGTGCTCGCCGATTCGATGATGCGCCGCAACCAATCCGACCCGCATTTCACCCCGGACGATTTCAACGCGTTGCTCGAGGTCCTGCCGCCGCGGTTCAAGGGTCGTGCGAAATGCCGGAACGCCGTGCGACGCATGCGCGAGAACACCGACTCCTCGATGGAGACCCGTCTGCGTCTCAGATTGGAGGCCGAACCGTTACCCGAGCTCCGTACGTTGCAGGTCAACCACAAGGTGGCGGTCAATGAGACCGGTGCATCCGTGTACCTGGACATGGCGCTGCCCGATCTGCGCATCGGCATCGAATACGCGGGTCGGCATCACGCCGACCAGTGGGGCGACGACGTGTCGCGTCAATCCGCGCTCACCGCGGTCGGTTGGGAGGTATTGACCGCGCACAACGACACGTTGAAGGATGCCGGACAGTGGCGTGAGTTCCTGATCCGGCTGACCGCGCTGGCGCTGACCCAGCGGCAGCGGTGAGTCGTGTGGGCCAGCTCCGTCCCCGCTGGCCCCGTGTCACCACCGTCAGCGCCGCCGTCGGCGCCGCCTCCAGTGAACGCCATGTGACCGTCTCGCCGTCGCCTACGCCCGCATGCGCCTATCGTGTCTTGCGTATCCCGCGGATGCCCAAACCCGACGCATCCCGCGGACGCACAATCCCAACAACCTCAACAATCCCAACAACCCCAACAACCCCAACAACCCAATCCCAGGTAGGCCAAATCCATGTTGTTCCAATCCGGCGCGCTGCTGCTTGCCATCATCGGTCCGTACGCGCTCAAGCACCTGCACGTGTTCGGCGACCGCGACTACAAGGTGGCGCAGGGCCTCGTGTTCAACCTGACCCTGCCGTGCGCGATCATCCTCTCGTTCGCCACGAACAAGCACGACATGCGCATGCTGTGGATCGTGCTGTTTGGCTTCTTCGCCTGCGCGATTCCATTGTTTGTCGTCTACGCGGGTTCACGTGGCGACGAGCGCAACTACCGGGCGTTCCAGATGCTCAACGCTTCCGGCCTGAACCTGGGCGCGTTCTGTCTGCCGGTGGTGCAGACGTTCATGGGCGCGTCCGCGGGTCTGCCGGTCATCATGCTGGACATCGGCAACGCGACGGTCGCGACGGCCGGTTCGCTCACGATCACGCGCACGCTGCTGCACATGGACGACAATTTCAAGAGCCTGCCGATGATCCTGCGTCTGCGCAATATCGCGCGTGATTTCCTCGGTTCGATCAGTTTCGACATCTACATGCTGATGCTCGTGTTCATGTTCCTGCACATCACCATCCCGCAGCCGATCGTCACGCTGATCACGCCGTTCGCCAATGCGAACGCGTTCTGCGCGATGGCGATGATCGGCCTGATGATGGAGGTTCCGGACAATCGCAAGGACAAGATCGAGCTCGCCAAGGTGATCGCCTGGCGCGCGCTGTTCGGCGTGCTGATCGCGCTCGCCGCCTGGTTCCTGCTGCCGTTCGATATGCGTATCCGCGAGATCGTCGTGCTCGGCGCGTTCGCCCCGATCACGATCTTCTCGACGAAGTTCACCGATTCCCTGACCGGCAACGCGAAGCTCGCCGGTTTCTCCCTGACCGTCACCGCCGTCATCTCCCTGATCGTGATGACCGCCCTCCACGCCGCCCTGCCCGGTGCGTGAGTGCGTGTAGGGCGGCTTCGAAGTCCGAGCGGCGGCAAAGGCTGTGCGCAGTGGCCGTATTGGCGGTGGTGGGGTGCCGACAGGTCGAATTGCGGCTCTTATGATTCCGGCCAGAACCAGCTTGCCACGTGCCGGCATTGTGCGTTGATGCCCTGTTGGATGCGTTCGACGAGTTTCTCGCGGTTCCGTCGTGTTTCGTCATCCGCTCCCAATACCGTTTTCGACAGTTGCAGCGTCTCCTCGCCGGCGACGTGGAACGCTTCCGGCAGTTTCAAGGCATATTCGGTCAGCAGCAGTTCCATGATTCCGGTGTCGACGATGCGTGTCCGTTCCGCGAGTTTCCGCCAATGCCGTAGCTCGATGCGTTCGTAGTTGTTTTCCCCGCCGATTTTCATGGCGAGCTTACGCTGCCTGTACTGGGTGTCGTATGCGTGCATGGACGCAATGTCATACAGCGGGGCAAGCGTGGGACGCGCTCCGATCGGCTCGAGGATCGCGTAGTTCTTGGCGTGCGCGTCGGTTCCGGCCATCAGGAAGTTGAGGATGAGCGCGATGAGGAACAGGGTGGCGCTGTCGTTCCCCAGCGCATTGTCGCGTATGCATGCGGCGATCTCTTCGGCTCCGGGGCCGCCTTCGGCTTGGTACTTTTCGCTGGTCATGTGTGAGGTGGCTTGGCAGAAGTCCTCCTGATGGATACGCGCGATGGTGGTTGTGCCGTCAGCGCGAATGATGAGACGGCGATCCCATCGTGTGCTGACAAGAACGGGCAATCCATCGAACACGCGGAAATCCGTGGTGGCCGTTGGTATGCCCAGCTTTTGGATGGCCTTCATGCAGACGTATTCGTTGAACGCCTGTTCATGGTATCCGCTGATGCCGGGTTTGATGATGTGCGTCGTCGCAGCCGATCCCAATGCTTCGAACCATTGTCCGTGTTCGAAGCGCAGGGCGATTTTGTCTTGTGCTCCATTCAATGACCAGTGCTCGTCGTTCATCTGCCAGGATCTGCCGCCTGTGCCGGCGATGCCGCGTAGGCGGCGGGCGATTTCTCCTTCGCTGATTGGCTTCAACGTTGCGTCTTGCCGGAAGGAGTCGGCGTGTTCCGGCAGAACGAACTGTACGCCGCCTGCGCAGTCCAATCCGATTGCGGTCAGCAATGAGAAGGGATTGTTGGCGTTCACGTCGTCGTACAGGGAGGCGATGCGACTGCGAATGGCGCGTTCGTCCGGAAGGACGCCGTCGATGTACGCTTCGACGGGTTTTCCGGTCCATGGTTCGGAACGCAACGGCATGGACAGGGACAGTTGCGGGGGATTGGGTTGCGTGCCGTCGTAGGTGAATGAATGTTTGCCGTGATCGTCTTCGCGCAGTATTCCGCAGTACTGGTCTTCGACGAAAACGAGCAGTTCCTTCGGTTTCATTGTGGTTTCCCTTCTACTCGTCGATTTCGTCGGTGGCGATGTCGGTTTTGTGGACGGTGTCGCTGGTGTCATCAGTATCGGCGCCGCCGTTATCGGTATTGCCGTCCTGATCCATGACGATTCCGTTGAGCAGCGCCGCTTGACTGGTGACGGCGCGGGATGCGCGTGCTAAGGATTCGAGCGTTGTACGGTATGCGTCGAGATTCAGTGTGCTGCCGGCCGTTTGCAATGCCGTCTGCATATTGCCCCACAAGGAGGCATTGGATTGGAGGGAACTGCCGAGAGAATTGCCGATGAGGCGCGCCATATCACGTGCCATATCAGAATACTTGGAATGTCCGGAATCGGCGGTGCTGGTCGATGACGTATGGGGGGAGATCCGTCCGGCGGTGATGTGCTCTTGTGATGTTGCTGTCATGGCGGGGGCGGTTCCGTCCGTGTTTCTGTTTCCCGTGGGTCGCTGTTCCGTGGGCGTTGTCATGTAGGCGAGGCTGATGTTCACTCCGAGCGCATCGCAGATGGCGAATATGCGTTGGATTCCGGGGTTGGTGATGCGCCCTTGTTCGAGCTGGCTGATCCATGGGCGTGAGAGCCCTGTGCGTTCGGCCAGCTCGGTTTGGGTGACGCCGGCTGCGCGACGCGCGTCCCTTAGGGAAACCGCCAGTTGGCGGATTGAGCGTACTTGTACGGCTGTCGTGCTCATGCAACCCCTCCAGAATGTTAGCTATACCCAACATGTTATTGTTGTTAGATAATTCCAACAACAATAAAATGTTGGGTAAATCTAACATTCCCCCTGCCGTTCAGCATGCGTGTCCGCGAGATCGTCGTGCCGGGCGCGTGGCTGCTGGAGCAGTCGCCTACTCCAGCAGCCAGTCGATGATGTTGACTTGTCTGATGCCGGCGTGATTCCCGTTCCCGATGCGGTCCATGGTGAGCAGTGTTTTGGGATGGTTGTCGTTGATGGACTGCAGTGGCCTGAGTTCTCTGGAGAGCGTGGATTCGTCCATGACGGTCAACGAGACTTGGTAGTAGTGGTCGCCTTGCGGATCCGGCGTGTAGAAGTCCACTTCGGTGGTGCCTACTTTGCCGATGTGGACGGTCCGGTAGCGTCGGAGCAGTTCGAGGTAGATGACGTTCTCGATGCGGTGGCCGAGGTCGCCGCCGGTCTTGCCGAGGAACCAGAATCGGAACCCGGGGTCTCCCAGATAGTATTTCTCAAGGGTCTTCAGATAGCTTTTGCCTTTGATGTCGTATCTGTCGGCTCGGAACAGCAGGTAGTTTTCGCGTAGGGCCGCGATGTATTCGCCCACCGTTGTGGGGGAGATGCCGCGATGGGTTTGTTTCATGGCGTCTGCGATGCCTTTTATGGAGGTGATGTTGCCGACGTTGTCCGCGAGGAATGAGGCGACTTCGTCGAATGCGATGGTGTCGATGCGGGGGTGACGTTGCGCGATATCCTTGACCAGAATGGTGTTGAACACGCCGCCCAGGTAGTCGGCGATGTCCTGATCGTGTTCGAGCGTGGCCGCGTATGGCAGTCCGCCGTACAGCAGGTACCGGTTGAAGGATTGTTCGGGGGATTCCGATTGGGGGCGGGTGCTGCGGTATTCCTTGAACGATAGGGGCAGCATACGGAGTTCCACGTATCGTCCGGTGAGTCGTGTGGCCAGTTCGCTGGAGAGCAGGTCGGCATTCGATCCGGTGAGGTAGAGGTCCACGTCGTCGCGCACGTAGAGCCCGTCGGCGGCGCGTTCGAACTCCCGGACATGCTGGATTTCATCCAGGAACACGTAGTTCGTGACGTCCGGTGCCAGGCGGGAGACGATGTAGTCGTAGAGGGGTTTTGCCTCGTTGGGGTAGTCTTCCTCCAGACTTTCGAAGTTGATGGCGATGATGCGGTTCTGGTCCACTCCTTTGGCGAGGAGCCGTTCTCGGAAGAGCCTGAGCACGGTGGATTTGCCGCAGCGGCGCAGTCCGGTGATGACTTTGATGACATCCTTGTCCTGCCAACGTTCCAGCCAGTCCGTGTACGCCGGTCGTTCGATCATGATGCGGCCGTCCTTCCCCGTATAGATGCCGTTCGCTGCGGTCTTTGCCAAAATCTATCAGTTTTCTGATAATTATATAGGCATTTATGAAGTTCTACCATTTCAGGCGAACATTCCTTCCTGCATATCGCCATCCCGCAGTCCTGATCGTCACCCGCCGTCGTCTCCGTCATCGCCCTGATCGTGATGGCCGCCCCTCCGCGCCGCCTCCCGGGCGCGTGGGTGAATGCGTAGGTGAAATGCGTGAGTGCGTGTAGGGCTGCGTGGAGCGGCGTGGGTGTGTGTCCACACGGTTGCGCACGTCTCGCACATGGTGGTGCGTAAGAAGAACGGCTAATGTCCTTACATGCTCTGTGTGTCGCTGCCAGACGTCCGATACTTCTGGAACTTGCTGCGTGGTTTGTCCGGCATGGTCGTGATCAACGTCCCGCCGTCGACCATGGGTCGGAGGAATGTCCTGCGCAGGTAGGCCGTATCGTATCCGAGGTGTTCCGCGATGTCCTGCGCCGATCGTGGTTCAGTGCAGTATCGCAGGATCATGTCGCGTGTGATGCCGGGGGCCTGCCGCGTGTTGGCGCGTCGTATGGGCTGCAAACCGTTGTCATGGTGCGTTTGCGCGGTGGTCGGATCCGGAGCGGAAGCCGGGAACGTGGTTTCCGCCGGTTCGGCCGTCGCGTTGAAGAATCGTACGAGGAACGATCCGTTCCGGTCGATGAATTCCGGTGGCCGCAGACCATGTGAGGCGGCTTCCTCCCGGATGACGGGGATGCCGGAATGCCGGTTTTCGACTATGCGTTGGATCTCCAGCAGCGATACCAGCGTCGGGTTGCGTGTGGGCATGTTGGCGTAGCCGATGTCGTTGATGTTCTGGCCGCCGTAGACGCCGCCGGGGTTCCAGCATTCCAGCCGGTCGGAGAACAGGGTGAGCCGTACGGGTGTGCCGTTGCTGTAGGGGCCGTAGTCGCGGTGCATGAGGGCGTTGATGATGATTTCACGTACTGCGGTTTCGGGGTATTCGGGTACGTCGCGACGGTTGCCGTTGCTGACGATTACTTTGGTGCGGCTGTTGTGTGCCACGAAGTTCAATGCGCCTTCGAGCATTTCGTCGATGGTGCCTTCGTAGCGTTTGTTGTCCAGGAAACGTTCTCCGTTGCTTCCTTGTTTGATGGTGGTTCCGTTGACTGCGATGGCGGTGATGCAGAGGTTGGGATATGCGCGTTGGGGATAGTCTCCCAGCGTGAGCATGCCCGCGAGTGTCGCGCGGTCGCCTCGCACCGCTCCGGTGAGGGACAGGATTTCGTTGTCGTTTCGCCGCGCCAGTAGGGGGCGTTCTCTGGTGGCGTCGAGGATGAATCGGTCGGTTTTGCGCTTGTCGAGCGTGTTGAGTGTCGTTTCTGGACTGGTGCTGGTGTCGTCGCGCCGGCCTTCTTTGAAGGTTTCGATTTCGTAGAGTTCGGTGGCGGTCATGCGTACGTCGGCGTCGCCGAGTCGTGTGTAGGTTCCTTCGGTGATGCCTTTGGCGGTGCGGTATACGGGGCGTTCGCTCATGGGACGTCCGCTGATGTAGGCGGCGACGACCGTTTTGCCGTCGACCTCCGTGGTGTCGAATATGGGGCGTACTTCAGGGGTCATGGCTTCGCACTGCCCGTGTACTTTCTTCTGCAGATCCTGTGCGTCGTATACCCCACAGACGCTGAATCCCGCTTGTTCGTCGATGCCGAACAGGATGATGCCGCCTTCGTTCTGGTTGGAGAAGGACGACAGGGTGTCGTAGACGCGCGG
This sequence comes from Bifidobacterium parmae, assembly GCF_002860365.1. Lineage (GTDB taxonomy): Bacteria > Actinomycetota > Actinomycetes > Actinomycetales > Bifidobacteriaceae > Bifidobacterium > Bifidobacterium parmae. The sequence continues at coordinate 50,171 of NZ_NMWT01000015.1, forward strand.
CGTGCCTTCGGCTGCGGCTTTGACCTCCAGCGTCTGTGTTTCGTAGCGTGCGGTGAGGGTCCGTTGTATCAGATGTTGAAGTTCTGTGGACATGATTTTCCTCGCGGATGGCGCATAAAACATTAAAATTTATGCCATTATAGCGGAAATAGTGCTGGAAGTGTTCGTAAAGACAGAAGTTGATATGATTCTTTCGGTTTGGGTGATGGAATGTTATTTGCTTCCGTTCGCCGCTTGGAGCGTACGGAGGCCTAGAGGGCGCCGAGAGCCGCCGGGCTCCAACCGGAGTACCTTTTCCCGTCTCATCTCCCGCCTCGCCTTATCCGCCTCGCCGGTTAGACTGAACAACGGTTGAGAACGTTGCGATTGCGCCGGTTCGCGTGCGAATCCCGCAGAATCCCGATTGGTCTGTGACGGTTCGGCGAGTGGACGGCGAGCGTGCGTGCGGCGGGCGGCAATGCCGCCACACGACGGTCGACGCGATGATCGGCACGGCAAAGGGTGCGTCAAGGAGTCTGCACATGGTGGGAAAGAAACGGTTCGGTGCGCTGGCACATGCAGTGGACGCGCTGGAACAGACGCGGGAGCATAGTCCCGCGGAGCATGATCCGGCGGAGTCGCGTATGTCGCGTATGACGCGTGCGGTGCGTGCCGCGGTCGCGTCCCTCGCCGCTGCGGCGATGTTGGGTGCGGTGTGCGTCGCGCCGGCCAGCGCGCTCGCCGACGTGAACGCGGACGCCGCGGCCGTTGCCGCTGGCGCGTCCGGCGCGGCGTCCGGCGCGTCCGGCGCGTCCGTCTCCGCGTTCAAGATGCAGACGATCGCCGACGCCTCCGATGATGCCGACGCGATGCCGGAGAATCCGAACGCCGCCCTGCCGGACAAGGTGTCTTCGGAGATTGCCGATGATGCGACGGTCGTGTCGGAGCAGTATGCGGCGACGCCCGAGGGCGAGTTGAAGGACATCGAGACGGGTGAGACCGTCACCGACCCGAAGATCGTGGGCACGGAGAGCAAGCAGCCGGATCCGTTGGCGAAGACGGATGGCGAGTCGTTCATCCCGGTGAGCGCCGCGGATGTGAAGGAGAAGGTCGCCGCGAACGGTGGCGACGTGAACGCCGGCGCCGGTGCCGCCGATGGCACGAATGATGCGAACGGTGCGGATGGCGCCGGCAATGCGGATGCCGGCGCGTCCGCGCAGCGTCGGAACAATACCGCCGATGGCGCCAACTCCTCGGTGAAGCTGGCCGCGCTCCAGAACAACGAGTACGGCGCGCATTGGGGGTCGTACAACGGGACGCAGGCGTTCTACGACGCGCGCAACAACCTGTTCGCCCAGCAGGCGAAGGGCGTGATCGATGTGTCGACGTGGCAGGGGACGATCGACTGGCAGGCCGCGAAGAACGCGGGCGTCGAGGGGGCGATCATCCGTCTGAGCTTCGGTTGGGGCAACGGGTTCGACACGCAGGCGCGCCGCAATATCTCCGAGTGCAAGCGATTGGGGATTCCGTTCGGCGTGTACGTGTTCTCGTATGCGGAGAGCGCGGCGGATGGTGCGTCCGAGGGCGCGGACGTGGTGAACCTGCTGCGTCAGGCGGGCGTGAATCCGGGCGATTTGAGCTATCCGGTGTTCTACGACCTGGAGACGTGGACGTATACGGGGCACAAGAGCCCGACGAGCCCGAGCGTGTATGAGGGCATGGTGAACGCCTGGTATGCGAAGCTGCAGGCCGCCGGCTACAACAATCTGAGCGTCTACTCGTACACGAGCTACCTGAACACGGCGTTGAACAGCGCGAGCATCCACGCGAAGACCCGCTGGGTCGCCCAGTACGGTTCGACGATGCAGTACACCGCGTTCCCCACGAACGATCGCGGCTGGCAGTACACCAGCGGCGGCTCCATCAACGGCATCAGCGGCCGAGTGGACCTGAACGCGTTCGGCAATCTGGAGTATCAGGCCGGCTATGACGTGCGCGGGTTGGAGAAGCTGTCGCTGCCGAAGGGTGTGTACTATGTTGACGCTTCCTCGAAGTTGGATTCCTCGCTGATGATTGAGAATGGTTCGTCGTCGGCCGGGGCTGCGGCGCGCCTGCAGTCGGGTGAGCGGGATGCGATGAAGTTCCAGTTCGTTCCGCAGGATGATGGTTCGTATGAGATCGTGAATGTGAATTCGGGTCTCGCGTTGGATGTGCAGGGTGGTAGCGCGGTCAAGGGCGCGGTGGTGCAGCAGTGGACGCGTAACAACACGTCCGCGCAGCGTTGGTGGCTGCGTGTGGCGGAGAACGGTGGCGTGTTCGTCCAGTCCGTGTTGGGTAATTGGGTGCTTGATTTGGCCGGCGGCAATACGGGGGACGGCACGCGGGTGCAGTTGTATGCGCCGAACGCTTCGGACGCGCAGAGGTTCGTGATCGCCGATGCCGGTGTCGCGGTGCCGGATGGTTCGGTGCGTCTGGGGGCCTCGTCGCAGGGCGCGTTGTCGCTTGGCGTGGCGGATGGTTCGTATGATGATGGCGCGAAGCTTCAGTTACAGAATTGGTCCGGCGCGGATTCGCAGTTGTTCCGGTTCGGCCGTGTGGGCAATGGTCTGGTCGAGGTGCGTAGCGTGAATTCGGGCAAGCTGGTGGAGGTCGCGTCGGGTGCGATGATGAACGGCGCGCGTATCCAGCAGTGGCCGTCGAATGGTTCGCTTGCGCAGCGTTGGTCGTTGCGTGATGCGGGGAACGGCGCCGTCGCGTTGGTGAATGCGAAGTCGGGTCGTGTGATCGATGTGACGGGTGGCAATATGACGGCGGGCACCATGGTGCAGTCGTATGGCTGGAATGGTACGGCCGCTCAGTCGTGGTCGGTGGTGAAGGCTGGTTCGAAACGCGGGAGCCTGTCTCGTTTGGCTGGTGTGACGCGGTATGAGACGGCTGATGCGGTTGTCGCGGCTGGGTTCGAGCGTTCGGATTGGGTGGTGGTCGCGTCTGGTGAGGCGTTCCCGGATGCGTTGTCTGCTTCGGCGTTGGCCGGCGCGTTGGATGCGCCGGTGTTGTTGTCTGGTCCTGATGGGGGTGACGTGCTTGCGTCGCGGATCAGATCGTTGGGTGCGAAGCGTGCGGTGTTGATTGGCAGTGAGGCGGCGTTGTCGTCCGCGTTGGAGGATCGGGTGAGGGGTCTGGTGTCGGAGCATCGGGTGGTGCGGTTCGGCGGTTCGACCCGGTATGGGACGTCGTTGGGCGTGTTGCGTGATGCGCCGGGTGAGCTTGGTTCGGCTGTGGTGTGGTCGGATACGGTGATCGTGGCGAGCGGGGAGGGCCCGTATGACGCGTTGTCGGCGTCGCCGTTGGCGTATCGGTTGAAGGCTCCGGTGGTGTTGGCCGGCCGGGATGGTTTGGATGAGGCCATGGTGCGGGCGGTCAGGGATGCCGGGTTCCGGAAGGTGCTGCTGGTCGGTGGCGAGTCGGTAGTGCCTGTGAGGGTGGAGTCGCAGTTGGGGTCGTTGTCGGTGACGCGTCTTGCGGGTGCGACCCGGTATGGGACGAGCGCGGAGGTGGTGGCTTACGCGTTGGAGCATAGGATCCTGGAGGCGGATGGCGTGGTGTTGGCGTCTGGTGAGAATTATCCCGACGCGTTGGCCGGTGGCGCGCTTGCGGGTCGTACGGGGAACGTGTTGGCGTTGGTGGATGGGCCGGATGCGCGGTCGGTCGGGTTGGCTGCGGAGGCGCAGTCGGACGGGAACCGGGAGACGGCGTTCGTGTTGGGTGGTCCGGTCGTGTTCGGCCAGTGGACCATGGAGCGTATCGCCGCCAAACTCAACAAACACATCCAATAGACTCGTCGGCCTATAATGCGCGTATGACTACTGAAGTGATTTCACAGTTGGACGTGCAGCGATTCGGTCCGTTCGACAAGGATTATGAGCTGACGTTCGAGCCTTCGATCAACCTGATTGTCGGCGATAACGGTACGGGGAAATCCCAACTGCTGAAATTGCTGTATTCCTGCACGGCGGTCATGCACGATGTAACCGACGATTCCGAACTGACGAAATCCAACCTGCAGAAGAAGGTCGCCTCCAAGCTCTTGGGAGTGTTCTCTCCTGATTCGCTGGGGCGTCTGACGAATCGTCAGCGGGGGCGTGCCAAAGCGGTTGTCGGCATCTCCTATGCAGGCAAGAAGCAACCACTCCGGTTCAGTTTCGCCACGAATTCCAAGACTGAAGTGAAGGTCGACGCCATTCCGGAGGCGCATGTGGACTCCACGCCGGTGTTCCTCCCCTCCCGCGAACTGATGTCCATTTTCCCGGGATTCGTATCCCTGTATGATTCCCGTCAGGTCGCGTTCGACGAGACGTGGCGTGACACGTGTAACCTGCTGGGCAGGGCGCCGCTGCGACGTACGCCCGGCAGCGATGTAGATAGGGCATTGCAACCGATCATGGGCATTCTCGGTGGGAAAGTGGATGAGAACGCCGGCAGATTCTATCTGCATCGGGATGAGGGCACGTTCGAGATGCCGCTTGTCGCGGAAGGCCTGCGCAAGCTGGCCACCATCTACCGGCTGGTGCAGTCCGGTGTGCTGTTGAACAGTGGTTTTCTGTTCTGGGATGAACCGGAGGCGAATCTGAATCCGGCGAGTCAGAAAGCCATCGTCCAGACGGTGATTGAGCTCGCCAAAGCCGGTGTGCAGGTGTTCATGGGTACGCATAGCGCGTATCTCCTGCGCCAGTTCGATTACGAATCTCGCCACAACAAGGCAGTGACGGGAATCGGTTATACGGCGTTGCGTCGTACGGGCACCTCGATCGATATCGCACAGGGGTCCTCGTTGTCTGATTTCGATGAGGAGTATCTGCAGACATTGAAGGCCGAATATGAGCAGACCGAGCTGTTGCTGGACGAGTGACCTTCGTATGACTGGACGATATGAGCGGCTGGTGATGGTCTGATGCAGACGTTTGAACAGGATGCCAACGTGTATGAATTTCCGGATGATTGCGTGGTCATGGCGGATTTCGACAAGAAGCCGTTCTTTACCAGACTGTCCGGTGCACAGGCGATTCAGGCCAAAGGCTGCGACATCATCGCCATTCCGGACGGCGATACATTGTATCTGATCGAAGCGAAGGACTATTCGCATAAGAACCCCGGCGAGATGCCCCCGAAAGCTCCCGATCTGGCGCGCACCATAGCTCGTAAGAGCTTCGATACTCTGGCATGTCTCATGATCGGAGCCACGCAATCCGAGGATGAGACCGTCGATTTCTGCCGTAAGGCGCTGGCGTGTACGAGAATCATGGTGTGCGCCACGGTGGAGCCGTCTCGCAAGGTCGACACCCGGAACAGGGAAGATGCGAGGTATTTGATGCAGCTCAGGGAATGTCTGCGTCGTGAGGCCAAGGGACTGGTGCGCAGTCAACGGGACATCATGGTGACGAGGAATGCCGATGCCGGACGGAAGGGCAAATTCTGGACGTCGCATTGGGCCCTGTCGCATGACTGATGTGGCGGTACGATAAGACCATAAGGGTTCGTGGTCGGTGTGGACGCGATCGCCTGAGAGCGTGAAGTCGGGAGAAAGGCGTCCGTGATGCGTCGGAATCTGTTGCGTATGGTCGTGGGTGGTGTCGCCGCCTTCTCGATGGTGATGCCGGTGGTGCCGGCGATGGCCGATCCCGGTGCTGCCTCAGTCGCCGGTGCGGTGCGCGCGGCGGTGGCCACAACCGGTACGTCCGGTACGACGGGCACCGTCACTACGGCTGTGGATACGTCCGCGGACGGTCCGTCGCACGTCGCGAAGACGCATGCGCCGAAGACGGAGGAGCAGTCGTTCACACCGGAATCCGCCGCCACGAGTGACCAGGATCAGCCGCAGGGGCCGCGTCGTAGCCGCCGGCAGGCGCAGCCCGGCGAGGCGGTCGTAGCGCAGGCCGATTTGTCCGGTCTGGCCACAGTGGGTGTGGACTGGCAGCAGCAGGATATGGATGACGTCGACAATGCGCCCACGTATGAGTTGCGGTATCTGACCGGCGGCACGTGGAGCGATTGGGTGGAGCTGCCGAGTGTGGACGAGGATACCGACACGATGGGCGTGAGCCCGTCCTATTACGTGGGTGAGGCCACGAAGGCGGAGGCACGGCTTACCCCGAAGAGCGGTCAGACGATTACCGAGGCGACGCTCGTCACCATCGATTCCGGGTATTCCGCCGCCGGCGACGCGCAGGGGAGCGCGTACAAGTCCGCTGTGAGGACCGCAGCCGCGGTCACCGCGTCCGGAACGATCCACACGCGCGAGGAGTGGTGGGTGAACGGCAATCCGGCGATGACGTGGCCGCCGGAGCGCACCGGCCATTGGAAGGGCGCGATCGTGCATCACACGGTGGACCGCAACAACTATTCGCAGGCGGAGGTGCCGGCGATGGTGAACGGCATCTACCTGTACCACAATGTGCACAACGATTGGGGCGACATCGGCTACCAGCTGCTCGTGGACCGCTACGGCGGCATCTGGGAGGGACGCGACGAGGGCGTGCCGAATCAGGTCGTGCCCGCCAGCCAGGTGGCCGGCGCCCAATCCGTCGGATTCAACTACGACACGTTCGGTGTTTCGATGATCGGCAGCTACCATCTCAACGTGGCGCCCACGGATGCGCAGATCAATTCGGTGGCGGCCGCGATCGCATGGGAGTTCAATGCGCTCGGCATCACCGACCCGTACGGCACGTTCCAGTACAAGGGCACGCAGCCGCGCATCACCGGTCATGGCGACCAGTCGCATTGGGTGGGAGGCAGCCTCAACCGCACCGCCTGCCCCGGCCAACAGGTGTGGAACCGTATGGGCGAGATCCGCGACAAGGTGTACGACGATCTCAATGATGTGACGCGTCTGCCGTTGTTGTCGGTCGGCTCCGGCACGTTCTACATCGACGCGGTGAGGAATCTGAAGTCGTCGCTGATAGTCGAGAACGGTTCCGCGGATTCGGGTGCATCGGTGCGCCTGCAGTCGGGTGAGCGGGATGCGATGCGGTTCGCGTTCAACCGTCAGTCGGATGGTTCGTATGAGATCATGAACGTGAATTCGGGTCTCGCGCTGGACGTGCAGGGCGGCAATGCGACGAGTGGCGCGGTGGTGCAGCAGTGGACGCGCAACGGTTCGACCGCGCAGCGTTGGTGGCTGCGTGTGGCCGATTCGGGTGGTGTGTACATCCAGTCCGCATTGGGGAATTGGGTGCTTGATCTGACAGGCGGCGGCACGGCGGATGGTACGAAGGTGCAGCTGTATGCCCCCAATTGGACGTCGTCCCAGCAGTTCATCGTGGCGTCCGCGACCGCGACGGTGCCGGATGATTCGGTTCGTCTCGCTCCGGCGGGCCATGATGCGACGACGTTCGGCGTGGCGGATGGTTCGTATGATGATGGCGCGAAGCTCCAGTTGCAGGATTGGAGTGGCGCGGATTCCCAGTTGTTCCGGTTCGATCGTGCGGGCAATGGTCTGTTTACGATTCGCAGCGTGAATTCCGCGAAGGTTCTGGATGCCGTGGGTGGCGGGACCGCGAACGGCACGCGCGTGCAACAGTGGCCGTCGAACGGGAGCATGGCCCAGCTGTGGGCATTGCGTGACGCGGGAAACGGTGCCATTGGCATCGCGAGCGCGAAGTCCGGCCGTGTGCTGGACATGCTCAACGAGCATGTGGAAGCCGGTACGGTGGTCCAACTCTACGATTGGAAGGGCATCGGCGCTCAGTCGTGGAGTGTGTCGGTTGTGACGTCGTCTCGTGGTGGGTTGTCTCGTTTGGCTGGTGTGACGCGGTATGAGACGGCTGATGCGGTTGTCGCGGCTGGGTTCGAGCGTTCGGATTGGGTGGTGGTCGCGTCTGGTGAGGCGTTCCCGGATGCGTTGTCTGCTTCGGCGTTGGCCGGCGCGTTGGATGCGCCGGTGTTGTTGTCTGGTCCTGATGGGGGTGACGTGCTTGCGTCGCGGATCAGATCGTTGGGTGCGAAGCGTGCGGTGTTGATTGGCAGTGAGGCGGCGTTGTCGTCCGCGTTGGAGGATCGGGTGAGGGGTCTGGTGTCGGAGCATCGGGTGGTGCGGTTCGGCGGTTCGACCCGGTATGGGACGTCGTTGGGCGTGTTGCGTGATGCGCCGGGTGAGCTTGGTTCGGCTGTGGTGTGGTCGGATACGGTGATCGTGGCGAGCGGGGAGGGCCCGTATGACGCGTTGTCGGCGTCGCCGTTGGCGTATCGGTTGAAGGCTCCGGTGGTGTTGGCCGGCCGGGATGGTTTGGATGAGGCCATGGTGCGGGCGGTCAGGGATGCCGGGTTCCGGAAGGTGCTGCTGGTCGGTGGCGAGTCGGTAGTGCCTGTGAGGGTGGAGTCGCAGTTGGGGTCGTTGTCGGTGACGCGTCTTGCGGGTGCGACCCGGTATGGGACGAGCGCGGAGGTGGTGGCTTACGCGTTGGAGCATAGGATCCTGGAGGCGGATGGCGTGGTGTTGGCGTCTGGTGAGAATTATCCCGACGCGTTGGCCGGTGGCGCGCTTGCGGGTCGTACGGGGAACGTGTTGGCGTTGGTGGATGGGCCGGATGC
>NZ_NMWT01000016.1 GCF_002860365.1 Bifidobacterium parmae
GGTTTCCACACGGTCGTCGACAGGCGTGTTCCCAATCCGTGGAATGGAGCGCGTTGTCGACGACCGTGTGGAAACCGGCGAGGGCTTCGGCGAGCGTCGGATCATCGGGTCGTGGCGTATCGCCATCCCCGTGGGGAGGATCGAGGGGGGGCATCGAGAGGATCGGGCGGCAACAGCCCGCCGTCCATGTCGTCGAGGGGGATGCCGTCGTCCTGATGATGGACGCCGTGCCGCTGGTGGTAGGCGTCCATGGGACCGAGCATCATCCGGCCCGCCTCACGGGTGGGAATCAGCGGTCCGGACGATCCCTCGCGCATCAGATGATTCGCGTATTTGACGCATGTGTTCGACCAGAAGAACAGCACGTTGCGACCGTCGGCATCACGCTTCTCCTCGTCGATGCGCTTCAACACGCCGTCGAGTGCATAGGACGGCACTCGACGGCGCCGCATGACGGACGATTCGGATGCATCGGACGCGCCGGGCGCCGCATCCCCATGCCCGTCGGCCCATCGCCGGCGCAGTTCGTAGAGCACCGCGCCCACATGCTTGCAGTATGGCGTCCGGTGATACGGACAGGTGCATGCGGCCGACATGACATCACCGGCGTCGTCGATACGGACGTCGACGTCATAGGAGTCGGCCTCGTTGCCGGAGACCTGCGCGTGGAACAACGACGGCGCGACGCTCTCGATACGCCCCACACGGCCGTCCTGCCAATAATCGTAGGCGCGTTCGAGTATCCACGGTGCGTCGTCGAACATGGACTCGAACTCGTATAACGCGGGTTTCGCGGGAAGACTCATACCTCGAGTGTAGCCGCGAAACCCGCATGCCGGGGTCTGGTCCCGGAACCGGTCAGGCCTCTTCGTGCCAGTGCGGGTTCTGGCCGAACGTGTAGCCCTCCGGATTGTCCATCGCAGCGATGTCGCGCATGTCCTGCTCGTCGAGCGCGAAGCCGGTCAGGTCGAGGTTCGCGCGCTGGCGTTCGCGGTGCATCGACTTCGGGATGGCCACGTCGCCCAGCTGGATGTGCCAACGCAGGATCGCGGCGACGGGGGAGACGCCGTGCTTGGCGGCGATGCGCGTGACCGTCGGATCCTTGAGCATCTGGTTGGCGCGTCCCAGCGGGCTCCACGCCTCGGTGATGATGCCGTGCGCGTCGTCGTAGGCGCGCTGCTCGTTCTGCTGGAAGAACGGGTGCAGCTCCACCTGGTTGACCGCGGGCGTCACTCCGGTGGCGCGGATGAGCAGGTCGATGTGGCCGGGCAGGAAGTTGCTCACGCCGATATGCTTGACGATGCCCTGCTTCTGCGCGTCGACGAGCGCCTGCCAGGCCTCCACGAACTGGCCCTGCGACGGGTTCGGCCAGTGGATGAGGTACAGGTCGATATAGTCGAGGCCCATGCGCGCTACCGACTCCTCGATGGTCTCGCGCGCCTGGTCGTACTGGTGGTGGCGTCCGGGCAGCTTCGAGGCGACGATGATGTCCTCGCGCGGCACGTCGGATTCGCGGATCGCCTTGCCGACCACGCCCTCGTTCTCGTAGTTGAATGCCGAATCGATGAGACGGTAGCCGACCTCGAGCGCCGACTTGATCGCCTCCACGCCGGCGAAGCCGTTCACCTTGTACGTGCCGAAGCCGATGGCCGGCAGTTCCAGTCCGTCGTGCGCGCGGCGCACTGGGATGGCGGGAGGATCGAGCAGTGTTGCCATGATGGTTCCCTTCGTTGGTCATATGGTCGTATGGTGCGGGCGGGGCCGCCGCATCCTCATCAACTCTACGCGCGTCCGCCCGTCTGTGCCCCGGGATTCGCGACACGCCGAAACTGGTGCAGTTTCCGGTAGATATCTACCGGTTTCCGATTCACCTGGTGATGATGGAGGTCAAGGAGGTACCGACATGAGGCACTTGGACGGATTCTACGAGTTGTTCGACCCCAAGGTATACGACCGTGGCCACGCATATTACGATGCCGGTAAGGTCGATCATCCTGTGGAGATTTCCGAGGGGCTCTGGCATGCCGTGGTGCGTGGTTCCGAGGATTATCAGGTCGATGTGAGGCTGCGCCATGGCAAGGTGGTCTCGGCGGCGTGCACGTGTCCGTACGGACAGCGCGTAACCTACTGCAAGCATGTCGCCGGCGTGCTGATCTCCCTGGACGAGAGCCTGCGGCGTGAGGATTCACTGGATTCGTTCCCGCGCGAGGCGTCATTCTGCGTCGACTGGTATCTGATGAAGGAGTTCCCGACCCGCAAGAAGCTGAAGGAACTGGATTGGCGAACGGTGCGTATCCTTCTTGAGCGTTTATGCAATCCTCAGGACCTCGACGGGATGTTGTTCCATGAGGGAATACGGTTGTCGCGGGCACAATCCGAGATGATTGATGAGGATGCCGTGTCGAATGATGCACGGTCGCGTGACGAGAGACATCGTGCACAGACGCGTGCTAGAAGGAACGAGTATGAGCCGAGGACACGGACGTTATTTGAGGAATATGAGGACGGTTACCGGAAAAAAGAACGTGGAAACCGATTCCGGAAAGACCCCTTGGCGAATATCCGGCTCTTGGTACCGGGGCTGATGCCGACGCGCCTGAACGAACTGCCCCATGTCTGGCTGACGATTCTGGAGGCGGCATACGAGCACCTTCATGACGAAAAAGGGTTGCGGCACCTGTATGCGTACTACATCCTCATCGCTCAGACCGACCCGGAAGCCGTGTACGTGGAGAGACTGCGTCGCATCAGTGGACGGCATTGGAACGAGGATCGTGACATGATCACGGCATTGCACAGGAAACGTGACCGCATGCCGCGCTGGGCGCCGGTGAATCCCGCATACGAACGGTTGCTGCGTGAGGAGCGTCTGCCCGATGAGGCCTTCAACTACGCGTTGACGAAATCTCCGGACGTGATGATCCGCATGTTGGATGTCATTGCGGGGGATTCGGAGAAGGCCCAGTGGGCCGAGCAGTATTTGCGCAATACGCTGCTCGACCCCGACTCGGTACTCTATGAATCCGATACGGTGGAGTCGGCCGCTCGCGTGGGACGGTGGATCCGCAGAAGCGAGACCGTATATGGCTATGACGAGGCGCGCGCACTCGTCGCGGGGATTCTGGACATGTTCCCGCGGCGAAAGAAGCTGCACGACGAACTGTCCGAATATCTTTCCGGAGAACAGGACGGCGAGCAAGGACGCGAATCGATGTCCTCGGATGAGGGAGACGACGATGGAAAGCGATGACAGGACGGATACGCCGCGCATCATCGGCGATGGCGCCGCGGGACGTAAGATTTATGCGTACGTCTATGACCATTTCGGAGGGCACGCGCTCACACGAGACGAAACCTCGGATTACAGCATGATCACCGACGTGCGTGGGTGGCGGTGGATTCGCGATTTCATGCAGCGTTTGCTCGCCATGGACGACGGGCTCGAAATCGCCGTCTGTGCGAGAACCGCGCGCGAAACGAGTCAGCTCTTCGCGGAATGCCATTGCGGGCAGGAAGACGGACAGGTGAATCCGCCGATACTCAATCCTCCCGATATCTGCTGGACTTGGCTCGAAGCCTCTTATGAACGTCTCGGCGACGTCGAAGGCCTTTGCCGACTGTACGCATACCGGATCATCACGGATTCCATCGACGGTAGGATCCGGACGGAGGACGAGCAGCGGGCCCACGATTCATGGTACGTACGCAAACTGCGTGATCTCGCCGGAGACGCTTGGAACGATTATGTCCTCCGCATCATCGATCTGCAGGAGCGATACCATGGCGATCCCATGTTTCATGGGCGGAATCCCGCATACGAGGCGCTGCTCAGCCAAGAGATGCTCAGCGATGCGGCGTGGAAATACTGCAAGGCAAGATGTCGTGATTTCCGCGATGACAAAGTCATCGAACGCCTGTTCGCAGTGATGGCGCATACGCGAGCCGAGGATTCGTGCGATCTGTTGCTGGAACCATTGCACGACGCGGACTCCGACCTGATGCGCTCCGACTCGGAACGGAACGTCGATCGCGTATGCTCCATACTCCGACTCGTGGCCGGGGCAGCGGGCTCCGGCAAAGCGCGTGACGAGATCGACCGGTTGCTTCGCATGTACAGAAGCCGCAAATCCCTACGTGTCGCATTGGAGGGACTGCGTGACGAATTCGACATGAAAGGAGAGTGACGATAATACGAAGTATGAGCATGAGAACGGACGACAAAGAGATGGCATACGACCCGTTGAAGATCGCCATCGCGCAGTTCGCGGTGGCGAAAGAGCCGGGCGCGAACCTTGAGACCATCGAGGGGTATGCGCGGCGTGCGGCGGAAGACGGCGCGCGAGTGCTGCTGTTGCCGGAAGGACTAATCGCACGCGACGACGGGGATCCGTCGTATACGGCACGCATGGCACAGCCGTTGGACGGTCCGTTCGTCACGGGACTGCGCCGCATCGGCGAGCGGCATGGCATCACGCTGATGGGCACCGTGCACGTACCGGCGGACGCTCCGGACACCGTGGGCGCGACAGCCCGACGGGTATCCAACGTGTTCGTCGTCATCCGTGATGGCGAGATTATCGCGAGCTACCGCAAACTCCACTTGTACGACGCGTTCGCGGAACGCGAATCCGACACGGTCGAACCGGGCGACGCGCTCCCTCCGATCGTGGATGTCGACGGATGGCGCATCGGCGTGATGACCTGCTACGACCTGAGATTCCCCGAGACGGCGCGCTCGCTTGCCGTGCGCGGCGCGGATGCGATCGCGGTCTCGGCCGCATGGGTGCGTGGCCCTCGCAAGGAACGGCACTGGGAGATCATGACCGCCGCCCGCGCATTGGAGAACACCTGCTATGTGCTCGCATGCAGCACGACGGGCGCGAGGACCATAGGCCTGAGCCGCGTCATCGACCCGCTCGGCGAGGTCGTCGCGGCGGCCGGACCGCAGCCGGCGCTCATCACCGCCGAACTGCGCCGCGACGCGCTCGCCGTCGCGCGCCGTTCGCTCCCCGTCCTCGCCAACCGTCGTTTCGCCGATCCCGCACTGGCGTAGGCGCCGGTCCAGCGGCCGCCACCCGAATGCTCAGTTCCTCCCATCCGACGGCATGTCGAGCGGCACGGCGCGCGAGGCGCCGGCGGCATGCTCGTGGAACCAGTCGACGATGCGGGTCTCGCTCACCGGTTCGAGATTCCACGCGTCGAGACCCACGTTGAGCGCTTCCGGGCGGGCTCCTTCGGGTGAGAGCTGATGCGTGTGTCCGTAGAGCAGGCGGCGGCCGTCGAACGGCAGCGCCTTGTCGCGGAACCGCACGGCGTCGTCCGGCCAGCCGTAGGCGAGATCCTCGCGGTACGGGAAATGCGACAGGTTCACGGTCTCGACCGCGTCCGGCCGCGCGGAGTCGAGCCCGTCGAGGTCGACCGTGCCGTTCGGCTCGATCGATGCGAACAGGTTGCGGGCGGGACGGTCGTCCAGCCACCAGTCGTCATGGTTGCCGATCACCGCGTGCAGATGCCGGCAGCGCAGCTGCCTCAGACAATCCTTGAGATGGTTGACGGACGTGCGGAACCCGATGTCGCCGAGAATCCACAGCTCATCGTCCTCGCCGACCAGCCGGTTGATGTTCGCGACGACGGCCGCGTCATGCGCGTCCGTGTCGGCCGCCGTGTGGAACTTGAGCCGTGAATCGTCGAGCACGACGCCCTTCGCCCAATCCTCGGCGGCCTTGCGCCCCTGGGCGGCAAGCAGCGCGGCATAGTGCTCGCGACCGGGATCGAACCTCGTGAATCCGCGCAGCACGCTCACCAGCGGATGTCCGAAATGCGTGTCGGTGGTGAAATACCTCATATGCGTGTTCCCTCCTCGGACTGCATTATCGTACCGATGCCGGTCATGGAACGTCCCGGCGTGGAATGCCGGCTTTGAGCAGTTTCATCGTCAATGGTGTTCTTCGGATGACGTCGTCGTAGTTGAAATGGACGATTTCGCGTGCGCCGGCGCGTCTCAACCCCTCATCCCGGCGGCGTTCGTTCGCCACGATCTCGTGGATGCTTCGATTGTCGGTCATGTCGGGGTCGATGTATTTGCGTGTGCCGTCGTATTCGCCGACGACCGTCGTACCGTCCGCCAGCGTCCATACGAAATCGGCTCGGTATTCCGCTCCGGTCTGCGGATCCTTCACCGGCACCTGAAGGCGCGGCGTGGAGAATCGTTCCTCGATCATCGTTCCGCGTGCCAATGATTCCCCGCCGTTCTCGCTTTTCGCGTTCACGTGACGCAGCAGACGCAGGGCCGCGCGTGGATCGGCGTGCATCCGTCCGGTCGCGTCGAGCACATCCTCGGCGGTGGTCCCCTTGGCGAACGCCGAGTCGAAGAACGGCAGCGCGAAACGGAACTCATGTGAGCCGGCGCAGTCGAGCAGCGTCATGGCGGGCGGCAGCAGGAACAGCCCCGTCTCCTCGTGTTCGATGCGCGTCGTTGCCGGCTTCGACACATAGACGCGTTTCAGATGACGGTTGGGACGGTACGTGCCATGATCCGATGTGGCGATGGTCACCGAGCCGTCGTGCAGACACCATTGGTGTTCGAATCCGTAGGCGACCGCGGCGACGAGTCCACCGAACACCCATGTGCGATGGGCCTGCCCGAGCGTGCGGGCGATATGCATCGTGCGCTCCGGAGGCATCAGCCCGTTCCAGTACATGGTCTCGGCGTACAGCGATGGAATCCCCGGATAGACGCGCGTGAAATCGCCGGTCTTCGCGCGTCTGCGCAACGCCGCCTGCTCGGCCGCGTCGCGGGAATACGCGCACCTGCCTGCGCGCTGGGCATCCGTCATCAGCTTCGTCACCGTTCTATGCGTTCTCATGGTTCGACCGTAGCCGATTCGCGATCCATGGAAGTCCATGGATCGACCCTTGTGGTCGGAGCCCTGTTCTTCGGCGTGTCGGTTATGGGAATCGGCGGAATCAAGCCGATTCTCGCTCAAGGTGTCCGATGTGGATAACCGTACGGGGTCGGGATCCGGGTGAGGCCGCCATCCTCGCCGTAGCGGTAGCCGGGTATCATTGACGGCTCGCTGCAACAGGTGTGCCGTAACACAATAGGCGGTCGTACTGCAGCTGGCATGCCGGAGCGTTGCCGGCGGATTGCCCTCCTCTCCGTCGGTTTCGTGCCAAGGATGGCGCGGTTCCGCTGTTTGGAGGCCGCCCTGCGTCGTTTCCGTGCCATGGGTGGCAGAGAGGTGACGCCAGCAGGGGATTGGTCATCGGTTGCGTGCCATCCTTGGCGCGGAACCGACGGTGACGGCTCCTCCAGCGTCGCTTCCGTGCCACGTTTGGCGCAGCTCCGACGCCATGGGGCTTCCTAGCGTCGGAGCCGGCCAGTGGGTGGCGCGCATGCGACGCCGTTGGCGGGAAGCGATCGGAGGGTGATGTCTGGCGATGGGTAGGTGGGGGTACCCAGTGATGAATGGGGCGGAAGAAATGTCCGGCGATGAGAGGACAGGAGGGGCCGGCGATGAGCGGGTAGGAGTGTCCGGCTATGTGAGGCAGCGTGGACACGGAGCGCACCCGGCGATAATCGGCAGGTGCGGACATGGGGCGCGCCCGGAGATGAGCGGGTAGGAGGGGGTGCGGTTTGGATGAGGGGTGGTGCGGATACGGGGTGCGCCCGGCGATGGGGCGGCCGGTGCGAATCCCGGATCCGTTCGGCGGTGAGCGGGCGGCGAACGGATGGCGCATGACGGCAGGGGGTCGGCTATCATTTGTGGGGTTTGGGCATGTGAAGGCCATACAGCCGGCATAGAAGAACAAGCAGGAGCAACAGGAACCATGTCATTCGAGCATCCGAACAGGGACAACGAGACCATCCAGGACGTCGAGCTGGACATCATGAGCCGTCCGCCGGAGCACAACACCACGAACCTCGATCTGGACCGCATGACCCTGATGCTCGACGTGCTGGGACATCCGGAGGAGTCGTTCCGCGTGATCCACGTGACCGGCACCAACGGCAAGGGCTCCACCGCGCGCATGGCCGAGGCGATCTGCCGCGCCTACGGCATGCGCACCGGCCTGTACACGTCGCCGCATCTGGAGAAGATCAACGAGCGCATCGCCATCGACGGCCAGCAGCTCTCCGACGACGATTTCATCGACGCGTGGGACCAGATCAAGGACCTCGTCGCGCTCGTCGACCGGAAGATGGAGGAGCAGGGCAAGCCGCGCATGAGCTTCTTCGAGGTGCTCACCGCCATGGCCATCTGGAAGTTCGCCGACGCCCCGGTCGACGTGGCCATCGTGGAGGTCGGCATGGGCGGCGCCTGGGACGCGACCAACGTGCTCGACGCGGACGCCGCGATCATCGGCCCCGTCGACATGGACCACATGAAGTGGCTGGGGAACACCGTCGAGCAGATCGCCACCGAGAAGGCCGGCATCATCAAGCCCGGCTGCACCGCCGTCATCGGCCCCCAGCCGCACGAGGAGGAGGTCATGCCGATCATCGAGGCGGCCGCCGAACGCAACCACGCGAAGCTCGTGCGCGACGGCTACGAGATGGAGGTCGTCAACCGTATGCCCGCCGTCGGCGGCCAGGTCGCCACCCTGTCCACGCGGCTCGGCACGTACACGGAGGTCCCGATCGCCAAGTTCGGCGAGCATCAGGCGCACAACGCGCTTTCCGCGCTCGCCGCCTGCGAGGCCGTGATCCCCGTCTCCGGCGCGTTGGACGGCGACATCGTCGCCGAGGCGCTCTCCAGCGTGAGGATTCCGGGCCGCATCGAGCAGATCCGCACCTCGCCGACGATCATCGTGGACGGCGGGCACAATGTGAACGCCGCCGAATCCCTGCGTGCCGCCATCGAGGAGAACTACCACTTCGAGCAGCTGGTCGGCGTGATCGCCATGATGGAGGACAAGCAGGTCGAGGAGTACCTCGGCGTGCTCGAACCGGTCCTGAGCCAGGTGGTCGTCACCGAGAACTCGTGGCGCGACCGCGTCATGTCCGCCGACGGTTTGGAGAAGATCGCCGTCGAGGTGTTCGGCCGCGACCGCGTCGTCAAGGAGCCGGAACTGCCGGACGCGATCCAGACCGCCGTCAACATGGTCGACGAGGCGGACGAGCTGGGCGTCGGCTACGGCCACGGCGTGCTCATCTGCGGCAGCTTCGTCACCGCCGGCGACGCCCGCGAGATGCTCGAGGAACATGCGAGCCCGATCATGAGGAAGGCGATGAGCATCCACCAGCCCGTCGTCGAGCCGGACGACGGGGACGCGGCCGATGCGGCCGACTCCGACGCGGACGCCGGCGACGACGTGCTCGGCGGCCTGTTCGGCGGCGAGGAGCAGCCCTCCGCCGATATCGACGCGAACACCGACGCGAACGCCGCCGACGATACCGCCGACAAGACCGAGTAAAGGACGACCAAGGGGTGTATCTCAAGGAACTGACGCTGCGCGGCTTCAAATCGTTCGCCTCGGCGACCACGCTGCGCTTCGAGCCCGGCATCACCGCCGTGGTCGGCCCGAACGGCTCCGGCAAATCGAACATCGTCGACGCGCTCACCTGGGTGATGGGCGAGCAGGGCGCGCGCAACCTGCGCGGCACGTCGATGGAGGACGTGATTTTCGCGGGCACGTCCTCCCGTCCGGCGCTCGGCCGCGCGCAGGTGAGCCTCACCATCGACAACACCGACCACGCGCTCGACATCGACTACACGGAAGTCACGATCTCACGCACGATCTTCCGCAACGGCGGCTCCGAATACGCGATCAACGGCTCGCCCTGCCGCCTGCTCGACATCCAGGAGCTGCTGAGCGACACCGGTCTCGGCCAGCAGATGCACGTGATCGTCGGCCAGGGCAGGCTCGACCAGATCCTTCGGGCCGACCCGGCCGGGCACCGCGCGTTCATCGAGGAGGCGGCCGGCGTCCTCAAACACCGCAAACGCAAGGAGCGCGCGCTGCGCAAACTCGCCAACACGGACGCGAACCTGCGCCGTCTCGACGACCTGCTCGGCGAGATCCACCGCCAGCTCGGCCCGCTCGGCCGCCAGGCCCGCGTCTCCCGCCGCGCCGACGCGATCAAGGTCACGCTGCGCGACGCCCAGTCGCGCCTCTACGCCGAGGACGCCGTCAAGGCGATGCGTCGACGCGACCGCGCGCACGAGGAGCTCACGGCCGTCCGCGGCGACCTCAACGCCCTGCGCCGCGAACTCGCGCAGGTCAAGGTGCGCATCGAACAGGTGGAGGCGCAGGCCGGCGAGGCCGATCCCGCCATCGAACGGCTCGACCGGTCCTGGCACGAGCTCACGCAGCTGAAGGAACGTTTCGGCTCGCTCGCGGCGCTCGCCGACGAACGCGGCCGCGCGCTGTCCGCCGCCGTCACGGCGGAACGCGGCGAGGACCCGGACATCCTCGACCATCGCGCCACGGAACTCGACCAGCAGGCCGCCGACGCGAGGGACGCGGAACGGGACGCGCGACTCGCGCTCGAACAGGCCACCGAGGCGCGCGCCGCCGACGAGCAGCGCCTCGCCGGCATGCGACGCACGATCGCCGAGATCGACCGCGCCTCACGCGAACGGGACGCGCGTGCCGCGCGGATGCGCGAGCTCATCGCGCGCGAGGAGGCCGCCGTCGAACTGGGGGAGAGCCGCGGCAAGGACCTCGCGGCGCAGCGCGAATCCCTGATCGCCCAGCAGCGTGACGCGCGCACGCGGCTCGCACGCCTGCGCGAGCAGGCCGAGACCGGCGGCGACGACGGGAACGTCGCGTTGGACGAGGCTCGTGCCGCGCTCGACGAACGCCGTACCGCCCTGGATGCGCTGCTCGCCGAACAGCGTGACCTCCAGTCCGCGATCATCTCGCTCGACGCCAAATCCGAGGCGCTGAAGGACACGCTCGAATCCCGCGGCGACGCCGGGTCGCTCGAATCCGATCCGGACGTGACCGTGCTCGGGCGTCTCGCCGACCTCATCCACGTGGCCGACGGCTGGGAGGAGGCGGTCGCGCACGCGCTCGACGGGTATGCGGGCGCGCTCGTCGTCCCCGACGACGCGGCCATGCTCGCCGCCCTGCGCGCCGCCCGCGAACGCCGGATCGGCAAGGCCGCGGTCATCAACGCGGGCGCCGCCATCACGGATGTCGCGGGAGCGCCGGCCGATGCCGCGGGAAACGACGCCGCGGAAAACGATGCAGCCGCCGGCGCGTCCACGCTCGCCGCGCTCGTCACCGCGAACCCCCAAGCCGCCGATCCGGCGCTCGCCGCCCGCGTCGCCGCGGCGGTGCGCATGCTGCTCGCCGACACGGTCGCGGTCGACCGGCTCGAGGACGCGCAGCGCATCCTCGCCGAAGGCAAGGCGGCCCGCGCCGTGACGCGCGCCGGCGACATGCTGGTCGCGCGTATCGCCGCGTCGGGTGGCTCCGGCTCCGCGCAAAGCGACCTGTCGCTGGCCGCACGCCGCGACAAGGCGCTGCGTCGGGCGAAGGAGCTCGCCGCACGGCTCGAACAACTGGAGCCCAAGGTGTCGCAGGCGCGCACCGCGCTCGCGCAGGCGTCGGCGAACGTCGACGCCGAGACCCGCCGCCGCACCGAGGCGCGGATCAAGGCCGAACAGGCGCATCGTGAGACGCGCGACGTCCAGACGCGGCTCGACGGCGTTACGCGAGAGATCGCACGTCTCGACGAGCGGCTCGAAGCCGCGCGCGGAGAGCGGGAGAACCATCGCACGCGGCTCGCCGACCTCAACGCCGCGCTCGCCGCGGAATCGGAGGGCGCGGCGGGTCGACAGGACGCCGCCGGTCTCGCCGAGCGCGCGCACGCGCTCGAGACGGCGCTCGCCACGGCCCGCGACCAGGAGGTCGCCGCGAAGATCGCGTGGACGGAGGCGAAACGCAGGGCCGAATCGCTGCAACGCCAGTCCGCGCTCCTGCACGTGCAGGCACGGGAGGCGCGCGAACGCCGCGCACGGCTCGACAGGCTCGCCGAGGAACGCCGCGAACGCGCCGCACGCGTCCGGGAGGTCGCGCGGAAGGCCGCAGCGGCGGCAGCGAAGGCGGAACAGGCGGTCGCGAAGGTCGTCGCCGAACGCGACGGGCTCAGGGCCGCGGCCGCCGGACGCAACGAGACGCTGCGCGACCTGCGCGAACGCCGCAACGGGCTCGAACCGAAGGTCGGCGGATTGGCGGAACGCGAGCACGCGCTCGACGTGGATCGCGAACGATACGCGGGCGAATATGCGCAGATCGAACGCAAGACGGGCGACGAACTCGGCATGAGCGTCGGGGAGCTCGTGGCGGAATACGGCCCGGACCGGCCGGTGCCGGTGCTCGACGAGCACGGCCGGCCGGTGCCGGTCGAGCATCCCGACGCCCCCGATGCGGACGGGACGAACGCGGGCGGCGCCGACGGGTCCGAGGCTTCCGCCGCGATCCGCACCACGCCGTACGTGCGCGAGGAGCAGGAGCGACGCCTCGACAAGGCGAAGCGCGACCTCGCCAAGCTCGGCAAGGTGAACCCGCTCGCCACCGAGGAGTACGAGGCGCTGGAGGAACGCAACCGGTACCTCAACGGGCAGCGCGACGACGTGGCCCGTTCACGCGACGACCTCATGCGGCTCATCCACGACCTCGACGCGACGATGGTCGACGTGTTCCGCACCGCCTTCGACGACACCGCCAAGGCGTTCGAACAGGTCTTCGCGACCCTGTTCCCCGGCGGCACCGGGCGTCTGCGGCTCGAACGCCCCGACGACCTGCTCTCGACCGGCGTGGTCGTCGAGGCGAGCCCCGCCGGCAAGCGCGTGAAACAGCTGAGCCTCCTGTCCGGCGGCGAACGTTCGCTGACCGCGTTGGCGCTGCTGTTCGCGATCTTCACCGCGCGCCCCAGCCCGTTCTACGTGATGGACGAGGTGGAGGCCGCGCTGGACGACGTGAACCTCACGCGCCTGCTCGACGCGCTGAACGACCTGCGCGAACACGCCCAGCTCATCGTCATCACCCACCAGCAGCGCACGATGTCGATCGCGGACGCGCTCTACGGCGTGACGATGCGCGCCGACGGCGTCACCGCCGTGGTGAGCCAGAAGCTCGACGGCGGCCTCGCCATCGCCGACTGACCGAAGACCGAGAACTGGGCGAAGACCGAGCGAGGACCGGGCGAAGACGCGGAAAGCCCCTTCCATCCGTAATCCGTAGCGGATGGAAGGGGCTTCGTCGTATCGGTGCCGCCGGAAGAGCCGGAAGAACCAGTCTGCTCACGCCTTGCGGGATTCGCGCAGCGCCTTGGCGCGGGCGATCGTGTCGTCCACGAGCACGGCCTGCGCGTCCACGAGCGGCAGCTGCGGCATCGGGAACGCCTCGTTGAGCACGGAGAGCTCGGTGCAGCCGAGAATCAGCGCGTCGGCGCGCACCGGACCGGACGGGTCGAGCATGTCGTGCAGCACCGACTCGTAGCGTTCCAGGTTCAATCCGCCGGAGCCCTTCACGTCGTCGTAGATGAGCGACGTGATGCGGTCCTGCAGCGCGTCGTCCGGTTCGACGAACTCGTAGCCCGCCTCTTCGACGGCCTGACGGTACACGCCCGCGGCGCGCGAGCCGAGCGTGCCGAGGAAGCCGACGCGTTCGCACGTGCCCGAAGGCGCGTGCGGGTACAGGGCGGCGAGGCGTGCGACGGCTCCGCGCGGCATGTGCAGGATCGGCACGGGGGTGAGCGCCTGGAAATGGTCGTAGAAGTAGTGCGCCGTGTTGCAGGTGAGCACGATGAAGCTCGCGCCCATCGCGGTCGCCTTCTCGATGTCGTCGGCAATCACCGGGAACGGGTCGTCGTCCGACTGGCCGGTGATGAACGCGGTGCGGTCCGGCACGGCGGCGTCGTTGAACACGACGTAGTCGAGGTACTCCTGGTCGCAGTGCGCATGCGTGCCCTCGTTGACGAGACGCACGTAGCTTTCCGTGGCCAGCGAGCCCATGCCTCCCAGCACGGCGAAGAACGGTCTTCTCACTTCAATGCGCCCTTCTGTCGGAAGTACTTGGCGTAGCTCTTCTTGTAGATCGAGAACATGTGGTGGATCATCAGCCAGCGCAGCGGGTTCATGTCCTTCGAGTACTCGAGCGTGGTGCCCCAGTCGCCGGCCTTCATCATCGCCATGCCGCGCGTCTTGTCCTCGCCTTCGGCGACGTAGTCGGTGAAGATCGAGCGCGGGATCTCCAGCCACAGCTTCGAGCCGCGGCCGAACACGGTGTTCCCGTCGAACGGCGTGTCCTCGACGAGGTCGTCGACGAAGTACTTCGCCAGGTTGAAGCCGTTGAGCGTCACGAAGTAGCTGGAACGGCCCTGGCGCAGGTTGATCTCGAACAGCTTGTACTCGCCGTCGCGCTCGTCATACTTCATGTCGAAGTTCGCGACGCCCTCGTAGCCGATGTCCTCCAGGAACGCCTTGATGTGGTCGAACACTCCCTGGTTGAAGTCGGGGATGATGGCCGCGTAGTTGCCGGCGGCCACGGGGGAGGGGTCCTCGAGCAGCGGGTGGCCGAGGAACATCATGCGCACGCGGTGGTGATGGTCCACGTACGCGTTGAGCACGCGCATGCGCGAGTCGTCGCCGGGGATGAAGTCCTGGATGATCATCTCGGACTTGTAGCCGGCGTCGTAGGCGCGGCGGATCATCGTGTCCAGCTCCTCCGGACGTTCGAAGATGTACGCCTTGCGGCGGCCCTCGAAGTCGATGTCGAGCCATTCGACCGAGTTGGCCGGCTTCATGGCCACCGGGTAGGAGAACGGCAGGTCCTTGTACGCGCCGAGCCTCACGTCCTCGGCGGTCACGGTCTTCGTCTTCGGGTGCGGCAGGTCGTACTTCTCGCACAGCTTGTAGAACGTGGCCTTGTAGGCGAGCTCGCGCGACAGGCGGATGTCGAGCGTGTTGTAGACGAAGTACTTCCTCAGGTCGTCGCCGCACTGGCTCAGCAGGTTCGCGTACACGTCGCCGCAGGGGATGAGCAGCAGCGCGCGGTCCGGGTCCTCGGCCTTCATGCGCCGGCCGAGGTCGAGCATGAAGTCGCGGAACGTCACGAAGTTGTCGAAGTCGGGCACGATGTGCACGTTGACGATCTTGCTGAACTTGGTGGGGCTCAGCTGGAAGTACGCGTACGCGTCGGAGACGATGCCGTACTCCTCGTGGAACGCGCGGGCCATGCCGTACACGTTGATGTCGCTGCCAAGCAGAATCGGTTGGAATCGGGTCATGGTTGCTCACCTTACTCCCTGCGCATGCCGTTCGAGCGCATGCCGCACGACGTTCGCGTCGCCCGGCCACGCCACCGGCCTGCCGTCGATGATGTTGCGCGTCTCGTGGCCCTTGCCGATGACGAGCACGATGTTGAGGCGTCCGTTGGCCTCGGCATCGGCGCGCGCCTCGTCGATGGCCGTTTCGATCGCCTGCTCGCGGTCGACGATCACCTTCGCGGTCGCGTCCGGGTCGGTCACGTGGGAGGCCATTTCCTCGGCGATCGCGCGCGGGTCCTCGAAGTTCGGGTCGTCGGTGGTGAGGATGAACGACTTGGCGCGTCCCAGCGCGCCCTTGACGATGCCTTCGCGGCGGTCGATGGCCTTGCCGCCGGTCGATCCGGCGACGAGCGTGATGCGCGGGTCCCGTTCGCCGTACACGCGCAGCACCTCGTCGACGACCGATTTGGTGGAGATGTAGTTGTGCGCGTAGTCCACGTACACGTGCAGGTTCCCGCCTTCGGTGAACCGTTCCATGCGTCCCGGCACCTGCACGCGTTCGACGGCGCGCATCGCCGGGTCGTCGAACGGCACCCCGGCCTTCATCGCCAGCGTCATCGCGGTGCCCGCGTTGAGGAAGTTGAATTCGCCGAGCATGTCGAGTTCGAGCGCGACGGTCGCGCCGCCGCTCGTCACGCGGATGCCGGTCTTGCGCGTCGGGTCGACGGCGATTGTCACGTCGGCGGGCGTCGTGTGGCCGGTCGCCGGGTCGTCGAGCGCGAACGTCGTGACCGGCACGCCGGCGCGTCGCGCGTCCTCGCGCAGCAGGTCGGCGTGGTCGCAGTCGGCGCCGAGCACGAGCGTGCGCGAGTTCGCGATGATGCGGCGCTTGCAGTAGAGGTAGTCCTCGAACGTGGGGTGTTCGATCGGGCTGATGTGGTCGGGGGAGATGTTGAGGAACGCGCCGACGTCGAAGGTGAGCCCGTGGACGCGGTTCACCTTGTACGCCTGCGAGCTGACCTCCATGACGAGGTACCGCATGCCGTTGTCGACGGCCTCGCGCATCATGCGGAACGCGTCGAGCGATTCGGGCGTCGTGAGTTTGGACGGCGTCCACGTGTGCCCGTCGAGGCAGCAGGTGAGCGAGCTCATCATCGCCGCGTGGCCGTGCGAGTATTCGTTGAGGATCGCGTGCGTGAAGTAGTCGGTGGTGGTCTTGCCTTTGGTGCCGGTGATGCCGATCAGGGTGAGCGCGTCCTGCGGGCGGCCGTAGAACTCGGCGGACAGCAGGCTCATCGCCTTGTGTACGTCCTCGACGATGAGGCCCGGGGCCTTCGTGCGGTCCGTGTAGGGGGTCTCGGCCACGTAGGCGCCGAGGCCGCGGTCGTCGATGTCGTCGAGGAACTCGGGTTTGAACCGTCCCTTGACGAACAGCAGCGTGCCGTCCGCCACCTTGCGGGTGTCGTAGGTGATGGACGGGATCGGATCGTCGGCGCCGGGCAGCGTCGAGGCGTCCATCGTCCAACGCTCGCCCGTGACGATCTCACGAAGCAGATGATGGTTATCCAGCAGCTTGGCCGCGGCGGCGAGGCTCAACGGCGAAGTCGTGGTGGGCATATGGTTCTCTCCCTAGTATCGAGTGGCGGCGCCGGGTCTCCCCGGCGTCACCGCACGATACTACTCCACCGGCGTCTCACCGCGATGCCAGCAGCCGTTCGACCACCTTGTCGTCGCCCTCGTATGGCACGTGCCGGTTGCGGTCCTTGATCCAGCGTTCGTCGCCCTTGCCGATGACGAGCACCACGTCCGTGCGTTCCGGGTGCGCGCGGGCCTCGTCCAGCGCGTCGGCGATGGCGGCGACGCGGTCGACGATCGTGGTCGTGGCGACGCGCGGGTTCGTCACGTGGGAGTGCATGTCGCGGCAGATGTCCTCGTAGGGTTCGGTGTCGGTGTCCTCCGCGGTGAACACGAAGCGGGCGATGCGGTCCTGCGCCGCCTCGACGATCTCCCGGCGGCGGTCGAGCGCCTTGTCGCCCGCCGCGCCGGTCACCAGCGTGACGACCGGCGTGCGGCCGGCGTAGCGCGCGTCGACGAAGTCGAGCAGCGCCGTGACCGAGACGCGGTTGTGCGCGTAGTCGACGATGACGTCGGTGTCGCTCGTCTCGTCGTGGAAACGCTCCATGCGGCCGGACACGCGCGTCGGCTCCATCGCGTGCAGCGCCCCCCGCCTCGTCGGCCGGCACGCCGGCCGCATGCGCGATGGCGACGGCGGCCAGCGCGTTCTCGTAGTTGAAATCGCCGGCGAGCGCCAGCCGGTATCCGCCGAGGTCGTGGCTGTCGAGGCGCATCGCGTAGGCGTCGTGGCCGCCGTCCGTCGGCCATGCGATGGCCGACGCGTCGGCGTATCCGCGGGTCTCCGTCGCGTCGTCGCCGTCGGGCGCGGCGTCCAGCAGCGCGAATTCGGTCACGGGCACGCCGGCGGCGGCCGCGTCCTCGCGCAGCAGGTCGGCGTGGTCGGTCCGCGCGTTGAGCACGAGCGTGCGGCTGTTGTCCACGATGAGGCGCTTGCAGCGCAGGTAGTCCTCGAGCGAGGGGTGTTCGATGTCGCTGATGTGGTCGGGGGAGATGTTGAGGAACGCGCCGACGTCGAAGGTGAGTCCGTGGACGCGGTTCACCTTGTACGCCTGGGAGCTGACCTCCATGACGAGGTATTTCATGCCGTTGTCGACGGCCTCGCGCATCATGCGGAACGCGTCGAGCGATTCGGGCGTGGTCAGGTCGGATTCGATGTAGGTGCGGCCGTCGAGGCAGTTGTCCACCGAGGAGAACAGGGCGCAGCGGCCGTCTGAGTGGGTGTTGAGCACGGCCTGCGTGAAGTAGGCGGTGGTGGTCTTGCCTTTGGTGCCGGTGATGCCGATCAGGGTGAGCGCGTCCTGCGGGCGGCCGTAGAATTCGGCGGCGAGCAGGCTCAGCGCCTTGCGCGCGTCGTCGACGATCAGTCCGGGCGCTGCGGCGTGGGCGGACATGTCGGTCTCGGCCACGTAGGCGGCGAGTCCGCGGGCGTCGCAGCCGTCGAGGAATTCGGGGCGGAATCGGCCCTTGCATACGAGCATCGCTCCGGGGGCGACCTTGCGGGTGTCGTAGGTGAGCGAGGCGAACGGTTCGTCCGCTCCGGGCAGCGCCGCGGCGGTCCTCGACCAGCGTCCGCCGTGGATCACCTCGCGCAGCAGATGGTGGCGTTCGAGCAGTGCCGCGGCGGAGTTGAGGGTCAGTGCCATCGGTGTCGCTTCCTTTCATGGCGGGGCCGTGCCCGCCCGATCGTGTCGGTCGTATGCGGCCGTACGTTCCCGTACGGTCGGAAGGCCCGTGCCTCCCGTTCGGACGGCTCCACTGTGGGCGACGAATCTCAACGTCGACTGGGAGGTTGCTTGGGATTCTATCGCCGGATATGCCCGGATGCGCGGACTGCGGCGATTACAATGGGCAATCGTGACCAGCGAGACGAAAGAGACGATGACGGAGCGTCGTGCGCGCTTCGAGAAGCTCGCCATGCCCGCGCTCGATGCACTGTACCGGCGGGCGATGCGCCTGACCAACGACCCGGACGATGCGCAGGATCTCGTGCAGGACACCTTCGAGAAGGGGTTCAAGGCGTTCGACTCGTTCACGCCGGGGACGAACTTCGAGGCGTGGATGACGACCATCGAACGCAACGCCTACTTCAACCAGTACGCGAAGGCGAAGCGGCGCCCGCAGCGGGCGAACGACACGAGCGGCGAATACGACGACTGGGACCTGTACGAGGCGTCCGAGCATTCCTCGGACGGGCTCAAATCCGCGGAGGACGAGTATCTGGACGCGTTCGCGCCCGAGGAGATCATGCAGGCGCTGGCGAAGCTGTCGCCCGAACGCCGGCAGGTGTTCATCGACACGGCGATCGACGGCAAGACGTACCGGCAGGTCGCCGAGGAGCAGGGCGTCGCCATCGGCACGGTGATGAGCCGGCTCAACCGCGCGCGCACCCAGCTCAAGCACGAGCTCGCGTCCTACGCGCGCGAGCACGGGTACGGGTCGCAGCTGCCGGCGAAACCGTCCTCCGGTTCCGGTTCACCCTCGGCGAAGTCGGGGCGGGGGCGTGCCGGTTCGCGCGTTTCCGGCGATAATGGAACCGTCAGGCGGGAATCCGCACAGGGAAAGGAGACGCGATGAACCAGATGCCGGTGGAGCATGTGCGTCGCATCGCCGTCACCCGCACGTCGGCGGACGGCGTCGTCAGCCATACCGAGGTGCGCATCACCGAGACGCGCGTCGTCGACGTGGATCCCGCGGCCGACGCGGACCGTGATCTGCGTGACATGGGGGAGTGCTTCGACCCCGCGACCTGCTGCTCCGAACGCGAGCAGGCGATGATCGCCGCGCTGCGCGCCTACCTGAGGCCCGAGGCCGCGCCGGAATGCCTCAGGATGCGGGTGAAGGCGTGCCTCGACCACTGCTGCGGCGAACAGTGAGCCGGAGAGGCGAATATGAGAAAACCCGCCGGGCCGTGAGGCTCAGGCGGGTTTTCCGCGTCTTGAACAGACAAGAATCAGGCGTTGGGGCGCTTGCCGTGGTTGGCGGCCTTCTTACGACGATCCTTGCGCTTACGTCCGCGCATGCCCATGATGGACTCCTTTACTGGAAAGATAAATAAGCCTTCGGCATTATGCCACAGGACGCGGACGCGCCGCAAACCGCGTTTCGGGGGACGCCCGTCATGCGGTTCGCGGCGCGTGCCGCGGGAAGGGGCGTCAGTCGATCTCGGCCTTGATGAACAGCTTCGTCACGCTGGACTCGCCCGGCTTGATCGCGATGAGGTCCTTGCCGGTGTTGAACGCGTTCGCGTAGGCGGTCTGCGGTTCGACGGCGGTGCCCGCCGGATGCTTGAACGCCGGGAAGCCGGTGCCGGTGCACACCTGGAACGAGGTGATCGTCTCGTCGCCGCCCACATGGACGGTCAGGCCGTCCGGGCGGTGGAACGTGGCGGTCGCGGTGCCGTCGGCGGCGTGCTCGACGTCCGTCCACGCGTCGTCGTACGGCTGCTCGGTGAGCAGGCGCGGCTCGCGGAAGTCGTACTTCGTGCCGTCGACCGGCTCGGTGCCGGTCGGGATGAGGTTCTCGTCGACGGTGACGTGCGTGCGCGCCGGCACGGTGAGCGTGCACTGCGCGTTGTGGCCGTCGATCTCGTCGCCGTGGCCGTTGAAGCCGTTGTCGAGCCACGGGTGGATGGCGAGCGCCCACGGGGCGTCCACGTCGCCGTTGTTGGCGGCCTCGACGGTGATCTTCAGGCCGTCGTCGGTGAGCTCGTGCGTCGCGGTGACGGTCACGTCGAACGGGTAGCCGAGCAGGAACGGCACGCGCCAGGACTGGGTGACGGAGTTCTCGGTGAGGGATTCGAGCTTCCAGAAGGAGCGGTAGCCGTAGCCGTGGATGGCGGTGTTCTTGTCGTGCTCGTCGATCGGCAGCTCGTAGGTCTTGCCTTCGAAGGTGTAGACGCCCGCCTCGATGCGGTTCGGGAACGGGACGAGCAGCTGGCCGTGGCAGCAGGTGACGGGGTCGTCCGGTCCGAGCGGGACGATCACGTTCCTGCCCTTGTAGGTGACTTCGCGCATCGTCGCGCCCAGCTCGGTGATGACGGCCTTGTAGTCGCCGTGGCTGATCGTGTACTGCTGTCCCGTGCGCGGGGGAAGGTTCTTGGTCATATATGTCACTCCAGAGTGAATATGAAGTTGTTTGCGGTGTACGCGACAACTTGCGTTATCGCTAACACGTCCAGTCTAGCGTTATTTTCACGTCACGCGCCCGTGCGCCTCCCGCGAATCGCGCGGCGCAGGTCGCCGGCGGTGCGGTAGAGTGCATGCGTAACGATTGCGGCGCGGGGCGCGCCGATGCCCGAGACGATCGAGAAAGGTCCCTGATACCCATGGCGAAACGCATCGTATTGGCCGATCCGCGCGGATTCTGCGCCGGCGTGGACCGGGCGATCCTCACCGTGCGCACGATCCTCAAGGGCTCGCACGTCGCGCCGGGGTCGGACCTGCCGCCCGTGTACGTGCGCCGTCAGATCGTGCACAACAAGCACGTGGTCGAGGACCTCGCCTCGCAGGGCGCCGTGTTCGTCGAGGAGCTGGAGGAGATCCCCGACGGGGCGGCCGCGGCGGGCGTGCCGGTCGTGTTCTCCGCGCACGGCGTGTCGCCCGCCGTCAAGGCGGAGGCGAAGGCGCGCGGGCTCAACGTGGTGGACGCCACCTGCCCGCTCGTCGCCAAGGTGCACCGCGAGGTGCTGCGCTTCGCCCGCTCCGGCTACGAGATCGTCTACATCGGGCACAAGGGCCACGACGAGGCGGTCGGCGTCGTGGGGGAGGCGCCGGAGCACGTGCATCTGATCGAGCACGAGCGCGACGTCGAGGGACTCGACTTCACGCCGGGCACGAAGCTCGTGCTCCTGAGCCAGACCACGCTGAGCGTCGA
Organism: Bifidobacterium parmae; assembly: GCF_002860365.1. GTDB lineage: Bacteria > Actinomycetota > Actinomycetes > Actinomycetales > Bifidobacteriaceae > Bifidobacterium > Bifidobacterium parmae. Next base: position 21,731 of record NZ_NMWT01000016.1, read on the forward strand.
CGAGACGGCCGGCACGATCGCCGCCCTCAAGGCCCGCTTCCCGTGGATCGAGATGCCGCCCAGCTCGGACATCTGCTATGCGACCTCCAACCGCCAGGCCGCCGTCAAGCTCGTCGCCGAACGCTCCGGATGCGTCGTGATCGTGGGGTCGGCGAACTCGTCGAACTCCGTGCGCCTCGTCGAGGTCGCGCAGGAGGGATTGGGGGAGCGCGGCCGCGCCCACCGGGTCGACGACGCCGGCGACCTCGACCCCGCATGGTTCGAGGGCGTCGAGGCGGTCGGCGTCTCCTCCGGCGCGTCCGTGCCCGAGGAGTACGTGGACGGCGTGATCGCCGCGCTGCGCGAACGCGGCTACACGGACGTCGAATCGGTGGAGACCACCAAGGAGACGATGCACTTCGTGCTGCCGGCTGAGCTCCGCAGGCGGTGATGCACAGGACCGTCACATCGCGTTGGTAGGGTATTGCCCGTTGAGCCAACCCCGAGGAGATGGAATACCTTATGTGCGGAATCGCCGGATTCGTCAACGACGACCCGATCGACGTCAAATGCCCGGTCATCAAGCGGATGACCGACATCATCGCCCATCGCGGCCCCGATTCGGAAGGCAAGTACGTGGACGGGCACGTGGCGCTCGGCCACCGTCGTCTGAGCATCATCGACCTCGGCGGCGGCCAGCAGCCCATCTACAACGAGGACGGCAACCTCGTCATCACGTTCAACGGCGAGATCTACAACTACCAGCCGCTGCGCGCCCAGCTCATCGAGGCCGGGCACACGTTCACCACCGAATCCGACACCGAGGTGCTGCTGCACGGCTACGAGGAGTGGGGCGTCGAACTGCTGCAGAAGATTCGCGGCATGTTCACCTTCGTGATCTGGGACAAGACCAAGAAGGAGCTGTTCGGAGCCCGCGACCACTTCGGCATCAAGCCCTTCTACTACGCGAAGATGAACGGCACGTTCATGTACGCCTCCGAGATCAAGAGCCTGCTGCAGCACCCCGACTTCGTCAAGGAGCTCAACCGCGAGGCCCTCAAGCCGTACATGACCTTCCAGTACCCGCCGTTCGCCGAGACCTTCTTCAAGGGCGTGTTCAAGCTGCCCGAAGGCCACTACTTCACCTACCGCGACGGGAAGATGGACATCCACCGCTACTACGACGAGCGCTTCCGCGAGTCGGACGTGACCCTCGACCATCTCGTCGACACCATCGACGACACGGTCATGGGCTCCGTCAAGGCCCACCAGATCGCCGACGTGGAGGTCGGCTCGTTCCTCTCCTCCGGCGTGGACTCCAGCTATGTGGCCGCCGTGGCCCGCCCGCAGCACACGTATTCGATCGGCTTCGGCAAGGGCACGTACAACGAGAGCCAGCAGGCCGGCGAACTCGCCGAGATCCTCAAGCTCAACAACACGGCCGAGGCCCTGACCGACGAGGAGGCGTTCAGCGCCTTCCCGCAGATCCAATGGCATCTCGACGAACCCGACTCGAACCCGAGCTGCGTGCCGCTGTTCTTCCTCTCGAAGCTCGCCGCGCACGACGTGAAGGTCGTGCTCTCCGGCGAGGGCGCCGACGAGCTGTTCGGCGGCTACATCGACTACGGCGTGCACACGAAGTCGAAGGCCATCAAGGTCGTCACCCGCTGGCTCACCCACCTGCCCGCCGGCGCACGCCACGCCATCGCCCGCTGGTGCAAGGGCAAGACCTTCCACGGCGCCTGGCACCTGTACGCGAACCTCGCGCCCGCCGAGGAGAGCTTCATCGGCCAGGCGCGCGTGTTCGAGGAGTCCGAGTCCGACCGCATCCTCAAGCCCGCGTACCGCAAGGCGCCCAGCGTGCAGAGCATCGTCGACAGGACCTACGCCCGCATCGAAGGCAAGGGGCTGAGCGAGCTCAAGAAGAAGCAGTACCTCGACATGCACCAGTGGATGCCCGGCGACATCCTCCTCAAGGCCGACAAGCTCACGATGGCCCACTCGCTCGAACTGCGCGTGCCGCTGCTCGACAAGGTGCTCATGGGCGTCGCCGAACAGGTGCCCACCAAGTGGCTCATCAACGACGAGAACACCAAGTACGCGTTCCGCCAGGCCGCCGGCCGCCACTTGCCCGAGGAGTGGAAGAGCCGCGAGAAGCTCGGCTTCCCCGTGCCGATCAAGAAGTGGCTGCGCGAGGAGAAGTACTACAAGCTGGTGCGCTCCGTGTTCGAACGCGACTACGTGAACGAGTTCTTCGACCAGGACGCGCTCCTCAAGATGCTCGACGACAACTACGCCGGCAGGACCGACGACCGCCGTCGCATCTGGACCGTCTACACGTTCCTCACCTGGTACGACGTGTACTTCGTGCACGACGGCTCCAAGCCGGCCGTGCTCGACCTGGGAGACTGAGCCGCCCCGAAGGGCCGGCGCGGACCGGCTCCCCGGCCCCGCGCCATTCACCGGAAGGCTTGACCGTGACCGCGGTCAAGCCTTCCGGCTATCATCAGTGCGGTTTGTGTGCACACACAGGTTGGACCAATCCAAGTTGTCCATACTGTCGAGAGGGCGGCGCGCGGGAGGCCCCGCGCCGCGCGGTTACGCGACAAGAACAAACAGAATCAATCAAGAGAGGTTTCGATGGCGGTTCGCGGTGATATCCGTAATGTGGCGATTGTGGCTCACGTCGACCACGGCAAGACCACGCTGGTGAACGCGATGCTCCAGCAGTCCCACGTGTTCAACGAGCGTGAGGAAGTGCCGGATCGCGTGATGGACTCCAACGATCTGGAGCGCGAGAAGGGCATCACCATCCTCGCGAAGAACACGGCCGTCGAGTACACCGGCCCGCTGGCCGCCAAGTACGGCCACCCGGAGGGCATCACCCTCAACATCATCGACACCCCCGGCCACGCCGACTTCGGCGGCGAGGTCGAGCGCGGCATCTCCATGGTCGACGGCGTTGTCCTGCTCGTCGACGCCTCCGAGGGCCCGCTGCCGCAGACCCGCTTCGTGCTGCGCAAGGCGCTCGAGGCGAAGCTGCCGGTCATCCTGTGCGTGAACAAGGTCGACCGTCCGGACGCCCGCATCGAGGAGGTCGTCGGCGAGACCTCCGACCTGCTGCTCGGTCTGGCCGACGACGTGCAGCACGAGGGCATCGACCTCGACCTCGACCAGCTGCTCGAGATGCCGGTCATCTACTGCGCCGCCAAGGCCGGCTACGCCTCCGCGAACCAGCCGGAGAACGGAGGCCTCCCGGACAACGACAACCTCGAGCCGCTGTTCGAGGCCATCATCTCCAACATCCCCGCCCCGGAGTACGAGGAGGGCGCGCCGCTGCAGGCCCACGTCGCCAACATCGACTCCTCCGACTTCCTCGGCCGTCTCGGCCTCGTGCGCATCTACAACGGCACGCTGGAGAAGGGCAAGACCTACGGCCTGAGCCGCGTCGACGGCTCCATCGAGAACTTCCGCGTCGCCGAGCTGCTGCGCACGCAGGGCCTCGAGCGCACGCCCGTCGAATCCGCGGGCCCCGGCGACATCGTCGCCGTCGCCGGCGTCAACGACATCATGATCGGCGAGACCATCGTCGACCCGAACGATCCGAAGCCGCTGCCGCTCATCCACGTCGACGACCCGGCCATCTCCATGACCTTCGGCGTCAACGACTCCCCGCTGGCCGGCACCGAGGGCAAGGACCACAAGCTCACCGCCCGCATGATCAAGGACCGTCTCGACCGCGAGCTCATCGGCAACGTGTCCATCAAGGTGCTGCCGACCGACCGTCCGGACGCGTGGGAGGTGCAGGGCCGCGGCGAGCTCGCGCTGGCCGTGCTCGCCGAGCAGATGCGCCGCGAAGGCTACGAGCTGACCGTCGGCCGCCCGCAGGTCGTCACCAAGAAGATCGACGGCGTGATCAACGAGCCGATGGAGAACACCACCATCGACGTGCCCGAGGAGTACATGGGCACCGTCACCCAGCTCATGGCCGACCGCAAGGGCCGCATGGACGGCATGACCAACCACGGCTCCGGCTGGGTGCGCCTGCAGTTCACCGTGCCGTCCCGCGGCCTCATCGGCTTCCGCACCGCGCTGCTTTCCGCCACGCGCGGCACCGGCATCTCCTCCTCCATCTCCGCCGGCTACGCGCCGTGGGCCGGCCAGATCACCATCCGCCAGAACGGCTCGATGGTCTCCGACCGCAAGGGCGTCGCCACCCCGTACGCCATGCAGCGTCTCCAGGCGCGCGGCAACTTCTTCGTCGAGCCGCAGTCCCCGGTGTACGAGGGCCAGGTCGTGGGCGTCAACAACAAGCCCGACGAGCTGGACGTGAACATCACGCTCGCCAAGCACATGACCAACATGCGCTCCTCCACCGCCGACGTGCTTGAGACCCTCACCCCGCCGATCAAGATGAGCCTCGAGGAGTCCCTCGACTTCGCGAACGAGGACGAGTGCGTCGAGGTGACCCCGGAGTCCATCCGCGTGCGCAAGATCATCCTCGGCCGCGAGGACTGGTACAAGTGGCGCGCCAAGCAGCGTCGCCAGAACGCCGCCCAGCAGGGCAAGTGACGTCCGTGAGGACGGGCGCGAAGACCACGGCCGACTCCGACGGGCGGCCGTGGTCGCACCGGTTCGGCCCGTTGGGCCGGACCGTCGTCACGCTGCTCGCGGGTGCGGGCGCCGCGTTCGTCGGCACGCTCGCACACCGCATGGGCGCGGCCGTGAACATCCCCTACGGGCTTCTGCTCGCGTTCCTCGTCATCGCCCTGTCCACCTACTGCGCCCGCGCGCGCCAGGGCGTGACCGGCCTCGCCCTGCATCTCATCGTCTCGTCGGCCGCCGCATGGGGCATCGCCCTGTTCGGCGGCCCGGGCGGCGACGCGCTCGTCGTCGCCGGGTTCAGCACGCCGACCACCTATTTCAGCCAGCACGCCGGCTACATCTGGCTGTACGGCGTGATCCTCATCCAGGCCGCCATGCTGGTGCTGCCCGCATCATGGTTCCGCATCCCCGCCCCGAAAGGCGAATGACGGTACAGTGGTGTCCTATGACACGCGAAACCCTGTTCTATCTCGGGCCGGAAGGCACGTTCACGCATCAGGCGGCCATGGAGGCCGCCGCGCAGCTCGCGGATGAGACGGCGGGGCGGGCGGGCTTCGACCTCGTCCCCCTGCCCGACGTCCCCGCCATCATGGAGGCCGTCCGCTCCGGCCGCGGCCTCGGCGTCATCGCGTGGGAGAACAACGTCGAAGGCTACGTCGTGCCGAACCTCGACGCGCTCATCGACGCGGACGACGTCGCCGGTCTCGCGCGCGTGCGCGTCGACGTCGCGTTCGACGCGTTCACGCGCCGCGGCGACGATCCGCTCGCCGCGCGCGACGCCGCCGGAACCGCCGACGGCGCTCGCCCCGCCGCGATCCCCGTCTCCGCGCACCCGCACGGCCTCGCCCAATGCAAGCGCTTCATCGCCGAGCATCGTCTCACGCCCACGCCCGCATCGTCGAACGCGGCCGCCTGCCGCGACCTCGAACCGGGCGGCGTCGCGCTCGGACCGCGCATCTGCGGCGAACTCTACGATCTCGACACGCTCGCCGCGCGCGTACAGGACTTCGCGGGCGCGCACACCGACTTCCTCGTCCTCGGCAGACGCGACGACGTGCGCGCGTCGAACGACCGCGCACGCGCGCGCGACACCGACTTCGAGACGATCATCACGTTCATCCCGCTCGTCACCGGCCCCGGCGTCGTCGCCAACGTGCTCGACATCCTGCGCGACGCGGGACTCAACATGACGAGCTTCATGTCCCGTCCCATCAAAGGCGACGACGGCACGTACAGCTTCATCGACACGCTCGACGCCGCGCCGTGGGAGCCGCGCTTCCGCGACGTGCTCGCGACGCTCGCCGCGCACGGCATCTGGCTGAAGACGCTCGCCGTCTACCCGCGGCGCGAACGCTCCAACCCGCCCGTCGAAGCGTGGCGGCTGCCGCAGGGCGGCGTTCACCTCGACGCGACGCGCATCAGCGACGACTGGGAGCAGGACGAGACCACGAGGAGGGAACTGCTGTGGTAGACACGACCACCATGACCGACATGACCGCCGGACGTCCCACGCCCGCGTCCGCCGGGCCTGTCGGCATCATCGGACTCGGCCTGATCGGCGGCTCGCTCGCCCGCAGGCTCGTCGCCCGCGGCATCGACGTCGTCGCATGGAACCACCGCCCCCACCCGTACGCGGAAGCCGAGAAGGCCGGCATCCGCTGCGTGCCGACGCTCGACGCGCTCGTCGCCGCGCGCCCCTCGACGATCGTCCTGTGCAACCCGTTGAAGGCGATGCCCGCCATCCTCGCCGTGCTCAGACCCCTGATCGACATGACGCCCGGCCTCGACGTGACGCTCACCGACGTGGGCAGCGTCAAAGGCATGGTGCGCGACCAGGTGAAGGCCGCCGGGCTCGGAAGCCGCTACGTGGGCGCGCATCCGATGGCCGGCAACGAACTGTCCGGCTGGTCTGCCGCCGACCCGCGTCTCTACGACGACGCCCTGTGGGCCATCACCGTCGACGGGACGACCGACTACGCGCGTTTCCTCGACGTCGCCTGGCTCATCACCGCCGGCGTCGGCGACCGCGTGATTGTCCTCGACGACGACACGCACGACAAGGCGGCCGCGCTCATCAGCCACATGCCGCACGTCGTCGCCACAGCCATGATCAACACGCTCGTCGCCAGCCCCGACCGCAACATCGCGGCCGCGCTCGCCGCCGGCAGCTGGCGCGACATGACGCGCGTCGCCCTGACCGACCCGGACCGCACGCGCGCCATGGTCGAGGAGGACGCGGAGAACGTCGAACGGCTGCTGCGCGACATGGCCGCGCGCCTGCTCAAGGTCGCGAACCTCCTGCACGACGAGCGGGACGAGCGCGACATCGCCGTCGACGCGCAGGCACAGGCCGACATGCTCGGCTTCTTCGCCGAAGGCCAGCCGTTCCGCGACTACAAGGCCGCGCAGCGCGCCATCGCCGCGCGGGCCACGCCGGCGGGGGAGCGGGGCACGGAACCGCCGCGCGACGATGCGGCCCCGCACGGGAACCCGTACAGGACGGTCGAACTGCGCATCGACTCGTCCGGCGACTGGCGGGGCGAACTGCTCGCCTCCGCGCGCCGCGGCGAGCACATCATCGCCTTCGACGGCCCCTTCGCCGCCCGCGCCGAGATCCGTTCCGCCGTCTGACGGCTACGGCCTCGTCCGCGGCCGCTCCGGCACCGGTTTCAGCGTGGCGATCGTGTCCGCGTCGATCGTCACGCGCTGCTGCGGGCGCGAGCCGTTCGCGGCGGCGTCGCGCGACAGTTCGAGCGTGCGCCCGTCCCATCCGAGCACGTGGCCCACGTAGTCGCGGAACTTGGTGCGCCCGTCGGCCGGATCCACGCCTTCGATGACGCGCACGACGATGCGTGCGCCCGACGGTATCTGTCTCGGCAATGCCATGATGCCCTCCCCAAACGGCGTTGTTTCGGTGGCCGCGGCCGTTCATTCGCCGCGCCACCCGGTCTCTCCACTGTACGCGCGTCGCATGCCCGCCGCGCGTACCGACATGCCGTCAGTCCGTCGCCACGGCGTCGAGCACCGGCACCTTGAGCGCGCGTCGCGCCGGCGGCAGCGCGGCCACGACGCCCACGAGGATCGACGCGGCGAGGAACACGCCCAGCTGCCCCCACGGGATCGACAACCGTTCCAAGCCGTTCGACGCGTACACCTCGCGGATCACCGCGCCCGCCGCCACGCCCGTCACGACGCCGAGCAGCGTGCCGAGCACGGCGATCAGCGACGCCTCGATCGCGAGCATGCCGCGCACCTGTCCGCGCGACGTGCCGATCGCGCGCAGCAGGCCGATCTCGCGCGTGCGTTCCGACACGCTCAGGGCGAGCGTGTTCACGATGCCGAACACGGCGATGACGATCGACAGGGCGAGCAGCGCGTACAGGATGATGAGGATCTGGTCGACCATCGTCGACATCGTCGATTTGAATTCGTCGCGGTCCTGCACGGTGATCACGTAGAACGGTTTGACCGCCTTGACGAGACGCCGCTTCACGGCGGCCGTGTCGGCGTGCGCGTCCGCGTTGATGAACAGCATGATCGTGAACATCGTGTTCTCGTTGTTGATCCGCTCCGCCCGCTCGTCGTTCATCAGCACCATCGACCGGTAGACGGAGTTCTCGATGATCGCGCCGACCTTCACCTTCACATGCGTGGTCTCGGTGGTCGTGCGCACCAGCGTCGACGGGTCGACCGGCTGCGCCTGCCCGGCCATCAGCTTCGCCTGGTAGTCGGCCTGCGCCTTCGCGGTCGCCTCCTCGTCGACGACGACGCGCCGGCCGTTGACCTGCACCGTGTCGCCGACCTTCCAGCCGTTGTCCTGCGCGACGGAAAGCCCGACGACGAGATCGCCGGCCCTGAGCGCCCGGTCCGCGTCGCCCGAGTTCGCGACGGGCGCGAACACCTTCGAGAACAGGGACGGCTGTTCGGCGAACGTCATCGCCTGCGCCGCGTCGTCGCCGGACCCGTAGGTGACGCCCATGAGCATGCGGCTCTGCGAGACGGAGGCGACGCCCTTCGTCTTCCTGATCGCCGCGACCGCCTCGTCGGGGATGCGTCCGGAGGACGCGCTCATTGCGGTGAAATCGGATTTGAGGCCCGTGTCGACGATGCCGGCGACCGACGCCTTCGCCGACGAGGCGACCACGCCGAGGCAGCTGACGATCGCGACGCCGACGAACAGGGCGGCCGCCGTGTTCGCCGTGCGCCGCTTCTGCCGCGTCAGATTGCGCGCGGCGAGACGGCCCGTCACCGGGAACACGTGCGCGGGGAGCCAGCCGAGCACGACGCCGGCCGGTCCGACCAGCGCCGGAGCGACTACGATCACGCCGACGACGATGAGCGCCGCGCCCACGCCGAGCGGCCAGCCGACGCCCAACCGCGACGCCAGACCGTTGAGGAACGCGACCGGCGTCGGATCGCCGGCGTCGCCCGCCGCGGCGATCCGATGGCAGAAGACCCAGCATGCGGCGCCGAGCGCAATCATCGCCGTTCCCGCGACGCCACGCGGCAGGACCGGCTTCTCCGGGTTCACGGTCTCGTTCATCGCCTGGATGGGCGGCGCGGTCGCGGCCCGTCGCGCCGGCAGCGCCGCGCCGACCAGCGTGACCGCGACGCCGACGATGAGGCCTATGAGCATGTCCGCGGGACCCGGGTCGGCGGCGCCGGTCATCGGCGTGCCCTCCTGCGCGAGACCGAACACGATGAGCCGCACCATGCCCCAGCCGAGCGCGATGCCCGCGCCCGAACCGATGAGGCCGAGCAGCAGCGCCTGCACGATCACCGTGGAGAACACCTGCGCGGGGGAGGCGCCCACCGAGCGCAGCAGCGCGTAGCCGCGCATCGATTCGCGCACGATCATCGAGAACGTGTTCGCGATGATGAACGAGCCGACGAACAGGGCGATGACGCCGAAGATGAGGATCAGCGGCTGGATGAAGCCCAACTGGTCCTTGATGGCCTGCGAGTATTCGTCGCGCAGTTGGTCGCCGGTGATCGCCGTCGCCTTCGCGTCCTTCGGCAGCGCGCGGTCGATGCGCCTGGCGAGCTCCCGCTGCCGCGCGTCGTCGAGGGGCGCGCCGCCGTCGGCGGACCCGTACACGCCGATGTACTGGGTGACGCCGATCTCGCCGGTCTGCTCCTGGCTGAGCTCCTTGGCGACCGACGGGGCGAGACCGATGATGATTGCGCCCGCCTGCGAGACGTCCGTGTCGAAGACGCCGACCACCTTCACGTCCTCCGGACCGGACGGGTAGACGAGCTTCGTCGTGTCGCCCACCGTGAGCCCCGCGGTCTCGGCGGCGAACGCGTGCAGGGCGATCTCATGCCGGTCCTTCGCCCAACGTCCCTCGGTCAGGTGGGCGGAGCGCCACGTGCCCCGCTCCAGGCCGATGCCCATCGTCGGCGAACCCATCGTGGAGACCGCGTTGCCGTCCTTGGCGACGAGCACGAGCGAACCGGACACGGAGTAGGTGACCACGGCGGATTCCACGCCTGTCACCTTGGCGACGTCGTCCGTCAGGGACACGTCGATGTCGTTGTAGGTCTTGAGCGATGAGGACGAGCCGGAGCCGGAGCTCGCTCCCGCCGTCATGGCGTCGTCCTTCTTCTCCTTGACGCCGCGCACGTACACGTCGGCGTCGGTGTTCGAGCCGAGCATCTGGTCGACCTGGTCGTTCATCATCGCGCGGAACGCGAACGAGCCGACCACGAACGACACGCCCAACGCGATCGCGATGATCGACATGACGAACCGCGGCAGATGCGCCCGCGCGTCACGCAACCCGATCCGGATCATGCGCCCGCCTCCTGCCCCCGCTCCTCATCGCCTTCGGTCGCGAACTCGGCGAGGATCTCCTCATAGGTCGGGTGCTTGAGGTCGCGGGTGATGCGCCCGTCGGCGAGCACGAGCACACGGTCCGCGTAGGAGGCGGCGCGCGGGTCGTGCGTCACCATGACGATCGTCTGCCCGTATGCGCGCACCGAATCCTTGAGGAACCCGAGCACCTCGCGGCTGGAGCGCGAATCGAGGTTGCCGGTCGGCTCGTCCGCGAAGATCACGGAGGGGCGGGCCATGATCGCACGCGCGCAGGCGACGCGCTGCTGCTGGCCGCCGGACAATTGGCTCGGCCGGTGCTTGAGGCGCGGGCGCAATCCCACCACGTCGACGACCTTGTCGAACCATGCGCGGTCGATGGGCCGCTTCGCGATCTGCAGCGGCAGGAGGATGTTCTCCTCGGCGGTGAGCGTGGGCACGAGGTTGAACGACTGGAAGATGAAGCCGATCTGGTCGCGGCGCAGTCTCGTCAACTGGCGCTGGCCCATCGACGAGACCTCCAGCCCCTCGACGAGCACACGGCCCGAGGTGGGCGTGTCGAGACCGGCCATCATGTGCATGAGCGTGGACTTGCCGGAGCCGGACGGACCCATGATCGCGGTCATCTCGCCGCGCGTGAACGAGACGTCCACATGGTCGAGGGCGGTGACGCGCGCGTCCGCGTCGCCGTACGTCTTCGTCAGGTCGATGGCCTGCGCCACGACCTCCCCGCCGCCGTCCGAGGCGCGCGTCGCCGCCCCCGTGGCCGGCGCGGCGTCGGATCGCATCCCGCCCCGCCGTCCGTCGTTCTTCCGGTCGCCGTTCCTCCGTGCCGCATGTCGTGCCATCGCCGCCCCATTCCCGTCTATCGCGAACGGTTATAGTCTATCGGAGAACGGCATGGAGGAAAGGGACGGCATGCGCTTCGACGACCGGCTGGGGGAGTTCCTCGGATATCTGAAGGCGAACCGCGGGCTGAGCGCGAACACGCTCAAGGCGTACGGCGCGGATGTGGGGGAGTGCCTGCATGTTCTGGAGCTGCGCGGCGTCGAGGATCTGAACGAGGTGACGCCCGACGACCTGCGCGCGTGGATGGCGCACGGGTCGCGCTCGCACGCGCGTTCCAGCATGGCGCGCAAGACCGTCGCCGTGCGCCGGTTCTTCTCGTGGGCGCACGCGCATGGCGTGACCGCGGCCGATCCGGCCGCCATGCTGATGACGCCGAAGATCCCGAGCACGTTGCCCGCCGTGCTCACCGAGGCGCAGGCGGAACGGCTCATGGACGAGGCCGAGGAACGGACGCACGGCGGTATGGGAGACGGGGCGTCGGGCGGGCGTACGTCCCGGCATGGCGATGACGGGGGTCTCGCCGCGGCGATGCGGCTACGCGACGCGGCGATCCTCGAACTGCTGTACGCGACCGGCATCCGCGTGGCCGAACTCGTCGGACTCGACCTGGAGGACGTGGATTTCTCGAACCGCACCGTCAGGGTCACCGGCAAGGGGAACAAGCAGCGGGTCGTGCCGTTCGGGCTTCCCGCGTCGCGCGCGCTGGAGGCGTGGATCGCGCGCGGGCGGCCGGCGGTCGTCTCGAAGGCCGCGGCGCGCGGCGGCCATGACGCGCGTGGCGCGCGCGACGTCGGGACGCCGTCCGTTCGCGCAGGGCGAACGGAACGGCGTCCCGACGCGCTGTTCCTCGGCGCGCGCGGCGGGCGCCTCGACCAGCGCGTCGCGCGCGGCGTCGTCCACGCCGAATCGCGTCGCGCCGGCGTGCCGGACATCTCCCCGCACGCGCTGCGCCATTCCGCCGCCACGCACCTGCTCGACGGTGGAGCGGACCTTCGTGAGGTGCAGGAGATGCTCGGACACGCCTCGCTGAAGACGACGCAGCGCTACACGCACGTCTCCATCGAACAGCTCAAGGCGCGGTACGAGCAGGCGTTCCCGCGCGCGTGAGCCGCGGCCGATGATGTCCGCAATGTGGAATCGACGCGGCGTCAACGCCGTTCCCAGTGAATTCAGGGGTGAATCGGCAGAAAACATCAAGACCGTTCACCGAATTTTCGCAATTCGGTAACACAACGTCTCCGACCTGCGGCACAATGGGACGCGATCAGCAAGGGGGTTGGCTGGCCGACGATACGGCCTCCCAACCCTCTTCGCTTGGCAGGGCGCGGAACCCCCGCGCCCGGATGAAACAGGAGAATATCCATATGAAGAAGAAAGCCTTCGCGATCGCCGCGGCCGTGTGCGCCGTCGCGACCATGCTGGGCGGCTGCGGCTCTTCGAACAGCGCCAGCACCGCCGCTTCGGGCAACATCATCACCGCGTACAATTCCGAGCCGCAGAACCCGCTCATCCCGGGCAACACCAACGAGACCGGCGGCGGCAAGCCGGGCGACCTGCTGTTCGCCCGCCTCGTGTCCTTCGACGCGAAGGGCAACGCCTCCAACGAAGTGGCCGAGTCCATCACCCCGAACGACGACGCCACCCAGTACACCATCAAGATCAAGGACGGCTGGAAGTTCACCGACGGCACCCCGGTGACCGCCGAGTCCTTCACCAAGGCCTGGAGCTACGTGGCGAACGCGAAGAACGCCCAGAAGTGCTCCTCCTTCTTCTCCACCATCGCCGGCTTCGAGGACCTGCAGAAGGACGGTCTGAAGGGCACCGAGCAGCTCTCCGGCCTCAAGGTCGTCGACGACCACACCTTCACCGTCGCCATGTCCCAGCCGGACGCCACCTTCCCGATCAAGGTCGGCTACCTGGCGTTCGCCCCGCTGCCGGAGTCCTTCTACAAGGATCCGAAGGCCTTCGGCCAGGCCCCGGTCGGCAACGGCCCGTACAAGTTCAAGTCCTGGGACCACAACAAGGAGATCCAGCTCGTCAAGAACCCCGACTACAAGGGCAATGACGTGCCGAAGAACGACGGCATCACCTTCAAGGTGTACACCGACGACGACTCCGCCTACGCGGACGTCCAGGCCGGCAACCTCGACGTGATGGAGACCGTCCCGGCCTCCGCCACCAAGACCTTCCAGAAGAACCCGAAGGTCCAGGCCTACAACAAGGCCGGCTCCCTCTCCCAGACGTTCACCATCCCGTCCAACCTCGAGCACTTCCAGACCAACACCAAGGAAGGCCAGCTGCGTCGTCAGGCCATCTCCATGGCCATCAACCGCCAGCAGCTCGTCGACAAGGTCCTCGGCGGCGTCGGCACGCCGGCCAAGGACTTCACCTCCCCGCTGACCCCGGGCTACTCCAGCAGCCTCAAGGGCGAGGAGAACCTCGAGTTCAACGCCTCCAAGGCCAAGGAGCTGTGGGCCCAGGCCGACGCCATCTCCAAGTACGACGGCCAGCTCACCTTCGCCTACAACGCCGACGGCGGCGCCAAGCCGATCTACGACGCCATCGTCAACCAGCTGAAGAACAACCTGGGCATCGACGCGGCCACCAACCCGATGCCGACCTTCCAGGAGTTCCGCGACGCGGTCACCAACCGCCAGATCAAGGGCGCCTTCCGCACCGGCTGGCAGCCGGACTACCCGTCCGCCGAGAACTACCTGTTCCAGCTGTACTCCTCCAAGGCCGCCGACGGCAACGGCTCCAACGACGGCGACTACAAGAACGCCGAGTTCGACAAGCTGATGGACGAGGCCTATGCCGCCAAGTCCACCGAGGCCGCCAACAAGATCTACCAGCAGTCCCAGGAGATCCTGCTCAACGACCTGCCGGCCATCCCGCTGTACTACAGCAACGCCAACGGCGTGGCCGCCACCACGGTCAAGGGCTTCGAGATGAACTGGCAGAACCTGCCGGTCTACGAGGAGCTGACCAAGTGAGCCTGACGCTCGCCTGATCCGGTCCCTTGCGATCGAGACGACAGGGGCGGAACCCATCCGGGTTCCGCCCCTGTCGTTTTCCCTTGATTCACCGTTGTGAAACATTCGTGTCGTCCCGTGGGGTAAACTTACGGGGTACTGAGCGACCGGCCGGGCGCTTTGGCGCGCCCTCGACACGATGCCGCGCCGGGGCGGACGAGGCCGGTCCGTGACACAAGGAGAAACCGATGGGCAAATATCTTCTGCGCCGTATCCTGCAGATGATCCCCGTGGTTCTCGGTGCGACGCTGCTGGTCTATGCGCTCGTCTTCGCGCTGCCGGGTGATCCGGTCAAGGCGATGTTCGGCGACAAGCCGGTCAACGAAGCGGTCGCCGCCCAGATCCGCGCCGAATACAACCTCGACAAACCATTCATCATCCAGTACCTGCTGTTCCTGAAGAACGCGTTCACGCTGGACTTCGGCAACACGTTCGCCGGGCAGCCGGTCATCGACGAGATCGGGCGCGCGTTCCCGGTCACCATCAAGCTGGCGGTCATGGCGTTCGTCTTCGAGGCGCTCTTCGGCGTGGTGCTCGGCATCGTCTCCGGCCTGAAGAAGGGCAAGTGGTACGACTCGGTCATCCTGATCGTCTCCCTGCTGCTCATCTCCGTGCCGACGTTCGTCACCGGCTTCGTCGGCCAGTACTTCCTCGGCGTCAAGTGGAGCCTCATCCCCGTGACGGCCAGCGCGAACCCGACGTTCACCGAACTGCTCTTCCCCGCGATGGTGCTGGGATCGGTCTCGATGGCGTACATCATCCGCCTCACCCGTTCCGAGATCTCCTCGAACATCGCCCAGGACTACGTGCGCACCGCGCGCGCCAAGGGCATGTCGAACAAGTCGGTGATGGCGCGCCACGTGCTGCGCAACTCGCTCATCCCCGTCGTCACCTACCTCGGCCAGGATCTCGGCGCGCTCATGGGCGGCGCCATGATCACCGAGCAGATCTTCAACATCCACGGCGTCGGCTTCCTCACCTACCAGAGCATCCTCAAGGGCGAAGGCAACCTCGTCGTCTCCATCGTCACGCTGCTGCTGCTCGTGTTCGTGATCTGCAACCTGATCGTCGACCTGCTGTACGCGGCGCTCGACCCGCGCATCCGCTACGAGTGACGAGGGAGGAAAGGACATCATGACCGACGAAACCAAGATCCCCGCATACGAGCCGCTGCCCGGACAGGAGCGCTACGTCGCCCCGATCGACGAGACCCCGCTCCAGGCCGTCGACAAGGTCGACGAATCCGCCCCCGCCACGAGCATGTGGGCCGACGCGTGGCGCACGCTGCGCAAGAACCCGCTGTTCATCGTCTCCGGCGTGCTCATCGTCATCATCGTCTTCGTCGCCCTGTTCCCGGGCGTCATCACGAAGATCGACCCGAACTACTGCGACCTCGACAACTCGCTCGAACCCGCCGAGGCCGGCCATCCGTTCGGCTACGACTTCCAGGGCTGCGACGTGTTCGCCCGCACCGTGTACGGCACCCGCACCTCGCTGTCCGTGGGCATCCTGACCACGCTGATCGTCGTAGCCATCGGCACGCTCATCGGCGCCGTCGCCGGCTTCTGCGGCGGCTGGGTCGACGCGCTGCTGAGCCGCATCATCGACATCTTCTACTCGATCCCGTTCCTGCTGGGCGCCATCGTCGTGCTGCAGATGTTCCGCACCTCCAGCTCCATCTGGAAGGTCGTGCTCGTGCTCGCCCTGTTCGGCTGGGTGTCGACCGCCCGCATCGCCCGCGGCTCGGTGATGGAGGCGAAGAACCTCGAGTTCAACACCGCGTCCACCGCGCTCGGCTCCACGCCGATGAGGAACCTGTTCCGCCACATCATCCCGAACGCGCTCGCCCCGATCATCGTCATCGGCACCACGTCACTCGGCTCCTACATCGTGTCCGAGGCGACGCTGAGCTTCCTCGGCGTCGGCCTGCCGACCACGACCGTCAGCTGGGGCGGCGACATCTCGCAGGCGCAGGTCAACCTGATGACCAACCCGATGGTGCTGTTCTACCCGTCCATGGCGCTGGCCATCACCGTGCTGAGCTTCATCATGATGGGCGACGCCGTCAAGGACGCCCTCGATCCGAAGAGCCGCACGGCCTGAGTGTGAGGTAGGAAGACAAATGGAAAACACGAACGATGCCAAGATCGTCGAGATGCAGAAGGCCCACGGCCCGCTGCTCGAGGTGAAGAACCTCGCCATCGACTTCACCACCGACGACAAGCGCGCCGTGCACGCCGTGCGCAACGCGTCCTTCTCCGTCTACCCCGGCCAGTGGGTGGCCATCGTCGGCGAATCCGGCTCCGGCAAGTCCACGTCCGCCATGGCCGTGCTCGGCCTGCTGCCCGGCACCGGCCACGTGGTCGGCGGCTCCATCAAGCTCGACGGCCAGGAGCTCACCGGCCTGAAGCCGAAGGACTTCGACAAGCTGCGCGGCGACAAGATGGGCCTCGTCCCGCAGGACCCGATGAGCAACCTCAACCCGGTGTACCGCATCGGCACGCAGGTCAAGGAGGCGCTCACCGCCAACAACATGGACGTGGCGCACGAGAAGCGCTCCGCCCTCGCCAAGGCCCTGGCCGGCGAGGAGGCGGACGTCGAGCTCAAGGGCAACGACGACGAGACGTTCATCGGCTCCGCCGAGCTGCCCGCCCTGCTCGACGCCGCCAAGGCCGCGCTGGCCGAGGCCGGCGTCGGCGACGAGGCGGCCGCCAGGTCCATGGAGTACTTCAAGGGCGAGTGGGTGCCCGGCTCCGAGACCCGTTGGCGCGTCGCCGACGACCTCATCAAGGCCGGCGTCTCCGACGACAAGGCGTGGACGATCGCCAAGGCGCACGTCACCGGCTCCACCGTGGACGACCGCATCGCAGGCCTGCTCTCCGAGGCCGGCCTGCCCGACGCGGCCACCCGCGCCCGCCAGTACCCGCACGAGTTCTCCGGCGGCATGCGCCAGCGCGCGCTCATCGCCATCGGCCTCGCCTGCCGCCCCGACCTGCTCATCGCCGACGAGCCGACCTCCGCGCTCGACGTGACCGTGCAGAAGAAGATCCTCGACCACCTGCACATGCTCACCGACTCGCTCGGAACCGCCGTGCTGTTCATCACCCACGATCTGGGCCTCGCCGCCGAGCGCGCCCAGCACATCGTCGTGATGTACAAGGGCCAGGTCGTCGAATCCGGCCCGTCGCTCGAAGTGCTCCAGCACCCGCAGCACCCGTACACGAAGCGTCTGGTCGCGGCCGCCCCGTCGCTCGCCTCCCAGCGCATCATCTCCGCGCACGAGCGCGGCGAGGACGCGGACGCGCTGCTCGAACACCACGTCGTCGGCGAGGAGAAGCTCGAGAAGAGCGAGAACGTGATCGTCGTCGACCATCTGACCAAGGAGTTCAAGCTCCCGCGCAAGAAGGAGATGTTCAAGGCCGTCGACGACGTGTCCTTCTCCGTCAAGCGCGGCTCCACGCTCGCCATCGTGGGCGAATCCGGCTCCGGCAAGTCCACCGTGGCGAACATGGTCCTGAAGCTCCTGACGCCCACCTCCGGCAAGGCGCTCTACGAAGGCAAGGACATCGCGGGCCTGACGGGCAAGGAGCTCCTGGAGTTCCGCCGCCACGTGCAGCCGGTGTTCCAGAACCCGTACGGATCGCTCGACCCGATGTACTCGATCTACCGTTCCATCGAGGAGCCGCTGCGCATCCACGGCATCGGCGACAAGACCAGCCGCGCCAAGCGCGTGCGCGAACTGCTCGACATGGTCGAACTGCCCGAATCCGTGATGACCCGCTACCCGAACGAGCTGTCCGGCGGCCAGCGCCAGCGCATCGCCATCGCGCGAGCCATGGCCCTGAACCCGGACGTGATCGTGTGCGACGAGGCGGTCTCCGCCCTCGACGTGCTCGTGCAGGACCAAGTGCTGCGCCTGCTCAACGACCTGCAGGCCGAGAAGGGCCTCAGCTACCTGTTCATCACCCACGATCTGGCCGTCGTCCGCCAGATCGCCGACGAGGTCGTGGTGATGCAGCATGGCCGACTGGTCGAGCACGCCACCACCGACGAGGTGTTCAACCACCCGAAGATGCAGTACACCCGCGACCTGCTCGACGCCATCCCCGGCGGCAAGCTCCAGCTCGGTCTCGACTGATTCCACCATCCCCTAGGCCCCCTCCGACGAGGGGGCTCCCGGCGAAGCCGGGTGGGGGAGAGACCGGGAACGCGCGAAGGCTCCCTCTCCATGCGAGAGGGAGCCTTCGTCATACTTGCCCGTATAGTGAACCGCATGATCTCCATCACGACATCGAACATGAACGGCATCCGCGCGGCGAAACGCAAGGGCGTGGAGGAGTGGGTGCGGCGCAACACTCCCGACGTGTGGTGCATGCAGGAGGTGCGCGCCCCGCAGGCCGAGCTCGATCCGATCCTCGACGGCCTCGCCGCCGACTACGCGGAGGCGGGCCGCATCGAAGGCCCGGCCGCGCTGCACCGCGTCAACGAGGTGTGCCGCGTCAAGGGCCGCGCCGGCGTCGCCCTGCTCTCCGACCTCGAGGTGACGGACACGCGCCACGGCCTGCCCGGTCTCGACGAGGACGTCGATTCGGGCCGTTGGATCGAGGCGGACGTCACCACCCCGCAGGGCTATTCGATCACCGTCGCATGCGTGTACGTGCACGCCGGCAACGCCGACGACGAGACGAAGATGGCGCAGAAGTTCCGTTTCCTCGACGCCATGCTCGCACGCATGGGCGAACTGCGCGACGAGGCGGCCAGGGGCGGACGGCAGGCCGTGCTGTGCGGCGACTTCAACATCGCGCACACGCCGCTCGACATCAAGAACGCCAAGGGCAACGTGAAGCACGCCGGCTTCCTGCCCGAGGAGCGCGCCTACGTGGACCGCTGGCTCGACGAGTACGAGTTCGTCGACGTGATGCGCGACCTCGCCGGCGACATCCAAGGCCCGTACACGTGGTGGAGCCAGCGCGGCCGCGCCTTCGACAACAACGTCGGCTGGCGTCTCGACTACCAGTTCGCCACGCCGGAGCTCGCCGAGACCGCGCGCGGGTTCGTGATCGACAAGGCGCCCACCTACGACCTGCGCTGGTCCGACCACGCGCCCCTCACCATCCGCTACGACGTGTGACCTCCGGGCAGCCGAAGGTGTTAGGCTTAACAGGGTCGCAATCGTAAGCAACCGTAAGAACGCAACGAAACGAGGAACCATGGGACTGTTCGGATTCGGCAAGAAGAAGGACAAGGCCGAAAAGGCCGCAGTCGAGACCGAGGACGAGGACGCGAAGGCCGCCGCGGCCGCGAACGCCGCCGCCAAGGCCGACAGCGAGACCGCCGAGGAGACCGCCGCCGCGGCGCTGCCGGAGGCGAGCAGCGAATACGTGGGTCGCGGCGAGGAACGCGGCCCGTGGGACGTGGACGACGAGGACGTGCCCGACTACGACGACTACCTCGACCTCGGCGCCTACTATCTGCCGTTCATGCAGCACATCGAGCTGCGCATCAAGGCGAACCGCGCCACCCGCGCCATCCTCGGCTCCACCATCACCTACAAGAACTCCAGCCTTGAGATCGAGGCGTACGCCGCGCCGAAGACGCTCGGTCTGTGGGAGGATTGGCGCGACGACTTCCTCGCCGCCAACAAGAAGGCCTCCGCCGTCGAAGGCGTGTTCGGCACCGAGCTGCGCCTGCCCGTCGAGATCAAGGGCGGCAAGACCCTCACCACGCGCATCGTCGGCGTGGACGGCCCCCGCTGGATGCTGCGCGGCATCTTCTCCGGCGTGGCCGCCACCGACCCGGACGCCGAGGAGACCGAGGCGCTGAACCGCTTCTTCTCGGAGATCGTCGTCGAACGCGGCGAGGAGCCGCTCGCCCCGCGCGACCTCATCCCCATGCATCCGCCGGTCGGCCCGGCCGAGCGCAAGGCCGCGAAGGCCGCCGCCGAGGGCGACGGCGTGGACGAGACGCAGGGCAAGGAGCACCTGAAGGACGTGCCCACCCGCCCGGACGGCCCGTTGAGCCAGGACCAGCAGACGGAAGTCAAGACCACGCTCTCGCGCGGCCCGATGTTCTCCGAAGTCCGCTGACGTGAGCGCATCCAAGCGATCCACGCAACGCGGCCGCACCGGTCTCGGCGCACTCGCCGGGGCCGGTGACCATGCGGATGGCGGCGCGGGGGAGGACTTCTCCGTCATCGAGGCGATCGGCGGCCCGCGCGGCGTCGTCGAATCGATGCTGCCCGGCGTCGTGTTCGTCGTCCTGTTCATCGCGACGAACGACCTGAACCTCACCATCGGCGTATCCGCCGCGCTGGCCGTCGTGCAGGTGCTCGCCCGTCTCATCCAACGCCAGTCGGTGATGGGCGCGCTGAGCGGCCTCATCGCCGTGGGCATCTGCCTTGTCTGGGCGTGGAAGAGCCATGAGGCCCGCAACTACTACATGCTCGGCTTCATCACGAACGGCGTGTACGCTGTGCTGCTCGCCGTCTCGCTCGCCGTGCGCGTGCCCGGTCTCGGCCTCGTCATCGAGTTCATCCGCCAGATGCCCACCGAACGGTTCCGCGCATGGTTCCGCGACTGGATGGACGACAAGTCGCTGAAACGCGCGTACATGATCATCACCGCCCTGTGGCTGGGCCTGTTCGCGCTGCGTCTCGCCGTGCAGGTGCCGCTCTACGTGACCGACCATGTGGCCGCGCTCGGCGTGACCCGTCTCGTCATGGGCATCCCGTTCTGGGCGTTGGCCATCTGGGTGAGCTACCTCGTCATCGCGACGCCCCTGCACCGGCACAAGGCCGCCGCGCGCGCCCGCGAAGCGACCGAATAGCCGAGCCAAGCATCGAAGACAGCAGAAGACACCATCGAAAAGGAACCCATGGAAGCCGAAGTCCGCATCGAACGTTATGCCGACCAGGGCCGCTGCGTCGCCCACATCGACGGACGCGTCGTGTTCGTCCGTTTCGCGCTGCCCGGCGAACACGTGCGCATCGCGCTCGACGAGCCGCACGACCGCGACGACCGGTTCTGGACCGGCGAGGTCGTCGAGGTCATCGAACCGAGCGACGACCGTGTCCCGCCCGCATGGCCGCTCGCCGGCCCGCTCGCCATGGGCGGCGGCGTCGGCGGCGCCGACCTCGTGCACGTCTCCCTGCCCGGCCAGCTCAAATGGAAGGCGGTCACCGTCTCCGAACAGCTGAGCCGTCTCGGTCATATCGATGTGGCCGTGCCGATCGAACGCGCGGAAGGCGACGAGGCGCTCGGCGGCTTCCACTGGCGCACGCGCATCGAGATGATCGCCGACGAGGACGGCCGCCCGTCGATGCGCCGCCGCGGCACGCACGTGCGCGTCCCCCTCGACACGATGCCGCTCGCCACGAAGACCCTGCTCGACGTGGCCGGCGAACACCACGTGTGGGACGGCGGCTTCGAACCCGGCTCGCAGATCCGTCTCGCCGTGCCCGAACCGCGCGGCGGCGTCGCCATCCGCGACAACCACTCCGTCCTCGTCGACGGCGAACTGACCGCCGGCTCGCACGTGCTCAACGAGCAGGTCACGGTCGCCGGCACCACGTTCACCTACGAGGTCGACGCGAACGGCTTCTGGCAGGTGCACCGCGAGGCGCCCGTCGCGCTCGCGAACCACGTGATCGACCTGGCCCGCCGCGAACTCGACGGCCGCGACGACGCCGTCATCTGGGACCTCTACTCCGGCTCCGGCCTGTTCACGCTGCCGCTGGCGACGCTCGTCACCGCGCGCACGCGCATGTTCAGCGTCGAGGGCGGCCGTGACGCGGTCAGGAGCCAGCAGCGCAACCTGCGCCGCATGGACCTCGCGGACGTGGACGCGCGCTGCGGCGACGTCGCGCGCACGCTCGCCCACGTTCCTGCGCATCTCGCGAAGCCCGACCTCATCGTGCTCGACCCGCCGCGCGCCGGCGCCCGCGCCAAGGTGTGCCGTCAGATGGCCGAGGCGGGCGCACGCTCCATCATCTACATCGCCTGCGATCCGACGTCGCTCGCCCGCGACACGGGCACGCTGCGCGGACTCGGCTACGAGCTCGCCGACGTGCGCGCCTACGACATCTACCCGATGACCCACCACGTCGAGACGGTCGCCCTGTTCCGCCGCGGAGGGGACGCCGCGTGACGGCGGGCTTCGTCTCGCGGAACGCCGCCGCTTCGGGTGACGGTACCTCTGGCGAGGGTACTTCGGGTACCGCTGGGGTAGAGGATTCCATGACGACGGATGCCGCATCGTCGCTTTTGATGGTCGGGGCGCATGCGTTGCGTCAGACGGCGAGTCGGGCGGCCCGCATCGGTGCCTGCGCCCTGTGCGTCGCGGCCTTGCTCGTGCCGGCGGCATGCGCGCCGAGCGGCACTGCGGTCGGCGACACGCAGGGCCGTTCGCCGTCCATCGCGCATGTCGGCACGGTGCGCGACGACGCGGTGATCGGCGTCGTCGGCTCCGCCACGGCCGCCGCCGATTCGGTGGTGTTGGACGCGCTCGCCGACGCCGGGATTGAGGCCGTGTACGTGTCGGTGAAGGATTCCGGAGCCTCGGGGGTTTCCGATGATTCTGCTGGTTCCGGTTCCGCTGGTTCCGGCTCTTCCTCTTCCGCCGCTGGTTCCGATTCCGGTGATGGCTCCGTCGCTTCCGCCGCCGCGGCCGCCCGCGCCCAGCAGGGCGTGCACGACATGGTCTCGCGCGTCGTGAGCCTCATCATCATCGCCGACATCGACGTCACGGCCGACGCGGACGGCTGGAATTCCGCGCTGCGCGACGCCCGCAATGCCGGCATCCCCGTCGCGTTGCTCTCGCCCGTGCATGCGCCCGCCGACGAGCGCCTCTACGCCGCCACGCTCACCATCAACGACCGCGCCGCCGACGCCACCCCGATCGACGACGCCGCCATGACCATCCTCAACGACGAACCCCACACCCGCCGGATCACCGTCAGCACCGTGAAGTGAGGCAGCGGTAGGGGAACCGCACGGGATGGGGATGAGGCATCGTTCGCATGCCGTTTTTCCCAGTGCAATCTGCCCTTCGGCGTCGGAATCTGCTGTTCGGTGTCGGAACCTGCCACTCAGCGTCGGTTCTCCGCCATGCTTGGCACGGAACCGACGCCGGGCGCCCTCCAAGCGTCTGTTCCATGCCAGCCATGGCATGCTCCCGACGCTGAATCCCCGCTTAGCGTCGTTTCCGTGCCAAGCTTGGCGATCCGACGATGCCCAGACCTCCGCTGATGTCGCTTCCCTGCCATGCGTGGCGCGCTCCCGACGCTGGAAGCCGACTGAGCGTCGGAAGCACGCCACGCACTGGCCCCGAGCGATGCTCAGCCGACTTCAGGGAGTGGCGTCATGCAGCGCATGCTGGAACGATGGTAGAATCCCCGCACCGGATCGGGACGGACCTTTGTCACCATCGCCGCATCGAGCCAAACCGGTGGAACATGCTGCACGACGACTCTTCAATTATGGATTCTTCAACTACGGAGGAGTCTGCTGTCGGGGTCGAATGCGATCCATTGGCCGTCCGGATCCATCGCGACCGTCGGGTGGGGGAATAGTTGGTCGAACAGATCGGCGTGCCGTGCGAGGCGCGTCGTGTTGTCATCCGCGACGACACCTGGTTCCCGTAAGCCGGATGCGCGCGTCATCCACCTCGAACCGGCCTACGGCCAGCAAGCTGCCATCGAGCAGGGGCCAGTCGAACGAGCCGTGGGTGTCATATGCCCGAAGAATCCATTCCGATTCCATACGCCCATTATCGCGCGTGATCTCGAAGGGGCCTTCAACAGTGCTGGTTCATTGTGACAGCATGCAGATATACATGGTTCTGAACATGGAGGTTTGATATGGCTATGCTGATCGTCCCCGTGGATACTTTGGTTCCCGTCGGCCGCTTCGGCCGCGGCACCGCGAGCGCCGAGTTCGCGAAGGTCGCGGACGACACGCCCGTCACCGTGCTCCGCAACAACGAGCCCGTGTATTGCATCATCAACGAGCATGACTACCGTCATTTCCGGGAATTGGAGGAAGAAGTCAAGGAGCTGCGCAACGCGGCGGCGCGACGTCAGGCGTTGAACGGCGAATACACCCACTCCTTCAAGTCCGTCGACGATATGGATGATTATTTCGATGCGCTCTGAACCACTGGCCATCGGCAAACTCAGCAAGGATGCTACGCTACAGTAGTAGCAAGGAAGCGACAGAATGGCGTCATTTTTCGAATGGTCGCCATTCTGCACAGATGAAAGCAATTCGGTGCTTTCTGGAGCGTCGTCGAGGAGTGCATCCATGGTCAATAAGCGAATGCCCGCAATGATTGCCGCAACGAGCCAAGGGACTTCGACGTCATGCATTGCCAATTCCGCGGATTTGGATGCGGACAGAACAGTATCCGTGTTTGACGAGGCGGCATTTGAGCAAGCGGTTATCCAACATCTGCGGGCCATGGGTTATGAGTGGCTGTATGGACCAAACGTGACGCGCATCGATGAGTCATATCGTGATGCCTTGCTACCTGGCGTACTGGAGGATTGCCTTCGTCGAATAAATCCCAAAGCCCATTCCGCTGCGCTCGCTGAAGCGATGCGAAAGATTTCGGATATCGAAGGTGTGGATCTTCTGTCTCGGAATATCCAGTTCATGGATTATCTCCAGTCCGGTGTTGAAGTGTCTTTCTTTGATGGGGAAAAGATGGACACTGATCATGTGCGAATCTTGGATTTTGAGCATCCGGAAAGCAATGTATTCAACGTGGTCAACCAGTGGACGTATGTCGAGTACGAGGAGAAACGTCCCGATGTGATCGTGTTCGTGAACGGCATGCCGCTGGTGGTGTTCGAGTTGAAATCGCCGTCCCGCGAGAACGTGGACGCCTCGGATGCCTACTTGCAGCTACGCAACTATATGAATGTCATACCCTCATTGTTCGCTTACAACGCGTTCTGCGTCATGACCGATATGAGCGATACACGCGTGGGCACCATCACGGCCAATGAGGATCGCTTCATGCAATGGAAGACCGCTGATGGTGATTACGCCAAGATCGCCAATAAGATTACCGTCCGATGGACCACCCTTCTTGATGGCATGTTCCCGAAAGAACGACTGCTTGACATCCTGCGCAACTTCATCTGCTTCTCCAAATCCGAGGACGGAACCGCAAAGATTCTTGCCGCATACCATCAGTATTTCGGTGTCCATAAGGCAGTCGAAAGTACCCTGCATGCCATGAGCGGTGATGGCAAGGCCGGCGTGTTCTGGCATACGCAGGGTTCTGGCAAATCACTGTCGATGGTGTTCTACGCTCACCTGTTGGCCGAACAAGTGAATAGTCCGACGATTGTGGTGACCACCGATCGCACGGACTTGGACGGCCAGCTGTATAGCCAATTCGCCAAATGTGCTGATTTCCTGCGTCAGCGGCCGCAGCAGGCGATGAGTCGTGACAACCTCATCGAGCTTCTGGACAATCGTCAAGCGAACGGCATCGTCTTCACGACGATGCAGAAGTTCAGTGAATCCGATGAACCGTTGTCCGAACGCCGCAACATCGTGGTCATGGCCGATGAAGCGCATCGCAGCCAGTATGGGCTGGAAGTGAAATTCCACGCGGATGGCACGCATTCAGTGGGCGATGCGCTGAAAGTGCGTCAGGCGCTTCCGAACGCATCATACATCGGCTTTACCGGCACTCCGATCGAGACGCAGGACAAGTCCACGCGTGAGATATTCGGCGATTACGTGGATGTGTACGACATGACCCAATCAGTGGAGGATGGTGCCACACGTCCTGTATTCTATGAGAGTCGTGTGGTCTCGCTCAAGCTGGATGAGAACGTGCTCCGTGAACTGGATGAGAAGTATGAGAATATCGCGGATGATGTCGATGAGCTGGCCATTGATCGCAGCAAACATGATCTGGCGACGATGGACAGTATCCTTGGGGCTCCGGAGACCATTGATTCCCTGTGTCGTGACATTGTGAAGCATTACGAGGGAAACCGCGCGGACGAACTTACCGGCAAGGCGCTGGTCGTTGCCTATTCACGAACCATCGCCATGCGCATGTACGAGAAGTTCCTTGAACTGCGCCCGCAGTGGGCAGACAAAGTGCATGTGGTCATGACCTCTTCCAATCAGGATCCGGAGGAATGGCACCGAGTTATCGGCAACAAGGCCCATAAGGTGGAGCTGGCCAAGGAGTTCAAGGACGATGACAGTCCGTTCAAGATCGCCATCGTGGTGGATATGTGGCTGACCGGATTTGATGTGCCGTCGTTGTCCACGATGTACGTGTACAAGCCCATGAAGGGCCACAACCTCATGCAGGCCGTGGCCCGAGTGAACCGAGTGTACAAGGGCAAGGAAGGCGGCCTGATCGTCGATTACATCGGCATCGCGGGTGCCCTGAAACGTGCGATGCGCGACTACACCAAGCGTGATCGTGAACGGTATGGCGACATGAACGTGGCCGACACCGCGTACCCGCTGTTCCTCGACAAGCTGAGCGCGTGCCGGGACTTCCTGCACGGATTGTCGTATCAGGATCGAATCCATACCAGTTCCGCCGAGCAGATGGCCGAAGCCATCGCGGATGGGGCCGATTATCTGCTTGCCCCGGAACGGGAGAAGGACCGCAAGGACTTCATCAAATGCGCCAAGGAGATGGCCCAGGCATTCGGCTTGTGCCGCAGCATGGTTCCCGACGAGCTGAAAATTGAGGAAGCATATATCGACGTGCTGCGCACGCAGATGCTCAAAGTGTTGAACGTTAATCCCGGCAACCCGCGGATGTCCCTCAAGGAAATCAACAAGCAGATCGCCGCAATCGTGGAACAGGGCGTGCACAATGAGGGCGTCATCAACCTGTTCGAGGATCGCACCGTGGAAGTCTCGTTGTTCGACGAGTCATTCCTTGCCGAAGTCGCGCAGATGAAGCAGAAGAATCTGGCGGTGGAGCTTCTTCGCAAGCTGATCGACGACCAGGTCAAGGCCTATCGGAAGAAGAGCGTAGTCCAGGCCGGCAAATTCTCGGAGATGCTGCAGAAATCGGTGAATGCCTATCTCAACGGCATGCTCACCAACGCCGAGGTCATCCAACAACTGCTGGACATGGCCAAGGAGATCATGGCGGCGCGAGAGGAGGGCAGGAAGCTTGGTCTCGATGAGGAAGAACTCGCTTTCTACGATGCGCTTACCAAGCCACAGGCAATCAAGGATTTCTACGAGAACGACGAGCTGGTCGCCATCACGCGGGAGTTGACCGATACGTTGCGCAGGAACCGCACGATAGACTGGCAGAAGAAAGACGACGCCCGCGCGCGCATGCGTCGTGCGATCAAGCGATTGCTGAAGCGGCACAAGTACCCGCCGGATGAGGTGCCGGAAGCCATTGATACGGTGATGCAGCAATGCGAACTATGGGTTGATTATGGAGAGGGTAACTGATTCATGGCAAAGAAAACAAGTACCAAGGCTCTTGGATTCGAGGAACAGATCTGGGACGCGGCCTGCAAGCTGCGTGGCAACATTGACGCCTCCGAATACAAGAACGTCGTGCTGGGTCTGATCTTCCTCAAGTACATTTCGGATAACTTCGAGGCCAAGCACGCCGAGCTTGTGGAAGAGGGAGAGGGCTTCGAGGAGGATCGCGACGAATACACTTCCGAGAACATCTTCTGGGTGCCCAAGGAGGCTCGCTGGGAGACCGTGGCTACCGCCGCCCATACGCCTGAAGTCGGTAAGGTCATCGATGAGTCGATGAGGCTCATCGAGCAGGAGAACAAGAAGCTCAAGGGCATCCTGCCCAAGAACTTCGCCCGGCCGGAATTGGACAAGCGCCGGCTCGGGGAAGTGGTTGATCTGTTCACCAATGTGAAGATGGCCGAAAGCGGCGATACGCATGATCTACTCGGCCGCACCTACGAATACTGCCTGTCACAGTTCGCTGCACAGGAAGGTAAGAACGCCGGCGAATTCTATACGCCGAAGTGCGTGGTGAAGACACTGGTCAATGTGATTGAGCCGTTCAAGGGTCGTGTCTATGACCCGGCGTGTGGTTCGGGCGGCATGTTCGTGCAGTCGGCAGAGTTCGTGCGCAACCATCAGGGCAATATCAACAACATCTCCGTCTACGGACAGGAGTCGAACCCGACAACGTGGAAGATGGCCATGATGAATCTCGCCATCCGTGGAATCGATGCTGACCTTGGCCCGAAGAACGACGACACATTCTTCAACGATTTGCATCGCACCGAACGATTCGACTATATTCTGGCCAACCCGCCATTCAACCTTTCCGATTGGGGCGGAGACAAGCTCAAGGACGATCCGCGCTGGGAGTATGGAGTACCGCCCGAGGGCAACGCGAACTTCGCGTGGATGCAGCATATGATTCATCATCTTTCCGTCTCCGGTCGTATCGGTCTGGTGCTCGCCAATGGCTCGCTGTCTTCGCAGACGAATAACGAGGGCGAAATCCGCAAGAACATCGTCAACGCCGGATTGGTGGAAGGCATCGTCGCCATGCCGACACAGCTGTTCTTCTCCACACAGATCCCGGTATGCCTGTGGTTCCTGCGTAAAGGACGCCCCACGGATGCCAAGACATTGTTTGTGGACGCCCGCAACATGGGCACGATGATCAGCCGCTCGCAGCGCACGCTTACCGATGAAGATATCCAAAAAATCGCGTCCATGTTCGACGCATTCCGTGACGGAGCATTGGAAGAGGAGAAAGGCTTCAGTGCGGCGGTCTCCATTGAAGATATTGCCAAGCAGGACTATATCCTCACGCCCGGCCGCTATGTCGGCATCGCCGAACAGGAAGGGGACGACGAGCCGTTTGACGAGAAGATGAAGCGTCTGACCGGTGAACTTGCCAAATGTTTCGAGGAGTCCAACCGACTGCAAGCCGAAATCAAAAAGAATCTGGGGGCGATTGGATATGAGCTGTAAGAATTACAAACTTTCGGAAGTTGTCGTTCTTGAAGATGCGCTGCGGGAGCCGTTATCTGCAAAACAGAGATCAAAAAGAAAAGGTATTTACCCTTATTATGGTGCTCAAGGCATAGTCGATTACTTGGATGATTATACCTTCCAAGGTGACAGGTTGCTAGTTGCTGAGGACGGGGAAAATCTACGTTCTAATAAGCAGCCTATTGCAAACTGGGCAACAGGAAAGTTTCGTGTAAATAATCATGCGCACGTGCTTTGTGAATCTGCGTTATGTAATCTTAAATATCTCCACTACCTCTTAAACGAGTTAGATTTATCGGCGTATATAACTGGTTCAACTCAGCCAAAATTAAGTCAAAAATCACTTTTGAGCATAGAAATTCACCTTCCTGATCGTGAACTGCAGGATAAAGTGGTTGCATTCATGAGACCGATTGAAAGTGAGATTACCTGCCTCACTCAGGCAAACGGCCATTTGTTGGAGATTGGGCAAAGCATATTTGACGAGAAACTTAAACTCTGTGATTTTACTGAGGGGACCCCAGGTTCACTTGGGGATATAGCGGAAGGTAATCCTCGACGGCAATTAAGTAAAGGAACAATAGCTAAATATATTGATATGAGCAGCCTATCCACTACAGGGCCATATCCCAATGGCTGGATTCAGAAAGCATATAATGGTGGTATGCGATTCACCAATGGTGACACGCTTCTCGCCCGAATTACCCCATGTTTGGAGAATAGTAAAGCATCCTATGTCAATTATCTCGATGAGAATGAAGTAGCCTTTGGTTCGACGGAGTACATCGTTTTAACTGGCAAAGATGAAATCCCGAACGAAATTTTCTATTTTTTGGTACGTAATAGCAACTTCATTGAATATATGGTTGGGCATATGAATGGAAGTAGTGGCAGGCAACGAGTTTCTGTGAAGGATGCATTGAGCTATCCAATTCATATTCCCGACGACAAAATCATAAAGACAATTGGGCATAGATTATCTATGCTACTGAATGCAGTAAATATGAATTCCAAGCAGATTAGGAAACTGTCACAATTACGCGACACATTGCTGCCCAAACTTATGTCCGGCGAGATTGACTTGTCGAAGGTTGAATTGCCTATGCCGTCAGCTCGAACTGCTCCAACAAATGGCCGTTTAGCTGATTAAGCAATTGGATTTCACGATCAAAAGAAGCGAGGAACTGCGAAACCTGCTGCTGAACGGCAATCGAAGGTAACTCTACAATTTGCTTCGCAAGAGTTCTCACTGACAGGCCAGGTTGTGCGGACTGGGCGGATAGATTCCCAAGGTGCATCGTCGACAGCAGATACGCGAGGTATCGCGTATCTGCTTTGTCGTTTGTCTGAACGACAACCGCATGCTCTGTCATGAAGGCGCGTCCTTCAAAGAATCGAACGTTCCCGCAGTTCGCCCCTTGTCGGCCGATGACGGCGCACTGACCGTCGAAGTTATATGTTGTTGTACGGCCACGTTCTCCGTTGCCGCCGATTACAGGGTATGCACCACTGTCGGAGAGCTCACTGGAACGGATCCCTTTGCCGCTGCTCAGACGAGAGCATATAGACGCGAGTTGGAATTCGGTCATCCCAAGTACCTCCTATGTGACGCCTTTACGTTGCTTTGACTGACCATTGCGTATTGCATGGTGGTATCTATCTTAACGTGGCCAAGCAGTTTCTGGACCTGTTCGACGGGCATACCCCGGTCGATGGCGTTGGTGGCCATAGTTCGACGGAACTTGTGCGGATGGATCCGGGGCAGTCTCAGCTTTCTGCCTAAAGAACGAAGCCGGCTTTCCACTGTTGAGATGGTGATGCGCTGGTGCTTTCCGCTCAATCCGACGAACAGAGCGGAATCGTCGTCGATGCGGGTACGTAGATATTCTTCAAGGTGAAGTTTCGTTCGTGCATCGAAGTAGGCTTTTCGTTCCTTGTTGCCTTTACCTTGGACGATGCACTCACGTTCGCCGAGGTCGATGTTTTCCCGGTTTAGTTTGACCAGTTCTCCGACACGCATGCCGGTAGAAGACAACAGGTCGATTATCGCGAGATCGCGTAGGGTCTCGCACCCATCGCGCAAACGTTCCATATCCTCATCGGAGATAGTCTCCTTCACGCGGACCGGCGTCTTGACTCGACGTATCTTGCGAGCTGGGCTTTTGACGATATAGTCCTCATCCTCCAACCATGAGAAGAACGTAGCCAGAATGCGTCTGATGTTGTCTATCGTAACCTTCCCTACGGTATGTGTTGCTTGATAATTGGTAAGGTATGAACGAAGCTGTTCGGTATCCACTTTGGTTAGGGGCATGTCGGTTTTGCTGATGTAGTATGCGAGTGTTGATTCATAGTACTGCAACGTGCGCTCGCTGCACCCTTCTAGCTCCTTTGCTGCCAGAAAGGAATCGAGGAGTTCTTTGGCTTCGCCTGCATCGTCAGGAAGTGCTTCCATCGCTAGTTGGCTCGAGAGAACGCTTTTGAGCTGCTTCAGCTGCCGCGCATCCAACACACTTTGCATAGCCTGTAAAATCGATTCGATGGTACTGCTTTCTACCATGTGGAGCCTTTCGCTTAATTCATGTATGCCTGTATACGTGTAGTGCAAACCGCAGAAAAGAAAGTTGTTGACAGGCAAACGGCCATTTGTTGGAGCAGTTCGAGCTGACGGCATAGGCAATTCAACCTTCGACAAGTCAATC
Organism: Bifidobacterium parmae; assembly: GCF_002860365.1. Lineage (GTDB taxonomy): Bacteria > Actinomycetota > Actinomycetes > Actinomycetales > Bifidobacteriaceae > Bifidobacterium > Bifidobacterium parmae. Next base: position 53,697 of record NZ_NMWT01000016.1, read on the forward strand.
TCGCCGGACATAAGTTTGGGCAGCAGCGCGTCACGCAGTTGCACCAAAGCAGCGATTTCATTTTCGTTGTTCTTAATCGCATTCAGTAGAGGTTCAGCGTATGAACTGAATGATTGTGCGCATTCGACTGAAGGAATCGGAGCAACAAAATGACGCATGGTCCTGCTGGACACCTCAATAAAAGTAGTACCCGAGCCTGCCTTTTCAATCTCCTTTGCATTGTCCTTCAAGAAGCAGAAAACAAATGATGTACCAATATTATTGAATGGCACAACTGATTTAAAGCCCTGGTTAGTGCATACCTCTTTCGCTGCGATTGCAACATATCCAACTGGAGCGCGCGAGCTAAATAAGACCGAACCAGCAGGCATCAATTTTGTACTACAGGATTGATAGCCAGCGTCGGTAATATCCGTTGCGCCATGCCCAATGAATAAATTTGTTGCATTAGAAAGATCTTTAGGCGTTATCCAGCTAATGCCGGAGTCCGCAAAATACTCTTTTCGCTTTTTTGATGGAGTTGCACCACCAACTACTGTGCCCAAGTCTTCGATGCAACCATATGTGTCAATGGAATCAACAACGTCACAATATTTCGCCATCAGCAACTCCAACAAATGGCCGTTTGTGCGCAATAATGGCTACTCGCTCATCTTGCTGTTCAAAGCCGTTTCAGTGGTTCGTTATGGTATTTGTGGATCGGATGCGATTCGGGCATGATAGCCCCTGAGAATAGCGAAACCGTCGGTAATCAACGAATCCTGAGAAAATAATGAACCGGCATCATTGCAATGAAAACATAATTAATGAAGCTCACTGAAAACCGGCGGGGCAGTCTTTCAGGTCAGCAAAGGGGTTAACCAGTCATTCTGGGGAATCGATGGTGTGGGGCCGACTCCTCGACAAGTCGGCCCCACACCACCAAATTGATGCGATTAAAGCCGTACCACCATGGCGCTCACATCATCAGAAATCGAAATCGTCCGGGTCGGCGCCGTTGCGGCGGCCGGTCTCCAGCGCGCTGACGGCGGCCATGTCGGCGGCGGTCAGGTTGAAGTCGAACACGTCGAAGTTCTGGCGGATGCGGTCGGCGTGCGTGGACTTCGGCAGGACGACCACGCCGCGCTGGATATGCCAGCGGATGACGACCTGCGCCGCCGACTTGCCGTACTTCGCGCCGATCTCGGCCAGACGCGGGTCGGCGAGCAGCGTGCCGCCGGTGCCGCCGAGCGGGCTCCACGCCTCGACGGCGATGCCGAGGCCGTGCGCGAAGTCGACGAGCTCCTGGTTCGCGAACTGCGGCGACGATTCGATCTGGTCGGCCGCGGGCGTCACGTCGCTGTCCTTCAGCAGCTCTTCGAGATGATGGCGCTGGAAGTTGCTCACGCCGATCGCCTTCGCGCGGCCGGAGGCGTAGATCTCCTGCATATCGCTCCACGCCTGCCGCCAGCCGTCCGCCGGCCAGTGGATGAGATACAGGTCGACGTAGTCGACGCCCAGACGGTCGAGGCTTTCCTGGAACGCGTCCTTCGCGCGGTGCGCGCGGATGTCGTCGTTCCACAGCTTTGTCGTGAGGAAGATGTCCCCACGCGGCACGCCGGAGCGGCGGATGCCCTCGCCCACGGACTCCTCGTTGCCGTAGATTCTCGCCGTGTCGATGTGACGGTAGCCGGCTTCGAGCGCCGCCGTGACCGCGTTCACCGTCGTGTCGCCGTCCGGCGTCTGGAACACGCCCAATCCCACCTGCGGGATGACCGTGCCGTTGTTCAATGTGATCGTCGACTGGATAGCCATGACGCTCCCTTCCTGCGCAATGATGCCGTAATGATGTCGCGGTGATGCTGACGCAACCATTCTACGGAGCGACGCACGGTAGGGTAGTGGGCATGAGTGCGAATTCAGCGATTGGCGTGGGCGGCGATGTGAAGGAGACCGGTCTCACGGCCGCCGAGGTGCGGGCGCGCGTCTCGTCCGGGGCGGTCAACAAGGTGAAGGACTCCACGTCGCGTTCGGTGAAGGACATCGTGCGCGCCAACGTGTTCACGTTGTTCAACGGGATCATCCTCGCGGCGATGATCCTCGTGCTCGCCACCGGATCGTGGAAGGACGCGGTCTTCGGCTTCGTCATCATCATCAACACGGGCATCGGCATCGTCACCGAACTGCGCGCGAAACGCACGCTCGACCGGCTCTCCATCCTCGTCGCCTCCGACTATCTCGTGCGCCGCGACGGACGCGACGTGACCGTGCCGCACGACGGCATCGTCATGGACGACCTGCTGTGGGTTCGCTCCGGCGAACAGGTTCCCGCCGACGCCGAGATCATCCGCGACTGGGGGCTGGAACTCGACGAGTCGATGCTCACCGGCGAATCGCGCACCGTCCGCAAACATGAGGGCGACGACGTCTACTCCGGCTCCACCGCCGTCTCCGGCATGGCGCTCACGCGCGTCACCGCCGTCGGCGCGAGGTCGTACGCGGCCACGCTCACCGCGAAGGCCAAGGTGTACAAGAAGACCGTCTCGGATCTCAACAAGGGCATCAACACGATCCTCAAGTTCATGACGTTCCTCGTCGTGCCGTTGTGCGTGCTGCTCATCATCTCCCAGATCCACACGGTCGGCGGATGGTCGGTCGCGCTCGCCACCGGGCAGTGGCGGCAGGCGGTCGTCTCCGCCGTCGCCGGCGTCGTCGGCATGATTCCGGAAGGACTCGTGCTGCTCACCTCGCTCAACTTTGCGGTCGCCGCGATGCGGCTCGCACGGCACGAGACGCTCGTGCAGGAGCTGGAATCCGTGGAGACGCTGGCGCGCGTCGACTGTCTGAACCTCGACAAGACCGGTACGATCACCGACGGCGGCATCGCGCTCGACCGGGTGGTCATGCTGCGGGATGACGGCGATGATGCGGGTGGCGGTGATGGCGATGATGGCGGCATTGGCGATGCCGGCGATGATGACGGTGTGATGGCCGGGGAGCGGGAGACGATGCAGGCGCTCTACGATCTCGCGAACGAGGAGCAGCCGAACGCGACCGGCCGCGCCGTGCTCGACGGATTGGCGAAGCGGGGGTACGCGCCGGGCGAGGTCGTGGCGCGCGTGCCGTTCTCGTCGTCGCGCAAGTGGAGCGCGGTGACGGTCGCGGGAGAGACCACCCCCAGTCGGCCTGCGGCCGACAGCCCCCGCCAGCGGGGGCGGAACGAGAAGGTTCGGCAGGAGTCCGGTGTGGTGCGCCAGCGGGGGCGGAACGAGAAGGTTCGGCAGGAGTCCGGTGTGGTGCGCCAGCTGGGGCGGAACGAGGAACGCGGGCGCACGACGACATGGTATCTGGGGGCGCCGGAGGTGCTGTTGGCCGCGTTGGACGGCGACCATGCGGCGCTGCTGGAACAGGTCGAGGCGATCGCGAAGGAAGGCAGCCGCGTGCTGCTCGTCGCGCGGGCGCGTACCGACGGACAAGGTGCGGTGCCCGGTTCCCGGCGGGGGTCCCTCCCTCAGTCGGCCCATGCCGACAGCTCCCTCGTCAGAGGAAGCCAAGATACGGTCGCGCTCGACCGGAGGGCGGTGCCGGTGGCGTTGGTGGTGTGCTCGGAGCGCGTGCGCGACGACGCGGAGGCGACGCTCGCATGGTTCCGCGAACAGGGCGTGCGATGCCGCGTCATCTCCGGCGACAATCCCGTCACCGTCGGCGCGATCGCGCGCAAGGTGCGGCTCGCGGGCGAGAGGGACCCGCGCATCATGGACGCGCGCATGCTGCCCGACGATCCGGCCGAACTCGGCCGCATCCTCGAGGACGTCGACGTGGTCGGCCGCGTCCTGCCCGACCAGAAGAAGCTCATCGTCGACGCGTTGCACGCGCGCGGCTACACGGTCGCGATGACCGGCGACGGCGTCAACGACGCGCTCGCCCTGAAGGAGGCCGACCTCGGCATCGCGATGGGCAACGCCGCGCCCGCCACCAAGGCCGTCGCCCAGGTCGTGCTCGTCGACTCGAAATTCTCCCACCTGCCCGACGTGGTCGCCCGCGGCCGGCAGGTCATGGCCAACATGGAACGCGTCGCCGGCCTGTTCCTCGTCAAGACCGTGTACTCGGCGCTGATCTCGCTCGGCGTGGTCCTCACGGCCATCCCGTACCCGTATCTGCCGCGCCACATCACCTACATCGGCGCGCTCACCATCGGCATGCCGGCCTTCATCCTCGCGCTCGCGCCGAACACGCGACGCTACATCCCCGGCTTCCTCAAGCGCGTCGTCGGATTCGCGCTGCCCGGCGGCATCGCCACCGCACTGTCCGTGCTCATCACCGCATGGACGCTGCCGCGCATCATGGGTTGGGACGTGGCCGGCTCGGCGGCGGACCTCGCCGCGCTGCGCGCCACCGAGGCGATCGTCCTGTTCGTCATGGGCGTGTTCGTGCTCGCCCGCGTCGCACGCCCCTTGAACGGCTGGCGCGGTGCGCTCGTCGCCGTGTTCGCCGCGGCCGGCGTCATCGGCATGTTCATCCCGTTCGTCGCACGCTTCTTCGCGCTCGTCGTTCCCACCGGCGACCTCGTCGCCCCCACGCTGATCGCGCTCGCCGGCGCTGCGGCCGTGTTCGCCGTCTGCATCGCCGTCGTGCCGTGGGCGTCGCGCACGGCGCTCGGCAGACTGCTCGGCCGCGCCGGCGGCCGGCCGGACGCGCGTTCCGGCGGACGCACGGACCGCCGCCGCGGCAGGTGAACGTTCACGCCGCACGCACGCCGCATCCGCGGCGCGGGCGGCGTATTGTCTCACGTTTCAAGCCGACACGCCAGAGGGAAAGTTACGTTCCCGTACCATTTCGAGTGGATAATCGGCGGCAACAGCCGGTTCCAATGATTCGGAGGAAGCATGTCCCTACGTGACGACCAACTGGCGACGCTCCACGCCGCCGGCAAGGATTACGACTACTACAAGATCGCCGACCTCGACGGCGTCGACCACCTGCCCTACTCGCTGAAGGTGCTCGTGGAGAACCTGGTGCGCAACATCGACGGCACCAACATCACCGACGACCACGTCAGGGCGCTCCTCGACTGGGACCCGGACGCCGAACCCAGCCACGAGATCCAGTTCACCCCCTCCCGCGTCGTCATGCAGGACTTCACCGGCGTGCCCTGCATCGTCGACCTCGCCACCATGCGCGACGCCGTGAAGAACCTCGGCGGCGATCCCGAGGTCATCAACCCGCAGGTCCAGTCCGACATGGTCATCGACCACTCCGTGCAGATCGACAAGTACGCGCTGCCCAACGCCGTCGAACTCAACATGGACATCGAATACCAGCGCAACGGCGAACGCTACCAGTTCCTGCGCTGGGGCCAGCAGGCGTTCCGCAACTTCCGCGTCGTGCCGCCGGGAACCGGCATCATCCACCAGGTCAACATCGAATACCTCGCCAAGGTCGTCATGACGAAGGCGGGGGAGCGCGGCCGCCAGCTCGCCTACCTCGACTCGTGCGTCGGCACCGACTCGCACACCACCACCGAAAACGGCCTCGGCGTGCTCGGCTGGGGCGTCGGCGGCATCGAGGCCGAGGCCGCCATGCTCGGCCAGCCGATCTCCATGCTCGTGCCGCGCGTCGTCGGCTTCAAGCTCACCGGCTCCATTCCCGAGGGCGTGACCGCCACCGACGTGGTGCTCACCATCACCGACATGCTGCGCAAGCACGGCGTTGTCGGCAAGTTCGTCGAATTCTACGGCGAGGGCATCGCCTCCGTGCCGCTCGCCAACCGCGCCACCATCGGCAACATGAGCCCCGAATTCGGCTCCACCTGCGGCATCTTCCCCATCGACGACGTCACGCTCGACTACCTGCGCCTGACCGGCCGCTCCGACGAGCAGGTCGCGCTCGTCGAGGCCTACGCGAAGGCCAACAAGCTGTGGGGCGACGCCAAGGACCCCGACTACGTCGAACCGAAGTACTCCGAGTACATGGAGCTCGACCTCGGGACCGTCGTGCCGTCCATCGCCGGCCCGAAGCGCCCGCAGGACCGCATCGTCCTGTCCGAGGCGAAGCAGACGTTCGAGAAGACGCTCCCCGCCTACGAGACCGAGAGAACCGTCAAGGAGCCGGTGCCCGTCTCCACCGACTTCCGCGGCGACTTCGACCTCAACAACGGCGACGTGGCCATCGCCTCGATCACGTCCTGCACGAACACCTCCAACCCGTCCGTCATGGTCGCCGCCGGCCTCATCGCCCGCAACGCGCACCTGAAGGGCTTGAAGCCCAAGCCGTGGGTGAAGACCTCGCTCGCGCCCGGCTCGCAGGTCGTCGCCGACTACCTCAAGGCCGCCGGCCTCCAGGACGACCTCGACGCGCTCGGCTACGAGCTCGTCGGCTTCGGCTGCGCCACCTGCATCGGCAACTCCGGCCCGCTGCTGCCCGAGATCAGCGAGGCCATCAACGCGAACGACATGACCGTCACCGCCGTGTTGTCCGGCAACCGCAACTTCGAAGGCCGCATCAGCCCGGACGTCAAGATGAACTACCTCGCCTCGCCGCCGCTCGTCATCGCCTACGCGCTCGCCGGCACGATGGACTTCGACTTCGCCACGCAGCCGCTCGGCGTCGATCCCGACGGCAATGACGTGTACCTGAAGGACATCTGGCCGACCAACGAGGAGGTCGCCGCCGTGGTCAACGGCACGGTCAGCCGCGAGATGTTCCTCAAGGACTACGCCTCCGTGTTCGAGGGCGACCGCCGCTGGAAGGGCCTCGACGTGCCCGAAGGCGAGCTGTTCGCCTGGGATCCGAAGTCCACGTACGTGCGCCGCCAGACGTTCTTCGACGGCATGAGCGCGGAGCCTGCCCCGGTCTCCGACATCCACGGCGCGCGCGTGCTCGCCCTGCTCGGCGACTCCGTCACCACCGACCACATCTCGCCGGCCGGCGCGTTCAAGGCGTCCAGCCCCGCCGGCAGGTACCTGACCGAGCGCGGCGTGGAGCCGAAGAACTTCAACTCCTACGGTTCACGCCGCGGCAACCACGAGATCATGGTGCGCGGCACGTTCGGCAACATCCGCCTGCGCAACCAGCTGCTCGCCTCGGTGGGCGAGGAGGTCACGCCCGGCGGCTACACCTACGACTTCACCACCGGCAAGCCGTCCACGATCTTCGACGCGTCCCTCAACTACAAGGCCGCGGGCACGCCGCTCGTCGTGCTCGCCGGCAAGGAGTACGGCACTGGCTCCTCGCGCGACTGGGCCGCGAAGGGCACGCTGATGCTCGGCGTGAAGGCCGTCATCACCGAAAGCTTCGAACGCATCCACCGTTCCAACCTCATCGGCATGGGCGTGCTGCCGCTCCAGTTCCCCGAAGGCGAGTCCTATGCGTCGCTCGGCCTCGACGGCACGGAGACCTACGACATCGACGGCGTCGAGGAGCTCAACTCCGGCGTCACGCCGAAGACTGTGCGCGTGACCGCCACGAAGGCCGACGGTTCGACGGTCGGATTCGACGCGGTCGTGCGCATCGACACGCCCGGCGAGGCCGACTACTACCGCAACGGCGGCATCCTCCAGTACGTGCTGAGGAACCTCATGCGCAAGTAAGCGGCATATGGCCATGCCCGGCCGCAAGGCGGGACAAGAGAAGGGGGTTGGAACGGATCAGGTTCCAACCCCTCCCTGCGTCGTACCCGGCCGGACCACCCTCCGACGCGCCACGCGCGCCACCTCCCGCCAGCGGGAGGCCAGTGAACGACAATCCACGGGTGAGACCGTCGCCATGCCCCTGCCGGCGGGAAGCGAGTATGTCGGCTCCACCAGCGGGAGGCGAGAATCCGTACGCGGGTGAGGTCGATGCCCCCGCCGGCGGGGGCTCCCGCGAAGCGGGTGGGGGTGGTTCCGCGCGTCAGCCGGCCTGCTGGCGGTACTGCTTCCAGATCTCCGAGAGCTTCATGCCGTCCGACGTGCGCCTCCATACGTCCAGGCCGCCGCTCGCCTTGCCGCCGGCCGCCGCCTTCGCCGCGGCCGTGGGGGAGGCGTGCTCGGATCCGTCGTCGAGACGGAACCTGCCGGTCTCGGTCACGGTCGCATACCAGCGTTCGCCCTTGCGCGGACGCTCCCAGACGAGCCTCTCGCCGGGGATGAGCAGACCCGCCTTGACGACCTGACGGATCGTGACGCGCCGCGACCCGTGCGCCGGCTTGGCCGCGGCGGCCTCGACGAGCGCCTCGTTGCCCTTCCCGGTCAGATCCGTATGGTTCTCGTCGTAGCGAATCTGCCAATAGTCGGCGATGAGCCGGATCGTCTCCTCCTGACGGTGCCTGAGCATCGCCGGCGTGCACTCGTTGAAGTCCTTCAGCCCGTCGGTCAGCGGGAACCGGCGCGAGTCGACGCGCACGAGAATGCGGTCGCGGCGCTTCCCGTATTCCGTGATCCTGTCGAGCTGGTCGGGCGCGCCCTGCGCGAGCGCCATGTTGCCGAGACGGTACATCCAATGGTCGTGGTCGTCCTGCGTCCAGTTCGCGAACGATGCGGACCGTTCGATGTCCAACGGCATGATGGCCAGCGCGCTCAGACGGCGCGGACGGGCGAGATGCGCGCCTGCGGCCTGCTCGTTCGCGCGGATGAGCAGCAGGCGGATCAGTTCGTCGTCGCCCTGCATCTCGCCGTGCAGACGCACCAGGGCGCCGGTGCGGTCGTCGGCCTTGACGGACAGGCCGCGCACCAGATTCGTCGGATACCCCTTGTCGAGGTCGCGGATCGCGGCCGTCATATGCCCGCGGCGGGTGAACGCGCTCACCCGGTTCAGCGTGTCGATGCCGGTGACGCGTTCCAATGCGGCGAGCACCTCGTTGAGACGCTGCATGTCGTGGCCGCCGAGCGTCTTCGCCGTCGCGTTCGCGCGTGCGGCGCGGCCGGCGCGCGACGCGAACGGCGACACGTCGGGGGAGCCGAGGTTGCGGTACGAGTGGACGAGCGTCCACATGGCGACCGCCTTCCACTCGTGGTTGCGGTAGTCGTTCAACGCTTCGAGACGGAACTTCACCTCGTCCGGCAAGACCGTGTCCGTGGAGTGGGCGATGACCTGCCATGCGGCGGCATACGGCGCGAGCACCGTTTCGATGAACGCGGGCACGTCGCCGGCGTCGATGCGCGGCTGCAGCACGTCGGCGAGGAACTCCTCGATGAGCTTGTCGGTGGAATGCTTGTGCGTGAGGATCATGTGCAGCGTCGCGAAGAACTCCTCGGTGGACTGCGGATCGTCGCCGAGCGGATCCATGACGTCGTCCCAGCGCGCGGCGTACATGTCCATTTCCGCCGGCTTCAGCGCGGAGGTGGCGCGCGCCTTGAACACGTCGGACGCGGTGAGCGGGAGCCCCCGCATGTTCATCACGTCGAAGATGCGGTGCGCGCCGTCCAGATCGTCGGTGGTGACGATCACCAACGTGACCATCTTGACCATGTACGAGGCGAACGCGCGGCGCTCCTCCTCGTCCAGGCCCGACAGTTCGTCGTAGACGCGCTTCGTGTTGCGCGTGATGTTGCGCTGCGCGGCGGTCGTCCAATCCTCGTCGGTCAGATCGAACAGCGCCTCCAGATTGCCTTCCTGCACGTATTCGCGGAAGAACGCGGCGTCCCGTTCGCGCAGGGTGAGCCTCGGCTCGTTGGCGATGCCGCGCAGCTTGTCGCCCGGGTCGACGATGAGATGGTCGAGCAGGGTCATCCATTCGGGGTCGCGTTCCAGATCGCGCAACGCGGCGATGATGATCGACAGGGAGACGAGGCGCTGCTGGCCGTCGATCACCTCGTAGCGGGGGCCTCCCTCGCGCACCAGGATGAGCGAGCCGAGGAAGTAGGGGGTCTCCGGCGTCTTGCACGCCTCCAGCAGGTCGTTCACCAGTTGGAGGATGTTCTCCGGCCTCCAGATGTAGGCGCGTTGGAACGAGGGGATCGACAGGATGTAGTCCGGCGTGAACACGTCACCCAGCGGCAGTTCCTTGGCGTTGATACCCATCTCATGTTCCTTCCGGCGTCTTCGGCCGAGCCCGCGGACCGCTGCGGGGCATGACGACCCTCTTTCGTTTTTGTCACGTAACAGCCTAGCAGCGCGCGGCCTGCTCCGCGGGCATCGCGCGCCCGACGTGTTGCGACGTGGCTCACATGATTCGCCCGCGACCGGCCGGGCGCGGGTCTCGTTCCTCACGATCCGATGAGGTGCGGCCACGCCGGATGCGGGGCCGGCGGGATGGGCGGGCTATGGCCGCATCGGCAGGTCGGCGCGCTCCACGAGCCGGGCCATCTGCACGCGTCCCATCGCGAGCTTGTCCGCCGCGTTCGACAGGTGCGCCTTCGCGGTGCGTTCGGAGATGAACATGCGTGCGGCGATCTGCGCGTTCGTGAATCCCTCGGCGGCGAGGACCACCGCCTCGCGCTCCCGTTCGGGCAACGCGTCGAGCAGGGCGCGCGCCTCGTCGCGTCGGGAGGTCGGCCGCTGGGCGTGCAGTCCGGTGATGAGCTGTCGTTGGCTCGCCGTGTTGAACTGCGGCGCGTCGTCGCAGACGCCGAGCACACGTCGGATGATGTCGCCGGGCGCGTCCGTCTTCGACACGAATCCCTCCGCCCCGGCCTCCACCGCACGCTCGACCGTGTTCGACGGGCTCAACGAGGTGAGCATCAGCACGTGCGGAGGATGGGGGAGCGCCCGCATCCGGCGTGTGGCCTCGATGCCGTCCATGCCGGGCATGGCGATGTCCATGAGCACCACGTCCGGCTGCACGTCGTTCGCGAGCGTCACCGCCTCGGCCCCTCCCGTCGCCGTCGAGGCCACGATGATGCGGCCGTCCGAATAATCGGTGAGGATCAGCGACATCGCCTGACAGATCATCGGATCGTCGTCCACGACGATCACCCGCACCGGAGGTTCCGCATCGGTGCGCTTGCGTTGCTGTTCTTCACTCACAAGCCCATACTATGGCAGAACCATGGTGTCGGAGCGGATTGGCGCGGGCCGCGCGCCGGTCCTCATGGCCGGCGTTCGTTCGGTGCGCGCCAGACCCACGGCAACGTCACGTCCACATGGAAGACGCTGCGGTCGTCCACGCCGTACCGGCAGTCGCCTCCCGACTCCCGCGCCCGCGCGACGAGACCCGGCAGACCCGCGCCCGGTTGCCGCGGGGACGATTCGACGGCATCGGACTCTCCCATGGCCGCGATGAGGCCGGCTACGGGGGAGCCAGCCACGGAGCCGGCCGATGACGGGACCGGCGGCGACACCGACGGGGCGACCGGATTGGTCACGTGGACGTGGACGCCGTTCTCCGGATTGGCCGTCACCTCCAGCGAGACCGGTGCCCCCGGCGCATGCCGTCGTGCGTTCGTCAATCCCTCCTGCACGGCGCGGTAGGCGGTCTTCGCGGTCGAATCGTTCAGATCGCCGAGCTGGCGGATGTCGATCCACGTGTTGAGCGACATGCCCGCGTTCCGTGCGTCGACGAGAAGATCGTCCAGCGAATCGCGCGTCAACGCGGTCTCATCGGAAGGGGCCAGCTGCTCCCATGCTGTCTGCGGGTGGCGCAGCATGTCGATGATCTGGTGGGCCTCGTCCAACGCGCCGGCCGCCTGTCGGCGGATGTCCTCCGCCTTGCGCGCGATCGCCGTCGCCTGTTCGGACGGCGGCAGATGCGACGCCTCGGCCTGCAGGGCGCTCGCGTTCAGAGCGAGCAGGGACAGCGAGTGGGCGAGCGTGTCGTGCGCCTCGGCGGCGATCGCGTCGGCGAGACGCTGGTCCGCGAGATCGGAGCGGAGCGTCCGCGCATGGGATACGGCGGCGTCCGCCTGCGCCTGCGCGGTCGACAGCCTCGCCCGCGAACGGATGTGCAGGCCGGACAAGGTGGCGATGAGCGTGCCCACGAGGCCGACGACGATGGCGGTGACGACGATCGGAGTCTCCCCGGTCATCATCACGATGGGGACGCCGTCCGTGCCCGTGCCCGGTTCCGCGAAGACCTCATGCCAGAACGAGGCCTCGGCCGGGTGCAGTGCGTCGCGCAGATGCGCCCATACGGCCACCGCCGCGCCCGCGCCGACCGCGCGGATCGTGCGTGCCCGGTCCGAACGGCGGGCGATCAGCGCGGTCAACGCCATGAGCATGAGCAGCGGATCGTACGGGAACACCGTCACCGCGGCGCAGCAGCTCCAGAACACGGCCTCCGGATGCTTGTCGCGGGCGGTCAGCAGCAGCGGGAACGCGAAGGCGAGCAGGGTGGCGAGCATCATCCACAGGTAGGCGCCGCCATGGGGGTCCTTCGTATACGGCGTGGCGGCATACGCGCATTGGACCAGGCACATCGTCGCGGCGAACGGGACCATGGCGAACGTGCATGCCCGTTTCGTGCGTACCGGAACCTCGTCGGCCGGTGCGGCCGCCGGCCGCGGATGTGCGTATGTCATGCAACCACTGTATGGCCGCGGCCCGGATCCGCGCCATTGGACATGCGGCCGTGTCGGATCCGTCCCATCCGCCCGATGGGGCACGCGGAAAGGTCCGTTCGTACACTGACGGTCGCGGCCACGGACCGGTAGCGTCGGTGGAAAGAGCCGCGGACGGTGGGTCCGCGCCAACGAGAAAGAAGGAATCATGAGCGAGACCAAGGCGAAGAAGCCGATCTTCAAGAAGTGGTGGTTCTGGGTCATCGTCGTCGTGGTCGTACTGGCCATCGGAGGCGCCGTGGGCGGCGGCTCGTCGAACGGGTCGGACTCCGCGTCGTCGGCCGCCACGAGCCAGAAGACGCAGGGCGGGGACTCCTCGAAGACGGACGGCGGCGCGTCGTCGGAGCAGAAGACCGAGAAGACCATCGAGCTTCAGGCCACCGCCACCGGCAACGGCACCGTCATCTGGACGAAGAGCGGGTCGAGCAACACCGAGCAGTTCTCAGGCTCCTGGTCGAAGACCTTCACCGGCGACGAGACCAAGGACCTCACCGGCGTGAGCGTCACCGGCGACGTCATGGGAGGCAACGACCAGAAGGTCACCTGCAAGGTGATCGTCAACGGCGAGGAGAAGGACTCCAAGGAGGCGACCGGCGCCGCCGGCAGCGCCTTCTGCACCGTGCCGCTGTTCTGATCCTAGCGGATTCGGGTCGACGCGGTTCCCGAGGACGGGCGGTCCCACCGGACAGATGCCGGGGAGCCGCCCATTTCCCCGTTCCCCCGACCGTTGTGATGCGGGCTGTGGGCTGAAATTCCCAGACAACGCCAAGTTGGCCGCGTAGGATGGGAACCGTCGATAACGAGAAGGAGCGATCATGACATTCGGTCAGCAGCCCCAGCCCAATCCCAACTACGAGCCGCAGGGCAACAACACGTTGAACACCGGCTATGGCGCGCCCCAATACCAGGTCGCGGGCCAGCAGAACGCCGGATACAGCCAGTACAACCAGCAGATGCCGCCCCAGTACGCCCAGCCGCGGTACGGGCAACCCCAGTACGCGTATGCCGGCCAGGGCGGCGCCGCGGCCACCGTCAACGGCCAGGTCGCCTACTCCTACGAGCAGGCCGAACGCGTCTCCGTCACCAAGGCGTACGGCGAGATGACCATCGGCCTCGTCGTGACCGCCCTGGTCGCCGTGCTCGCGCAGATCACCGGCGCCTACTACTACTTCCTCGCCGCCACCGGCGTGATCGGCCTCATCGGCCTGTGCGTCGTGCAGGTCGGCATGGCCATCGTGCTCGGCATGCGCATCACCAAGATGAGCGTCGGCGCGGCCCGCGCCATGTTCTACGTGTACGCCGCGCTCATGGGCTTCACCCTGAGCTCCATCTTCTGGGTGTACGACCTCGGCCAGATCGGCATCGCGCTCGGCGTCACCGCCGCGTTCTTCCTCGCCCTGACCATGTTCAGCCTCACCACGAAGTTCGACATGCTCAAGTTCGGGCCGATTCTCATGGTGGCGCTCGTCGTCCTTATCATCACCCAGCTGGTGCTCGCGTTCATCCCCGGCGTGAGCGGCATGACGCGCATCGTGTGCGCCATCGGCCTTGTCATCTTCGCCGGCATGACCATGTACGACGCCCAGTCCACGAGGGCCCTGTTCAAGGCGTACGAGGCGCAGGGGCCGGAGATGATCAGGAAGATCTCCATCCTGTGCGCCCTCAACCTGTACCTCGACTTCGTGAACATGTTCCTCTACATCCTTCAGCTGTTCGGCAGCAGGGACTGACGGGGAGCGCTGGGGTTCCCGCCCCGATCCGGCCCGACGGCCGGGCGACGGGCGGAATCCCCGGAATCGTTCATCGCGAAAGAAGGCCCGACCACATGGTGGTCGGGCCTTCCCGTATCCGCGCACGCGCACGGTAGGTTGAATCCCTATGGGAAGAACGGGAACACAGGGACGACAGGACATCATCGGCATGCTGTGCCTGACCGTATGCGCGCTCATCTGGGGGTTCGCGTTCGTCGCGCAGGTGCAGGGCATGGACGCGGTCACCCCGCTGTTCTTCAACGCCACGCGCTTCACGCTTGGCGCGGCCTCCCTCGTCCCCATCCTGCTCGTGCGGCACGGGCGCAACGGCAGGATCGACGAGACGGCCGGCGCCGACGCCGGGGTCGCCGTCGGCGCGACCACCGGCACCGGTGGCGAACCGGATTCCCAGTCGGCCCAGGCAAGGAGGACGCCGTTCCGTCGTGCGCTCGCCAACCCGTTCGTCGTCGGCGGCATCTGCGGCGCCGTGCTGTTCAGCGCGAGCACGCTCCAGCAGTACGGCATCCTCTACGGCAAATCCGCGGGCCGCGCCGGATTCCTCACCGCCCTGTACATCGTGATGGTGCCGCTGCTCGCCTTCGTGTTCCTCCGTCGCCGCATCGGCGTCCTCGTCGGCGTGGCCGTCATCCTCGCGGTCGCCGGATTCTACTGCCTGTGCATCACCGACGGCTTCGGGTCGATCGGCCTCGCCGACCTGCTGCTCCTGTTCACCGCGCTCCTGTTCGCCGCGCACATCCTCGTCATCGACGAATTCGGCGCCAAGATCGACGCAATCGAACTGTCGTTCATCCAGTTCTGCACCACCGCCGCGCTCAGCTGGCTCGGCTCCGCCGTGGAGGGCTCCATCGACTGGACGGGCGCCGCGGCCGCATGGGAGCCGATCGTCTACGCCGGCATCGGCTCGGTCGGCATCGCCTACACGCTGCAGGTCATCGGCCAGCAGTGGGTGCCGCCCACGCGCGCCAGCCTGCTCATGAGCCTCGAATCGTTCTTCTCCGCCGTGGGCGGGGCGATCTTCCTCGGCGAGGTGATGACCCCGCGCGGCTATCTCGGCTGCGCGCTCATCTTCCTCGGCACGATGCTCGCCCAGGCTCCCGCGCGGCTGCCGCGGTGGATGCGCCGCGACGACGGCGCCGCCCCGGCGGTCCCGACCGTTCCGCAGACGCCGGGGGAGTGAGGCCGGTACCGGTGCCCGCCCGGCGAGGGGCCTCAGTCCGTGGTCTTCGGCGTCTGCTCGACCACCGGCGCGCCGTTGATGTCGCGGTGGATGTTCTGCATCTGCACCTCGATGTTCTGCAGGCTCCGCGCGCAGTCGAGCAGCGTCTGCGAATGTTCGCTCAGCCGCGCGTCCGGCAGGTCGGTCTTGTAGCGCAGCGCGTGCTCGAGACTCGCCCAATAGTCCATGGCGATCGTGCGGAACTGCACCTCGACCGGCGTGTAGTGCGCGCCGGAGGAGAGGAACACGGGCACCGCGTAGATCACGTGCAGGGAACGGTAGCCGTTCTGCTTCGGCCGTTTGATGTAGTCCTTGACGCGCAGCACCTGGATGTCCGACTGGGCGGACAGGTAGTTCGACACCGAATACACGTCGTCCCGGTAGTTGCAGATCACACGGATGCCGGCCACATCGAACAGGTTGTCCTTGATGGATTCGACGGCGATCGGCAGCCCCTTGCGCTCCAGCTTGCCGATGATCGAGTTCACCGATTTGAGGCGCCGCTCCATGTGATGGATCGGATCGTGCGCGAACCGCACCTGGAACTCGTTGTCGAGGATCTCGAGCTTCGTCGAGATCTCGTACATCGCGCCCTCGTACACCTGCATGAGGTCCACGAACTCGGTGATCTGGTCTGCGGTGAAGATGCTGTCCGACAGGTTCAGGCCCTTCAACCGGGCTTTGAGGTCGGCGCTGCTCAATCGGGAATGTCGGTCAAGTATCACGGCAACGATTATAGCCGCGGGCGGCGCGCCGACCTGATGACCTGCCGGAAATCTCCTCACGAACATCCAACCGCCGCGACGCATCCCTGCGCCGGCCGCGTCGCATACCACGTGCGGGACATGCCGTGACCCGGCCGTCCCATAGAATGGAACGCTGTGAACGAAGACATGATGACCGAGGCGGAGCGCGCCTCATACGACGTCGAGACCGCCGACGCGGCCGCCATCGCCGGCCGACGCGGCAAGGGCGTGTTCCACATCGACACGCTCGGCTGCCAGATGAACGTGCACGATTCCGAGCGCATCGCCGGCGTGCTCGAGGCGGACGGCTACGTGCCCGCCACCGAGGAGCAGGTCGCCTCGCGCGACCTCGACCTGATCGTGCTCAACACGTGCGCGGTGCGCGAGAACGCCACCGAGAAGATGTACGGCACGGTCGGCCGGTACAACCGCGTCAAACTGCACCGTCCGAACCTGCAGATCGCGGTCGGCGGCTGCATGGCGCAGATCGACAGGAGGAAGATCGCCGACAAGGCCCCGTGGGTGTCCGCCGTGTTCGGTACGAAGAACCTCGACTCGCTGCCGCGCCTGCTCGACCAGAACCGCGCCACCGGCAAGCCGCAGGTCGAGGTGACCGACGCGCTCGAGCAGATGCCGAGCGACCTGCCCGCCGCGCGCGCCTCCCGCGTGAGCTCGTGGGTGGCGATCTCCGTGGGCTGCAACAACACGTGCACGTTCTGCATCGTGCCCACCACGCGCGGCAGGGAGCGCGACCGCCGCCCCGGCGACATCCTCGACGAGATCCGCCGCTGCGTCGCCGGCGGCGCGAAGGAGATCACGCTGCTCGGCCAGAACGTGAACTCGTTCGGCTACGGCATCGGCGACCGGTACGCGTTCAGCAAGCTGCTGCGCGCCTGCGGCGAGATCGAGGGATTGGAGCGCGTGCGCTTCACCTCGCCCCACCCGGCCGCGTTCACCGACGACGTGATCGCCGCGATGGCCGAGACGCCGAACGTCATGCATCAGCTGCACTTCCCGCTCCAGTCCGGCTCCGACCGCATCCTCAAGGCGATGCGTCGATCCTACCGTTCCGCCAGGTTCCTTGACATCCTCGGCCGCATCCGCGCCGCCATGCCCGACGCGCAGATCTCCACCGACGTGATCGTCGGCTTCCCCGGCGAGACGGAGGAGGACTTCCAGGCCACGCTCGACGTGATGCGCGAGGCGCGCTTCTCGTCCGCGTTCATGTTCATCTACTCGCCGCGCCCGGGCACGCCGGCCGCCGCCATGGAGCAGCTGCCGCACGACGTCGTCCAGGAGCGGTTCGAGCGTCTTGTCGCGCTGCAGGAGCGGATCACCGAGGAGAACCTCGCCACGTTCGAGGGCCGCGACGTCGAGGTGATGGTCACCGGCCAGCAGGGCAAGAAGGATTCGGACACGCACCGCGTCACCGGACGCGAGAAGACCGGCGTGCTCGTCCACATCGGCGTGCCGGAGGGCGAGCCGACGCCGCGCATCGGCGACTTCGTGACCGCGACCGTCACGCATGCGGGGCGCCACAACCTCATCGCCGATCCCGATCCGAGGAAGGGGCAGACCTACCATGTGCGCCACTGAAACAGGTCCGGCCCCCGCCTCCGAGGACGGGACGCCCGTCGCCGAACCCCGCGTCGTCTCGATCGTCGGCCCCACCGCCTCCGGCAAGACCGGTCTCGGCATCGCCATCGCCGAGCGTCTCGCCGAAGCCGGCCAGAAGGCCGAGATCGTCAACGCGGACGCCTACCAGATGTACCGCGGCATGGACGTGGGCACCGCGAAGGCGACGAAGGAGGAGCAGGCGCGCGTGCCGCACCATCTCATCGACATCATCGACCCGGACGACACGATGACCGTCGCACGCTTCCAGAAGCTCGCGCGCGACACGATCGCCGACCTGAAGTCGCGCGGCGTGCGCCCGATCCTCGTCGGCGGCTCCGGCCTCTACGCGCGCGCCGCCATCGACGACATCTCGTTCCCCGGCACCGATCCGGAGGTGCGCAGGCGGCTCGAGGAGCGTGAGAAGGCGGAGGGCGCGACCGCGCTGTTCGAGGAGCTCAAGGCGAAGGATCCGCAGGCGGCCGCGCGCATGGACCCGCGCAACCCGCGCCGCACGATCCGAGCGCTCGAGGTCATCGAGATCACCGGACGCCCCTATTCGGCGAGCCTGCCGCGCTACCGCTACGTGATCCCGTCCGTGCAGATCGGCCTCGACCTGGACCGCCGCGAGCTCGACCGCCGCATCGGCATCCGCACCGCGAGGATGCGCGAGGACGGCTTCCTCGACGAGGTGCGCCGCCTGCGCCCGCATCTGGGCTTCACCGCCGGCCGCGCGCTCGGCTACCAGCAGATGATCGACCTGCTCGACGGCATGTGGGACGAGGAGGAGGACGCCTGGGCGGACATCGCGCAGAAGACCCGCCGTCTCGCCCGCAAGCAGATGGGATGGTTCGGCCGCGACCCGCGCATCCACTGGCTCGAAGCGCTGAACCCGCGTCTCGTCGACAACGCGATGGCCGTCATCGCGCACGCCGACGCCGGCGACTACGACGCGATCGACGCGCACGCCGACGAATACGTCCAGCATCATCTCGGCGACATCGCCTGAATCCGGATATGAAAGGGCGCCGTCAGTGCGCGGGGCCCTGCTCGAAGCCGGCGATGAGGAACACGCGCGTCGGATTCGCCGGACGCACGATCGCGGCGAACATGCGCTCGAAGCCGGACGTGTCGCCCCGGTAGGCCGCATGCTTCGCGGCCTTGTACGCCTCGCGCGTCACCGGGCCCCAGTCGAGGTCCCAGCCGGCGTCGTGCGCGAGCCGCGAGGCGAACATGCGCAGCGTCATCGCGTTGCCGCCGCGGAACGGGTGCAGGTAGCCGAGCTCGTCGTACACGTGGGCCAGCCGGTGCGTGAACTCGCCGCGGTCCAACGCCTGAAGGTTGCGCCGCTCCGCCAGCTCGGTGGCGATGTTGAGCGCGCCCGTCTCGATCAGACCGGCAGGGAAGAACGCCTCCGGGTTGCGGGCGAGCGCCGTGTCGTTCGTCACGCCGCGCGACGTGTCCGACGTGCGCAGACGGCCCGCGTCGTCGAACACGCCCTCGAACAGGCCCCGGTGGATGGCGGTCAGCTCGTCGAGGTCGCCGGTCGGACGCCACGGGCGCTCGACCAGCAGCACGGTGCGGGCGAACACGGACGCCGCACGGTCGCGCGCATGGTCGTCGAGCGAGCCGTCCGCGAGACGCGCGGCGCCCACCACATGCGACGTCTCCTCGTCCGCCGCGTCGATGAGGGCGCCGACGTCGATCCGGCCCGCCTCGTAGTCGGCCGCGGCGCGCATCGTCGCATCGCCCGGCGTCATCGAATCCAACGCGCAGTTCTTCAGTGCAAATGCGACTGCGCTCGCACGTTCGGCTGGAGTCATGCACCCCATGATAGACCACGACGCGCGTTCCCGGGCGTCCCCCGGGACCGTCGTATGGGGAATTGACGATGATTCGTGCGGCGCGCGCGACACGGTACGAGCGATTCGCTACATTGGAGTGCGCTATGGCAAAGACACGAGGAAGCAGGGGCGCCGGCTCGGGCGCGAACGACGGGCGGACCCGTCGCATGGATCCGGTGAACGAGGGGGACTACATGGACGAACCGTTGTGGCGGCGCGCGCTGCTCGCCGTGCCGCGCGCATTGGGGTCCGCGGTACGCTCCGTCTCCGGCGTGGGCGAGTTCGACCCCGCGTACCGTCGCGACGGCCTGTGCTTCGCGCTGCTCGTGTTCGGCGTGCTGTTCTGCGCGTCCGAATGGTTCCGCGTGCAGGGGCCGTTCGGACGTCTCCTGCACGCGCTCGCCGCCGGCGTGTTCGGCGTGATGAGCGTCATGCTGCCCGTCCTGCTGTTCCTCGTCGCGTTCCGGCTCATGCGCAACTCCGGCAAAGGCTCCGGCAACCCGCGCGTCATGACCGGATGGGTGATGCTCCTGTGGTCGGTCTGCTCGATCATCGACGTGGCGCTCGCCGCCGGCACGCCCGGATTCGACTGGACGGCGATCCAGAACGCGGGCGGCCTCATCGGCTACGCGCTCGGCTCGCCGCTCGCCTGGGGGCTTTCGCGCGCGTTCGCCATCGTCGTGTTCGTGATCGTCGGCCTGTTCTCGCTGCTGCTCATCTCGGGCCTGCACGTCACCGACCTGCCCGGACTGTTCCGCCGCGTCGTCGCGCGCATCCAGGGCAGGCCCGTCGACGAGGCGGACCACGGTCGCGGCGACGACGGGTTCCCGAACGAGGTGCGCGTCGGCGACGGCACCATCGCGTTCGCCGACGGCGTGCCCACGCACGACGGCGACGACGACGGCACGGACGACGGCGCGTCGCGAGGCGGTTCCGGCGCGTTCGGATGGCTGTCGCGCCTGTTCTCGCGCCGCCGCGCCGCCGACGACCC
>NZ_NMWT01000017.1 GCF_002860365.1 Bifidobacterium parmae
GGGCGCTTCGGGCGCGGACGACGGCACCGGTTCGACGAAGCCGCAGCGTCCCGCCTACCCGGACATGCCGGCGCCCGATTCGTCGGTCACGATCACGCTGCAGGAGCTCGATGACCGCGACAAGGCGGCGGGAGCGGACGGCGTCGCCGACGGGAACGCCGGAAGCGATGCGGGCCCGCGCATGGTGAACGGCATGCCGATGCCGCCGACGATCAAACCGATCAAGCCGCTCTCGCGCGTCATCACGTCGGGGACGTTCGACGCGCCGTCCGTCGAGCCGCCGCACGAACCGTCCACGGACACGTCCGCGACGGTCGTCATCCCGCTGCTCGAACGCGAGGAGCGCGCGCTGCGCGACGCGCGCGCCGGACTCGACTTCGACGACGAGACGTTCGACGACAAGCCGCATGCGGACGGCGACTACACGCCGTCCGAGGGGGACGAGACGCCGAAGGTGTCGGCTCCGGTGGCGGCCGAATCGACCGATCCGGGGTCGGACGGCGTCACGGGCGTCGCGGCGGGTGCCGCGGCGGACGATGCCGCGGGCGTCGCGTCGGATGCGTCCGCCGACCCCGACGACACGCCGTCGGTCACGCCGATCGTCGTGGCGGCGCCGTCCGTCGCGGTGATCGCGTCCACCGGCACCGTGACCTCCGACGAGACGGACGACGACGCACCGGACGGTTCCGCGGACGAGGCGCCGGCTCCGGTGGACGAGGCGGACGACGACACCGGCGAGGCGCACACCATCCCCGACGACGTGAAGGACGTCGACGAGGCGGAACGTACCGCACCGGAAGCCGCACCGGAAGCCGCACCGGAAGCCGCGGACACCACGCCGGGCGATCCGGACGCCACGCCGTCGGCGTAATCGCGGACGCCCGCCCGCGGCGGCAGGCCACGGGCGGGCACAATGGGAGCATCGGCGGCCGCAGGGCCGCACGCGGGACGGACACAGGTCCGCATACCCTCACATGGGAACGATCCACACAGGAAAAGGAGCATCATGGACATCGAACTGGGCATCCGCAACGTGGCGCGCACCGTCACCTTCAGCACCGAGGATTCCGCCGACCAGGTGAACGAGACCATCGCCAAGGCGCTGGACGCGCACCAGCCGGTCGTCCTCACCGACGACAAGGGCCGCCGCATCATCGTGCCGGCCGACGCGCTCGGCTACGCGATCGTCGGCTCGGAGACCAAGCACGCCGTCGGCTTCGGCGCGCTCTGACCGAACACACCTCTTCGCCCCCCGCAGGCGGGGGCTGTCGGCGGAGCCGACTGGGGGTGGTCACACGCGAACCGTCATGCCACCCTCAGTCCCGTTCCACGGGACAGCTCCCGCCAGCGGGAGCGGAATTTACGGTCACACCCTCACGCGAAACCACCCTCAGTCCCGTTCCACGGGGCAGCTCCCGCCAGCGGGAGCGGAATCAGCACGCCCTCACCGCCACAGGGGGATCGCGCCGCGTTCGACGATGCGGCGCACCGTCGCCTCGTCGGTGAGGTTCTCCCCCAGCAGGTTCGGCTTGCCGGCGCCATGCCAGTCGGAGCCGCCCGTGACGAGCAGCCCGTGCGCGTTCGCGATGGCGAGCAGGCGTTCGCGCTGCTCGGGCGGGTTGCCGCGATGCCATACCTCAAGCCCGTCGAGCCCCTCGCCGATCAGCCGTTCGATCTGCCCGTCGGACAGGAGCCGGCGGTTGCGACTCAGATCGCCCGCATGCGCGATGACGACCACGCCGCCCGCCTCGTTCACCGCGCGCACCACCTCGTGCGTGGTCGGCGAGGGCGTGGGGATGTAGTACTTCGAATCGGCGCTCACCGCGTCGGCGAACGCCTCCGAACGGTTCGCGTACACGCCGGCCGCCACCAGCGCGTCGGCGATGTGCGGGCGGCCCACCGTGGTCCTGCCGCCCTCCTTGACCTGCGCCATCACCGACTCCCAGCTGATCGGGTAGTCCTCGGCGAGACGCGCCACCATGCGTTCGGTGCGCCTGAGTCTGGCCTCGCGCGTCGCCGCGAACAGCCGCGTGATGTGCAGGTTGCGCGGATCGTACTGGTAGGCGAGCATGTGCACCGACACGCCTTCGTCGCATGCGGTGATCTCGCTGCCGCGCAGCAGCGGCAGGCCCTGCGCGGTCGCGGCCTCCTGAGCGCTCCTCCATCCGGCCGTCGTGTCATGGTCGGTGATGGCGATGCCGACGAGCCCCCGCTCCCCCGCCTCGGCGAGCATCGCGGCGGGCGTGCGCGTGCCGTCGGAGAACACGGTGTGGCAGTGGAGATCCCATCCCCGCTTCGGTGGTTCGGTGGGCGCAACGTATCCGGTCATACGTTCTATCGTAACCCGGACGCGGCGGCCTTCCGCGCACCGACGTGCCTCGCGCCGCGGACATCGTCCCGCCGCGTCACCGATCGTTCACCGAACCGCCGCCCGCGCACTCCTCCGCAGGCGCGTCGCGCGCTGGTAGGATTGACGGTACTGGGCCATGTGACTAACGAAGGTCACGGCACAACAGAAGGGAAGTCAACAATGATAGGCGTACTCCTCGGAGGCGTGGTCGTACCGATCGTGGTGGTCGTCCTCGTCCTCGTGTTCTCGTCGATCTTCATCGTCCCGCAGCAGCAGGCGTACATCATCGAACGGTTCGGCAAGTTCCAGTCGGTGCAGTTCGCCGGCATCCACATCCGCATCCCGTTCGTCGACCGCATCGCGATGAAGACGAACATGCGCGTCAACCAGCTCAACGTGCAGCTGGAGACCAAGACGCTCGACAACGTGTTCGTCACCGTCGTCGCCTCCACCCAGTTCCGCGTCAACGCGCAGAACGTGGCCACCGCCTACTACGAGCTGCGCGACCCGGCCGGCCAGCTGCGCTCCTACATGGAGGACGCGCTGCGCTCCGCCATCCCGGCGCTCACGCTCGACGACGCGTTCGCCCGCAAGGACGACGTCGCGTTCGACGTGCAGAAGACCGTCGGCAACGAGATGAGCCGCTTCGGCTTCACCGTCGTCAAGACGCTCATCACCGCCATCGACCCCTCGCCGCAGGTGAAGAACGCGATGGACTCCATCAACGCCGCCCAGCGCGAGAAGGAGGCGACGCGCCAGCGCGCCGAGGCGCAGCGCATCCAGATCGAGACGCAGGCCGCCGCCGAAGCCGAGAAGACGCGACTGCAGGGCGAAGGCCAGGCGAACTACCGCCGCGAGATCGCCAACGGCATCGTCGACCAGATCAAGAGCTTGCAGGCCGTGGGCATGAACATCAACGACGTGAACAACGTGGTCCTGTTCAACCAGTACCTCGACGTGATGCGCTCGCTCTCCGAATCCAACAACGCGAAGACCGTGGTACTGCCCGCCTCCACGCCCGGCGGCTACCAGGACCTCTACGAGCAGGTCACCAAGGCCATGCTCACCGCCTCCGAAACCCAAGGCAAGTAGGGAGCATACGCCGTCAAGTGACGGCCGTCGCCCGGCCCACGCCGGACGACGAACCTACAATGACGGTATGAGCGAAAGCACCGAACCCGCGAAGACCATCATCAACTGCCTGCCGCTCAGCGACGCCGAGCGGCAGGCTTTCGTATCCGCCGCGCCCGGCGTGCGCCAGGAGTTCGTCGGCAACCCGATCGAACGCGGCACGATGACGTGGAAGGCGCGCGTCCCCGCCGAGCTGCGCCACGCCGCCACCGCCGTCATCGGCAACATCCCGCCCGCCGAGGCCCGCGACTATCCGCGGCTCGAATGGCTCCAGACGTGGAGCGCCGGCGTCGACAGATACGTCGCGCCCGGCGTCCTCGCCGACGGCGTCACCGTCACCAACGCGACCGGCGCCTACGGGCAGACCGTCGGCGAACACCTGTTCGCGATGATGTGGGCGCTCATGCGCAACATCCCCGCCTACGCGCGCCAGCAGGACGAACACCGCTGGCATGATCTCGGCCGCGCGCTCACCCCGGAAGGCGCGACCGTGCTCGTCATCGGCACCGGCGACATCGGCTCGCACTTCGCGCGGCTCGCCAAGGCGGTCGGCGCACGCACCGTCGGCATCCGGCGAAACCCCGCGAAACCGGCGGACGGCATCGACGAGATGCACGGCTTCGACGAACTCGACGCGCTGCTGCCCGACGCGGACGTGGTCGCGCTCGCCGTGCCCGCCTCGCCGAGCACGGACCATCTCATCGACGCGCGCCGGCTCCACCTGCTCAAATCCACGTGCGTGCTGCTCAACGCGGGACGCGGCAACGCCATCGACCCGCGCGCGCTCGCCGCCGCGCTCGCCGAGGACCAGCTGCACGGCGCCGGACTCGACGTGACCGAACCCGAACCGCTGCCCGCCGACAGTCCGCTGTGGGACGAGCCGCACTGCCTCATCACCCCGCACGTGGCCGGCGGCAACCACCTGGAGGTCACCGAACGGCGCATCATCGCCATCGCATTGGAGAACGTGCGCCGGTACGCGGCCGGCGAGACGCTCGCCAACGTGCGGCGGCACGCGGAATAAAGCGAGAAGCGAGAAACGCCCCATACGACGTGGCGGGGCGCCGGCAGCGGATGATTCCGCCGGCGCCCCGCCACGCATCGCACACGCATCGCACACGTCGCGAACCGCACTCAGCCCGCGAGGAACGTCTTCACCGACGCTTCGGCCGCTGCATACCCCTTGCGGTACATCATCTCCAGACCCTCGAAGCTCTTCCTCAGCGTGTTGAGGCCGTACAGGTCCTCCGGCGCGAGGATCAGCACGCGACCCTCCGCCTCGTAGCGCTTCGCCAGCTCGATCTCGTCGTTGTACGTCTTGTAGCGCATGCGCAGGCGCTCGGCCGCCGCCGGATACGTGCGTTCGAGAATCCTCGCCGGCGCGAGGTCCTTCCTCTGCTGGCGCACCTCGTCGCGCAGACGCGACAGGATGAGGATCACCTTGTCGTAGCCGTCGTCCAGCGCCTTCTGCACCGGCACCGGATCGGCGATGCCTCCGTCGTAGTACGGCACGCCGTCCACCACGTACGGCTCGCACGCCACCGGCACCGCCGACGACGCCTTCACCGCGTCGAAATCGTCGAAGCGGATGCGCGACTTGTCGAAGTACTTGGTCGAACCGTCCTCGGCGTTGCAGGCGACCACGGTGAAGCCGGTCGGATTCGCCTCGAACGCGTCGAAGTCCACCGGATACTCGCCGTCATGGTTGCTCAGCGTGCCGTAGATGTAGTCGAGGTTCGCGAAATTGCGGTTCTTGAAGAAGCTCTCCGCGCTCGCGTACTCCTTGCGGAACGCGAACTTCGTGTAGAACGTGTGGTTGCGGCCGTGCTGGCGCGCGATGAACGAGGTCATGTTCGCGGCGCCCGCGGAGACGCCGTAGCACATGTCCACGTCGATGCCCTCCTCGAGCATGTAGTCCATCACGCCGCATCCGAAGATCGCGCGGAATCCTCCGCCCACGTCGATCATCGCCGTCCTGTCCGTCATGTCAGTCCCCCTTGCGTTTGTCCCTATCGTCTCACGCGTGCAGCAGCTCGCGCGACAGCGCGGCGATGCGCTCCGACGGGTCGGAGTTCGCGAGCTCCACGCCGCCCTCCGCCGATTCCGGCGCGAGATGGCCGAGCGATTCGAGCACGACGCCCAGATGGCGCACCGTGCCCTCGTTGCCGTCGATGACGGCCGCGCGCTCGGGCAGCAGCTCGCGGAAGTAGTCGCGGTAGAACACGAAATGCGTGCAGCCGAGCACCACCGAGTCGATGCGGTCGAGGTCGTACTGGTCGAAGTAGCCGTGCAGCGTGCGCATCACCAGATCATGGTCGCCGAGACGCCCCGATTCGACGATCTCCACCAGATCCGGGCACGGCTCCTTGACGATCTCGTTGTCCGAGTCGAAGCGGTCCATCAGCTTCGCGAACTTGCGCTCGCGCAGCGTCAGCGGCGTGGCCGCCACGATCACGCGCTGCGGGATGTGATGCGGGTCGGAGGGCACGTCGCCGCGGTCGCAGGCGATCTTCAGCGCCGGTTCCATGCCGATGATCGGGATGTCGTACGCCTCGCGCAGGTCGTTCACCGCGGCCGACGTGGCCGTGTTGCACGCGATCACCACCGCCTTGACGCCCTGTCTCACGAAGCGTTCCACGATCGCGAAGCTCAGCTCCTTCACCTGCTCCGGCGATTTCACGCCGTACGGCGCGTTCGCGGAATCGCCGAAGTAGAGGACCCGCTCGTGCGGCATGTCGCGCACGAGCTGACGCACCACCGAGATGCCGCCCAATCCGGAATCGAACACGCCGATCGGCGCCGTCGAACTCATCGTCATCCTCCTTGCCGTTCCCGTAGAACGTTTCCGCCGGACGTCGCGCGGCCTGTCCCGCCGGACGTGACGTCCGGCGTCCGCAATCGTCCACCGCCGTCCCAGCGTACTCGCGCATGGCGAACAGCGCGGGGCCCGGGGCCGGCGCGACGGGTATGCTGGCGTGCATGAGCATTCCGCAGCATGTCACCAAGGCGCACGCCACCGGCAACGATTTCGTCGTCTACCTCGACCGCGAGGGACGGTTCGAGCCCACCGAGGAGGAGGTGCGCTTCCTCACGGACCGTCATTTCGGCATCGGCGGCGACGGCCTCATCCGTCTCGCCCACCCGCGCGACGTGTCTGACCTGAGCGAGGAACAGATCGCCGACTGCGAAGCGCACGGCGCCGAATGGTTCATGGACTACCGCAACGCCGACGGCTCGCTGGCGGAGATGTGCGGCAACGGCACGCGCGCCATCACCCTGTTCGCGCAGCGCGAGGGCCTGTTCGACGGCGACGTGTTCCGTCTCGGCACGCGCGCCGGCGTCAAGACGCTCACCTCGCTCGGGAAGGTCGCGGGGCTCGGCGAGCACGTGTTCCGCGTCGACATGGGCGCGTGGAGGCGCGGCGAGACCGACGCGTACGAGGTCACGATCCCCGGCACGCCGGGCGCGGCCCGCGGCACGTTCGTCGACATGGGCAACCCGCACGTCGTCGCCGTCATCGAGGACGCGTTCTCCACGCTGCCGACCGTCGAGGCGCTCGACCTCGTCACGAAGCCGGTCGTCGCGCCCGCGATCGAATCCGACCAGAACGTCGAATTCGTGCGCATCGACGACATCGACGACGACGCGGACGACCTCGGCGAGGCGACGATGCGCGTCAACGAGCGCGGCTGCGGCGAGACGCTCTCGTGCGGCACCGGACTGTGCGCGACGGCGATCACGCTGCGCGCGAAGACCGGCGTCGACCACTGGCTCATCACCGTGCGCGGCGGCACGTTGCGCGTCGACGTGAGCGACACGGACGTGACGCTCACCGGCGACGCGACGATCGTCGGCGATGTGACGCTGGCGCGGTGACGCGGTGAGGGCGCCGCGCGCGAATACGCGCGGCCGGCCGGAACGATGCGCCCGATGAGGCGTTGCGTTCGAGAGACATTGACGATGTTCGACGATTCGATGGCGGAAGGGGACGATGACGGATGGCCGATGATACGACGACGAACGAGAAGGTGGAGGACGATATGACGATGGAGGAGGTGCAGGCGCTCGGCACCCGCGACCTGAGGCCGCACGGATGGCGGCATGGCGCGACCTGGACCTATCTGGTCGTGCTGCTCGCCTCGGCTGCGGCGCTGATCGTCTCGTTCGTGCTGAGCGCGGAGACGCTCCAGCTGGCGAGGCATCCCAAGGAGCAGCTCGGCTGCGACGTGAACGCGGTGCTCTCCTGCTCGACCGTCGCGCAATCCTGGCAGTCGGAGATCGTGAAGTTCGCCGGATTGAGCTTCCCGAACGCGTTCTTCGGCATCGCCGCGGAATCCGTGTTCGTGACGATCGCCGTGATCGGACTGGCGAGGGTCCGCGTGCCGCGTTGGTTCGCCGCATGCACGTGGCTCGGCGGATTGGCGGCGCTGCTGTACTCGTATTGGCTGACCTCGCAGTCGCTGTTCGTGATCAACGCGCTGTGCCCGTGGTGCCTGGCGCTCATGTTCTCCACGACGATCCAGTTCATGGCGCTGAGCCATGCGACCGCCGTCGTGCAGGGGCTGCCCGGGGACGTGCGGGCCGATGATGGCGGCGCGGCTGACGGCGGCGTGACTGACGGCGTGGACACTGAAGCGACCGCTGGGGCGGCCGATGGGACGGCCGCAGCTGACGAGGCCGGTGCCGTCGCGGTGTCGAAGCCGCGCGGCCTCGACACCTATTACCGGCTCAACTACGATCTCATGGTCGACTTCGTGTGGATCCTCGCGATCGTCGTCCTGATCGTCGTCAAGGACGGCGCCGCCCTGTTCATGTAACGGTTCCACCACGGTTTGCCGCCCGTTCCGTTGTCGGACGCCCGTCCCGTTGTCGGGAAACCGTCCCGTTGTCGGGAAACCGTCCCCTTGTCGGGAAACCATCCCGTTGCTCCGTAACCGGGGACGCTGAGCCGCCGTCAGCGTCCCGTTGTCCGGAAAACAGCCGCCACCTCCCGACAAAACGCCGCTGAGCAAACGCAAGCGTCCCGTTGTCCGGAGCAATGGACCGTGCTCCGGACAACGGGACACCACCGGAGTGGTGTCGGCCATGTCTCAGCGTCGGCCGTGCCCCGGTGCCGTCCGTGTATCGATGTCGGTCACATCGCGGTCGGCGGTGTATCGATGTCGGTCACATCGCGGTCGGCCGTGTATCGGTGTCGCCCGTATCCCGATATCGGCCGTATCGCGATGCCGGTTGCATCGTGGTGTCAGCGGATTTTGGGGACTCCGGCATCGATCAGCTTCCGTTCGAGCCGTTCCGGCCGTATCAGATCCTCATAGACGATATGCGTCACTCCACTGACGTTCTGCTCTCGCAGATGCCCTTCCCTTCGCCGCTCGTAATCGAGCTTCTGCTGGAGGCTGGCCCGGTTCGGATTGCTGGTATCCGCGTATTTGGCCATGCCATCGTATTCGACGACGATGATGCGTCCGTCGGCGAGTCTCCAACAGAAATCGACCCGATACGCGGCATCCGGGTTGTCGGGATTGTCGAATTCCGTCTGAAGCTGCGGTTCCGCGAATCCTTGGGAGATCAGCAGGCCGCGCATCAACGATTCACCGCCGTTCTCGCTGTCCGGAGAAGCGTATCGCAGAAGCTGCTCGACCGCCTTGTCGTCACAATTCGTCCGCAAGGACAGGGACCGTATCTCCTCCGCACCGATCAGACGCCGACGTAGCGCGGAATCATAGATGGCGAGCGCCTTGGCGAACGGATAGACCGCGCAATCGATGAGCGTGCGCGCCGGCGGAGTGATGAGGATGCCGGATGATTGCCACAGCGGACCGGTCTGCGCCATGTACAGCCTTCGCAGCCGTTTGTCGTCCCGCTTGTGGGAACCGTTGCGCGAGGCGATGTGAATCGTTCCGTCATGCAGATCGTACGCGTGCTCAAGTCCATATAGGCATACGGCGCTCAATCCGGCGAACACCCACCGCGGACGGCGTATCGCCAGCGCACGGATGGTGTGCAACGACCGCTCCTCCACCGTAAGCCGGCTCCAATATTCCGAACGCGCGTACACATTGGAATAGGGGGAGACCAGTTCCCCGGCACGCAGGCGCCTACGCAACGCGTGCCGCATGGCGTCACCCCGTCCGATGGCGCAGCGCCGTTCCGCTTCGGCTCCGTCCAGAAGCGTCTTGATTCCTTCATGTGTCTTCATGGTTTCGACGCTATGTGGGTTCCGTCCGTGGCCGCAACCCGTCACGGCAATGTGGACAGAGCCCCCTTCCCCGGGCGTGTTGTGGATAACTCATCAACCCTGATGCGTCGAGAACATCGAGATACACCACCGCCTTACCTTGCCGACGGTTTGGGTTCCGGTGGCGGGGCTTGGTTTTCGGAACTGTTGAGCCTCTCTTCCGGGCAATCCCGGGTGACATTTCAGCGAGGACGACGCCGGAAGTATCCGGCGGTAGTACCTTGGGTATCTTCCGTACCCCGGATAGCTCACGGAATACTCCCCGGCGACTCCCTGAGAACACGGACTCCCCGGGTCCCGCTGTCGGGAGACAAGCCCATTGCTCCGTTCCCGGATGCTTCTGGTCACGGCTTGCCCGTCCCATTGTCGGGATACGGGCCCATCGACCCGCTCCCCGCTACGGCTTTGCCGTCCCGCTGTCGGGGAATCGTCCCATTGCTCCGTAACCGGGGACGCTGAGCCGCCATCAGCGTCCCGCTGTCCGGGAAACAGCTGCCACCTCCCGACAAAGCGACGCTGAGCAAACGCAAGCGTCCCGTTGTCCGGAGCAATGGGCTGTGCTCCGGACAACGGGACGCTGGATATAGGACCACCACCAAGTACGAGACCGCCACCGGGTGAGGGATTACCACCGGGTAAGAGAACCGGGTAAGAGAACCGGGTGAGGGAACCACCACCAAGGATGAGAACCACTGCCGGGTACCGGAACCACCACCAAGTACGGGACCGCTGCCCAATATGGGAATCGCCACCGGACATGGAGGGGAATCGGCACCTCGGCGGGGTGTGGCGGAGGCGACTCCCTATTCGAGTTCCACGGCTCCGGTGTAGAGCTGGTAGTACTCGCCCTTCTGGGCGATGAGCTCGTCGTGGGAGCCGCGCTCGATGATGTTGCCGTGGTCGAGGACCATGATCACGTCGGAGTTGCGCACGGTGGAGAGACGGTGGGCGATTACGAAGACCGTGCGGCCCTTCATCAGCGCGTCCATGCCGGCCTGCACGACCTCCTCGGTGCGCGTGTCGATCGACGAGGTGGCCTCGTCGAGGATCAGCGCCGGCGAATCGGCCACGGCGGCGCGCGCGATGGAGATGAGCTGGCGCTGGCCCTGCGACAGGCCGGAGCCGTCGCCTTCGAGCACCGTCTGGTAGCCCTGCGGCAGCATGCGGATGAAGCCGTCCGCGTTCACGAGCTTCGCGGCCTCGATGCACTCCTCGTCGGTGGCGTCGAGACGGCCGTAGCGGATGTTGTCCATCACGGTGCCGGTGAACAGGTTGACGTCCTGCAGCACGATGCCGAGGGAGCGGCGCAGGTCCGGCTTCCTGATATTCTTCACGTCGATGCCGTCGTAGAGGATCTGGCCCTCCTGGATGTCGTAGAAGCGGTTGATGAGGTTCGTCACCGTGGTCTTGCCGGCGCCGGTCGCGCCGACGAGCGCCATCTTCTGGCCCGGCTTGGCGAACCAGGTGATGTCGTGCAGGACCGGCTTGGCCGGATCATAGCCGAACGTCACGTTGGTGAAGCGCACGTCGCCCCTGAGGAGCGTGTAGCGCCCGTCGGGCGAGGTGACGGCCTGCTCCTTGGCCTTGAGCGCGACCTCGCGGGCGGCGCCGTGCAGTTTCTCCGCGGCCTTGAGCGAACGGGTGCCGTCGTCGCCCTCTTCGCGCTTCCACGCCCAGTGGCCGGTCTCGTGGTCGACCTCGCGCATCGTGCGGCCGTCCTCGCCGAGCTCCACGTTGACGAGCGTGACGGTACCGGAGTCGGCCTCGACCGGCTCGTCCATCAGCTGGAAGATGCGGGAGGCGCCGGCGAGCGCCATCATCACCATGTTGAGCTGCATGGACACCTGGCCGAGCGGGTTGATGAACGAGCGGGACAGGGTGAGCAGGGAGATGAGCGTGCCGAGCGTGAGCGGTCCCGCGCCGGCGAGGCCGAAGTTGCCGACTCCGGCGAGCGCCATGGCGCCGCCGACGATGGCGAGGAGGATGTAGAGGATGTAGCCCATGTTGCCGACGACAGGCATGGTGACGTTGCCCCACGTGTTCGCCTCGGCGGCGGCCTTGAACAGCTCCTCGTTCTTCTCGTCGAAGGTCTTCTGGGTGTCGGGCTCGTGGTTGAAGACCTTGATGACCTTCTGGCCGTTGACGGATTCCTCGACGAACGCGTTGACGTCGCCGAGCCAGTGCTGCTGCCTGACGAAGTAGCGGCCGGCGCGGCCGACGATCGCGCGCACGATGAAGTAGAGTCCGACGGTGAACAGCAGCACGAACGCGGTGATCGGCACGCTCAGCCACAGCATGGAGATGATCGCGGCGATCGCGGAGATGCCGGCGGCGAACATCTGCGGGAACGACTGGCTGATGGCCTGGCGCAGCGTGTCGGTGTCGTTGGTGTAGTGGCTCATGATGTCGCCGTGCTCGTTGGTGTCGAAGTAGCGGATCGGCAGCCACTGCTGGTGGGCGAACATGTCGTCGCGGATCTTCTTGAGCACGCCCTGTTCGACGGTGACGATGAGCCACTGCCACAGCCAGCTGGCCACGATGCCGGCCACGTACAGGCATCCCATGAGCGTGATGGCGCGGATCAGCGGCCCCCAGTCGGGGTCGGTGGCGCCGACCATCGGCAGGATGTACGTGTCGACGAGCGTCTGGAGGAAGAGGGCGGAGCCGGCCTGGGCGGCGGCGCCGACGAGGATGCATGCGACGATGGCGATGACGCGCCACCGGTAGGCCATGATGTAGCCGAAGATGCGCTTGGTGGTGCCGGGCGCGGGCTTGCGCATCGCGGGCTTGCGGTTCTGCGAGGGCTGCTTGTCGCTCATCGGTTCTCTCCTTCCTGTTCGGCCTGCTGCATGTGCTCGGCGCGCTGGGCGGCCTCGCGTTCGAGCTCGGCCTGGCCGGCGGCGGTGTCGCGGGTCTGCGATTCGTAGATGGAGCGGTATTCGTCGCAGGTTTCGAGCAGTTCGTCGTGCGTGCCCTTGGCCATGATGCGGCCGTTGTCCATGACGAGGATCAGGTCGGATTCCTGCACGGAGGCGATGCGCTGGGCGATGATGATCTTCGTGGTGTCGGGGATCTCGTGGTGGAACGCGTCGCGGATCAGCTTGTCGGTCTTCGTGTCGACGGCGCTGGTGGAGTCGTCGAGGATGAGGATCTTCGGCTTCTTGAGAAGGGCGCGGGCGATGCACAGGCGCTGGCGCTGGCCGCCGGACACGTTGGTGCCGCCCTGTTCGATGTACGTGTCGTACTTGTCGGGGAACTCCTGGATGAAGCCGTCGGCCTGCGCGAGACGGCAGGCGTGGCGAATCTGCTCGTCGGTGGCGTCCGGGTCACCCCAACGCAGGTTCTCGGTGATGGTGCCGGAGAACAGCACGTTCTTCTGGAGCACCATGGCGACCTGGTCGCGCAGGGTGACGAGGTCGTAGTCGCGCACGTCGCGGCCGCCGACCTTGAGCGAGCCGGCCGACACGTCGTAGAGGCGGGGCACGAGCTGCACGAGGCTCGACTTGGCGGAGCCGGTGCCGCCGACGATGCCGACGGTCATGCCGGAGTCGATCTTCAGGTCAATGTCGTCGAGCACGGGCTTCTCGGAGGATGCGGAGTAGCGGAAGGTGACGTGGTCGAACTCGATGGAGCCGTCCGCGACGTCCATGACCGGGTTCTCCGGGTCGGTGACGGTGCTCTTCTCCTGCAGCACCTGGCAGATGCGTTCGGCGGAGGCCTGGGAGATGATGCACATGACGAAGATCATGGAGAGCATCATCATGGCCATGAGGATCTGCATCGCGTAGGTGACGAGGGCGGTGAGGTCGCCGGTGGTGAGGCCGAGGGCCGCGTTGTTGCCGGAGGCGACGATCTGCTGCGCGCCCATCCAGGAGATCATGATCATCGAGGCGTAGATGCAGAACATCATGATCGGGCTGTTGAAGCTCATGATGCGCTCGGCCTTGGTGAAGTCCTTGAAGATACGCTGGGAGATGCGGCCGAACTTGCCGATCTCGTAGGATTCGCGGTCGTACGACTTGACGACGCGGATGCCCTGCAGGTTCTCGTCGACGACGTTGTTGAGCGCGTCGTACGTGTGGAACACGCGCTCGAACACCGGGTGGACGAGCACCGCGAGGCCGCACAGGCCGATGGCGAGGATCGGCACGCAGGCGAGGAACACGAGCGAGATGGACGGCGAGATGCGGAACGAGAAGATCCACGCGACGACGACCATGATCGGGGCGCGCACGCCCATGCGGACCATCATGCCGTAGGCCATCTGCAGGTTGGTCACGTCGGTGGTGAGGCGCGTGATGATCGAGCCGGTGGAGAACCGGTCGATGTTGGTGAAGCTGAACGCCTGCACCTTCTCGAACTGGTCGCGGCGCAGGTTCTTCGCGAATCCGGCGGCGGCGATGGCCGCGTACTTGCCGGCGAGGAAGCCGCAGGCGAGCGACACCAGCGAGCACAGCAGCAGGATCAGGCCGAACCTGACGATGGCGTTCATGTTGCCGCCGGTGATGCCCTGGTCGATGAGGGACGCCATGACGGTGGGGATGACGATCTCCAGGATCGCTTCGATGAACACGAACAGCGGGGCCAGCCAGCTTTCCTTCGTGTACTCGCGCATCGATCCGGCCAGCGTGCGGATGATGTGCTTCGGCCGGTCGGGTTCGTTCTTCTTACGTGACTTCATGATGGCCGCTTCGGTGGCGGTCAGGCCGTCCGCGTCGCGTGTCGCGGCGGCGGTCGTGTTGTCGCTCATGCGTTCTCCTCCTTCGTATCGTCCGTATCGTTCGTGTCACCGGTCCCCTCGACCGGGACGTCATCGGGATCGCCGGGGTCGCCGGCGAGGTCCCCGCATGGCTCACCGGCCGGGATGCCGGCGGCCGACCGTTCCTCGAACTCGCGTTGTGCCGCGTCCACGTTCGCGCGCATGCGCAGCACGTAGTCCATGAGGGCGGCCCGCTCCTCGTCGGTGAACCCCTCCACCAGACGGCGTTCCATCCGCTCGCCGTTCGCCGAGAGGCAGGCGACGATGGAATCGGCCTTGGCGGTGAGCACGATCTTCTTGAGCCGTGCGTCATGCGCCACCGATTCGCGGGCGATGAGGCCCTTCTTCTCCATCAGCGCGAGCACGCGCGACGCGGTGGACCGCGTGATGCAGAACTTGCGTTCGATGGTGTGCTGGTAGATGTCCTTGTCACGGTTGCGGGCGAGGAACATGATGATGCGGGCGTTGCCGCCCGTGGCGATGCGCGCGGATTCGGGCATCGTCTCGCCGAGGTGGCGGTTGATCGCCTTGACCAGCGCCCTCAGCTCGAAGCTGAGGATGTGACTGTCCATAACTCATCCACCTTCGTTTCCGGACATGGTCGGATATGGTCGGGCATGCGTTTTGTTGCATATGCAACCATCTTGCACGGTGCGATAGTAATACGTCCCGCATACAACAGTTGCAGATGCAACAATCGGCGTGTCACACATCGCGCGACGACAAGGCCCCCTCGTCAGAGGGGGCCGAGAACACCACGAGCCACATCGGCGAGCCCCGTACCGGAGGCGGGGCCGTAGGTCGGCCGATGGCTACTTCGTGAGCTTGGCGTATTCGTCGAGCATGAAGGCGGTGATGCGCCTGCCGCCGTCGCTCATCAGCATCGGCATCGAGTTGATGGGCATGGACTTGAGGAAGATGCGCATCATGGTGTTGTCGGGCAGCTTCGGCAGTTCGCCGCTGTCGCCTGCGGCCTCGACGGCCGCGACGACCTTCGCACCGACCGGGTCGGCCTCCCATTCGCCGTACGTGGACCATTCGTCGAGCGGCAGGGACTTGCCGTCGCCTTCGAGTTCGACGGTGACGACGGCGGCGATGTCGCGGCTGGACGTGCCGACCTCGATGTCGTAGTCGCCGGACTCGATGTGCCAGTCGCCGTACTTCTCGGACCAGTAGGCGAAGGCGCGCTCGTCGAGATCGATGGTCACGGTCCGCGACTCCCCCGCCTTGAGGAACACCTTGGCGAAGCCCTTGAGCTCGTGGACCGGACGGGCCACGTCGGCCTTGCCGGGGGCGACGTACACCTGCACGGTCTCGGCGCCGTCCACGTCGGAGACGTTGGCGACGGTGGCGGTCACGGTCGCGGTGTTCGCACCGGTCTTCTCCGCGTGGACGTCGGAGATCTCGAACGAGGCGTAGCTCAGGCCGTAGCCGAACGGGTAGTCGACGGCGACATCGTAGGTGTCGTAGTAGCGGTAGCCGACGAACACGCCCTCGCCGTAGTCGACGTGGCCCTCCTCGCCCGGCCAGTTGAGCATGCTCGGATCGTCGTTGATATCCAGCGGGATGGATTGGGCGAGCTTGCCGGACGGGCTGGCCTCGCCGAAGATCACGTCGGCGAGCGCGGGGCCGCCGGCCTGGCCGAGCAGCCAGGATTCGAGGATGCCCTTGGCGTGGCCGGCCCACGGGGCGACGGAGACGACGGATCCGTTGGACAGCACGACGGCGACGTTCGGGTTGACGGCGGCGACCTTGGCGAGCAGCTCGGTCTGCTTGGCGGGCATGTCGAGGGTCTCGCGGTCGAAGCCTTCGGATTCGGCGGCCTCGGGCAGGCCCAGGAACAGGAGCGCCACGTCGGCGTCCCTGGCGGTTTCGACGGCTTCGAGTTCGAGCGCGGAGTCGGCGGGTTCGAGGTCGAGTGTGAAGCCGGGGGCGAAGTCGGCCTTGATGCCGCGTTCGGCGAGCGTGTCGAGGAACGAGGTCATCTTGGTGGGGGTGATGTGGGAGGAGCCGCCGCCCTGGTAGCGCGGGGTGCGGGCGAATTCGCCGATGACGGCGATCTTCGAATCCTTCTTCAGCGGCAGGATGGCGTCCTCGTTCTTGAGCAGGACCATCGATTCGACGGCGGCTTGGTGGGCGACCTCGTCGTGGGCGTCGACGTCGAAGCGGTAGCCGTCGATGCTCATGGCGGCGCGGGCCTTGTCGGTCAGGTCGATCATGCCTTGGGCCATGCGGCCGAGCTGGGCGGGGTCGATGCGGCCGTCGCGGGCGGCGTAGACGACCTCGTCGTCGGTGCCGCTCGGCGGCATCTCGAGGTTGAGGCCGGCGTTGACGGAGGCGACGCGGTCATGGTCGGCGCCCCAATCGGACATGACGATGCCTTTGAAGCCCCATTCGTCGCGCAGCACGTCGGTGAGCAGCCAGCGGTTCTGGGCGGAGTGGACGCCGTTGACGCGGTTGTAGGAGCACATGATGGTCCACGGCTGGGCGGTCTTGACGATGTGTTCGAAGGCCGGCAGGTAGATCTCGCGCAGGGCGCGCTGGGAGACGCGCGCGTCGACGCGCAGGCGGTCGGTCTCCTGGTTGTTGACGGCGAAGTGCTTCAGGGACGTGCCCACGCCCTTGGACTGCACGCCTTCGACGATGCCGACGGCCTCATGGCCGGCGAGGTACGGGTCCTCGCTCCAGTATTCGAAGCAGCGGCCGCCGAGCGGGTTGCGCTTGATGTTCACGCCCGGTCCGAGGATGACGGCGACCTTCTCCTGGATGCACTCCTCGCCCATGGCCTCGCCGACCTTATGGACGAGTTCCGGGTTCCACGAACTGGACAGGCCGGCGGCCGGCGGGAAGCAGGTGGCGGGCACGGAGTCGTCGAGGTCGGTCTCGCCGGTGCTGGTGGCGAGAGACTTCCTGAGGCCGTGAGGGCCGTCGGTGATCATGTAGCCGGGGATGCCCTTGGCCTCGACGCCCTGCAGATGCCAGGCGTCGCCGCCGGAGGTGAGGGAGGCCTTCTCCTCCAGCGTCAGATCCTTGACGGACGGGTAGGTGTGCTCGCTCATGGCGTGTGCCTCTTTCCTTGAGTTCCTTGCGTATGTTCCGTTGAGCCGTGCGGCCGGCCGTTCCGGTGCGGCCCGTCCGGTCTTCCTCCACGAATCCCAGGCGAACCACTTTCAACCAACCGGTTGGTAGGTAGATTATCAAATCATTGGTCACAACACGCCGAAATCATTTGGAATACCAACCGACCGACCGTATGGTTAATATCGCCTGCCAACGCAAGGAAGACATCACGCGGCGCCGAAGACACTACGAGGCCGCCGTGGCGACCACCCTCAGACGGCTCCGCCGCCAGCTCCCGCCGGCGGGAGCGGAAAGAAGACAGCATGACCACCAACGACTCCAACGACGTCACCGACGACACCGACCGTCGTCACTCCATCCTCGAAGCGACCACGCTGTCCTTCGGCCGCTTCGGCTACTACGGCACGTCGATCCAGCGCATCGCCACCGCCGTAGGCCTCACCAAGGCCGGCGTGCTGCACTACGTGGGCAGCAAGGAGGGACTGCTGCGGCTCGCGCTCACCGACGAGTACGACCGCGCCGGCGAACGGATCATGGCCGACATGATCGCCATGGACCGGCCGATCATCGCCGAGATGTGGCGCCGTCTCGTCGCGCTCAACAGCACGAGGCCGGACCAGGTGCACATGTTCTCCACGCTGAGCGCCGAGGCCCTCGACCCGAAGCATCCGGCGCACGACTACTTCGCCGAGCGCGAGCGGCAGACGGTGGTCAGCGCGATGAACATCAACTGGTCGGTGCCGGACGGCGTGAACGTGGAGCACGTGCTGCAGGCGGGACTGTCCATGATGGACGGCATCCAGCTGCGCTGGCTGCGCTCCCCCGGCCGCGACCTCAACGCCATGTGGGCCGACTGCGAGGAGGTGCTGTTCCCTTCGCCCCTGTGGGACGGCTACCGCTGAGTCCCCTTTCGGCGTTCCACCGCGTCGCGGATACGGCATGTGCCGAGTCCCCACGGGGCCCGGCACATGCGCACCTCATATCCGTGAATTCAACGACGGGAGGCGAGGTCGGACACGATGCCGTCGATGCGCCCGTCGAGGTCGTAGAACCACAGGAGCACGGCCATGACGACGACCATCGCGACCGGCACCCACACGAAGGTGTTCACCATCGCGGCGATCGTGCCGGCGGACTGCACGGCGGCGGCGCCGTCGTAGCCGGACGCGCCGAGCACCCATGCGATCGCGGCGGCGGACACGCCCATCGCGACCTTCATCGAGAAGCTCGACGAGCTGAACACGATGCCGTCGGAGCGCACGCCGGTGGCCCATTCGCCGTAGTCGACCACGTCGGCGCTCATCGCGTTGAGCGCGGCGTTCATCGGCACGATGCCGATCATGCGCACGATGATCGAGACGAAGAACACCCATAGGTTCGCGGGGTCGACGAACACGAGCAGGCTGCCCGCCACGACCAGCACGAGGCCGGCGAGCGAGGAGTTGCGCTTGCCGAACCGTGCGACCAGAGGACTGGCGAACGGCAGGACGACGACCATCGGGATGACGGTGGCCAGGCCGATCACGGCGGTCAGGTTGGCGTTGCCGAGCACGTACTTGGCGATGTAGGCGGCCATGCCGTTGGCGATGCCGTTGTAGACCCACAGCGCGAAGTTGAGGCCGAGCGTGAGCCACCAGTAACGATTGCGCGCCAACGCGCGGAAATGCTCGGCGACGGAACGACGCGCGATGCCGTCGCCCGATGCGGAGGAGCCCCCGACGACCTCGCGCGTGTTCGCGAAGGTGAACCAGTAGCCGAACGGGATCAGCACGGCGATCACGCCGAAGAACACGCTCCAGCCGAGCGACGAGCCGCCGAACATGCCGATGACCGGCATGGCGAGCACGTAGACGAGCATCGCGCCCACGTTCGCGGTGGTCATGCGGAAGATGTTGAGGGTCGTCTTCTCGTTCGTGTCGTCGGTGAGCAGCGACGTGAGCGAGGCGTAGGCGACGTTGACGGTCGAGTACGCGACGTTGACGAGCGTGTAGACGGCCCACGCGTAGACGATGCCGGCGAGGGAGTTCCCGAACGGGTCGGCGAACAGGAACAGGAACGCGGCGCCGTACGCGAGGCCGCCGAACAGCATCCACGGGCGGGCCTTGCCCCAGCGGGACTTCGTCTGGTCGACGAGGATGCCGACGGACAGGTCCCAGAAGGCGACGGCGAGACGCACGACGAGCAGCATCATGGCGATCATCGACGGGTCGAGGCGGACCACGTCCGTGTAGAACATCGTCAGGTA
Organism: Bifidobacterium parmae; assembly: GCF_002860365.1. GTDB lineage: Bacteria > Actinomycetota > Actinomycetes > Actinomycetales > Bifidobacteriaceae > Bifidobacterium > Bifidobacterium parmae. The sequence continues at coordinate 19,808 of NZ_NMWT01000017.1, forward strand.
GGTGGACATGGCGATGTTGCCGATGGACGTCCAGAAATCGCCCATGCCGAAGGCGAACCGGGTGAGGAAGGTGAGTCGCGGGGATTTCGACGAGGTCATCACCGTCTCCTCAGGCGACCTTGCGGATGCGCACGGCCATGTACTGGCGGCCGAGTTCGACCCTCACCTTGCCCTCGTAGACGCCGGGCAGCGTCTCGACGGTCATGTTCCACGTGTCGATGACGTCGACCGTGTACCTGGCGCCGGCGGGCAGCGGGAACTCACGGTAGGCGGGACGGAACCAGCCGAGGTAGACGAGCTGGAAGTCGGTGCCGGAGCGCAGGACCGGCACGTCCCAGTACTGGATGCCCTTCTCGAGCGTCGGGGTCAGCGCCGTGCCCTCGGGCAGCGGCGAGGCGACCGGCCAGACGTCGCCTGGCGCGAGGGAGGCGTCGAGCGGCGTGGCGTCGAGCGGAACGTCGGCGAAGACCTTCCTCATGAATGCGATGCGGGCCGGCGATTCGCCGTGCAGTTCGCCGCCGTGGGCCCACCAGACCTGCTCGCCCTTGTCGATGAAGGTCTCGCCGTGGGTCACGTAGCCGCCGCGCATGGCGCCCTCCCAGAAGCGGCGGGTGAGCTCCTCGCCGGTCAGGTTGCCCCAGCCCCAGTAGATGTTGCCCTCGTAGCCGGGTTCGTCGCACACGACCGGCTTGCCGTAGGCCTTGCGCCAGTCGGCCACGCATTCGGTGGTGCGGGTGACGTCGACGCGCTGGATGGAGCAGTGGGTGCACCACGGCTCGTTGTAGTCGTAGATCGGGATGCAGTTGTGGATGGAGCGCAGGTGGCCGAACGCGTCGTTGCCCATGACGACGCGGGCGTAGTCGCGCCAGTCCTCGAGGCTCTTCCAGGGCAGGAGGTCGTACTCGTTGGCCAGGGACCACCAGATGTTGCGGTAGGCGCCGTAGCGGCGGGCCATGTACTTGAGGTAGAACTCGTCCTCGGCCTTGGTCATCTTCGAGAAGCCCCATTCGGGCTTGTCGTACGGGTGCAGCAGGATGACGTCCGCCTCGATGCCGAGGTCGCGCAGCTGCGCGATGCGACGGTCGAGGTTCTCGAAGAACGGCTCGTTGAAGCGCGTGTGGTCGAATCCCTCGGCCATGGAGCCCGGGTAGGCGAACATGGCGGGGTCGGCGGTGTTGAAGTCGTAGAACTTGGGGAACACGCACATGCGGATCTTGTTGAAGGGCGCGTGCGCGAGGGTTTCGACGGTGCGGTCCTGCACGTCCGGCGCCTGGTTGGTCCATGCGTAGCAGGTGGTGCCGTACGGCTGGTAGTCGGTGCCGTCCTCGTAGCTGAAGCGGTAGGCGAGCTCGGGGCCGTAGGCGTCGCGGGCCGCGCCCTTGGCGACGTCCCTGGCGGGCAGCACGCGGCCGTGGTTGCCTTCGGATGCCGGGTCGACGGCGATCGCGCCGGCATGGCCGGCGAGCGCCGGGTCGGTGGCATGGGTCTCGTAGGTCCATGCGCCGGTGCCGACGGGCATGAAGCGCACGCCGTAGCGGCCTTCGCCGCGGTAGAAGCCGCCGACCTCGATGGTGCGGCCGGTCGCCGTGTGGGTGAACGTGGCGGACAGTTCGACGTCCGCGTAGGGGTTGCCGGCGGCGGTTCCGGTGAGGTTGAGTTCGAACATCGCGTACTGCTCGACATGCATCGGTTCGTTCATGATGGGGCGCTTTCTGTATCTGGGTGCGCACGGCGACGTGCGCGGGTGGTTGCGTTGTCGTGACCGATAACGGGCGGATACCGGAACCCATCCGTTCGTTATTAGTTACTGATAGGTAAGTTACGACGATGCGACGACGCTGTCAAATCGCGCGACACGCCGGCGGCCACTCTGAGCCACCGCTCTGGACCACCGCTCTGGACCCGCCGCCCGGACCGGTTCAGCGGCAGCCGTCCCATTGCGGCGATGGGAACAGGTAGTCGGCATACCGTTCCCATTCGGCGACGAAGTCGATGCCGTCCGGGTTGGCCAGCCAGCGGCCCTCCAGACCGTAGAGCGCGGCGTTCGCCAGCATGTAGACGAATTCACCGTCGACCCCCTCCGGCAGCAGCCATTCGTGGGCGCGGAACTCGGCGGCCATGCGCGCCGGACGCTCGGCGAAATAGGAGTAGGCGGGATGCACCGGCGACATCGCCTCGGCGTTGAGCATCTCGAACACCTTGGCCAGCTGCGGGCGTCGCACCTGCTGTTCGACCACCTCGTGCAGCGCCTCGGGGATGCGCGGCCTGTCGCCCTCGCGGTCGCCGCCTGGCGCGAAACGCGCGAGATAGCGCGCGATGGCGTCCGACTTGTCGTAGTGGCGTTCGATGACGGCGATGAGCAGCCCCTGCTTGCTCTTGACCCGATGAATCACGGCTGTCTGCGAGATGCCGATCTCGTTGGCGACGTCCTGCAGGGACATGCCGTAGTAGCCCTTCTGCGCGATGAGGTTCACCGCCACGTCGACGATCTGCTCGAACCGCTCCTCCGAGCTCATGCGCTTCCGCGCGGGCTTCTTCCGCCGAGCGTCGGCGGCGTGGTCGTTGATCAGCTCGGCGATGCGCGAGCGTTCGTTCATGTTCTCCATCGCGGTTTCATCCCCCATCGAGGCTCCCCGGCAGGCGTGGACGCGGGCGGTCCGCCCACGGCGCCCCGCCCTACATCGACTTCGGCGACGAACCCCTCACATCAATGGTTACTATGTGGTAATCATTCTGCCACCGACTTTGGGAAACGCATCGCGACACGCCGCTTTTGACAAACCCAGGAGCCGTTTCTATATTCTGAAGTTACCGAGTAGTAATTACCAACTACTCAACCGGAACACAGCAGTTACCCACCCACCCATCCATACCGCCAAGGAAGGCATCCCATGGAAACCCAGGCAATCGCCAGCGAGGAACTGGCCCCGGACACCGGCAAACCCGTCAGCAAGCTCAACCTCGGCCGCTTCGGCGCCGGCTTCATCTTCTTCTGCGTCGTCTTCATGATGTCGGGCACCATCGGCTCGACCGTCCTGCTGCCCGCCCGCTTCGACACGCTCGGCATCGGCCGCGGCGAGACGATCCTGGGCACGATGAACTCCATCGGCATCATCTTCGCCCTCATCTCCAACGTCATCTTCGGCGCGCTGTCCGACTCCTCGCACTCCCGCTTCGGCAAGCGCACCCCGTGGATCATCGTCGGCGGCCCGATCGCCGGCATCGGCTTCTACCTGACCTCCATCTCCCCCACGCTCGTCACCATCGTCGCCTCCTGGTCGCTGCTGCAGATCGGTCTGAACTGCATGATCGCGCCGTGCGTGGCGATCCTGTCCGACCGCGTGCCGCAGAAGTACCGCGGCACGATGAGCGCCTTCTACGGCGCCGGCCAGATCGTCGGCCAGTCGATGGGCACCATCATCGGCTCCGCGTTCATCAACGCCCCGAAGACCGGCTTCCTCATCGGCACGGTCTGCTGGTTCCTGTGCGGTCTGGGCACCGTCCTCCTCATCCCCCGCGAGCTGCCCTCCAAGGCCGCGGACGGCGAACGCTTCGACCTCAAGTCCACGCTGATGCAGTTCCGTCCGCCGACCAAGGGCGCCGCCGACTTCTACAAGGCGCTCGTCGGCCGTCTGATGCTCATCTTCGGCTACAACATGATCGTCGGCTACCAGCTGTACGTGTGCATGCGCTACATCGGCCAGGACAAGGTCGCCGCCTCGGCCACCGTGTCCACGATGGCGGTCATCACCATGGTCGTCTCCCTGGCCGTCTCCCTCGCCTCCGGCCCGATCTCCGACCGCATCGGCAAGCGCAAGCTGCCCGTGTTCATCTCCTCCGCCATCATCGCCGTCGGCATCGCCGTGCCGTGGCTGTGGCCCACCAAGACCGCGATGCTCGCCTACGCCGCGCTCATGGGCATCGGATACGGCATCTACATGGCCGTCGACCAGGCGCTCAACATCGACGTGCTGCCGAACCCGGACGAGGCCGGCAAGGATCTCGGCATCCTCAACCTCGCCAACACGCTCGGCCAGGTCATCGCCCCGATCGCGGTCTCCTCGATCGTCGTGGCCACCGACGGCAACTACTTCCTCGTGTTCCCGGTCGCCATCGCCGCCGTCATGGTCGGCGCCGTCATCATCCTCTTCATCAGGAAGGTGAAGTGACGTCCGCCTGACGGACGGTCCGACCGACATCCCCATCCCATGACGTGACGGCGTCCCGCCCGTCGAAACCGAAGCGATTCGGCTCGACGGGCGGGACGCCGTCACGTATACGCGCAGTCGCGCGGAATCACATCGTCACGCCATCCATCCCGCGTGCCACACGTGCGTGAGATCCCACGGGTCGAGACGCGAGTCGTCCGTCACGATGCCGTCGCCGCCGACCGGCGCGAGGCGCGCGAGCCGGCCGGACACGTCGCGGCCGCCGCGCAGACGATAACTCCAGTAGATCCGCCCGGCGGAGACGTTCCACGCGTCGCGCTGCATCGCGGCGACCGCGCGGTAGACGTCGCGGCGGCGCGCGACGTCGTCCACGCGCGCCGCGAGCCGGTTCGCGATGCACCATTCGCCGACCATGACCGGCGTGAACCGCGCGGCGCGGCGGATGCGGCGCGCGTGCCACGCCGTGAACAGCCGGTACCAGCGCATGAGCCACGCGTCCGGCAGCGCGCGGAACAGCGCCTCGGGCCGTTCCGACATGACGAGATAGACGTGCGTGTCGAGGAGGACGTTCCGCATGCCTTCGCGCGCGAACCAGCCGCGCCACCGCCCGAGCCGGAATCCGTCGTGGAAGACGATGACGGGATCGTCGCCGAGGATCGGCCGCAGACGCCGGTACGCCGCACGGTAGAACCGTTTGAGGAACCGCGTCGGAATGTGCCCGCTCCCCCGCGCCTCACGCGGGTCCTTCGCACGCGAGCTCGACGGCGACAGGAGGTAGGTGAGCCGGTCGACCGGCTCGTTGAGCACTTCGATGCCGTACAGCGCGGGCCGGTCGCGGTAGCGTTCCGCGAGACGGGCGAGCACGTCCAGCGCGAACGCGACGTGCCGCGGACTCCTGTGCCAGCGGACCACACCGGTGATGCCGCCGTTGTCGAATCCGTTCTGCGAGCCGGGCACGGTGTGCAGGTCGATGAGTACCTTGATTCCGACGCGTTCCGCCCAGTCGAACGCGCGGTCGAGATGGTCGATGCAGCCGGGATGGCCGGGCACGTCGCCGAAGACGAAATACGGCACGGGGATGCGCACGAGATTCAACCCATGGGCGGCGATGGCGCGGAAATCGTCTTCGGTGACGTAGGTGTCGCGATGACGGCGCAGCAGGCGTTCCAGTTCGGCCGGGTCGGCCGTCCGGTGCAGCCAGATCTCGTCCTCCTCGCCGCTCGCGCGGAACAGGCCGGGCGTCATCCACCGCTCCAGCACCAGCCAGCCGCCGAGGTTCACGCCGTCGATGCGTTCGTCGGCGGTCGCCGCATCCGTCATGTTCCCGTTCACGTCATGCATCGCCGTCCCCGTTCCGCCGCAACCGTCCTTCATGCAAGCATAGGCCGGACGGTTCCCGGGGAGGGGCGATCGGGACGAACGCACGCCGGTTCCCTCGCAGCGTGAAACCCCCGGCCCGCCGGGGTGGGCGGGATCGGGGGTTCACGCATGTCCGGGAGCCGATACCGTCACGCGACGGTGAAAGTGACGCGCTTCAAGTCCGTGCGACGCGACGAGTGGCCGATGAGGAGCTCGAACTCGCCGGGCTCGACGATGCGGTTGGCGTCGGCGTCCACGATGGTGCAGTCGGCGACCGGGATGTCGAACGCGACGGTCGCGGTCTCGCCCGGCTCGAGCGTGACGCGGCGGAACGCCTTGAGCTCGCGGTCGGTCCAGCTGTAGGAGGTGACGATGTCGCCCACGTACGCCTGCACGACCTCGGTGCCCGCGCGGCGCCCCGTGTTGGTGAGGGCAATCTCGGCGTGCACGGTGTCGGATCGCGCGAACGTGCCGTCCGCGTTCGACGCGCCGCCGACGATCGTCGGCTCGCCGTAGGCGAACGTCGTGTAGCCCTCGCCCTCGCCGAACGCGAACGCCGGGTCCTGCGTGAGGTCGGCGTAGCGGTCGCCGTGCTGGCCGCGGATCTGGTTGTAGTAGACCGGCAGCTGGCCCGCGTGGCGCGGGAAGGTGATCGGGAGCCTGCCGGACGGGTTCACCTCGCCGAGGATGATCTCGGCGATGGCCCGGCCGCCCTCCATGCCCGGGTTCGGTGCCCACAGGATGGAACCGGCGCCGGCGGCGGGATCGTTGCAGCGGCCGGCGAGCACGCCGGAATCGCCGACGATGGAGCGCGGCAGCACCTGCGGTTTGGAGCTCACGAGCACGGTGACCATCGGCTTGCCGGTCTCGCGGGAGACCGCGGCGATCGCGTCGAGCAGCGCGTTCTGGCCGCCGAGCAGTTCGAGCGTGGCGGTGGAGCAGGTCTCGCCGACCAGCTGCACCACGTCTCCGACGACGGCGACGATGAGGTCCGCCTCGCGCGCGGCGGCGACGGCCTCGTCGAGCAGCGCCCGGTCGACGGGCGCGCTCACGCCGATCTTCGGGCGTGGCTGACCGTCCGGGTAGAACTCGCCTTCCGGGTCGGGCACGAGGTCGATGACGTCGGCGCCGCGGGCGTAGGTGACCTCGCATGCGTCGCCGGCGATCTTGCGGAATCCGTCGAGCACGGTGGTGATCATGTCGCGCGGGTGGCCGTCGGGCATCCAGCCGACCTGGCCGGAGTTGCCGGCCCAGTCGCCGAGCTGGTTCTGGGCGTCGTCGGCGAGCGGGCCAACCACGGCGATGCGCTTGCGCGCGCCGGAGCCGGTTCCGGCGACCGCCGCGACCGGGCGGGCGTCGAACGGCAGTCCGCCGTCGTTGCGCAGCAGGGCGACGGATTCGCGGGCGAGTTCGAGGTTGACGCGGCGGTGCTCCGCGGAGCCGATGACGGCCTTGATGCGGGCCGCGTCGGGCAGGCGCGGGTCCTCGAACAGGCCGAGGCGGAACTTCAGGGCGAGGATGCGCGCGACGGCCTCGTCGATGAGCGATTCGTCGAGCAGACCGGTCCTGACGGCCTCGATGGCGCCGTCGTAGAACCGCGGGGTGGTCATGACCAGGTCGTTGCCGGCGCGGACCGCGTCGGCGGCGGCGTGCACGTAGTCGGGCTTGACGTGCTGCTCCCACACGGAGCGGCCGACGTTGTCCCAGTCGGTGATGAGCGTGCCGTCGTACTTCCAGGCGCCGCGCAGCTTGTCGGTGAGCAGCCACTTGTTGAACGTGACCGGCACGCCCTCGATGGACTCGTAGCCGAGCATGAACGTGCCGCAGCCCTCCTTGGCGACGCGTTCGAACGGCGGCAGGAACCAGGATTCGAGCTTGCGGTGGCTCAGGTCGGCCTCGGAGGCGTCGCGGCCGCCCTGGGTCTCGGAGTATCCGGCGAAGTGCTTGGCGCAGGCGAGGATCGCGTCCTTCGGCAGCGGCTCGCCGGCCTTGGCGCCGCCCTGGTAGCCTCGGACCATGGCGGAGGCGAGTTCGCCGATGAGCGTCGGATCCTCGCCGAAGGTCTCGTCCACGCGCCCCCAGCGGGTGTCGCGGGCGATGCACAGCACCGGGGAGAACGTCCAGTGCACGCCGGTGCAGGACACCTCCTCGGCGGTGGCGTGTCCGGCGGCCTCGACGGCCTCCGGGTCCCAGCTGACGGCCATGCCGAGCTGGGAGGGGAAGATGGTGGCGCCGGGCCAGAAGGAGTAGCCGTGGATGCAGTCGTCGCCGATGACCAGCGGGATGTGCAGGCGGGTCCTGGTGTTGACGGTCTCGACGGCGCGGGGCAGGTCCTCCGGGCTGGTGTGCAGGATGGAGCCGACGTGGCGGCCCACGATGAGGTCGTCGAGGTCGCCGCCGCGGGCGTCGAGCTGCATCATCTGGCCGACCTTCTCCTCGAGGGTCATGCGGCCGAGCAGGTCGGCGATGCGCTCGGAGACGGGCAGGTCTGGGTTCTCGTAGGGCAGTGGTTCCGTGGTCGTGGAGGTTTCGGTCATCGTGTCGTCGTCCTTCCTTGGATGCCAAGCGTTGTCAGTCGATCGTAGTCAGTCGATGACGAAGGTGTTGAAGGAGCGCGGCGCGAGCGTGACCTTGAGGCCGCGCGAGGCGTCGGCCGGGTCGGCGAACTCGAACGGACGCTCGGTCTCCAGCGCGTTCTGGGCCACGACGACCACCGTGCCGTCCGGGTTGCGGAAGGCGATGGCCATGGAATTGAAGTGGCCGGTGGTGCCGAGCACCTTCGCGCCGGGGCGCACGTACGCGGAGAAGTGGCGCATCACGTAGTATTCGGGGTTGCGGCGCACCTCGTGCGTGTCGGCGGTGATGGTGAACAGGGAGTTCTGCCACCAGCCCCACGTGGAATCCTGATCGTCGAGGATCATGTTCCAGTAGGTGTACGCGGTGGCGCCGTTCCTGAAATAGTGGTTGACGAGGTGGAACACGTATTCGGCGTACTCCCACGTGTTCTTGCCGTCGCCGCACTCGGACTCGGACTGAATGAGCTCGATCTCCGGCCAGGATTCGTGCGTGCGCGCGATGCAGTTCTGGCCGGCCCACTGGTAGGCGATGCCCTTGATGTAGTGGCGGGCACCGTCGTCGAAGAGGATGTCGTCGACGAAGCGGTTGTAGTTGTTGAGCTTCATGCCGTAGCCGTCGCCGGTCCAGGCCATGTCCTCCGGGCCGTTGAGCGTGCCCAGCCAGATGTCGGCGTCGAGGCCGGCCTCGTCGAAGGCGGGGCCGAGGTAGTCGCGGATGAACTCCTTGAGCGCGTCGGAATCCCACAGGGCGCTCGGGAACTTCTGGTCGGCGAACACCTCGTTCTGCACGTGCAGCTGGTCGACCGTGATGCCATGTTCGGCGTACGCCTGCACGTACTTGACGAGGTACTTGGCGTAGGCCCTGAGGTTCTCGGGCGTGCGCACGAGGCGGCCGTAGTTGTAGGCCTTCGGGCGCTTCATCCAGGTCGGCGGGGACCACGGGCTGGCGAAGAGGCGCATGTCCGGCTGCCATTCCTGGGCGCGGTGGATGTACGGGATGAGGGTCCGCTCGTCGTGTTCGACGGAGAAGTGCTCCATCTCGTAGTCGCCGTCGACCTCGTCGTAGCTGTACCAGTGGTCGGCGAAGTCATTGGCGCCGACGGGCGCGCGGTTGAACGTGAAGTTCATCTCGTCCGGGCTGAACAGCTCCTTGATGATCTGGTCGCGTTCGGCTTCGGTGACGGTCTGCAGCGGCAGCCAGCCGAGCTCGTTGAAGCAGCCGCCGAAGCCGCGCAGCGCCTGATGCTCGGTGCCGTCGAGCGCGAGGTCCGGCGCGCTCGTGGCGCCGGTGGCGGCGATCTCGGCCGAACGGTCGGCGAGCTTCGCGTCGGGGGTGGTGGCGATCCAGGTGGTCATGATGGGGTCCTTTCCTTGTCTGCGATGATGTTCCGGTATGTGATGACGTTCCGGGGGGTATGTGACGTCCGATGGATGAGGGATGCGGGATTGCCCGATGGGGTTACTTGACGCCCTTGATCATCATGATGAACACGCAGCCGAGCAGCGCGAACACGATGGAGATCGGGAAGGCGGCGGCGTAGCCGAGGGTGATGGTGATGACGGACATGAGCACCGGGCCGAGCATCTGGCCGAGCGTGGTGGCGAGGTTGAGGACGCCGAGGTCCTTGCCGGCCTCCTCCTTGTTGGGCAGCACGTCCACGTTGAGGGCCTGGTCGACGGAGGAGTAGACGCCGTAGCCGAGGCCGGCGATGCCGGCGTAGAGGAACATGCCCATGGCGGTCGGCATGATCCACGGCATGGCCATGCCGATGGCGAACAGGATGGAGGCGGCGATGACGGGCAGCTTGCGGCGGCCGATGACGTCGGAGATCGGGCCGGCGACCACGGAGCCGGACAGGGAGACGACCATGGTGATGAGGGACATGGTGGCCATGGCGGCGCCGGCGGCCTTGTCGTCCAGGCCGATGTACTTCTGGAAGATGAGCAGCTGGTAGACGGTGATCATCTGGTAGCTCAGCAGCATGCACAGGCGGCCGGCGAACGCCTTGTAGAAGTCGTGGGCGGTGGAGAATTTCGGCGGGATGAAGCTGCGGAGCACGTCGGTGGCCTTGCCCTCGTCCTTGGGCAGGAAGTCGGCGGAGGATTCCTTCGGCACGATGACGACGGCGACGACGCCGCCGAGGAACATGAGGACGCCGGCGAGGACGAAGCCCGGGAACGGGTCGAGGATGAACGCGGAGCCGATGAGGGTGCCGATCGGGGCGCCGCAGGTCTGGCCGGCGCCGAAGAAGGCGGACATGGTGCCGCGCACGTTCATCGGGATGCGGTCGGAGATCATGGCGACCAGCGGGGCGATCATGGCGTTGAGGCCGAACATGCACAGGCAGTAGATGACGGTGATGGCCACGGCGTTGGTCACCATGCCGGTGAGGAACAGGGTCGCGCCGCCGAGGATGGCGCCGAGCACGATGAACGGGGTGCGGCGGCCCCACTTGGAGCGGGAGCGGTCGGACAGGGTGCCGAACAGCAGGTTGGAGACGAGGGACGCGACGGCGGTGCAGGCGTTGATCACGCCGGTCAGGCCTTCGACGTCCGGGCCGAAGATGGACTGCAGGTGCTTGGTGAGCAGCACGGCGGACACGATGGCCAGGCCGCTCATCCACAGCAGGCCGAAGACCAGGAATCCGACGCCGAACCGGATCAGCGTGGCCTTGTCCATCGTCCTGCCGGTCTCCGGCGACAGGGCCGGGTCCTTGTCGGCCGCCTCGATGTTCGCGTTGTATGCCGCCAGACGTTCGTCGGCGGGGATTGCGGTTGGTGCAATCATCCTTGACCTCTGTTTCTTGCTTCCGCTGTCTGCGTTGACTTTTTATCTAACGTTCATTAGATATAATGAGAGCATAACACCGAGGGAAAACCCTTGTCAAGGAGTTATCTAACGTCTATTAGGTATTAGAAATCCCAAGATTCCGCCAATGTTGACGCAATCACAACCGGAATACGGCGTGTCGCGACACCAATTTATCTAACAAATCATAGATACAGACGCGGCGGCCACCCCGCACACACGGGGCGTCCGCCGCCGGCTACCGGTATCCGTCCCATACCGGCGAAGGGAAAATCATCGCCTCGAACGCCAGCCATTCGTCGTACAGGTCCACCGGAGGCTCCCGCATCCATCGCAGCTGCACGCCGTCCATCGCCTCGACGCACCGGCGCACCACCGGGCGCATCGTCTCCGACCACTCCCCCATCTCGGGCGGAATCGTCCACGCATAGCGGGAATAGTGGTCCCACACCGCCTCGGAACGATGCTCGAAGTACTCGCGCAGCGGGTGGTCGGGACTGAACGACTCGGATTCGAGGATCATGTACAGGCGCACGAGCTCGCGCCGCCGCGCGTTGTAGCGCACCAGATACCGCAGGTAGGCGGGGAACAGCAGCCGGTCCGGACCGCTGCCCGGCAGCCCCGACCGCATGAAGTCGTCGGGGGTGCCGTACATGTCGTATCCGTCGGTGATGAGCAGCGACAGCAGGCCCTCCTTGTTGCCGATGTAGTGCAGCAGGCCGGGCTGGCTCATGCCCACCGCGTCGGCCACGTCCTTGAGCGAGGTGCCGTAGTAGCCCTTCTCCCCCACCAGACGGATCGCCGCCGCCGTGATCTCCGCACGCCTCTCCTCGGGGCTCTTGCGCACCCGCTTCTGCTTCACCGTAGCCATGCCCGCCAGTATATCGAATACCCGTTCGACACCACCATTCTCAGGCACGCTGGAGGAAGTCACGCTCGAACTGCTCGCGCAAGCCCGATCCGGCATGTCTCGCATGGAGATCCAGCAACGTCTCGGCATCAACAAGAACCGAGCCGCCTACGTGCTGCGCAAGCTCGAACACGAGCAGCATCGTCGCCACCGGCACGGCCCGCAATACGCGTTACGCCATACCGCAATGATTGCCGAATCGGCAACCGCCCTCCGTCGCGGATCGCCCGTCCCCCCTGCTCCGATCGCAGCGCACGGTCGCATACGAGACCAACGCACGATATACAAAACGTCAAATACATTGGACAATCACAATTCAAAAACTATAATTGACCAGTATATTTGACGTTCTTACCGAATCGAGCTCATGGTGATCAGTCACAACGAACGGAACACCCCACATTATCTCCCGAGACCGGAGCTGCTTGGCCGAATCCTCGCCCATCGCGACACCCCCGACGTCAAGGTCATCATCGGAGTCAGACGCTGCGGAAAATCGACCGCCCTCGCCATGTTCGCCGACGCGCTGGCCGCGGACGGCGTTCCCGAGCAAAACCTGTTCTACAAGCGGTTCGACGCATTCGATGTGCCCCTCGACTACGATGCCGCGGATCTGCACGAAGAACTCATACGGGCGACTGGCGAAGCCGATGAGGCATACCCGTTCACCGTGATGTTGGATGAGATCCAGGACGTCCCCGGATGGGAGAAGGTTGTCCGGCGCCTGCATACCCGAGAACACACCGATGTCTACATCACCGGATCCAACGCCAACCTGCTCTCCAGCGACCTCGCCACCTATCTGACCGGACGGTACATCGAGATTCCTTCATTCCCGCTGTCATTCGGCGAATATCTCGGATTCTCACGCAATCTGACGGATGCGCCGGAACGATCCGATGACGATCTGCTCGCCGAATACCTGTTGTACGGCGGCATGCCCGGACTGTTCGCCCTGCGCACGCGCACCGCCGAAACCATCGGCGCCGAACTGCGCGACATCTACCGGTCCATCCTGTTCAAAGACGTGGCGCAACGATACGGCATACGCGATCTGGACGGATTGGAGAAACTGAGCCGCTTCCTGTTCTCGACCTCGGGATCGCTGTTCTCCGCGCGCAACGTCGCCAACACCCTGACCAGCGCCGGACACCCCATCAGCACGGGAACCGTCACCAGTCAGGTCGAGGCGTTGCGCCACGCATTCCTGCTGTACCGTGCCGAGCAGGAAGGCATGCAGGGCAAGACCGTGCTGCGCCCGCTCAGCAAATACTATCCGGTGGATAACGGCTTCCGGGGACTCGTCACCGGGTTCTCACCCCGTGACGTCGGAGCAAAGCTGGAATGCGCCGTATACATGGAACTGATCCGACGCGGCTATGCGGTCAGCATCGGCACCAGCGACAAGGCGGAGATCGACTTCATAGCCAGCCGCATGGAATCAGGCGGGACACGGAAACTGTACATCCAAGTCACCGCGAGCCTGCTGGACGAGACCACCCGCGCACGGGAGTTCGCCCCCCTTCTGGCACTCACCGACGCGTTCCCCCGCCTGATCGTCACGCTCGACCCCTATTCGGCCGGCATCAGCGACGAAGGCATCACCGTCGTCAACGCCAAGGACTGGCTGCTCCACGACGAACGGTGACGAGGACGACGACGGTGCGCCTGCAGCGGGCCCGCCGGCGGACCGGTCCGCTACAGACGCACCGGAGACACCGTCACTTCACCTTGCGGATGAGCATGATGACGACGGCGCCGACGAGCACGCAGGCGATGGCGATCGGGAAGATCAGCCTGTAGCTGTCCGTCGCCACGACGATGCCGCCGACGAGCACGGGGGCGAGCACCTGACCGACCGTGTTGGCGAGGTTGAGGATGCCGAGATCCTTGCCGGCCTCCTCCTGGCTGGGCAGCACGTCCACGTTGAGCGCCTGGTCGACGGCGATGTAGATGCCGTAGCCGGTGCCGGCGACGCCCGCGTAGAGCATCATGCCCAGCGCGGTGGGCATGGCGATCGGGATGGCGATGCCGGCGGCGATGATCACCGAGCCGACGGCGACGATGATCTTGCGGCGCTGCAGGCGGTCGGAGATCGGGCCGGAGACCACGGAGGTGACGATGAGCACGACCATCGAGATCACCGACATCGTGGAGATCGCCGTGCCGGAGTCGTCGACGGAGAGCCCCACGTACTTCTGCAGGATGTACAGCTGGTAGGTGGCGACCATCGACCAGCCGACCATGAGCAGCAGGCGGCCGACGAGCGCGAGGTAGAAGTCGCGGCAGTTGCGCGTCGGCGGGATGAACGAGCGGGCGATGTCGGCGGCGGTGCGGCGTTCGACGGTCACGCCCGCATCCTTGGACGAGCGTTCGCGCGGCCAGATGAGCACGGCGACGATGCCGGTGACGGCGAACAGCACGGTGCCGGTGAGGAAGCCCGCGCCCATGTGCTTGATGAACTGCGCGCCCAGGAACGTGCCGGCGGACTGGCCGACGATCTGCGCGCCGCCGTAGAAGGCGGAGAACGTGCCGCGCGTGCTTTCGGGGATGCGGTCGGAGAGCACGGCGACGGCGGGCGCGATCATCATGTTCACACCGATCTGCACGACGCACCATCCGCCGACGATGCCGGCGAGCGCGACGCTGTTGGCGGCGAACAGATAGCCGGCGGCGGTGACGATGCCGCCGAGCACGACCCATGGGTTGCGTTTGCCGAATCGGGAACGCGTCATGTCGCTCAGCGCGCCGAAGATGATGTTGGCGGCGAGCGCGAACACGCAGCCGACGGAGTTCATCGTGCCGAAGATCACCTCGGGCACACCGATGCCGAGTTCGGTGAACCGTTGCGGCAGGAGCACCTGCGAGCCGGAGGTGCCGGCGGTCATCCAGATCAGCGAGAACAATGCGAAGCCGATGCCGAAGCGCCATTTCTCGGTCGTGGTGAGCGGGCGTCCGCTGTCCGGGGCGATGTCGGACGGCATGCCGGCGGCGGTCTCTTCCTTGAGTGCCATGGTGTGTATTCCCTTTCGTGTGTGCGATGCGTGGGGCCGTCCGCCCTCGCGTGCGGGCGGACGGCGGCCTATGTGCGATGCGATGCGGCTCAGCGGGCGAGGCGCAGGTGATGGACGCCGGCGGCGAGCTCCTCGGTCTCGTGGCCGGGCACGTCCACGACGGCGGTGGCGCCGACCGGCACGGTGACGGTCAGGTCGACGGCGTCCGCGTCGTCGTCGGCCAAGGTCCACGAGACGGCGGCGGTGCCGTACGGCGTCAGGTGGGAGGTGGAGGCGTGGGTGAGACCGCCGCCGACGACGGGCGCGACGCGGAACCGCTTCCATCCGGGTTCGACGGCTTCGAGGCCGCCGATGTGCGCGTGCATCCATTCGGCCACCGAGCCGAGCGCGTAGTGGTTGAACGAGGTCATGCCGCCGGGGTTGAGCGAACGGTCGGGACGCATCGAGTCCCAACGCTCCCACGTGGTGGTGGCGCCCATCGTGACCTGGTAGAGCCAGCTGGGGCATTCGGTGGAGGTGAGCAGCGCGTACGCCTCCTCGTTGTGACCGGTCATGGTGAGGGCGGGCAGCACGAACGGGGTGCCGGCGAAGCCGGTGCTCACCTTGCCGCCCGATTCGCGCACGAGGCAGGCGAGGCGGTTGCCCGCCTTGACCTTGCGCACCGGTTCGCCGTCAAGCAGGCCGAAGGCGATGGCGAGCGCGTAGGCGCATTGCGTGTCGGAGGTCATCGTGCCGTCGAGGTGGGTGAAGCGGGCGAGGAACCCGGCGGTCACCTTGTCGCGCAGGGCGGCGAAGCGGCGGGTCTCCTCCTCGTGGCCGAGGATTTCGGCGATGCGCGTGGCCTGCGTGCAGGAGCGGGCGTAGAAGGCGGTGGCGACGAGCTCCTTCTCGGTCATGGCCTGGGTGGGGTCGTCCGGCGGGGCGGTGGGGTCGAGCCAGTCGCCGAGCTGTCCGAGCGGGTAGTCGGGCCTGCGGTCCCATACGCCGTCGTCGGAGAGGTATCCGGCGACCTCGTCGATCCAGTCGCGGCTCAGCTCCCACGAGTCGGCGAGCACCTGCGGGTCGCCGGATTCCATGTAGAGGGTCCACGGCACTTCGACGGCGGAGTCGCCCCACGTGGAGATGGCCTGCGGGTGCGCCCAGATGCCGAGCGGGACGAACGGCACGTAGAACGGCACGGTGCCCCACTTGGCCTGGTCGGCGCGCACGTCCTTCAACCAGCTGGACAGGAACCCGTGCACGTCGTACAGGTAGGCGGCGGTGGGCACGAACAGGCAGATGTCGCCGGTCCAGCCCATGCGCTCGTCGCGCTGCGGGCAGTCGGTGGGGATGGACACGAAGTTGGAACGCATCGACCATACGGCGTTGGCGTGCAGGCGGTCGAGCAGCGGGTCGGAGGTCTCGAGTCCGCCGGCGCGCGTCATGACGGAGTGGTAGACGCGGCAGTCCATGTCGTCGGCTGCGAGTTCGCCGGCGAAGCCTTCGATCTGCGCGTAGCGGAAGCCGTGCATCGCGAAGCGCGGCTCCCACCAGGCGTCGGCGCCGTCGGAGGTGTACACGTCGCACTGCTGGCCGCGGCGCAGGGTGCGCGTGGCGATGGTCCCGTCCGGTTCGAGGACTTCGACGTGGCGCAGCGTGACGCTCTGGCCGGCGGCGAGCCCGCGCATGTTCAGGCGGATGCGCTGCGTGCAGTTCTGGCCGAAGTCGACGAGCCAGATGCCGCGGCCGTCGTCGGTGGAGCCGATGCGGTCGATGGAGACGGGATCGTGGCGTTCGTGGGCGCGCACGGGCGAGGCGGTCGGGTTCTCGATGCGTGCGGGGTCGTAGTAGACCTCGGCGACGGGTTTCCAGGCGGAGTCGTCGAAGCCGGGTTCGGACCAGCCGGGCATTTCGAGGCGGGCGTCGTAGCGTTCGCCCTCGCACAGGTCGGAGCAGACGATCGGGCCGAGCTCGGTCTTCCAGCGGCGGTCCCAGGAGTTGGAGTAGACGGCGTCGGTGGTGCCGTCGGCGTATTCGACCTCGAGCTGGGCGAACACGCCGAGGCGGTCGCCGTAGTAGTTCGCGTAGCCGCCGTCGAAGCCGAGGCGGCCGCGGTACCAGCCGTCGCCGAGCCAGAATCCCATCGCGTTCGCGCCGGCGTCGAGGGCGTCGGTCACGTCGTAGGTCCACATCTCGACGCGGTTGTCGTAGTTGGTCCAGCCGGGGGTGAGCGCGTCATGGCCGACCTTGCGGCCGTTGATCTCCGCCTCGACGAGGCCGAGCGCGGTCAGGTAGAGGCGGGCGCGCACGGGGGCCGCCTTGAGTTCGACCTCGGTGCGCACGAGCGGCAGGTGGCGGTGGTCGCTTTCCGCTTCGGGCCAGGAGGGGCCGACGAAGTCGGCGATGTGGTCGTGTTCGTCGAACAGGCCGGCTTCGAAGCGGAGGGCGGCGCTGGGGGCGCCGAGCGGCTGGTGGGAGGCGGAGACGACCTGCACGGTGGCGCTCGCCTCCTCGCGCGAGACGAGCGGCTCGAACTGCCAGGGCACGAGCACGTTGCCGTCGACGGGCAGGTAGGTGTGCTGTTCGCGGGGCTTGGAGCCGGGCGTGCGGCGGGTGAGCGTGAGCAGGATCTGCGCGTCGGCGGGGACTTCGCGCGTGTAGGTCCAGTTGAGGCGCGGCCTGGCGGCGGGGATGCCGAGGACGTCGCCGGGGTAATGCTCGACGGTGAGGGAGGCGATGTCGAGGCCGTCGACGGGGGCGGCGGGCACGATCAGGGGTGCGGATGCGGTGGTGTCGGTCATGGCTGGGACTCCTTTGTCGATGGGATTCGGGATGCGTGCGATGCAGGGCCGGCTCCCCTCCTCGTTTCGCGGAGGGGAGCCGTGCCGGTTCAGGCGGCGGCCTGCGCGGCCTTGGCGAGCTGGCGTTCCTCGTCGGTGCCGTACTTCTTCTGGGCGCGGATCATGACCGTGCCGGCGATGCCTTCGATCACGACGATGCCGGCGAAGCACCACATGGTGGTCTGGATGGTCTCGGGCAGCACGAGCGCCGGGGTGACGAGGGCGAACAGGCCGCAGCACAGGCGGGAGAAGCCGTTGATGAAGCCCTGCACGGAGGCGCGGATCTCGATCGGGAAGGATTCCTGCGTCCACACCTTGTACATGGCCTCGCCGGCGAGCGGGGATCCGAGGTTCATGAACGCGGTGGCGCCGACGATGACCCACAGGTTCGCGCCGCCGAGCGCCATGGCCACCATGGCGATGATGCTGATGACGATGCCGGCGAAGAACGCCTTGTTGCGGTACTTGCCGCCGGCGATGGACGCGAAGACGATGTTGAGGACGAGGGTGACGAGGTTGAGGATGATGCCCAGGCCGGTGGCGAGCGACTGGGTGGCGCCGGCCTTGGAGAACATGTAGGTCTGGAACTGGCCCCACGTGTTGGCCAGCAGGTTCCAGCCGCAGTAGAAGACCACGATGGCGAGGAAGTAGGTGAGCAGGATCTTCCTGTCGGCGCCGAACAGCACCTTGGTGACGGACACCTTGGCGGAGTCGGCCACGCCGGCGGGACGGGCGGCGTCGCGGGCGTCGGCCTCCTCGTGGAAGCGGCGGAAGGTCGGGGACGCGACGCGCCACAGCCATGCGACGACGGCGAACGCGGCGAGGATGGTGAAGACCACGCGGCCGCCGGTGGCGCCGGACATCGTGGAGACGAGGAACGCGCAGATGAAGGAGATGAACACGCCGACCTGCCAGAACACCTGCGTGGTGGAGACAAGACGTGCGGCGGTGGCGTCGTCGGGGGCGTCGTGGGAGACGACGGTCATCGAGACCGGCAGGTCGGCGCCGGAGGCGAGGCCCGCGATGATCAGGCCGACGAGCAGCATCGTGAAGTCGCCGGCGAAGATGCAGATCGCGGCGCCGATGGCGTAGAACAGGTTGATCCAGTTGAAGAACAGCACGCGGCCGATGCGGTCGGCGATGCGGCCGCCGAACAGGGAGCCGAACGCGATGGCGAAGGTCAGGATGCCGGAGAGCAGGCCGACCTGCGTGGCGTCGAGGCCGAGGCCCTCCTGCCAGACGACGATGGTGGCCGACAGGCCGACGATGATGCCGGAGCCGAGCATCGAGCCGATGCCGGCGGCGAAGGCGAGCGGCATGTACTTGCCGAGACCGTTGCCCTGCTTCGTTGAAGCGTTCATGTGTTCTTCCTTACTGCTGAATCCATTCCCATCGCCTTCGCATGAATCGGAGACGACTTCCATTTCAGTTGTTTCAAGTATTTCAATGTGATTTCAACCTCTCATCAGGCACAATCAATCACCATCAAATACTTGAATCCTCGCGATTTCCCCGCAGACCCGCCGCATCGCCGGCCGACAATCCTCGGTGATTTCGTTGGTATGAATATATCATTTCAAATTGAATATTTCAATTCGGATTGAAAAATACCGGCGTGTTTCATTGAATATGTGGCACCCACATGCCGTACAGTGGAAGCGTGAACAGGCGGGGTTCCAATGATGTGAACCCTCACAACCCCCGCGGGACCACGAAGGAGGCATCATGCCAGCACGCAGGAAGGTCGGCGTGTCGGACGTCGCGAAACGGGCGGGCGTCTCCATCGGCACCGTCTCCAACTACCTCAACTACCCCGAACGCGTCTCCGACACGCTCAAGGCCAAGATCGGCGCCGCCATCGCCGAACTCGGCTACGTGCCGCGCCGTTCCGCCCCCGCGCCGGGACCCTCCGCCAAAGGCACGCCGGTCATCGGCTACGTGATGACCGACATCGAACATTCGCTGTTCACCTCGGTCTTCGAAGGCGTACAGGAGGTGTGCGAGGAGAACGGCATGCAGGTGATCGCGCTCAACGCCTCGTCCGACCTCGAACGCCAGCACGCGCTGGTCGACCTCCTCATCGGCATGAAGGTCACCGGCATCCTGCTGAGCACCGTGCAGGACTCCGCGCAGGACGTGGCCGCCGCGCGCGCGGCCGGCATCCCCGTCATCGTCGTCGACCATTCCCATCCGCACGGCTGCGAGCCCGCGTGCGCGATCCTCGAGAACAACCTGTCCGTCGGCCGCATCGCCGCCGAGGAGCTCATCCGCACCGGCTGCCGCCGCATCGCGTTCGCGGCGCACTCGTTCGACTACGAGCAGGTGCAGGACCGTCAGCTCGGCGTGCAGAAGGCGGTGATGGCCGCGGGCGGCGACGTGACGTTCACGCTCATCGATTCGGGCGGACTCATGGTCGAGGACGGCTACCAGCTGGGACTCGCGCTGTCCGGGAAGCCTCAGGACGCGCCCGACGGCATCGTCGCCGTGGCGGACGCGGTCGCCGTCGGCATCATCGTCGGATTGGAGGAGCGCGGCGTGCTGCGCGTGCCGGACGACATCGCCGTCATCGGCTCGGAAGGAGCGCACCTGCCGGCCGTCAGCCCGATGCCGCTGACCGTGGTGCAGGCGCCCGGCGTCGACATGGGCCGGAAGGCGATGCTGCAGATGCTCGACTACCTCGAGGACCCCATCACCCACGTCCACGGCACGATGCTGCTCGAACCGACGCTCGTGCGCAGGGAATCCACGCGCAGAACCCCGGACGGCGCGACGACGGACTGACCCGGCACGGCCGATACGGGCGGATACGGCAAGGGGCGGGACGCCATCGGCATCCCGCCCCGGTCATGCGCGATACGCGCGAACCGGCGGACCGGACTCAGCGCTGGAACACGTCCGGGTGCTTCGGGTCGCCGGGGATGTCCTCGAGCAGGCCTTCGAGGCCGAGGAACTCGCGCCAGAAGTCGAGCGGCTGGCCGTACGGGTTGGATTCGCGGCCATGCGCCTGGATGTTCGCCTTCGCCTCGAACACGTCCTCCTCAGTGAGCCCGTCGAAGTAGCTTTCGAGACGGATGCGGTTGGACGGCACATAGTACAGGGAGGCGATGATCTCGGTGAGACGCTCCGCGCGTTCGATCGGCAGCGAATCCCAATGACGGAACTCGATGAAGTTCTTGAGGCGCACGTCGTTGAAGTGCGTGGAGATGATGTGGTTGATCTCGTACGCGTTGAGCTCGCGGTCCGGGTACACGTCGCCCGCGTTCTCGCGGAAGGCGGCGCGGTGCAGCTCCTTGCGGCTCAGACCGGATTCGACCGCCTCGGGCGTGTGCGTGAGGTCGGCGAACATGAGCGGCGTGGACAGCACGTCGACCGCGTAGTCCTCCCACGTGAACCGCTGGTCGTACAGGCCGGGGATCACGTTGGTGCGCTGGAAGTCGAGATAATCCCACATGCGCTGGCGCAGCAGCGGGTACGGGTTGACGCGCCCCTCGAAGTATGGGGTGTTGCGGAAGAACCAGGCGAGGATCGGGCCGATGGCGGTGCCGACGCGCATCTTGTCGATGGCGTCCTGCTCGTCGACGAAATCGATGCTCACCTGCGTGGAGGCGGAGCAGCGCATCATGCACGGGCCGAACTGGCCGACGCGGCCGAGATAGTCGGTCATCGCGTCATAACGGTCCTTCGGGTTGACGGGCACGTCCGCGTAGCTCGACTTCGGCTGGTAGCCGTAGTTGACGAGGCGGAAGCCCAGCTCGTCGAGGATCGGGTCGGCCTCGCGGCGGAACTGGCCGTACAGCTGGTTGAGGTCGGACGGCTGATGCAGGATTCCGATCGAGGTCTCGACCTGGCCGCCCGGTTCGAGCGAGACGGAGACGCCCTTGCGGCCGAGGCCCACCAGATGCCCGTTCTCCCAGTACTCCTTGCTTTCGTCGTAGTACGGGGCGAGACGTTTGAGCAGCGCCTCGATGCCGTTCGGCTCGTAGTAGCTCACGGCGGTGTCGTCGGCGTTGTGCACCGGCAGGTGCTCGATCTCGACGCCGAATCCGCCGGTGCCGCGCTTGGAGCGTCCGGCCTCGAAGAACTTCAGGAGGCTCTCGACATGCTTCGGGTTCGGCTTGGCGAGCAGATGCGCATAGCTGATTCTGGGAGTGACCATAAGCGGTATGGTAGGCGAGCGTGTCTACACGCCCCGCCGCGCGCCCGCGAATCGGCTATATGAAAAACCGATAGCGGGCGCGCTGCCCCGTCAGTCGGCGGTGGTGAAGCCCTGCGGCTCGTCGTCGCCGAACTTCGCCTTGTGCGCCTTCTTGGCGGCGGCGATCATCAGCTTGATGCGGTTGAGCTGGTTCGCCTCGGAGGCGCCCGGATCGTAGTCGATGGAGACGATGTTGGCCTCCGGGTGCAGGCGGCGGATCTTGCCGAACATGCCGCGGCCGGTCACGTGGTTCGGCAGGCAGGCGAACGGCTGCGCGCAGATCACGTTCGGGCATCCCTGTTCGATGAGCTCGAGGATCTCGGCGGTCAGCAGCCAGCCTTCGCCGGCCTGCACGCCGATCGACGTGACCTCGGCGGCCTTCTCGACGAGCTCGGGCATCGGGTCGTCCTGCTTGAACTTGCCGTGCGAGCCGGCGATCGCCGCCTTGATCGGCGCGTTGTAGCGGTCGAGGCCCCAGCGCATGAGCGCGTACAGGGTCTTGTTGCCGCCGGTGCCGAGATGCTTCTCGTTCCAGTCGGTGATGTACGGACGGGTCGTCATGAACTCCATGATGCCGGGCACCACGGCCTCGCAGTCCTGCGATTCGATGACGTCGACCACGTGGTTGTTCGCGTCCGGCTGGTACTTGACGAGGATCTCGCCGACCACGCCGACGCGCACCTTGCACGGCTCGTCCTTCAACGGCAGCGCGTCGAACGACTTGACGATCTCCTTGGCGAGGCGGCCGTACGGCAGGTAGCCCTTCTTCAGCCACGGGGTCTTCGCGGCCGTCTTCGAGAAGCCGTGGTGCTCGATCGTCTCGCGCACGATCGTGTCCCACTGCTCGTAGAGGCGGTTCGCCGAGCCCTTCTCCACCTCGTACGGGCGCACGCGGTACAGGCACTTCATGAGCAGGTCGCCGAGGATCAGCGCCTTGACGGCGCGGTGCAGCAGCGCCGGCGTCGCCTTGAAGCCCGGATTGTCCTCCAACCCTTGCGTCGAGATGGCGATGACCGGGATCTGCGGGTAGCCGGCGTCGACCAGCGCCTTGCGGATCAGACCGAAGTAGTTGGTCGCGCGGCACATGCCGCCGGTCTGCGTAATCGCGAGCGCCACGTGGTCCGGATCGTACTTGCCTTCGATGATCGCGTCGATGAGCTGGCCGATGACCATGATCGCCGGATAGCAGGCGTCGTTGTTCACGTATTTGAGTCCGGTCTCCACGTCGCCGCGGGAGGCGTGCTTCAGGATGTCGAACTTGTAGCCGCCGGAGCGGATGACCGCCTCGACGAGGGACATGTGGATCGGGCTCATCTGCGGGGCGACGATCGTGTAGTCCTTCTTCATGTTCTTGAGGAACTTCTCGCGGTGCGCGTAGCGCGACATCGTCGCGTTGTTGTGTCCGGACTTCCTCGCGGCCTCGCCGTCCGCGCCGGCGACGGCGTTCGCCGTGGTGCCGTCGCCGAGCGCGGCGAGACGCGCGTTCTCGACGTCGCGCCGCGCGGCGCGCTTCGACGCCTTGCGCATCGCCTCGGTGAGCTTCGGATTGGCGGCCATCGTCGTGTCGAGCAGAATCTGGCGGCCCGCGGTCGGCGCCTTCGTGCCGGTCCTGCGGAATCCGGTGGACTTCGGAGCGTTCGCCGGGACGTCCGCGCCGGCGGCGCCGGCGGCGCCGGACGCCTTCACCTTCGCCTCGGCGGCGTCGACGGCGGCCTGCGCCGCGGCGAGCGCCGCCTTCGCGGCCGCGAGATCCGCCTCGGCCTTCTCCCGCGCCTTGCGGGAGGCGGTGTCCGTGGCGGCGTCGACGGGACGGTCGTGCTTGTCGACGACGCCGGACGCGGCGGCGAGGCGGCGCTTGTTCGCCTCACGCTCCTCGACGGCGGCCTTGAGCGAGCGCAGACGGATCTTCGCCGCGCCCAGGTTGGAGACCTCGTCGATCTTGAGCAGCGTGTACACGTCGGCCTTGTCGGCGAGGATCTCGGCGACCTGATCGGTGGTGATCGCGTCGAGGCCGCAGCCGAACGAGTTGAGCTGGACGAGTTCGAGGCCCGGATAGGAGGCGACGAAGTGGGCCGCCGCGTACAGGCGGGAATGGTAGGCCCACTGGTTGGTGACGCGCAGCGGCATGCGCTTGACGGTGAGCTTGCGGTCGCCGACGTGCCGGAACCCGTTCGCGTTCTTCTTGCGCGGATCCTCCTCGCCCTTGGCGAGGAATTCGGTGAGGTTGAGCTTCTCCCCCGGCTGCAGTTCGCAGATCGAATCTTCGGAGAGCACGACCATGCCGAGCGAGCAGATCGTCTCGGGGATGCCGTGGTTGATCTCCGGGTCGATGTGGTAGGGGCGTCCGGCGAGCACGATGCCGCGGCAGTCATGCTCCTTCATGTACGCCAGGGCCTTCAGTCCCTCCTGCTGCACGTCGTGCTTGAAGACCTTGTCCTCCGCGTAAGCGGCCTTGACGGCGGTCTCGGCCTCCTCGCGCGTCACGTTCGCCCACGCGAACTCCTCGACGATGCGGTCGACCATGAGCTCGTGGTTGGCGAGGTTGAAGTACGGGTGCATGTAGCGCACGCCCTCGGCGCGCAGTTCGGGCATGTTCGCGCCGACGACGAGCGGGTAGTTGGCGACGACCGGGCAGTTGTAGTGGTTGTCCGTGTTGGGCACGAGATTGTCCTCGTAGCTCACGCACGGGTAGAAGATCGTCTTGACGCCCTTGTTGAGCAGCCACTTGATGTGGCCGTGCACGAGCTTGGCCGGGTAGCAGATGTTCTCGGAGGCGATCGATTCGATGCCGGTCTCGAACAGTTCGTGGGAGCTGCGGCCGGAGATCATCACCTTGAAGCCGAGCGAGGTGAGCAGCGTGAACCAGAACGGATAGTTCTCGTACATGTTGAGCGCGCGCGGGATGCCGATCTCGCCGCGCGTGGCCTTCTTGTCGGTCAGGCGGCGGTAGGCGAAGCAGCGCTTGTACTTGTAGTCGTACAGGTTCGGACGGTCGGAGCGCTTCTTCTTCGCGTCGCCGCCGCGTTCGCAGCGGTTGCCGGTCACGAAGCGCGATCCGTCGGAGAACGTGGTGATGGTGAGCTTGCAGTGGTTCTGGCACAGCTTGCACACGTCGCGTTCGGTGGTCATCGACATGTCGTCGAGCGCGTCGCCGGTGAGGATCGACGACTTCGTGTGCTCGGACGCGCCGTTGTCGAACTCGTCCTCGTAGTGCATGCGCGCGGTGAGGGCCGCGCCGAACGCGCCCATGAGGCCGGCGATGTTCGGGCGCGTCACCTCGCGTTCGGTGAGCAGTTCGAACGCGCGCAGCACGGCGTCGTTGAGGAACGTGCCGCCCTGCACGACGACCGTGTCGCCGAGTTCGCCGGAGTCGCGCAGCTTGATGACCTTGTACAGGGCGTTGCGCACGACCGAATAGCACAGGCCGGCGGCGATGTCCTCGATGGACGCGCCCTCCTTCTGCGCCTGCTTGACGGACGAGTTCATGAACACGGTGCAGCGCGAGCCGAGGTCCACCGGATGCGTGGAGGCGAGCGCCTTCTGCGTGAACTCCTGGATCGTCAGTCCCATCGACATGGCGAAGGTCTGCAGGAACGAGCCGCAGCCGGACGAGCAGGCCTCGTTGACGGCGATCGAGTCGATGACGCCGTCGGTGATGGCCAGGTACTTCATGTCCTGGCCGCCGATGTCGATGACGGCGGTGACGCCGGGGCTGACCATCTCGGCGCCGCGGTAGTGGGCCATCGTCTCGACGACGCCCTCATCGAGGTGCAGGCCGGTGGTGATGAGGCCCTCGCCGTAGCCGGTGGCGCAGGAGCGCGCGATCCACGCCTCGGGCGGCAGTTCGGACTGGATCTTCTTGACGATGTTGATGGCGGCGGTCAGCGGGCTGCCCTCGTTGTTCGCATAGGAGGACCACACGATCTCGCGGTCGTCGTTGACGAGCGTCGCCTTGATGGTGGTGGAGCCCGCGTCGATGCCGAGGAAGTGCGGGCCGTGCGCGCCCTCCAGCGTGCCGATGTGCACGTGTTCGCGGTGATGGCGCCTGTCGAACGCCTCGCGGTCCGCCTCGGTGGGGAACAGCGGCGGCATGGTGGGCGTGTTGCTGGGCAGGTTCTTGAGCTCGTCGAGACGCTTCAGGATCTCGTCGCAGGTGTGCGCCTCGAAATGGTGGCCTTCGTCGTCGACGTCCATGTCCGCCTGGAGCGCGGAGCCGTAGGCGACGTACAGGTGGGCGTCGGTGGGGACGATGAACTCGTCGACCTTGCCGTCGAGCGCGCGCTGGAACGCGGCGCGCAGCTCGCTCATGAAGAACAGCGGGCCGCCGAGGAAGATGACGGTGCCATGGATCGGGCGGCCGGAGGCGAGGCCGGCGATGGTCTGCGTGGCCACGGCGGTGAAGATCGAGGCGGCGAGATCCGGCTTGGCGGCGCCGTCGTTGATGAGCGGCTGCAGGTCGGTCTTGGCGAACACGCCGCAGCGGGACGCGATCGGGTACAGGTTCTCGTAGTTTTTCGCCATCTCGTTGAGGCCGGCCGCGTCGGTGTCGAGCAAGGTGGCCATCTGGTCGATGAACGCGCCGGTGCCGCCCGCGCACGAGCCGTTCATGCGCTGTTCGGGCGTGGGCTTGAGGTACGTGATCTTGGCGTCCTCGCCGCCGAGCTCGATGATGACGTCCGCCTGCGGGTACTCCTTGTCGATCGCCTCGGTCTCGGCGATGACCTCCTGGACGAACGGCACGTGCAGGTTGTCGGCGAGCGCGAGGCCGCCGGAGCCGGTGATGGCGAGGCGGATCGGCTCGTCGCCGCGGCCGAGCTTGTCGAGTTCGGCGTGGATGTCGACGAGGAGTCCGGCGACGGTGGCGCGCACGTTGGCGTGATGACGGCGGTAGTCGGAGAACAGCGTGTTCTTCAGGGAGTCGGACTGGTCGAGCACCACCGCCTTGACGGTGGTGGAGCCGATGTCCAAACCCACGCGCAACGGCTTCGTATCGTGGTTGTTCGCCACGGTATGTGCTTCGTTCACCATGTAAACCTCTTCAACCGATTTCCGGGACGCGTCTTGCGAGTCGCAAGCAAATCGCGTATGGCCCGGCCACTCAAAACCCATACTCTAGTCCGAAGCCCTGCCCAAGGGAGGCGGGTCACGCGGGGCACGGGCGTGATTCATCTAACAGGAAAAGCCGTAAACGCAACGCCTCCGCGTGTCCTGTCGGAATACCACGACGATTCCCTCCCCATCCCGTGAAGGAATCCCCTCTCCCACTCACCCGCTCGCCCCACCCATAGGGGCCGCCCTTCCCATGGTGCGGCAACACACTTTCTCCACAACCCCGGAATCAAGCCGTTTTGGGCCACCGCACCATGGGAGTTTTACCGCACCATGGGATGGAGGGGAGGACGGGGAAGGGGAAGGGAGGAGCGCCGTGTCAGGAGGCCTGGGCGCCTTCGCCGGCTTCGCGGTCCTTGAGGTAGATTTCGGGGATGTCGCGCTCCTGGTCGTGGAGCTTGCCCCAGATGACGGGGCGGCCCTGCGCGAGGGATCGGGGCACGTCGATGATGCGCTGGTTCTTGGAACCGCGGAACTGCAAGAGCGAGTCCTTCTGGGTCTTCAAGTACCGGCCGTCGACGAGGATGTCGATGAGCCCCAGGAGCTCGCGTTTGTCAGGGGTCTCGCCGGGGCGTGCGAGCTCCTCCCACGTGTAGCCGGTCCAGCACCAGATGTCCTTGGCGTGGCCGAATTCCGCGCGGATGCGGTGCGCGAGCGGCAGCAGGACGGGGGTGTTGAGGAACGGTTCGCCGCCGAGGAACGTGATGCCCTGCACCCATGGGGCCTTGAGGTCGTCGATGATTCGGTCTTCGAGCTTCTGCGTGTACTCATGGCCGGCCTGGAAATCCCAGATGGACGAGTTGAAGCAGTCGACGCAGTGGAACGGGCAGCCGGAGACGTACAGCGAGTTGCGCACGCCTTCGCCGTCGGTGACGACGAAGGTCTTGTAGTCGGCGATCATGCGATGGGACATGCGCCGGCCGTCCCACTGTCCGGCGCGCGGATCGTTGGCGAGTCCGTTCGACGGTACGGAGGGGCCGCGCCCGGTCTCCCCCGCCGCGAAGTCGCGACGGATCATTCTTCCGTCCTCAACCATGATCCACACTCCTCACTTACGTGCATGCTCCCGCTGGCGGGAGCTGTCCGTCGCAGACGAATCAGATGCCCCACACCGTGATGCGCTCCCGCTGGCGGGAGCTGTCCGTCGCAGACGGATCAGATGCTCCACACCGTGATGCGCTCCCGCTGGCGGGAGCTGTCCGTCGCAGACGGATCAGATGCTCCACACCGTGATGCGCTCCCGCTGGCGGGAGCTGTCCGTCGCAGACGGACTGAGGGTGGTCGCGACGTTGCACGAACCACCCTCAGTCTCACTTCGTTCGACGGCTCCCGCCGGCGGGAGCGAAACCAATGGCCGTCATCCNCCGCGTCCCGCCGATGGCGGGAACAGGATAATCGGCTACTTGGCTTCCTCGAACCATTCGCGGGTGGAGCCGTCGCCGAGGGTGACGTGGCCGGTCTCGCCGCTCATGTGCTTGACGCGGTGGGAGATCTCCTCGTGGCGGCCGTGCACCATCGGGCGCTGCACCGGGTTGCCGAGGTAGCCGCAGGTGCGCTTGGTCACATTGCACTTGTCGGGGTCGGAGTTGCCGCACTCGGGGCACTTGAAGCCCTCGTCGGTGGGCTCGAAGTCGCCCTGGAAGCCGCACACGAAGCAGTGGTCGATCGGCGTGTTGGTGCCGAGGTAGCCGATGCCCACGTTGTACGCGTAGTCCCACACGGCTTCGAGCGCCTTCGGGTTGTCCTGCAGGCACGGGTACTCGCAGTAGTTGATGAAGCCGCCGGACGCGTAGTACGGGAAGTCCTTCTCGTAGTTGAGCTTCTCCATCGGGGTGGGCTGGAGCCACACCGGGTAGTGGAAGGAGTTGGTGTAGAAGTCGTGGTCGGTCACGCCGTCGACGCGGCCGAACTTCTCGCGGTCCATGCGGTTGAAGCGGTCGGTGAGGGATTCGGCCGGCGTGGAGTACACGGAGTAGTGGTAGCCCTCCGCCTTGCTCCACTGCTTGCACAGTTCGCTCATGCGCTTGACGATGGACAGCGCGAACTCCTTGCCTTCCGGATCCCAGCCGTGGTCGCGGATCCAGTTCTTGCCGTAGAACACGGCGGTGGTCTCCGCGAGGCCGATGTAGCCGAGGGACACGGTGGCGCGCTCGTTCTTGAACAGGGCGTCGACGCTGTCGTTGGCGCCGAGGCGGCCGAAGGCGCCAAAGCGGAACAGGGTGGGCGCGTTCACCGGGGTGGCCTGCTTGCAGCGCATGATGCGGAACTGGAGGGCCTGGTGGGCGATCTCCATGCGCTCCTCGAACAGCTTCCAGAAGCGGGCCTTGTCGCCGTGGGATTCGAGGGCGATGCGCGGCACGTTCACGGAGACGACGCCGAGGTTCATGCGGCCGTCCTCCTCGTCCTTGCCGGTCTCCGGGTTGATCCAGCCCTGCAGGAAGGAGCGGCAGCCCATCGGCGCCTTGAAGGAGCCGGTGATCTTGACGATGTTGTCGTAGAACACGACGTCCGGGTACATGCGCTTGGTGGCGGATTCGAGGGCCAGCTGCTTGAGGTCGTAGTTCGGGTCGCCCGGGTCGGCGTTCACGCCGTGGCGCACGGTGAACACGAGCTTCGGGAAGATGGCGGTGTGGTGTTCGCGGCCGAGGCCGCGGATGCGGTTGAGCAGGATGGCGCGCTGGATCTCGCGGGAGAACCAGTCGGTGCCGAGGCCGAAGCCGACGGTGACGAACGGGGTCTGGCCATTGGAGACGCGGTTGGAGTTGATCTGGTACTCCATGGTCTGCATGGCGTCGTAGATGGCCTTGCGGGTGCGGATCTTGGCGAGGATCTCGCGCTCCTGCTCGATCTCGTCGACGTCGTCGTGGAACGGGGTGTCCATCGGCAGCGGTTCGCGGCCCTTCTCGAAGTGGAGCTTGGACGGCTCGTTGGCCTTCGCGTTGGCGACCTGGCGGCGCGCGAACTCGATCGGCATGTCGTCCGGGATCATCTCGCGGGCCTCTTCGAGGAACTTCTCGTAGTCGAGCTTCGCGTAGCGGGCGAGGTGCTCGTCGGCGCGGTTGGCGGTCTGGCCGCCGTACTGGCTGGAGGCCACGTCCTTCATGATCTGGGTGATCTGGGTGGCTGCGATGGCGATGGACTTCGGGGAGGCCATCGGCGCGTTGCCGAGGGTGAAGCCGTTGGCGAGCATGTCCCAGAAGTTGGGCAGCGAGCAGTTGGACTGCGCGGTGAACGGCGAGTAGTCGGCGTCGTGGAAGTGGATGTCGCCCTTCATGTGTGCGTTGGACACGGCCGGCGGCAGCATGTTGAACGCGGCGGCCTTGGAGACGGCGCCAGCCAGCAGGTCGCGCTGGGTGGCGTAGACGTTGGCGTCCTTGTTGGCGTTCTCGTGGATGAGGGTCGGGTCCTGGTTGATGAAGCGGGACACGGCCTCGTTCACGTCGGTGGCCTTCGCGCGCTCGATGTCCTTGTCGAGGCGGTAGGTGGTGTAGGCGCGGGCCACGTCGTACAGGTGCGCATCGATGAGCGCGTGCTCGACGAGGTTCTGGATGTCCTCGATCTTGGCGGGGCCGGCGTAGCGCTCCTTGATCTCGCCTTCGACCTGGTTGGCGAAGCCGCGGATGAGCTTCTCCTCCTCCGGGCCGACCTGCTTGTCGAGGTCGCCGAACGCGGCCTTGACGGCGGAGATGATGTTGATCGGGTCGAAGTCGACGACGCGTCCGTCACGCTTCTCGACCTGGACCGGACGGCCGGCGGCCTTGACGGTGGTGGTCGTCGGACTGATCGTTGCTGTCTCCATCTCGCATCTCCATCCCGGCCCCGAAAGGCCTTGTCGTACAACTTCTCCCGATCGTCGGGGAGCCGCTCGGCGCGTTCCCGTTTTTCGGGCCTCAGATACTGTACGGCATCCCCACCCCTATATCTAGTCGCGGCACGCCGCCCAAACACTAGTGGTAGTGGTTTTTCGGCGGAATACCGCGGAATCACATCTGTGTGATTAACGTAACAATCCCATACGCCGCGTGTCGCGACGGCGTCCGGAGCGGCCGGAAGGCACCTTGGGCACGGCTCCGCCCAAGCGGGCCGGGAAGCATGTTGCCAACCCGCCCGGACAATGGAGCCGCGGGGGGCGGTCAGTCCAGATTGGACTGCGTGCCGGCCGTGTCGGCCGTGGCGGCCTGCGCGTTCTGCGCGGCGTCGAGGCGGGCGCGCACGTCGTTCAGCAGGCTCTGCGCCCGCTGGGCGAGCGCCTCGCCGATCTCCCACTGACGCATCGACTGGTCGAGGTTGAGGCCGCCGGCCTCCAGCGCCTGCACGGCCTGGATGAGCTTGTCGCGAGCCTCCTCGTAGGGCATCCGCGCGATGGCGGCGCGTTCCTTGTCGGTGAGCGTCGAGGCGGGGGCCGCGGCGGCCTCCCCCGCCTTCGCGGCCGTGTTCTGCGCGGTCGCGTTGTCGGTCTCCACGGTCTCGGCCGCGGTCTGTTCCGTCGTGTTCTTGTCGGTCATGTCCGTTCCTTTTCGTTCGTGTCGTATCGTTTCGTTCGTTCAGCGCCACGCGCCGGCACGTACCGGCAGCGCCTGACCCGGTGCGTCCGCCCACGC
This sequence comes from Bifidobacterium parmae, assembly GCF_002860365.1. GTDB lineage: Bacteria > Actinomycetota > Actinomycetes > Actinomycetales > Bifidobacteriaceae > Bifidobacterium > Bifidobacterium parmae. The sequence continues at coordinate 51,369 of NZ_NMWT01000017.1, forward strand.
GCCGGGTCAGTCGGCCTTGGCGGTGACGACGCCCCTGCGCAGCGTCAGGGTGAGCTCGTCGCCGGCGTGGACGTTCGCGGCGTCGTCGAGTACGTGCCCGTCGGCGGTCTGCACGACGGCGTACCCGCGGTTCAGCGTGGACTGGGGGCTCAGCGCGGTGAGCGAGGCGTGCGCCTTCTCGATGGTGAGCGAGGCGTCGTCGACGATGCGCCGCAGGCCGATGTCGAGCCGGCCGCGCGCGTCGTCGAGGAACCGCTGGTGCGGCTCGAGCATGGTGAGCGGCCGGGTGAGGCTCGGCCGGTTCGCATAGCCTTCGACGAGCCGGATCTCGCCCTCGACGCGCGAGGAGATGCGCATGCGCATCCGCGCCACCGCGTTGTCGACGAGCTGCCACTGCTCGCGCACGTCCGGCACGACCTTCTTCGCCGCGTCGGTGGGCGTGGAGGCTCGCAGGTCGGCGGCCAGGTCGATGAGCGTCCAGTCGTCCTCGTGGCCGATGGCGGAGACGATCGGCGTCCGGCATGCGGCCGTGGCCCGCACCACGCCTTCGTCGGAGAATCCGATGAGGTCCTCGAACGCGCCGCCGCCGCGCGCCACGATGATCACGTCCACCTCCGGGTCGGCATCGAGACGCCTGATCGCCTCGATGATGTCGGGCGGGCATTGCGCGCCCTGCACGTGCGCGTGCACGATCTTGAAGCGCACGACCGGCCACCTGAGGTTCACGTTGGTGACCACGTCGCCTTCGGCGCGCGCCTGCGGGGCGCAGATCAGGCCGATGCACTTGGGGAACTCGGGCAGCGGCACCTTGTTCTCCGCGTCGAACAGGCCTTCGCCCTTGAGCTTCCTGCGCAGCTCGTCGATCTGCTCCTTGAGCCCGCCTGCGCCGATCTTGCGAATCTCGTCGCCGATGAAGCTCAATCGGGTCTGCTTGACCCAGATGTCGGCCCGGCCGTGGATGACGACCCGGTCGCCCTGGCGGAACTGTGCGGCGGCGGCGGCGAACGCGCGCCAGCCGGAGACGGAGATCGCGATGTCCTCGAAGTCGTCGCGCACCGTGAGATAGGCGGATCCGGCGCGGCGCGTGTTGANCTCGAGCGAGGGGTGTTCGATGTCGCTGATGTGGTCGGGGGAGATGTTGAGGAACGCGCCGACGTCGAAGGTGAGTCCGTGGACGCGGTTCACCTTGTACGCCTGGGAGCTGACCTCCATGACGAGGTATTTCATGCCGTTGTCGACGGCCTCGCGCATCATGCGGAACGCGT
>NZ_NMWT01000018.1 GCF_002860365.1 Bifidobacterium parmae
ACCAGTCGACGCCCAGACGCCTGCCCGCCTTGTACACCTCCACGTTCGTGTCGTAGCGGTTCGACCCCTGGATGCGGTCCACCGACAGGCCCATCGACCGCAACTCGGAGGCCGCCGCCGCGCTCACGGCGACCGTGCTGCCGATCACGACCGCCTTGCTCGCGCCCGACGCACGGACACGCTCACGCGCCACCGCGTTCAGACCACCCGAACCCGTCAGCACGATCGGCGCCTTCAACCCGCCCGCCAGGGACGAGGCCGACAAGGCGTCCGGGAAGTTGTCGCCCGACGCGACCACCACGTACTCCGACCGGCCCGGGAACCCCGCCGACACCACCGCGCCCATCGTCTCATAACGCGTCGCGCCCGCAAGACGCTTCAACGCGCCCTTCTCGGCCTGTTTCCTCGTCCAGTGCGCGTACAGGGTGACGTTGCCGTTCACCGGGGCGGAGAAGTCGTACTCCTCGCCGCCCGTCCTCTCCGTATACCAGCCGTCGAACACGTAGCCGTCACGCGACGGATCCGCAGGACGGGACACCGGCTTGCCGACCTCCACCGACTGCGACGACACCGACGAACCACCAACCGAATCAAACCAAACCGTCGCATGCGACGGCGCCGGAGGAACCTCCGTCCAATGCGCATATAAGGCGAGGTCGCCGGTCACGGGCGTTGCGTCGAAGTCATACCGCGAACCGCCCGACGCGGCCGTATACCAGCCGTCGAACGTGTAGCCGTCACGCGACGGCGCGGCCGGCTCCGACGCGGTCTTGCCTGACTCCACCGACTGCGACTCCACCGACGAACCACCACGAGTGTCGAACGACACCGTGAAGTACGTGGGCGCAGGCGGAACGTCATCACCGATCAGTCTCAGGTGGGCGGTCAGCGTCGAGCCTCCTCCCATCGCATAGGAGTAGCTCACGTCGACATCGCCTTGCAGCCCCGTCAGCGATGTGCCTTCCAGGTTCGCGCCTTCCACGTTGCTGACTTGCGACGGGTCGAACCACGGTACCGCCGATTGCAGCGAGGTCAGGTCGAAGGTCGTGCCCTTGTAGTGGCGTTCGAACTGCGTTCCGTTGATCGTCACCGTCCGCGCGTTCTCGTTCGCTTTGGCGGCGATCAGAGCGTTGGACCCGGCACTTACGTACCTCAATTGAGAATTCTGCGACAGGTCGAGGGAGGACAGCTGGTTGTGCGCGACGTCCAGTTCCGTCAGGTTCGGCATCCGCGTCGTGTCCACGTCGGATAGCTGATTGCGGTACCCGTATAGTTTGGCGAGCGAAGGATACGTGGTGCTGCCCGTTCCCAATGAGGTCAGGTTGTTTTCCTCCGCACGCACTTCCTCGAGCCTGGGGTTATGCGAGATGTCAAGGGACGACAACGCGTTCCCCGCGACATTCAGCGAAGTGAGTACCGTATTGCCTGAAACATCAAGGGATGTGAGGGCGTTGTCGCCGACATCCACTTCCTCCAATCTCGGATTATGGGAGATGTCCAGATTGGTGAGCTGGTTGCTATGCACATACAGATCGGTCAGTTTCGAATTGTTCGAGACATCGAGTGAAGTCAGCTTGTTCTGGGTGAGATACAGTCCCGTGAGTTCCGGGTTCTTCGTGACATCGATGGACGTCAACGGATTATTCGTCGCATAGACCTGCTCCAGCTTCGGATTCTGGGAGAAGTCCAGTGAGGTCAGGGCATTATCGGTGACGAACAGTTGCGTCAGATTGGGGAAGTATTCGATTCCTTCGACTGATTTGATGAGCGTATCCGATTCGAAATCACCGGCGTTGCATTTGATGGTGGAGACGTTGTTGCGCTCTTCCGTGCTCAGCATGCCATCGTGGTTCTTATCGACGGTCAGATAGCTTTGGGATGGGTTCTCCAAGCAGGTTAGGAACGCGCTGTCGGGGAAGTTCGTCGCGTCAAGCGCGATATCGCCGTCCGCGGCAAACGCCGTGCCGGTACCGGCGAACAGCATGCCGATCGCTACGCTTATCGCAGCGAGCGCGCCTAGTGGTTTGCTTATGGGTTTCATTGGTGTGATCCTCTCCCGGCATCCCACTCTGGATGCCGACTTCCAGTTACCAATCTTACCCCCTGCGTTGAATCATTACGCGGGAGCGCATAGCCGCAGAAGGGCCCGGAAATCATCCGGACACTTCAGTTGGCGTGGCCTATCGCCGTTGTTCGGTGTTTGCGTCTAGTTCTCGCGCTTCAGGCCGAGCGTGTCGGCGATGGTTTGCATGGTGTGGTTGTCGACGACGACGCTGGATCCGACGACCCACGCCTTGCTGACACCGTCCGCGTGCTGGCCGGCCAGGGCGATCGCGGGCGACGACGGGTCACGCACCAGCATCAGCGCCGCATTCGACCTGCCCGCCAGAGGACCCGCCGCCAAGGCGTCCGCGAACCCCTCACCGGAAGCGAACACGGCACCGTCCATGCCCATGCCCTGCTTCACACACCATTCCGCGACCTTCGCACTCGTCTCATAACGCGTCGCGCCAGCCACACGCTCCGATTGGGCGCCGAACTGGTACGGCAATTGCACGGAATCCACTTTGCCCGGCACCACATTCACGCTGCCGACCACCAAAGCGGTACGGAAGTTTCCCCCTCCAGCGGTAATTGCGCTATATGACAGACCCGACGACCGCGAGGCCAGAAAAATCGGCGCCACGTGCTTGTACGCGTACGAGCTGATCGACAACGCATCCGCATAGCCGTCACCGGAAGCGACGATCATCTTCTTCGACCAGTTCACACCGAGACGCTTACCCGCCTTGTACACTGCCACGTTCGTTTCATAGCGGTTCGTGCCTTGTACACGGTCCACGCTCAATCCCATCGACCGCAATTCGGAAACCGCCTGCTCGGATACGGATACCGTACTACCAATCACGATCGCCTTGCTTGCGCCCACACGTTGAATCTGCTCACGCGCCTGATCCGACAACAATGCCTGCTGGGTCAGTACGATCGGAGCCTTCAGTCCGCCCGCCAACGAGGAAGCGGACAACGCGTCCGCATAGCCTTCGCCGGATGCGACCACCACGTATTCGGATGATGACGGGAACGCGGCTGATACGATCGCACCCATCGTGTCATAGCGGACCGCACCGGAGAGACGCTCCAGACGGGGGCTGTCGTCGCTATGCCAATGCGCGTACACCGTCGTGTTCTGAGTAATGGATTGGTTGAAATCGAACAGATTCCCACCATTGGGAGCGGTATACCATCCATCGAATACGTATCCCGCGCGAACGGGAGTTACGGGCGCTGGAGCCGGATCCCCGGAGTGCACGACCTCGATAGGCACATTGGGTCCACCTGCCGTATCGAACTGTACCGCATAGGACCACGTGTAATCATCGGAATGGGTGAACCCGTAACTGAAATACCGTCCGGTCATTGGCCCCTTGAACTCGGCGATCTGCATTCGCGTCGAGGCGTCGCCCGCGATATTGCTCATGGTCCATCCGCTCGGGATATTGGTGAAATGCACGGTCGTGCCTTAAGGAATGTTGAAGTCCTCTTTCGTCACGTCGAAATCCGTAACAGGTGTGCCATCGGAAAGCCATGCGATCAGACCGGTCAGGTCTTCCCTCTGATCGGATTGCGCGTCGAACAGGAAGGTGTACGTCACTTGCGGAGTGCCGGTGTCGGATGGAGAACACGTGTATGTGGAACTGTTCTGGCCTCCGACGCTTCCCCAGCAATCCCAAGTGATCGGTGCATTGTCATAGCCGATTTCGTCGGTTCGGTACAGTCCGTGCAGCGTCTGGTTCTGCGTAGTGTCGATATCGGGAATCGCTTGGCCATTGAGCGTGAGTATCAGGCCACGGAGTTCGTCGGTGGTGTGGTCGATGCCGGTTGCGCCGTCGAAATACCACGCGTAATCCCAATTACCGTAACTGACGACGTAGAAAACCGTGTCCTTGCCGGTTATCGGATTCGTGCCCGAATCAGCATAAACGGTCCACCCGGCGGGAAGGTTATGCAATTGAACGCGTCCGGAGACGGAATATGTGGAAGCCCTGCCCTGAGAACCGATGCCTCCTCCATTGGCCGGATTGAACCCGGGAACCGGCGCGCCATTGGACGTCACATATGCACCGGCGGGATAAGGATTTCCCGCCGCCTGCGCCGTCTTCGCGCCAACCGTAACACACAGTGCCACGGCCAGCACAATCAACAGCAGTCTTCTACACCACAGCATCGGGGCATGGCCCGCGAACTTGTCCACCATAGTAAGCTCTTCTTCACTCAACCAGTCACGGTACGGAACTCCAGTGTAGCCTTCATAATCGTGGTTCCTGCTGAGTTGGGCATCTGGCGAGATGTCATCATGCGCAATGACGAGAGTGGGGCTCCGACCGCATTGGTCGGAGCCCCACTCAGCTGGCGTGGCCTATCGCCGTTGTTCGGTGTCCGCGGTTAGTATTCGCGCTTTAGGCCGAGCGTATCGGCGATGGTCTGCATGGTGAAATCGTCCACGACGACATCCGAGCCGACCACCCACGCCTTGCTGACACCGTCCGCATGCTGACCGGCCAAGGCGATCGCAGGCGACGACGAGTCACGCACCAGCATCAGCGCCGCATTCGACTTACCGGCCAAAGGACCCGCCGCCAAGGCGTCCGCGAACCCCTCGCCCGACGCGAACACCGCGCCGTCCATGCCCATGCCCTGGCCCACACACCACTCGGCGACCTTCGCGCTCGTCTCGTAGCGCGTCGGACCGGCCACGCGCTCCGTCTTGATGCCCTTGAGTGGCAGCTGCGCGAAATCAACCCAACTGGAGACGACCACGTCACTGCCGACGATCACGGCGGAAGTGAACGACCCGGTCCAGATGGACGCCAGCGCACTGGCGGACAGGCCGGTCGTCGGGGTCGCCAGGAAGATCGGAGCCGCGTTCTTGTACGCGTACGAGCTGATCGACAAGGCGTCCGCATAGCCTTCACCGGTTGCGACGATCAGCTTTTTCGACCACTTGACGCCAAGAGCTGTGCCCTTGCGGTACACGGCCAGGTTCGTCGCATAACGGTTGGCGCCGGAGACACGGTCCACGCTCAAGCCCATGGACTGCAGCTCATTGGCCGCTGCCGCAGAGACCGCCACCGTGCTGCCGATCACGATCGCCTTGCTCGCGCCGACGCGTCGAATCTGGCGTTTCGCCTGCGGCGACAGGGAGCCGCCCTGTTGGGTCAACACGATCGGGGCCTTCAACCCGCCCGCCAGAGACGAAGCGGACAGAGCGTCCGGGAAGTTATCACCCGACGCGACCACCACGTACTCGGACGACGACGGGAACCCGGCCGATACGACCTCTCCCATCGTCTCATAGCGCGTCGCGCCGGCGAGACGCTTCAGCGTATGCTGCTGCGGCGTCTGCTTCTTCGTCCAATGCGCGTACAGAGTGATGTCGCCGTTCACCGGCGTGGAGAAGTCGTACTTCGAACCGCCGGTCTTCGCCATGTACCAGCCGGCGAATGTGTAACCCGAACGAGTCGGGTCGACCGGCTTGGATACGGTCGTGCCGGCTTCGACGGACAGCGACGCCGTCGACGGCGAACCGCCGTTCGTGTCGAACGTGACCGTATATGACTTCGGTTCAGGTGTGACATTGCCGTCGCTGCTGGCGATGACGGTCTCATACTTGCCGTCGCCGTCCTTGTCTGCCAACGCCTTGACGGTCGTATCGTCGGCGACGAGCTGCACCGTCTTGGCATCGGTGTCGAGATTGAACTCGGCGGCGGTGGAGTCGCCTTCGGCATCGACCTTCACACCGTGCAGGTTATCGCCGGACAGCAGATAGCCGTCAACGTTCTTCTTCAGAGCAACGTCACCGGAATTCTGGCTGGACACCGTAGTGGTGTACAGCTTCTGCGAACCATCAATCGTAGAGGACAGCGTGTAGCCACCGGAGCCGTTCTTCAGTTTTACATTGCCTTCTTGCGCAAAGGTAGTGGAATCCGCCGCTCCAGCCTTTACCGAAACATACGACCCAGGATAGTGAAGCGCATAATCGTACGAGCCGCCGCTAGTCACCGTATAATCGGAGGCATTGTTCGGCAGCACTGTATGAAGAGGCTCACTTTCATCACCCATGGATGCAAGGGAATACGATGAAAGATCGGAATAGGTCTCGGAAATAATGCCGGGCATAGTCCATGTTGAAGAGGCGTTTGACACGCTAATATTCTCCAGCTGCTCCGAAGTACCTGTTAGTGTATCACCAAAACTGGTCAGTTCCGCATTTGAATAAACCTGAGAAGCAGGGGAATAGTCCGCCCATATACTAGGATCATTCTCCACGTTATGTAGGAAACCTCTGTATCCTCCGTTGCCGAAATCAAAAATCATAAATCCTGGATTGGCACCAAATGAGTTGAATTTGTTATAATCATCCTTAAGGCCAGACGGAATCTCATTACTGGGAATGGAATAGCTCCACTCTCCCGTAGTGGGATTCATATATAGAAACGCATCAAGAGCCTCCGGCATATTATTATCATAGATATGAAGGCGAGATGTATAGGCATGCTTAACTCCGTCAGTACCAACAATACTGTAAGAACCTTCATCATAATAGTCAGCTACAACAGCATGCGATTGTGCTTTAAAATCAAGCAAAGACCCTCCGGGTTGCTCTTGAGAATTTGAATCACCATGGAAGGGCCCTAGTTCGCGAAATCCAATACTCAAAACAAGCGGCCGACCAGTAGATGAAATCTCTCTACCCATATTTTGAATTTCGTTTATTTGAGATTTGACGCCACTAAGATTCTTGGATTTACTTACAAAATCAAGCTTTCTATTGCTTAGGGAAGTCAGAAGCTGGGTGAAATAATAGTAATTAATGTAGGACCTAATGGACGAATGCCGGGTGTCCTTCATCTCATACAGGTTCTGCGCGTCCATCTGCCGCTCTGGGTAAGGGGTTTTTGTGCCAGTTTTGGCAAGTAGAGTAGTTACCGCAAATCCGTAGCAACTCCCCTCGCTCGTCGTCTTTTCACTTAATCCACCGCTATCTTTACCTAAATATCCCTTTATACTTTCCTTTTCTGTATTTGAAGCAATGCTAAATAGCGCTTTCTTATCAGAAGGTGTCAAGTAATACGGTTCGTCAGTATAGTTGTTGAAACTCCAGATGTCTTTTTTGAAGTCAAGGGAGTTAGGGTAGAGAATGCGCTGCGCGATGTACTGACGATTAGTGTCGGCGGAATCGAAATACTTTGCATCACTGTCGTAGTAGCCGGAGGAGGAGATGCTTTGCAGGTATGCACGCCCGCCTTCGGCGTTGGCGCTGGCATTCGGATCGCATTCATCGGCATCCATCCTGGGCTGGCAGACGCCTACGCCGTAGACGTTCCGAGACTGGGCCAACTGTGTTGCAGCGTTCGTGGCGGCGTCCTTATCGGCTGGTGCTTGACCGTTCGAAAGAATCACGACGGTACGGCGGTAGTCGCTTTTGTTGACATCGGAGGGTAGCTTTTGTTTGGCAGCGGCCTGCAGTCCGGGGGTAAGATCGGCTGCGGAAGAATCCTGCGCGTAGCCGATATAGTCGATGGCGTTTTCTACATCGGAAAGAGACTGCGAATATGACTTCATTGTACCGGAAAAGTTGCTTGCTACTCCGACATAATTGTTCGAGTTCTGCAACACCTCTGAAGCGATGGCTTTCGCCATGTCTCTCAACGATTGCGAGATTTTACAGGTGTACGGGCCACATTGCGTTTTGAACGGGTAGCTGTACAGCACCAGAATGACCTCGTTCTTGCCGCTGGCAGTGACCGGGCTGACGTCCGCCCGGGCTTCGACGGCGGTGAGGCCGGCGGCAAGCATGGTCATGGCGATGACCATGGCTACGAACCGTCGGATCCGCAGATGAATGTTCTTCAACATGGTTCTCTCTCCTGAATATGTGTTGATACGTGCCGCCCGACCGTTGAGGCTGCACGCAAACTCCCCATAATGATAACGCCGAGTAAGCCCGTGCCGGACGTACCGTATCCCGATATGGGAGTGGGCGCAGACCCCGTGATCACCGGGAATCCGCGCCCACTCAGTCGGCCCAATCGGGACAATCAGCCTAGTGCTTGTTCTCCACGCGCAGGACGTCAGCGATGTCCTGCATGGTCGCGTTGCTCACCACGACGGACGAGCCGACCACCCACGCCTTGCTCACGCTACCGGCGTACTGTCCGGCGAGCGACACCGCAGGCGACGAAGAGTCGCGCACGAGCATGAGCACCGCGTTCGACTTGCCTGCAAGCGGGCCTGCGGACAGTGCGTCCGCATAACCCTCGCCGGAGGCGAACACGGCACCGTCCACGGTCATGCCCTGCTGGATGCACCATTGCGCGACCTTCGCACTCGTCTCGTAACGGCCCGAACCATACAGGCGGCGCGACGAGACGCCCAGCGACGGCAGCTGCACGTTGCTCACCACGTCCGGCACCACGACATTACTGCCGATCACCACGCTGGACGAGAACGAAGAGCTGCGCAGTGCCGTCATCGTCGCGTCCGGCAGGCCACCGTTCGCTGTCGCCAGGAAAATCGGCGCCACGTTCTTGTACGCGTACGAGGAGATTGACAACGCGTCGGCGAAGCCTTCACCGGAAGCGACGATCATCTTCGACGACCAATTGATGCCGAGACCGGCACCGATGCGATACACGGCCAGATTCGTCTCGTAACGGTTGTTGCCGGAGACACGATAGGCCATCAGACCCATGCTCCTGATCTCAGCGACCGCCTGTTCGGACACCGACACCTCACTGCCGATGACGAGCGCCCTCTTGGCTCCCACGCGGCTGATCTGTGTACGGGCTTCGGGAGACAACCCACCATGACCGGTCGTCAGGACGATCGGAGCGTTCAAACCGCCGGCCAGCGACGAAGCGGACAAGGCGTCGGCGTATCCGTCGCCGGAAGCGACCACCACGTAATCCGACGTACCGGGGAACGCGGCCTTCACGACCGCACCCATCGTCTGGTAACGCGTGCCACCGGACAGTCGCCTCAGCTCGCCCTTCGACGGTTGCGGCGTCTCATTCTCCGTCCAGTGCGCGTACAGGGTGATGTTCGACGTCACCGCGGTGCCGAAGCTGTACTTCGCGCCGCCGGTCGCGGCCGTATACCAGCCATCGAACGTGTACCCGCTACGCGTCGGCACAGCCGGCTGGGACGCCGCCTTGCCCGACTCCACACGCTGCGTCTGCGGCGTAGGCGAACCACCACGCGCATCGAACGACACCATGTAGTACGTCGGCGCAGGCGGAACCTCCGTCCAATGCGCATACAAGGTGATGTTCCCCGTCACCGCCGAGCCGAAGCTGTACTTCGCGCCGCCGGTCGCGGCCGTATACCAGCCATCGAACGTGTACCCGCTACGCGTCGGCACAGCCGGCTGGGACGCCGCCTTGCCCGACTCCACACGCTGCGTCTGCGGCGTAGGCGAACCACCACGCGCATCGAACGACACCATGTAGTACGTCGGCGCAGGCGGAACCTCCGTCCAATGCGCATACAAGGTGATGTTCCCCGTCACCGCCGAGCCGAAGCTGTACTTCGCGCCGCCGGTCGCGGCCGTATCCCAGCCATC
>NZ_NMWT01000019.1 GCF_002860365.1 Bifidobacterium parmae
GGAACGGGACGAGGGGGGGACGGAACGGGACGAGGTGGGGACGGAACGGGGACGAGGGGGGGACGGAACGGGACGAGGTGGGGACGGAACGGGACGAGGTGGGGACGGAACGGGACGAGGTGGGGACGGAACGGCGGACGGCCGGCCTGTGAGGACCGGCCGTCCGCCGTATGGGAAATCAGTCCAGGCCGTACTGCTCGTGGGCGAACTTCTCCAGCGCGGGGATCGAGCGCTTGACCTTCTCCGTGTCGATGCAGTAGGCCATGCGGAAGTAGCCGGGCACGCCGAAGCTCTCCGACGGCACGAGAATCAGGTCGTACTCCTTCGCCTTGAGACAGAACGCGGTCGCGTCCTCCTCGAGCGCCTTCGGGAAGATGTAGAACGTGCCGCCGGGGCGCACCACGTCGAAGCCGATCGAGGTGAGCGCGTCGTACAGGAGGTTCATGTTCGTCTCGTACACGCTCAGGTCGCTCGTCTCGTCGAGCACCTTCGCGACGCCCAGCTGGATCGAGCTCGGCGGGCAGTTGTGGCCGGTGCCGCGCGAGATCTGTCCCATCATCGGCACGAGCAGGTCGGCGTCCGTGGCGGCCGGGTTCACCGCCACGTAGCCGATGCGCTCGCCCGGCAGGGAGAGCGACTTCGACCACGAGTAGCAGGTGAGCGTGTTCGCGTAGAAGTTCGCCGGGTACGGCTGCGTGCCGCCGTCGAACACGATCTCGCGGTACGGTTCGTCGCTGATGAGGAAGATGTCGTGGCCGTATTCGGTCTGCTTGGCGGCGAGGATCGCGGCGAGACGCTTGAGCGTCTCGGCCGAGTAGACGGCGCCGGACGGGTTGTTCGGCGTGTTGATGAGCACCGCCTGCACGTTCGGGTTGAGGGCCGCCTCGAACGCGTCGAAGTTGATCTGGAAGTTCGCGGTGTCCGCGGGGATGACGGTCAGGTGCGCGCCGGTGCCGTTCACGTACGGCTGGTATTCGGGGAAGTACGGCGCGAACGTGATGATCTCGTCGCCGGGCTTGGTGACGGCGCGCATCGCGTGCGCGAGTGCGCCGGCCGCGCCGGTCGTCGGGAAGATGTGATTGCCGGTGTAGCTGGTGCCGAAGCGACGGTTGAGGGAGTCGGCGATCGCCTCCTTGACGGACGGGATGCCGAGCGACGGGGAGTAGCCGTGGATGGCGACCGGGTCGCCGTGCTCGTACAGGTCGACCATCGTCTTCGCGAAGTCCGGCGGGGCGGGCACGCTCGGATTGCCCAGCGAGTAATCGAACACGTTCTCGTAGCCGATCTCCTTGCCGCGGGCGGTCGCATACTCGCTCAGCTCGCGGATGACGGACTTGCCGCCCAGCATCGCCTTGTATTCCTCGTTGATCATGGTCGCTCCTTGCTTGAAGTCAGATACCCCTATTCAACCACCGTTTGCCGGTCGTACCGCTCCACGATTCCGCCGATGTGGAAATCGCGAACCGGAATCGGCGCGTATCACTTTACTTTCATGCAAGTAAAGTGATATACTGGTCGTGTCGACAACGCCATCTCCTTCCGGTCGAATCCTCATTCGCTTGCGCAATCGCACAACCCATCGCATAGAACGTTTCGCGCGCCGCCGCGGGCGCGCCGTTATAGACGCAAGGAGAGCCATCATGGCCACGACACCTCTTGACACCGTCGGAACCACCGTAACCCAGATGATTCCCCCGAGCCGGACCGGCTCCCGGCCGGACGTTCCGCCCGAGACCGGCGCGTCGCAGCCCGCCATCGACCCGGCGGCGGCCGCGGCGGCGCTGGACCAGATCGCCGCCGACCGCGACGGCAACGCCGAACGGCTGATGCCCCCGAAATGGTGGTATCCGGTCAACGGCGTGATCGTCGGAGTCGTATATCTGCTGTTCGCGCAGTTGTTCGCGCAGTTCGCCGTCATCGAATTCGGTACGGACGGCTGGCTCGTGGAGGCCCGATTCCCGTTGCTTGAATCGGTGGCGTATATGGCCGCGGCCGCCGCGCTGTGTTATGCGCTTCTCGAGCTGGGGGAGTGGCGCAAACGGCAGATCGGCTCCGACTACAGCGTGTTCATGGGCGAGCTGAGACCGCGGAACGCGTTCATGTGGGTCGTGCTGCTCACGCAGTTCGTCGTCGAGATCGGCGCGTTCGCCCTGCTGCTCTGGTGGATGCTCCATCAGTCGGTACTGCCGGAGATGCCCATGCTCGTCGCCGTCGTGATGGGCGCGGTGCTCGCTCTCTGGGATTACCTGTATGATCGCTACTTCATCGCGACGATCAAGAAGGAGGGGCGGTGAACGCCATGAGCGGCGACATGGGCAAGGCGTCGGGCCCGGGCGGCGGGCGGGGAGCCGGCACCGTCGAACCCCGGTTCGACGCCGTCATCCACGAGCCGACGCGTCTGCGCATCTGCGGGCTGCTCTCCTCGGTCAGGGAGATGCGTTTCGCCGACATCCGCGAGGCGCTTGGACTGAGCGACGCGATGTGTTCCCGCCACCTCACCACGCTCGCCGGCGACGGGTACATCGCCTTGACCAAGCGGCCGGGCGAATCGACCCGTCACATGGTCACCTGGGCGGCCATCACGCCGGAGGGGCGTCGGGCGCTCGCCGGGCATCTGGCGGCCTTGCAGGCCATTGCCCAAGGGGCTGTTCTATAGGTTCCCGGTTCACGATTGTCCCGTCATGGGAATCGTGAACCGGAGGCGTCCCTAGAAGTCCCAATCGTCGTCGTCGGTCTCCTCGGCCTTGCCCATCACGTAGGAGGAGCCGGAACCGGAGAAGAAGTCGTGGTTCTCGTCCGCGTTGGGGGAGAGGGACGCGATGATCGCCGGGTTCACGTCGCAGATCTCCGCCGGGAACAGGGCCGGGTAGCCGAGGTTCATCAGCGCCTTGTTGCCGTTGTAGCGCAGGAACTTCTCCACGTCCTCGGTCAACCCCACGCCGCCGTACAGCGACTCGGTGTACTCCACCTCGTTGTCGTACAGCTCGTTGAGCAGGTCGTACGTGTACTCGCGCAGCTCCTCGCGCTTCGCCTCGCCCACCCGTTCCAGACCACGCTGGTACTTGTAGCCGATGTAGTAGCCGTGCACGGCCTCGTCGCGGATGATGAGACGGATCACGTCGGCCGTGTTCGTGAGCTTCGCGTGGCTGGAGAAGTACATCGGCAGGTAGAAGCCCGAGTAGAAGAGGAACGATTCGAGCAGCGTCGAGGCGACCTTGCGCTTCAACGGGCTGTCGCCCTCGTAGTAGTCGAGCACGATCTGCGCCTTCTTCTGCAGGTACTCGTTCTCCTCGCTCCACGCGAACGCCGCGTCGATCTGCTCGGTCGAGCACAGCGTGGAGAAGATCGACGAATACGACTTCGCGTGCACGGATTCCATGAACGCGATGTTCGTGTACACGGCCTCCTCGTGCGGGGTGAGCGCGTCCGGGATGAGCGAGACCGCGCCGACCGTGCCCTGGATCGTGTCGAGCAGGGTGAGACCGGTGAACACGCGCATCGTGAGCGTGTGCTCCTCCTCGCTCATCGCCTGCCACGAGGGGATGTCGTTCGAGACCGGCACCTTCTCCGGCAGCCAGAAGTTGCCGGTCAGGCGGTCCCACACCTCGAGGTCCTTCTCGTCCTCGAGACGGTTCCAGTTGATCGCACAGACGCGGTCGATGAGCTTCAGCGGTTTGCGCGGCATGGAAATCGGCGCCATGATTCTCTCCTTGCTACTTGTCTTCGTCGTTTTCGTTGCGTTGTTCGGTGAATTCTTCCGGTGCCGTCAGGCGCAGGATCATCCGGTATACGGTCTTCGACATGGTGGTTCTCCTTGTCAGTTCCATGGTCGGCCCCATGGAATCGGGCGTGACGTGTGCGGCGTCAAGGCGCACCGAGGGAAGGCGTACGAAGGTACGTCGACCGAGGAGCAACGCCGATGACGCTCCGTCACGCGCGATTCCATCGGTCTGATGTGTGCGGAGACCGCCGTCCGAGGCCGAAGGCGTACAGGAGGTACGTCGAGTGCCGAGGAAAGGCGGTATACGCTCCATCAGAGCATGCAGGAGACGCAGCCCTGCACTTCGGTGCCCTCAAGCGCCTGCTGGCGGATGCGGATGTAGTAGAGGGTCTTGATGCCCTTGCGCCAGGCGTAGATCTGGGCCTTGTTCACGTCGCGCGTGGTCGCGGTGTCCGGGAAGAACAGCGTGAGCGAGAGTCCCTGGTCGACGTGGCGTGTGGCGGCCGCGTATGTGTCGACGATCGCCTGCCATCCGATCTCGTAGGCGTCCTGGAAGTATTCCAGGTTGTCGTTGGTCATGTACGGCGCCGGGTAGTACATGCGCCCGATCTTGCCTTCCTTGCGGATCTCGATCTTCGAGGCGATCGGGTGGATCGACGACGTGGAGTGGTTGATGTACGAGATCGATCCGGTGGGCGGCACGGCCTGCAGATTCTGGTTATAGATGCCATCACGCAGAATCGCGTCGCGCAACGCCTCCCAATCGGCGACGGTCGGCACCGCGACCCCGTAACGCGCGAACAGCTCGCGCACGCGCTCCGTGCGCGGCGCGGCGGGCGCGCGGCCGTCCGTGTACTTGTCGAAGTAGTTGCCCGCGCCGGCCGGCTTCGCGTAGTCCGAACGTTCGAATCCGACGAACGCCTTGCCGCGCTCGACCGCCAGATCGTGCGATGCGCGGTAGGCGTGGTAGGCGACGGTCATGAAGTACATGTCGGTGAAGTCGAGCGCCTCGTCGGAGCCGTAGCGGAAGCCCTCGCGCGCGAGGAAGCCGTGCAGGTTCATCTGGCCGAGACCGATCGCGTGGCCCTCGTCGTTCGCGCGTCGGATCGACGGCACCGCGTCGATCGACGTGTGCTCGGCGACCGCGGTCAGCGCGCGGATCGCGGTCTCGACCGTGCCGGCGAGACCGCCGTCCATCGCCTTCGCGATGTTGAGCGAGCCGAGGTTGCACGACACGTCGCGTCCCACGTGTGCGTAGGAGAGGTCCTCGCGGTAGACGCTCGCCTCCTGCACCTGCAGGATCTCCGAGCACAGGTTCGACATCGTCACGCGGCCGTCGATCGGGTTCGCACGGTTGACCGTGTCCTCGAACACGAGATACGGGTAGCCGGATTCGAACTGCAGCTCGGCGAGCGTCGTGAAGAACTTGCGCGCGTCGATGTACGTCTTCCCGATGCGGTCGTCGGCCACCATCTCGTCGTACTTCTCGGTGACGGAGATGTCGGCGAACGGCTTGCCGTACACGCGCTCCACGTCGTACGGGCTGAACAGCGCCATCTTCTCCTTGCGCTTGGCGAGCTCGAACGTGACGTCCGGCACGACCACGCCCAACGCGAGCGACTTGATGCGGATCTTCTCGTCCGCGTTCTCGCGCTTCGTGTCGAGGAAGCGCATGATGTCCGGATGATGCGCGTTCAGGTACACGGCGCCCGCGCCCTGGCGCGCGCCCAGCTGATTCGCGTACGAGAACGAGTCCTCGAGCAGCTTCATGACCGGCACGACGCCGCTCGACTGGTTCTCGATGTGCTTGATCGGCGCACCCAGCTCACGCAGGTTGGAGAGGAGCAGCGCCACGCCGCCGCCGCGCTTCGACAGCTGCAGGGCCGCGTTGATGCCGCGCGAGATCGACTCCATGTTGTCCTCGATGCGCACGAGGAAGCAGCTCACCGGCTCGCCGCGCTGCGCCTTGCCGAGGTTCAGGAACGTCGGCGTGGCCGGCTGGAAGCGGCCGGCGAGCATCTCGTCGAGGTAGCGCGTGGCGGCCTGCTCGTCGCCGGCGGCCAGGTCGAGGGCGACCGCGGCGCAACGCTGCGGGAAGTCCTCGAGATACGTCCTGCCGTCGAACGACTTCAGCGCGTAGGAGCGGAAGAACTTGAACGCGCCGAGGAACGTCTCGAATTCGAAGCCGGACGCCGCGGCGTGCGCGTAGAACTCCTCGAGGAAGCCGGCGCTGTAGCGGGCGAACACGTCGCCGTCGTAGTAGTCGTGGTCGATGAGCCAGCGCAGGCGCTCGCCGGCCGTGGCGAAGCGCTTCGTATTCGGCTCGATCTCGGTCGCGACGTAGGCGCGCTCGGCCTCCTTGTCCTTGCCGAACTGGATGAGTCCGTGCTCGTCGTACAGGTTGAGCATCGCGTTCAGCGCATGGTAGTCGGTCGACGGATCGTAGGTGGTTCCGGTGGTGGTCATGGATGTGTTGGCCTTTCGGTCGATTGCCGTATCGGCTGTCGTGTCGTGGTCCGGCTATTTCGTGAAGAACTTCACGAGGCCGTCGCGCACTTTGCGGGAGTCCTCGCGCGTGCCCATCAGTTCGAAGCGGTACAGGTACGGGACGCGGCATTTCGCGGCGATGATGTCGCCGGCCGCGCCGTATGCGGTGCCGAAGTTCGTGTTGCCGGAGGCGATCACGCCGCGGATCCACGCGCGGTTGCCCGCATGGTTGAGGAATCGTTTCACCTGCGGCGGCACGGCCTTGCGCGCGTCGCCGCCGCCGTAGGTCGGCACCATGATGACGTACGGTTCGCGCACGTTGAGCATCGGCGCGTTCGGTTTCAACGGAATCCGGTACACGTTGATTCCCGCCTCGCCGAGCTTCAGTCCGGCGACGAACCGTGCCGTGTTCTCCGATGCGGAGGAGAAGTACACGAGCGCGCCGATCGCCTTGCCGCGTCCGCCCGCCGCCGTCGTTTCCGGCGTGCCGGGCGTCGCGTCGTCGTGTTCCGGCGTCTCGCTCATCCCGTGCAACGCGACGGGCGTGGTGCGGTGGCGTGTGTGTGTCGCGTCGTCGTCCGCGTCGTCACGTCGCGCCGCGGCGGCGGTGTGACGACGTCCGCCCGCCGCGACGCCGGTCAGTGCGGACAGATCGCGCATGCCCGCGCGGCGGATGGGCGCCGCTCCGGTCAATCCGGACAGGTCGCCTGCGCCGCCGCTCACCTTCGGCGTCGCGCTCATGCGGCGACGACGTGTTCGGTCTGCGCGGCGACCGCGGACTTCGCGAGTTCGCGGATGAGGTCCGGGCGGTAGCCGGTCCACGAGTTGTCCGGGGTGATGACGACCGGCGCCTGCTGGAAGCCGGCCTGCTGCAGTTGCGCCAGCGTGGACGGGTTCTCGGTCAGGTCCACCGTCTCGAACGGGATGCCGAGCTTGGTGAGCTGGCGCTTGGTGGCGTCGCACTGCGGGCAACGCGGCTTGGTGAACACGGTGACGGTCATGGTGGTCTCCGATCGGACGGTGTGATGTGGTGCGGGAGACAGACTACCGAGGATTGATTCCCGAGTAAACACTATCCGTAGTGGCGTGTCGTCGGCGGTTTCGCTAGATGTAGTGTCTGGGAAAATCGTTGGAATCACAACGGACACGCCGTCGGCGGCGGTGTCCCGGCCGTGGCCCGAACCGCCCCGAACCGAAAATGTCACCTTCGTCACACCGGGGCGTTCCTTGGTTCACGATTTCCCCGTCGAAGAAATCGTGAACCGGAAACGCACATTCCCGCACGTCGTTATCGCGCGGGAATGGCGGTAAGTCGCCGTGTGGCATGTTCATACGAACAGTTCGCCGGTTCACGATTCCGATGGTGCGAGAATCGTGAACCGTGTAAGGCGCCGCTTGCGCGTCGGCGCGCTTCCCCACCGCCCCACACGGCCGCCCGGCATAAGACGGCACTCGCGTATCGGCCTGCGGCGGGATAGACTTTCCCTTGGGAAAACATGCCCGCGGCGCACCGCGGGCGACGTCGACTGAAAGGCAAGGCAAATGGCCGAAGCTACGGCAAACATCGGTGTGATTGGACTTGCGGCGATGGGTTCGAACCTGGCCCGCAACCTCGCGCACCACGGCAACACGGTGGCGCTGTTCAACCGCCACTACTCGCGTACCGAGAAGCTCATGGAGGAGCATGGCTCCGAGGGCGCGTTCGTCCCGACGAAGACGCTGGAGGAGTTCGCCGCGTCGCTGAAGCGCCCGCGCACCGCGATCATCATGGTCAAGGCCGGCGGTCCGACCGACGCGGTCATCGAGCAGCTTGAGCAGGTGTTCGAGCCGGGCGACATCATCGTCGACGGCGGCAACTCGTTCTTCAAGGACACCATCAAGCGTGAGAAGGAAGTGCGCGCCAAGGGCTTCCACTTCGTGGGCTGCGGCGTGTCCGGCGGCGAGGAGGGCGCGCTCAACGGCCCGTCCCTGATGCCCGGCGGCACCGCGGAATCCTGGAAGACGCTCGGCCCGATTCTCGAGTCGATCGCGGCGAAGGTGAACGGCGAGCCGTGCGTGACGCATATCGGCACCGACGGCGCCGGCCACTTCGTGAAGATGGTGCACAACGGCATCGAGTACGCGGACATGCAGGTGATCGGCGAGGCGTACGACATCCTGCGCCGCGGCCTCGGGATGGACGCCGAGGAGATCGCCGGCGTGTTCGACGAGTGGAACAAGGGCGACCTCGACTCCTACCTGATCGAGATCACCGCCGAGGTGCTGCACCACAAGGACGCGGCCACCGGCAAGCCGTTCGTGGACGTGGTCGTCGACCACGCCGGCATGAAGGGCACCGGCACGTGGACCGTCCAGACCGGTCTCGAGTTCGGCTCGGCCGTGCCGGCGATCGGCGAGGCCGTGTTCGCCCGCGCGCTCTCCTCCCACGGCGAGCTGCGCGAGGCCGCCCAGCAGGAGAACCTGGCCGGCCCGAACAAGACCATCGATCTCGATGGCGAGGAGAAGGCCGCGTTCATCGAGGACGTGCGCCGTGCGCTGTTCGCCTCCAAGGTCGTCGCCTACGCGCAGGGCCTCAACGAGATCCAGGACGGCGCGAAGGAGTACGGCTGGGACATCAACCTGTCCGAGGTGGCCCGCATCTGGCGTGGCGGATGCATCATCCGCGCCCAGTTCCTGCTCGACCGCATCACCGAGGCGTTCAAGGGCGACAACCCGCCCCAGTCGCTGCTGTTCGACCCGTACTTCGAGAAGATCATCGGCGAATCGCAGGACGCGTGGCGTCGCGTGATCGTCAAGGCCATCGAGGCAGGCATCCCGACCCCGGTGTTCTCCAGCTCCCTCGCCTACTACGACGGCCTGCGCTCCAAGCGCCTGCCCACCGCCCTGACCCAGTCCCAGCGCGACCTGTTCGGCGCCCACACCTACGGCCGCGTCGACAAGCCCGGCGTGTTCCACACGCTGTGGGCCGAGCCGGGCAAGCCGGAAGAGCAGCAGAGCTGATCTTGCCGGCTTGAGGAGAGCCCTGTGGGCTCTCCGACCGGCTCGGGATTCGTCGGCTATGTCGACGAATCAAATAAAAAATTAGGGAAGCCCTGTGGGCTTTCCGACCGGCTCGGTGCGCGGCGGCTGTGTCGTCGCGCCAGATTTGAGTCCGGCCGTAGGCCGGTCCGCAATTGCTGGTCGAGGAAGCAAGCCTGAGATTGAGGAGTATTCCCCTTTTTTCGGCGCGAAAAATCCCGGACGACATGCCGCTCGTCCGGGATTTCTTGTGTTGGCCTCGTCTCAGTGCGATATATCCCGGAGGATGGGGTTGTTCTCCGGGGAATGTTGCGCTGACATCAGCTCAGCGCGAGAAATCCCGGACGATAGGGTCGATTCCCGGGAAATATCGCACTGGGCCCCTTTCAGGCACCCCCATCCCCTCAGCGCAATACATCCCGGAAAACAAGGGTGATCTCCGGGATATATCGCACTGAGACGGAGTCAGTGCGATGATTCCCGGAAGAAGACGCATATTCCCGGGATATATCGCGCGGGGAAGAACGGAAGGCACGGCAGGAGTCCCGAGGATGCGGCTCCGAGGGCACAGCTCCGAGGGGTGCGGCTCCGAGGGGTGCGGCTCCGAGGGGTGCGGCTCCGAGGGCACAGCTTTGGGGGTGCGGTTCCCCGGGGTGCGGCTCCGGAGCTACAGCCTCACCACGGTCTCCTCGGTGGTGAACCAGATGAACTCATCCACTCCGCTGGCGAAGGAGGACGGATACTCCGGGTCCCCGGCAGGCACGGCCCCCACAGGCACGGCACCCACAGGCACGGCACCCACAGGCACGGCACCCACGGGCACGGCGTCACCACTTGGCACGTCATTCGCCACGGCTGCGCCCGCCGGCACAATGTCACCACTTGGCACTTCGCCGCCCGCGGCGAATACGTGTGCCAGCGAATCCGCCTTGCCGGCACCGGCGGCGAAGAACCATGTGCGGCGGGAACGGGCGATGAGCGGCGCGGTCAGGGAGACGCGCAGCGGCGGCATCTTGGGGGAGTGGGTCACGCCGACCGTGAGCCGGTCGCGCACCAGCACCTCCGCATGCCCCGAAGAGGCGGGGAACAGCGAGGCGTAATGCCCGTCAGGTCCCATGCCGAGGATCATCAGGTCGAACACCGGTTCCGGCCCCATCTCACGAACCAACTCGTCAGCGTAGGCGCGCGCGGCGGCGTCCACGAGCGAAGCGTTCTCCGCGTCGGCGGCGGACCGCACGAACTCGTCCACGCTGCTCGCATCGGCCGTCACCTTCGCGATCTCCGCCGCCGGACGCGTATCCGCCGGCATCTCGTGGATGTTCGCTTCGGGCAGCTTCCCGGACGCCACGAGCCCGTCGAGCAGCAGCCGTCGCGCCTCGACCGCGTTGCGGTCGGGGGAGTCGGCGGCGACGAAGCGTTCGTCGCTGAACCAGAAGTGGACGCGCGTCCAGTCGATCGACGCGGCCAGCGCGGCGAGTGAAGCGTCGGTCGCGACCAGTCCGAGCGGCTGCGCGGCCGAGCCGCCGGACAGCGCCACGTCGACGCGCGTGCGGCGCGAGCCGTCCGGCAGACGCTCGTCCAGCGCGTCCAGCAGCGCCAGAACGAGCCGGGACGCCCCAGCATGGATCATCACGGATTTGTCCGGATAGACGACGAGTGTGCGGCTTGCCATGATTGCTGTTGCTCCTTCATCGCAATGTCATCAGGATTCGAAACTTCGGCCCCCTCGTCAGAGGGGGCCAAGGCAGATGGTCAGTGGCGGATCAGATCCCAGCCTTCGTTGATGACGTCGGCGTAGATCTCGTCCGGGTCGATGCGGCGCAGTTCCTCGGTCAGGCAGTCCTCGATCGTGCGCGGCGGCACGGAGATCGCCTGCGGCGCCTGCCCCGGCATCGAGATCACGGCCTGGTCCTCGTGCGGGCGTTCCAGCGACACGACGCCGTCCGCGCGCGTGAACGCCACGCCGGTCACCGCCGTCGCGCCGTCGACGTATTCCACGTCGACCGGCACGTCGAGCGTGAGACGCAGCCACGCGCACAGCAGGTCCATCGGCAGGAACTCGCGCGGTCCGGTCACCTTCACCGCCGTGACCGGCAGGTGCGGCGGTTGGTCGAGCATCGAGGCGAGCAGTCCGCGCCACACGGTCAGGCGCGTCCACGACAGGTCGATGTCCTCCGGCGTCCAGCTGCGGCGCAGGCGTTCGATCGTCGCCTCGGGATTGCTGGAATGAAGCGCGTCGGTGATGCGGCTGCGGGCCATCGCGCCCATCAGGTCCTTCGCCGGGTTGGACGGCGGCGTGGTCGGCCACCATGCGACGACCGGCACGTCCGGCACGAGCAGCGGGATGACGAGCGTGTCCGGATGGTTGATGAGTCCGTTGCGGGGACGCAGGATGATGATTTCGCCCGCGCCGGCGTCCGCGCCGAAGCGCACCTGCGCGTTGAGATTCGATTCCGCGGGGCCGTCGGTCAGGTCGATGGCTGGATTGTCGGTCTTCTCCATCGCCTTCGCGCCGCCGTCCTCGCCGTTGCCGGAACCGTCGCGGTGCGACGTGTCCGGCACGATCGCGATGACGCGGCACGGGTGCTCGCGGCTCGCCGCGTTGGCGACTTCGAGCGCGTGCTCGAGTTCGCCCTCATCGGTGGCGATGAGCAGCGTGAGCACGCGGCCGGTCGCCGACTCGCCGCGCTCCTCGTGCAGCTCGTCGATCTTGTGCGCGATCTCGCGCGTGCGGGTGTTCGGCATATCGATGATCATGGCATCCTCCAATGGCGGCCTTCGCGCGCCAGCATCTCATCGGCTTCGGCCGGGCCCCAGGTGCCCGCGCGGTACGGCTGCGGCTGGCCGAGGGTCGACCAGAACTCCTCGATCGGGTCGAGGATCTTCCAGCTCAGGTTCACTTCCTCGGTGGTGGGGAACAGCGGCGGGTCGCCGAGCAGCACGTCGAGGATCAGTCGTTCGTAGGCTTCCGGCGAGTTCTCGGTGAACGAGCGGCCGTAGCTGAAGTCCATGTTCACGTCACGGACCTCCATCGTGGTGCCGCCCGGCACCTTCGCGCCGAAGCGCATCGTCACGCCCTCGTCCGGCTGCACGCGGATCACGATCGCGTTCTTGCCGAGTTCGCGCACGGCGGTCTGCTCGAACGGCAGGTGCGGCGCGCGCTTGAACACGACGGCGATCTCGGTGACGCGCTTGCCGAGGCGCTTGCCGGTCCTGAGGTAGAACGGCACGCCCGCCCAGCGGCGCGTGTCGATGTCGAGACGGATCGCCGCATACGTCTCGGTGATGGACTTCGGGTCGATGCCCTTCTCGTCCAGATAGCCGACGACCTCGTGCGAACCCTGCCAGCCCTTCGCGTACTGGCCGCGCGCCGTATTGGCGGCGAGGTCCTTGGGCAGGCGGACGGCGGAGAGCACCTTGGTCTTCTCGGCCGTCAGGTCCTTCGCGGTGAAGCTCACCGGCTCCTCCATGGCCGTGAGCGCCATGAGCTGCAGCAGGTGGTTCTGGATCACGTCGCGTGCGGCGCCGATGCCGTCGTAGTAGCCGGCGCGGCCGCCGATGCCGATGTCCTCGGCCATCGTGATCTGCACGTGGTCCACGTAGTTCGCGTTCCACACCGGCTCGTACATCGCGTTGGCGAAGCGCAGCGCCAGCAGGTTCTGCACGGTCTCCTTGCCGAGGTAGTGGTCGATGCGGAACACCGAGCTCGGGTCGAACACCTCGGAGACGACGCGGTCGAGCTCCTTCGCGCTGGCGAGGTCATGGCCGAACGGCTTCTCGATGATGACGCGTCGCCACGCGCCCTCGGAGGAGCGCGACAGGCCGGACGCGGCCAGCTGCTTGGAGACGATCGGGAACGCGCTCGGCGGCACGGACATGTAGAACGCGTGGTTGCCGCGCGTGCCGCGGTCGCGGTCGAGCTCCTGCACGGTGGCGCTCAGACGCTCGAACGCCTCCGGATCGTCGAACGTGCCCTGCACGAATCGGATGCCGGCCGCGAGGTTGTTCCACGTCGACTCCTTGAACGGCGTGCGGCAGCGCGCCTTGACGGCCGTCTTGACGAATTCGATGAAATGCTCCTGCGTCCAGTCGCGGCGTGCGAAGCCGGTCAGGCCGAAGCTCGGCGGCAGCAGTCCGCGGTTGGCCAGGTCGTAGACGGCGGGCAGCAGCTTCTTCTGCGCCAGATCGCCGGTCACGCCGAAGATGACCAGACTGCACGGGCCCGCGATGCGCGGCAGGCGCAGGTCGCGCGGATCGCGCAACGGATTGGTCCAATTGGTATTCCCACTCATACCCATTAAGAGTAATAGCCGTCGGTAAGGTATCGCCGACGGCTAAGTGAAATGTTCGGATAGTGGGCCATAGTGAGCGGGTCTGTGAGCCGGCTCACTATGGCCCACTATCCGGGTGGTCTGCGGCGGGTTCATGCCGGCCGCGATGTCCGCGGCGCTACAGCACCTTGGACAGGAACGACCGCAGTCGCTCGCTCTTCGGATGGTTGAAGATCTCGTCGGGCGTGCCCTGCTCGTCGATCACGCCGCCGTGGGTGAACACCACGCGGGTGGAGACCTCGCGCGCGAAGCCCATCTCGTGCGTCACGAGGATCATCGTCATGCCCTCCTCGGCGAGCTTGCGGATCACCTCGAGCACGTCGCCGACCATCTCCGGGTCGAGTGCGCTCGTCGCCTCGTCGAACAGCATGATGTCCGGGTTCATCGCGAGCGCGCGGGCGATCGCCACGCGCTGCTTCTGGCCGCCGGACAGGGACGCGGGACGCGCGTCGATCTTCTCTTCGAGACCGACCTGCGCGAGCAGCTTTTTCGCGAGCGCGCGGGCCTCATCCTTCGGCATCTTGTGCACGAGCGTCGGCGCGAGCATGATGTTCTCGGCGACGGTCATGTTGGGGAACAGGTTGAAGTGCTGGAACACCATGCCGATCTGCTCGCGCACCTCGTCGATGTTCGTGTCCTTCGCGCCGAGGTCGTGGCCGTTGACGACCACCGTGCCCGACGTGGGCGTCTCCAGTCCGTTCAGGCAGCGCAGCAGCGTGGACTTGCCGGCGCCGGACGGGCCGATGATGCACACGACTTCGCCTTTGCGCACCTGGAAGTCGACGCCCTTGATGACCTCGGTGCCGCCGTAGCTCTTGTGCAGGTCGCGCACGTCGACGACGAACTCGTTCGCCGTCGGCGTGCCGTCGGCGGTCTTCGCCGTGTTCTCAGTCGATGCAGCCATTACTTGTTCAACCTCCTATCGGCGATGTTCGCGAGCCAGGTCAGCAGCGTGATGGCCACGAAGTAGATGACGCCCACCATGAGCAGCGTCTCGGTGACGCGGAAGTTCGCCGCGTACAGCTGCTGCGCCTGGTAGAGCAGGTCGGCGAAGCCGATGGTGAGCAGCAGCGAGGAATCCTTGAGCAGGATGACCAGCTGGTTGATGACGGCCGGCGTGCCGATCTTCACGGCCTGCGGCAGGATCACCCTGCGCATCGTCTGCGCGTAGGTGAGGCCGAGCGAACGCGCGCCCTCCGCCTGACCGGGGTCGACCGACTGGATCGCGCCGCGGATGATCTCCGTCAGGTACGCGCCCGAGTTGAGCGACAGCGTGAACAGGCCGGAGAACCAGATCCAGTTCGGGATGGCGTGGCCGACGAGCTGCGGCACGCCGAAGTAGAAGAAGAACGCCCACACGAGCACCGGGGTGCCGCGGAACACGGCCACGTAGGCGCCGGCGATCCATGCGAGCGCCTTGTTGCGGCCCACGCGCATCAGTCCGAAGCCGAGGCCGAGCAGCAGCGCCACGATGAACGAGAGCGCGGTGATGATCATCGTGTTCTTGAGACCCTGCATGAGCGCGGGCAGCGACTGGGCGGCCAGCTGCCAGAATCCGACGCGTTCCACCGTCTTCACGCTGTTCGTGTCCGCGTCCGCGGAGGCGTTCGCGCCCAGATACTTGGCGAGGATCTTGTCGTATTCGCCGGAATCCTTGAGCTCCTTCAATCCCACGTTGAACGCGGCCAGCAGTTCGGCGCTCTGGCCCTTGTTGACGGCGAAGCCGTAGTAGCCGCGCGGCACCTTCGGCGTCACGGTCTTGAGGCCGTTGTTCTGCGAGATGCCGTAGGCGAGCACCGGGTAGTCGTCGAACACGGCGGCCGCGTTGCCGGCCTTCACCATCTCGTACATCGTGGCCGACTGGTCGACCGACTTGACGGTGAAGCCGTACTTCTTCGCGATGGACTTCGCGTAGGCCTCGCCTTCCGAACCGGTCTTCGCGGTGACGGTCTTGCCTTTGAGGTCCGCGTAGCCCTTGACGGCGTCATCGCTCTTCGCGATGGCCATCTGCACGCCGGACTGGAAGTACGGGTCGGAGAAGTCGTACACCTGCTTGCGTTCGTCGGTGATCGACATGCCGGCGATCACCGCGTCCGCCTGGTTCGAGCTCAACGCCTGCAGCGCCGCGTTGAAGCCGAGCGACTGGATCGTGACCTTGAATCCCTGCGACGCGGCGATCCGGTCGACCAGATCCATGTCGATGCCCACCATCTTGCCGTTCTCGCGGAACTCGAACGGCGCGAACGTGGTGTCGGTGGCGATCGTGTAGGTCTTTCCCTTCGCCTTCTTCGCGAGCGCGCGCGTCGCATCGTCCACGGTCGACATGCTCTTGGTCGTGTCGCCGGCCTCCGTGCCGTCGGCGGCGAGCGCCGGCGCCGCCGACAGTCCCGCGACCATGATCGCCGCCGCGAGCAGTGCCGCGACCAGCGTCGTCAGCGCCCGCAGCCGGGCCCGCAGCCCGGCGGCCCCGCGACGCCCGTCCGCCGCCGTCATCGCGCCCGTCACGCCCAGCGGTCGGACATCGCGAACGCGTTGTGCATCAGATTGCTGGACGTATACAGCACGTCGTTGAGCAGTGTCGTCGTGTGTTCGCGCAGGTAGTCGGCCATCCGCGCGTTCGCCGCTTCCAGCGTCGCGGTCGTCGCGGCGTCCGCGGTCGTCGCGGCGTCCGTGCGCTCGGCGGCGGTCGCGTCGGCGGCAGTCGCGTCGGCGGCGTCGGCTTCGCCGCGCCCGCCCGCGACCTGCGCCGCGACCGCCGCGTCCGTCTCGTCCACCAGACGATGGCCGTACGCGCGCACGCCCTCCGCGTATCCCTCCACCAGATTGTTCGTCTCGTAGAAGTGCGCGTCGGCGATCACCGCGATCAGACGGTTCGTCCAGTACAGGTTGCCGGTCGAGACGACCGGCGTCGTGTCGCGCAGATAGGCGGGCGTGTCGCGCACGTTCGCGTAGAACGGCGCGACCGTCGTGAACGGGCCGGAACCGAACGACGTCCACAGGACCGCGCGCGCCGCCGCCGGCGCGTACGGACGCAACTGGACCGCGACCATGTGGCCGGTGCGGTTGACGCCGATCGGACGGTAGCGGTGGCGCGATTCCGGCGTGCCGAGCGTGCCGTACGGGTCGTACGGCGTGCCCTCGAAATGCGAGGCGAGGATGCGGTCGACGTCCTCGATCGTGATCTTGTTCTCCGGCACGCGGCACCACGGGATGTCGTCGGACGTGGGCGTGTAGCGGGCGGCCGGAGAATCCCAGTCCTCGCTCGGGTTGAGGCAGCGCTGCATGTACCAGGCGCGCGGCGTGTTGTAGATGTGGTCCTTCGCCGTGGACGTGCCGAACGCGGTGCGCGGGTTGAACCGGTCCGGCGTCTCCACCGAGCCGTCCGCCGCGAAGCCGACCACGCCGCGCGCCGCGCCGAGGCCCGCGCCTCGCGTGGACACCGCGGACGCGTGCGCCGGCATCGTGCGGTCGAGCCGGTGCACGGTCATCCACTCGCGCAGGTCCGCGCTGCACAGGTATTCGCGCTGCGGGCCGAACGCGTCCTTCAGGTCGAAATCGTCGATGCCGAGCTGGTTCGGGATGGTCGCATAGCAGTCGTCGGGCACGCGGCGGGCGATCCAATGGTGGCCGCCGATCGTCTCCACGTACCAGATCTCATCCACGTCGGAGATGATCACGCCGTTCGACTCGTACGTGCCGTAGCGTTCCAGCAGTTCGCCGAGGCGCTGGACGCCTTCGCGGGCCGTGCTCACATACGGCAGGACGAGCGTGATGATGTCCTCCTCGCCGATGCCGCCCGGCTGCTCGGGGCGATAGTCCGGGTTGGGCGTGCCGTCCGGGTTGGTCGGCTCGCCCTGGGCCGGGCGCAGCTCGACGAGCGGATCGGCGGCGAGCACGCGTTCGTTCACCGCGATCGTCTCGGTGGCGCTCATCGCCACGTTGCGTTCGCTCGCGCCCGCCTCGGCGAGGATGCCGCGGTTGTTGAGCACGTTCGGGGCGATCGTGTACTGGCATGGCTCGCCGGCGTCCGTCAGGTCGATCTCCACATGGGAGAGGACGGCGCGGTAGCGGCGCGGCTGGTCCTCGGGATTGACGGTGACGAGTCGTTTCGGATCGTAGCGGCCCGAACCGGAGTCGTCATCGCGCGCGATGATCGTCGATCCGTCGATGCTGGCCGCTTTCCCTACAAGCAATGTGGTGCAAGACATGCAGCCCACTGTAGTAGGTGCGTGAAGTGGGTACGTGGAGCGAGGCGCGGGGTTGGTGGTGCGAGCGGTGGCAGGACGGGGGATACGCGTGACGGCGGTTTCGCACGGTCGCCCGTTCGCCCCCGCGGGCGGGGGCTGTCGCAGCAGGATCGTGTTCTTCTTGTCGTGCAGCAGCGTTTGCCCCCCGCTGGCGGGGGCTGCCGCCGGCGATGTAGGCGACGACCGGCTTGGTCATGGTTTTGCCCCCGCTGGCAGGGGCTGTCGGACTACGGCGGCATCGACCCGTCGCGCGGCGAGCGTTCGCCCCCCGCTGGCGGGGGCTGTCGGCTATGCCGACTGGGGGTGGTTTCCGGTCGCTGCCGGAACCGCCGTTGAATGTGCTGGGTTTCTGCTGGGTCGCGTCCTATTAATCCGTTTGCGGCGGATATGCGAAAGCCCCGAAACTGTTGGAATCATTGGCTTCGGGGCTTGTCTGCGGTGCCCCCCGTGGGATTCGAACCCACAACCCACGACTTAAAAGGACGCTGCTCTAACCGTTGAGCTAGAGGGGCAACATTTCTAAAATACACACGTCGGCCGGACATTGCAACCGCCGTTTCCGGTTTTCGTGTCCGGCGGGGCGCGCCCGGAAGAGACGATTACCTCGTCGGCCGTATCCGACCATCTGCGGGCGTACGTTCGTGACGGTATTAATCGCCTTCATCGTCGCAAACGTACACTGCCGATCTCTCAGCGTACGTTTGCGACGATGGCCGGCGAAAACACCGTCGATAGCGTGCGCTGAGACGGCCGTGCGCTGAAGCGGACTGAAGCCAGACAGACTGAAACATGAAACAAAAGAGAAAGCCCGGCGGGAAGACCGGGCTTGAGAGAGAAGAGAGAAGAAGGGATTCAGTTATTGCGGCTTTTCAACCGTGGTTCTTAGTAAACCCCCGCCTCTTCAAGAGGCCATGTGCAAATGCTGGGAAAACCATGGGAATCGTGTGCCGTTCCGGTGCCCGAGTACCCCGTGCCGGGTGTTCCTGCGCCCGCAGAATCGTTGCAGTGTGGTCTGTCGTGTCCCCATATCGCCCCATGGGAGGCGCATCGTGGAACAAGCGAAACAGATCGGCCGGTACGTGCCCATGTTGTTTCGCGGAGAACCTCGCTGGCGAATCGATGTGGACATCAGGTGCCCGGCTTGTTTCGCCGGAGCCTCCCCACGAGGCGATTTGGCTTCGTCCGATCCGGTTCGTTTCGCTGGGAAGGACGTTCGAGAGTCGAAGCGGATACGAAGTGCCCACATTGTTTCGCGAACTGCTCTGTTTGTTTGGTTAGCCCGCCCCGGCTGCCCGATCCTGCCGTGCTGGCCGGGCGGGACCAGCACGGTAAATCCACGGGCCGCCCCGCCCGCCCCGGACCGGCCGGTCAGTTGAACCCGACCACGCGTTCCGCCACGCGGTAGCCCCAGCGGATCACGAACCGGCCCGCCGAGCCATGCAGGTTCAGCGCCCGTGACATCGGCTTGCGGCGCACGTCATGGTAGATCGACGGCGAATACGCCTTGATCCCGGCCCACAGCCGCTTCTTCTTCGCATAGTTCTCCGGATCGCGCGAGAGAATCAGGAACACGCTCGCCACCGAGCTTTCGATCGCGAGGAAGTGGATCATATAGCGGTACAGCCCGTCCGGCACGGTCCCGCGTTCCGGCGTCGCCTCGACCATGCACCGGTTGACGTGGATCAGCTGGTCGACGCGCCGGATCATCACGTCGGTCTGCACGCTCTGCCCGTCGCGTCCGATGAAGTAGTGGTAGAACGGCGTGTCCAGGTACCGCAGCGACCTCACCCACGGGAACGGCTGGTACGCGTAGATGAAATCGACGTAGAACGTGTGCTCGGGCAGCTGCATGCCGGACGCGCGCACCACGGACGTGCGGAAGATCAGCGCGTGCATGAGGATGTACTCGGCGAGACCGAAATGCCCCATGTCGTCCCACGTGAGGCGCTCGCCGGCCTTCATCGCGTGGCGGAAGTTGACCACGTGCTTGCGGCGCTTGCCGACCTTGTCGTACACGTAGTTGGTGACGAGCATGTCGACCGGGTCGCCGCCCGCGATCTCGTCGCGCAGCACGGCCATCACCTCTTCGAGCGAATCGGGCCCCACCCAGTCGTCCGCGTCCACGACCTTCACGTACATGCCGCGCGCCGCCGCGATGCCCGTGTTCACCGCGCCGCCGTGGCCTTTGTTCTCCTGATGGATGGCGCGCACGATGCCGGGGAAGCGGCGTTCGAACGTGCGCGCCACCTCCAGCGTGGAGTCCTTGGATCCGTCGTCGACGATGAGCACCTCGATGTCGTCGTTGCGTCGCGCCGCGGTGAGCGACAGCACGCAGCGCTCCAGATACTCCTCCATGTTGTAGGAGGGCACCACGAAGGTGAGCGTCTTGCCGGTGGCGGCCTGTCCGTTGGCCGTCGTCGATGCCGGTTGCGTCATAGTCTCGATCCTCGAAATCACATCTGGTCTGTTCGGTTCAACGCCTCACCCTAGCACCGGCTCCACTCGGACGGGACTTATGCGCATATCCTGCACATCCGGTTCATGTTCTGTCACGCCGCGTCCGGCGCGACGGTTCCGGCGTCGCCGCCGTCCGCCGCGTCGTCCGGTTCCTGCGGAACGGACGTTCGCGGCGCGCCGGCGTCCGGTCGCGTGGTCTTCCGCGGTTTCGCGGTTTTCGCGGATTTGCCTTCGAAGATGAGTTTCGGTTTCGAGTCGAGCCGGCTCAGCCCGTGCCATGCGAGATCGACGATGTACGCGGCGAGCTGCTCCTTGCTGACTTTCGGCCGGTCCGCCCAGTACTGTCCGGTGAACACGGTCATGCCGACGAGCATCTGCGCGTAGTACGGCACGCCTTTGGGGGAGAGTTTCTGCCGTTTGAACGTGGCGGTGAGCAGATCCTCGACGCGCATCGAGATGTCGCCGAGCAGCGAGCTGAACGATCCGGACGGGTCAGTGCTCGGCGAGTCGCGCGACAGCACCTGGAATCCTTCCGCGTTCTCCTCGATGTAGGTGAGCAGCGCGAGCGCCGTGCGTTCGACGATCTGGCGCGGATGCATGTCCGGGTCGTCGAGCGCGGCGGTGAGCGCGGCGGTGAGCGCCTGCATCTCGCGGTCGACGATCACCGCGTAGAGGCCTTCCTTGCCGCCGAAATGCTCGTAGACGATCGGTTTGGAGACCTTCGCGGTGCTGGCGATCTCCTCGACGCTCACCGATTCGAATCCTTTCGATGCGAAGAGGGACCGTCCGATGCGGATGAGCTGTTCGCGTCGCTGATACGACGTCATGCGTGAGGAATTGGCCATGCCTGTTAGCTTAGCCGCCGCCGCACGCATGGTTCGCCGCCCGCGTTCCGGTATGCGACGTGTCTTGCGTGGCCCGAAACGCAGGCGGGCTTAGAATATGAAGTGTGGCAAGAGATGTGAGCGCAAACAACCCCCCGCTGCCAATCGTCGTGTAGACTGCGATATAACGTTTTACCAACCTGTCTCACCGAGGAGGCCAGCATGGCATTCGTGACGTTGCGCGATGTGGCGCGTAAAGCCGGCGTCTCCACCGCCGCCGTATCCCAGATCCTGCACGGCAAAGGCCGTTTCTCCGCAGAAACGCGCGAACTCGTGCACAAGACCGTGCAGGAGATGGGCTACGTGCCCGACCAACGCGCCCGTTCGATGCGTTCGTCCGACACGAAGACCGTCGGCCTGCTCGTGCCCGACCTGCGCAACCAGTACTTCGCCGACCTCGTCTCCTCGATGGAGGACGAGCTCTACCGCAACGGCGTCTCCACGCTCATCGGCACGTCGTCGGAGAACGTGGAACGTCAGGACGCGTTCATCGAGAACCTGCTCGGCCAGCGCATCGACGGCGCGATCGTCGTGCCGCAGGGCGTCGAATCGCCCGGCGTGCGATCCCTGATCCGCCGCGATCTGCCGCTCGTGTTCGTCGACCGCCGCATCCAGGGCGTCGAATCGGTGCCGTTTGTCGTGTCGAATCCGTACACCGGCATCCGCGAGGCGATGAAGGACCTCATCGCGCACGGGCATCGCCGCATCGGATACGTCGCGCACCCGTCGCTCGGCTCATATTCCGTCAACGAACGCGAGACCGCGTTCCGCGCGATCGCCGGCGACCTGCTCGGCGCGGCCGCGACGACGCCGTCGGCCGTCGAGGGGACCGGCGCCGCGGGCGTGGTCGTCGCGTGCGACGCGGACTACGAGTCGCGTCGCGAAGCGCTGTCGCGGCTGCTCGACGCGCACGTCACCGCCATCATGTGCGGCTATTCCCCGGACGCGATCACGATCATCGGGCTGATGCACGACCGCGGCGTCGAACTGGGGGCGGACGTCTCGCTCGTTTCGTTCGATGACATCGCCGCGTTCCGCCTGATGACGCCGAACGTCGCCGTGATCTCGCAGCAGCCGGAGCTGATGGGGCGCCGGGGCGTCGCGCTCCTGCTCGAATCGATACGCACGGGGGCGTGCGGCGAGGGGCGCACGACCAGCGTGCCCACGGTGTACATGCCGCGCAGGTCCGTGTCCGCCGTCCGGGCCGCCGCATAGCCGCCGCATAGCAAGAGGGTGCGGGGCGGAGGGTTGCCTGGCTGATTGGGTTGTCGGGCGACTTCGAAATGGCGGGGTGCGGGTTGTTCGGCTGGTGGCGGGTGCTTCGTCGTGTGACGATCGCCTTCTGCGTTGCAAGGGGTACATTCCCGTGCCTGCTTGGGTCTTTCTCGCTTCGCAGGGGTGATTGGTAAGGGATAATTCGCCTATATAGGGCGGCATGGCGGCGTTGCCGTGCGATATACGCCGTTCCCGATACCCCTTGTAATGCAGATGGGTATTCGCAACGGGGCGGTGATACCCCTCGTAACGCCGAATGGGGCGGGGCGCGGCGTGATGTGATGGTGGCGGGCGCGGTGTGGCGGGGGTGGGCCTGCCTAGGGCGGTCTGGTGCCGGCGTTGGGTGCCCGCGACGGCACCGGCGACGGGCGGCGGTGCCTCGGGCGATTGATCAGTGCTTTCGACACGCCGGTTGACCATGATGGTAAAACGTTATATCATCAAATCACGCAGTTGATAAAACGTTAAATCACCTCAGCGATGAAGTGAGTCGACGACGAAGCAGTGAGGTTTATCAGCCGCCGGAAACCGTAGGTTCAAGGAGGAAAGCGAGAGACAATGACGCAACTATCTCTGGTCAAGGTGTCGAAGATATTCGGCGCCGCCAAAGTGGTCGACGGCGTGTCGGTCACCGTGGAACCTGGCAAGGTGCATGTGCTTCTCGGCGAGAACGGCGCGGGCAAGTCGACCGTCATCAAGATGATGAGCGGCATCTACCAGCCCGACGAAGGCCATATCGAGATCGACGGCAAGACCGTGCGCATCCCGAACGTGGACGCCGCCCGCAAGTTCGGCATCGCCGTCATCCACCAGGAGCTCAACATGGTCCCCGAGCTGTCGATCATGGAGAACCTGTTCCTCGGCGCCCTGCCCACCAAGGCCGGATTCGTCGACCGTGCCGCCATGCGCAAGAAGGCGAAGGCCGCGCTCGACCTCATCGGACTCGACGAGGACGTGAACACCCCGATGGGCGAGCTCGGCGTCGCCCGCCAGCAGATGGTGGAGATCGCCAAGGCCCTCATGCAGGACGCCTCGATCCTCATCCTCGACGAGCCGACCGCCGCCCTCACCCGCAAGGAATGCGAGCACCTCTTCGGGATCATGGAGGAGCTCAAGGCCAAGGGCGTCGGCATGGTGTTCATCTCCCACCACCTCGACGAGATCGCCCGCGTCGGCGACGTCGTCACCGTGCTGCGCGACGGCAAGTACATCGACACGATCGACGCGCAGGCCCCCGAATCCGAGCTCGTGCGCCTCATGGTCGGCCGCAACATCGAAAACCAGTTCCCGCGCGTCGCGCAGGAGCCCGGCAGGACGCTCCTCAAGGTCGACCACCTGACCCGCTCCGGCACCATCGACGACGTGTCGTTCGAAGTACACGCCGGCGAGGTCGTCGGTCTGGCCGGTCTGGTCGGCGCGGGCCGCACCGAGGTGATCCGCGCGATCTTCGGCGCCGACTCCTACGACTCCGGCTCCGTCGCCGTCGACGGCCAGACGCTCCCCAAGGCGGACATCGCGAGGACGATCGCCGCAGGCGTCGGCCTCGTGCCCGAGGACCGCCGCACCCAGGGGCTGATCCTCGAAGCGTCCGTGGCCGAGAACCTCGGCCTCGCCACGATGGTCCCCACCTCGAAGTTCGGTTTCGCCGACCTCAAGGGGCAGGCGAAGCGCGAGAACGAGACCGCGAAGAAGCTGCGCATCCGCATGGCGAACGTCGACCAGGCGGCCGGATCGCTGTCCGGCGGCAACCAGCAGAAGATCGTCTTCGGCAAGTGGTCGATGGCGAACGTGAAGGTGCTGCTGCTCGACGAGCCGACCCGCGGCGTCGACGTCGGCGCCCGCGTCGAGATCTACGAGCTCATCAACGAGATCACCGCCAACGGCGGCGCGGTGCTCATGGCCTCCTCCGATCTGCCGGAGGTGCTGGGCATGTCCGATCGCGTGCTCGTGATGAGCAACGGCCGACTCAGCGGCGAGATGCCCGCCAAGGAGGCCACGCAGGAGAAGGTCATGTCGCTCGCGGTCTCCCACATGGAGGAAGACGCCGACGAGAGCCGCTGAGCCGCGACGGACCCCACGAAACCGTAATTGACGACGAAGTCGAAACACTACAAGGAGAACACTGCAATGACCGCCAAAGAAGCCAAGCTCGGATATGATTCCGGCAACACCACCGCGCTGGACAAGGTGAAGAGGTTCGCCTCCCGCAACGGAGCCCTCATCGGCCTGATCATCCTGTGCATCGCGCTGTCGATCGCCACCCCGGCGTTCCTCACCGGGCCCAACATGCTCAACGTGGGCGTCCAGGCCGCCACCGTCGCCATCCTCGCGTTCGGCCAGACGTTCGTGATCGTCGAGGCCGGCATCGATCTGTCCGTCGGTTCGGTCGCCGCCGTCTCCAGCATGCTGGTCGCCTACACCGGCGCCTCGATGGGCATGCCGCCGCTCGTGACGATCCTCATCGGCATCCTCACCGGCGCCGTGTTCGGCGCGCTCTCCGGTCTCGCCAACGCGTACCTCAAGCTGCCGGGCTTCATCGCCACGCTCGCCATGATGTCCGTCGCCCGAGGCCTCACGCTCGTCATCTCCGACGGCCGCCCGATCTCCACCTCCGGC
This sequence comes from Bifidobacterium parmae, assembly GCF_002860365.1. Classification (GTDB taxonomy): domain Bacteria; phylum Actinomycetota; class Actinomycetes; order Actinomycetales; family Bifidobacteriaceae; genus Bifidobacterium; species Bifidobacterium parmae. Next base: position 25,037 of record NZ_NMWT01000019.1, read on the forward strand.
ATGGTCAACTTCTTCGGTTCCACCGTGGCCGGCATCCCGATGCCGATCGTGATGATGATCATCATGGGCGTCATCGCCGCCGTCATCCTCAACTTCACCAGCATCGGCCGCTCCATGTACGCGGTCGGCGGCAACATGGAGGCCTCCCGCCTGTCCGGCATCTCCGTGCACAAGACCCAGATCATGGTGTACGTGCTCTCCGGCGTGTTCGCCGCCGTCGCCGGCCTCGTGATCGCCGGTCGACTGCACTCCGCCCAGCCTCAGGCCGCCTCCGGCTACGAGATGGACGCCATCGCCTCCGTCGTGATCGGCGGCGCGTCCCTCTCCGGCGGCAAGGGCAAGATCTCCGGCACGTTCATCGGCGCGATCCTCCTCGCCGTGATCCGCAACGGCCTCAACATCCTCAACGTGTCCTCCTTCTGGCAGCAGGTCGTCATCGGTCTCGTCATCGCCTTCGCGGTGAGCTTCGACACCCTGCGCCGCAAGGTCGACACCCACTGATCGCCCCCAACCCAACCAAATCCAATCAAACCGCAACGAAGCAGTACCCAACCAACCCACACCACAACCACATACCCACATCACAACCACATAGAGAAAGAAGACAACGATGTTCAACCTCAACCCCGCCTTCAAGAAGACCGTCCGCGCCGCCCTCGCCATCGTGTGCGCCGGAACCATGATGGTCGGCGCCGCGGCCTGCGGAGGCACCTCCTCCTCCGGCGGCGACAAGGTCGCCCTGCTCGTCTCCACGCTCAACAACCCGTTCTTCGTCGACCTGCGCGACGGCGCCCAGGAGGCCGCGAAGGACCTCGGCGTCGAGCTCATGGTCTCCGACGCGCAGAACGATTCTGCCACCCAGCAGAACCAGGCGCAGAACGCGCAATCGCAGGGCGCGAAGGCCGTCATCATCAACCCGGTCGACTCCGACGCCGCCTCGCCGGCCGTCGCCCCGCTGCTCAGCTCCGGCATGCCGGTCATCTCCGTCGACCGTTCCGTCACCGGCGAGGACGTGACCAGCCACATCGCCTCCGACAACGTGGCCGGCGGTGCCCAGGCCGCCGACGAGCTCGCCAAGGCGATCGGCGAGAAGGGCGACGTCATCATCCTGCAGGGCACGCCGGGCGCCGCCTCCACGCGCGACCGCGGCGACGGCTTCAAGAAGCAGATCAAGAAGTACTCCGGCATCAAGGTCGTGGCCGAGCAGACCGCGAACTTCGACCGCGCCGAAGCCCTCAACGTGACCACCAACCTGCTGCAGTCCAACCCGGACGTCGTCGGCATCTACGCGGAGAACGACGAGATGGCGCTCGGCGCCGTCCAGTCCCTCGGCGCCAAGGCCGGCAAGGACGTGAAGATCTTCGGCTTCGACGGCACCGAGGACGGCCTCAAGGCCGTGAACTCCGGCACCATGGTCGGCACGATCGCCCAGCAGCCGAAGGAGCTCGGCAAGAAGGCCGTCGAGGCGGCGGTCAAGGCCATCAAGGGCGAAAGCGTCCAGAAGACCGAATCCATCGAGGTGAAGACCGTCACCAAGGAGAACGTCGCCGACTTCCATTGACGCGACCCATCGCCTCACCCCATCACCAGTTCGAAGAGGAACAGGAGAACCACCATGCTCACCCACGGCATCATCAACGCCCAACTCGCCCACGCGCTCGCCGGCCTGCGCCATAAGGACCGCTTCGTCATCTCCGACGCCGGCCTGCCCGTCCAGCCGGGCATCGAGATCATCGACCTCGCCGTCGTGCTCGGCGTGCCCACCTTCGAGGAGGTGCTCGACGCGCTCAAAGGCGAACTCGTGCTCGAGGAGGGCCTCATGGCCGAGGAGGCGCGCGGCACCGTCGCCGAACAGTGGGTCAAGGATCGCTTCGAGGTTCCGCTCAGCTACGTGCCGCACGATGGCGACGAAGGATTCAAGGCGAACGTCGAAGGCGTGCGCTTCGTGATCCGCACCGGCGAGACCACGCCCTACGCGAACGTGATCTTCCGCTGCGGCGTCCCGTTCTGACCGTCCGTCGCACGAACGCACACACGCGCGAGAAGGAAAGGATGACGACATGACCGACAATGTGAAGGCCCCCGCGACCGGCGCCGCCGCGCTCGACCTGCTGTACGACATCGACGCCACGGACGCGCTCGTCTCCGTGATCGGATCGATGAACGTCGACTACACGGTGACCACGCAGCGCCTGCCGCAGCCCGGCGAAACCGTCAACGGCGGCCCGCTCACGCTGCTGCCCGGCGGCAAGTCCGCCAACCAGGCGGCCGCCGCCGCGCGCATCGGCGCGAACGTGCGCATGTTCGGCGCGGTCGGCGACGACGCGAACGCCGACTTCCTGCTGACGCATCTGGGCGAGGCGGGCGTCGACACCGCGCACGTCGCGCACGTGTCCGGCCCGTCCGGCACCACGGTGATCGCCGTCGACGCGGGCGGCGAGAACACGATCATCTACTCCGCCGGTTCCAACTGCAAGGTGACGCCCGACTACGTCGCGGATTCCGCCGCCGCGCTCACCGAGGCGAAGGTGCTCGGCCTGTGCCTCGAAGCGCCGATGGAGACCGTCACCGCGTGCGCGAAGCTCTGCCACGACGCGGGACTGAAGGTGCTGCTCAACGATTCGCCGTTCGTGCCCGAACTGCCCGCCGAGCTGATCGCCGCCTCCGACATCCTGCTCGTCAACGAGCATGAGATGGCGCAGCTGCTCGGCATCGACGAGCCGTCCGACGGCGACTGGGACGGCGAGGACTGGAACGCGATCGCCGCCCGCATGCACGGATTCGGCTACGAGCAGGCGGTCGTCACCCTGGGCGGCGACGGCTCGGTCGTCATCGACGGCGACGACGTGCACCGCGTCGCGCCGGTGAAGGTCGACGCGGTCGACACGACCGGCTGCGGCGATTCGTTCATGGGCACGATCCTCGCCGGCCTCGCCGCCGGGCGGTCCCTGCCGGACAGCGCGCGTCTCGCCTCCTACGTTTCCGCGTACGCGGCGACCGGATTGGGCGCGCAGGCCTCCTACGGCACCGCCGAGCAGATCCGCGCACGGTTCGCGTAGGATTCCCTCCGGAGCGATCACGGTTCCCTCCCCGGTCGGCCACGGTTTTCCATGGACGACCGAGGAGGGAACCGTTGTTGTATGTGGGGCGGGGCGTGATGGGAGGGGAGCGGGGCTGGGTGGGTGACGGCCATCGTTACACTGGGGGTCATGGATAGCAATACATTGGCCATGGTCGGCGTCGCCGTAGTCGCGATCGTCCTGATCCTGTTGGCGGTCTGGTTCTCCAAGTCGCGCAAGCGCGATCTTGACAAAACGATCGAGGAGCGTCAGGCGCGCCGCGACCTGCCTCCGGAAACTCCCTCCGGCGCGGCTGGCACGGACCACCCCCAGTCGGCTGCGCCGACAGCCCCCGCCAGCGGGGGCGAGGAACACGAGCCGGAGGCCGCGGAGCCCGCGCCCGAGGCGGAGCCCGCGTCCGCGTCCGTACCCGAGCCTGAGGCGGCGCCCGCGCAGGAGCTGGAACCTGAGCCGGCGGCGGCGAAGGTGGAGACGCCGGAGTCGGTGGGCGGGAGGCTCGCACGGCTCAAGGCGAAGCTCGCCAAGTCGAACAATCCGTTCGGCAAGGCGCTGTTCAACATCCTCGCGAAGGACAACCTCTCCGAATCCGACTGGGAGGACGTCGAAGACACGCTCCTGCTCGCCGACGTCGGCGCCGAAGCCTCCGAACAGCTCGTCGACGAACTGCGCACCGACGCGCGCGTCACCGGCAAGGCCGATCCGGCCGAGGTGCGCGCCGCTCTGAAGGAGAAGCTGCTCGACCTGGTCGGCCGCGACACCGACCGCACCCTCAACGCGGACAAGCCGGGCGCGAACCGTCCGGGCGTCATCATCATGGTGGGCGTCAACGGCACCGGCAAGACCACGACCGCAGGCAAGCTCGCCCGCCTGTTCGTCTCCGAAGGCAAGAGCGTCGTGCTCGGCGCGGCCGACACGTTCCGCGCCGCCGCCGCCGACCAGCTCGAAACGTGGGGCGCGAAGGTCGACGTGCCGGTCGTCCGCTCCGACAAGGACGGCGCCGACCCGGCGTCCGTCGCGTTCGAGGCGAGCGCCAAGGCCAAGGAGCTGGACGCCGACGTGCTCATCATCGACACGGCCGGACGCCTCCAGAACAAGGCGAACCTGATGGACGAGCTCGGCAAGATCCGCCGCGTCACCGAGAAGAACCTTCCCGTCGACGAGGTGCTGCTCGTGCTCGACGCGACCACCGGCCAGAACGGCATGACCCAGGCGAAGGTGTTCGCCGAGGCGATTGGCATCACCGGCGTCGTGCTCTCCAAGCTCGACGGCTCCGCGAAGGGCGGCATCGTCATCTCCGTGCAGAAGGAGCTCGGCGTGCCCGTCAAGCTCGTCGGCCTCGGCGAAGGCCCCGACGACCTCGCGCCGTTCGACCCGGAGGGCTTCGTCGACGGCATCCTCGCCTGACACGCCTACGCCGCCTGCGCGTGCCGTCGCCCGCTCCCGCCGGCGGGAGCTGTCGGCCGCAGGCCGACTGAGGGTGGTCATGGCGGCGCGCATACGCGAGTGAGCCCGCATCGGTCCGCATCGTGAACCGGCGCACCCCGCGCGGCGCCCGCGACACAGGTCCCGAATCATGTTGGAAACATGATTCGGGACCTTCGCGTTTCCGGCGGAAAACCGCCGCATGCCGCCGTCGCACGCGCTCCCGGAAGCCCATCGGCGATTAACAATCGCGTAACCTGCCGTAACGAAACGAAAACCATCCGGGCGTTCACTATCGAACCGTTAGCCCCCACGAGGGGGACGACGAAAGAACGAACGACTCCGCCCGCGCGACGGAGCGAAGATGTGAAAGAGAGGGAGGTAGACATGGATTCCGGAAATACCGCATGGATTTTGACTTCCGCGTCCCTGGTTTTCCTCATGACGCCGGGTGTGGCGTTCTTCTACGGTGGCATGGTCCGTGCGAAGGCCGTGCTGAACATGTTCATGCTTGAGGCGGCCGCGCTGTCCGTCACGATGATTGTCTGGACCCTGTGGGGTTGGTCGATCGCGTACGCCGGCACCGACGTCGCCGGCATCTTCGGCGATCCGGCCTCCGGCTTCCTGCTGAAGGATTCGATGGTCGCCAAGGACGGCGTGTTCACCACGACCGGCCTGAACTCCAACAACTACCCGGTGTCCGTGGACGTGGCCTTCCAGGTCGCCTTCGCGATGATCACCGTCGGCCTGATCTGCGGCGCCATCGCCGAGCGCGTCAAGTACAGCACGTGGATGATCTTCGTCGCGCTGTGGGTCACGTTCGACTACGCCCCGATGGCCCACATGGTCTGGAACGGCGGTCTGCTGTCCGGTGACGGCGCGATCTCCACCGCCATCGGCGCCGCCGCCCACGATTTCGCAGGCGGCACCGTCGTCCACATCAACGCCGCAGTCGCCGCGCTGATCATCGTCCTCATCATCGGCAAGCGCAAGGGCTTCGGCACGCAGCCGTTCCGCCCGCACAACGTCCCGTTCGTCATGCTCGGCGCCTTCCTGCTGTGGTTCGGCTGGTTCGGCTTCAACGCCGGCTCCGCGTTCGCCGCGAACGGCACCGCCGGCTACGCCTGGGTGTCCACCTCCGCCGCGACCGCCGCCGCCATGCTCTCCTGGGGCTTCACCGAGAAGATCCGTTCCGGCCACTACACCGCGATGGGCGCCGCCTCCGGTATGGTCGCCGGCCTGGTCGCCATCACCCCGGCCGCCGATGTCGTCTCCCCGCTGTGGGCCATCGTGCTCGGCGCGATCGCCGGCGTGCTCACCTGCCTCGCCTGCGGCCTCAAGTTCAAGCTCGGCTACGATGACTCCCTCGATGTCGTCGGCGTCCACGGCGTCGGCGGCGTGACCGGCACCGTCCTCATCGGCTTCTTCGGCGAGGGCACCGGCCTGTTCGCCGGCGGCGACTGGAAGCAGCTCGTCGTGCAGATCCTCATTGCGCTGTCCGCCATCGTCTACTCCGCCGTGATCACCGGCATCATCGCCTTCGCGCTGGAGAAGACCATCGGCTGGCGCGTCACCGAAGCCCAGGAAGTCGGCGGCATCGACCTTGCCGACCAGGGCGAACGTGCCTACGATTTTGCTGGTACCGCCAGCTCCGTCCTCAAGGAGGTGAGGTGAGATGAAGCTCATCACCGCAATCATTCAGCCCCATAAGCTCGACGACGTCAAGGAGGCCCTCGCGGCCGCCGGCGTGCATGGTCTGACCGTCTCCGAGGCGAACGGCTACGGCCGCCAGCGCGGACACACCGAGGTCTACCGCGGCGCCGAATACACCGTCGACCTGATCCCGAAGATCCGCGTCGAGGTCCTGGCCGACGACGCCGACGCCGAAACGCTCGTCGGCGTGATCGTCAAGGCCGCCGGCACCGGCACCATCGGCGACGGCAAGGTCTGGGTCGCCCCGCTCGACTCGGTGACGCGCGTGCGCACCGGCGAGTCCGGTTCCGCCGCGATCTGACCGATCCGACCGGTTCCGACCGGTTCGGTCATCACAGACGTCCCTCCCTCCCGGCGCGTATCGTTCACTGACCGCCGGGAAGGGTCGGACCATCAATAGACAAGAGGTCCCCGCACGCAGCCCCCGAGCCGTGCGGGGACCTTCTTACATAAGGAGCACACGCGAAATGGCATCGGCGGTCGATGGTCTCAAACAACGATTCATGGCGATGAGCCAGCCGGACGCGGACGGCGTCTACCGCGACGGCGCGGCGAAACGCAAGGCCCGCACCGCACTGGCGATGGACTGCCTGAAACGCCTCTGGAACGAGGCGAAGACGAACGTCGGCTTCGACGTGCCGGACCACGGCATCGGCCTCGCCGCCGTCGGCTCGCTCGCCCGCGGCCAGATCGGCCCCAGCTCCGACCTCGACCTCGTCCTCATCTACGATCCGCACGCCCTCAACGACGAGCATCTCAACCAGCTCGCCAACAAGCTCTGGTACCCGCTGTGGGATTCCGGCCTCGACCTCGACCATTCGGTGCGCACTCGCCAGCAGTGCGAATCCGTGACCGACCATGACCTGCCCGCCGCGATGGGATGGCTCGACGTGGAGCCCGTCGCCGGCGACCTCGACCTCATCCGCACCACCGCCGATTCGATCCTCGAACGCTGGCGCAAGGCCGCGCGCAAACGCCTGCCCGAACTGCTCGCCTCCGCCACGAGCCGCCTCGACGAATTCGGCCGCCTCCAATACATCAACCAGCCGGACATCAAGGAGGCGCGCGGCGGCCTGCGCGACTCGGTGCTCGTCTCCGCGCTCGCCGTCTCCTGGCTCGCCGACCGTCCGCACGGCGTCTACGACGACGCGGTCGAACGGCTGCTCGACGTGCGCGACTGCATCCACCTCGCCGCGAACAAGGACACGAACCTGCTGCTCGTGCGCTATCAGGACAAGGTCGCCGCGATGCTCGGCCTCGCCGACCCGACCCTGCCCGCGGGCGGCGAACGCGAGGCGAAGTCGATCGACGACCTGCAGACGCTGCTCGCGCGCATCGGCCGTCGCATCGCGTTCTCGCTCGACTCGACCGCCTCCCGCGCCCAACATTCGCTCACGCACGAGAAACCGCGGTTCGCGTTCTTCCAGATGATGTCGCAACGCGCCGGCGGCCGCCGCGAGGCGCCGAAATTCGATGTGGTCGCGCCCGGCGTGGCCGCGCACGAGCATGAGATCGTGCTCGCGCCCGGCGCCGACCCGTCGCGCGACGCCTCGCTCGCGCTGCGCGTCGCGCTCGCCTCGGCACGGCAGGGGCTCCCGATCAATCCGGGCACGTTGGAGAACCTGCGTCGATGCCCGATCCACAGCAACCGGTGGGATGCGACGACGCGCGACCTGTTCGTGCGGTTGCTCGCGTCCGGGCCCGAGCTGATCCGCGTGTGGGAGGAGATCGACTTCGACGACATCCCCGGCAAGTGGATGCCGGAATGGCTGGGCATCCGCAATCGTCCGTCGGTGTCGGCCGCGCACCGCTACACGATCGACCGTCATTCCGTGGAGGTCGTCTCGCGCCTCACGCGCACAATCGGATTCCCGTCGGCCGCGGACCGCGAAGGCCGGTCCGCGGGCGTCGTACTCGGCGCGGGCGGTACCGGTGGCTCCGGCGCGTCCGGCGCGGGCGCCCGCGTGCCGCAGTACGATGACGCGCACTACACCGCGCTGCTGCTCGCCGGCATCCTGCACGACATCGGCAAGCGTCCCGGCGTCGCCGACCATGCGGCGGAGGGCGCGCGCCACGCGCCGGTGATCCTCAAGCGCATGGGCTACGACGCGGACACGATCCGCATGGTGACGCTGCTGGTGCGCGAGCATCTCACGTTGAGCGAGTTCGCGACCGGCCGCAATCCGAACGATCCGAACACCGGCTCCGATCTCGCGAACCGGCTGCGCCACGATCCGATGCTGCTCGACATGCTCTACGATCTGACGCGCGCCGACGGCTCCTCGCTCGGCGCGACCTCCGAGGAGGCCATCACGAAGAAATACGGTTGGAGCACGTGGCGCGAGACCCTCGTCAAGCAGATGGTCGCCGCCACCCGCTATCACCTGTAGCCGCTCAATCGACCATCCACGCGTCGCCGTGCGCGCGGATCGCGTTGAACGTCGCGCGCAATCCGATGAACACGACGTTCAACACCGCCCACAACGCGACCATGCGCGCGGCCGGAGCGTCGAGCGCCGCCGTGCCGGCGAGCGCGCCGACGCCGGCGAGCGCGAGCAGGTACGCGACGGCGGTCATGCCGCACGTCGCGGCCAGATAGCGGTAGTCGCCGGCGCCGATGAGGATGCCGTCGAGCGCCCACATCCATCCGCACAACGGCAGGAACACGCCCTGCGTGACCATGCCGACGACGATCAGCGACCGGACGGCCGCGTCCGGCGAGAACAGGGGAGCGGCGGCGAAGCCGACCGCGATCATGCCGATGCCGATCGCCGCGCCCGCGATGGCGCCGGCGCGCGCGGTCGCGGCGGTCGTCGCGCGCGCACCGGCGCGACGCCGCGCGCCGAGTTCGGCGGCGACGAGCGCCTGTCCGGCGATGCCGATCGCGTCGAGCATGTTGAGCACGAAATTCCACGTCGCGTTGACGGCCTGGTATGCGGCGAGCACGGTCACGCCCATGCGCGCGGCGAGCATGACGGTCGCGACGAGGCAGGCGCGCAGGGCGAGCGTGCGCAGGAACAGCGGCACGCCGTCGCCCGCGCTGTGCGCGATGCCGGCGAGCCGCGGCCGTATGGACGCGCCTTCCGCGCGTGACCACAGGATCGCGGGCACGGTGAGGAAGACTCCCATGAACCATTGCGCGATGAGCGTGGCCGCGCCGGAGCCGGCGATGCCCCAGCCGAGCGCGATGACGAACAGGATGTCCAAGAGCGTGTTGACGATCGCGCCGGCGACGGCGGCGATCAGGGTGATGCGGACCTTCTGGAGTCCGCGGAAGATGCCGTTCGCCGCGTAGACGAGCAGCATGCCCGGCAGGCCGAAGACGATCGCATTGAGATAGTGTTGCGCCTGGTCGAGGACGGGGCCTTCCGCGCCGAGCGCCGCACACAGCGGCCGGCCTGCGAGGAACAGGATGGCGGATACGACGATGCCGATGCCGAGCGCGAGCCACATGCCGTCGATGCCGGCTTCGAGGCCTTCGCGGCGGCGTCCGGCGCCGATGAGCCGCGCCACCTGCGAGGTGGTGCCGTAGGCGAGGAACACGCACAGGCCGACGGTGGTGAGGACGATCGTCGATCCGATGGACAGTCCGGCGAGCGGGGCTTCGCCGAGATGGCCGACGATGGCCGTGTCGATGAGGATGAACGCGGGTTCGGCGATGAGCTGCCCGAACGTGGGAATCGCCAACGCCGCGATCCGCGCGGTGGTGTGGCGGTGGTCGGTGGTCATCTCATGCTCCTGCTCGTCGTCGGTCGTTTCCGCCCGTCCACTGTAGTCGAGAGGATTCCGGCCTCCCGGCTCCCCTTGTCAGGGGAGCTGTCGGCAAAGCCGACTGAGGGGTAGTCGCCGGGGGCACGCCGGCGTTCACTGTCCGTTCATGCGCGATTCCGATGCTGTTACCACGGTGTTACGTGTCGCGCAAGTCGGTGTCCATGGGTGGGAAAGTAATCCACACGTTATCCCCAAGTTATCCACCAAGTTATCCCCATAGTGTGGATAACTCAGTGGATTTCAAGCGGCAAACCGGGGTGAAAATGTGGATAACTTTTTCTTATCCACAACGCCATTCGGCGTGTCGCGGCATCACGGTGGCTGATTGTGGACAACTCGGTGGATAACTACCCGTTTTTCCACATCTAGTTGTGAGTGGCTCGCCCATGCGCCATATCTATGGTGGATAACCGTACGCGGTCGCGGTGGATAGCCGAAGACAGCCGCAATGGATAATCGCAGACAACCGCAATGGATAGCCGGAACGGGGCCACCCCTTCCTTGCTCCCCCTTCAGGGGGAGCTGTCGCGCAAAGCGCGACTGAGGGGGTGTGCGGGACGTGGCCGATACGGGACACGACCAACACGAGCCCCGCGCAAAACGAACGACCCGGCCGATGGGGGCCGGGTCGTTCGCGAAGGAGAGAGGAAGAAGAAAGAAGGTGTTCAGTTATCGTTATGGGGACGGGAAGAAGGAATCGTCCTCGCCGGTCCGCTTCCGCCGCCTGTGGTGATGGGGTTCACCGTGGTGGCTTCCGTTCGCCGGTGATTCCATATAACCGCGCGAACCTCAACGCAACGATGCGAAAACCTTGGAACACCATGGCAATCCCCGTAGGATACGCCGAGATACGCGGATACGTTGGGATGCGGGATGTGCCGGAGACGTGCCGGAGATGTGCCGGGGCGTGCCGGGATGCGCCCGTGTCGGGACGTCCGGAGACGCCGCGCGGCCCGGAACGCCGCCAATCCCCGCGTGTCCGCATGGTGGCGTGGGTTCGCGGGGGTCGTATGCCCCTCCTTATAATCATTGCGTTTACGTAGCATATGCGGCAAACGCTCCCGTCCCACGAGAGGACGGGAGGCAGCGGAAGAAGATTGGATAGCAGTGGCTCTCATCGTGCAGAAGTACGGCGGCTCGTCGGTCGCCGATACCGATTCGATCAAACGTGTGGCCAAGCGCGTCGTCGAAACGAAGAAAAAAGGCAACAAGGTCGCCGTGGTCGTCTCCGCGATGGGCGACACCACCGACGATCTCATCGACCAGGCGCTGAGCATCGACTCCAACCCGCCGGAGCGCGAGATGGACATGCTGATGACCGCCGGCGAACGCATCTCCATGAGCCTGCTCGCCATGGCCATCCACGCGGAAGGCAGCCGCGCCCACTCGTTCACCGGACAACAGGCCGGCTTCTTCACCGACGCCCGCTACGGCGCCGCGCACATCAAGGCCGTCAAGCCGGACCGTGTGAAGAACGCGCTCTCCCTCGGCGACGTCGCCATCGTCGCCGGCTTCCAGGGCATCAACGCGAAGGGCGACGCGACCACGCTCGGCCGCGGCGGCTCCGACACGTCCGCCGTCGCGCTCGCCGTCGCGCTCGGCGCCGACATCTGCGAGATCTACACCGACGTGGACGGCATCTTCACCGCCGACCCGCGCATCGTGCCCACCGCGCGCCGCATCCCGTACATCGGCTACGACGCGATCCTCGAAATGGCGTCGTGCGGCTCGAAGGTGCTCGCGCTGCGCTGCGTCGAATACGCGCAACGATTCAACATGCCGCTGCACGTGCGCTCCTCCTTCTCGCACCGTCCCGGCACGCTCGTCGTGCCCGAGGGCGTCGACCCGCGCAGCCTGCCGAACCTCGACTGAACCGTAACGTAACGAACCGAAAGCGACATCATCACCATGAGCGACAACAACGAAACCAAATCGATGGGCGACCTGTTCCCCGACCTCGGACCGGAGGCCCCGGTCATCTCCGGCATCGCGCACGACCGCAGCGAGGCGCTCGCCACCGTGCGCGGCGTGCCGAACGAGCCGGGCATGGCCGCGAAGGTGTTCACCGAGCTGGCCGCCGCCGGCATCAACGTCGACATGATCGTGCAGGCCGGATCCTCCGCCGGCACCGCCGACATCTCCTTCACCGTGCCGGAGGCATCCGTCAAGGCCGTCGAGAACGCGCTGCTCGACGCGCACGACGCGCTCGACTACAAGGCGTTCGACGTCGATCCGAACGTCGGCAAGGTCGCGGTCGTCGGCGTCGGCATGAAGACCCACTCCGGTCTCGCCGCCAAGTTCTTCCAGGCGCTGAGCGACAAGGGCATCAACGTGCTGATGATCTCCACCTCCGAGATTCGCATCGCCGCGCTCGTGCCGCTCGATCAGCTCAACGAGGCCGTCAAGGCCCTCCACACCGCCTACGGCCTCGACGCCGACAAGGTGGAAGCCGTCGTCTACGGCGGCACCGGCCGGTGATTCTCCGGTAGACGGGCCGGCGGTGGATGGACTCCGGCAGCCGGCCGCTTCTCCGAGGATTCCGGTTTGAACGCCCTCCTGCTTTGCGCGGGAGGGCGTTTCTATTCTTGATGCCGGATATCGGAGATTGGGTGGTCTCCGAATCTCGCTGTCCGCTGAGACTGGATATCACGAATCTCACGGATGCAGTGCATGCGGTTCGCCCTCGCCTGTCCTCGGCGCGCATGCCGGGGATTTCTTCTTCCATGGAAGAAGAAATCTGAAAAATGGCGGTCATTTTCTTGTACGGAAGAAAACTACAGGGACTCGAGACGAAATTGCCGGGGAGAACGTGGGAGGTAGGCGCAGACGGAACCCGGTGTTCGTCGGGGATGCTGCGGAGTCCTCGTGCCTTCGGTTGCCCGGACATGGCTGTATGCGTATCCGGTCGTGACGGCCTATGTGCAAGGCCTATTGTTGCTTATGTGTTGCCCCTCAAGCGCGTTATAACGTTTCATCCGGGTTGGGGGCGAAGAAAAGCCTCTCCCTCAACTTGGTTTTACCTGTTTTCGGACTTGGGGGAGAGACCGATTCGCCACTCAACTTCAGGAATGGCTGAATCGCGTTTGAGGGAGAATATCGTCTGTGCCACAATCCTTGGAAAATGGCGGTTTTGGCGAAAGCGGCTTCTGATGGCCGATTCCGGATGCGGAACGAGGTTCTCCCTCAAGTCGCAGACCCGCCTCCATCGTGTTGAGGGAGAGCATGATTCTCGCATTCAAATGCGGAACGGGACTCTGCCGGGTTATGTGGCGAGCCTCTGGAATGTCGACCTCTAGAAACGTGAGGTTCTGCCAACCCTGCCGGGCTCGTAACCCAACTGCGCGAACCAGTGGGGGGAAGAACGCGGGGAGGTCCATGGCGACAATCGCATGGGGAGCCACGCAAGAGGCCCCCACGTGAAAGGCCCGTGCCGCGGACTTATCCGGCGGACACGGGCCTTCGTATGGGGAGTCAGGCGCGGGATGAATCCCGGGGTGGTCAGGCTGCGGCCGAACCCGACCTACTTCTTCGTGATGTAGCCCAGCGCCTTGAGCATCTCGGCGCATTCGAGCGCGCCGCCAGCCGCGCCGCGCAGCGTGTTGTGCGCCAATCCCACGAACTTCCAGTCGAAGATCGAATCCTCGCGCAGGCGGCCGATCGACACGCCCATGCCGCCCTCATAGTCCACGTCCAGCTTGACCTGCGGACGATCGTCCTCGGTCAGGTACTGGATGAAGTGCTTCGGCGCGTGCGGCAGACCGAGACGGGCCGCCTCCGACGTGTAGTTGACGAGACGGTCGACGAGCTCCTCCTTCGTCGCCTTCTTGCCGAAGTTGATGAACACGGTCGCGGTGTGGCCGTCGAGCACGGGCACGCGGATGCACTGCGAGGTGATGCGCAGCGGCCCCTCGAACGGGACGATCTCGCCCTTCGCGTCGTCCACGTGGCCGAACACCTTGAGCGGTTCCTTCTCGCTCTTCGCCTCCTCGCCGGAGATGAACGGGATGATGTTGCCCACCATCTCGGGCCAGTCCTTGAACGTCTTGCCTGCGCCGGAGATCGCCTGGTAGGTGCTCACGACCACCTCGCGCGGCTCGAATTCCTTCCACGCGGCCAGCGCCGGCGTGTACGCCTGGATCGAGCAGTTCGGCTTGACGGCGATGAATCCGCGCGTCGTGCCGAGCCTCTTGCGCTGATGCTCGATCACCGCGAAATGCTCCGGGTTGATCTCCGGCACGACCATCGGCACGTCCGGGGTCCAACGGTGGGCGCTGTTGTTCGAGACGACCGGCGTCTCCGTCTTCGCGTACCGCTCCTCGATCGCGCGGATCTGGTCCTTCGGCATGTTCACCGCGGAGAACATGAAATCGACGCCCGCGGCGACCCTCTCGGCCTCGTCGCCGTCGACCACCGTCATGTGCTTGACGTACTCGGGCATCGGCGCTTCCATCTTCCAACGGTCGCCGACCGCCTCCTCATACGTCTTGCCGGCGGAATGCGCGGACGCGGCGAGCGTCGTCACCTCGAACCACGGATGGTTCTCCAGCAGCGTGATGAAACGCTGGCCGACCATGCCGGTCGCGCCGAGCACGCCGACCTTCAGTTTTTCGGACATAGCAAACCCCTTGGGTGAGATGGATGGGCGGTTACACACGTGGATATCCATTCTACGGAACCGTTTGCGGCGCGTCGCACGCGTTTCCGCATGATGGCCTGCGCGCGGTACGCTGTGGTGCGGTACGCCGCCGCGCGCGGTACGCTAGGAGGCATGTCGATTGCATCTCAGGAAGCGCGCAGGCAGCTCGATCGAATCGTGGCGTTGGGGTACCCGGATGTGGCGGATATGAGCGCCGCCGCGTTCCGCGCGCTCGCGAACCCGCTCATCGAGGCGTTGGAGCATTCCGATCTCGGCACGAACATCCTGCTGGTGCCGACGCGCGAGCTGGTCTCGCCGGAGTCGCTGATTGCGCGAACCTCCATCTACCGCATGGCCGGCTTCACGACGATGCCGCCGCGCGACATCGCCAGCTTCCTGCCGCAGGACGGCTTCGAGCCGCCGGAGGGGCCGTTCTACCTGGTCGTCGACCCGCATACCGGCACCTGCTACGTGAACCGCGAACCGGATGTGGCGCGCAAGCTCATCGACTCGGACGAGCGTCTGCCGCTCACATTGGAGGAGGGGCTTGCGATCGCCACGCAGCATCCGGAATGGCTGTTGGAGAAGAACGGCTTCAACCTGCTCGGATCGCGTTCGGCCGACGGCCGCGTGCCGAGCATCTGGATGAGCCAGAACGCGCCGCGACTGGGCGCGGTCTGGCCGAATTCGCGCCACACGTGGCTCGGCAACGCCTACTGCATCGCGCGGCGCGGCGTGAGCCTGTTCATCTGAGATACGTGACGGCGTCCGGCTACTGCGGCGAAGCCCGGCGCGACACGCCGAAACGCCGTTCCGACGCGTTTCCGGTACATATCTACCGGCGATATGCGCGGCGGGTAGACTGAGGGCAGTTCATCGTTCATATGGAGAGTAAGGAACGAAGATGATCTGCACGAGATGTGGTGCCGCCAACGAGGGTGGCTACAGGTTCTGCGCCGAGTGCGGCGCGCCGTTGCCTCAGGGCGATGCGACGGTCACGGGCGGCGTGCCGGGTCCGGTTCCAGCGGCTCCCGGCGCCGCAGTGCCGCCCGTCCCCGGCCCGTCGGGCGCGTCCGTGCCGCCGCGCCCGGCCGTGCCGATGCCCGGCGCGCCGGTTCCGGCGCCCACCGGGCAGTCGTCCCCGGCGAATCCCGCCGATGCCGCGGCGACGACCACGCTGCCGCCGGTCGCCCCCGCCGGTCCCGGCGGCGCTCTTCCCGGCGGCGGTGACGGCGGTTCCGGTGACGGCGGCGCGCAGGCCGTCGCGAAGAAGAACCGTCTGCCGTTGATTCTCGCGATCGTCGTGGCGGCGTTGGTCGTCGTCGGCGGCATCGTCGCGTTCCTCACGTACCGCAGCGAGGTGTGGGGCGGCAAGACGCTGCCCGATCCGGCGTCCGTCGCGACGAGCGTGACCGACGCGAAGGGCAAGAAGAAGTCGTCGGTCGTCAAGGCGAAGGACGTGACTGAGGCGCTCAAGGCGAAGGGATTGAAGACGAAGACCGTGCAGGTCTTCTCCGGTTCCGACAAGGGCGTGTTCCTCGGCTATTCGGGTGCGAAGCAGGGCGACCGCGTGGACGCGGGATCGACGGTGACCGTGCAGGAATCGGCCGGCCCGGGCGTGCCGAAGGACACGGTCGGCAAGAACGTGAACAAGGTGGTCGACCTGTTCGCGCAGATGGGCGTGCCGGTCCACTACAAGCAGGTCGTGATCTCCTCCGACAGCAAGACGCCGGAGGGTCAGGTGAGCACCACCTACCCGGCGCCGGGCGTGGGATTGACCGATGACGAGATGGAGAACGGCATCTACATCGGCGTCGCCTCGAAGGGCGACGGCATCCCCGTCGACGTGATGGGCATGGACAAGGACAAGGCGGTCAGCGAGCTCGAATCGCAGGGCTACGACGTGGATCTGGAACCGCACTACTCGTCCAAGCAGTACGTGGGCAAGATCTCCGGCTCCTACCCGGCGCCCGGCTCGTCGCTGGAATCCGGCGACAGCGTGACGCTCTACTACGGCGTCGACAAGTCCAGCACCATGGATCTGCTCACTCAGACCACCGGCTCCGGCGATTACGAGATGGACGTGACCAGGCACAACGCCACGCCGATGATCGGCATGTACTGCAAGTCCGAGGTGAAAGACGCCTCCAAGGACTGCATCACCTTGGAGGAGGCGGAAGGCCCGTACGGCGATAGCGAAGGCGGCGGCTTCCTGCAGATCAAGGGGCATGAGCCGTCGAACGACTTCGACACGTTGGGGCTCAACAACTTCTCGCAAGGCGTGGATGGCGTCATGGTCTCCACGAAGGGCGCCGGGTCGATGAGCGCGAGCGATCTGCCGATGGCGAACCATCTGCTGCTCGGCAAGACCGGCGCGTTCGAACTGTACGCCGGCATGGGCCTGCCGAACTGCGGCGACACGGTGATGACCGGCGCCATGCTCGAATATTGCCAGTCCGGCACCTACGGGAAGGTGTCCGACATGGACGACTTCCCGAGCGGCGGCAACAGCGGCGAGACCTTCAATATGAAGGACTTCCTCGTGTACGCCCCGGTCGGCACGGACGTGAAGTCGCTCGAGGATGCCGGCTACTTCGATTCGAAGGCGTTGGAATCCGCGAAGAAGCAGAAGGCGGTCGACACGTCGCGTCCGTTCATCGTCATGCGCGATCCCAGCCTGTACAACGAGACCAAGGTCTCCGCGGACGGCACGAGCTATCTCAAGAACCCGTTCGTGCCGACCAATGACAAGGGCACGAACCATCTCGTCGGCATGAAGCCCGCGCCCAGCGATTCGACCGTGTACTATCTGGTCGAACAGAACGGCGACCTCGACTGGGATTCCCTGCCCGACGCGAAGGTGAAGCAGACGAGCACGAAGCAGGATTCGTCCGACGATTCCGGCAAATCCTCGAAGATGGACAAGACCCTCGCCGAGGCCATGAAGGCCGGCGCCGCCGAATACGGGATGGGCTCCGGCGCAGGCGCGTGGGGCGCGAGCCTCACCATCAGCGAGGACGGCACGTTCAAGGGCTCGTACTACGACACGGACATGGGCGACATGGGCGATGACCATCCGAACGGGTCGCGCTCCGAATCGAACTACACCGGCAGGTTCAAGTCGGCGAAGAAGAACAGCGATGGCACGTACACGCTGCAATGCGATGCCAGCGCGTTCAAGGTCGACGGCGAAATCGGCACGTCCCGCATCGAGGACGGCATGCAGGTGACCACCGTCAAGCCGGCCGGCATGGACCCGTGCGGCGAGTTCACGCTCTACCCGAAGGGCTACGACACGGCGCAGCTCAGCGACGACCAGCTCATGTTCTCCGGCGGTCTCGGCAGCACGGTGGCCAACTCCTCCGAACTGCCCGGTCCGGCGTTGTACAACACCGAATCCTCGGACATGGAATACACGTTCTTCGACTTGGGTAACTGAGTTCGGATACGGATGGCCCGGCGTCCTGATATCGGGCCGGAAAGGAGCATGACCGATGTTCTGCGAACAATGCGGTACACGCAACGATGACGGCGCGCGATTCTGCGGCAGCTGCGGTGCGCCATTGGTCGATCCCAACGGCGGAACCGGTGCCGCCGCCGGGCCGGGTCAGCCGGGGGCGGTGCCACACGCCGTGCCCATGCCGAATGGTCGCCCGGTTCCCCTGGCGGACGGCACCGTACTCGACGGCATGCCGGCGCAGGCCCCGCACGGCGGACAACCGCCGGTGCCGATGCCCGGCCCTGTGCCGTCTCCGTCCGGGGTCGGGGCCAATCCCAATCCTGCGGCCAACGGATCATCCGGCACGCCCGGCGGCGGCACAGGTCCCGCCGTCGCGGCGGCCGCCCCGCGCAACCGCAAGCCGCTCATCATCGCGATTGTCGCCGCGCTCGCCGTCGTCGCGGCGGCGCTGGTCGCCTTCCTCACCTACCGCGCCGAGGTGTGGGGCGGCAAGACGCTGCCCGATCCGGCGTCGATCGCCAAGGAGGTGACCGACGCGAACGGCGGCAAGGCGTCCGCCGTGAAGGCGAAGGACGTGACCGACGCGCTGAAGGCCAAAGGCCTCACGACGAAAACCGTCAAAGTGTATTCCGGACAGGACGTCGGCACGTTCGTCGGCTACTCCGGCGCGCAACAGGGCCAACGCGTGAAGGCGGGCAGCACCGTCACCGTCGAGGAGTCCGCCGGCCCCGGCGTGCCCAAAGGCACCGTCGGCAAGAACGTCGACCAGATGACCGAACTGTTCGCGAGCATGGGCGTGCCCATCCACTACAAGAAGATCATCGTCACCGACACGAAGAGGATTCCCGAGAACCAGATCGTCGCCACAAGCCCCGCCGACGGCCAAGGCGTGCCCGAGGACCAGCTCGACGACGGCATCGACATCGGCGTCGCCGTGAAGGGCGACGGCATCGGCGCGGACATCATCGGCACGGACAAAGGCAAGGCGCAATCCGATCTGGAATCGCAGGGATACGACGTGACCCTGCACCCGCGTCTCGCCGCAAAGGCGAACGTCGGCAAGATCGTCGGCTCCGATCCCGCGCCCGGCAGCGACGTGTCCAGCGGCGCCAGCGTCACGCTGTACTACGGCATCGACGCGAGCGGCGTGAAGGACGCGTACACGGACACCACCAGCGACAGCGTCTACGGTGACGGGCTGCTCGGCTCGTCCGCCGTGGCCGCCGGCACATGGTGCAACAACGCGGGCGACTGCATCACCTTCGACGCGAAGAACGAGGACGCCCAATACGGCAACGGGCAGATTCCCTACGGGCAGGGACGCGACGGCATCGACTACGAGCGCAACGGCTACGACGACATGCTCATCGCCTGCGACGCCGTACAGCAGGCATACTGCAGCAACAAGAAGGCCGGCTATCTGATCGACGGCGACACCGGCGCGTTCGAACTCATGCCGCATCAGAGCCTCACCGGCTACTTCTGCGGCGACGACACGCCGAAGGGCGGCGACGGCTCATTCCTCGGCGGATGTACCGGCGATTACGGGTACAGCGGCGGCACCTTCGACTTCGACAGCGTGATGCAGGGCGCGCAATACCGCATGCAGGACATGTACGTGGTCGTGCCCGTCGGCGCGAAACTCGACCAGCTGGAAGCGAACGGATACTTCGACAAGACCGCGCTCGCGGATGCGAAGAAGGCCAAGGCCGTGGACACGACCCGCCCGTTCCTGCTGTACCGCGACCCGAAGCAGTACGACAAGACCACCGTCGACATCACGTCGATGGACATGCAGAATCCGTTCGTGCCGTACAACGGCTACAGCGGTGACGAGGCCAGTGTGACCAAGTTCAAGCCGGCCCCGACCGACGCGTCCGCCTACTATCTCGTCGGAACCGGCGCATCCTACGACTGGTCGTCCCTCCCCGACGCCCAGGTGAAGCAGCCGAGCGCGAAGCAGTCCGGCAACGGGTCCGGCGGTTCGGCCGGCACCGCCTCGTTCAAGGCGGTGGCCGACACATACCGTTGGGAGAACGGCGACGGATCGGACTACACCGAGATCGTCGTGAAGGCCGACGGCACGTTCTCCGGCAAGAACAGCGTGGCGAATCCCGGCCCCGGCCAGTCCAATGCGACTGCGGATCGCGTGGAATCCAAATTCCAGGGGAAGTTCAAGTCGATGAAAAAGAACGATGCCGGCGGATACGATTTGCAATGCGACGCCGATGCGTTGAAACTGGCCGATTCGGCATCAGGCAAGAGTTCCGATCCGTATTGGGCGGTCGACCCGTGCACCACTTGGCACTGGTATCCTGCGGGCACTCCGTATGACGACATGAACACGAAGGTCGAAGTCAAATCATGGCTGGTCTCGGTTTCGGGAGAGGACGGCGATTCATGGAAGACCCCGCTGCTCATCAATGACGGTGGCAAGGCCACATTCCAGAGTTACCGACAGTAGACGGATAGACAAATCGACTCATGCCATCACGCACCTCGATATAGAAGACCGGGGGGAAAAAGAAGAGGAAAGGAAACATCTGATGTTCTGCGAGCAATGCGGTACGCGCAATGATGACGGCGCGCGATTCTGCGTGAAGTGCGGGGCGGCGTTGAGCCCCGCGGCCGTTCCCGGGGCGTCTGGGCGGGCCATCGGTTCAGCCGGGCAAGCCGCCGGTGCAGGCGCGGCGGGCGTGCCGTTGCCCAACGGCGCCGGCACGGCGGGGAGGCCGGGCATGGGAGTGCCGCTGCCTGGTTCGGTGCCCCTGCCGGGTGCCGCCGCGGCATCGCAGCCTGCTGCTGCGACTCAGCACGCGTCAGCCCTGCCGGCCGCGGCGACCGAGGTGCTGCCGCCGGTGCCCGGCACGCCGAGCAGTCCGACCGCCTCCGGTGCCGGCTCGACCGCCGCGAAGAAGAACCGTCTGCCGTTGATTCTCGCGATCGTCGTGGCGGCGTTGGTCGTCGTCGGCGGCATCGTCGCGTTCCTCACGTACCGCAGTGAGATGTGGGGCGGCAAGTCGCTGCCCGATCCGGCGTCGCTCGCCAGCGAGGTGAAGGATGCGGACGGCAAGAAGGCATCCGTCGTCAAGGCGAAGGACGTGACCGCCGCGCTCAAGGCGAAGGGACTTGCCACGCGCACGGAGAAGGTGTTCTCCGGAGCAGACAGCGGCACGTTCGTCGGCTATGGCGACGGCGTGCAGCAGGGCGACCGCGTGGGCGCGGGCACGACCGTCGTCGTGCGGGAGTCCGCCGGTCCGGGCGTGCCGAAGGGCACGGTCGGCAAGAAGGCCACGAGCGTCGTCTCCACGTTCGCGAACATGGGCGTGCCCGTCCACTACAAGCAGATCACCGTCACCGACACGAAGAAGACGCCGGAAGGCACGATCATGGCGACCTACCCGAATCAGGGCCAGGCGGTCGCCAAGGACGAGATGGACGACGGCATCTACGTGGGCGTCGCCACGAAGGGCGACGGTCTCGGCGCCGACATCGTCGGCAAGGACGTGGACGACGTCGAATCCGACCTCGAATCGCAAGGCTACGACGTGACCGTCGAGAAGCGCTTCTCGACGAAGAAGAACATCGGCAAGGTGACCGGCTCCGACCCGGCGCCCGGCTCCTCCCTCGACTCCGGCGACGACGTCACGTTGTATGAGGGCATCGGCGCCGACGATGTGCAGGAGGCGTTCTCTTACGATTCGCCGGAGACCGGCACCCACATGATGCTCGGATCGTCGTCCATCGCCGCCGGCACATGGTGCCGGAACGACGGCGACTGCATCACGTTGGACGGTGAATCCGCGGATCTCGGGCCGGGCTCGCTGCCATACGAGAAAGGCCGAGACGGCACGGATTACGGTGAATACGGCATGTTGACCGCCTGCGCCAACATATCCGACCCGTACTGCGGCAACGACGCGTTCCTGCTCAAGCAGAACGTCGGCGCGTTCGAGGAGATGCCCTACGAGAGCCTCACGAACTATTGGTGCGACGGCACCAAGCAGCGCGACGGCAGCTCATCGTCCTGCTCCGGCAAGGCCGAATACCACATGCAGGACTACTTCCTGATCGTGCCGGCCGGATCGAAGCTCGACAAGCTGGAAAGCGACGGCTACTTCGACAAGTCCGCATTGGAGACCGCGAAGAAGGAGAAGCAGGTCGATACGGACCGTCCGTTCCTGCTGTACCGTGACCCGAAGCTGTACGACAAGACCACGGCCGCGCGATCCGGGTCCAGCACGCCGAACCCGTTCGTGCCGTTCAACATGAACGCGAACACGAAGAACGACATGGTCGGATTCAAGCCGGCACCGAGCGATGCGAACGCGTACTATCTCGTCGACTCCACCGGCGATTATGACTGGTCGTCGCTCGCCGACGCGAAGATCGACACCGGCTCCGACGGCACGAAATCCGGCAAGAAGACCGATGGTTCCGACATGAAGTCGAAGAAATCCGCCAAGTCCTCGAAGGACATGTCCCTCTCCGAGATTCGCTCCACGCTCGGCGATGGCGACTTCACGCCGATCGCCGGCAAATACTGCATGAAGGACAATTCGTTGTGCCTCACCATCGATAAGAAGGGCAAGGCCAAGGAATCCGGCACGCAAGGCTTCTCGCTGAGCCCCGACGATCCGAAATCGACGACGCTGCACGCCGTCACCTACGATACGGACACCGACGGCTGGTGGAACGTGCCCGAGGACGTGGGCATCGAGCTCATGGGGCCGGACAGCGATTATCGGTGCGGTAGCGAGAAAGGCGGCCAAGCCTGCTACGGCAGCGGATCATCGTACGCGGAATACCAGATTCAGCGGCCTGCGGACATGGTCTACGTGCCGGCCGGAGTCAGCAGCGACAAGCTCGAAGGACTGGCCAAGTCGTCATACAATGACTCGCAGGTCGCCGGTCAGGCCAAGCCGGACAGTTCCAAGCCGTTCATCAAACTGCTGGCCTATCGCATGAACATTCCTCCCACCGACGAGAACGTGCTTTATCTCGTCGAATAGACGGTCCTCGAACGGGAAGGAACGAGAGATCATGACGTGTTGGCGATTCGGCGTGGTTGACGTTGGGAGGAATCAATGAGCCGTAGAACGGTGATGATCGCCGTGGTGTCGGTGGTGGCGGCGATCGCCATGCTCGGCGTGGGCATGCTGATCGGCTACAACGTGGAGGCGTGGAAAGCGTCCCATGTCTCCGCCGGCGGGGAGTCCGCGCAAACATCCGGGAACGCCGGGCAATCCGGAGACTCCGGTTCCGGCGACTCAAGCGGTTCCGATGGTTCCGGCGGTTCCGGCGACTCCGCGTCGAAGGCGATGTTCAAGGAGGTCGCCGGCAACTATTCGTGGTCGAGCTCGGCGATCTCCCGCACCAATCTGACCCTGCGTTCCGACGGCACGTTCAACGCGGCCTACACGGTCGCCGACGACGAGAACACCGCCCACCTCAACACGGACACGCCCTCCACCACGGTGAACGTCACCGGCCGGTTCTCCTCCATCAGGAAGACCGACACCGGATACACGCTGCAATGCGACGCGAAATCCCTCAAGGTCGCGGGCAGCGGCACCGACAAGGACACCGACAAGACCAAGAAGGGCAGCGGCATGGCGCCATGCGGCACATGGCGATGGTATTCCGGCGGCACCACGCTGGAGGAGGTCCGCGACGCGACGGGCGCCTGGGGCGTGGGAGGCCTCGACCCCAGCCGCAAGGCCGTCGTCCTGGCCGCCGACCACGGTTCCGGCGCGCTGTTCCTCCGCATGTCATGACGTGCCGCCGCATCGCGTGACCGGGTTGCATGGCGCGGGTTGCGTGGGCGCGGCATGGTCGTCGCGTCGTGCCGCACATCGCATCACGCGACTCCGCCACACGACTAGACTGGGTGCCATGACACTGCGTTTTCGCAAGAACGGCACGTTCCGCGTGCTGCAGATGGCCGACATCCAGGACAAGCCGGAGGTCGACAAGGACACGATCCGTCTCATCGAGGAGGCGATCCACGTCGCCGATCCCGATCTGGTCGTCTTCACCGGCGACCAGATCCGCGGCTACGATCCCGCGTACATCGACACGTTCCTGCGCCGCCGGGGCGAGCATCCCGGCGCGCGCGTCCGCCTCATCACCGAAATCGAGGCGAAACTGCAGGGCGTGCGGCGGCGCATGGCGCAACGCCGCGATCCGAGCGTGCCGCCCGTCGACGACGTCGTCACGCTCGACGAGCTCATGGACGACACGCGCGGCAAGGTGCGCGCCACGTTCGCCGCGTTCCTCGGCCCGGTGATGAACGCGGGCGTGCCGTTCGCCGCGACCTACGGCAACCACGACTTCCAGTGCGGCATCCTCGCCGACGAACAGGACGACATCTACCGCGAATTCCCCGGATGCGTGAACCCGGACGCCTTCGCGCCGGACGCCGACGACCTCGCGTTCGAACCGGGCACGTTCGCGATGCCGGTCGAAGCGTCCGACGGGTCGGGGCGCATCGCGATGAGCGTCACGATGATCAACTCCGGCGACTACGCGGACCGGAACACGCCCGACGAGCGCGACGCGCAATACCCGCTGTACGCGGCGAACCCGCGCCGGCTCGACCTCGCCGACTCCGACGGCTACGGCACGCCGTCGAACGACGCGATCAACTGGCTGGGCGACGCGCAGGCCGAACTGCGCGGCCGCAACGGCGACGGCAAACCGGTGCCGACGATCGCGTTCCAGCACATCCCGCCGCAGGAGTTCTACGACGTGCTCAAGGAGGTGCCCGCCTGGACGCCGAACGCGGTGGAGGGCGCGCGCACGCACGCGGGACGCTGCTACGTGCTCGACGAATCCAAATGCCTGCCCGGCTCGCGGCTCGGCGAGGCCATCGGATGCGCCGACGAGAACGCGGGCGAAGTCGACGCGATGCGCGAGGCCGGCGGCTATTTCGCGCTGTTCTGCGGCCACGACCACAAGAACGCGTTCGTCGGGCACGCGGACGGCATCGACCTCGGCTATGCGCCGACCTGCGGGTTCGAATGCTACGGGCCGAAGTCACGCTACCGCGGCATCCGCCTGTTCGAATTCCACGAGGAGAATCCCGCCGACTATGTGACGCACATGCTCACGTGGGGCGATCTGGTCGGCCGCTACTCCGGCAACGAGCTGCGCGTCTGGTTCGAGGACCATTGCGTGACCGACGGCGCGACCGTGCGCAACGAGCTGCGCCGCCCCGAAGTGTTCGCCACGATCGCCGCGCTCGCCGGCGCCGGCGCGTACTGGCTGACGCGCGCGGTGCGACGGCGGCATTGAAACGGCAAACGCCGTCGCGGCAATACTGTCGCGACGGCGTTCGCCGTTTCGTTGATTCGGATTTGGTTCAGATGCCGCGCTGGTTGTAGTCGGCGCAGAGGTCGTTCATCGCGTGCAGCAGCTTGTACATGTAGATGAACGGTCCGACGCCGCACAGGAGGATGCCGAGCACGCCCCACAGCCAGTACGTGGCCGCGGTGACGGTCGGCTGCATGCCGCGCGCCTGCTGTTAGTCGCCGATGCGCGAGCTCATGCGGTGGTACCACACGAACCAGCCGATGCCGAGCGTGATGCCGCCGACGAGGAAGAACATGAGGCAGTAGTGCATCGTGCGCTTGCCGTCACGGCGCGACGCGATGATGTTCAGCGTCTCGCCGATCTCGCTCATCTGCCAGATGTCGTAGATGCCGAGCGTGACGATGCCGAGCAGGATGTATTTGAGCAGACTGCGCTTCGTCTTGAGCTGGCGGGCGAGCGGCGCCTGCACGACGTTGACGACGGTGGGTTGCTGCGGCGCGGGCTCCATCGCGGTGGCG
>NZ_NMWT01000002.1 GCF_002860365.1 Bifidobacterium parmae
GCACGCGAGCTGGGTTCAGAACGTCGTGAGACAGTTTGGTCTCTATCCTCTGCGCTCGTCGGAATACTGAGGAGACCTGCCCATAGTACGAGAGGACCTGGGTGGACGAACCTCCGGTACGCCGGTTGTCACGCCAGTGGCACCGCCGGTTGGCTGCGTTCGGAAGGGATAACCGCTGAAAGCATCTAAGCGGGAAGCCCGCTCCAAGATAAGTATTCCCCGGCTCTTCGGAGCCGTGACCCCCCATGAAGAACACGTGGTCGATAGGCCGGACGTGGAAGCCCCGCGAGGGGTGGAGCCGACCGGTACTAACGGGGAAGCGCGACACACACATCCCAACCCCTGGTTGGGACGGCATCAACCTCTTCTGCGAATCATGAACGACACGGAGCAACCGTGACGACACGACAAGACAATCAACACAGGCGTCCACCATCCGGTCCCCAAACCACCAGCCCGAGGGGATATACGAGGAAGCGGGAGCGCCTCGCCCCACAATTGAAGATTTGCGGCGGTCATAGCCCAGGAGAGACGCCCGGTCCCATTCCGAACCCGGAAGCTAAGACCTGGCACGGCGATGGTACTGCACCCGAGAGGATGTGGGAGAGTAGCACGCCGCCGCACCACACGTGAAACGGACCCCCGGTCGAGCCACACGGCTCCCGGGGGTCCACGCATACCCACACACACGCCCCCTTCAGGGGGAGCGGGGGGAACGGCGCGCGCGTCCGCGGATCCCGCCCCCGCCGGCGGGGGCTCCCGCGAAGCGGGCGGGGGTGGCCGCCCGACGCGTATAGGGGGACCACCCTCCGGCGCGCTGCGCGCGCCACCTCCCGCCAGCGGGAGGAACACCGCCATGCCCACCGGGGCGTGCCACCCCGCCAGCGGGAGGACGACACACTACTTGGCGCTGATGCGGCCTAGGGCTATAGCGGTGGTCAGTACATAGGCCTCACGGGGGTTGGTCGCGTCCCATCCGGTCGTATCGGCGGCGCGCTTCAGACGGTAGCGTACCGTGTTCGGATGCACGTTGAGCGTGCGCGCCGTAGTCTCCAGCGATCCTCCCGACGAGAGGAATGTGGACACCGTCATCATCGTCGGATCGTCGGCGCCGTGGCCGACCAGCGAACCGTACACCACATCCACCAGTTCGCGCCGCGCATCATCATCGCCGAGCAACGCACGCTCTGGAAGCGCATCCTCGGCACGCAGCGGCGTGAGCATCCGTTTGCGCGCGAGCGTCGTCGTCACACCGGACTTCGCCGCATCCGCGGCCGGCGCGCCAGCACCGTGTTCGACCAGCGCGGGCGCCGCACGCAACGTCGTCAACGCGGCGATCAACGTCGCCTCCGCACCGGACACGCCGTGACGCACCGGTCCGAGGCACAACGGCGTCGTCGTCGCATCGAACGCGCCCACGACCGCCGTACACGTCACGTCGGGGCTGACCGCCGCCTCCACGCGGATCAGCGCGGCGACCACGCCGTCACGCACGCCGACCAGCGGCAGACCACCGCCCAGATCGACGACCGCCTTCGCCACGCCGCGCATCGTCGCCTCGACGGTGGCCGCGGGGCGTCCCGCGATCGCGAAACACGCGAAACCGCCGTCGAAACCGAGCACGCGCAGCAGCGACGCGACGCGCTCGTCGGACAGTCCGGACGTCAGGGATTCGAACGCGACGCGCTCCACGCGGGCGCGGGCCGAACCGTCATCGTCGTCGGCTTCGGCGGCGTTCGTCAGCAGGTCCAGGAAATCAGTCATGTCTCCAGTGTAGTGAGTGCGGGCGCGGGGAGGACCCCTCAGTCGGCCTTCGGCCGACAGCTCCCCCTGGCAGGGGGAGCAGGGGAATCGGCGATCCTCCTTACGGGGAGCGGGGGAATCCGCCATCTCTCAAGGGGGAACGGGGGAACCGGCGATCTCTCAAGGGGAAGCAGGGGAATCGGCGATCAGCGGGTCTTGAAATACCGGAACAGGTGGCGTTCGCGGATCAGGAGCGCGCCGATCAGCGCGCCCGTCATCACGCCCGCATACCCGGCGGCCGGCACGCGCAGCAGCGCGGTGGTGAGCACCGCCGCATCGGTGCGCGTGTTCTCCAACCATGTCCAGGTGAACTCCGCCACGCTCATCAGCGTCGCGGCAATCGCCCACGCGGCCGTCTCGACGAGGATCTGCACGACCATCGCCGGTTTCGGCACGCCGCAGTGCAACGCGGACGCGAGCTCCAACCGTCGCCGCCACACGGAAACGAATCCTGCGATCAGCGCGACCACGCCGGCCACGATCGGCGCCCACGTGGTAAGACGCCCGCGGTACATCGCGGCCGCGTCGAACGTGCGTCCCAGCGACGTGTTCAACTGCGAGACCATCGGACGTTCCTGCGTACCCGTCGCATCGCCGACCGTCGTGACGCGCAGCAACGATTCGATGTTCTCCGGAACCGGCCACGATTTCACCCAACACTGGTCGAACAGGCCGCCGTACCCCGCGGGGACGGGCGTGACCGCCGCATACGAGTAGCCGCTCTGCCGCCCGTCGTCCGGCCACTCGTAGACGCCGGCGACGTCGAGCGTCCGCTCGTCGCGCAACGCGAGCCGGCTGCCGGCGCGGGCGGCGAGCGGCGCCGCCGCCTCGCCCGACAGCCATACGCCGTTCATATCGGACACCGTCGTGGATCTCGCCTCGCGCGCGTTCGCCGTGCTGTTGCGGAACACGCCGATCGCGCCCGGCGTCGCCTCATACATGGGCACGCCGGTCGACGGCAACGCGGCGAACGTGAGTTTCGTCTGCGAGGCGCGCGTCGCGCCGGCCGCGATGACGCCGTCGAGCGAGGCGAGACGGTCGCACGCGGTGCCGTCGATGCGGCCCGTGTACGTGATGACGGTGGTGGAGCCGCCCGCGGCGACGAACGCGTCCGCCTCGCGCTGGATCTTCGTGACCGCCATGAGGTCGGCACCCGCGCACAGGAGCAGCAGGAAGGCGAGCGTCAGGGCCATCCCGCACGCGTGCGATGTGCCGGTCGCGAGATTGCGCACGGCCTCGTCGAGGATGCCGGCGAGACGCATGCGGGGACGGGGCCGTTCGCGCGGCTGTCGCCGTCGCGTATCGTGTCGCCGCTGCGTATCGTGCGACTGCTTCGGCTGGTTCATGATGATGCCCTTCTGCTGCCGGATACGGCCGGTCATTGCCAGTCGCCGAGGTCGATGAGGTCGGTGCACGCGTCGCGCGTGCGCGGATCGTGCGTGGCGACCACGACGATCGCGCCGCCGAGCGACAACGCGTGAAGGCGCTCGTTCACGGTGGCGGCGGTGGTGAGGTCGAGTTGGGCGGTCGGCTCGTCGACGAGCATCAGGTCAGCGCCGCTGGCCACGCCGCGGGCGAGCATGAGCCGCTGCGCCTCGCCGCCGGACAGGTCACTGAACGGTTTGAAGGCGAGCCGTGTGAGACCGAACGCGTAGAGCAGGTCCAATGCGTGCGATTCGGCGTCGTGGCGGTTCTCGCCGCGCGCGATGAACGGGAGGGCCACATGGTCGATGGCGGTGCGGTTGGCCACACCGTGCGGGTTCTGCAGCACCCAGTTGACGCGGTCGCAGCCGATGCGCTCCACCGTGCCCTGCGCGGGCGCGGTCCAGCCGGCGATGATCGACAGCAGCGTCGACTTGCCGGAGCCGGACGGGCCGGTGAGCGCGTACACGTGCCGGGGGAGCAGCGTGACGGTGAGATGACGGAAGAGCATGTCCTCGCCGGTCGGGTCGAAGGTGTGGCCCACGTCGGTGAGGACGACGCGCTTGTCGGGGGTGATGGAGGCGGTGGTGTCGGTGATGTCGCTGGTGTCGGTGTTCATGGCGCTACTCCCGGCACGGCTTGCTGGTGGTGGGGGCGACGTCGACCGTGGTGAACGGGTCGACGCCGTCGGGCGAGACCATCGTCTTGCCGAGCTGCGAGGCGATGATCGTGACCGGCGTGGGCTCGCCCTTGACGCTCACGCACGCGGTGCCGCCCGACGTGCGGTAGAGCGCGGACGGCGGCACGGTGATCGACTCGATCGGATTCGCGAGACGCCACGTGAACGAGACCTGGAGCGTGCCGCCTTCGCCGGTTCCCGTGCCGCCGCCGGTGCTGGTTCCGGCGGCGCCGCTGCCGCCTCCGCCGGAACCGCCGCCGAGCGAGGCGAGACGGTATTCGGTGCTGGCGGCGATTGCGGCGAGCACCGCCGCGTCGGTGAGTTCGGTCGTGCCGGCGGCGACGGGGAAATCCTGGCCGTTCACGGTGAGGATACGGTCGCCGGCGACCGCGCCCGACGACTGCGTGGATGCGGACTGGGATGCGGATTGCGCGCCGGACTGGGATGCAGGCAGCGTGGCTTTGACGGGCGCGCCGGACGTGGCGAACAGGTCCGCTCCCTGCGTGGCCTGCCGGCCGACCGCGATCCGGCAGTCGGCGACGGTCACGGTGGCGGCGGGCAGCCAGATGAAGAACGAGGGGTCGATGGCCCAGCCGTCGTTCTTGGTGATGCGGCGTGCGCCCACGTCGCCGGCGAGCGTGTTATAGGCGACGATCGAATCCCAGACGAACCAGTCGGAATCGGGGGCGGCGTAGCCGAGCGCGCGCAACGCGTCGTTCAACGCGCGGGCGTCCGGTCCCTGCGTGCCGCTCGCGAGACGGCGGTACGGCGGGGTGGCGGTGTTGAGCGCGAGCAGGGGGACGGCGTCCACGGCGATCGGGGTGCTTCCCGATGCGACGGTCGCGTTCGTCGCGCAATCCGACGAGGTGACCGTGCCGGACACGGGCGAGGTGACGGTCGCGGAGGCGCCGAGCGCCAGCGTGAGCTGGACGGAACGGGAATCGTCGAAGCGGGTGGACGCGACCGTCATCGAGCCGGCGGGCGTGGAGGATTCCAACGACTGGGGGATGCGCGAGCGGGTGAGCAGGAATCCGCCGGCCACGCCCGTCGACAGCAGCAGCGCCGCCAGCAGGACGATCACGGAGACGGTGACGCCGGCGCGGGCTGGCTTGGACGTGGTGGCGGAGGAGGTCTTGGAGGTCGTCTTCCTGCGCATCGTGGGTGCCTCCTTGCTGATGTGGTCGATTCCACTGTATGGCGTTCCGGGTGTCCACCAGGAGGGGATACGTCATCCGGAGGACGACATCATCTCCTGACCGGCCGGCTTGGCCAGTTCAGGATTGACATTGGCGAAGTTTGCTTTGGTAGGAGGTGTCGTTGTTCTTCTCCGCGGAGAAGGGACCGGATTGGTCGGCGAGATCGGTGTCATAGTCGTTGACCGTGTAACCGCCATCCACGAGCCCCTGCTCGATGAGACAGGTGACGATGGTCTTGCGGATGTCTTTGTTGTCCGGATTCATCTGGACCGAAGCGACCAGACCTCGGATGGCCGCGGTGCCGTTCCGTTGATCGCAGGTCTGCTGGACCGTGTTGGTCCGCTCGCCCCAGGCTTTTCTCTCTTCTTCGGATAAGCCGGACGGCGGATAGACGCTTCCGGCGCCGGTCTTATCGAAATCGAAGGATCCGGGGTCGTATCCATGGTCGATGAAGCATTGGTCGTATTGCTCTTTGAGCTCGTTCAGCTCTCCCTCGGTCACGACACCATCCTCGAGGATCGACAGCCCTAACCGATTGTCGTTGCTGTCGCTTCGCAACTGCGATTGTACGATGCCCAGCTCTGTGGAATAACTGGTGTTGAGATCGTAGCCGTCGGTCGTCTTGGTGTTCGTGCCCGTATCGTGCCCGCCTGCCGCATTCACGGAGCAGCCGGCGAGTGCGACGAATAGGCATATTGTGCCTATCAAGGGAAAGAGACGTCCGACGAATCGTGCTGTTGTATTCACGTTAGTCCCCATTCATCGATGTAGCGTTGCCTCGATTGAGTGATGGCCGAGACAACGCTACGACTACGGAATCAGTACCAGAAAACCGGCCATACGGAGTACACGCCGTAGATGTTGTTCACTTCAGATGCCACATATTTCGGCTTGGTGGGACCGACTCGATAGACATCGAGTCCTCTGTCGTCATAACCTTGTGCAGCATGGCGCGACCAGTTGGCGGGATTGGCGACGGAATATGTGGCTGTCCAATAGCCGTATCCGTTGGAGCCGGATACGGAGGCGGCATTCGCCGTGGGGATTGCTCCTACGGTCAATACCACGGGAAGTATGATTCCTGATAACAGGGCGAGAAGTCGTCTTCTCATGACTGTTCCTTTCGATTGGTGTCCCGCACCGTTGCGGAACGATTCCATAGTGGCAGAATGAAGTATGGGCGACATGCTGATGGAAACCGACACGTAGACCTCAGGTCGACGGTGTTCCCGAAACCGGAGATGGTGTACGGGCCGGAACGGCTATCCTGCTTCATATGAAAGTTGTAGCGAGTCAGGCGATATCGGTGTTGTGCGTCTGGGCGTTGATCATGTCGATGATGACCATGGTCACGTCCGGATATCGGGAATCCGCCGTTAAGAGCCGGTCGTATAGTTGGGGTCTCGTCCTATGCCCGCCGTTCATTCCGCCGCAGTGGTGTCCGTGAGAGGAACCAGCGCGTAGCAGGACCATTCGCCTTCATGGGGAACGTAGGCGAGGATTCCTTGGATATGCGATATGCGTTGCGCATATATCGCCAGGCCCCGTCCACCTGATACGGTCGTCCGTTGCGATGTGGCGATTCCGTTCGTCTGTACGATTTCCAGATGGTCGTCGTGGAGTGTGATGCTCATCTGATAGGGGATTTCCTTATCGGCGTATCTGCCGATATTGGTGTAGAGCTCGCCGATGAGAGCCGCTGCCAACCGAATTCGGTCTGGCTGCGGTGCGGTGGTGAGTCCCCAGTCCTTGACGGTGCCTTCGCCATGCAATCCCATCGTCGCCAGTGCGCGGTCATGGACGGCACAGATCTCCGCGAGCTGCTGGTTGACGGCATCCCCTGCGACAGGGGTGTCTGTGTCGGATTGCCGTATCACGTCGATGATGGCGTGAAGTTCGTCCAGCGCCGCGCGCGCCTCGTCATGGATATCGTGCCATGCGGTGGAATCCGGCTGGGAATCCATCTCAGTCCGCATGATGATGTTGGCGAGTTTGTCCGCCACGAAATCGTGCATGCGCGCGGCGATCTGCAGCTGCTGCTCCTGATGCTCGTACTCCAGTTCGCGCAATGTGTGCTCGTGCATCCGTTCGCGGGATCGAAACTTGTCCGATATGAGACGGAACGTGTACCCCAACAATGCGATCGTCAGCATGAAGGAGATGATGAAGATCGATCCGGGGAGGTTCATCCCCGATGCTCCTGTGCCGTGGAACAAGGTCAGTTGCGTTATCTGCATCAACGCGTATATCGAGGCGCCCAGCACGACGGCTCTCACGGTTCCTTCGGCGTAGGACAGTATGCCCAATGACAGGCAGACGCCCCATAAGCGGCTGGGGCCGCCGACGGGCTGGGAAAAACAGCACGCCAGTTCCACCAGCATCATGCTCATGCTGCCGATGCGGGGGATCACGCCCACGGCGACGATTGCCACGCAATGCAGTACGGCGATGACCAGCGGATAGGTGCCTTGCGCGGGCCGCGCCGACCAGTCGAATCCGGTCAGCGTCAGCGCAAAGGCCACCAGGAGCCAGCGAATCACATGCCGTCCTGTTCCTGCCGGAATCCGGCGCACGATGTGTGCGACGTCGAAGATCCGCCGACGCTCCCCTTCACGCATCGGTTTCACCGGTCCAGATCGCGACGGCTTCACGCAATGATGTCGCGCCGAGCTTCGACCTGGCCTTCGCGATCAGCGTCTTCACCGTCGACTCGCTGATGTTCATGCGGGTGGCCACATCACGCAGGCGCAGACCGGTCGCGGCAAGGTTCATGGCTTCGGATTCCCTACCCGTCAACAGCTTCCGCGTCGGTTGGTTCTCCAATCGGATATGCGCGATCGTCGTCGTATCGAACATGGGGCCCCATGTACCTCCCGACGCTATCGTGCGGATCGCATGCCGCATGCCTGCACGATCCGTCTTGGCGACGATGCCCTGCGCGCCTGACAGGGAGGCGTCTTTGATGTAGTAATCCAACGAGAATGCGGTCATCGCCAGTATCGGAACGGCCGACGTGCTCTTGCGGATGCGGCGGCACACCCAGGCGCCGCTCTCCTTCTCACCCAACGACATATCCACCAGCAGTACGTCCGGACGCGTCTCACGGTCGAGGCACCGAGACACCGTTTCGGTAGGTGCGCATGACGTCCACAATACCCGGATTCCGGTCTCGTTGCCGAGAATCATCTCCAATCCCTCCAAGGTGAAGGGATTGTTGTCGAGAATCGCGATGCCGTACTGCTGTTGGATGCTCATACCTGTGATTGTAGGAGCGGTGATTGTGGACTTCGACGGTCTCGCCGCCATCCGTGCTGCGCGAATCGCGGTGGAAGGTGAGACAGAGGAAGGCGAAGCAGAAGGCGACGGGAAGCATGTGGCGTTCGAAGTTGTTCGCCGGCGCGGTGATCATCACGCCCATGAGCAGCAGCAGCGGCAGATGCCAGGCGAGCGAACGCCACCGCTTCAGGATCACCTCGGCCGCGCCGATGAGCAGCGTCAGGATCACGTAGAAGTTGCCGTGCGTCACCCATCCGAGCACCGGGATCGCGCCCCACGAGTCGGCGAACGTGGCCACGCGCTCGCGCCAATCATGGTTGACGTATCGGAGCCACGTCGAGTTCTTCTGCACGTAGTCGCTGTCCACGTAGTAGTTCATCGACACGTACGGCAGGTCCGCGATATCGAAGTAGCCGTAGCATTTCGCCATCAGCGCGTCCATCGCCACCACCGGGTTCGCCTTGACGATCTCGAGCCACGCCTTGTTGAAGTTCTTCATGTCGTCGGGTTTGACGGAACGCCAGCGATAGCTCACCTTCTTCGACTGGATACCGGAGGATTTCACCGGGTCCGCGTCCTGCGGGAAGTACGCGTCGGCCATCTGGTCGAGGTTGAAGACGGGGGCGAGCTCCTTGCGCGCCGATTCGGGGATCGTCTCCGGCGCGCGTTCGGCGACGCGGGCGATCATCTGCAACTGCACGCCGTGGCTTTCGATCGGGTCGCCGCCGATGATCGCGCCCGACGAGATCGCCATCGAGATGCCGCCGTGGATGAGGATCGTCGGCAGGAGGATCGCGACCACGTAGGTGGCCCAGCGTCGGCGGTCGGCGGCGATGGCGAGCACGAACTCGAACAGCAGCACGTACCACGCGTATTTCGCGGAGATCAGCATGACGGCGTTCGCCACGGTGAACGCGACGAGCGTACGGCGGGGGAGACGAAGGATGAGAGGCTTGCGGGAGGCGGATGCGTCGGTTCGGGAGGCGTCGGTGAGGGCGTGGAGCTCGTACCAGAAGCCGAACGCCCAGAGGAACGCGAATGCGAACAGCGGGGATTTCGTCAGCGAGATCGTCGAGAACACGGCCAGCGGGCAGACGAGGAAGAACACGACCACCGCGAGCCGCATGCCCGCATGCGCCGCCTCGGGCGGCAACGCGGGGCGCACGCCGCGTTCGGGACGGGCGAACGTGCGCGGGCGGAACCGGCTGCCGCGCTCTGGATGCGCGAAGTCGCGCCGGGCCGTGCGCACGTCGGTGCGGCGCATCCACGGCAGGTTGAGGAAGCGGTGCGCGGTCGCCGCCGTGCAGCAGACGGCGAACAGGAACTGGGCGGCGGCGAGCGCGATCACGCCCCAATCGTTCGACCCGGTCAGGTACCGGCTCGCGGCCATCGTCGCGCCGTAGAAGATCGTGAGCACGATGTTGTGCTGGTCGGTCAGATACGTCGGGTCGGCGGGCCACAGATAGTGTGCGGTCGGATAGATGTCCATCGGGGCGAACGAGAAGAAGCCGATGTACGGCTGTTTCAAGCCGGTCCACTGGTTCCACGCCCAACTGAACTCGCGCGCCTGGCTGCGCAGGTCCGCGCCGAACGCGGCGAGCAGCGTGGTCGGCGCCCACAGCCAGCCGACGAGGAAGACGGTCCACAGCTTCCAGCGACGGTCGGTGAGACGCACGATCCAGCGGGAGAGGAACGCGTGCGCGTGCGTCGCCGCGATGCGCGCGCGGGCGCACCACCGTGTGCGGCGGCTGTCCGGTGCGCCGGAGCCTTGCTCGGATGACGCGTCAGCGTCGGCGGGGATCGGAATCCCGGAGCGGCGCCGGCGTAGCCGCTCCGGCAGGATGCGGCGCGGCGTGCGCTCGCCGGTCGCGCGGTCCGTATGCCAGCCGAGCGGCGGCTCCCGCCTGCCCACGCGCACCAGCGCGACGATGAGGGCCATGTAGATGACGAAGGCGAGAAGACCGTACAGCGCGTTCAGCCAGCCGAACGCGGCGATCGAGGAATCCTCCCAATACAACGGGCTGACGGCCGTGCACCAGGAGAGCCACAGCACCGCCGCCACGGCCAACGCCCACCGTGCCGTCGAACCGATGCGGTCGATGGGGCGGCCGCGGCGCGGCGCGGAAGCGGATGCCGTGACCTTGGCCGTCGCGCTCGCCGTCGTGGTGGGGGGATTCGCTGTGACGTCACTCATAGGACGGTATTCTACCGTCGCGTCCGCATCCCTGAGAGGGCTTGGGGGAGGCGGGGCGTATGGTGGTGGGCATGATTTCACTGTTGAAGGTCGCAGCATCGGAGCTGGACAATACGAGGCGCACCGCGGACAAGGTCGTATCGGTCGCGGATATGGATTCGACGCACGCCGAGGCGCGGCGCATGCTCGGGCGCGGCGAGGTCGTGCTGGAACGCGGCGAGGGGGAGCTGCCGGTCACCGTGATCACCGCCGACTATCTGAGCAACGCGCTGGTCAGGTTCGGACGCCAGTGGATCATGGCGCCGGGCAAATCGTTGGCGGCGACGTTCGTGAGCGTGATTCCCGAAAGCGTCGCGGACGATGAGATGGTCAACGGGTGGCTGGCGATGATCGCCGAACTCTCCCTGCTGGATGCGCTGGAGGGCGCGGTCGACGACTGCGGCGCCCGCCCTTACGACGATGAGTGCGGGTTCCAGCTCAAATGGCCGAACGACCTGTACTGCCACGGCTTGAAGCTGGGCGGCACGGTCGCCGAGGTGATGCCGCTGCACGGGGACCCCGACCGGCGGGCCATCGTGTTCAGCGCGGGATTGAACCTGTTCATGCCGGCCGACCACCTGCCCACGGCCCAGGCCACGTCGCTGCAGATGAACGTGGGGCCGCTGCCGCCGGTCGACGAATTGCGCGACCTCATCATCGCGCGGTACGTCGAGTCGATGCGTTCCCGGCTGGAGGCGTTCATCGCCGCGCCGCTCGTGCAGGCGGGTCGTCTGCGCGCCGAGATGCGTCACGTGTGCTGGATGATGGGACGCACCGTCGACGCGCAGCTCATCGACGGCAGCGCCGTACACGGCGAGGTGGTCGCGTTGAACGACGACGCGTCGATCAGCGTGCGTACGAGGGACGGCGCCGTACGCGCCCTCCTCGCCAGCGAAGTGGGATTGCTGCAATGACGAGCGGTTCACGATTTTCCCGTCCGGGAGAATCGTGAACCGGAAACGCGCATTTTCGCACACGCGGAGTGTGTGGGAACGGCGGAATATCAAGGAAGCCCATGTTCGAGCGAACATGGGCTCAGTTCACGATCCGAGCAGGTCGGAAATCGTGAACCAAGGGCGCTCACAGACGGGCGAGGCCGGCGGCGACGAGGGAGGCGACGGCGGCCTTGACGACGTCGCCGATCACGAAGCCCATCGAGGCGATGGCGACGGCCGCGATCGGCGCGCCGGTCAGCGCGGACTGGACGAGGAATCCGAACGCGTAGACGACCGCGACGCCGCCGAGGATCGCGGCAGCGAAGTAGCGCAACGCGGCGAGGAACGTCGCCTTGGCGCCGCGGGAACCGGCCTTGCCCTTGAGCAGGGCGATGACGACCACGCCCGGCAGGAAGCCGAGCAGGAAGCCGGCGCTCGGTCCGACGAGCGCCATCGTGGAGGCGCCGCCGGCGAACACCGGCAGACCCGCCGCACCGGCCGCGAGGTATGCGGCGACGGCGGCGCCCGCCTGACGCCATGTGAGCATGAGGCCGGCGAGCATCACGACGAACGTCTGCAGCGTAATCGGCACCGGCGTGCCGGGGATCGGAATCTCGCCGGCGGCGGCGGAGACCCACATGAGCACGGCGAACAGCACCGGCTTCCAGGAGACGGCGGCGACGCGGCGCGCGACGGAGACGGACTTGGCGGCGGACGGCGCGGGGGTGTTGGACTGCATGATGATGGTTCCCTTCTCGTGAAAAGGCGGATCCGAACGACGGGTTCCGCCCGGCCGCCGGATGGTCCGCGGCCTTCCCGGTGCGGCGGCCACGGTCCGCCGCCGGTGTTGTCACCGAGGATAGGACCGTCAAGCTACGGTGACGTTTGTGGAAGGTAACAAAAGTTCGCATCGCGTTTTGTAGACGTTTCGATTGAAACCGTCAGTTCTGAAGAGCAGAATCTGACGGTATGGGGCAATCCGTCAAGAAACTACTTATCGCCAATCGTGGTGAAATCGCCATGCGCGTGGTCCGCACCGCGCGTGAGATGGGCATCGCCACGGTGGCCGTCTACGCCGAACAGGACCGCGGGGCGCAATACGTGTCGCTCGCCGACGAGGCGTACCTGCTGCCCGGCGACACCTATCAGGACACGTACCTCAACGAGGACCTGCTCATCGACATCCTGAAGCGCTCCGGCGCGGACGCCGTGCACCCCGGATACGGCTTCCTGTCCGAAGTGCCGTCCTTCGCCGCCAAGGTCGAGGAGGCCGGCGCGATCTGGGTGGGCCCGCACCATACGGCGCTCACCGAGCTCGGCGACAAGATCACCGCGCGCCGCGTCGCGCTGCGCGCCAAGGTGCCGCCCGTGCCCGGCCTGTCCGAATCGGTCAAGGACATCCGCACGCTGCTCGACTTCGCGCACACGCACGGCTACCCGATCATGATGAAGCGCACCGACGGCGGCGGCGGCCACGGCATCACCGTCGTGCGCGACGACGAGGAGCTGCGCCGCTTCTACACGAACCACGACGCGCTCGAAGGCGGTGACCTCGACGAGTACTTCATCGAGAAGTTCATCGACAAGGCGCGCCACGTCGAGACCCAGTCGGGCCGCGACAGCCACGGCAACTTCACCGTCTACTCGACGCGCGACTGCTCGCTGCAGCGGCGCAACCAGAAGCTCGTCGAGGAGGCGCCCGCGCCGTTCCTGACGGACAAGGTGACCGAGACGCTCGTCGAATACTCCCGCCGCCTGTTCACCACCGTCGACTACACGGGACTCGGCACCTGCGAGTTCATGGTCACGCCGAACGGCAAGGTCTACTTCCTCGAGGTGAACCCGCGCCTGCAGGTCGAGCACACCGTCTCCGAGGAGGTCAGCGGCCTCGACCTCGTGCGCGAGCAGCTGAACATCGCCGCCGGCGGCGAGCTCACGCCCGCGCCCGAGCCGCGCGGCCACAGCTTCGAGCTGCGCATCACCTCCGAGGATCCGGCCACGAACCTCACGCCGTCCTCCGGCACGCTGGAGCGCATCGTGTGGCCGTCCGGCCCCGGCGTGCGCATCGACACGGGCGTGGTCGAAGGCGACACGGTGTCGCCGAAATTCGATTCGATGATGGGTAAGGTCGTCGTCACCGCGCAGGATCGCGCCGCCGCCGTGGCGCGCGTGCGCCGCGTGCTCGACGAGATGGTCATCGAGGGCGTGCCGACGCCGATCCCGCTGTTCAAGGAGATCTTCCGCGACGACGCGTTCACCGCCGAGCACGGCCACGCGTTCGACGTGAGCACGAAATGGCTGGAACGCACGTACCTGAACCGCGAGGCGAACGCGGCGCGCGGCGGGCAGCCGGCGTCGCTCGCCGGCGCGCCCGGCGCGGACGCGAAGGTCGCCTCCGAGACGTTCGTCATCGAGATGAACGACCGCCGCGTCAAGCTCACCGTGCCGCTCGACGTCGTCGAGAACCTCACCGGCGGCGCCCGAGCGCGCGGCGCGAAACGGCCCACGCAGCCGCTGCGCGGCTCCGGCTCGCACGCCGGAACCGTCGCGCGCGGCCCGGTCGACGACGGATCGAAGTCCGGCGTCATCGCCTCGCCGATGCAGGCCGTCGTCACGCGCGTCAACGTGGCGGAGGGGCAGGAGGTCGCGAAGGGCGACCTGATCGTCGTGCTCGAATCGATGAAGATGGAGAACTACGTGTACGCGCCGGCCGCGGGCACGGTGAAGAAGATCTTCGTCGGTCCGGCCGACGGCGTCGAAGCCGGCGACACGCTGGTCACGCTGGACGTGGTTGGGGCGTCCGGCTCGGCCGGCGGGCCGCAGGTCGACGCCGCCGACGACAAGAAGAAGGAGGGCGCGGAATGACCGACATCGTGGAGATGCCCGCCGTGCGCGACGCCGTGAAGCAGGCCGCGCAGGCCGGCGACGCGGCGGCAGACGGCCGTCAGCCGCTGCGCGCGGCCGTCGTCAAGGCCGCCGAACTCGCGCGCGACGCCGAGAACCGCGCGCGCGACAAGCAGCACGCCAAGCACAAGAAGACGGCGCGCGAACGCCTCGACCTGCTGTTCGACACCGGCAGCTTCGAGGAGATCGGCCGCTTCCAGGGCGGCGACATCAACGCCGGGAAGGCCGGCGCCGCCGTCATCACCGGATTCGGCCTCGTCTACGGGCGCAAGGTCGCCGTCTACGCGCAGGACTTCTCCGTCAAGGGCGGCACGCTCGGCACCGCGGAAGGCGAGAAGATCTGCCATCTCATGGACATGGCCATCGCGCTCAAGGTGCCGATCGTCGCCATCGTCGACTCCGGCGGCGCACGCATCCAGGAGGGCGTCGCCGCGCTCACCCAGTACGGCCGCATCTTCCGCAAGACCTGCGAGGCGAGCGGCTACGTGCCGCAGATCTCGCTGATCCTCGGCCCGTGCGCGGGCGGCGCCGTCTACTGCCCGGCCCTCACGGACCTCATCATCATGACGCGCGAGAACTCCGACATGTTCGTCACCGGACCGGACGTCGTCAAGGCCGCGACCGGCGAGACCATCTCGATGGCCGACCTGGGCGGCGGCGAGGTCCACAACCGCAAGTCGGGCGTCGCGCACTACCTCGGCGCCGACGAATCCGACGCGATCGACTACGCGCGCACCGTGCTCGCCTACCTGCCGTCCAACTGCGACGAACAGCCGCCGGTCTACGCGTACGCCGCCACGCGCGCCGAACGCGAGACCGCGAAGCGCCTCGCCACGCTCGTGCCCGACAACGACCGCCAGCCGTACGACATGCTCGACGTGATCCGCTGCATCGTCGACTACGGCGAGTTCGTGCAGGTGCACGAACTGTTCGCCGCGTCCGCGCTCGTCGGATTCGCGTGCGTCGAAGGCCGCCCGGTCGGCATCGTCGCGAACCAGCCGAACGTGAACGCCGGCATCCTCGACGTGGACTCCTCCGAGAAGATCGCCCGCTTCGTGCGCCTGTGCGACGCGTTCAACCTGCCCGTCGTCACCCTCGTGGACACGCCCGGCTACAAGCCCGGCGCCGAACAGGAGCACGCGGGCATCATCCGCCGCGGCGCGAAGGTCATCTACGCGTACGCGAACGCGCAGGTGCCGCTCGTCACCGTCGTGCTGCGCAAGGCGTTCGGCGGCGCGTACATCGTGATGGGCTCCAAGGCCATCGGCGCCGACATGAACTTCGCCTGGCCGAGCTCGCAGATCGCGGTGCTCGGCGCGGCCGGCGCGGTGAACATCATCCACCGCCACGACCTCGCCAAGGCCAAGGCGTCCGGCCGCGACGTGGAAGCGCTGCGCGCCAAGTACATCGCCGACTACGAGGAGACCACCGTCAACGCGAACCTCTCGCTCGAACTCGGGCAGATCGACGCGATGATCGACCCCGAGCAGACGCGCGAGGCGATCGTCGCCTCGCTCGGCACGCTCGCCACCAAACGCCGCGTCCGCCCGAACGACAAGCACCACGGCAACCAGCCGCTGTAGTGTCCGCCCCCGCCGGCGGGGGGGCAAGCGGACTTACGTGACACAACAGAAGACCACCCCCAGTCGGCTGCGCCGACAGCCCCCGCCAGCGGGGGCAAGCAGACTTACGAAACGCAACAGAAGCACACAGACAAGGAACCAAGCAATGAGCACATTCTTCCTCGACCAGCTCGCCGCGGGCAAGACGCCGCACGCGCTCGCCTTCGCCGGCCAATCCACGCCGTGGCCGGTCGCGCTCGCCGACCAGACCACCGATCCGACGCTCGCCGAGGCGCTGCACGCGCACGCCGACGCCGCCTACACGAAGCTCACGCCGGTGAACGCCGACCTGCTCGCCACCACCGGTCGCCCGGTCGACCTGTTCGGCTTCACGCCGAACCCGGCCCGCCTCGGCGCGGCCGCCGACGCCACCGCCTCCGTCGAAGGCATCGCCCTGACCCAGCTCGGCGCGCTCATCGACCTCGAACACCTCGGCTACACGCTGCCCGCCGCCAAGCCGACCGTCGTGCTCGGCCACTCGCAGGGCGTGCTCGCCGTCCACATGGCCAAGGCCATCGAACAGGCCGGTTCCATCGAAGCCGCCCGCGACCAGATCGACGAGATCCTCGCCGCCGCCGCCCTCATCGGCGCCGCCGGCACGCGCGCCGCCCGCGAACTCGCCTTGAACCCGCTGCACGGCGAGGCCACGCCGATGCTGTCCGTGCGCGGCGCCACCCGCGCCCAGGTCGAGACGCTCGCCGCCCGCGTCAACAACCCGCGCGGCCCCATCGCCATCGCCGTGACCAACTCGGCCAACCATCACGTGATCTCCGGATTCCCGGACGACCTCGCCGCCTTCGCCGTCGAAGTCGCCAAGGAGCACAGGAAGCAGGCCGCCCTGCGCGAGGAGAAGGTGCGAGGCGGCGCCGTGTTCGCGCCCGTGCTCGAATACCTCGACGTGACCCTGCCGTTCCACTCCCCGCTCATGAAGCCCGCCGTCGACCAGACGGTCGCCTGGGCCGAGGCCTGCGGCTTCGACACCGACCGCGCCCGCGCGCTCGCCGAGGAGGTGCTGCTCAACCACGTGGATTGGGCCGCCCGCGTGCGCGAGGCCCTGACCGGCACCGACCCGGCCAAGCTGTGGATCATGGACATGGGCCCGGGTTCGACGCTCGGCAAGCTCATCGGCAACGTGGTCGAAGGCACCGGCGTGGGCGTCGTCGAGGCGACCACGCTCGCCGAGCGCGCCGCGCTCTCCACGCTCGATCCGGCCGAGGCCGAGACGAAGCGCACCCAGAACTGGAAGGCGTTCGCCCCGCGCGTGGCGGCGACGCCCGCCGGCGACCGTCTCGTCACCAAGTTCTCCGAGCTCACCGGCAAGCCGCCGGTGCTGCTGCCCGGCATGACCCCCACCACCGTCGATCCGGAGATCGTCGCCGCGGCCGCGAACGCCGGCTACTGGGCGGAGCTCGCCGGCGGCGGCCAGGTCACCGCCGAGGTGTTCGACCGTCACGTCGCCAAGCTCGAGGAGCTGCTCGACGAGGGACGCACCGTCGAATTCAACGCCATGTTCATGGACCGCTACCTGTGGAACCTCCAGTTCGGCTCCTCCCGCATCGTGCCGAAGAAGCGCGCGTCCGGCGCGCCGATCGACGGCGTCGTCGTCTCCGCGGGCGTGCCCGAGCTCGACGAGGCCGTGGCGCTCGTCGCGCAGCTCAAGAAGGACGGCCTGCCGTACGTGAGCTTCAAGCCCGGCACCGTCGACCAGATCCGCCAGGTGATCCGCATCGCCAAGGCCGTCGCCCCGACCGTCATCCTCATGCAGGTCGAAGGCGGCGCCGCCGGCGGCCACCACAGCTGGGAGTCGCTCGACGACCTGCTCACCTCCACCTACGCCGAAGTGCGCGCCTGCGACAACCTCGTGCTCGTCGCCGGCGGCGGCATCGGCACGCCGGAACGCGCCGCCGACTACCTGTCTGGCCAGTGGTCGCGCGCCTACGGCCTGCCCGACATGCCGGTCGACGGCGTGCTCGTCGGCACCGCCGTCATGACCGCCAAGGAGGCGCACACCAGCCCCGAGGTCAAGCGGCTGCTCGTCGACACCCCCGGCATCACCGCCGAGACCGTCGCCGCGTCCGGCGCGGCCGACGACCCGTTCGCCCCCGCCGGCGAGCGTTGGGTGCCGTCCGGCAAGTCCGTGGGCGGCGTCGCGTCCGGCCTGAGCCATCTGCACGCCGACATCTATGAGGTGGAGAACGCCTCCGCCGTGTGCGGCCGTCTGCTCGTGCGCGTCATGAAGCACCCCGAGGAGCTCCAGTCCCGCCGCGACGAGATCATCGCCGCGCTGGACCGCACCGCCAAGCCGTACTTCGGCGATCTCGCCTCGATGACCTACCTCCAGTGGGCGCAGCGGTTCGCCGACCTCGCCTACCCGTGGGCGGACGACACGTACGCCGACCGCTTCCTGCACCTGCTGCACCGCATCGAGGCCCGTGTGGCCGACGTGGACTCCGGCGAGTTCGATTCGAAGCTCGACGTGACCCGCGACGACGTGATCGCCGATCCGGCGCCCGCGCTCGAGGCGCTGGCCGCCGCCTACCCGCAGGC
This sequence comes from Bifidobacterium parmae, assembly GCF_002860365.1. Classification (GTDB taxonomy): domain Bacteria; phylum Actinomycetota; class Actinomycetes; order Actinomycetales; family Bifidobacteriaceae; genus Bifidobacterium; species Bifidobacterium parmae. The sequence continues at coordinate 18,618 of NZ_NMWT01000002.1, forward strand.
CGCCGAGCTCAAGGTCACCCCGGCCGACGAGGCGTGGTTCCCGGTGCTCGTGCGCGAATACCCGAAGCCGATGCCGTTCGTGCCGGTCATCGACAACGACCTGCTGCGCTGGTGGGGCCAGGACCAGCTCTGGCAGTCCGAGGACCCGCGCTATTCCGCGGATTCCGTGCGCGTCATCCCCGGCCCGATCTCCGTGGCCGGCATCACCACCGTCGACGAGCCGGTGGCCGACATCCTCGGCCGCTTCGAGGCCGCCGCGCTGGAGCGTGCGAAGGAGTCCGGCGCCGCGGTCGAGAACGAGTACGCGACGCTCGGCGAGGCCGGGAACGCCGAGGACTTCATCCGCAAGTCGCCGAACATCTCCTGGGTGGGCCACGTGACCGACAATCCGGCGTACGGCACCACGCTCGGCGACAAGGACTACGAGATCCGCGCCGTGGACGCCGCGAACGGCGAATACGACCTCGACATCCATCTCGACACGTATTGGGACAACGACCCGGACGGCGGCAAGTCGAAGCACGCCGTGCGCGACATCGTCATCCCGCTCACCGTGCCGGCCGACGCGACCGGCGGCATGCCGATCGTCAACCGCGAACGCCTGATCCCGGACGTGTACGCGATGCTCGCCGCCACCGCCGGCATCGGCAACACCGCCATCACCGGCGACAAGCTGACCGCGATGCCCGCGATTGACGGCACGCGTGACGGGGAACACCCGTTCGGCGTCGCGCACGCCTCCTACACGTTCTCCGCGAACCTCGGCTACGACCACGAGGCGGCGACCGGCGGCGCCCTGCCGGGCACGCTGCGCGCCTCCCGCATCGCGCCGGACGCGCTCGTCGGCCCGGCATGGCCGGCGATCTACGCGGCGCTCGGCTCCGTGTCCGTGAACGGCTACCCGGTCATCGAGGGCCTGCTCAACGCCGTCCACCTCGACCATCTCATCGAACTCGAGGAGACCGAGGACGAACTGCTCCAGCACGTCGGCGAGACCGTCACGCTCACCTCCTGGGCCGAGGACTACTTCGAATCCGCGTCCGGCCGCGTCGTCACCATCCACGTGACCCACACCGCCGCCGACGGCACGCTGCTCGCCCGCGAGACCGAGCGTTTCGCGATCCGCGGCCGCGTCTACTCCGACGCGCTGCCCGTCGACTCCCCGGAGTTCGGCGACGCGCAGCACGACGAGATCGAATCCACGCCGCGCCGTCTGCTGCGCCGCGTCAAGGTGACCGCGCCGAACGACATGACCGCGTTCGCGCGCACCTCCGGCGACTTCAACCCGATCCACACCTCCAAGCGCGGTGCCGCGATCTCCGGCCTCGCCGCGCCGCTCGTGCACGGCATGTGGCTGTCCGCCACCGCCCAGCACGCGGTGCAGGCGGCCGACGAGAAGGGCGCCCACTACGAGATCGCCGGCTGGACCTACAACATGTACGGCATGGTCCAGCTGAACGACGAGGTCGAGATCTCCGTCGAACGCGTCGGCAAGGTGCGCCACGGCGGCATGACCCTCGAGGTCACCTGCCGCATCGACGGCCAGCTCGTCTCCCGCGGCACCGCGCTGGTGCGCGCCCCCGAGGCCGCGTTCGTCTACCCCGGCCAGGGCATCCAGAAGCAGGGCATGGTTTTGGACGAGCGCGCCAAGTCGCCCGCCGCCCGCGACGTGTGGGAGCGCGCCGACAAGCTCACCCGCTCCAAGCTCGGATTCTCGATCCTCGCCCTCGTGCGCGACAACCCGAAGGAACTCACCGCCAACGGCGTCACCTACCGCCACCCGGAGGGCCTGCTCAACCTCACGCAGTTCACGCAGGTCGCGCTCGCCACCGTCGCGTTCGCGCAGACCGCGCGCCTGCGCGAATCCGGCAGCGACATCTGGCCCGCCTACTTCGCCGGCCACTCGCTCGGCGAATACAACGCGCTGTCCGCGTTCGCCGGCGTGATCCCGCTGGAGACCGTGCTCGAACTCGTGTTCCACCGTGGTTCCACGATGCACCATCTCATCCCGCGCGACGCGCAGGGCCGCTCCAACTACCGCATGGGCGCGCTGCGTCCGAACCAGTTCGGCGTGGGCGACTCGCAAGTGAAGGCGTACGTCGAATCCGTGTCCGAGAAGACCGGCGAGTTCCTGCAGATCGTCAACTACAACCTGGCGGGCGCGCAGTACGCGGTCGCCGGCACGATCGCGGGTCTCAAGGCGCTGCAGGCGGACGCGAACCGCCGCGCCAAGGAGGCGGGCGGCAAGCCGGCGTTCATGCTCGTGCCCGGCATCGACGTGCCGTTCCACTCCACGCTCCTCAGGAAGGGTGTGCCCGAGTTCCGCGACAAGCTCGACGCGCTGCTGCCGCAGCACATCGACTACCGCGGACGCCTCGTCGGCCGCTACATCCCGAACCTCGTGGCCGCGCCGTTCGAGATGACCAAGGAATTCGCGGCGAAGATCCTCGAGGTCGTGCCCTCCGAGCGCATCCGCGAGGCGTTGGAGAACCCGGCCGTGTGGGACTCCTACACCGCCGACGACCAGAAGCTCGGCCGCCTGCTGCTCACCGAACTGCTTTCCTGGCAGTTCGCCTCCCCGGTGCGCTGGATCGAGACCCAGTCGCTGCTCTTCCACAAGGCCGCGCAGGGCGGTCTCGGCGTGGAGGAGTACGTGGAGGTCGGCCTCGGCAACGCGCCGACCCTCGCCAACCTCGGCGCCAAGACCCTCCGCCTGCCCGAGTTCGCCGGCACCGACGTCACCGTCTACAACGTGGGCCGCGACGAAGGCCGCGTGTACATGACCGATTCCGACTCGCTCGTGCCCGAGGAGGAGCCGGAGAGCGCTCCGGCCGCCGCGGCCCCCGTCGAGGCGGCTCCGGCCGGCGGCTCCGCCGTCGCCAAGCTCGGCTCCGGCGCGGCTTCGGCTGCCGCCGCGGGTGCCGCGGGTGCCGCCACACCGGCCGCGTCCGCCGCTCCGGCGTCTCCGCTCCCGCTGGCGGGAGCTGGCGCGGCGCAAGCCGCGACTGAGGGTGGTCAGGCCGCCGGCAATCAGGCCGCCGGCAATCAGGCGTCCGGTGCGGACGTGCCTGACCTGCCGTTCAAGGCCGCCGACGCGATCGGCGTGCTCATGGCCTACTCGGCCAAGGTGCGCCTCGATCAGATCGGCGCCTCCGACACCACCGACACGCTCACTAACGGCGTGTCCTCCCGCCGCAACCAGCTGCTCATGGACATCAGCTCCGAGCTGGGCGTGGCCAGCGTGGACGGCGCCGCCGAGGCGACGCTCACCCAGCTCGCCCAGATCGTGAACAAGGCAGCCCCGAACTACAAGCCGTTCGGTCCGGTCCTCTCCGACGCGATCCGCGACCGTCTGCGCGCCCTGTTCGGTGCGGCCGGCGTCAAGCCGTCGCACATCCGCGAACGCGTGACCGGCGTGTGGCAGCTCGGCGAAGGCTGGGTGGCCGCCACGACCGCCGCGCTCCTGCTCGACACCCGCGAAGGCTCCAGCTCGCGCGGCGGCGACCTCGCCAAGCTGCCGACCGGCGCCGCCGCCAACGCGGCCGCCGCCGACAAGCTCATCGACGACGCGGTCGCCCTCGTCGGACAGACCAAGGGCGTGGCCGTCTCCAAGCCGTCCGCCGGCGGTGCCGCGGGCGGTGCCGTGGTCGACTCCGCCGCGCTCGACGCGTTCGCCGAGAAGGTCACCGGCGCCGACGGCGTGCTCGCCGCCACCGCGCGGTTCGTGCTGAACGAGCTCGGCGTGGCCGCCCCCGCGCCCGAGACCGGCGAGGACGAGAACGCGGCCGTGGTCGCGGCCGTCAGCGCCGAACTCGGCTCCGACTGGCCGAAGCAGGTGGAACCGCGTTTCGACGCGAACAAGGCCATCCTCTTCGACGACCGTTGGGCCTCCGCCCGCGAGGACCTCGCCCGCGCCTACTACGAAGGCGACGCGGACGCGCTCGCCGGCAGCTTCATCGGCCTCGGCAAGGCCGTCGCCGACGAAGCCGAGTGGTTCCTTTCCCGGCTCCCGCTGGCGGGAGCCGTCGAGCATGGCGAGACCGAGGGTGGTCGTACGGCCGACGACGAGACGCTCAAGTCCGCGTTCGCCCGCATCGCCTCCGAGGCGCTCGAACCGGCCTCGTCCAGCGAGACGGCCTCCCGCTTCGCGGGCGACGTGGCCGTGGTCACCGGCGTGAGCCCGAACTCGATCGCCGCCCAGGTGGTCGAGGGCCTGCTCGCAGGCGGCGCCACCGTGATCGCCACCTCGCACAGCTTCAGGCCGTCCATCAAGGCGTGGGGCCGCCAGGCGTACCGCGAGCACGCCACCGGCGACGCCAAGCTGTGGCTCGTGCCCGCGAACCTGTCCAGCTTCCGCGACGTGGACGCGCTCGTGGACTGGGTGGGCAACGTCCAGAAGAAGACGACCGGCGCGACCACCACGATCCTGAAGCCCGCCTACGAGCCGACCCTGTTCTTCCCGTTCGCCGCCCCGCCGGTGCACGGCACGCTCGCCGACTCCGGCGAACTGTTCGAATCGCAGGCCCGCCTCATGCTGTGGGGCGTCGAACGCGCGATCGTCGGACTGGCGAAGATCGGCGCCGACACCGACGTGCAGCACAAGCTGCACGTGGTGCTGCCCGGCTCGCCGAACCGCGGCGTGTTCGGCGGCGACGGCGCGTACGGCGAGGTCAAGTCCGCGTTCGACGCGATCGTCAACCGCGCCCGCGCCGAACGCGACGCCTGGTCGGACCGCGTCACCTTCGCCCACCCGAAGATCGGCTGGGTGCGCGGCACCGGCCTGATGGGCGGCAACGACCCGCTCGTCGCCGTCGTCGAACGCCACGGCATCCACACGTATTCCACGCGTGAGATCGCAATCAAGCTGCTCGACCTGTGCACCGCAGACTCGCGCAAGGCGGCCGTCGCTGCCCCGCTCGACGTGGACCTGACCGGCGGTCTCGGCAGCGAGCCGATCGACATTCGCGCTCTGCGTGCGGAAGCCGAGACGGACGCGGCGAAGGAAGCCGCTGGGCTCCCGCCGGCGGGAGCTGGCGCGACGAATGTCGCGACTGAGGAAGAGAAGCGGATCAAGGCGCTCCCCACGCCGCACGTCCCGCACCAGCCGCACGTGGACCTCGCCGACTGGGACGGCGTGACCGCCCGACCGGAGGACGAGATCGTCATCGTGTCCGTCGGCGAGCTGGGTCCGTGGGGCTCCGGCCGCACGCGCGCCCAGGCCGAACTCGGCATCCACCCGGACGGCACCGTCGACCTCAACGCCGGCGCCGTGCTCGAACTCGCATGGAACATGGGCCTGCTCACCTGGGCCGACAGCCCGAAGCCCGGCTGGTACGACACCGACGGCAACCTCGTGCCCGAGGAGGACATCGCCGACCGCTACCACGACGAGGTCGTGGCCCGCTCCGGCATCCGCCCGTTCGAGGAGGGCATGGGCGACGACTACAAGGACGGCGCCGACGAGGAGGAGGCCGAGGTCTACCTCGACCACGACGTCACCTTCTCCGTGCCCACCGAGCAGGTCGCCCGCGAGTACGTCAAGCTCGACGAGGCCCACACGTCCATCGCCCGCGACGACGAGTCCGGCGAATGGAACGTGACCCGCCACGCCGGCTCGATGATCCGCGTGCCGCGCCGCGCCGCCATGACCCGCACGGTCGGCGGCCAGTTCCCGAAGGGCTTCGACCCGGTCAAGTGGGGCATCCCCGCCTCGATGGTCGGCGACGTGGACCGCATCGCGCTGTGGAACATCGTCACCACCGTGGACGCGTACCTGTCGGCCGGATTCAACCCGGCGGAGATCCTCCAGGCGATCCATCCGTCGCTCGTCGCCTCCACGCAGGGCACCGGCTTCGGCGGCATGGCCTCGATGCGCAAGCTCTACCTCGACCGCTTCCTCAACCACGAGATCCCGACGGACATCCTGCAGGAGGCGCTGCCGAACGTCGTCGCCGCGCACGTCATGCAGAGCTACATCGGCGGCTACGGCAACATGATCCAGCCGGTCTCCGCCTGCGCCACCGCCGCGGTGTCGCTGGAGGAGGGCGCCGACAAGATCGCGCTCGGCAAGGCCGACTTCGTCGTCACCGGCGCGATCGACGACATCGGCGTGGAGTCGGTGATCGGCTTCGGCAACATGAACGCGACCGCCAACTCCGCCGAGATGTACGGCAAGGGCATCGACGCGCGCTTCTTCAGCCGCGCGAACGACCGTCGCCGCGGCGGCTTCCTGGAGTCCCAGGGCGGCGGCACGATCCTGCTCACGCGCGGCGACATCGCGCTCAAGCTGGGTCTGCCGGTCGCCGGCGTGATCGGCTTCATCCACTCCTATGCGGACGGCGCCCACACGTCGATCCCGGCCCCGGGCCTCGGCGCCCTGGCGGCCGGCCTCGGCGGACGCGACTCGAAGCTGGTGAGGGACCTCGCGAAGCTCGGCGTCACGCCGGACGACATCGCCGTGGTCTCCAAGCACGACACGTCCACCAACGCGAACGACCCGAACGAGTCCGAACTGCACAACACGCTGGCTCACGCCATCGGCCGCACCGACGGCAACCCGCTGTTCGTCATCTCGCAGAAGACCGTCACCGGACATGCGAAGGGCGGCGCCTGCATCTTCCAGGTCAACGGCCTCACGCAGCTGTTCGCCTCCGGCGTCATCCCGGCGAACGCGGCGCTCGACTGCGTCGACCCGAAGCTCGCGAAGGACGACCACATGACCTGGCTGAGGAAGCCCCTGCGCATCGGCGGCGGCGAGGACGTGTTCGGCCGCGCCGCGGCCGGCAAGCCGGTCAAGGCCGGTCTCGCCACGTCGCTTGGCTTCGGTCACGTGAGCGGGTTCGTCGCGCTCGTGCACCCCGGCGCGTTCGAGGCGTCCGTTGCGAAGACGGACGGCGAGGCCGCGCTCGAGGCGTGGCGCGAACGCGCGAACGCCCGTCTCGCCGCCGGCCAGCGCCGACTCGAGGAGGGCATGATGGGGCGCGCCGCGCTCTACGAGCCGATCGACAACCGTCGCTTCCGCGAGGACGGCGTGAAGCTCGCGGGCGGCGGCCGCTACGACGCCCACGAGGTCGAGAAGGCCATGCTCCTCGACCCGGACGCCCGCCTGAACGCCTCCGGCTACTTCGAAGCGTGATGCGGCGGCGCGGTGATGCGGTGACGTCGTCGGCCCCCGTTGCGGGGCCGCACGACCGCGTCGACACCGTGCCCGTCATCATGGTCTGCCCCCCTCGTCTGAGGGGGCTGCCGGCGAAGCCGACCGGGGAGAGACCACGGCGCGTTTCCCGCGGTCTCCCCCTCCGGGGCGTCGCGCCGCCTCCCTCGTTGAAGGGAGGCTTTTTCATATCCGTACATATCCGTACGTAGTCGTATCCGTATATTTCCGTATACGTATATCGATTCATACGCACACCGATGGGAGGTCATCATGCCCGTGCTCGGACTCGGCCACGACGTGGTCGACGTGGCGGCGTTCGCCGAACAGCTCGCGCTGCCCGGCTCGCGCATGCGCACGCTGTTCTCGGTGCGCGAGACGCGCCAGGCCGCGGCCCGCGCGGCGGCGAAGTACGACGGCGAGGCCGTGCATCTCGCCGCCAAATGGGCCGGCAAGGAGGCGGTCCTGAAGGCGTGGTGCGAGGCCGTGGGAGAGGGCGCGTTGCCGTATACGCTCGACGATTTCCCCTGGTCCGGCGTCGAGATCCTCGACGACGCACACGGACGCCCGCACGTCGCGCTGCGCGACGACGTCGCACGCGAACTGCGCGAGTCGTTGCCGTCGCCGCGGCTTCGGTCCCCGCTGCCGAGGGACCCGTCGACGGAGCCGATCGGGGGAGGGCCCGCCGCGCCCCCGTCCCCCGCCCCCCGCTGGCACGTCTCCCTCACCCACGACGCCGGCATCGCCTCCGCCGTCACCCTCCTCGAGTCATAACCCCGCCCCTTACCCCATGGTGCGGTGAAATCCCCATGGTGCGGTACCGCAAAACGGCCATTTTCCGCCGATGTGGAGATTGTGTGTTGCCGCACCATGGGAATGGCGGGAGTGGCGGGTGAGTGGTGGGTGAGTGGTGGAAGGGGGATGGGGAAGTGGGTCGGTGCAAACGCTGTTACCGTTGCGGTGGCGTGGCTTGGAACGGTTTGACACGCCGGGTATCGAACCGGTTTGATAACACGCGCGCGCGACGTTACACTGGACAGCGTCATCGCATACAACCAACGACGAAGTTAGGCACCGCAGCTAAAAGGAGTCACAGATGGCCGAAACCACCGCAACCAAGTCCGCCCCCGCGACCGACGACGTGTTCGCCGCGCGACTCGCCCGCCATCACGACGAATTCGAATCCCTGTTCCGCATGCTGTACGGCGACTCCCCGGAGCTCGCCGTCTTCGAGCGCGCCATGGCCGACGCCTACGCCGAACGCCCCGCCGACCTGAAGAAGCTCGACATCGAACGCGAGAAGGACCCGGAGTGGTACAAGCGCGGCGACATGTTCGGCATGACCATGTACACCGACCTGTTCGCGGGCGACCTGAAGAAACTCGCCGGCAAGATCGACTACCTGAAGGAGCAGAAGCTCACCTACCTGCACCTCATGCCGCTGCTGAAGATGCCGCACCCGGACAACGACGGCGGCTACGCCATCGAGGACTTCGACACCGTCGACCCGCTGCTCGGCTCCAACGAGGACCTCGCCGCCCTCACCAAGAAGCTGCGCAAGGCCGGCATCAGCCTGTGCCTCGACTTCGTGATGAACCACACCGCCTCCTCCCACCGCTGGGCGAAGGCCGCCGAGGCCGGCGACCCCGAATACCAGGACTACTACTTCTGCTACGACGACCGCACCATCCCCGACCAGTACGACGCCGTCGTCCCGCAGGTCTTCCCCAACACCGCGCCCGGCAACTTCTCCTGGAACGAGAAGATGGGCAAGTGGGTCATGACCCAGTTCTACCCGTTCCAGTGGGATCTCAACTACCGCAACCCGAAGGTCTTCACCGCGATGATGACCTCCGTCATGCACCTCGCCAACCTCGGCGTCGAGGTGTTCCGCCTCGATGCGGTGCCGTACATCTGGAAGCAGTTCGGCACCAACTGCCGCAACCTGCCGCAGGTCCACACCATCGTGCGCATGATGCGCATGATGCTGGAGATCGTCTGCCCGGCCGTCGTCCTCAAGGGCGAGGTCGTCATGGCCCCCAAGGAGCTCGCCGCCTACTTCGGCACCCCCGAACGCCCCGAATGCCACATGCTGTACAACGTGTCCATCATGGTGAACCTGTGGGCCGCGCTCGCCAGCGGCGACGTGCGCCTGCTCAAGCGCCAGGCCGACAAGCTCAACGCCCTGCCGGACAACTGCTGGTTCGTCAACTACCTGCGCTGCCACGACGACATCGGCTGGGGCCTCGACGAGGACGAGGAGGTGCGCCTCGCCATCGACCCGCTCAAGCACAAGGAGTTCCTGTACCACTTCTACGAGGGCACTGTGCCCGGCAGCTGGGCCATGGGCGAACTGTACAACTACGACGAAGCCACCAAGGACGCCCGCAGCTGCGGCACCGCCGCCTCCCTGTGCGGCGTCGAGAAGGCGCTCATCACCCACGACAAGCCCGCCTACGAGAAGTCCATCGACCGCGACCTGCTCCTGCACCGCGCGATGGCGTTCCTGCGCGGCTTCCCGATGCTCAACTGCGGCGACGAGATCGGCCAGCTCAACGGCTGGGACTACAAGGAGGACCCGGACCGCGTGGCCGACAGCCGCAACCTGCACCGCAGCAAGTTCGACTGGAAGAAGGCCGCCGAGCGCAACACGCCCGGCACGCTCCAGAACCGCCTGTGGGAGGGCATGGAGTCGCTGCGCGAGATGCGCGACGATCCGTGCTTCGGCCCGGACGCGTGGGTGACCACGTGGGACACGCACGACGACGCGATCCTCGGCGTCCTGCGCAAGGAGGGCGATCGCACGATCGTCGGCCTGTTCAACTTCACCGACGCCGACACCTACGCCGTGCTCGACAGCACCGCCGACGTCACGCTCCCCGAGCGCGTCGATCTCAAGCCCTACGAGGCGAAGATCATCGTCGCCCACGAGTGAGCCGTCCCCGAACCGTCGTCGCGGAGTGACGCCGCACGCGCCGCTCCACGACGTACCATCATCGGCATCGCGCCCTGTTCCTCTCGGACGCGATGCCGTCCCACCTGTGGCCCCGGCCGCGCGGATCCCCTTCCCACGCGGCCGGGGCCATCCCATATCCGCTCCCAGGCGGCGTGCGGGAGCCTGCCGGCAACCGTCGCCGGCAACCATCGGCGTCCCCGCCGCATCACATCACGCGGACGATTCCGCGAACATCCTGTCCCATCGCGCTACAGTCGCCCATATGGGAATCATCGGGAATGACGAAGCGCGCATGCCGCGCACGGCACAGGTCGCCGACCGCGTCGTGTTCGTCGGCGAGACCGGATCGACGAACACGCTCGCGCGCGGACTGGTCGCATCGGGGGAACTCGCGGGCGCCGCCGGTGTCGCGGATGCCGCCGGGGCGGTCGCAGGTGGTTCCGCCGCATCGGACCACCCATATGCCGCCGTCGTCGCGGCAGACCGGCAGACCGCCGGACGCGGCCGTCTCGACCACACGTGGGAAAGCGCGCCGGGGGAGTCGTCCACCGTGTCGTACGTCGTGACCGTGCCGCGCGCGCTCGCCGTCGACGAGACGGTCAACGGCTGGCTGCAGATGACCGCCGGGCTCGCCACGCTCGACGGGCTGCGGACCGCGCTCGCGGCGGTCGGCGCGAAGCCGCTGCACGACGCGGAAGATGGCGGCGATGGCGGCGACGCGCCCGCCGTGTCCGCCGACCGTCTCGGACTCAAATGGCCGAACGACATCTTCGTCGGCGACCATAAGCTCGGCGGCATCCTCGCCGAACTCGTGCCGCTGCCGGAAACGGCGGAAACGGGGGAATCGGGGACTGGCGCGTCGGGAGACGGGCCGTCGACGGAGACGCCCGACGATGCCGGCCGCGTCGCCATCGTCTTCGGCGTCGGATTGAACCTCGCCGTGCCCGCCGACCGGCTGCCCACGCCGCAGGCCACGTCGCTGCAACTGCACTATGCGCCGTTGCCGTCGGGGGAGGAGCTGCGCGACCGGATCGCCGCTGGGACCGTCGCCGCGCTGCGCCGCCGTCTCGCCGCCCTCGCTGCCGGGCCGCGCGACGCGGCGGCGGCGTTGCGGCGCGAGACGGCCGACGCGTGCGTCACGCTCGGACGCCGCGCCGTCGCGCACTTCACCGACGGCAGCACGCTGGAAGGCGAGGCCGTCGCGCTGAACGACGACGCGTCGCTCACGATCCGCGACGATGCCGGCGTGACGCACGTCGTGCGCACCGCCGACGTCGGCGTGCTGCCCGCGTGACGTGCGACGCGACGCGACCGTGCCGGCGTCACGGAGCGGAATCCGTACTGTCCGCATGACGTGGGATGCGCGAATATGTTGTGATGGCGGGTGCTGTGTCGCCGGAGTGCGTGTTGCTGACGCGTTGTGGTGTCGGGGACTTGTGGCGCCGGGAACGTTGTGTTGCCGGTGCTGATGCGCGGATGTGCCGTGTGCCGGAACGGTGGGTGACGGCACTCGGGGCATGGCGTGGGCGTTGCGACGGGGGCGTCTGCGACACGGCGGCGCCCTGCGGGTTGTGCGTCGTGCGGCCTTGTGTATAATGGCACGAGTTGTTTTATCGGAGTGATTCGGTGAGACGATGCGCGGATGTAGCTCAATGGTAGAGCCTCAGTCTTCCAAACTGATTACGCGGGTTCGATTCCCGTCATCCGCTCCACTCAAGAACCGTTGGAATTCCAATAATTCCAACGGTTCTTTTGCTTGTTCTGGGGTTGCCGGAACATAGGGGCACCCACTGGCTCCCGCTGGCGGGAGCTGTCATGCGGAGCATGACTGAGGGTGGTCTTGTGATTCGGTGAGAGTCGAAGGTGGTAGGACATGGCCGGATTGTTTCGCTGGGACGAGTCGAAGGTGGTAGGACATGACCGGATTGTTTCGCTGGGGCATATTGTTGTGGCATGGATTGTTCGTCCGCCGTCTCGCCTGCAACGCGGGGATGACCCAGTGCCGCTCCCGCTGGCGGGAGCTGTCATGCGGAGCATGACTGAGGGTGGTCCGACATTACCCCGTATGAAACCCCCGTTCTCCGCGATGTACAGCGTCAAATGGACGGATAGGGGGTGTGGAATCGGGTGTTTGGCGCTGTAGAAACCAGATAACGGGGGTTTGGTGCGGGTGGTTTGGTGCGGGTGGTTTGGTGCGGGTGGTTCGGTGCGGGGGTCGGTGCGGGGGTTCGGTGCGGGGTTCGGTACGGGCTTGGCCGAGGTCGGGTTCGGCTCCCGTGAGAACACGGTGAGAACATTTTATTTCCGCTGTGCCGATTGGGGCATGCCATCGGGGATGATGGTGGGCATGGCTGATGAGTTGAGGATGCGCGCCGGGGCGTTCGTGGAACGGTGGCGTGGCCGTGGCGATGAGAACAGCGAGACCCAGCAGTTCTGGATGGATCTGTTGGGCGATGTGCTGCATGTGGACCGGTTGAGCGACCGGCAGGTGTTGTGGTTCGAGCGGCGTACGGCGGGCAACGGCCTGATTGACGTGCTGATGGTCGAGGCGCGTGTGCTGGTCGAGCAGAAGAGCCTTGGCGTGGACTTGGACAAGGAGGAGCCGCGGCAGGGCGTGATGAAGACGCCGGTGCGTCAGGCGCTCGATTATGCGAACGCGTTGCCGCCGTCGGAGCGGCCGGTGGTGTTGATCACCTGCAATTTCGGCGTGTTCCGTCTCTACGATCTGGAATCGGACCCGTTGGCGAAGGCGCCGCGCTCGGAGTTCGCGCTGGAGGAGCTGCCCGGCCATGTCGGCGAGCTTGCTGGCCTGTTCGACCGGGGCCGCAGCCGTACCATCGTCCAGCAGCAGTTGTCGGAGAAGGCGGGCCAGTTGGGTGCGAGGCTGCATGACGCCCTCGCGTCCTGCTACGACGATCCGGATGAGGCGAAGGCGCATGACGATCTGGCGATGCTGACCGTGCGCATCGTCTTCTGCCTGTACGCCGAGGATGCGGGCCTGTTCCCGGCCAACAGTTTCCGCGACCTGGTGAAGGCGTCCGATCCGCGGCATCTGCGCGGCGACATCGAGGACCTGTTCGACGTGCTCGACACGCCCGAGGATGGTCGGAGCAGATACCTGGATGAGACGCTCGCGTGTTTCCCGTACGTGGACGGCGGCCTGTTCCGCGACCAGATCGAGATACCGCCGATGGGGCGGGACATTCAGGACGCGCTCATGGAGATCAGCGAGGGATTCGACTGGAGCGGCATCAGCCCGGTCATCTTCGGCAGTCTCATGGAGGAGACGCTCAGTCATGACGAGCGGCGGCGCGGCGGCATGCACTATACGAGCGTGACGAACATCCACCGGCTCATCGACCCGTTGTTCCTCGACGGATTGACCGCCGAGTGCGATCGGCTGCTCGCCGCCCGCCCGGCGGCGGAGAAAGGGCGCGCGTTCAAGGAGTGGCGTCAGGGCCTCCAGGATTACCAGGATCGTCTCGCGGGCCTCAAGTGGGCGGATTTCGCGGCCGGTTCGGGCAATTTCCTCACGGAGACGTTCATCTGCGTGCGCCGGTTGGAGAACCGGGTCATCGAGGCGTTGCAGGGCGACCAGATCGCGTTCGACATGGAGGGGTTCAGCGTCAAGGTGTCGATCGCGCAGATGTACGGCGTGGAGATCAACGGGTTCGCGTGCGCGGTGGCGCGCACCGCGTTGTGGATCGCGGAGCAGCAGATGCTCGACGAGACCGAATCGGTGTCCGGCAGGGGGCTCGACCGGCTTCCGTTCAAGGATTCCGGCAACATCGTGCAGGCGAACGCCCTGCGCTACGACTGGAACGACCTGCTGCCCGGCGCTGAGTGCGATTACGTGATGGGCAATCCGCCGTTCCTCGGCCATATCAGCAAGACGCCGGAGCAGACGGGCGACCTGAAGGCCGTGTGGGGCGGGGGCTACGACGGGTATCTCGACTATGCGACAGGCTGGTTCCGCAAGGCGTCGCGGTACCTGACCAAGCCTTCGGCGGCGTTCGCGCTCGTCAGCACGAACTCGATCACGCAGGGACAGCCCGTGCCCCGCCTGTTCAAGCCGATCATGGAGGACGGGTGGCGCATCGCGTTCGCGCACCGCACGTTCGCGTGGAACGCGCAATCCACGGACAATGCGCACGTCCACGTCGTCATCATCGGCATGGACCATGCCGACGACGCGACGAAGCCGCCCGTCCTGTTCGAATACCCCGACATCGACGGCGAACCGGAGGCCACGCATCCGCGGCACGTCAACGGGTACCTGCTCGACGGGCCGGACGTGTACGCGGAGAAACGCAGCCAGAAGGCCGGGCCGCTCTCGCCGATGCTCGGCCGGGTCGATTTCGGCTCGATGCCGTTGGACGGAGGCAACCTGCTCATCAACGATGCGGACGAATACGCGAAGGCGATGGACGATCCGATCGCCGCGAAATACGTGCGCCCGTTCCGCATGGGACGCGAGCTCATCAACGGCATCGACCGCTGGTGCCTGTGGCTCGCGGACGCGCCCGCGTCCGACATCCTCAGATCCCCGTATCTCAAGACGCGGGTCGAAGCGTGCAGGAAATACCGCGAACAAGCGCCGGTGAAGGGCGACGCGTACAAACACCGCGACACCCCGCAATTGTTCCGTGACGACCACCAACCAAGGGAACAGTATCTCGCCATCCCAGCGGTGTTCAGCAGCCAACGTCGGTGGATGACCTGCGGTCTGCTGCCGAATGACGTCATCGCCGGCAACAAGATTTTCGTCTGCGACGATCCGGACGGTTTCGCGTTCGCGATCATCGAATCGTCCATGTTCCTGACATGGCAGAAGGCGATCGGCGGACGATTGAAGAACGACTGCAATTTCAGCAACACCGTCGTCTGGAACACGCTGCCGCTGCCGAAGCTGTCCGATGCCATGCGCGTGAAGGTCATCGAGGCCGGCCGGGCGGTGACCGAGGCGCGCGCGAACCATCCGGGCGAAAGCCTCGCCGACCTGTACAACCCGCTGCTCATGCACCCCGACCTGCTCAAGGCCCACGAACGGCTCGACCGCGTCGTCGATGCCGCGTTCGGCGCCGGCAGACCCTGCGGGTCGGACGACGAACGCCTCCAGATCCTCTTCGACCGCTACCAGGAACTGACCAAGGTCTGAGACAGACCGAAAACAAAGCCGGAGCGAAAGGAGCGCCGTCAGGTATAGGCGACGAAGAGCGAAGAAGGCAAAAAGAGAAAGCAACTAGGGGAGAGAGGAGCCCGCCCATGTTCGACATAGACAAGGTTCGCGCAATCATGTCCCGCTACCCGCGCATACATCCGGAGGATGCGATGTCGAGAACGAATTTATCGTTGTTTATGACGATGGTAATATCGTCATAGACAACGATATAAGGAGGAATCGATGAGCGTTTCCACACTGCCCCGCATCAACCAGACGGTCTCCATCAGCGATCTCAACCGCGGCAAGGCCACCGAAACATGCCTCCTCGCCCGCAAGGCCCCCGTGGTCGTCCTCAACCGCAACAAGCCGACGGCCGTCATCCTCGACATCGACCAATACAATCGGATTCAGGAATACCTGGAGGACATGGACGACGCCCGCATGGCCGAAGAGCGTTTGGATCATTGGAACGGAACCGCCATCAACGAGCATGATGTCATGCGGCACGCCGGCATCACGGAGGCGGACATCGCCGCCGCGCCGGAGGTCGAATTCGAGTGACCGCATGGGAACGGAAGTGGCTTCCCGAAGCGGAACATGATTTCAGCAAGTTCGACGCCTCGATTCAAGCCCAGGTCATCAAAGGATTGCGGAAGGTCGCCGAGAATCCGCTTCCCACGACCGAGGGCGGGTACGGGAAGCCGTTGCGCAACGGCAACAAGACGAAGCTCGCCGGACTATGCAAAATCAAGTTCAGGAACATCGGCGTACGCGTCGTCTACAAGCCGATTCGCACCGACAGCCGCATGCTCATCATCGTGGTCGGCATCCGCGCGGACGACGAAGTGTACCGGATCGCGGACAACAGACGACGAAGCCACGACATCTGAACCGGATCGTCCGCCATGACAGTCGAATCGTCGCCCCGGAGATTCGCGGATCGCAACGGCGGAATCATCGCAAGCGGGCGTTTCATCCCCGCTGTTTCGCGATTGCCGGCGCCGAAACATGAATGATTGCGCGGGGTGCCCGCTTCGCCGGTGGTGTGCAGTATCGTGGACGGAGGAAAACAGCACGCGCCACGGCTGCGGTCGGCCGTGGCGCGGCGCGACGGATGTGAAGGAACGACGGCAAGCGAGGCGGTATATGGCGGACGAGAGCGAACGCAACGAGGCCACCGAGATCGTGGACGGCAGGGTCGAGACGGTCGAGGTGTCGAAGCATCCGGAGGCGACGATTCCCGAGACGGACCTCTCGCTCGCGGACATCGAACGCGGACGCTCCCATCCCGTGCGCTGGGCCGTGTACGCCGCGGCCGTGCTCGTCGCGATCATCGCGCCGTACTGGTACGGGCGCGCGCTCGCCGTCAACGACACCGCGTGGCTGACCGCGCACCTCGACGCGTTCACGCCGCAGGGCATGGCGTTCCTCTCATGGACGGTCACGCTGGCGGCCATCGCCATGCTGGGCGTCGCGATCGTCGACTCCGGGCGCTGGATCTGGCGCATCCTGTTCGTGATCGGTCTCGCCGCCGAACAGTTCGTCGCCGGCGTGGCGCTGCTCAGACTCGACTTCTGGTATTCGACGTACGTCGTGTACGGCGAATCGGCGACCGTCGCGAACGCGGCCAACCTCGGCATCATCGCCGCCGGATTCGGCGTGGCCGTGTTCGCCGTGATCTGGGTGGGGCTGCTCGTCGTCATCAGGAAGGAGTCGCCGCTCAACGTGCTCACGCGCAGCTGGGCGTCGTTCATCCTGTTCTTCGCGATCGAGGCGGCGGCGCTGCTCGTCGTCATGTTCGGCGGTCTGCTCACCACCGTCGGCGCGTGACGCGTGACGCGTGACGCGTGGCGTTCGCCGTGCGCGTGACATGCATCGCATGTGACACGCACGTCCGCACCGCGTCCTATAGTTTCCATTTGGCGTAAATCGCCCGCGGATAGAGAGCGCTCCACGCAACGAGCATGGGGCACCGCGCAACGACCATAAGGAGGATGCCGTGGCACTTACGGCTGAAGAGAAGTCCCAGATCATCAACGAGTTCGCGACGCACGAGGGCGACACCGGCTCCCCGGAGGTCCAGGTCGCGCTGCTCTCCAAGCGCATCTCCGACCTGACCGAGCACCTGAAGAAGCACCAGCACGACCACCACTCCCGTCGCGGCATGCAGATGATGATCGGTGACCGTCGCTCCCTGCTCGACTACCTCAAGCGCAACGACATCAACCGTTACCGTGCGCTGATCGAGAAGCTTGGTCTGCGTCGATAGTACAGACTTCCGCCCGGGCGCCTTACGGCGTTCGGGCGTTTTACATACGCCTGCCAAACGGCAACACAACCGAAGAGGGGACGGATTCGAGAGGACGGGCCGCGAGGTGCGGCCGGCAGAGAATCCGGTTTACGAATCGTGAGTTGACACGAGGGCGCGGCCGGGGGTCGCGCATGGCGGCGGCGGGAGGCCCGAACGGAGGTCCGATCGGATGGGCCGCGCCGCCGGAACGAAAGCGAATGTAAGAGCCTGGCCCGGCTGAAGAAGGGCCGCATGGTTGTAGGAAAAGACAAGACAAAGGAGGAACCCTATGGAGGGTCCCGAAATCAAGGCCGCAGAGGCCATCATCGACAATGGGTCGTTCGGCAAGCGCACGCTGCGCTTCGAGACCGGCCGTCTCGCCCAGCAGGCTGACGGCGCCGTCGCCGCCTACCTGGACGACGACACCATGGTGCTGAGCACCACCACCGCCGGCAACAGCCCGAAGGAGAACTACGACTTCTTCCCGCTGACCGTCGACGTCGAAGAGAAGATGTACGCCGCCGGCAAGATCCCCGGCTCCTTCTTCCGCCGCGAAGGCCGTCCGTCCAACGACGCGATCCTGGCCTGCCGCATCATCGACCGCCCGCTGCGCCCGCTGTTCCCGCACACGCTGCGCAACGAGGTGCAGGTCGTCGAGACGATCCTGTCCGTCAACCCGGACGACGCGTACGACGTGGTCGCCCTGAACGCGGCCTCCGCTTCCACCATGATCTCCGGCCTGCCGTTCTCCGGCCCGGTCTCCGGCGTGCGCCTGGCCCTCATCGACGGCCAGTGGGTCGCCTTCCCGACCTGGTCCGAGCGTGAGCGCGCCGTGTTCGAGATCGTGGTCGCCGGCCGTGTGATCGACAACGGCGACGTCGCGATCGCCATGATCGAGGCCGGCGCCGGCAAGAACGCCTGGCACCTCATCTACGACGAGGGCCAGACCAAGCCGGACGAGACCGTCGTGGCCGAAGGCCTCGAAGCCGCCAAGCCGTTCATCAAGGTCATCTGCGAGGCCCAGAACGAGCTCAAGGCCGCCGCGGCGAAGGAGACCCGCGAGTTCCCGCTGTTCCCGGAGTACACCGAGGACCTCTACAACCGCATCGACGAGATCGCCCACCAGGACCTCGACGAGGCGCTGACCATCGCGGAGAAGCTGCCGCGTCAGGAGCGCATCCACGAGATCAAGGAGCACGTGCGCGAGATTCTCGCCAACGAGTTCACCGACATGGACGACGCTGAGAAGGACAAGGAGCTCGGCAACGCGTTCAAGGAGCTGCAGCGCCAGATCGTGCGCCGCCGCATCCTCACCGAGGACTACCGCATCGACGGCCGTGGCCTCAAGGACATCCGCACCCTGTCCGCCGAGGTGGACATCGTGCCGCGCGTCCACGGCTCCGCCCTGTTCCAGCGCGGCGAGACCCAGATCCTGGGCGTCACCACGCTGAACATGCTCAAGATGGAGCAGCAGCTCGACTCCCTGTCCGGCCCGCAGTCCAAGCGCTACATGCACAACTACGAGATGCCGCCGTACTCCACCGGCGAGACCGGCCGCGTCGGTTCCCCGAAGCGCCGCGAGATCGGCCACGGCGCCCTCGCCGAGAAGGCCCTCGTGCCGGTGCTGCCGAGCCGCGAGGAGTTCCCGTACGCGATCCGTCAGGTCTCCGAGGCCATCGGCTCCAACGGCTCCACCTCCATGGGCTCCGTGTGCGCCTCCACCCTGTCGCTGCTCGCGGCGGGCGTGCCGCTGAAGGCCCCGGTCGCGGGCATCGCGATGGGCCTGGTCTCCGGCGACGTCGACGGCCAGCACATCTACAAGACCCTGACCGACATCCTGGGCGCCGAGGACGCGTTCGGCGACATGGACTTCAAGGTGGCCGGCACCTCCGAGTTCATCACCGCCCTGCAGCTCGACACCAAGCTGGACGGCATCCCGGCCGACATCCTCGCCGCCGCGCTGCAGCAGGCGAAGGACGCCCGCACCACGATCCTCGAGGTCATCAACGAGTGCATCGACGGCCCGGCCGAGATGAGCGAGTTCGCCCCGCGCATCATCACCACCACCGTCCCGGTCGAGAAGATCGGCGAGGTCATCGGCCCGAAGGGCAAGATGATCAACCAGATCCAGGAGGACACCGGCGCCGAGATCGCGATCGAGGACGACGGCACCGTCTTCATCTCCTCCGAAGGCGGCGAGGCCGCCGAGAAGGCGAAGCAGATCATCGACTCCATCGCCAACCCGCACGTGCCTCAGGCCGGCGAGACCTACAACGGCAAGGTCGTCAAGACCACGTCGTTCGGCGCGTTCGTGAACCTCACGCCGGGCACCGACGGCCTGCTGCACATCTCGCAGATCCGCAACCTCACCAACGGCGAGCGCATCGACCAGGTCGAGGACGTGCTCAAGGAGGGCGACACCGTCGAGGTCGTCGTCCAGGGCGTCGACGACCGCGGCAAGATCTCCCTCGCGATCCCCGGCTTCGAGGATCAGGAGAACAACGCGCGTCGCGGCGGCGACCGTCCGGCCCGTTCCGACCGTGACGACCGTCGCGGCTCCCGCGGCCCGCGTCGTGACGACCGTCGCGACCGCGACGACGATTACGACGATCGTCCGCGCCGTCGCCGTGCCGACGACCGCGACGACCGTCGCGACGATCGTGATTACGATGATCGTCCGCGTCGCCGCCGCGCCGAGCGTGACTACGACGATCGTGATTACGATGATCGTCCGCGTCGTCGCCGCGCCGAGCGTGACTACGACGATCGTGACGACCGTCGCGGCTCCCGCGATGACGATCGTCCGCGTCGCCGTCGTTCCGACGATCGTGACGACCGTCGTTCCGATCGTGACGACCGTCGCGGCGGCCGCGGCCGTGGCGGCTACGACCGCAACCCGCGCTACGCGACCGACGAGAACTACGACGAGTACCACGCGGACCGCATCGAGCGCACCGAGCGCCCGCGCCGCCGCGTCCGTCGCGACTTCGATCCGTTCGAGGACTGAGTCCTCTCACGGATCCTTCGCCGGCGCTTGTAGTGCGCCGGCTCACTTCGCCTACGGACAGCCCACTGGGCTGTCCGTTTGACGGCTCAGCATTCGAGGACTGAGTCGGACTAATCTAGAAGTCGGCGTCGCACGCTGAGTACGCGATAGGGGGGGCGCACCGGGAACGTTGATCCCGGTGCGCCCCCCTATTCGTATGCCGTCATTCCCATGGTGCGGTGAAATCCCCATGGTGCGGTGGTGGAAAACGTTGGTATTCCGCCGTTGTGGAGATTGTGTGTTGCCGCACCATGGGTGTTGGTGTGGGGTGTTGGTGTGGGTGTTGGTGATGGTGGCGCTACAGCTTCGCCTCGGCGAAGGCGTGGTCGATGTCGCGGATGAGGTCGTCGGTGTCCTCCAGGCCGACGGCGAGACGGAAGAACCCGCGGTGGAACTCCTCCGGGTACAGGTACTGGCGTTCGTCGTCCTCGCCGAGGAACACGATCAGGCTTTCGTCGTGGCCGAGCGAGACGGCGGACGTGATCACGTTGAGCTTGCTGACGAACCGGTTGTGCCCGTCATGGTCGGTGTCGAGACCGAACGAGAGAACGCCGCCGAAGCCCGCGTCCGGGCGGGCGAGCTGACGTGCCGCCACGTCGTGGTGCGGGTGCGACTCCAGTCCCGGGTAGGCGACGAACCGCACCTGCGGCAGCGATTCCAAATGCTTCGCGATGGCCAGCGCGGAGGCGTTGTGCTGGCGCATGCGCAGCGGCAGCGTGACCGAGCCGCGGTTGATGAGCCACGCGTTGAACGGCGAGATGATGCCGCCGTAGTTCACCTGATAGGTGAAGCGGATCCGGTCGGTGAGCGCCTTGCGGGTGGCGATGGCGCCGCCGAGCGCGTCGCCGTGCCCGTTGATGTACTTGGTGAGGCTTTCGATGACGACGTCCGCGCCGAGGTCGGCGGGACGCACGTTGAACGGCGAGTTGAACGTGTTGTCGACGGACAGGAGCGCGCCCGCGTCGTGCGCGAGCTTCGCCGCCGCCTCGATGTCCGTGACCTTTAACGTCGGGTTGGCGGGGGTCTCGATGTGCACGAGCTTCGTGTTCGGGCGGATCGCGGCGGCGATGTTCTGCGGGTCGGACGTGTCGACGATCGACGTCTCGATGCCGTACTTCTCCGGCAGGATCTGGTTGAGCAGGCGGTAGGCGGCGATGTACGTCGTGTCGGAGAAGATCGCGTGGTCGCCGCGGTCGAGGAGCGTGGTGAACGTGGCGGCGAGGGCGGCGACGCCGGAGGCGAGCACGACCGCGTCCTCGGTGCCCTCCAGGTTCGCGAGCTTCGCCTCCAGATAGCGCTGGTTCGGGTGGCCGTTGCGCGTGTACAGGTTCACGTCCGAACTGGACCAGTTGATGTCGGAGGGGTCGTAGGGCAGGGCGTAGGCGTTCGCCAGCGTGATCGGACGGCGGATCGCGCCGGTCTCGGCGTCGACCCCGTTGCCGAGGTGGATGGATTTGGTCGCGAATCCGAGCGGCGTGCCGTCGAAGGATTCGCCATGATGTACGAGATCTGAGGTCATGGTCTCATCTCTAGCAGCCGCGCGTTTCCCGCGCGAGTGCGCGTGGCCCGCGGGAATCCGCGGATTCGCAGGGATTGATAGCCGCCCATAGAAAGAACCGTGGGGAAGGTGCCCGGCTGAGTGGAGTGGATGCGCCGGATTCTCACACGGATTTCCGTCCGCGTGTATGGCTCCGGCATGTCTCGTTGGGTGAGATTTGTCCGCGGGGGGGGGGGGGGTATCTTCTCCCTGTGAGATTTCAGTGAAGAGGAATCTCGCGTATCCTAAGGGATTTTCGAAGGCACCTGACGGGAATGGATAACTCAAGGAGATAGTAGAGAAGTACTGTCGAGGTATCATCATGACTTTGAAGAAGATTATTGCGGGTGCCACTGCAATCGCCGCATTGGCGGTGTTGGCACCTATGACGGCCCAGGCCGATGAGAACACGCCGGCCGCTACCGAAACCACCAATTCGCAGGTGACGAATCAGCAGTCCGTGCCTGTCGTCTACCACATGAACGGCGGCAGCATCAACGGTGTGAGCGGCGATGGCACCGTGCAGGTCCCCGCCGGCCAGACGATTCTGGACAAACTGCCGACCGCAGTCGACCTCCAGCGCGACGGCTACAAGTTCGCCGGTTGGACGTACACCGACGGCACGCCCGTCCAGAGCGGCGATGTGGCCAAGCTCGGCAAGGACTATTACGAGGTCCAGGCCCAGTGGACCTCCCTGACACCCGAACAGCCGACGGCGACCTACAACATTATCGTGAGCACCAACGGCGGCACCGTCCAGAACGGCGAGAACGCCGGACAGACGGGTGACCTTCAGTACCAGGTGAAGGAAGGCACGAACCTGCTTTCCGTGCTGCCGAAGCTCAAGCGCGACGGTTTCGTTTTCGTCGCTTGGCATTACGCCGACAACGCCGGCACCCAGGTCGGCGCCCAGGACACGGTGAAGGGCAATGTCACCGTCTACGCCACGTGGAATCTCGACAAGGTCGATCCCGGTATGCAGGTGACCACGCATACGGTGGTCGTGCGCACCAACGGCGGCACCGTTCAGGATGGTGAGGCCAAGGGCCAGAACGGCGACGTGTCCATCACCGTCGGCGACGGAGACAACCTGCTTTCCGTGCTGCCGTCGCTCAAGCGCGATGGTTTCGTGCAGCGCGGTTGGTACTACGGCTGGGACGAGAACGACAACCAGTCCTACGGCACCTCCACGAAGGTCGGCGAGAGCGACACCGTCACCAAGGATCTCGTCGTGCGCGCCCTGTGGGACGTGGCCGATCCGGATTCCGGTATGAACGTCAAGACGTATGACGTGACGGTGAAGACCAAGGGCGGTGTGATTGACGGCGGTGAGTTCGACGGCCAGTCCGGTGACGTGAAGTTCACCGCGGCCGAGAACGACACGCTGCTGGACAAGCTGCCGAAGCTCAAGCGTGACGGCTACACGTTCCGCGGCTGGCATTACGAGGATGTCGCCGCGCACGGCACCAACACGACCGTCAAGGCGACCGATACCGTGACCGGTGACGTGACCGTCATCGCCCTGTGGGACGTGGCCGATCCGGATTCCGGTATGAACGTCAAGACGTATGACGTGACGGTGAAGACCAAGGGCGGTGTGATCGACGGCGGTGAGTTCGACGGCCAGTCCGGTGACGTGAAGTTCACCGCGGCCGAGAACGACACGCTGCTGGACAAGCTGCCGAAGCTCAAGCGTGACGGCTACACGTTCCGCGGCTGGCATTACGAGGATGTCGCCGCGCACGGCACCAACACGACCGTCAAGGCGACCGATACCGTGACCGGTGACGTGACCGTCATCGCCCTGTGGGACGTGGCCGATCCCGACCCCGATATGAACGTCGAGCAGTTCACCGTCGTGTACAACACGAACGGCGGCAACATCAACGGCGAGGTCGGTGACTTCTCCGTGCAGGTTGCCAAGGGCGACACCATTCTGGACAAGCTGCCTACCACCGACGAGATCGTGCGCGACGGCTACAAGCTGTCCGGTTGGCAGTACGCCGAGACCGGTACCGACAAGGATGGCTCCGCCGTGAAGGCGACCGATACCGCGACCGGCAACGTGTACAAGATCGTGGCGCAGTGGACCAAGGTCGCCGCCAAGGGCGACCAGTCCAAGACCGATGCCGCGGCCAAGGCCGACGCGAAGAAGAACGACGGCGCCATTCTCGGTGAGACCGGTTCCGCCATCGCGGGCGTCGCGGTGTTCGCGCTCGTCGCGCTCGCCGGTGCCGCGGCCGTCATGCTGCTGCGCAAGCGTGCCTGATTCCGCTATGCCGATTCAGGCTCCCCGAAGCTTGGGTTGGCGTCCGGTCAAGCTTCTTCACATGCAGTTGAGGGCATGAGATCGCCTTCGAAATCGTCTCATGCCGGATGTATGGCCTAACGGCCGCCAACTCAAGGGGGTCCGGAACATCTTACGATGTTCCGGACCCCTGTTTTTGTTAATGGGCTTGTTATTGTCTGAGAAACCACCAACAATCGAATGGTGGTCGGCGGCGATGCACCGGTGGGGTGACCCGACTCCCATGGTGCGGTGAATCACCCATGGTGCGGTGACGGGAAACGGCTTGATTCCGCCGTTATGGAGATTATGTGTTGCCGCACCATGGGAATGTGGGTGGGGCGACGCGCCGGGCGTCGGCAATAACCGGTGGATATCTACCGGTATGGCGTGGGGCGTGGAAGAATGGGGTGCAAGCGGTTACGGATGATCGCGGACGATCGGACGACGATCGGATGACGGGACACGGGCGCGTGCGGCGCGGCCGTGTCCCCCGGACGAAGGAGCGGGCCATGGGCGGTGCGGCGGTGGCGATAGTGATTGTGGTGGTGATCCTGGCGGTCATCATCGGACTGGTGGCGTGGGCGATCGCCGCCTACAACGGTCTCGTGCAGCTGCGCAACCGGGTCGGCAACGGCTGGGCGCAGATCGACGTGCAGTTGAAGCAGCGCGCCGACCTCATCCCGAACCTCGTGGAGACGGTGAAGGGCTATGCGGCGCACGAATCCGGCGTGCTCACGCAGGTGACGGCCGCGCGCGCCGGCGCGATGGCGGCCGCCACGAACCCGGGCGCCACGATCGCCCAACGCGCCGCCGCCGAGAACCAGCTGTCGCGCGCCCTGTTCAACCTCACGGCCACGGCCGAGGCGTACCCGCAGCTCATGGCCAACCAGAACTTCGTGAACCTGCAGAACCAGCTGCAGGCGCTCGAACAGAAGATCGCGTTCGCCCGCCAGTTCTACAACGACGTGGTGATGAAATACAACACGCGCATCGAGACGGTGCCGAGCAACATCATCGCGGGACTCTTCCACTTCACGCAGGCGCAGTACTTCGCCGCCGACGAGGCGAGCCGCGCCGTGCCGCAGGTGAGGTTCTGACCGCCGGACGGGCGGCCGGCGGAAGGGAAGGCGGGAACCATGAGGAAACGGACCATCGTCGCCATCATCGTCACCGTGTTCGGCACGCTGCTCATGACGTTCGTCTTCGGTTCGCTCTCGTTGATCCAAAGCGTGGGCGTCTCGCCGTCGCTCAGCTACCGGTCGCTCGACTACGATGTGCTGGTCGACCGCAACGGCGACCTCGAGATCACGCAGAAGATCGACGTGCGTCTGGCTAAACGCACGGAGGGCGGCGAGACCAAGCCGTGGAAGCAGCTGTACCAGCAGTACACGCTGAAATCCGACAACCTGACCGGCATCTCGGACATCCACGTGACGAACATCACCAAAGGCATCGAGTACGAGGAAAGCGACGAGTACGCCGCGCCGGACGCCTACTCCGACGCCACGTGGAACGCCGAACAGGCCAACCGCTGGTATATCGCGAAGGTCAACGGCGGCGGCACGACCGGCTACGAGACCGGCGGCGGCGAAGTCACCCTGAGGAAGGGCGTCGACGGCGCGAAGACCGCGGAGACCGTGGAACTCGGCTGGAACATTCCCGCCACCGAATCCGCGGACAGCCTGACGTTCAACATCCGCTTCACCATGCACGGCGTGGGCACCAAGTGGGACGACGTCGCCGCGTTCCAATGGGAGCCGTTCGGCACGTCCAACCAGGTGCCGATCGGCACGGTCACCGGCAAGGTACGGTTCCCGCTCGGCGTCGACACGACGAACTCATGGGCGTGGCTGCACACCGAACAGCGATCCGAAACCAGCCGTGGGAAGAACGGCACGCTCGACTTCACCGTGCACGACGTGCGCTCCGGCGACTATCTCGACCTCGTGGCCGCCTTCGACGCGGACGAGGCGTCGAATGTCGCGCGCACGCGCTCCGGCACGCATCTGGACGCGTTGAAGCGCAGCGAGGCCGAACAGGAACGGCAATGGCGCGACAAACAGCAAGGAGACGCCCGTGCGCGGCTCATCTACTGGTCGATCACGCTCGTCGCCGGCATCGTCATGTGCGCGCTGTCCATCACGGCCGTGGTCACCAGCCGACGGCGCTCCCATTACCGCGGTCCCATCGAATACTGGCGCGACAAGCCCGCGGTGAGCCCCGCTGCCGCGGCGCGGCTCATCGACGTGGTCGACCCGGAGGGCGGCAGGCATCGCGCCTCGCGCACCAACCGCGCGCTCACCGCCACGCTGCTCTCCCTGTCCGTCAAGAAGGCGATCGCCGTCTACCCCGGTCCCGCGACCATGTACGTCGGCATCGACCTGAGCCGTGCCGTACCCGCCGAACTGACCCGCATGATCGACGCAGACCCGGGCAGACGGCACGCGGCCGGACGCACCCGCACCATCGTGTTGCTGCCGCGGGCCCTCGACCGGTCCTCGGCCGCCGCCGCGGTGGCGGCTGGCGGTCTCACCGATTCGGAGAAGGCGCTGCTCGACCTGCTCGTCGCCATCTCCAGACGCGTCGGCTCGCCCGTGTTCGACTTCGACCAGATGGACGCCGCCTGCCGCGGATGGAAGGACGGGTACATCGAACTCAACCGGTTCATCAACGCCCGCGACAGCGAATACTGGCATCTGCACGTCTCCAAGTCGGTCGGCTGGCGGTGGATCGTCTCCGGCGTGTTCACCACGCTGCTGGGCTTCGGCACGATGCTCGCCAACGTGATCATCGGCCACGGGGCCGTCGGCCTGCTGCTCGGCATGCCGGTCTTCACGATCGGCCTGTTCTGCTCGATGAGCGGCGCGATGAACGAAATCATGCCGAAAGGACAGGAAGCCGCCGGCCAATGCCTCGGGCTCAAACGCTACATGGACGACTTCTCCGACTTCACGGACCGCGGCACCGCCGACATCGCCCTGTGGGACTGGTACATGGTGTACGCGGCCGCGTTCGGCATGTCCGACAAGCTCAAACGGGAACTCGCCGACGCCTACCCGCAGCTCGCCGACCCGGCATGGCTCGACGGCAACGCGTCCGGCTCCACGCTCTACTGGGACTACCGCACCGACCCATGGCGCGACGGGCCCCGCGCCTACGGCTACGGCGGCCCGGGGAACGGCGCAGGCTCCTCGTTCTCCTCCAGGCTCGACCGCTTCTTCGGCATCGGCCCGTACTCGGCCAACGGTTCGGGGCTCGCCGGATTCGGCGACCTCGGCTCGCAGCTGTCCGCCGGCATCTCCGACATCACCTCCACCATCGACGCCGCGTCGCCCTCCAGCTCGTCAGGCTCCTCCGGCGGAATCGACTTCGGCTCGTCCGGCAGCTTCGATTCCGGCGGATTCGGCGGTTCGAGCGGCGGCTCCGGCGGCGGCTCCTTCGGCGGACGCTGAACGCGTAGAGCACACCGAACACGGAGCGGACGAACGACACGAACAACGGCACGGACGGGACGGCAACATGCGGCACGGACTGGTCAGATCGGCGGTCAACGCACTCATCGCCACGGCGATCCTCGTAGGCATCCTGCTCCTCGGGCACAGCGGGCTCGTCGGCGGCGCCCTGCTCAGCTGCCGCACCATCGACTACACGGCCGTCGCCACCGCCGACGGCGACCTCAAGGTCGACACGCGCTACGACTACCGGCTCAAGGCGCGTGAGGACGACGATGGCCACACGAAACGCTGGAAGCAGCTGTACTGGCAGTACACGCTCGAACGCGGCAAACTCACCGACATCACCGGCATCACCGTGCGCAACGCCACCACCGGCGCAACGTACACGCGCATCGACCCGCAGAACCCCGAAACCGTCAACGACGGCACCTGGAACCTGAAATACGCGGACCACTGGTACATCGCCGACGTGACCGACGGCGCCGACGACCCGCAACCCTACGAGCCCGGCAGGGACGGACTCGACGGCGCCGACGCGACGGGCGGCCCCAAGACCATCGAAATCGGCTGGAACATCCCCGCCACCAAGGAGACCGACAGCCTGAAATTCGACGTGTCGTTCACCATGCACGACATCGCCACGAAACACGACGACGTCACCACCTTCCAATGGGAGCCGATCAAGAGCACCAGCCGGGTTCCCGCCGGAACCATCACCGGCAGCGTGCGCTTCCCCGACGGCACCGGCGCGTCGAACGTGTGGAGCTGGCTGCACACCGAACGCGACAGCGACACCGACACGGACGCCGACGGCCGCACCGACGACGGCACGTTCGACTTCACCGTCCACGACCTCCGCTCCGGCGACTACCTCGACGTCGTCGCCGCCTACGACTCCCGGTTCGCCGGCGACGTCGCGCACACCGTCCACGACGACGCGCTCGCCGACCTCACATCCACCGAACGCGCCAAGGAACGGCAATGGCGCGAAGACCGACGCGGCGAAGCATGGACGTACCTCGCCTGGTGGGGAGCGCTCGCCGCCGCCGCCATCGGCCTGTGCACGTGGGGGCTCATCGCCGCGTTCCGGTCGCGCCGACTCGCCGGCTACCATGGCCCGATCGTCTACTGGCGCGACCCGCCGCAGGTGAGCCCCGCCGTCGCCGCACGGCTCATGGACGCGATGGACGGGCTGCCCGTCGGCGGCGTCGCCGGCAAACGCGCCGACCGCATGCTGAACGAATGCTCGCTTTCCGGCACCGTGATGGCGCTCGCCGTGAAGAAGGCCGTCGCCATCTACCCGGGCCCCTCGTGGATGTACCGGGGCATCGACCTGAGCCGTGCCGACCCGGTCGGCCTGTCGCGCATGATCGGCGCCGACCCGCGGCTCGTCGCGGCGAGCGACACGACGAGCACGATCGTGATCCTCCCCGCCGTGTTCACGCCGCAACGGGCCTCGCTCGGCCTGTGCCGGTCCGAATCCGCGTGCCTCGACCTCATCATCGACATCTCGCGCCGCGTCGGCTCCCCGGTGTTCGACTTCACGCAGATGAAGGCGGCATGCAAGGGGTGGCGGGACGGCTACAAGTCGATGGAACGGTTCACATCGGCCGCGGACCTCGAATACGCGGCGCTTGACGCCGTGCGCTCCATGACGAGCGGCTACATGATCCCCATGGCGTTCCTGCTGATCCTCGGCTCGGGATTGCTCACATCCCCCGTGCTCACCTCGAACATCGCCGTGCAGCTGTGCGTGGGCGCCCCCAGCGTGTGGACCAGCGTGTTCATCCTCGGCATCGGCATGCCGAAACGGTTCACGGCCTCCGGCGAGGACTACGCCGGCCGATGCCTTGGACTCAAACGGTACATGGAGGATTTCTCCGACTTCACCGGCCGCGGTCCCGCGGACCTCGTGCTCTGGGACTGGTACATGGTGTACGCGGCCGCGTTCGGCATCTCCGGGCGGATGGCCGCCGAGCTCGCGAAAGCCTACCCGCAGCTCGCCGATCCGGCATGGCTCGACGAGAACGGTTCGGACTCCGTGTGGTATTGGAACTACCGCCGTCGCGAATGGCATCGCCGGTACGGCCGCGGCGGCGGGTACGGGTCCTCCGGCCCGTGGTCGGGCGGGTCGTCGTCCGGCGGCATGGGCGGTTTCGGCGGCGACGCGTTCGCCGGCGGATTGGGCGACATCGGCTCGCAGCTGAGCTCCGGCTTCGATTCGGTCGCCTCGACGATCTCCGCCGCCGCGCCGTCCTCCTCGTCCGGCGGCGGCGGCTTCGGCGGAGGTGGCGGCGGTTCCGGCGGCGGCTCGGGCGGCGGCCGGTAGTCCGGCGGTTCTCTCCGGCAGTGGTTCCGGCGGAGAGAACCGCCGGACGGCATGACGCGGAGTGCCGCACGGCGATGCGGCTATGCCGGCATGTAGCGTGTGGCGCGTGCCTTCCCGGTTCGGGAGAGCATGCCGCGTCCCACCAGCGATGCGATTATTTGGTAGGCGGAGCCTTGGGATAGTCCGGTGAGCGCCTGTGCCTGTCGCCGGGTGACGGCACCGTGATTCCGCGCATAGTCGAGCACCATGTGTTCGTTGGGGGACAACGGCTGCTCCGTATCGTGGCTTGCGGCCGTGTCGTGACCGTGGGCGGTGGCGCGGGACGCTGCGTGCTTGGGTAGCACCAGTCGGAACGTGTGATCGGTGATATGGAACGATGGTTGTTCCTTGGAATCCCGATAATCTCCCATGATGCGGCGGATTCCTGTTCCATATGCCTCCACGAGCCGCAGCCGGTAGAACACGTTCGCTAGTTTCGGATTGCGTTGGGCGGAGATGCCGTTCATCATGTCCTCGCGGGTGAACCTGCTGGGGAGGCCGCCAAGATTGAGGAATTCCATACGGTCGGCGAACACGCTGACCAGCGACGGGCCGGACAGCCCATAGTCGCGGTGCACAATGAGATTGAGCAGAGCCTCGCGCAACACCAACGGCGTGTAATCGTAGTCATCGACGCGGCGCATGTCGTCGCCGGTGCGCGAGACCACGGTGTTGTGCCGGTTGATGAATTCATTGACCTGGTCGAACTGGGTGAGCAGCGATCCGCTGAATTCCTGCCGGTTCAGGAACGTCTCCTTGTCGTCGTCGGCGAATGCGGCGGCTTTGATGGAGACCGTGCACTGGTCGGAAAGCAGCCATGCCAGATTCGTGTACCGGCCATCATCGGTGCGTAGACCCAGCGTGCGTTGGGTGGCTTCGGTGAAGGCGAGTCCGGTATCGGAAAACGCAAGTTCGGCGGCTGTGAACGTCAATGTCTGTTGCAATGACACCGCGTCCTCAAAGGAGTCGCCAGCCGTCTGGCGGATCATATCGACGATCGCGGATTCGCTGGCGGGAATCGACGCCGCACCGGAACGGACGTACACTCCGGCAGGTCTGATCCCCTTGTCGGCCAGATAATAGGGACGGTTCGTGCCGCGTTGAATGTGGACGGCAACCACGGGAACGTTGTTCATTTGTTCCGTCTCCACCGAGGTGAATCCCATCAGATCGGGGTGGATGCCGTCTGCTATCGCCTGGGTGGCGCGTCGCATGCTTTCGTCCGCGTCCGGAACGCCTATTGGTGTGCCGTCGTCTTCCACGCCGAGATAGATGACGCCGCCGTCCGTGTTGGCGAAGGCAACCGCCGTGCGTTTCGCACCATCCACCCAATCCCGTTTGAATTCGGTGATGAGGTTCTCATGGAGCGACGTCATCGTGGTCTCCTTATCGTGGGCGTGTTTCGTCTACTATCTTACATTATCTTATACTATCTATTAGTATCTAATACTATACGATTCGATTGATTGATTCCGGTTGTGCACATTCAATCGTATGACGAAAGCACTTTCGCGATGTGAGACACGCCACTGAAGGTAGTGCCAACGTTGGCATTACTGGAATTCCGCCGTTTTCCGGTTGGTTTTTGTCCCGGGGGGGGGGGCTACGTTCGTCGTTTATAGGCGTATTGGGAATTCCCTGCGCCACCGAGGCGGGCTCGTTCAGACGCTTCACGACGGAGAGAACCAGGAATAAGCCAGTAAGGGGCGTTCGGCCATGGAATCGCTGGACAACAAGATAGGCAAGAACACAAGCAGGCTAGGCAAGGTGCTGGTGGCGTTGATCGCCGCCGTGGCGATGCTGCTGACGGGCGTGAACCTCACGCCGTCCGCGGTCGCGGCGGAGACGGTCTACAATCCCGACGCACCGGCCGTCGAGGTCACGAGCGGCGTGACCGTCGACATCTACAAGGACAAGAACCACACGCAGAAGTTCGATCCGAACACCGACAAGGCGAGCGTCGGCCAGACGTTCTACGGGTCCATCAGCTTCGACTTCACCGACGAGCAGAAGCCCACGCTCGACAGCCCGAACCGCTCCTACACGTTCCCGAAGAACATCCGTGTGAAGGATGTGGAATCCTCCACGCTCTACGACAAGGACGGCAACGCGGCCGGCACGTGGAAGATCGCGCACGGCGTGGTCACCGCGCACTGGAACGAGGACTGGCTCAACAGCCACCCCTCCGACATCAGCTCGTACGTGAGCTTCGACTTCACGCTCGGCGAGGATGCCGGCGGCGACGGCGACCAGGAACACATCACGTTCCCCGGTGGTGGCGGCGACATCACCATCACCATCGACAAGTCCAAGGTGAACGGCCAGAAGACGTACACGATCAACGACGACGGCACCGTCACGTTCACCGTCACCCTGAAGCCGCAGTTCGACGTCAAGGACATGGTCGTCACCGACACGATGGGCTCCAACTTCACGTTCGTCGACGGTAGCTTCCAGCTCGACGGCAAGCCCGTGAACGCCACAATCGACGGCCAGAAGGCCACCATCAGCCTCGGCGACCTCGCGAAGGCCGACAAGAACGGCTACCAGCTCACCTACAAGGCGCAGCTCACCGACGCGGCGAAGAAGACGCTCGCCCAGGGCGGCAAGCTCGATGACGCGAAGAACACCGCGCAATGGAACTGGGACGGCGCCGACAAGCCCGGCGCGGCCGACGTCACCCCGAACCTCAGCTACGCGATGGTGCAGAAGTCCAACGGCTCCGGCACCGCCTCCGACATCAAGTGGACCGTCAAGCTCAACTCCGGCAGCCTCAAGGCCGACATGGGCGGCTACGTGTTCACCGACGCCATCAGGGACGGCCAGCACTACACCGGCTCCTACACCGTGAAGGACGCCAAGGGGAACACGGTGGCCACCGGCCGGCTCGACGGTTCGGCCAAGGACTTCACCTACACGTTCCCGGCGGACGCCGGCGCGCAGCAGTACACCATCGAATACCACACCGCGCTCGACGACGCTTCCTCCACCGCCACGGTGGACAACCACGCCGAGGTGACCCCGCCGGACGACAAGCACCCCGGCGGCAGCGACGACGGCTCCTACACGCCGAAGGACACCAACACGTACGTCACCAAGAAGCTCGACACCCCGAAGACCGCCATCGCCGCCGACGGCAAGGCCACGTGGACGTCCACCGTGGAGTTCTCCAAGATGGCCGCCGGCACCGACCCGTCCAAGGTGACGTTCACCGACAAGCTCTCCGAGCCGGACGGCGCCACGTTCACGTTCGACGGCAAACCGACGCTCACGATCGGCGGCACGACGCTCGCCGAAGGCCCCGACTACACGGTCGCCTACAACAAGACGAACGACCAGTTCACCATCACGTTCAAGGCGACCGACGCGCTCAAGGCCGCAGTCGGCAAGCAGGACGTGACCGTCCGCTACGCCACCACGAGCGACAAGACGCCCGGCACGTACAAGAACACGGCCAGCGTGAAGGTCAACGGCAGGACCACCTCCGCCAGCGACTCCTACGACATCGAGAACACGAACCTCGTCTCCAAGACCGGCTCGATGAAATGGGACAAGGACTTCGACTGGTCCAAGATCGACCCGAGCGACGCCACCAAGGGCGCGTGGGTCGCCACGTGGAAGGTGACCGTCAACGAGGACGACGACCCGTACAACGGCGTCGGCAAGACCGAACTCAACGGCCGGCCGATCGTCGTCAACGACACCATCCCGCAGGGCATGAGCTACGTGCCCGGTGGCACCTACAAGGTGCAGGCCGGCTGGAATCCGGGCACCCTCGACAAGCAGAACCTCGACAACGTCATGGCGAACGCGAACGGCAAACTCACGTTCACGATCCCCACCAACGGCGTCGTCCAGACCGACGGCTCCGACAAGGCGTACGCCGTGCTCACCTACTCCACCGCGGCCAAGACCACCGGAGGCGCGGTCGCCTTCACCAACAAGGCGACCGCCGACTCCGGCGACACCCACTTCGGCGAGGACTCCAGCACCGTGACCGGCGACAGCAAGGTCATCGACAAGTCCGCCGCGCAGATCAAGGACCTCAACCGCGTGCGCTACACGATCAAGGTGAACCCGCAGGGCGCCGACCTCATCAAGAACGCCGACACCGTCACCCTCACCGACATGATGGACGCCGAAGGCACGTTCATTCCCGCCTCGCTCAAGGTGACCAACAGCAACACGGGCGCCACGCTCATCGTGCCGGTCAAGGTCGAGGACGTGACCGACGCGAACGGCGACCCCACCACCAAGCTCACGCTCACGCTGCCGGACTCGACGCCCGTCACCGTGACCTATGACGTGAAGCCCAACGGCAAGCCCGGCGACAGGGTGAACCTCACCAACACGGCCACGCTGGAAGGCGTCGCCAACGGCGAGGACATCAACAAGAAGGACTGGACCGTCACCAACCCGAACTCCGGCACCGACGGCGCCGCCGGCTCGATCGCCATCACCAAGACCGACGCCGACGACCTCTCCCGCAAGCTCGCCGGCGCGAAGTTCGCGCTCTACGAAGTCGACATGAACCGGCTGTCCGGCACGAAGGTCACCTTCGACCAGGTGAAGGCCGTCGCCACGCAGTCCGGCGCCGAGGTCACGACCGACGCCAACGGCGTCGCCACGTTCGGCTCCGCCGACAAGCCGCTCAAGACCAATACGCTCTACTACTTCGTGGAGACCGCGGCCCCCACCGGCACGGACGGCACCGCCTACGAGCTCGACGCCACGCCGCACTACTTCATGCTCCCCGGCACGGACGCCGAACAGGCCGCGAACGCGCTGGACCGCGCTAAGGGCTTCGGCCTCGCCGTCTCCGACGGCACGTCGTTCAACGTGTACGACAAGCGCAAGCCCGCCGCGGTGAAGGGCTCCGTCACCCTGTACAAGCAGCTGACCGGCCGCGCGTGGACAGATGCCGACAAGTTCACGTTCGAGCTCGCCGCGGACGCCGCGAACAGCAAGGGTGTGAGCGAGGCCGCGCTCAAGGCCGCCATGCCCGCCGACACCACCGCCACCGTCGGCAAGACCGGCGACGGCGCCGACGGCAGCGCCTCGCCGTTCACGTTCGGCGACTTCACGTTCCCCGAACCTGGCACCTACGCCTACACGGTCAAGGAGACCGGCAAGGATGGCGACGGCATGACCGTCGACACCCGCACCGCCTCCGTGACGTTCACCGTCACGCGCAATGCCTCCGGCAACCTGGAGATCAAGGGCGGTCAGGCGAAGGTTGAAGGCATCGACGAGAACCACGGCGACTGGACGTTCGACAACACGTACAAGCCCACTCCGGTCACGACCTCCGGCACCATCAAGGTGCAGAAGACGCTCACCGGCCGCGCATGGCGTGACGGCGATTCGTTCGAGTTCCGCCTGCAGCCGGCGGCGCCCACCGAGGACGCCCCGCTGCCCGCGGGCGCGAAGAACGGCTACGCCTCGCTCACGGTGACCGACGGCAAGACGCACGCGTTCGGCGACATCACCTACGACAGGGCCGGCGAATACCACTACACCGTGTTCGAACGCACGCCCACCGCGAACAACGGCGAGCATGCCATCCCCGGCGTCGACTATTCGAACGCGCTGTACGACGTGACCGTCACCATCACCGATGACGGCAACGGCAAGCTGTCCAACGACAGCGTCGTCATGACCAAGGTGCAGAACGACGACGGCACGTCCGCCGGCAACACCGCGGTCGACGGTAACGTCGCGGCCGTGACCAACGTCTTCAAGGCGCAGGAGGCCAACCTCGGCCTGCTCGTCACCAAGAAGTACGCCGACAAGACCGGCTCCAAGCCGCTGACCGACGGCATGTTCTCGTTCGCGCTCGTCGCGAAGGACGGCGCCCCGCTGCCCGATGGCGCCACCGGCGATTCCGCCACGGCGAACGTCACCAGTGCCGGCGTCGCCTCGTTCGGCCTCATCACGCTCACCTCCGCGCGCGACGACGGCAAGACCTACGAGTACACGCTCAAGGAGAACGTGCCCGACGGTGCCACGCCGAACGCCGACGGCACGGCCGCCACGTTGAACGGCATGACCTACGACCTCGCCGCATACACGGTGAAGGTCGCGATCAGCACCACGACGGACGGCGACAGGCCCGTGCTCAAGCAGAGCGTCACCATCCTCGACGAGGACGGCAATGCGGTCGACCCCTCCAAGCTCGACAACGGCCGCCCCGTGTTCTCCAACACGTATGACCTGACGCCCGCCGAGACGTCGATCGCCGGACGCAAGACCCTGACCGGCCGCGACATGGATCCGAACGAGACGTTCACGTTCCGTCTCGCCGCCGCCTCCGACAACACGGCCGAAGCACGTGCCGCCCGCGCCGGACTGAAGGACCATTCCATCGTCCTCGGCTCCGACAGGAAAGCCACCGACATGACGCAGACCGTCGTGAACGCGAAGGACGGCCAGCCCGCTGCGTTCACTTTCGACGGCCTCCACTTCAGCAAGCCCGGAACCTTCAAGTTCGCGGTCACCGAGACCGGCACCGTGAAGACCGGCACGCAGAAGGACGAGCACGTCGGGTACGTCACGGTCACGGTGAAGGACAACGGCGACGGCACGCTCGCCATCGCGCCCACCGTCTACGACAATTCCGCGGCGACGACCGACGCCGACAGGAACACGACCGACGCGTCCACGTTCACCAACGTGTACGCGCCCACCGGCTACGCGTACTTCCTGCTGCACAAGAAGATCACCGCCTCCGAGGGAACCACCGCACCGCAGCTCAAGGCCGGCGCGTACACCTTCGGCCTGTACCAGGGCGACGGCACGGACGGCAAGACGCCGATCCAGACCGCCACGAACACGGCCCCCGTAGACGGCGAGGCCTCCGGCCACGTCGCCTTCGACCACATCGACTACACGCCCGCCTCGCTCGCGCAGGCGGTCACCGACGGCTACGCCGCCTATGACGCCGCCACGAAGACCTGGAACCTGACCTACACGGCGGCCGAACTTGGCCCCGACGGACAGCCCGCCAAGGCCGGCGACGTGAAGGACGGCATCGCCTACGACGCCACGACCCGCACGATCGAAGTGACCGTCAAGGACGCCGGCAGCGGCACGCTGCAGACCAGCTACGCGATCAGCGATGGCAATCCCGCGACGTCCGACGACCCCGATTCCGAGGCCGCCGCGTTCGACAACGTGTACACGCCCGCGCCCGCCACCGCCGAACTGCACGCGAAGAAGCAGCTTGACGGCCGCGACTGGAAGACCGACGGCACCGACCGCTTCGACTTCAAGCTCGAAGCCGTGAGCGGCACGCTCGCCGCGAACAAGGCGACCGTCGCCAAGACCGACATCCCGATGCCGGCAGGCGCGCAGGACGGCGTGCTCACGCACACCGCCACCAATGGCGACGTGTTCGGATTCGGCGAGATGACCTACACGAAGGCCGGCACCTACGTGTACAACATCAGCGAGGTCCAGCCCTCGGCGGCCGACGCCATCCCCGGCGTCAGCTACTCCACCGACCTGTACCGCGCCACCGTCACCGTGACCGACGACGGCACCGGCCAGCTGACCGCCACGACCGCCATGAAACTCGTCTCCAAGGTCGATCCGAACGCCGCCAAGCAGGGCAAGGCCGTGAAGGCCGATCCCGCCGTCGGCGAACCGGTCGCGACGATCACCAACACGTACGCGAAGCTCTCCCAGAACTGGAGCCCGAAGGTCCTCAAGCGCTACACCGACCTGAGCGGCGACGCCAACCCGCTCACCGCCGGCAAGTTCCAGTTCACGCTCACGCCGGTCAAGAACGCGCCGCTCCACGTGATCGACGCCGACGGCACGGTGAAGGACGCCACGAGCCTCAAGGCCGAGAACACCGGCAACGGCGAGGCCGCGTTCAAGGACGTGCAGTTCACTGACGCCGACCTCGCGGCCGACGGCGGCGCGAAGACCTACCGCTACGAGATCGCCGAGGTCAAGGGCTCCGAAGCCGGCATGACCTATGACGACACCGTCTACACGGTCGACGTCACGGTCGCGGTGGACGGCAACGGCTATCTTACCGTCACCCCCGCGTTCAAGGACAAGAACGGCGACCCGGTCGCGGCCGACAGGATCGACGCCGGACGCCCCGTGTTCACGAACACGTACACGCCCACCAAGGTCGACGCGCAGCTCAAGGCCCACAAGACCCTGAACGGCGCGACGCTCAAGGACGGCGAGTTCACGTTCCAGCTGTACGACGGCATCCAGTTCCGTGACGGCGACCCGGCGAAGCTCCTCCAGACGAAGACCAACGCCGCGAACGGCGACGTGACCTTCGACACGATCGACTTCGACAAGGTCGGCGCCCACGACTACTCCATCCGCGAGGTCGTGCCCGACGACGCCGTGAACGACGTCAGGAACGGCGTGACCTACGATCACACGTGGCAGTACGTGCACGTCGACGTGACGCTCGACAAGTCGACCGGCAAGCTCAAGGCCGCCGTCACGGACGCGAACAGCGGCACCGACACCGCCGAGTTCACGAACACCTACGACGCGGCCGGCGCAGCCACGCTCGGCGCGAAGAAGGACTTCAGGAACTCGGACGGCTCCGCCCGCCCGATCTTCGAGAACGACTTCACGTTCCAGCTGCACGAAGGCGCGACCACGACCGGCAAGGTCCTCCAGACCAAGGCCGCGGCCGCGGACGGCTCGATCGCGTTCGACCCGATCGCCTACAAGCTGAGCGATTTGGACGGCAAGACGTCGAAGACGTTCACCTACACCGTGAACGAGATCACTCCCGCCGACAACGGCAAGCTGCCCGGCGTCACCTACGACACCGCCGCCTACACCTACACGGTGACCGTCACCAACGCCGGCAACGGCAAGCTGACGACCAAGGTCGCCGTCGATGGCAAGACCAACGTCACGCGGCCGACGTTCACCAACACGTACGCGGCCTCCGGCTCCACGGCCATCGGCGGCGTCAAGAAGGTGACCGGCGACGACGGCAGCGACCAGACCATGCACTTCGCGAACAAGTTCACGTTCACGCTCACCGGCAAGGACGGCGCGCCGATCCACGTGGACGGCACCGGCTCCGACACGGGCAAGCTCGTCGACAAGACCAAGCTCACCGCGTCCAACACCGCGGCAGGCACCGTCTCCTTCGGCACGCTGCACTACACGCTCGCCGATCTGGCCGACGTCGCTCCCGCGGCCGACGGCACCCGCTCCAAGACCTTCACCTATGAGGTCGCGGAGGATGCCACGACCGTCGCAGGCGTCACCAACGACGCGACCGCCGTCAAGAACTTCACCGTCACGGTGAAGGACTCCGGCGACGGCACGCTCGCCGTGACCACCGCACCCGCCGACACGGCCGCGCTGTTCGCCTTCACGAACACGTACGCCGCCTCCGCCACACTGACCCTCACCGGCACGAAGACCATGACCGGCCGCAAGCTCACCGCCGCCGACCGGTACACGTTCGACGTGTATGAGGGCTCGAAGGCCGAAGGCGCCCCGGTCTCCACCGGCACCAGCGACGCCACCGGCACGATCACGTTCGACAACGCGCTGACCTACACGCTCAAGGACCTCGGGGACCACACGTACACGGTCGTCGAATCCGAAACGAACCTGCCCGGCGGCGTGACCGCCGTGACCCGCATCCACACGTTCACCGTGAACGTGGCGGACACGGACCACAACGGCACGCTGAAGCTCACCACGAGCGGCCTCGACGCGGACACGGACGGCAACGGCGGACTCGCGTTCGAGAACAACTACACGACCACGGACTCCACCCCCATCGAGCTCAAGGGCGTGAAGCTGCTCGAGGACGGCGACTACGACACCACCCTCGCCCAGCTCAAGGGCAAGTTCACGTTCACGCTCAAGGGCAAGGACGGCGCACCGCTCCACGTGCTCGGCGCGGACGGCAAGACCGCCACCGACGAGACCGAAGTCACCGCGCGGAACGATGACGCCGGCAACGTCGACTTCGGCAAGGTGGTCTACCACTTCGCCGACCTCGCGGGCCGGACCGACCGCACGTTCACGTACGTCGTCACCGAATCCGGCGACGTCGCGGGCGTCACCAACGATGCGGACCTCACGCGCGAATTCACCGTCACGCTGCACGACAACGGCGACGGCACGATGAGCGCCACCGCAGACCCGTCCACCGGCGCGCTGTTCTCCTTCGAGAACACGTATTCCGGCGGCGCCACGACCGACGCGTTCGACTTCACGAAGACGCTCGACGGCCGTGCGCTCGACAAGGGCGAGTTCACGTTCACCCTCACCGGCGCGACCGGTGCGGACGGCACCGTCGCCCCGATGCCGGAAGGCGCGAAGGACGGCGTCAAGACCGTCACGAACGCCGCGGACGGCAAGGTCACGTTCGGTGAGATCACGTACGACAAGCCCGGCACCTACGCGTACACCGTGCGCGAAACCGCCGGCGACCTGGGCGGCGTGACCTACGACGACACCGTGTACACCGTCACCGTCACCGTCAAGGACAACCACGACGGCACGATGACCGCCACGCACGAGATCGCCCGCACCGCGCAATCCGCCGGTCCGGACGCCGCCGACGGCACCGTCAAGTCCACGCCCGTCAAGGACGAGGACGCCGTGTTCGCCAACACGTACGCGCCCGCACCCACCGCATTCACGTTCACGGCCACCAAGACCATCAAGGGACGTGACCTGAAGGACGGCGAATTCACGTTCGAGCTGCGCGACGCGGACGGCACGACCATCCGGACCGCGAAGAACTCGGCGGACGGCAGGATCGCGTTCACGCCGATCACGTTCGACAAGGCGGGCGAATACACGTACACGATCCGCGAGTCGAAGGGCGACGCGACCGGCGTCACCTACGACACGACCGTGTACACCGCCAAGGTGACCGTCACCGACAACCTCGACGGCACGATGACCGCCACCGCCGCCTACCAGTCCGGCCTGTTCGGCAGCGACCGCAAGGCGCCCGCGTTCGAGAACACGTACACGCCGCCGCTGAGCACCACCGGCGCCGGCGTGGCCATGCCCGCCCTGATCGCCCTGCTGCTGCTCGGCGGTGGAGCCGCGATCCTCGTGGCCGAACGCCGCAGGCGCGACGAGGCCGGAACCGTCGCGGCGAACGGACGTCATCGCCGGTAGGTGATGTCCGCTCCGCCGGAACCGTCCCGACAGGCGGTTCCGGCGGTGTCCGATGACGTTCGTCGGACTTGATGACCGTGCCCGTGAAGTCTACGCTGGACTTCACGGGCACGGTCGTTTCGCATATGTTCGCATACGGCCGGTCACGCGCAACGTGACATCAACGGGAAACCACGGAAGGACAAGGACGCATCATGGCGCTGTACCGCAATCTGGGACCATTCTCCACCACCGCGATCGGACACGGCGAAATGCCGCTGACCATCGAGAACAACCGCGGGCATGAGATCGGCATCGAGACGCTGCACGCCTCGCTCGACGCCGGCTGCCGCCACATCGACACCGCATGGGCGTACTACACGCCCGGCGAGGAGGAGCAGACCGGCGAGAAGCTCGTGCGCGAGGCGCTCGACACGTGGAAGGGGCCGAAGAGCGAGGTGACCGTCGCCACGAAGATCGGCCTGCGCCGCGCATGGGACGGCGACAAGCCGGTCTGGCCGCGCGACGGCAAGCCGGAGCACCTCATCGCATACGGCAAGCAGTCGGCGATGGCGCTCGGCGTCGACACCATCGACCTGCTGTACCTGCACCGCCATGATCCGGAGGTGCCGTACAACGAGTCCATCGAAGCGCTGAAGCAGCTCGTCGACGAGGGCGTGGCCCGCGTGGCCGGCGTCTCCAACGCGTCGATCGAACAGATCGACATCGCGCGTTCGATCCTCGGCGACAAGCTCGTCGCCGTGCAGAACCAGTATTCGCCGATCCACCTGGAGACGCAGGACACGCTCGACTACTGCGCGAAGCTCGGTCTCGCGTTCGTGTGCTGGAGCCCGCTCGGCGGTTACCGCCACCCGTACGACGAATCCACGTTCGACCCGTTCCGCGAGGTCGCGGCCGCGCACGGCGTGAGCTACCAGCAGGTCGTGCTCGCCTGGGAACTCGCCAAGGGCGACCACATGTTCGTCATCCCCGGCGCCCACCGCCCCGAGACGATCCTCGATTCCCTCAAGGCCGACCAGCTCGAACTCACCCCGGACGAGATCGCCAGGCTCGGCTGATTCATTGCCTCACGGCCGTCGCCGTTCGGCCTCGCCTGCGGGCGGTCCACCGGACCGTCCGTTTGACGGCTCGGCCCGCCGGCCGTGGGGACTCCCGCTCTACAGGCAGTGCGCCATGTAGAGCGGCAGGTACATGCGATCCCCGTCGATTCTCATCTGCTTGGGGTGCAGCACGATTTGCGATCCCACACGCGCTCCGAACTTGTTCTTGAACTTCTCCAGCGACTTCGTCCCGTATCGGCCGGTGGATTTCACCTCGATCGGGGCGACGCGCAGCCGCAGGTTCG
Organism: Bifidobacterium parmae; assembly: GCF_002860365.1. GTDB lineage: Bacteria > Actinomycetota > Actinomycetes > Actinomycetales > Bifidobacteriaceae > Bifidobacterium > Bifidobacterium parmae. The sequence goes on from NZ_NMWT01000002.1 coordinate 61,367, forward strand.
CATTGGCGTACGGTGCCTGGATCAGAAAATCGATCTCCATGGTGTTCGCCGCGTTGGTCTGGTCCCTTCGCGAATAGAAGAACAGGTCGTGGCCGGACGCCTTGAGCTGCTGTGCGACGATGTTCTCGACGAGCATGCCCTCGTTCAGTTCCAGTTTGCCGAACAGGATATCCCGGTAGACCGAGTTCACGCCCGTCCGGTTCCTGGCGGCGGGGAAGGCGTGACTGACCAATAGGCCGGTATCGGCCATATAGCATTTGAGCGTCGTGTGATCCTCGTCGAGCCGTAGTCCGACATGCGGATCCGTGGAGTTGTAGCAGTTGTTGGTGATGCGGGCGTCCGACAGCCAGAAGAACGAGTCCTCGTAGTCGCGCATCCGCGCCGTCTTGCCGATCGAGGCGAGAGAGAACCGTTTCTCATGTTTTGACAGTTGTCCCGGCAGCCCATCGAAGATGGACAGCACCTTCGTCTCGTACCCTTTGGCGAATCGGGCGACGTCTTTGCGGTACAGGGAGAGGATGCGGCGCTTCTCCTTGTCCGCCTGGGCGAAATCGTGATCGTCCGCATAGTCGGCGACGGGTTTCGGCATGCCGCCGATGAGCATGTATTCGCGGAACAGATCCATGGCCTTGCGGTGAATGGCTTCCGGCAGGGGGTGTTTGCTTTCGAACGATTCCCGTATGGCATCCGCCATGGGGCGTTGATCCATGGCCCAGAGGAATTCCTCGAAATCGAGGGGGTTGAGTTCGAGAGAGTCCTCCTCGGACGGGATGAGGATGTCCTCGACGTTCTGCCGTATCGAGACGAGTGATCCCGTTTCGATGTAGTCGTAACGGCCGTCCGCGACCAGGTGCTTGATGAACGCGCGCGCCTGGGGGAAGAACTGCACCTCATCGAAGATGATGAGCGATTCCCGTCGGTATAGCGTGACCCCGAAGTACAGGGACAGGTAGGAGAAGAACCGGTCAAGGTCGGTGCGTTGCGTGCGGAACAGGTCCAGCACCGCCTCATCCACGTTGGAGAAGTCGATGAGGATGTACGACCGGTACTCGTTGCCGCCGAATTGTGTGGCGAGCGTGCTTTTCCCGACTCGTCTGGCGCCCTCCAGAAGGATGGCGGAAGCCCCCTGCTCCTCATGTTTCCAGGTGAGCAGGCGGTCATAGGCGCGGCGGTGGAGCATGGTTGTCATGCAGCCTACGCTATCACGAAAATGAAGGTGTCAATGTGTTGTTCTTGCACGAAAATGAAGGTATATGCACCTTCATTTCGCACGAAACCACAGGTCTCACACCAGTCCCGCCACTATTCGCGCCGCCTCGGCGAACTCCTCCGGGGTGGTGTAGGCGTAGCTCAGACGCAGGGCGTTGTCGCCCTCGAAATCGTAGATGTCGCCCGGATTGAGCAGCACGCCGCGGTCGGCCGTCTGCTGGAACAGCCGTCCCATGCGCACCGGCTCGTCGAACGTGAGCCAGATGTAGAACCCGCCGCGCGGCACGTTCCAACGAGCGCGCCCGGCGAACAGCCGTTCCAGCGTCTCCAGCGCCGCGTCGCGCCGACGGCGCAGTTCGGCGCGCAGACGCCCCAGATACTCCGCGTACAGCCCGCTCGTCAGGAACCGTGCGAATACCCACTGGCTGAGCGTGCTCGCGCCGTAATCCATCTGCATCTTCACATCCGCCAGACGGTGCACGATCCGCTCGTCGGCCACGATCCAGCCGATGCGCAGTCCCGGCGCGAGCGCCTTCGACGCGCTGCCCAGCGCGATCACCATGCCCGTCTCGTCATAGGATTTGAGCGCGCGCGGCGTGGGGCCCTCGAAGACGAGATCCTGATACGCGCAATCCTCGATGATCGGCAGCCGGTGCGCCACGCACGCGTCGATGAGCGCGCGGCGGCGCCGCTCGGGCATCGTGACGCCGGTCGGATTGTGGTTCGTGGGGATCGTATAGAGGACGGAGCCGTCCTGCCGAATGATGCCGGAACGGTTGCGGGGGAGGGCGGGCGCGTCGGGCGCGGGCCGTCGGGTCCCTTCGCGTTCCGTCGCGGTCGCGGTGGCGGCCGTGCGGTCCGCCGTGCCGTTCCCGTCGAGCAGCACGCCCAGCTCGTCCGCGTCGAGGCCGTCGCCGTCCATCGGCACGCCGGCGAGCCGCATGCCCGCCGACTGGAACACCTGCAACGATTTGATGTAGCTCGGCGCCTCCGCGTAGACGGTCGATCCGGCGGACAGCAGGCTCACCGAGATCATCTGCAATCCCTGCAGCGCGCCCGATGAGACGAGCACCTGTTCCGGGCGGCAGTCGACGCCCCAGTCGCGCATGTGCGCGGCGATCGCCTCCCGCAGCGCGTCCGATCCTTCCGGCGGCGGGTAGCCGAGCGCGTCGATCTCGGCGGCCGCCTCGCCTGCCACGCGCCGCCACATGTCGCGCGGGAAGAGTCGCGGGTCGAGCTCGCCGGTGCCGAGCCGCGTCTTCGTGGGATCGAATTCGAGCCGGTTGATGGCCTGGATGGTCGCGTTGTTCGCCTTGAAGAACCCGGACGAGACGTAGTCCGCCCAGTCGGGTGCGCCGGGCAGCATCAGCGACCACGTGTTGCTCACGATGCGCGTGCCCGCCCCGTGGCGCCCCTCGACGATGCCGTAGTCGGCGAGTTCCTGGACGGCGGCGATGATGGTGGACCGGTTCACGCCGAATGATTCCGCGAGCGCGCGCTGACTGGGCAGGCGCGAGCCGATCGGCCACGCGCCGGACGCGATGCGCCCGCACATGTAGTCGACGATTTGTTCGGTGACGGGCGCGGCGGACGTGCGGTCCGGCGCCCAGTCGATGTCGAGCGGCGTGGTGCGCGGCATGTGCGGCTCCTTGGTCCGTGTCGGTGATCGAGCGTGCTCCCGTGAACCCCCTCAGCCGGCTTCGCCGGCAGCTCCCCCTCAAGGGGAGCAAAGGAAGGTCTGGACCATGAGGAGGATCCAGACGGAATCCTGCGTCCCCCCTCAGGGGGAGCTGCCGGCAGCGGGCCGGTGGGGAGTCGGATTCTGTGCCCCCCCTTGAGGGGGGCTGGCAGCCGGAGGCCGACTGAGGGGGCGTTTTGGTTGGGTGGTACATGCTCGCCTTGGCTGGTTGCCAAGTGTAATCCGCTGCGTAGGATATGGCAACGGCATTGGAATGATGCGGATTGCGTGATATGTGATTCGTATATGGCTGGCTGGTCGAATGGTGTTTGGCTGGTTTTGGTTGGGTGATTCGCACCCAACCAAAACCAAGGGCCTGTTGAGGGCTGCTGCGGCTACCCCTCAGTCGGCCTGTGGCTCTTAGGCTCCCCTGACAGGGGAGCCTAAGAGCCACAGGCGGGGCCGCGTAACGTGCGGGCACCGGCCGAGAAGAACGAGGAGCGAGGATGGGACTGTATATTCAGGGGCTCACGATGGGATTGGCGTATATCGCGCCGATCGGCATGCAGAACCTGTTCGTCATCAATTCGGCGTTGACGCGCACGCGCCGCAACGCGCTCATCACCGCGCTCATCGTCATCTGCTTCGACATGGCGTTGTCGCTGTCCTGCTTCTTTGGCGTCGGCGCGCTCATGCAGGCGCACCCGTGGCTGGAGCGCATCGTGCTTGGTCTCGGCGGCCTCGTCGTCATCCGCATCGGCCTGGGCCTCGTCATGGCGAGGAAATCCTCCGCTCCCGCCGGCGGGAGCTCCCGCGAAGCGGGTGAGGGTGGTCCGGCCGCAGGCCGTCCATCGGAGGCTGGGGTCCGTCCCGCCAGCCGCCCCGCCGCCCGCCTCGGCGCGCGCGGTCTCCTCGACACGATCGGCACCGCCTGCGCGGTCACCTGGTTCAACCCGCAGGCCATCATCGACGGCACGCTGATGCTCGGCGCGTTCGCAGCCACGCTGCACGCCGGCCAGACCACCCCGTTCATCACCGGCGTGGAGACCGCCTCCGTGCTGTGGTTCCTCGGCGTCACGCTCGTCGTCAACGCGTTCGCCCACAAGTTCAGCCCGAGGATCATCGATATCCTCAACCGTGTGTGCGGCGGCGTCATCACCCTCTACGGCGTCAAACTCCTCCTCGACTTCGCCCTCGCCGTCCTCTGACGCATCCCGTACGGGCATCCGCGAACCGTCCGGGATGCCTGGTGACGGTTCCGTTTCGCTAAGCGCCCCCTATGTGAAACGGGTGAATCGTGAGCTGTCCGTTTCGTTTCGCCGGGCTCGTCGGTGAGTCGTTCCGTCCGCGTGGTGTCCGTCTCGTTTCGCGAGGGATCCTATGCGTGAAACGGGTTGGCTGGGTGGTGGCCGTTTCGTTTCGCTGGGGCGAGGCGGGGCGGTTGTCTGATGTCCGGTTCGTTTCGCTGGGAGGGGAGTCCGCGGAATGGGCGGGGCCCGTGGTGGCCGGTTCGTTTCACGGGATGTTGTTGGCGAACCGGCTTGGTTGGGTGGTGTCCGGTTCGTTTCGCTGGGAGGGGACTTCGCGGAATGGGCGGGGTGCGTGGTAACCGAATCGTTTCGCTGGGAGGGGAGTCCGCGGAATGGGTGGGGCCCGTGGTGGCCGTTTCGTTTCGCGGGGGCGGGGCCGTGAGGGGATAACGGGCCGCTACACTGTTGGGGTGATGAATACGAATGGCAAGAACCCCCTGCGCATGCGCCGCAAGCCCGAAGTGCTCGCCCCGGCCGGCAACCTGCGCGGACTGAAGACCGCCGTCGACTACGGCGCGGACGCCGTCTACTGCGGCGGCAAGGCGTTCGGCATGCGCAGCGCCCCCAGGAACCTCAGCCTCGAGGACTTCGAGGAGGGCGCCCGCTACGCGCACGAACGCGGCAGCCGCGTGTACGTGACGCTCAACGTGCTGCCCCGCAACGCCGAGGTCGAGGCGATGCGCGACTACATCGGCCAGTTGAAGGACACCGGCATCGACGCGATGATCGTCACCGACATCGGCGTGATGATGATGGCCCACCAGATCGCCCCCGACGTCGAGCTGCACGTCTCCACCCAGGCCGGCGTCACCAACTACGGCGCCGCGCAGGCGCTCTACGAGTTCGGCGCGCGCCGCGTCGTGCTCGCCCGCGAGATGGACCTGCAGTCTGTGCGCGACATCCGCGCCCGCATCCCCGACGACATGGACATCGAATGCTTCGTGCACGGCGCGATGTGCATGGCGTTCTCCGGCCGCTGCCTGTTCTCCAACTACCTGACCGGCCGCGACGGCAACCACGGCGAATGCGCGCAGCCCTGCCGCTGGAAGTACTCGATCGTCGAGGAGAAGCGCCCCGGACAGTACTTCCCGATCGAACAGACCGAGGAGGGGGCGTACCTGTTCAATTCGCAGGACATGTGCATGCTCGACCACATCGACGACCTGATCGACTCCGGCGCGACGAGTCTCAAGATCGAAGGCCGTTCGAAATCCGCGTACTACATCGCCGCGATGACCAACGCGTACAAGACCGCCGTGAACGAGTACATGGTCCAGCGCGGCTTCGAGACCGCGGACGGCGACGTCATCACGCCGTTCCACGACCGCGTGATCCGCCCCGACGACCCCGATTTCGCGAACGTCGCCGACGACGCGATCGAAGCGAACGCCGACCGCGCGTTCGTCGGCGTGCCCGGCGAACCGCCGGTCGAAGGCGATGATTCCGGCGTTCCCGCTCCCGCCGGCGGGAGCTCCCGCGAAGCGGGTGAGGGTGGTCCGGCCGCCCCCGCATCGCCGAAGACCGAGGACGCGGCCGCACGCTCCGCCGGCGGCGCGCAGCTCGACCAACTGAGCTACAAGGCCCGCTCCGCCCGCCGCAAGTCGAACACGCGCGAGGAGGTGCTGCCGGAAGGCTGGCATCACGCGAAATGCCGTCCCGCGCCGCACGTCGAACTGCCCGAGTGGCTGCTCGACGAACCCGACAAGGTCGCTCACCGCGACTACTCCACCGGCTTCTACTACCCGGAACGCAAGGTGACGCAGAACACCAACCGCTCCGCCTACTTTCGCGCGTGGATGGTCGTCGGCGAAGTGCTCTCGTGGAGTCCGGAGCGCGGCGGCCGCGTGACCATCATGAGCCGCAACAAGATCGAACCCGGCCAGGACGTCGAATTCCTGCTGCCCGGCGAGAAGCCGCTCGCCTACACGGTGCCCGCCACCGGGCTCGAGGACGCGGACGGCGTGCCCGTCGCCGCGATCAACAACCCGGCGCACGTGTTCTCGCTGCCATGCCCGCACGAGGTGCCCGAGAACGCGGCCATCCGCTCGCGCACGAAGAAACCCACGCTGAAGGCCGAATAAGGAGACCACCATGAGTGAAATCGACGAGACGATCCTCGACTCGAACCAGATCAGCTCCACCGACAAGGCGGGCCGTCCCATCCCCGTCACCATCCCGATCGCGCTTGCGCCCGGCGTGACCGTCGTCTACACGACGCGTCTCGGAGGCCTGTCGACCGGCGACTTCGGCAACCTCAACCTGGGCGGCAAGTCCGGCGACGACCCGGAGGCCGTCCTGTCGAACCGCATCGCGCTCGCCGAGGCGGTCGGCGCGCGCCTCTCGCTCGTCTCGCAGGTCCACTCCGGCAGGGCCGTCGACGTGGACGAGGCGTTCGAGATCAACACGCCGTTCGGCTTCGACGTCTCCGGCACGCGCACCGGCGCGACCGCCGCCGAAGCGACCGGCGAGCCGACCGAGCCGACCATGCCGGCCGAAGCGTCCGCCGAAGCGACCGACGCCGCGCCGCACGTCGTCGAGGCCGACGGCCAGGTCACCGCGCAGACCGGCGTCGCGCTCGGCATGTTCGCCGCCGACTGCCTGCCCGTGCTGTTCGCCGACCCGGTGAGCGGCGTGATCGGCGCCGCCCACTGCGGCCGTCGCGGCCTGGAACGCGGCGTGATCCAGTCGACCGTCGACCTGATGGCCGCCAAGGGCGCGAAGCCGGAGAACATCGTCGCCACGCTCGGCCCGTGCATCTGCGGCGACTGCTACGAGGTGGGCGACGAGATCGCCGACACGTTCGTCAAGCGCTTCCCGCTGACCAAGACCGCGACGCGTTTCGGCGGCGCCGGCATCGACATCGCCGAGGCCGCGCGCATCGACCTCGCGTTCGCCGGCGTGCACCGCATCGTCGATTCGGTGCCGCGCATCCACGCCGCCACCGAATACCTGGAGGAGGACGCCGAACTCGCCGAACTGTGCCGCACCGACGGCGAGGGCCCGGCCGAATTGAGCGAGCGCATCGCGGCCATCCGCCACAGCATGTGCACGCTCGAGAACCCGCTGTGGTACTCGCATCGCCGTGCCGCGAAGGCCGGCAAGCGCCACGAGGGCCGTCTCCTCGCGCTCATCGTGCGCCACTGAGCCACTGAGCCACTGAGTGCTGATCGCTGGGTGCTGAGCACTCTGCCGCTGAGCTGCTGGGCGCTGGACACTGAGCCGCGGGCCGGCCCCATCCGCTCCCGCCGGCGGGAGCTCCCGCGAAGCGGGTGAGGGTGGTCCCGTGGTCCCGTGGTCCCGTGGTCCCGTGTCCCGCCGCCCGCCCCGCGCGTTCCGGCGGATATTCCGTGCAGATGCGCGTGTGACCTCCGTCACCGTTCCGGGGCGCGTTCTACGGTGGAGGCATTATGAGCGTAAGAGAGAACAAGAACCAGTCCGCGCCCGTCGTGGCGGTGGTGCTCGCCGCCGGATTCGGCACGCGATTCGACCCCGACAACCCCAAGCAGCTCGTCTCCGTCGGCGGCAAGCCGATCGTGTGCTGGAGCATCGAGGCGTTCGAGCGGTGCGCGCGCGTCACCGACATCGTCGTCGTCGTCAACCCGAAGGTGCGCGGCGAGGTGGAGCGGCTCATCGGCGAGGCCGGCTACGGCAAGGTGCGCGTCGTCATCGACGGCGGCGAGGAGCGCGTCGACAGCACGGCCGCCGCGCTCGGCATGCTCGCCGCGGCCGGCATCCCCGACGAGGCGAAGATCCTCATCCACGACGCGGTGCGCCCGTTCGTCGCCGAATCCGCGATCGACGGCTCGATCGACGCGCTCGACGAGTACGACGCCGCGACCGTCGCGTTCGCGTCCACCGACACCGTGCTGCTCACGCGCGACCTCGGCGACCGCAAGGTCGTCGCGAGCGTGCCGGACCGTCCGGACACGTACCGCGCGCAGACGCCGCAGTCGTTCCGTTTCGCGACGATCCGCCACGCCTACGAGCTGGCCGCCGCCGACCCGGACTTCCATCCGACCGACGACACGCGCGTCGTCGTCGACTACATGCCCGACGTGCCGGTCGCGATCGTCGCCGGCAGCGAGACGAACCTCAAGATCACGACGCTCGCCGACATCCCCGTCGCCGAGCGCATCGCCGCCGACCTCACGCACCATATGACGCGCGAGGAGGCGAAGGCGCGCATGCACGCCATGTTCGCCGGCGCCGCCGCCCAGATGCACCGCCGCTGACCGCGCGTCGTCAGGTCAGCCGTCACGCCCGGCCGCATGCCCGTATGCGGCCGGGCGTTCGCATATCGTTCCGGCGCGATGATTGCGTTTGTAGACGCTTGTAGAATCTTGTAGATTTTTGTAGACTGTTGTGCGGCGTGTAGATTCTTGTAGACTTTTGTAGATTTGGCGGTGGTCGCATGGTGAAGAAGCCGGTCGTGTCGAATCCGTTCAAACCGAGCGCGGGGCATCTCCCTCCGATTCTTATCGGCAGGGACGGCGTGCTCGATGATTTCCTCGAGGGGCTCGACGACGGTTCCGGGGCTCCCGGGCGTCTGATGCGCGTCACCGGGGCCCGCGGCGTCGGCAAGACGGTGCTGTTGGCCGAATTCCGGCGCATAGCGGAGGAGCGCGGCTGGCTGACCATCAGCGAGACCGCCTCCAAAGGCATGGCGCAACGGCTGCTCGACCACCTGAAGCCGGCGAAGGGAACATTCGAATTCACCGTGGAGCCGTCGGTCAACGCGTTCGGCGTCGGCGGCAGCCTCGGCGCGATGCGGTACGAACGCCAGCGCATGCCGCTCGATCTGCGCGACGCGATGTCGTTGCGGCTTGACGCGCTGGAGAGGCGTGATGCGGGTCTTCTGGTGACCGTCGACGAGGTGCAGGCCGCCGACCGTGACGACATGGTCGCCATCGCCACGGCCATGCAGCATATGGTCAGCGACGACAGGAACGTGGCCTTCGTGTTCGCCGGCCTGCCGTCGATGGCCTCCAAATGGCTGAACGACGAGGTGATGACGTTCCTGCGCAGAGCCCAGCCGGAACGGTTGGGGGATGTGGGGCTGATGGAGGTGTCCGACGCCCTGCATGACTCCTTCCGCCAGACCGGCATCGTGCTTGACGGCGAGCCGTTGCGCATCGCGGCGGAGGCCACGGCCGGGTATCCGTTCATGATCCAGCTGGTCGGCTACTCCATCTGGCGTATCGCCAATCGTTCCCGGCGGGGAGACGGCGACGCGGTGGTCTCGGAGGAGGACGCGCATCGCGGAGTGCGCGACGCGTTGAGCCGTCTCGGGGATACGGTGCATGGGCCGGAGCTCGACGGCCTTTCCCCCGTCGACAAGACGTATCTGCTGGCGATGGCGCAGGACGACGGTCCGGCGTCCACGTCCGTCGTGGCCCAGCGCATGGGCAAGAGCGTGAAATACGCGAGCCGATACCGCATGCGGCTCCTCGAAGCGCAGGTGATCGTGGACAAGGGGTACGGGAAAGTGGATTTCGCCATTCCCTATCTGCGCGAATACCTGCGCGAGCATGCCGCCTTCATCCGCATGTCGCTGGAACGATGACTGCGGGGCGGCGTGCGGACTCCGACGGCGGGTAGACTGGGGGCCATGCAACAGCTCAGTGTCGTGATCTCCGGCTTCGACCATTATGACGACGTGCGCGTCAACCCCTCCTACGAGGTGCCGAAACTGCTCGCCGAACGCGGCGTCGACGGGCTCGACGACGTGGACCTCACCATCCGCGCGGTGAGCCTGCCCGTCAGCTTCGCCAAGGCGTGGCCCACGCTGCTCGGCGCCATCGAGGAGGCGAAGCCGAACATCGTCATCGCCACCGGACTCAAGCACGCGGCGCGCGGCGTGATGATGGAGCGCTGCGCCACGAACCTCATGGACGCCGCCAAGCCGGACGCCGACAACGTGGTGCCGCGGCGCGAGCCGATCGACCCGGACGGCCCCGCCGCCTACTGGACGCGTCTGCCGCTGCGCGCGATCATCGCCGATTTCGCGCACGACGGCATCCCCGCCACGTTGAGCTCGGACGCGGGCACGTTCGTCTGCAACTCGCTGTTCTACAACCTGCTCAACTGGGCGCACGGCCAGGAGCGCGTGCTCGCCGGATTCGTGAGCTTCCCGCTCGTCAACGAGTCGCCCCACCCGCAGCATGGGCTGCCGCTGCGCCAGCTCGTCACGGCCGGCGGCGACGTGGTGCGCGAGACGGTGCGCTACTACCGTCGTCCCAGTTCGAAGGAGATCCTCATCGCATGAGTTGTGTCGCGTGAGTCACGTTGCGGAGGCGCGTGAGGCGCGTGCATTGCGTGCGTGAGTCACGTCGCGTCCGCCATGTCCGCCGATACAGCGGTTTCGCAGCGTGGCCGGGACGCCGCGACGCGCCGACGTCGAACAAAAGTGGGTAATGATGTGTGCATTGCGGGCGCGTCCAGCCCGTTTCCGGCCGCGATGGGATACGATTTTGCTCGATATGCCCGCATAGGGCGCATTATGGGTAGAGCGATGTGATGGAGCCGAAAGGACAGACATGGATCAGTTCCCGATCGTGTTGAGGGGTTACGACAAGGATAAGGTCGACGAGGCCTTCGCCGCCGCGCAGGAGCGCGTGCGTCAGGCGCAGCGCACGCTCGCCGGCATGCGCGAGCAGATCGCCGCCGGCGACGACCGCATCCTGCAGCTGCAGGCGCAGCTGGAGGAGGAGAAGAAGCGCAAGCCCGCCAACAACAGCTTCGCCTCGCTCGGCGCCAACGCCCAGCAGATGCTCGCCTCCGCCGAACAGACCAGCTCCGAGCTGCTCGAACGCGCCAAGGCGGACGCCGCCACCACGCGCAAGGCCGCCCAGGCGCAGGCGCAGACGCTCATCAACAACGCCAAGCTCGACGCCCAGCACATCATCGACGACGCCAACCAGCGCGCCTCCTCCACCCTCGACCAGGCGAACAACGAGGCCGAGACCATCACCACCACCGCCCGCAACGACGCCGCCCAGCTGCGCGCCGAGACCGCGAAGAACGTGACCGAGCAGCGTCAGACCGTCGAACTCGAGCTCAGCAACTCCCGCGAGGAGCATAACAAGAAGCTGGCCTCCGAGCGCGCCTCCCAGGAACGCGAGCTGTCCGACCTCAAGGCCACGGCCACCGCGCAGATCGCCGCCCAGCGCAAGAGCACCAACGAGGAGCTCTCCCGCCTCAAGTCCGAGGCGAACGACCAGATCGAGGCCGCGCTCGCCGAGGCGAACAAGAAGCTCGCCGACGTGCGCGAGCAGGTCTCCAAGATGATGACCGACGCCCAGCGCAAGGCCGGCGAGATCACCGACGAGGCCAAGTCGAAGGCGCAGGAGATCACCGACGACGCCGAAGTGCACCGCACCAAGACGATGAGCCAGGTGAACGCCGAGGTCCAGCAGATCCGCACCGACATCGCCGCCCAGCAAGAGGAGGCGACCAAGAAGGTCAGCGAGCTGCTCGACAACCTGGAGGAGCGTCGCACCGCCGCCAAGGCCGAGGCCGACAAGCTCGTCAGCCAGGCGAAGACCGTGCGCGAGGAGGCCGACTCCTACGCCGCGTCCAAGCGCGCCGACGCGGACGCCCAGGCCGCCGCCATCCTCAAGAAGGCGGGCGAGGACGCCGAGGCACAGATCGAGGAGCGTCGCACCGCCGCTCAGGTCGAGCTCGACGGCCTCAAGAAGAACATCCATGAGCTGCAGCAGCGCGAGGCGCAGATCACGCAGCGCGTCACCGAGCTGCGTTCCATGTTCGCCAACGCGTTCTCCGGATTCCTCGGCGACCCGGTCGCCGCGCCGGACGTGCCGGTGAAGAACGCCGTGCCCGCTCCGGAACCCGCGCAGCCGGCCGACGGCGACGGCGAGAACGCCGGCGACGGCGCCGAGACGGCGCCCGCCGCCGACGCGCAGGCCCCCGCTCCGGTCCCGCAGCCGGCCGACGCCGACTGAGACCGCGCCGCAACAAGGCGCTACGATGCCCGCCTCCCGCACGTATGCGCGCGGGAGGCGGGCGTCGTCGTTTTTCGAACGAGTCGCGTCCACCATGCGGAACGCCGCTTGCGCGGTTCCGCCACGGCACGACGGCGAGTAAGCTGGTTCCGGTTGTTATCCGCCCACAAGGAGAACAAGGAGATAATCGGATATGACTGAACTGCAGCCGTTGAGCAACGATGCATTGACCGTCCTGCGCGAGGATTTCGACGATGACGGCACCAACCGCATGGCGATGAACGCGGTGACCGCCGCCGGCATCGACACCGTCGCGAAGAACTACGACCGCGCCCGCCTGCTGCAGCGTCGATTCTCCACCGTCGTGGACAACGGCGACGCCACCCATCAGGACCGTTCCGGCCGCTGCTGGCTGTTCAGCTCCCTGAACGTGGCCCGCTTCGTCGCCAAGAAGAACCTGGGCCTCAAGGAGTTCGAGTTCTCCCAGAACTACGCGATGTACTACGACAAGCTCGAGCGCATCAACTACTTCCTGCAGGACGTGGCCGCCCTCGTGCGCGCCGGCGAACCCGCCGACTCCCGTCTCGTCCAGCACCTGCTCGCCGACGTGATGGGCGACGGCGGCCAGTGGACGATGGCGATGAACGTGTACAAGAAGTACGGCGCCGTGCCGAAGGACCTCTACCCGGAGACCGCCTCCTCGAAGAACACGGGCGCGATGAACACGCAGCTGCGCCACATGCTGCACACCGCGGTCGCGCACATGTTCGCCGCCGCCGCGGCCGGCGAGGATTCCCGCATCGACGAGATCATCACCGAGGCGCGCGCCGCCGGCCACCGCATCCTCACCATCCACCTGGGCGAGCCGCCGGTCTCCTTCGACTGGGAGTGGACCGACAAGGACGGCGAGTTCCACCGCGACGGCGAGATCACGCCGCAGGAGTTCTGGAAGAAGTACGTGGGCTCCGCCGATCTGGAAAGCTACGTCTGCCTCGTCGACGACCCGCGCAAGGAGCATCCGAAGGGCCGCAAGATCGCCATCGAGCATCTCGGCAACGTGGCCGGCGGCGATGCCACCGAGTACCTCAACGTGCCGAACCAGTTCATGAAGGACTGCGTGAAGAAGATCCTCGTCGAGCAGGGCATCCCGGTGTGGTTCGGCGCCGACTGCCACCCGTTCATGGACCGCGAGTCCGGCGCGTGGGCGACCGACCTGTTCGAGTACGGTTCGATCTACGACTTCGACTTCGACCTCGACAAGGAGGAGCGCGTGCGCTTCGCCGACTCCGCGATGAACCACGCGATGGCGTTCGCCGGCGTGGATGTCGCCGAGGACGGCTCCACCCGCCGTTGGCGCGTCGAGAACTCGTGGGGCACGAAGATCGCCGACAAGGGCTACTTCACGATGAGCGACGACTGGTTCACCGAGTACGTCTACGAGGTCGCCGTCCCCAAGGCGCTCCTGCCCGAGGAGTACCTCAAGGCCCTCGACGAGGAAGCCATCTCCCTGCCCGCATGGGATCCGATGGGCGCACTCGCGTGAGAAAGAGCCCGGTGGGCTCTTTCGCGAGTGCGCCGAGCCGCGACAGCGGCGAGGAGATATTGAGTCTGCCGAAGGCAGTCAATAATTGCAGGGCTCGGAGAGCGTTGGCCTGAGGGCGAGAGCTCCTGAGCCGACATGCCGTATAGCGGACAGCCCGGTGGGCTGTCCGTAGGCATGGCCCGCGGTCGTAAGACCGCGGGGGACGGCGAAGGCAGGTTTGAGTCTCGCCGCAGGCGAGTCCGTAATTGCAGGACGCACTCGCGTGAGGAAGCACCTTAATGCGCGAAGAGCTCCCGACTTCTTCCGGCCGGCCGTTCCACGAAACGGCCGGCCGGTTTCGCATTTCGGGCGCGGCACACTACAGTGAAGTGGTCGCCGCACGGTGCGGCGCGTATCGCGCATCGCATGTCGCATGCGCTTGTATCGAATGACTCATGGTCAAGAAAGGAGAGTCGGCATGGCAGCACTTCGTGGTCCGGATAGTTCCGAGGACGCGCGTCGTTTGGGGGAGCAGGCCGTCTTTCCCGAGACCGTCGACGTCAACATCCGTCAGCTCGATCCGATTCCCGCGCCGCGCGCGTTCCTGAGGGAGCTGCCGCTCACCGATGCGATGAGCGAGCTGGTGCTCACCTCCCGTCAGCAGATCCGCGATGTCCTGCACGGCCGCGACGACCGTCTGCTCGTCATCGTCGGCCCCTGCTCGATCCACGATCCGAAGGCGGCGCACGAGTACGCACAGAGGCTCGCCGCCGTGAACCGCGAACTGAACGACCGTCTGCTCATCGTCATGCGCGTGTACTTCGAGAAGCCGCGCACCACGATCGGCTGGAAGGGCCTCATCAACGATCCTGATCTCGACGGCCGGTTCAACATCCGCAAGGGCATGTGGCTGGCGCGCAAGGTGCTCACCGACGTGCTCAATCTCGGCCTGCCCACCGCGACCGAATGGCTCGACCCGATCACCCCGCAGTACATCTGCGACCTGATCAGCTGGGGTGCGATCGGCGCACGCAACACCGAATCGCAGGTGCACCGCGAGCTCGCCTCCGGCCTGTCGATGCCGGTGGGCTTCAAGAACGCGACCGACGGCTCGATCAAACCGGCCGCCGACTCCTGCTATGCGGCCGCGTTCGAGCATCATTTCCTGTCCATCAATCTGGACGGCCGCGTCATCTCCGCGGAGACGAAGGGCAACCCGGACTGCCATCTCGTGCTGCGCGGCTCGAACCACGGGCCCAACTACGACAAGGCATCCGTCGCACAGGCGTTGGAGGATCTGAGGAAGTCGAAGGCGTCCGGCCCCAGCGAGCATGGTCTCATCATCGACGCGGCGCACGGCAACTGCGGCAAGGACGAGGTGCGCGAGGCCGAGGTCGTCGAGGAGATCGCGCAGCGCGTCGCCGAAGGCGAGCCGGGCATCCTCGGCGTGATGATGGAGAGCTTCCTCGTCGCCGGTCATCAGAAGCCGGCGCCGCTCGACCAGCTCGTCTACGGCCAGTCGGTCACCGACTCCTGCGTGCCGTGGGACCGCACCGAGGAGCTGCTGCACACGCTCGCCGACGCCGTCGCCGCCCGTCGCGCCGCCCGCGACTGACCATCCCCGCGTCAAGCGGCCCCCATTTCCGCCCCCATCGGCGGGCAGGCGGACACGATCGGTCCCGCGTCGCAGGGGCCCATTTCCGCCCCCGCCGGCGGGGGCTGTCGGCGAAGCCGACTGGGGGTGGTCGCGTTGCGTCGCGTCCAAGAACCACCCTCAGTCTCGCTGCGCGAGCCAGCTCCCGCCGGCGGGAGCCTTGTGCGTTGTTTGCTTCACGGCTCAGCCCGCCGGCGGGAGCATGTTGCGGAACGTCCGCTATGCTAGGGGGCGGAACCGTGAGCATAGGGAGAACGCAGACGTCATGCAGCAACAGCAGCCACTCAACAAGCCGGAGGATCTGAAGGCCATCCGCGAGGCGATGGACGCGGGCAAGAACCCGCTCGTCGCCACGGACGTGCCCCGTTGGGAGGATCAGGTCGGCGTCAGCCGCATCGTGAACCGGCGCGTGCTCGAGTTCGAGGTGCTGCCCACCCCGGCCCAGGTGCTCGCCGACCTGCCGCTCGGCCCCGAGGCGCAGGAGATCGTCGCCTACTCGCGCGACGAGATCCGCGCCTGCCTGTACGGGCAGGACGACCGTCTGCTCGTCGTCGTCGGCCCGTGCTCGGTGCACGATCCGGCGGCGGCGCTCGACTACGCGCGTCGTCTCGCCAAGCTCAAGGACGAGCTCGACGGGCAGCTGCTCATCGTCATGCGCGTGTACTTCGAGAAGCCGCGCACCACCGTTGGCTGGAAGGGCCTGATCAACGATCCGGACATCGACGGCTCGTGCAACATCCGCAAGGGCCTGCTGCTCGCGCGCAGGACCCTGCTCGGCGTGCTCGGCGAAGGCCTCGCCGCCGCCACCGAATTCCTCGAGCCGACCAGCCCGCAGTTCATCGCCGACGCGGTCAGCTGGGGAGCGATCGGCGCGCGCAACACCGAAAGCCAGGTGCACCGCCAGCTCGCGAGCGGGCTGTCGATGCCGATCGGCTTCAAGAACGCGACCGACGGCTCGGTCAAGGCCGCGTCCGACTCCTGTTTCGCGGCGGCGCAGCAGCACACGTTCTTCGGCATCGACCATCTGGGCCGCGCCGCCGTCGTCAAGACGCTCGGCAATCCCGACTGCCATGTCGTGCTGCGCGGCGCGAGCTCCGGCCCGAACTACTCCAGGGAGAGCATCGCCGCCGCGTTGGAGACGATCCGCACGCGCATGCCCGCCGACTCCGCGGCCGCGCATGGCGTGATCGTCGACTGCTCGCATGGCAACTCCGGCAAGGACGAGCATCGTCAGGCGCAGGTGGTGCGCGAGATCGCGCAGCGCATCGCCGCGGGGGAGCGGGGCATCACCGGCGTGATGATGGAGAGCTTCATCGAGGGCGGCAACCAGCCGGCAGCGCCGCTCGACCAGTTGGTCTACGGCAAGTCGATCACCGACAAGTGCCTGAGCTGGGAGGATACGGAGGCCCTGCTGCGCGAGCTCGCCGAAGCGGTCGCCACGCGCCGCTGGCGGTGAGAACCGGTCCACTATGTGAGCAGTCTCACCGTGCGGACCATGACGCGAGTAGACCAATAGGCAGCACAGCGGTGTGCGGACGCCGCTGCAGCCACAAGCCGATAGCCCGCGCCCGCGCATCCTGCCCGTCTCCCCGCCGCCGGCCCCCACATCGGGCCGCATGGGCGGGAGGCCATCGGAGAGATTCGCCATCGGGCCCAGGCGTCCGGGCGATTCGTCAAGAGGGGTATTCACATCATGTCCGCAACCGCAGTCGCATCCACGGCCACCTCGGTGAAGAAGGACTCCGTTCCCGAGATCATCGCCGCGTCGATGGTGGGCACCGCCATCGAGTTCTACGACAACTACTGCTATTCCATCGCGTCAGCCAGCTACTTCGGCGCGATCTTCTTCCCGGCCGCCACCAAGGCCAACCCGGCCATCGGCACCATGCTCGCGTTCCTCACGTTCGCCGTGTCCTTCCTCGCCCGCCCGTTCGGCTCCATGCTGTTCGGCCACTTCGGCGACAAGATCGGCCGCAAGACCACGCTCGTCGTCGCGCTGATGACGATGGGCATCTCCACGTTCCTCGTCGGCTGCCTGCCCAGCTACGACCAGTTGGGCGTGCTCGCCATCATCATCCTGTGCATCTGCCGCGCCTGCCAGGGCGTCGGCCTCGCCGGCGAATGGTCCGGCGCCGCCCTCGTCGCCACCGAGAACGCGCCGGCGCACAAGCGCGCCCTGTACGGCTCGTTCCCGAACCTCGGCGCCCCGATCGGCTTCTTCTGCGCCTACGGCCTCAACCTGCTGCTCGACTCCACGCTCGGTCCGGACACGATGCAGGCCTGGGGCTGGCGCGTCCCGTTCCTGTGCTCCGCCGTGCTCGTCGCCATCGGCCTGTACGTGCGTCTGCGCATGACCGAGACCCCGATCTTCCGCAAGGCCGTCGCCAACGACCGCGTCGTCAAGCACCCGCTGCGCTCGCTCGTGCCGTACTGGAAGGAAGTCCTCCTCGGCACCTTCGCCATGGGCATCACCTACACGCTGTTCTACGTGCTCGGCACCTGGTCCCTGAGCTACGGCGTCAAGGTCATGCAGCCGGCGTTCACCCAGAACGAGTACCTCGCCATGCAGATGACCTCCGTCGTCTTCTTCGCGATCTTCATCCTCATCTCCTGCATCTACTCCGACCGCATCGGCCGCAAGAAGGTGCTCGTCACCACCACCGCCCTGACGCTCGTCTTCTCGCTGTTCGCGATGCACCTGCTGCAGCACAACGTCGTCACCGTCATGGTGTTCCTGTGCGTCGGCTTCGCGCTCATGGGCTGCCTGTTCGGACCGTGCGGCGCCTACCTGCCCGAGCTGTTCCCGACCAACGTGCGCTACTCCGGCGCGGGCCTGAGCTACAACCTCGCGGCCATCCTCGGCGGCGCGTTCGCCCCGTCCATCGCCACCGCCCTGGTGCAGAAGACCGGCTCCGTCGTGTCCGTCGGCTGGTACATGGCCATCATGGCCGCCCTGGCCCTCGTCGCCCTGTTCCTCATCAAGGAAAGCAAGGACAAGGACTACGAGGCCTGATCCCACCCGATCCGCCGTACGTCCTCTCCCGGCCGGCTCCGCAGCCGGCTTCCCCTGAGGGGGCGCGGAGCGAGGACTGACCATAAGCTCCCCTATGCTCGGTTGCGGAAACGCACATCGACCATAGGGGAGCTTTCGCATGACCGGCAAGCACACGGCATCCGCCACGGCGGCATCCACCAGGACCATCGCGATCATCGGCGCGCTGGACGAGGAGGTGGCGCTCATCGCCGGCGCCCTCGACCACGTCGAACACGACCACGCCGCCAGCCTCGACGTCACGCGCGGCACGATCGCCACGAACAAGGGCGAGGACCTCGCCGTCGTCGCCACCGTGGGCGGCATGGGCCTCGTCGCCGCCGCCGCGACCACGCAGCATCTCATCAGCACGTACGCGCCGGACGCCGTCATCTTCTCCGGCATCGCCGGCAACCTCAACCGCGAACTGCACGTCGACGACGTCGTGCTCGGCGGCACGCTGCGCTTCCTCGACACCGACATGCGCCTCGTCGGCCAGTGGAAGCCCGGCACGCCCGACGCGCCCGTCACCGAATTCCACTCCGACGACCACCTGCTCCACATCGCCGACGAGGCGCTCGACGCGGCCGGCACCAAGCACATCACCGGCATCATCGCCTCCGGCAACTACTTCGTCGACGATCCGAAGACCGTCGCGAAGGTCATCCACGACACGGGCGCCGACGCCGTCGAGATGGAGGGTGCGGCGGTCGCGCAGGTCGCCGCGCGCAACGACGTGCCCGCGCTCGTCATCCGCGCCCTGTCCGACAACGCCGACACCGACTATGAGGTGTTCAAGGAGTTCGACATCAGCGAGTACGCGGACACCGCCGCCGCGCTCGCCGTCGACATCCTGCGCCGCATGTGAGCCGCGGCGGACGGCCGTGCGGGCGCCGCCGCGCCGCCGGTCCGTTGCCGCCGGTCCGTTGCCGCCGGTCCACTGGAACATGAACATCCGCTGAACTTACGTAGCCTTGCGTGAAACCTACGCGTTTCCCCGTTAGTCTGGAGGGGCAAACGTTTTCGGCCGGCGGTCGCGCCGACGTCCCGTCGCGCGCGCCGCCGGTCTTCCGTCAGTGAGGTGGACCATGGTCTGGTGGCAGGTGCTTGTTCTGGTCGCGCTCGTCGCGCTCGTGGCGGCGGTCGCCGCTTGGCGCGACGGCATGGAGCGCGGCGAGCGCGTGGGGCGCGAGACGCGCCCGCACGTCGCCTCCACGCTCGACCCCGACGACGTGCTGTTCGGCGTCGAGCCGTCGGTGCGCGCGCGGGAGGAGGCGTTCGTCGCGGCGATCCCCGAGGCGGTGATTCTCGTCGACGGCGAAGGCGGCATCCGCTACATGACGAAGGACGCCGCGGAATTCGGGATGAATGAGTCGCGTCATCTGACGGACGACGACGCGCTCGGCATCCTCGCGCGCGTCGCCGCGGACGGCAAGACGCGCGAACGCGAGATCGAACTGCCGATCGAGGGCGTGCGCACGCTCGCCGGCGCGAACGGCGACTCCGGCCGCGGCGTCGAGGCGGGCAAGACGATGCCGTCGAACATCCGCTATCTCAAGGTGCGCGTCAGCGCGGTCGGCGACGACCTGTACGCGGTCCTCATCAGCGACATGAGCGAACAGCGCCGGTTCGAGGCGGTGCGGCGCGACTTCATGACGAACGTCTCGCACGAGCTGAAGACGCCCGCCGGCGCGATCTCCCTGCTCGCGGAGACGATCGGCGACGCCGCCGACGACCCGGACGCCGTACGGTACTTCGCCGGACGCGTCTCCAAGGAGTCGACGCGGCTGACCGAACTCGTCCATCGGCTCATCGACCTGCAGAAGGCGCAGGACGCGACCGGCGTGCTCGACCCGAAGCGTCTCGGCGTGCTCGCCGTCGCGCGCAAGGCCATCGCCGAGAACCAGGTGCAGGCGGACGGGCGGCACATCGCGCTCGAACTGCACTACGACGGCGTGCAGGTGCCGGCCGACGCGCCGGCGCCGGGGGAGCGGGACGCGATCGTCTCCTGCGACGAGGATTCGATCGTCACCGCCGTGAAGAACCTCGTCGAGAACGCGATCCACTATTCGCCCGAACACACGACCGTGCGCGTCGCCGTCAGCGCGCGCGACGGCAAGGTGCGCATCCGCGTCATCGACCAGGGCATCGGCATCCCGGCCGAATCCATCGACCGCATCTTCGAACGGTTCTACCGGGTCGATCCGGCGCGTTCGCGCGCCACCGGCGGCACCGGCCTCGGCCTCGCCATCGTCAAGCACTGCGTCGCCGACTGCGGCGGTACCGTGTCCGTGTGGTCGCACGAGGGGGAGGGGTCGACGTTCACGATCGAACTGCCGCTCGACGCGGACCAGACGCCGCTTGACGCGGATGCCGATACGGGCGACGGTGATTCCGGTGATTCCGGCGATCCCGCCGACGACGGCGACGGTGGCGAAAGCAACGTAGCGGACGATGAGGATACCGTGATGATTCCGCATGACGACGAGGATGCGACGGAGCAGGTGGCATAGAAGTTACGTAGTCGGAACGAAGAGCGGATGAATCGTGGGCGAACGACTAGGATTGTCCACGTAACAAAACAGGGAAGGGTGAATATGACGCGCATTCTCATCGTGGAAGACGAGGAATCCTACAGGGAACCGCTGGTGTACCAGCTTACGCGGGAAGGATACGACGTCTCCGCGGCCGCGACCGGCGAGGAGGGGCTCGAACTGTTCACCAAGGGCGGCATCGACTTCGTGCTGCTCGACCTCATGCTCCCCGGCATCGACGGCACCGCGCTGTGCCGCCGCATCCGCGAGCAGAGCCGCGTCCCGATCATCATGCTCACCGCCAAGTCCGCCGAGATCGACAAGGTCGTCGGTCTCGAGATCGGTGCCGACGACTACGTGACCAAGCCGTACTCGTTCCGCGAGCTGCTCGCCCGCATCCGCGCCGTCATGCGCCGCAACCAGCAGCCGGCCGGTGCCGGCGACGGCTCGGGCGCGGGCGACGACCTGCCGCTCGTGTGCGGCGACATCTCCATGCAGGTCGGCCAGCACCAGGTCACCGTGCGCGGCGAGAACGTGTTCTTCCCGCTCAAGGAGTTCGAACTGCTCGAATACCTGCTGCAGAACAAGGGCCGCGTCATGACCCGCCACCAGCTCATCGACCGCATCTGGGGCTCCGACTATGTGGGCGACACCAAGACGCTCGACGTGCACGTCAAGCGCGTGCGCGCCAAGATCGAGGAGGACCCGAGCCACCCCAAGTACCTCACCACCGTGCGCGGCCTCGGCTACAAGATCGACAAGCCGGCCGCGTGACTTCGTCACGCGACCAAACTACGCCTCGGCCGGCGAAAACGACGTAGGCATTGATTGCGGATTGTTCATCATCTGTTTACTGATTTCGGACTTCGGCCCTTGGCGCCGCCTCTAATCTTGGAGATGTCAAGAAATGACGGACGATTCGGATGACCCCCCACACAGCATCCGGATCGCCTCTTGCAAGTGATAGAGGGAAAAGAAACAATGCGTAAGAACATCCTCGTTCGCTCCATTGCCGCCCTGTCCGGCATCGTGATGCTGGCCGGTCTCGCGGCCTGCGGCGACAACACCGCCTCCACTTCCAACGGTGGCTCCAGCTCCACCACCAAGTCCGAGCCCATCTCCGGCGACTTCCAGGGCGCCGGCGCCTCCTCCCAGCAGGCCGCCGTCGAGGCTTGGATCGCCGGCTTCCAGGGCAACAACCCGGACGCCAAGATCGCCTACAACCCGTCCGGCTCCGGCGCGGGCGTCTCCACCTTCCTGACCGGCGCCACCGCGTGGGCCGGCTCCGACAAGGCCCTGTCCGATGACGAGGTCAAGCAGTCCGAGGCCGTGTGCGCCTCCGGCGCCGCCTTCGACGTCCCGGTCTACATCTCCCCGATCGCCGTGGTCTTCAACCTCAAGGGCGTCTCCGACGCCGGCAAGCACATCAACCTCGACGCCTCCACCATCGCCAAGATCTTCGACGGCAAGATCACCACGTGGAACGATCCGGCCATCGCCGACCAGAACAAGGACCTCAAGCTGCCCGACACCGCCATCACCGTCGTGCACCGCTCCGATAAGTCCGGCACCACCCAGAACTTCGTCTCCTACTTCAAGGACGCCGCTCCGAACGACTGGAACTACGACCTGTCCGAGAACTGGCCGAACTCCGTCGGCCAGGGCGCCAAGGGCACCTCGGGCGTGATCTCCACCGTGCAGCAGGCCGACGGCACCATCGGCTACGCTGACTTCTCCCAGGTCGGCAAGCTCGGCACCGTCGCCGTGAAGGTCGGCGACTCCTACAACGAGATCTCCGCCGAGGCCGGCTCCAAGGTCATCGAGGACTCCCAGCTCGACGAGACCGCCAAGGGCGACAACCGCGTGGTCGTGAAGATCAACCACGAGACCACCGCCAAGGGCGCCTACCCGATCGTTCTCGTCTCCTACGCCATCGTGTGCCCGGCCTACAAGGACGCCAAGCAGGGCGAGTTCGCCAAGGCCTGGCTGAGCTACATCACCTCCTCCGATGGCCAGAAGGCCGCTCAGGACGCCGCCGGCTCCGCTCCGCTGCCGTCCAGCCTGACCGACAAGATCACCAAGTCGATCGAAGCCATCAAGACCAAGTGATGACGGGCCTGAACCGCCCCAACGGGCGGACGGGCGCGATTCGATCGACCGACTGACAACAGTCAGAATCCTGTGAGCCGCAGTCGTGTGAACGGCTGCGGCTCACAGCCGGTTCCGCAACGATGTCGATTCCCGTCGATTCCGCCCCGCAACAGGCCGAATCATCCACACAACGCACCAGTTTCCACTAAGGAGAATCCGTGAGTTCGCAAGACACACCGGTCATGCAGCCGGCCGGCGGCAAAACGGCGGACAAGGTGTTCAAAGGCATCGCGTATGCCTGCGGCATCCTGATCCTCGTCGTGCTCGCCGCCGTGTTCCTGTTCCTCTTCTTCCGCGCGTGGCCGCTCATCGGCGGAGACCAGTCCGCCAACAGCGCCACCATCTCGAGCTTCACCGGCGGCAAGACCAGCAGCTTCTGGGGCTACGTGCTCCCGCTGCTCTTCGGCACCGTGCTCGTCTCCATCCTCGCCCTGCTGATCGCCTTCTTCATCTCGATCGGCATCGCCCTGTTCATCTCGCACTACGCGCCGAAGAAGATCGCCACGGGCCTGAGCTACGTGGTCGACCTTCTCGCCGCCATCCCCTCCGTCATCTACGGTCTGTGGGGCGGCCTGATCCTCGTGCCGGCCATCTACCCGTTCTGGAACTGGGTGGCCCACTACCTCGGCTGGATCCCGCTGTTCGCCGGTCCCGCCGCCAACCCGCAGCGCACCGTCGCCACCGTGGCCGTCGTCCTGGCCGTCATGGTCCTGCCGATCATCACCTCCATGTCGCGCGACATCTTCCTCCAGACCCCGACCCTCCAGCAGGAGGCCGCCTACGGTCTGGGCGCCACCAAGTGGGAGATGATCAAGCTGGCCGTGCTGCCGTTCGGCAAGTCCGGCATCGTGTCCGCCTCCATGCTGGCCCTCGGCCGCGCCCTCGGCGAGACGATGGCCGTCTTGATGATCCTGTCCCCGGGCCTCACCTACTCCATCAAGCTGCTGCAGGCCTCGCAGAACCAGACCATCGCCGCGAACATCGCCGCGCAGTACCCCGAAGCGAACGATCTGGGCGTCTCCACGCTGATCGGAACCGGTCTGATCCTGTTCCTCATCACGTTCGTGGTCAACTACGCCGCCCGTAAGATCACCGAGAAAGCGAGCGTCTGATGGCTGAAGCAACCGCGACCAAGAAGAAGAACCTCGACGGCGCGCCCGTCATCGACTTCGACAAGTTCCGTCCGACCCGCTCCTCGGAGAACGCCCGCAAGCGCAAGGACTACTTCATGACCGGCCTGATCGGCCTGGCCTTCGTCATCGCCTGCCTGCCGCTGATTTCCGTGCTGTGGACCACCATCGTCAACGGTCTGAAGCGACTGAACCTCAACTTCCTGTCCTACAACATGACCGGCGTGGTCGGCGGCAACCCGACCCCGTCCGGCGGCTACGGCGGCGTGGTCCACGCGATCATCGGCACGCTGGAGATCACCGGCGGCGCCATGGTCATCTCCATCCCGATCGGCATCATGTGCGCCGTGTACCTCGTCGAATACGCGCACGGCGGCAAGCTCGCCATGACGATCTCCCTGCTCGTCGACGTGATGAGCGGCATCCCGTCCATCGTCGCCGGCCTGTTCGCCTTCTCGATGTTCACCATCGTGTTCGGACCCGGTACGATCAACGGCTTCGAAGGCTCCGTCGCACTGTCGCTGCTCATGCTGCCGACCGTCGTCAAGTCCTGCGAGGAGATGCTCAAGATCGTCCCGAACGACCTGCGCGAAGCCTCGCTCGCCCTCGGCGTCACCAAGCAGCGCACGATTACCAAGATCGTGCTGCGCACCGCCCTGCCGGGCATCGTCTCCGGCTGCATCC
This sequence comes from Bifidobacterium parmae, assembly GCF_002860365.1. Classification (GTDB taxonomy): domain Bacteria; phylum Actinomycetota; class Actinomycetes; order Actinomycetales; family Bifidobacteriaceae; genus Bifidobacterium; species Bifidobacterium parmae. Next base: position 86,231 of record NZ_NMWT01000002.1, read on the forward strand.
TCGCCATCGCGCGAGTGATCGGCGAGACCGCCCCGCTGCTCATGACCGCCGGCTACATCTCCAGCACCAACGTGAACCTGTTCTCCGGACAGATGACCACCCTGCCGGTGTTCGTCTACCAGGAGTACTCGAAACTCAACGCGAACTGCCCGGTCCACGCGACCTCCGCCTGCGTGCCGACCATCCCGATGGAACGCGCCTGGGCCGCCGCCCTCGTGCTGATCATCATCGTGCTGGTCCTCAACCTCATCGGCCGCGTCGTCGCCAAGGTCTTCGCCGTCAAGACCGAGCGCTGAGGTCCACGCCCCTACCTCGGGTGGCCGCCCGAGTGGTGTCATCCTCTTCACTCGGCTTGGGTGGCCGCCTGAGTAGTCATCCTCTTCCCTCGGCTCCCCTTGAGGGGAGCTGGCGGCGAAGCCGACTGAGGGGTGTCACCCCCGCGAAACGTAACGCATCGTAAGCAAACCAAAAGGAAATCATCATGGGACAACGCATTGACGTCAACCACGAGAACATCTACTACGGCGACTTCCTCGCCGTCGAGGATGTGAACATCAACATCGAGCCGAACAAGGTGACCGCGTTCATCGGACCGTCCGGCTGCGGCAAGTCCACCGTGCTGCGCACCCTGGACCGCATGCACGAGCTCATCCCCGGCGCCCACGTCGAGGGCGAGGTCCTGCTCGAAGGCAAGAACCTGTACGACAAGGACGTGGACCCGGTCTCCGTCCGCCGTGACGTCGGCATGGTCTTCCAGCGTCCGAACCCGTTCCCGACGATGTCCATCCGCGAGAACGTGCTCGCCGGCGTGCGCCTGAACAACAAGCACCTGAGCAAGTCCGACGCCGACGACCTCGTCGAGTGGGCCCTGCGCGGCGCCAACCTGTGGAACGAGGTCAAGGACCGTCTCGACAACCCGGGCATCGGCCTGTCCGGCGGCCAGCAGCAGCGTCTGTGCATCGCCCGCGCCGTGGCCGTCCACCCGCAGGTCGTGCTGATGGACGAGCCGTGCTCCGCCCTCGACCCGATCTCGACCCTGGCCGTCGAGGATCTGATCAACGAGCTCAAGGACGACTACACCATCGTCATCGTCACCCACAACATGCAGCAGGCCGCCCGTATCGCCGACTTCACCGCCTTCTTCAACCTGAAGGCCGTCGGCGAGCCCGGCCATCTGGAGTACTTCGCGGACACCACCACGATGTTCAACAACCCCCAGAACGAAGAGGCCGAGCGCTACATCTCCGGCCGCTTCGGCTGATCGCGCGACGCGAATAGCCGTCGTCGCATAGGGAAGCCCCGCTTCGTACATGCGCATCGCTGTACGAAGCGGGGCTTTCCTGTTGCTTTGGACTGTGCTTGCGACGCGTCGGTGCTGCCGGATGTCCGTTGTGTTTCGCTGGGGTGGTTCCTGGTGAAGCAGGTGGGGCTCAGGTTATCCGTTTCGTTTCGGTGGGAGGGCCCTCGGCGAGGCGTATGGGTGTTGTGGTGACCGTCTTGTTTCACTGGGTGGTGCCTGCGACGCGTCGGCGTTGCCGGGTGTCCGTTGTGTTTCGCTGGAGTGGTTCCTGGTGAAGCAGATGGGGCTCAGGGTGTCCGTTGTGTTTCGCTGAGGTGGTTCCTGTCTCCTGGCGAAACGCATGGGGGTCGCTGGCCGGTGAGAGAGGACATCGCCGTGGCTGATCGGACGGGCTTCCACTGCCGGACCATGTTATGTGGTGTCCGTCCCCGTGCCAAACACCCGTGCCAAACACCCCGTACCAAACACCCGTTATCCGGTTTCTACAGCGCTAAACACCCGTTCAGGGGCCCTCAAACCGTCCATTTGACGCTGTAAAGAGCGGATAACGGGTGTTTCCGCCGGGGAGACGGGAGACGGCGCCGATATGGAAAGACCCCGCCGAAGCGGGGTCCACACCATGATGAACCGGTCGGCGGCCACCACGTGATCGGCCGACCATGCGGTCACGCGATCACAGGATCGCCATGCACACGAAGTCGATGACGAACAGCGCTGCCACGATCCAGATGATCGGGTGGACGTCCTTGGCCTTGCCCTTGCAGGTCTTCACGATGCAGTACATGATGAAGCCGCCGGCGATGCCGTAGGAGATCGAGTAGGAGAACGCCATGAACGCGGTGGCGAAGAACGCCGGGATCGCGTCCTCGATGTTCGTCCAGTCCACTTCCTTCAGGGAGGCGGCCATCATGCAGCCGACGATGACGAGCACGCCGGCGGTCGCGGCGGACGGCACGGCGGAGATGACCGGCGCGAAGAAGATCGACAGCGCGAAGCAGATGGAGACGACCACGGAGGTCAGGCCGGTGCGGCCGCCCGCCGCGATGCCCGCGGAGGACTCCACGTAGGTGGTGGTGTTCGAGGTGCCGCAGATCGCGCCGATGGAGGTGGCGATCGAATCGGCGAACAGGGCCTTGTCCATCTTGGAGGAGAAGCCGGAGCCGTTCTCCAGCGCCTTCTCGTCCTCAAGGGAGAAGATGCCGGTGCGGCGGCCGGTGCCGAGGAACGTGCCGAGCGTGTCGAACGTGTCGGACATGGAGAACGCGAAGATCGTGACGATCACGAGCGGCAGCTTCGCCGGGTCGGAGAACAGCGCCGGGAAGCCTTCGGGCGTGAAGATCGCGCCGAACGTGGTCGGCAGTTCGGAGAACGTCTGCGACAGGGACTGCGAGGAGCCGAAGTTGGTCACGCCGAACGGGATGCCGACGATCGTGGTGATGATGATGGCGAGCAGCATGCCGCCCTTGACCTTCATCACGGTGAACACGACGGCGAGCAGCAGGCCGATGAGGAACACCCACAGCACCGGGGTGTTGAACGTGGCGAGGCCCGGCGTCGCGGCGGTGGCGAGGCCCTTGCCGGCGGCCTTCGTGTCCTTCGGGGTGAAGGTGATGAGGCCGACGTTGAGCATGCCCACGTAGGCGACGAACAGGCCGATGCCGCCGCCGATCGCCTGCTGCAGCTGCTCGGGGATCGCCATGATGATCATCTTGCGGATCTTCGTGACGGTGATGAGGATGTTGATCAGGCCGCACAGGAACACCATGCACAGCGTCTCCTGCCACGTGAAGCCGAGGCCGAAGCAGACGGTGTACGTGAAGAACGCGTTGAGGCCCATGCCGGCCGCCTGCGCGTACGGCACGTTGGCGAACAGGCCCATGACGAGCGTGCCGATGATCGCCGCGATGATCGTGGCGAGGAAGACGCCGCCCCACGGCATGCCCGTGGACGACAGGATCTGCGGGTTGACGACGATGATGTACGCCATCGCGAAGAACGTGGTCAGACCGGCCAGAATCTCGGTCGAGACGGTCGTGCCGTTCTCCTTCAGATGGAAGAACTTCTCCATATTCTCTTCTTTCCTTGGGTTGTGTGGAGGTCATGCCTCCGGCGAGAATCGCGACTCGCCTCGTCCGCCGCGGGCCATGCCCGGGCCGGATCCGTGCCGATTATAGCGCGGGCGTATTGCCGGGCTTCGGCGGCGGCGGGGCTAGACTGGGGCGCGGAACGCACGGTCCCGCATGATGGAAGGGGCCGTCGCCGGCGCACGTTCGCCGGCGTGAGGACGATACGGCAGGGGAGAGGAGCGCATCATGGGGAAGACGGCCGTCGAGGTGTCGATCCGCAGCTGGAAGAAGAACGCGGTGAGGCCGGGCGAGGAGCGCGGCCGCGTGCTGCTCATGCCGGGCACCGGCTACAACTGCGACCGTCCGCTGCTGTACTGGTCGGCGCAGGCGCTCGTCGAGAACGGCTGGCGCGTGGACCGTATGAATGTGCGCAACGCGTCCGACGACCTGTCGACGGTGATTCCGGTCCTCAACAAGGCGATCGACGGGTGGGTGGCGTCCGCGCGCGCCGACGCGGCGAAGACGCGCGCCGCGGCCGACGCCGGGGACGCCGGTCCGGCGGCGTCCGGCGCGTCGTCGCGGCTGCTGCTCATCGGCAAATCGTTGACGACGATGACCTATCCGCACGTCGCCACGAGCTACGGACTGCCGTTCGTGCTGCTGACGCCGGTGCTGCATCATGCGGACTTCGACCCGTCCGCGCGCGTCATCCCGGTGCCGCGCGTCGGCGACGACATCATGGCGGAGCAGGACGCGCCGGCGGTCGGCGTCGCGCGCGCGGTCGTCGACGGCGACGCCGCCGCGCTCGCGGGCGGCGAGGCGGAGCTGGAACGGTGGCGCACGTCGCGCTATCCCGGTCCGGCGCCGCTCGTATGCGCCGGCACCGCCGATCCGTTCTATGACCGTGCGCGCGCGGACGCGTTGACCCCGCACGTGCACGAGTATCCGGACGCGAACCATTCGATCGAGGTCCCCGGCCATTGGCGTCGCTCCCTCGACTATCTCAAGGAGGTCGCCGCCTCCGTCGCCCAATACGCCGCCACGATCTGACGCCGTTATCCCGCCCCGATGAGGCTGGGCAGTAGCCATGACCAAATCGGAGGGGTTTCGATTTCGCCCCCGCCGGCGGGCTGTCGATTGCGCGGCGTGGTAGTGAAGTGGTCGCCCGGATTTCGCCCCCGCTGGCGGGGGCTGTCGATTGCACGGGGTGGTAGTGAAGTGACCGCTCGGATTTCGCCCCCGCTGGCGGGGGCTGTCGGCGGAGCCGACTGGGGGTGGTCGGGTGGTCGCGGGCATCGTGATACCACCCTCAGTCCGCCTTCGGCGGCCAGCTCCCGCCAGCGGGAGCGAGACGGACGGCCGAGCGGCGGCAGTCGTGAGGCAGGGGGATTGTCACGGCGACACGCTGCCGGGCCGTGGGTGGACGGTCCGGTGGACCGTCCATAGGTCCGGCCGAGCGGCGGCAGCCGTGAGGTGGGGGATTGTCACGGCGACACGCTGCCGGGCCGTGGGTGGACGGTCCGGTGGACCGTCCATAGGTCCGGCCGAGCGGCGGCAGTCGCGAGGCAGGGGATTGTCACGGCGACACGCCGTGTCCATATATGTCCGCGACCCCACGTAATTTATCCACTCGTAAACCACAGACCGTTGGTTGAGGTGCGCGCGAGTGCATCTTCGAAGTTCGGCATGCCGAGCCAACGCAGGTTGAGAGATATAAGCCCATTTACGGGTGAGCCGGAAACGGCCTTATGTTGCTCTGCCTGCGCGCAGGGCTTTTTTATTGCCCGGCGAGGCGCCCCGAACCTCAAGTCAACGGCCGACTTAGGAAGGAACGCCATGAAGAGGCCCGAAAAGGAAGCGGTGGTCGCTCAGCTTACGGCTCAGTTCCGTGATGCTGACGCGGTCTACCTGACCGAGTACCGCGGGCTTACCGTTCCGCAGATCTCCGATCTGCGTGAAAAGCTAGGCCGCGATACTTCCTACACTGTGGCAAAGAACACGCTGGCACGCATCGCCGCCAAGGAAGCGGGCATCGAGGGTCTCGACGAGATTCTCGCCGGCCCGACCGCCATCACCTTCGTGAAGGGCGACTTCATCGAGGCTGCGAAGACCATCCGTGACTTCGCCAAGGAGAACAAAGCCCTCATCATCAAGGGCGGCTATGCCGATGGCACCGTCTACGACGCTGAAGGCGCCACCAAGCTGGCGGATCTCAAGTCCCGCCCGCAGCTGCTCGCCGAGTTCGCCGGCGACATCAAGGCCACGATGTCCAAGGCCGCGTACCTGTTCAACGCTCTGCCGACCAAGGCCGTGCGTACGATCGATGCGCTGCGCGAGAAGCAGGAGAAGGCCGCCTGATTCATGCCTGGTCGGGGTTCGTCCCCGCCGCGTGAACCGAACGGTCATAACTGAAAAGAAACCAAGTTTTTAGGTGACGGGCACACCTCTTCAATCCAGTCCGTCGCCAAAGATCGAAAGGAAGCCATAATGGCTAAGTACACCAACGATGAGCTGCTGGAAGCCTTCGGCGAGATGACCCTGGTCGAGCTCTCCGAGTTCGTCAAGGCCTTCGAGGAGAAGTTCGACGTCGAGGCCGCCGCCCCGGTCGCCGCCGTCGCCGCCGTTGCCGGTGCCGCCGCCCCGGCCGAGGAGGAGAAGGACGAGTTCGACGTCATCCTCTCCGCCGTCGGCGACAAGAAGATCCAGGTCATCAAGGCCGTCCGCGCCATCACCAACCTGGGCCTCGCCGAGGCCAAGGGCCTCGTCGACGGCGCTCCGAAGGCCGTCCTCGAGAAGGCCAAGAAGGAAGACGCCGAGAAGGCCAAGGAGCAGCTCGAGGCCGCTGGCGCCACCGTCGAGCTCAAGTAATGCACGCGGTCGGGAAGGCCGCTCATTACCAGCTTCGCACGTTGTTTCGTGCAGGAACCCCGCACCCGTTTCCGGATGCGGGGTTTCCCGTATTCCGAGGGTGTCTAAGCAGAGATTCTGTCGATTCGTCGGACGATAATGCGAACAAATGCACCGGGGCATGACACAATAGGAAATAGTGCGTGAAATCATCAGAAAGGAAGGCCGCGCGGTGAGTGAGCAGACGGCGAGCCAGTGGCGATTGAAGGTCGCGGGCGGGGACCAGGTGAACGTGCGCCCGGGCGAAAGCCTGGAAATCGGCCGCAAGCCGCTGCGTCCGCTGCCGGACGGGGGCGTCGCCCGTCTGGAGATCGACGACGCGACCAAATCCATGTCGAAGCGTCACGCCAGGTTCTCCGTGGCGGCGGACGGAAGCGCGGTGCTGCGCGACCTGAACTCGACGAACGGCTCCTACGTGGTCACCGAGAAGGCGGAGCTCATGCGCCTGCCCGCGGGCCGTGACGTGCCGCTGCCCTCCTCGCCGATGCGCATCCAGTTCGGCGACGTGCCGGTCGACTTCGTCCGCATCGAACCGGACACGACCCCCGAGCCCGAAGTGCCGAACCTGTTCGACTATTCCGCGTCCACGACGGTTCGTCAGGAGCCGGACGCCGCCGACATGTCCGTCGACGAGATCCTCGATCTGCGTGCGGGGGAGCCGACCGCGGTCTTCAACGCGCAGCATGCGCGTCACGCTGCCGCCGGTTCGCCGCTCGAACGCATCGCCGACATCGAGCCGCTCACGTACGCGCAGGTCACGTCGGCGGTCAACGCGCACGATGACGAGGACGACAAGCCGCCGATCGTGTTCTCCGAAGCGGACTCGCGCACCGACCTGCCGGTCACGCCGGCGGCGTCCGCGCCCGTCGCCGCGTCCGGCGCGACGGCCGATCCGGCCTCCGCGGCCGCCGCCGGCACGCCCGCCGCGCAGGAGCCTCCCGCGGATTCGGTGCCGTTGCACGTAGTCAAGGCGATCGACCCGGGCCTGCCG
>NZ_NMWT01000020.1 GCF_002860365.1 Bifidobacterium parmae
CGCTCCCGCCGGCGGGAGCTGTCCGGCTCAGCCGGACTGAGGGTGGTCCCCGCACCCCAGCGACAACCCCACCCCCGCTCCCGCCGGCGGGAGCTGTCCGGCTCAGCCGGACTGAGGGTGGTTCAACCCGGCGACGGCCCCGCCCCGCCCCTCAGCCTTCAGCCCAATCCCCTTCCCGTTGTTCCCCCGTGACGGTTTACTGGATACCGACGCAGACGCGTAACCAAACGCTTATAAGAAGGAGTCCCCATGGCCACCACGCAGATCACTTCGGCCGAGTTCGAGAAGACCATCACGGGCAACAAGATCGTGTTCGTCGATTTCTGGGCGACGTGGTGCGGCCCGTGCCGCGCGTTCGGCCCGATCTACGAGGAGGCGAGCGACAAGCCGGAGAACAAGGGCATCGTGTTCGCGAAGGTCGACATCGACCAGAACCAGGATCTGGCGGCCGCCGCGGGCATCCAGGCGGTGCCGACGCTGATGATCGTCAAGGACGGCACGGTCGTGTTCCAGCAGGCGGGCGCCCTGCGCGCCGAGGATCTGGACGATCTGATCGACCAGGCGAAGAAGCTGGACGTGGCGGCTGCGAAGGCCGAATCCGCCCAAGCGTGACGCAACGCGCGTGTCGCGCACGAAAATCGCGCGTAGGCGACCGACGTGGTGACGGGTGGTTCCCCATATGCGGGGAGCCGCCCGTCACGCTATGATATGGGGCAGCGATATGGGGTGTACGCGGTGCCGACGAGCACGGTGCCGACACGGACAAGCAGGGGGTTGAGAGGAACATGGCGCGTATGAACGACACTGCGAACGACAACATGGCGAACGGCACGGACGGGCGCGGCGAGGACGTGCCGAATTTCGGCGATTCGCCCGCCGGATCGCTGCTCGATCCGAAGAGCGCCGGCGACTGGGACATCCCCGAGCTCACGTTCCCGTCGATCGACGAGTCCGCCCGGAACGACCATGACGAGGCGTCCCTGTCGTTCCCGCACGTCCCCGCGCAGGAGGACGCCGCCGCGGCGTCCGACAATCTGACGGACATGCCCGCCGTGCCCGCGCCGCAGGCGACGGCCACGTCCGAGACGACGGTCCTGCCGCCGGTCGGCGCCGGTTCGGGCGCCGACGCGGCCCGGCAGGCGCTCGAATCGGAGGAGACCACGGTCATCGCCCCGAACGCCATCCCCGCCACGCCCGGCACGCTCGGCGCGGTCGCGGACGCCGCTCCGCGCGAGGGCTCCGGCGTGCGCGGCGGCGCGGATGCCGCGACCGCCGCCGCGCAGCCGGAGGTCTCGCCGCGCAAGAAGTTCCTGATCGGGCTCGGCGCGATCGCGGTGATCGCCGCCGTGGCCGGCGTCACCGCGTTCAGCTACATCCAGCGCACCGGCAACGAGGCGCGGTTCAACGCCGCGCTCGACTCGTGCGAGACCGCCGCACACGACGCGGACCAGGCGGACGACGCGCTCGCCGCCGCGCTGAAGAAGGCGAAGTCCGCGCAGGGCATCACCGCCGACCAGCTCGCCGACTCGTCGACGCTCGCGAAGCTGTCCGACGCGATCGACACGGTGCAGACGTCGGACACGACGCGCACGTCCGATGCGACGCAGGCGTGTTCGACGACGCTCACCGCCACCGAACTCGACGCGCGCGCCAAGCGGAACGCGAAGGTCGCGAGCACGCTCACATCCTCCACGAAGACGCTCGAATCGGCCACGAAGGCCGTGACCGACAGCCAGGCGAAGAAGGATGAAGCCGACGCGGCGCAGGTGAAGTCCCAGCTCCAGCAGGCGGTCGCGGACGCGCAGACGCTGCTGACGAACAGCGAGGGCGCGGTCGCGGACGATGCGACGCGCCAGACGCTGCAGGCCGCGGTCGACAAGGCGAACACGCTGCTCAAGGAGAGCAAGCCGAAGGCCTCCGACCTTCAGCAGGCGCTCACCGACATCCAGAACGCCACCGCCGCGGTCAACGAGTCGATGAACGCGTACGCCTCCACGACCACACAGGGCGACACGGGCGCCTCGCAGAGCGCCACCGGCAACGGCTACGGCAACACCGGATACAACTACAACTACGGCTACAGCTACGGCTACGGCAACTACGGCAACACGTACGAGAACACGGGCAACGGCAACACCGGCGGCAACTCGGGGAACTCGGGCAACTCGAACTCCGGCAACACCGGCAGCTCGGGGAACTCCGGCAACTCGGGCGATTCCGGCAACGCGGGCGGCACCGGAGACTCCGGCAACACCGGCGGCTCGAACTCCGGCGGCGCCACCCAGCAGGATTCCCTCCAGTCCTCCACCTCGGAGGAGGCCGAGTAGCCGATTCCGCAGCGCAATGTTCATCGCGCCATCTACACTGGTGGACTAGTGAGTGCCGCGTGCGCTGTACGAACGAACGAGCGGCACGATAACCTTGTTAAGGAGCACTATGGCGAATCATCGCAAGAAGAACCCCACTCTCAAGTCCCTGAGCAGGCGCCAGTGGATGCGGGTCGCGGCCGTCGTCGCGGCGGTGGGCATGCTTGCGGGAGCGGGCGTCGTGTCGAGGAACTTCTACCAGCAGTCGAACCATCACGCCGCCGTCACCGAATTCTCCGCCACCGATTCCAACGCGCTCGGCGTGTCGCGTGGCGGCGCGCGCGGCGACCTGAACGGCGACACCTCCTATGTGACCGTCAAGATCAACGGCAAGTCCCGCACCGTGCTCGGCGACGGCTTCACCGACGTGAAGTCCGTGCTCGAGGCCGGCGACATCGTGCTCGACCCGGACGACACGGTCTCCCCCTCGCTCGACACGAAGGTCACCGAGTCCACGGTCATCACGATCGAACGCGCGGGCGCCACGCTGGAGACCAGCGACAGCGACATCGCGTTCAACACGGTGAAGAAGGAGACCGAGGCGCTGCCGAAGGGCCAGGAGAAGGTCCAGCAGGAAGGCAAGGTCGGCACGATGGAGACGACGAGCCTCGTCACCCGTGCTGGCGGCAAGATCGTCTCCTCGAATGTGTTCGCCTCCTACGTGAAGGAGGCCCCGACCGACAAGATCGTGCTCGTCGGCACCGGTTCCACCTCGTCCTCGTCCAGCTCGTCGTCGAGCTCGTCCAGCTCACTGGGCACCACGGTGCCGGCCTCGGAGATGCAGACGTGGGCGCATGACTGGCTCATCGAGAACGGCTACAGCGAGGCGGACTTCACGGCCGCCGTGTACATCATCAACCACGAGTCCGGCTGGAACCCGCACGCCACGAACGCCTCCTCCGGCGCGTACGGCCTGCCGCAGGCCCTGCCCGGCTCGAAGATGGCCTCCGCGGGCGCCGACTGGGCCGACAACTACCAGACCCAGTTCAAGTGGTTCGTGAGCTACTGCAACGGCCGCTACGGCGGCATCACCGGCGCCTACACCTACTGGCAGACCCATCACAGCTACTGATGCACGGATGAGATGATATGGCAAGCCCCCTTGCACATCGCAAGGGGGCTTGCCATATCATCGAAATCGATGTCGGATCCGCCGTCACAGCGGACCGCGACGCAGACCCTTCCATCCGAACAGCCGCAGCACGCGTCCCACGGCGTGCCGCATCGCCTTCCAGCAACGCCGCAGCGGCCACGTCGCCAGCCACATGCGCCAGTACAGGCGGTACCCGCGGGATTCGTCACACACCACGTGCCGCGATCCCCGGTAGCATTCCGTCAACCGGCCGAGCACCTGCCCGTCGCGCACATGTTCGGTGGCGACGCAGTTGTCGCCGCGGATCGCATACCAGCCGTCGTGCACGCCGATCACGCGGTGCAGCACGTACCGCTCCCCCACACGGTACAACGGCACGTCGCCGACGCGCAGCCGTTCGCCGGGCGCGAGCGGCCGTATGACGATCGTGTCGCGTCGGTTGCGCAGCATCGGCAGCATGCTGACGCCCACGGTGGTGCTCACCAGCATGCCCTCGCGTGCGAGCACGCCTTCGATGTCCGTCGCGACGACGCCGGAATCCGCGCCGGTACCGCCCGCGCCGGCGGCATCACCGTCGGCATCGTCCGCGTCTTTCACCCGCCCGTTACGCACGTTCACTCGGCGAGGAACCCATTGTCGCGCATCTGGCCGATGAACGCGGCCACGTCGTGCGCGGCGGTCGCACGGTCGATGTCGTATTCCGCGGTCACACGGTCGACGATGGCGTTCTCGTCAAGCCCGTCGGTCAGCCCCTGCCAGACGATCTTGCCGGTGCCGTTCACGCGGATCATGCCCTGGAACGTCTTCGACGCCTCCCCCGTGGCGATGATGACGGTCTGTCCCGCCACGTCACGCATGACGAATCCCCGTTTGATGCGCATAACCCCATTCCTTTCCAACGACGCTACAACCCCTCCATTATAAAATCCCCACGTCCCCCTATCCCATGGTGCGGCAAACTCCCCATGGTGCGGTCGCCGAAAACGGCTCCATTCCGGGGTTATGGAGAAAGTGTGTTGCCGCACCATGGGTATGGGGGCAACATAAATCCCCCGGTTCCGTCGGGGAACCGGGGGATTCGGGGCGGCGGTGCGGCCTACGCAGCCACACCGTTATGCGTCAGGCTCGCGTTCAGCGGGCGTTGGTCTTGCGCACGGCGAACATGGCCACGCCGGCGGCGACCATCAGCAGCACGGCGATGCCGTACGGCATGATGCTGGCGCCGGTCTTGGCGACGGTCGCGCCGTTGGAGCCGGTGCCCGCGGCGGCGTTGGAGCCGCTGGTCGGGCAGGTGTTGGCGAAGGAGACCTTCTTGGTCTCCAGCGTGGTCTCGCCGGTGCCGTTGGCGTCCTTGGCGCCGAGGACGGTGATCGTGGCGTCCTTGCAGTTCAGCGTGGTGACCTTGAACAGCTTGGTGTAGTCGCCGTTCGCCTGCTTGGTGAACGTGGTGGCGACCTCGTACCACTGGGTGGTCTTGATGGCGGCCGGGACCACGGAGGTGACCTCGGCATCGTCGTACTGGACGGCGATGAACGGGTAGGCCTCGGCGGTGGCGGCGTCGACGGTCACGGTGATGGTGGCGGCGCCCTCGGTGGTGCCCGGGGTGATGGTCGCGGAGTAGTCGGCGGCCATGGCGGACGGGGCGAAGGCGAACACGGAGAGCAGCATGGTGGCGATGGCGGCCACGATTGCGGAAATCTTCTTCATCTCTTGTTCCTTCCAGTGCGCGGGTACCTGCCGCGCACGCAACACATACAAGTCTTCGATTATGAGTGGCAGAGGGAAAACAGCTTGCATTGAAATATCACATTTCCTCTCCCGCTGTCTGCAACCCTAGCACGGGGGGGGCGACGAAACGGCACCGTTTCAGGTTAACAACGGGGTAACATGGGTTGCGTCGCGCTTATAACGCGTTCCTATCCGTGGATTTCATCGTTCCACATCGTGGAATATGACATCGTTTGCGGCGCATGTCAGCGGTTACATCACGCGCACGCGGAATCGACGGCGGGAAACCGCCGGCGACACGCCGGGAACGCGTCGATCATCAATCACAAGGAGTCCGTATGTCCACCATCACGCCGACGACGCCATCGTCATCGACACCGGCGGCATCGACGCCGCCGTCGGAACCGCCCGCGCCGCCGGCCGTCGCCCGCGCCGCGAACACCGCCGCGGACGACGCCGCGAACGTCATCGACATCGACGCTATCGACGCCGCCGTGCCGCTGACCGCGGTCGAGGCGCCGAAGCGCCGCCGCGGCATGCGCATGAGCCACGAGCACATCCAGCGCATCCGTCGCCGCCACCGCCGCGAGCGTTTCCTGGTCGCGCTCGATCTCGTCCTGCTCATCATCGTCTGTCTCGGCGCGGCGGCCGTGCTGCTCGCGCTCCAGGCGCTGCAGTAGCAGGACCCGCCAGCGCGAGGCGGCGCGCTACCGGATGCGCGGCGTCTCGCGCACGACGGTCTGCCCCGCGACCGTGCCGGGCGCGGTGACGACGGTCGCGCGGATCGTGGCCGTCTGCCCGGGCGCGATGCTCAGCTGCTTGCCGATGACGGTGAGCCCGTCGTGCAGCGCGTACACGTCGCCTTTCGTGCCGGATGCGGAACCGTTCACGACGCCGCCGGTCGCCTCGTACGACGGGATGCCGCCGCCCGCCGGCGCATACAGGTATGTGATGAACTGCACGCTCCCCTTCGTCGCCCCGTTCTCCAGCGTCCCGACCACGTAGCCGGGCAGGGAATCCACCTGCGAGGCGTCGAGCGTGTTGCGCATCGTGATGGTCACCTCGTGCTCCTCGCGCCCGTCCGCGTAGGTGCGCGTCACCTTGTCGGTCACGTCGCGCGACAGGTACCAGTCCATTTTGGAGGCCATCGAATCGTTGTAGTACACGCCGATCACCTGCTTCGGCGCGGCGCCGGCCATGCCGAGGTACGCGCCGGAATCCTTGGTGACGAGCGTGCCGCCGACCGTCGTGCCGGCGAGCAGCTTCTGCTCGTTCTCGTTCGCGCTCCACACGTTGAGGTGCCCGTCGCCGGCCGCGGCGACCGCCTGGGAGGCGAGCTTGGCCGCATCCACGCCGGAGGAATGCAGCAGCTTGTCGAACGCGGCCTTGGAGGCGGCGGAGAAGAACGCGTCCTGGTCGTCGTTGTCGGGCAGGTTGCGGTAGACGTCGCTCAGCAGCGTGGAGACCGTGTTCGTGCCGTCGAGCGTGGCCGCGTATGCCCCCTGCGTAACGCGCACGGAGCCGGCGACGGCGAGCATCCGCTGCAGGAACACGGGGTCGATGGCGATCACGCCGTCGATGCGGTCGCCGTATTTCGTGTTCCACATGGAGGCGGCAAGCTGGCTGGCGCGCGAGAAATCGGGGGTGAAGTTCACGTCCTGCATGAATTCGCCGAGACGGTCGCCATAGATCTGTTTTTCGCCGTCGGTGAGCTCGACGACCGGCTGGTCGAGTTCGCCGAAGCCGGAGGCCGGCACGAAATCGTGCATCTCGACGTGGCCGTCGCTCACGGTCACGAGTCCCAGCGAGCCGGCGATGCCGCCTGTGGCGCGGATCTCCGCGTTGTTCTGCGCGAGCACGAGATAGTTGCGCGTGCCGCCGCCCGTGCCGAGCATGCCGGGCAGCACCTGCGCGGCGCGCGACAGGTCGTCGCTGAGCCGCGCGAACGTGAGGAACTGCTTCCGCGCCGGTTCCAGCCGCCGCTGCAGCGCGCCGAGCGTCACGCCGTCGATGGACTGCAGTTCGCGGTTCGCGCGCTGCACGGCCTGGTTGGCGCGTGCGAGCTTCGGCGCGGCGGTGTCGAGTCCCGGCACGCTGATCGTGCCGTCGGTCACGCCGATCGCGGAGACGTTCACGTCGTCGGCGGCGTCGGCCATGGGCGGCAGCGCGTCGTCGGCGACGGTGTGGAGCGCGTCGACGACGTCGCGGACGGCCTGCACGTCGCCGCCGTAGCGCGGCGCGTGCGCCATCATCGCCCAAATCGGGTTGGAGGTGTGCGCGTAGGCGGCGTCCACGTGCCTGCGTAGTCCGTCGGCGGTGGTCTTGAGTTTCGCGGCGGAGCCGTCCGCGGTCAGGTCGATGCCGCGCACGTCGCTCACTTCGGCGGCGGCGAGACGCACCTCGTTGGCGACGATGGCCGCGGAGATCGCGAGATACGCGCCGATGAGGATGATCGCGGACAGCGCGACGGCGACGATGACGAGCCACGTGTCGCGCAGGATGCGTTTCTCACGATGACGGCGGTACCGTGCGCCATGATGGCCGCCGGTGCCGTCCGGCCCGATTGCGGTTTCGGTCCCGCGCGTGGCGTTCGCGCCGTCCGGTTCGATGCTGAGTTCCTCGATGCCTGTCACGTCGTCCACTGTATCGCGAGCCGTGCCACGCGATTGTCGCACCCGTTCCTACCATGTTCAGCATGCGTATTCTGTTCGTCTGCACGGGCAACGTCTCACGTTCCGCGATGGCGGAGCTGCTGGCGCCCCACTTCTTCTCCGATGATTCGCTCGAATTCGCCTCCGCGGGCACGCGCGGCCTGCACGACCATGCGATCTCGCGGGACGCGGCCGACCTGATGCGCCGCGACCGCATCGACGGGGCGGCGATCGCCGCGTTCCGTTCGCGTCGCATCACGCCGTCCATCGCGTCCGGCGCGGATCTGATCCTGTGCTTCGAGGAGCGTCAGCGCGGCGACATCGTCGTCGAATCGCCGCTTGTGGCGCGTCGCACGTTCCTGATCACCGATTTCGCGAACCTGTGCGAGGCGGCGAAACGCGAAGGCTGGATCGAGGGGGCGAACGTCGAGGAGCGCATCGGCTCGGTTATCGACAATGCGGGGCTGCTGCGCCCGCAGCTGCCCGAGGCGGAGGATGTGGCGGACCCGCAGGGCCGGGGCATGGCCGCGTTCGTGGAGGCGCACAACACGATCGTGCGCCTGTTCAAGCGTCTCGCCGCCGCGCTGGCGTAGACGGCGGGGCACGTGGCTCCGTGCTCCACACGACGGTGCAGGCAAACATGTGTGGCGCACCAACGCTCCACGCAAGCGCGACATAACGGTGGATGCGTGAGTGTGGAGCAATATCGCGCCACACTCACGCGAATACGGGTGCTTTCCGTAGTGTGTGGAGCAATATCGCGCCACACTCCTTAATCGAATCGCTCCAACCATGTTGTGTGGAGCATCCACGCTCCATACAACAATTCCGCTCCACTTTGTGGAGCACACATCCACACGCATACGCCATCCGCACTCCACACCGCACGCTCCCAACCCAACACCCCCCACGCTCGCGGCATGGCGTGGGACCATAAATCCCGCGATTCGCTTCACGAATTGGTCGGATCACGAAGACAGTCGGCTTGCTTATGCGGATGCTCAACCGGCAAACAATACACTTCCAATACATATGCGAATTACGCAATATAATTCATCCAATAATTGCGTTATAATGACGATTGACAATTCAAATTATTATCGACCGTCAATTAGTCGTGTTGAGGAGGATATTATGGCATCCGTTCTGCAGGGTTTTGAGGAAGTCCGGCTGGTCAAGCCGGTCGGCAAGATCACGATGACCGTGACCGCGAACGCGGTGCGGTTCAACAAGGCCACCGCCCAGGTGCTCGGCTTCCCCGCGTACGTGAAGGTGCTCGTCAACGAGAAGACCCGTCAGGTGGCGATCGTCCCCACCACCGCCAAGGCGGACAACGCGGTGAAGTTCAGCAAGCCGGAAGGCAAGCAGACCACGTCCGTGAGTGTGAAGGACGCCGCCCCGCTCGCCGCGGTCTCCGCGTTCTTCGAACTGCCCGAGGCTCCGGAGGGCGAGGTCGCCTACCAGCAGGTGACCGGCTCGTTCTACGCGGACGACAAGGCCGCCGTCTTCGACGCCGCCTCCGCCGTCGCCGGCACGATGAAGCGCCGCGGCCGCAAGAAGGCCGCCTGAATCCGGGGCACCCGCACGCTCCGACTCCGCCACGGTTCGGTCCGGGGTTGTGACGCCCCACCTCGGTCTCATCACGGTTCGCTCCTTGGCTCGCCACGGTTTCCGTCGCAAACCAAGGAGCGAACCGTATCAGCGAAGGAGCGATTCGTCTTGTAGATCGGTTATCTCAACGCCCAAATCGCAAATATATTGCCACGGCGGTCGGGATCGAGACAACGTATTCGTTCGAATCCGAAATCATGGAACAGCCGGGCGCTCCGCTCGTTACGGATATCGACATACGCCATGAATTTCGCCTGCAGCCCGTTGCCGGCGGCTTTCCGGGCGACGGCACAATACGTTGCGATCTCCCCGTCGTCAGCAATGCCCACACGGATCCAATTATCGGAACTCAGATACAGAGCGCTGTGACGAACCAGACGTTGCACGAGCAGCTCCCATGGATACGGGTGCAACGATTCGCCCTTGACCCATATTCCATCGACTTCGCGATTCCGCGGCACCGGAACCGTGCAGGTAAATAGGGGGAAGAGCCGTTCATCACCCTTGCGCACGAAACGGAAATCGATGAGTGAACTACCACTGGACATGGTGATTATCCCGGAATCAGGCGTACAACAGACGAGTCGAGTCCTCCAAAGACTCCCCGTCCTGCGATTGCAGGTATTCCATCACATCCTGAGGAAGCGGCATATCACACATACGGAGATACTCATGTTCTGGAGAATCCTCCTCAACCGCGTACAGTCCGGTCAATGATGCCATCTTTCCTCCTTTCGTTGTTCCGGCACCAGTTTATCGCGATGCTCCGCCGCGACCAAATATTCACGCCACAACCACAACGGGGCACCGACTCTGCCTGGTCCGGTCCCATCACGGTTCACTCCGGGGGAACGAGCCGCCCCGGCAACGCATCGCCCCCTGTCCCGATGAGGGAACAGGGGGCGATCGGGGGAAACGGTGGTGATCCGCTACCTGCGGGCTTCGCTATCTGCGAGCCCCGCTACTTGCGGGCGCGTTTGCCGGCCTTCTTGCGGCCCTTCTTCTTGCCGTCGTCGTCGCCGTAGCCGTACTCGCCGTAGTGGTAGTACGAACCGTAGTAGTAGTACGTGCCGTAGCCGCCGTTCTTCTGCTGGTCGGCGAGGTTGAACACGAAGCCGAGAATCGGCACGTCAAGCTCGTCGAGTTCGGTGACGGTGCCGCGCAGGGCGCGCTTGAACGTGACGCCCTTGCCGGAGACGAGCACCACGCCGTTGCCCTGCTGGCCGAACACGGCGGCGTCGTTGGCGACGCTCATCGGCGAGGTATCGATGATCACGTAGTCGTACTGCTGCACGGCCTGCTTGACGAGGTTGTGCATGATCGTGGAGTTGAGCAGCACGGACGCGTTCTGGATGCGCGGACCGGCGGGCATGATGTGCAGGTTCGGCTTCCAGTAGCGCTGGACCACGTCCTTGACGGTCGCCTGGTTGGAGAGCACGTGCGCGAGACCCACGTTGCCTTCGATGTCGAGTCGCTTCGCGATGGACGGGTGGCGCAGGTCGGCGTCGATGAGCAGCACGGCGGCGCCGTTCTCAGCGAGCGTGGCGGCGAGGTTGCAGGAGACGGTGGTCTTGCCTTCGGACGGCATGGACGAGGTGACGACGATGAGGCGGCCCTTGTCGCCGTCCTTGGACGTGGTGAACGACAGGTTGGTGCGGATGCGGCGGAATTCCTCGGCGATGGAGCCGTCCGGCTTGATCACGACGATCGGCTTCGTGTCGTCGAGCGACTCGTCCTTGGGGATGATGCCGACGACGGTCGCGTTCTGGGCGATGGCCTGCAGATCGGAGATGTCCTGGACGCGGCGGGACAGCAGGTCGCGCAGCACGGCGGCGACGAACGCGAGGACGAGGCCGATGAGCGCGCCGGCGATGAGGTTGAGCGCGACGTTCGGCGAGCTCTGCGATCCGGGAGTCTGCGCCTTCTGCACGACGGACAGTTTGACGATGGACTTCTCGCCGGAGGAGTACAGCTCGGAGGCGACCACGTCGGACAGGGATTTGGCGACGTTGTTGGCGAGGTCGGCGGCCTGCTGCGGGTCGGGGCTCATGACGGACACGTTGAGCATGTACGTGCCATCGGGGTTCGTGGCAGTCACCATGCCGGCGAGGCCGTTGACGGTGAGGCCGCCGCCCTGCTCCTCGACCACGGGCTGCAGCACGGCGCTGGTCTTCACGAGGTTCGGGTAGCTGGTCAGCTGGCTGGCGATGTACGTGCCGGCGGTGGACTGCACGCCCACGTTGTTGTAGCTCGAATCGGCGGCCACGCTGTTGTAGCTGGCGAACATCTGCGCGGTGGCCGTGTACTGCTTGGTGCGGGTGAACGTGAATCCGGCGGCCGCGCCGACCACGATGATGAACACGATGACGGCGGTGAGCCAGTGCTTGCCGACCATGCGCAGCATGTCCACGATGGTCAGGCCGGAATCCTGATTGTCGGTTTCGGCGCGTCCGCCGATGACGGCGACGGCGGGCGTCTGCTCCACGATCTTCACGTCCTGTTCGGGGGTTTCCGATGCCAACGGTCTCTCCTACTTCTCTCTTGTGCTTCCGTACGGTCAGTCATGTCCGAGGACACCCGTATGGGTTCGCGTCGAATCCGCGTGAATCTTCTTGGCAGTATAACCGCAGGGGCTAACCGTTCCGGCATCGCTTCCGTGGAACGACACCAGTTCCGTCACATTTGCGGTCTTCCGTACCGTGCGGTCAATGCGGTGGGGCATGATGGGCGCGTATGTCATCCGACGATTGGGGGATTCGAACGTTCATGCGCAGGCTCGGCATCATCGACCGTTCCGATCTCGTGTTCTATGCGGCGATCGCCCTGCTGCCGGTGGACGGTCTGCGCGTGGGGTTGTCGATGCCGTTCTGGAATCCCGTCTCGCCGGTGCTGTTCGCCGCGTATGTCGTGCTGAACGCCAGGATGCTGCCGCGCGTGATGCGCGTCTACCGGTTCTGGATGTGGTTTCCCGTCGTACTGCTCGCGATGAGCGTGTTCGGATGGGCGACGGTGGCGTTCCATCCGCTGCGGGCGTTGGTCTCGTTCGTCGCCGTCATGCTGGGATTGGCGTGCCTCGCCTCGTTGGACATCGCGCTCCGGATCAAGCGGCTGCCCGTCACCTCGGTCGTGACCGTGCTGGTGGTCGCGTATTGGTGCGCGTTCGCGGTCGGCGTGCTTGAGTTCGTGTCGATCAAGGCGCATCTGAACACGCTCCACACGTGGTTCATGCGGATGATGCAGCGCAATTACGTGGCGGCCCGTCCGCAGTTCCTGTTTGCGGAACCCTCCTATATCGGCATGCATCTGTTCGGCGTGCTGCTGCCCGCGTATTGGCTGACCCGCGACCGCAGGATCGCCGTGCTGGTGCCGTGTTTCGCGTTCGGCGCGGTGGCGATGGGCGCGGGGTCGCGCATCGTCGTCGATACGCTGGTGGCGGCTGTGGCGTGCTTGGTCGCGTTGGCGCCGTGGCGGCGTTTCCGGCGTGCGACGCTGTGGCGTGGCGCGATCGCCGCCGTGTGCGTGTTCGTGGTCGCGACGATTCTCGCCGTGGCGACGAATCCGCGATTGTTCGCGATCTGGCGACGGGGATTGTGGAACGGGGATGCGTCGATGTCGGCGCGGCTGTTCCGTTCCCTCTCCCCCATGCTCGCCGGTTTCGACGATCCGGCGCACCTGTTGTTCGGCTTCGGCGCGGGCAATCTGGGCGAGGCGATGCGGCGGGGATTCCCGCACGCGTCCGCATGGGTGGTGGAACGGCATGGCTCGATGACGGCGGAGATGAGCGGCCTCGCGCATGTGGCCGATTCCTCCGCGTTCTCGATGAACGCCTATGTGTCGATCGTCGCGGAGTTCGGTCTGTTTGTGCTCGTCGCGCTGGTCGTCGCGTTGCTGTGGCAGGTCACACGCAACCGGCGATGGGATGCCGTCACCGTGGCATGGCTGCTGCTGCTCGCCTACCTGTACTGTCAGTATGAGGCATACGCTTTCTACGCCTTCTGGCTGTTCATCTGGGCGACTGGACAGGCGATGTCACCAACGTCACCATTGGTCGCGGATGATTGCGATCCGCTGCGTCATCGCCCTGCAGATCGCGTCGATGACGGCTGGAGATAGTCGCGCGTTCGTGGCGAGCTGGTCCCGGATGAGATCCGGCACCGCGTCCAGCGCGGTCAGATCGTACCGATCCCGATCCCGAATCGACGCCAGCTGTCGGTATGCGTTGGGCCGGTCACCCCAATCGTCGACCCAGAACGGTTTCGCGACATAATCGTCGTTCGACATCGACTCCGGCTCCATGCCGTTCCAGAGGCTGTCGCCGCTGTCGAAGATGGGGGCGTGTCGTATCGCGAACGTCTCGACGTCGCGGATGAGACCGAAATTGTTGTAATGGCGGTCGGTGTTGCGCAACAGAAAATCAAGGAACAGGAAATCGTCGGTGGCATGCTCTTCGGTCTCACGTGGCATGCCGAGTCGTTCGCACGCGTCGAGCCAGATATCCTTCCGCTCGTCGTTGCGGCCTTCGCGGAAGATGTTCCTGATCTGGCCGCCGGCGATCAGTTCTTCGCTGTCGGAGAGCATTTCGTCGCAGACGGATACGCGCTTGCCTTCCGCTCGTCCGACGCGGTATTCGATGTGGTCGATGCCCAGCAGCGACGCCACCTCGTAGGCGATGCGTTCGTTGTCCGGCTCCTGTCCGGTACGTCCCGCCTTGACCAGACGCCTGACGCCGTCGTCGCCGATGATCCATCGTTTCGGCAGGTCGCCGGCACTGGTGATGTCCGGCGTGTTCACGTCGCCGATGCGTGACGAATGACCGAGGAACAGGGCCCTGCCAAGCCGTTCGTCGAAATCGTTGTGGAAGAAGTTCACGTTCGGCCATGCAAGATCGTCGCGTCCGGCGGGCCGCACCCAGTACTGGTCGGACAGGCTCAGTCCCATCGAACGGTCCAGCATGTCGCCCGTGGGCTCGATGCCGCCGGCGGCCAGAAGAGAACGGAGACCGTCGCGCGTCACGGGGATGCCGCGGCCACGCCACCACGAGGTGATCGATTCACCGTCCGGCTTCGGTTTCCCATCGACGTACATGCCCAAGGGGATGCGCCGCTCGTCGAACACCTCCACCGTGCGCAGCGCATAGCCGCCGGTCTCGAAATACTCGTATTCCAGAACCGGATGGTCGCGGCACATCAGCACCCGATACCTGTCCGCCATGGCGCACCTCCATTCGTCACGAATACGATTTCATCCTAGCGAACCAGGTACGATTCGTTCCGACACCGCGAAATCAGCCCTTCTCATATGATGTAAAAGCGGAATCGACACAAGAGAAGAAGGTCACGATATGCCCGCTGCCCGTCATAAAGATGTATCAACAGGTTCACCGTCATCCTCCCGGACATGGTATCCGTGGCTTGATTCGGCGAAAGGTTTCGGCATCATCCTCGTGGTGCTGGGTCATGCCTCGCTCGTCATGCCGTTGAACCGTACGCTGTACGCGTTCCACATGCCGTTGTTCTTCATCATCTCCGGTCTGCTGTTCAAAGAACACCCGCTACGCGATACGGCGACGCGCAAAGCCCGACGGCTTCTGGTCCCCTACCTCACGTTCGCGGTGCTGACCTTCGCCTATTGGGCGTTGATCGAACGCCGTCTGCGCCCCGGCAACTACTCCGTTGTCGACGCGTTCCTCAATATCTTTCTCGCCCGC
Source organism: Bifidobacterium parmae (assembly GCF_002860365.1). Classification (GTDB taxonomy): domain Bacteria; phylum Actinomycetota; class Actinomycetes; order Actinomycetales; family Bifidobacteriaceae; genus Bifidobacterium; species Bifidobacterium parmae. The sequence goes on from NZ_NMWT01000020.1 coordinate 15,157, forward strand.
GGCGGCACTCAATACAATCCGTATAACGTGGTGCTGTGGTTCCTGCCGTGCCTGTTCGTGACTGAGATGCTGTTCGCTGTCATCTACGCCCTCCTCAAACACGTCGCGAAGACCGGCGTGCCGCTCAGCGTCATGGTCGCGGTGTCCGGAGTGCTGATGTTCATCGCCGGCTATGGCATGACGCGTTTCGTGAACGCCACATTCCGCCTGCCGTTCGCGCTTGACATCGTACCGTTCGCCTACGGTTGCTTCGCCATCGGATATCTCGCGAAACCATTGCTGCCGTTTCTTGGCAACCTCCGAAAACTGGACACCCCCCCCCGATTGGCTTTATGTCTTCCGGCCGCGCTTCTGTTCGGAGCTGTCGCCTCGCTGACGCTGTGGACAGGATTGCGCATCGACCTGAACAATGCCGTGGTATCCAACGTGGCACTGCTGGCGGTCACCGCCGTTATCGGAACCACGGCCACCTTCCTGCTCTGCATCGCGTTGGATGACAGGATTCTGCGCTATCTCGGCTCCGCCTCGTTGACCATCATGTGCGTGCACGATCCGATCAAGCGCATCGTCATCGTCCTTGTTTCGAAAATCCTGCACGTGTCGTCCGAGACGGCAAGAACGAACGGCCTCATGCTGGCATTAATCGTCGGCATCACCATAATCATCGCCCTGATTGCACATGAGATTATCCGCAGACTATTGCCAGAGGCATTGGGGATGTCGAGAAGGCGTTCCTGATTCTGAAGAGCGGAGCCCCGTGCACTGCGCTCAATCCAGAATACATGCCGCAACGTATGATAATGCGTGATTTATGAGAGAACACGCATCGGGCTCCAGAACCGTCAGGAGAGCAGACTCATGTTAGATGCACTGTATGTCTTCGTCACCATGGCGATTCCCAAAGCCGGAGTGCAGCTGGGAGGCATCCCGCTTACGCTCAACATCCTGTTGTCAGCGCTCGTGGTATTGAAGAATCCGAACGAGACCATCGGATTCATCCAGAAGATCCGCGGTTTCAACGTGGCGTATTGGACGTTGCTCGCCTTCGGCATGGTGACGTTCGTATTGGGATTGACGGACGGCACGAAACCGTTCGATCTTGCACAGACGCTTATCGTGCTCGCCTCCCCGCTCGTCGGCGTGGCCGCCTTGCGGCTCAAGCCGGAGACCTTGACCCGAATCGTCATCGTGGCCACCATCATCGTCAACGTCTACGGCCTCATCCAATTCGTCGGAGGTGTGGAGAAGACCTCGGTGGAGGGCCTTACCTACACATACGGTCAGTCGTTGCTCGATAAGCCGATCGGCATGTCCACCACGACGGACACAGCCGACACCAAGATCATCTCGACGTTCCAGAATGGCAACTCGTACGGCATCTTCAACGTGTTGGCGTTCTCGTTCCTCATGTCGCGGCTGCCGGTGTCTGGTGGATGGGGGGCTCTGCGCATGGTCGCGACCATCTCCTCGGTGGTGGGCGTCATGATCTGCGGCTCCCGTTCCAGCGTCATCCCCTTCGCGATCATGTGCGTCTTCATGGTCATCTCGTTCCTCAATCAGCTGCCGCCGAGGAAGCGTCAGAATATTCTGGTTCTGATCGCCGTCATCTGCATCGTGGGCGTCGTCGCGCTGGTCGCGCAGGGAACGATACTCGAACAATTCTGGGAGAGGAACGTCGTACACACCACACAGGACACGACGGCGGCCGGCCGAACGGACCAGTGGGCCAACAGCTTCAGAATCATCGGCCAATTGAGTGCGTTGCCGTTGCTTCGCTTGTTCTTCTTCGGAAAATCAGCTGGCATGAACCTCATCGGCGAAGGACTGCCTGAATTCTTCTTCAACTTCGGCATCATCGGCACCGTCGCCTTCTATGGCGGTCTGCTCTGTCTGGTCCGATACTGCTGGAAGCTTGCCCACGGGCGCACCATCGCCATGGGCATCCTATGCGTGACAGCCGCCTTCTGCATGGACAGGACCTACCATTTCCCGCCGAACCTGATGATGATATCTCTCTTCGCCGCCGCGGCAATCGTGATTTCCACCGAAAGCAACCGCACGATAATCAGGGCATAGCGTAGGTGCGCAGCATCATGCTGCGCACCTACGCCACTGTGCTACCTCTTCACCACTTGCTGATAGAATCTTTCGATTCCGGCGACAAGAGAATGAGGCGCAACCTTCTTGAGGATTTTCTTGATGCCTCTGCGGAGTCTCTTTTTAAGCGACATGCTCACCCTGTTGTATCGCCTGACTATAGGGTTCATATGCTTGTTGAACACCGAGAAATCATTTTGCGATACGGCCTTGCGGAAAGCGACGAAGCTCTCATTCTTAAGAATGGTACGGAATGCGTATATCTCTTGACGCTGTTCGCTGATTCCCTCCAAAGAAGGCTTCACACGTTTCGTAGGCGTCCACTCACCACGTTCACGATGCACGTGCAGCCGATACGACAGTCCTTGACGCCGATGCCTGAATCCACCTGCCTGTGATTGATAGACCTCATCAGCAGTCGCCTCATGCAATACAAGCTCATCTCGATGACGCATCAGCAAATCACGGACGTCTTGATTCCGAATGACGATGACGTTGCATCCCGCTCCATCAGATACGTACTTCGGAATCCACGCGTCGCCGAATGTCACGTCAGCCGTTTCCGCAAGAACATCGTCGCAATAGTCGCAGGCGTTGTATTTAAAATAGCCCAACCCCCAGTTGGTCGTTGAAAGATCAGCCGTGCGCTTGATCACGGGGGCGGCATTATCGGTGCGCTCGACTTCGACCGCATAATCCGAAGCGGGACCATCCGGAAGCTTATGCCTGAAGTCAACTCGAGCAATACGGTCCAGCGGAACTCCAGACTCCCATGCCTCGGCCTTTGCAAAGAAATCCGACTTCAGATGACCGCATACCAGCCCGATACAGTACTTGATACGCTCCTGAAGTACGGAATCCTCTCTGCAAAGCAATCGCACGGCTTTTACAAAACAAGGAATACCGATGAACAGAAAACGCTCATCATGCGTGCGAACATATTTGAGCGCCTCACTCATTTCGACAGGATAATATTTGGACTTCGCACCGCTATTGAGCTCTTCAACGGTATGTGAAACCTGAATGGTATACATATGCTCGGGATCAGGACCATCCTTCGCATGGACGACGGCATCCACAAGACCTTCTTCAAGCATCTTCGCGGCCAACCAGCTAATCATGCCACCTGAACTACCACGCGCACGCCAACCATCGACTTTCGCGTATCCGACATATGTATCCAGATAATAGCCGAGATATTTATTATGCGATACCCCTTCCTGAGCACCAAACAGTTCTTTACCTATTTGATCCTCGCTGATTGTCCCGGCAAACGGACAAACCCGCGCGGCCGCCTGCCAGTCATTGACCTGGCCAACGACAGAGGCCTGATAGCATCCATCCATATTCCGTACGATGCGGAAGGCAGGATCAAGAAACGCACATGATCCGCATCCAATGTAATACGATGCAATGCCTCCTATCGCATCTTTATCAGGAGATGCAATAACTTTTTCAATGACATGCGATTCACTCATTACAGTCACCTCTCATACTTCAATTACACTAATTAAAATGTATCGATTCGACAATGAAACCGAGTAGGGAATTCAGTCCTTGACACCAACTTGGCTCAAGGCATTCCGAAGCCATTGACCCGACTCCTTACGGCGAACCTGAAGAAGATGGTTCACTCGTTCATAGTCAATAGAGGACAACTGCGAATCCGAATCCATCATATTGTCAAGCTCGAACAACCGGAACAAAGTCTGCATACGGGAATTCATATTCCCGGACGCAGATACGCCCGCACGATTAAAGACCTTGAACTGTTTTCCGAAAAGGATGGAGAAGCAGCAGGCATGATACGAATCGGTAAACACATATCGCGCTTTAGAGAAAAGCTCGACAAACTCTCGGGGACCCGCCACATAGGTTTCAGGATCATCGACATCAAGCATGCGACGAATCCGGCATCCATACTCACGAGCGTAATTTTGAATGGTGTTTTCCTGCTCCGAAGAAGGCTTTCCCAAGAAATAGGTCAAAACGTACTGCTCATCAGCTGGAACGAAGTCGCCTGGAATAATCGATCTCCAATCATCCGCACTGACCATAAGCGTCGGATCGAGCACGACTTCGGAATCCCTTCCGGAAAGCAGGGAAACCAATTCCTTTCCCTGATCCTCACGAACGGAAATGGATGTGATTCGAGGCAGATACTCCGCGAAAATCGCACGAGACGTATCCTCCACCTGCGACACTCCGAAACTGGCGGCATATGAAATTATGCGACCTTCAGGAAAATAGCTTCCGAGACGAAGCTTGAGCATGTCATCATTTACCCAACGATCATTCCACACCTGATCCGAGCCTATGACGAAAACATCATCATCACTTGGCTTATGAGAGAGTCCACGAGAGATTGATAGGGCAAGTTGCGAATCATCCACGAAACGTTTGGTGAAGTCGATAAAAGAACGATCACGCTGCAGATTGATATTGAAATGTTTGCTGAGAATGAAGGACAAGTACTTCTTCAACGGTCGCATTGTCTTCTTGAGAGCAAAAGACAGAGCGGAAGACTCCTGACCGAAAGCATTAATCGTACTTACGTTGGCATACTGCTGAAGCACCTTCTGCAGTGCATAGTTTTGCAGCCGGTTACCGTAATTACCGTTATCGTTAATTGTAAGAATCCATATTTTCTGCCTATTATTCATTTCAACGACTCCATAAATCGATTACATACGGAATATATTACCTAATAAATAATTCGAGAATTAGTCTACTTCCTAAGCTTACGCAACACCACCTTGCATAGATAACGGACAGATTCTTCACCGCTGCAAATAGTGCAAAGCAGGTAGACAAAGCCGAAGAGCATCGAGCCGACAATAAAAGAGAGAATCCAGTTAAGAGCGGTAAACTCAATCAAAGCAAACGACAACATAGTTGCGACAACGGATGAGACAACGATCTTGATGAAGTTCTTCAAGCTGAATACTTTTTTTACGACAGAAAAGGCAAAATAAAGTTGCAGGATCATAATCACACCGTCAGCGCACACTGCGGCTATTGCGGCTCCAAGAGCACCCAACGCCCCATCCAGCGAGACATTCACGACCACACTGGCTACGGCGCCTACAACAGTGGCCAATGCCATCTGCTTCTCTCGTCCCATGGTAGTCAGCATCTGCACACCTGTAATCACATTAAAACACGCCAAGACCACAACCAGACCTATCAGTCGCAACGGGTTGGCGGCGGAAAGAAACGCCTCTCCTGCGACGATACGAACAATGTCCTCGGCAAACAGCAGGATATACGCTTCCAATCCAGCTGAAATAAAGAATAGAAAATTGATGTTCTTTTTCAAGAGATCATAATATCCACTCTTGTTACCACCCTTCAGATAATAAGAAAGCCTCGGCATCATAACATTGCCGACGGAATTAACGCCACCGAACAGCACGCTTTTAATTTTTGTCACCAACTGATAAATACCAACCTGATAATTACCGGTAAAGAAGCCCAGCAAGACAACATCGGAATTCTGATACAAGTTCCTTGCGAAATTAGCAATGAAGAAAACCATCACAGGCTTAACATGCTTTTTGATTTGCAGTTTCCCTGTTTTCACATGAGTCAGGTCGAGAATCCTCACCAGACGTGCGATATTGACCATATTTGATGCCGCAACAGCAAAAACCAATAGAATGGCATATTGAATAACATCATTCGATTGACGAACGAATATGAACATGCCAATCACGGACATTGCCTTGAACAGAATATTCCTTATGGTGATATAAGAATACTGCTCTATTGCCTGATAGAACCATTCGACGCCAAGGGACCCTAGCACGATGTTGATGCTGAAAATCATGAACAGCGCTTTATTACCACTCATCTGAGGCACCGTGAACACGGCAATGACATAGAGGACATAGCAAATGGTGGTCGCAACACCCAGAATAACAAGAAGCTCTTTGACCAGTTTCGCGAGTTTCTGTGAATCATCTCTGACGGCAGCGCACTCTCTGACCCCATATGTTGGTATACCCAGCACCGTTACATACATGATGAGCTGCACCACATATTGCGCGAACGCAACCTCGCCGTTAGCCTCTACCGACAACACTCGCGATACATATGGCACGGTAATAAGAGGGAAAATGAACGTAGACGTGGTGAGAATGGCATTCATCACCGCATTGAATTTTACTGAATGAATTTTCATCTGTTAACCACTGTTCTTGTCACGTATTCGTCGGCAATACAATCGACTGTGTCATCTTGTGATGAGCCATCTTTCAATCACGCGATTCAAAACAACCCACGATGTGCGATAAGCTGTATAAGCCACTGCCCGCTATCCATTAGTGCTGTTGCTCTTGGCCCTTTGCATACTGCAGAAACGCTTCATACGAATCGAACTGCGGAGCACTATTCATAAACGCCTTCCTTGAGCTATCCATATTCCCATCATGAGTAAAGACGCGTCCCCCGCCGATGACCGACTGCTCGGTACGCGGTGCGAACAACCACATGAATTCCTTCATCACCGTCTGCTCCGGCCAACGCCCGTGTACGTGGCGGTATTCGGTCGCGCATTCGACGGCTTCCTTAAGCTGTGCGGCGCGGCGATGCTCGATGAACGTGTCCATGTCCATGATCTTGCGTGCGGGAACACCGCCGTATACGGCGTTGGACTCCAGTTTGCCGGAGACGACTGATCCCGCGCCGACGATGACGTTGTCACCGATGGTGGCGCCTTTGAGAATCACCGTCTTCTGACCGATGAACACGTTGTTGCCGATGGTGACCTTGCCGGCCGCGCCGACCACCTCACCGGTCATCTTCTGAATGACCGCCCAGCTGAAATCATGCTGCAGAATGGAGCAATGCGCGGTGATGGACACATCGTCGCCGATTTCGATCATCCATGGACGCTGCGTGTCGATGTCGATGGTCCACGGGGAATACAGGTGCACGTTCCTGCCGACGCGCACCCCCTTGCCGCGGAGCCACGCGATGTAGCTCCCCTCGTCGCTCTTATGCCTGTATGCCAGTTTCAGCATCAGGTTCTTCACACTCGTTGCGATGGACATTCCATGCCTCCTCATCCCTAATCCGCACGCCCGGTCTTCAGTTTCTTGTACAGGGCGAAGGCGAACCGATACGCCATCGGGCAGTACCGGACCAATCCCATCTGGATTCTGCGTGCCCTCGGCACGTCGACCTGCGCCAGCACGTCCCGTTCATGGGCGGCGATGAACTCGCGCATGGTCTTCTCGTATCGTCTCCACCATGCGGCTTTCGGCCCGTCATACTGGCCGCTTCGCACCGCCTGATCGTATACGCCCAGCATGGCCTTGATGTGGCCGAACCGGCCATACGGCAGCACTTCGGGGTATCGTTCACGCAACAGGTCGAGCATCCATGCGGTCGCATCGGAGGCGGCGACGGAGACCTCACGAGACGTGTTCGAAACGCTGGATTCCGTCTGCCGGTAGAAGTATTTCGGCGTCGAATCGTAGACGATGCGCGAGGCGTTGGCGAGCACCTTGTAGGTGAACAGGTAGTCCTCGCCCTGGAAGTAGCCCGTCGGAAACCGGACGCCGTCGAGCAGGTTCTTCGCGATGAGCTTGTCCCACGGCGCCACGGTGAAGTAGCCGGCCAGATTGACGTACCGGAACGCCTCTTCGGGAGACATGACGAGGAACTGGTTCTCGATGCAATGGGGAACCACTTTGTTGCCGGGGTAGACGTACTGGCTGGCGGTCAATCCGAGATCGGCATCATGCTCGAGCATGTTGCGCAGCATGCTCGCATACATGTCCGGTTCGAGCCAGTCATCGGAATCCACGAATCCGATGTACTCGCCATGCGCATAGTCGATGCCGGCGTTGCGGGCGGCCGCCTGCCCGGCGTTCTTCTGGTGGATCACCTGCACCCGCTCGTCTTTGGCCGCGAACTCGTCGCACATATCGCCGCTGGAGTCCTTCGAGCCGTCGTCCACCAGAACGAGTTCGATGTTATGGTGCGTCTGCGCCAGAATCGATTCCACGCATGCGCTGAGGTACCGTTCCACGTTGTACACGGGCACGATCACGCTGATCAATGGTTCGCCCGTCATGGGAGCCGTCATGCGCTGTTCCTTTCCGGATTATGGTTACTTGGTCTTACCCGTTCACACGATTGATGTCTGCATTACCGTCTGCGGCTGAAGTCGCCGACGGCCCATCGCGCATGACGTTGCACGACGAGGTTCACCACGGCCGACAACGCCATCGCAGCGACGACCACCACGATGCCGCCGCCCAGCTGGGCGACGAACGGCCAGTGCGCGGCGCTGACGCCGCCGACGGAGAACACGGCGAACTTCACGATCTTCAACATGAAGTCGTTGACGCCGTAGAACACGAGACTGTCCTTGCCGACGGTCTGCAGCCACTGCCACTGGGGAAGCAGCGTGCATACCATCAGCACCGCGGCGATGGCGCTCACCGTGGTGACGAACTTCACCAGCCACTCCACGGGAAGCGGCAAAGCGCCGAAGAACGCGGACACCTGCAACCAGTCGAACAGGACGAACAGAACTGCGGCACCCACCATGACGACAGAGCGCGGCGCCACGGTCCTCTTGTCCTGCCATGCACGCAGATCCTGAGTCTGGCCGATTACATAGCCGAAGCCCATGTAGGCGGTCGATTCGAAGATCTTGCCCAACTGGAACGGCAGCAGGTTGCGCCACGAAACCAGTTGGAACAGGAAATCGAGGACGATGAACACGATCATCACCGTCATCAGCACCGGGATGCGGTTCCTTACCAGACGGACGACGCCCCACAGCAGCAGCTGGCCGGTGAACACGGCCCACAGGAACCACAGGCCCGCGTTGCCTTGGGCGAGGATAATCGTGAGGATGCTACTCAGCACGTCGCCCATGGACCCGCCGCCGCTCTTGTACAGCGACGGCGACAGCAGCTGGGCGACCGGCTTGGCGAGTGCAAGCACCGAGAAGATGTAGTAGGGCACCAGCAGCATGAGCGCACGCTTCTTCGCCAATTGCCCGAACGAGTACCGGGCGTGGAAGAAGAAGCCGCTCGCCACGAAGAACAACGGCATGTGGAACGTGTAGATGGCGGCCAGCGTACCGGCGAGCGCCGGGAACCACTGTGTGCCCAGATGTCCGAAGAACACGAGGAACATGGCCACGCCCTTGGCGACGTCCACCCATGTGATGCGCGTCTTGGCCGGCTTGGTCGAAATACTGGTGGGCGCATGCGCTGCGTGGGTCATGGCTCACTCCCCCATCAGTTCGTCGAGCTGGTTCAGGTAGGCGGCGGTGCCGAGCTTCTCGGCGAGTTCGCGGCCGTGCGCGCCGTAGGCGGCGCGCTTCTCCGGGTCTGTGGCGAAGTCGCGCATGGCGGCCGCGAGGTTGTCGGTCAGCTTGCCGTCGCGTTCGAGGATCACGGCGGCACGGTCGTCCGCGTATTCGGGGATGCCGCCGGAGCGCGTCGTGATGAGCGCCTTGCCGGAGGCGAGGCTTTCGATCACGGCGAGCGGCGCCGGATCGTCCCAGATGGACGGCAGGCAGCACACGTCCGCCATCGCGTACACGGACGGCATGTCCGTATAGTCCACGAATCCGGTGAACTTGATGCGGTCGCCCGCCTGCTTCGCCAGTTCGTGCAGTTTGCGTTCGAACGGGCTCACGATGTTCGAGTTGAAGAAGAACGCGCCGGCGATCACCAGATACGCGTTGTCGATATCCGCCTTGACGAACGCCTCCAACAGCTCCTCGGCGCCCTTCTCCGGGGTGAGTCGGCCGGAGAACAGGAACACGGTCGCATCCTGCGGGATGCCGAGCTTGTCGCGGAACGTCTTGCCGCCGTCCTGCACCGCCGCATCATTCGGGTTGAACCGCGTGATGTCCACGCAGTTGCGCCACACGGACCGCTGCTCCGGCTTGAGTCCTTCGCCGTTCGTCTTCTTCAGGAACGCGTCCAACGTGCCCACGATGTACCGGGAGACGCCGAGCACCTTGCGCACGCGTGCGATTTCCGCCTTGCATCCGAAATCGTTCGTGACCTCGTTGTGCAGGTGGTAGTACACCTTGCCCGCGTACTTGTCCATATTGCCGTGCTTCCGCATCGTCATGAACAGGGTGGCGTGGTTCTCGATCATCACCGCGTCGAAATCGCGCTTCGCGAGCCGCGCGGCCACATGGCGGATGTACCACAGGCGTTGCACGATGTAGCGGTAGCTCATCAGCTTCTTCTTGTGCAGCACGTATTTGGCGAGCGCGTACACGCACCGGTCGGCGGCGCGCACGAACCACGGCGCACGCACGAAATCGAACGTCGTATGTCTGAAACCACGCGACGCCTCGTCCACACCGTCCGCCCACGCGGAGAACACGGTGAAGTCGAATCGCGGGGTCTTCTCGTTCTCCCGCACCATCACCATGTCCAACGCCTCGACGGCGCCGCCGAGCACGTTCGGCACCGGCAGGTAGCCGGACGTGACCACGGCCACGCGCTTCGGTCGCATCTCCTTCGTCTCCTCTGCGGTCATCGCGCCGCACCTTCCTTCCTCACCAGTGTCTCGTACCAGTCGCACAGTCTCGCGGCGCTGTCGTCGATGTCGTAGCCGGCCGCGCGCACCGCGTCGCGCTCGTCCGCGCGCTCGTCCGTCGGCTCGGCCGACGCGAGCGCGTCCACCCATGCGTCCTTGCGGTCGAGCGGCAGGAACCGTACCAGGCCGTCGATGATGCTCGCCTCGTCCGGCACCTGATCGGACGCGACCACCGACATGCCGGACGCCTGCGCCTCGATGGCCGCCATGCCCAGCCCCTCGTACGTGGAGGGGAACGCGAGCACATCGAACGCCTGATACAGCTCGTTCACGTCGTCGCGCACGCCGAGCACACGCACCGAGCGTTCGATGCCGAGCGCGTGGATGCGTTCGCGCACCTGAGGCATCATGTCGCCGTCGCCGGCGAACACGAGCACCGCGTCCGGGCGGCGTTCCAGCACCTTGGCGAACACGTCCAGCGTGAACAGCTGGTTCTTCTGGAAGCACATGCGGCCCACCTGGCCGATGACCGGCTGCGTGGCGTCGACGCCCAGTTCCGCGCGCTTGGCGGCGCGAATCGTCTTGTCGAATGCGAACCGGTCCACGTCGATCGCGTTCTTCATGACGCGCACGCGGCCCGCATCCACGAGCCTGTCGCCGAACAGCCAACGCGCGGCGAAGTTCGAGCAGGCCGCGTAGTCGGTCGGGTACACGCGGGAGAACGGGCGCAGCACCATCTTCATGGCGGTCTTCGCCTTCTCCCCCGGGTTCGCGGTGCTGTGGCTGTGCGCGATGCGCACCGGCACGCCCGCCTTCTTCGCGGCGCTCAACGGGAACACGCTCAACGAGTTCAGGTTCGAATGGACGATGTCCGGCTTCTGCTCGGCGAACAGCGTGCGCAGCGCCTTCAGGTATGCGGGCAGATGCTTGTACGCGGGCACCGTGAACACGCGCCCGCCCAACGATTCGATCTCCTCACGGGGCACGACGGTGGAATTGTCGTCCACGATGAAATCGAACTGGACGCGGCTATGGTCGATATGACGGTAATGGTTCATGATGGTGGCTTCCACACCGCCGCCCATCATACGGCCCATGATTTGCGCGACGCGAATCACCGGCATGGGGTCTCCTCACTGGACATGAATCTCCTACGTTATTCTCTCGCTGACGCCCAGACTACCCACACCCCATGTCCCGCAAGGCCTGCGAAACCGCTTACATCATGTCGGGAGCGTTAACGGCGGAACAACGCGCGGAGTTCGGCGGCGATCTTGCGCCGATGCAACGCCAGCCCGCGCACGAGACGGTACATAGGCATGAGCGGCACCAGCCACGGACGCCCCTCCACCCACGGGTACGCGGAGACCAGCAGCTCCCGGCTCGGGAAGACGCGCGACCACAGGTAGCGCAGACGCCCGCCACGTTCGCCGCCGCCCCGCGCGACGGAACGCTCCACATCATGCGCGACCTTGAAGCCGATGTTGCCGTAGATGCCGCACGTGAGCAGCGAGCGCAGGAACGCAGCGTCGTCGGTGTCGGGAAGATCGTCCATCGTGAGCGTGCCGGCGGCCGACCTGTCGCCGAACACGACCATCGCCAGAGCCCGCACGCAACGTTCGAAATCCGTCAATCCGAGTCTCGCAAGCTCACGCCGCACATACGCGCCGTCGACGGCGCCGGCACCGCGACCGCGCATGGCGGCATCGAACACGTACGCGTCCACGACGAACCGGATGCCGCAGCCGCCGCCATGCTCCCAATGCTTGAACATGTGGACGAGATGGAACAGGTATTCGTCCTCGATCGGCCAGATCATCTCGCCCGCGGACCCCGCGGCGAACGCCGCCTGATCGCGCGGTCCCGTGCGGCGCCACGGATTCGCGTAATAGCCGTAATGCTCACTGTCCGGACGCGCGATCTCCTGGAACATCTCGAACGAAAGGAACGGAGGACGCATGAAATCCACCTCGCCATGCGCCTCCTCGCGGACCGTATAGCCGAGTCCCTCCATGATCGCGCGCATGTCGCGTTCGGCCCGACGGCCGTCACGCGCCGCATAGCCTCCGCCGCCGGCGAGCGGCTCGATCCTGCCGTACAGGATGTCGTTGTCGCTCATCGACCGCATGCCCGGAGCCGGATAGTACGCGCTCATCGACGCGCCCTTGAGCGCGAGGAACGAAATGCCGGCCGCGACGAGCCGACTGCCGATCTCCTCGCGTTCGGCGTCGAACTGCAATTGGCGGAACAACGTCATGTCCGAGGCGCGACGCCACGCCTCGGCCGTTTTCCGGTCGATCGGCCGCGCCGGATGCTCCGGCAATCCCATCCACGCGATCGCCTCGACGCCGTTCAGCTTCGCGAGCGCGAACACGTCGCCCCATGCGACGCTCCCCGGCAGGGCGTCGTCCGCCGAACGCATGCCGCGCAGGGCGCACGCGATCAGATGGCACAGATACAGTCCCGCATCCGGGTCGAACGCCGTCAGTTCCTTCATCGTTGCCATACTATCCGCACCACTGCATCCCGCTCCGGGAGTCCGAGCCTAAACCGATGTGCTCTTTTGCCCGCCATTTGCATTTCGGCTCGGAATCAAGTCCGCACCGAACTCGCCGAACACGCAGAACCGCTAGATTCCAACGAAACCGTGGGCGGTCCCGACGGACCGCCCACGCACATCACGCACACGCGCACACAGCAGAACTCAGTACGCGCCCTTGTGGCTGAGCACGGCGCCGACCGTGCGGAACATGAGCACGATGTCGCCCAGGATCGACCAGTTCTGCACGTACGCCACGTCGAGCGCCTCGCTCTCCTCGGCGGTCAGGTCGGAGCGGCCGGACACCTGCCACGGGCCGGTGATGCCGGGCTTGACGAGCATGCGCGTCGCGTACAGCTTGTTGTAGCGCTCGTACTCCTCGGGCAGCGGCGGGCGCGGCCCCACGACGGACATGTCGCCCATGAACACGTTGAGGAACTGCGGCAGCTCGTCGATGGAGAAACGGCGGATGAAATGACCCACCTTGGTGATGCGCGGATCGTCCTTCATCTTGAAGATGAACCGGTCCTCCTGACCGCTCTCCTCGGCAAGCTTCGCCTTGAGCTCGTCGGCGTTGACCACCATGGAACGGAACTTGATCATGCGGAACGGGCGCCCACGCAGGCCGATGCGCTCCTGCGTGTAGAACACGGGGCCACCGTCGGTCAGCTTGATGGCGAGCGCGACGGGCAGCGTGATGATGAGCGAGCACAGGATCGCGAGCGACGAGACGACGAGGTCGAACAGGCGCTTGACGAACCGCGTGGCCACGCCGTACTGGGCGAGACGCTGCGTGATGATGGTCGTACCCTGGATGGAACGCACCTGAATCTCATGGTTGCCGGTGTCGGCGGCGGAGGCGACCATCGCAATCTCCAGGCCCAACGATTCCATGCGCACGGAGAAGATGTTGAAGTTGTCGGAGTAGCGACGGATTACATCGGCGACCATCACGGTCTGCGCGCTCATGTCAACCATGCGTTCGGCGAGCGTGTGGTCGCTGTATTCGAGCACAGGCAGCCGCGTGCCCCAGTTGGCGAACACCTCGCGGTCGAGCGCCTCGCGGTCCGTGTCCGGCAGGACGGCGCCGGTGGCCGGATCGAGCCTGACCGGGCACACGGCGATCGGCCGGTAGTTGAGCTGCTGGCGTTTCGCGAGGAACCGCAGCGTGTGGCCGATGCCCTTCGGCGAGCCGACGATCACGGTGCCGTACGCGTATTCGCCCTTCCTGCGGCCGCGCGCGAGGAGCATGCGCACCACGAGGCGTTCCAGCATGGTGAGGATCCACACGCAGGGGATCATCAGCGTCATCGTGGTGAACCACACGTTCAGATCGAGCACGTAGTTGAACGCGCACAGCACGCCCCACGTCTGGATGGCGCCGATGAACAGCAGCGAGTTGAGCTGGTAGCCGTCGCCCATCACGTGACGGTGGTAGACGCCGACCGCGTGCAGGCACGCCACGTAGATGATCGCGCCGATCACGAGATACGTGGTGAGGTTCATGTCGAAGTGGAACCGGTCGGACAGGAACTCGTCGTACGGCTGCCAGCCGATCATCACGGTCGCGCCGGCGATGATGAACATGGCGGCGTCCACGAGTATGAGCGCGAGGTTCACGAAGAACCGCCAGTACATCACGTGCGACAGCTGCCGCTGCCGCAGTTCGTTCAATTGTTCGTCGGTCCGCACGTGCGCCGGTACAGTCTGCGTCATGTCTTCCCGTCTTCTTGTCTGCTTCACTCAACCGCCCACATTATGGGCGCTCTCTTCTCGTAATCGTACAAAACCCTCCCCCTAACCAGCGTCGGAAAACGCTTGATTCGGACGGGATTCCACCATTCGGACATACGAGAGCTCCCCCACTTGTCATGTCGGAGATACCGGAGAACAAGTGGGGGAGGCCGTCAGACCACGGGGCCGAAGCCCATCGAGTCGGAATCGGGGTGGGAGCCGTCGGCCGATGGCGGTTGTCCGTCGCCGCCCTGTTGCGCAGATCGGCCCGCGTCCCCGGATTGCATGGGGGCGCCGCCGGCCGTGGCGCCGGAATCCGTTCCGTTCGACGCGTCGCTCCCCGCGCCGTCGTCGAGTCTGCCGAAATCGAGCGTATCGGCGCCGGACGTACCACCGGATTTGCCGGCGCTGCCGGGCGTACCGGACTTGCCGGCGGCATCGGAGCCGCCTGCGCCGCCGCGGACGAGGCTGTGCGTCGCGCCGCCGCCCGTGCCGCCGCCCGCGTGGCGCGAGACGGCGACCGCCGCCGCGCCCGCGGCGAACAGCACGACGAGCGCGACGGCGATGATGACGGCCACGGTGCGGCGGTCCCGGCGGAGCCGACGGACCCGATCGGTCCATCGTGGCGCATCGGGATTGCTATGGAGTCCCATGGACGCCCGGCCTCAGACCTGCGGGGTCACGGTGGTGTCGGAACCGTTGCCGGGCTGGAGGCCGCCCCAGGTGCCTCCGCCGTTGTCGTTGCTGCCGTTGCCGGTGCCATGAGACAGGGTCATGGTGGGCAGCGTGCCGAACGTGACGATATGGATGCGCGGTGCGATGTACTGCTTCTTCATGATTGCTTCTTTCCTTGGAATGCCTTGGAATGATCGTTCACTGGTTGAGCGGCGCGGTCTTGACGACCGGCGTGCCGGTCACGACGGTGCCGTCGAGCGTCGTCCACTGCGGGGTGATGGTGATCGTGTTGCCGCCGTTGCCGAACCACGAGTCGGGCACGCCGGTGAGCACGGAGGTCGCGAAGTAGCCGTTGCCGGGCGCGTAGCCGGCCTGGGCGGCGCCGTTGTCGAGCGCTTCGGTCTGCGGGCCGTCGAACGCGCCGAACGTGTCGGACGCGCCCTTCGGGGTGAGTCGCTGGCCGTTGGCGGTCACATAGTCGTACGCCTTGGTGGTGGTGAACGTGCCGTGCAGGGTCTGGTTGCCGTTCTTCACGACGATCCTGAACCTGACGTCCGTGTACTTGCGGCTGTCGACGGTGGTGAGGAAGCGCACGGCGAGGGTCTTGCCGTTGCCGCGGGTGCCGGCGACCTGCACGCCCACGTTCTGGTTCTTCGCGTAGGCGGCGTGCGCCCACGCGAAGCCGTTCGCATACGTCACCTTGCCGTCGGGCGAGGCGTTGGTGTTCCAGTCGTCGTAGCTGTCGAACCAGCCGCCGAACACGCGGTTGCCGTAGCCGAGCTCGGTGTCCTTGGTCGGGTAGGTCTTGGTCTTCCGGAAGTTCTCGACCTCGCTTTGCGCGAACCACTCGTAGTCGGTGGTGACGGGCGTGCCGTACACGGTGGCGGTGCCGGTGCTGTTCTCGTCGAAGATGTTCGGCAGGATGCCGGCGTTGCGGTCGAACAGCGGGTAGCGGCCGTACAGGGTGAGGTCGCCGTGGTAGCCGAGGTACGTGCTGGTGAGCTTCGGGCCGTTCTCGGCCACCGACGTGTTCTTCGCGGGCTTGGCGTCCTTGTCGGCGGCGGCGAGCGTCGCCAGATCGGCGTCGGAGGTGACGGACGGGTTCGCCTGGAGGGTCGTCTTGCCGTCGACGGTCACGCCGGGCAGTTCGGTGAAGTCGACGGAGACGGTCGGATCGGTGGTGAAGCCGTTGTCGTCGCCGTACGCCTTGCCGATGTACGGCTGGGTGCCGTCGATGTCGACGGCGCCGGGCTTGGCGGCCTGCACGGCGAGCTGCGCGCCGCCGGTCAGATCGACTGCGGCGGGCACGTCGGTCGACTTGGTGCGGTCGGCGATGGTGCCGCCGGTCAGGTACACGGTGCCGGCGTCGGCGCGCAGCGGGTACTGGGCGGACTCGGGCTGCTCGTCGAAGTCGTCGGCGATGGCCGTGTCGATCGTCGGCGTGCCGGAGATCGTGGTCGTGCCGTAGTACTGGTGGATGCTCGCGACCTGCGCGGAACCGGTTACGTTGAGCTCGCCGTAGGTGATGACGGCGTGGCTCGGCTGGCCCTTGGAATCCTCGTTGTTGTTCTCCGCCACGTAGGAGCCGTTGCCGGAGATCGTCACGGTGGCGTTCGTGGAGGCGTTGAACACGGCGGCGGACGAGCCGTACACGGTCGGGTAGAGGCCGGAGGCGCCGTCGACGCCGCTCGGACGGTCGTAGGTGCCTTCGGACTGGAGGTTCACCTGCGCGCCGACCGCGCTGTCGAGCACGTGCACGCCGTACCCCTTCTCGGAGCCGACGCCGCCGTTGGAGATGAGACGCGCCGTGTCCTGCACGGTGACCTTGCCGTTGCCGTCCACGGTGACCGGGGTCTCGCTGCGGCCCTGGATGAGCTTCGTCTCGTCGTCGTCGACGACGAGGTTGCCGGCGAGCGTGAGATCGCCGCCGGAGACCACGTGGAACTCGATGTCGGTGATGCGCGACACGGTGGCCGGCTCGGTGCCGAGCTCCTGCGTGCGGGCGCCGACGAACGCGACCGGATGGTCGATCGTCACCGTCGCGTTGTCCGCGCTGTCCGAGAAGTCGATGTAGTCGTTGTGGACGCCGAAGGTGCCGGCGTCGGCCGTGTCCTTGAAATACACGGTGGTGACGGACGCGTCGGCGAGCGCCTTGCGCAGCGTCTCCGCCTCCGTGTTGCCGCTCGTCGTGGAGCAGACGGTGGCCGTCGCGCCGCTGATCGTGTTGCATGCCGGGGCGGTCGACGCGTCGAATCCCGCGGCCTGCGCGGGCGCGGCCGGACCGGCCACGGCGAAGACGCCGAGCGTCGCCGTCGCGGCGAGCGCGGCGACGAGCGGACGTGCCGCGCTCCCCTTCTTCTGAGTGAATCGCATATCGCTTTGCCTCACATTCCTTCTCATGCGATATGCCCGGACGCGGCGACGCCACGCCCGGCCACGTCGCCTGTCTCCCCTTCAAACCCCCGGGGCGCGATTCCAGTAAAGCGCGGTTCGGCGATGCGTGCGGCAGGCCGGGTACGGGGGCGCGGGGGCGCCGTCTGCGTGAACGTTCACAGGGGGAAGTGTTGCGATGATTGGGATTGCGTGGTCCGAGACGCTGCGCGGGCGTGGCGACGACTACGTCGCACGCCGCGGCACGCATAGGAAAACCGTTTGACGCGTGGCGAACCGTCGCCCAGGCTTCCCGACGAATTCATGTTCGCGTAACCATCGACGCGCCGGGCGGGGCGTATCGGCGCATGGCGGCGCCCGTCCGGCGGGGCCCGCGTGGCGGAATCCGCGTGGCGGAATCCGGCTTACACGCGCTCCCCCATGTGCTCCCCCAACGTGACGACCGCATCGCAGTAGTCGAGCACTTCGGCGCGATGCGTGACGATGAGCACCGTACGGTCGCGCATCGCGCGGATCCGCTCCAGCATCGCATGCTCGGTGGCGACGTCCAACGCGGAGGTCGACTCGTCGAGCAGCAGCACGGGCGCGCCGCTGTAGAGCGCGCGGGCCACGGCGATGCGCTGCATCTGCCCTTCGGACAATCCCGCGCCATGCTCGCCCAGCCGCGTGTCGTACCCGTCGGGCAGCGCCTCGACGAACCCGGCCGCGTCGGCGATCCGGCACGCCTCGCGCACGCGCGCGTCGTCGATATGCGCCGGATCGGGGTCCGGGTCGGCGAAGGCCACCGTCTCGCGAATCGTGCCGGACATGAGCGCGTTGCCCTGCGGCACGTACGCGAAGAACCCACGCGGGATCGCGCTCGGCGGGACAAGGGCGCCCGCAGGCTGCGGCATGGAGTCCGCGGCGCCCGAGGACCGCGAACCTGCGTTCACGGCGCCCGCGGACCGCGAACCGTCACCCACAGCATCCGCGACCGCCACGCCGATATCCCCATGCTGCGGCTCGTACGCGCCGAGCAGCAGCTTCATCAGCGTGCTCTTGCCGATGCCGCTACGCCCCGTGATCGCGACGAAATCCCCCTTATGGACATCGCAGGAGAAATCGCGCAGCACCTGGTTGCGCCCATACGTGAAATCCACATGGTCGAAGCGGATCGCATCCATGCGCGCGTACAATCCTCGCGCGTCGAGCGTCCCATCCACCCCGCTATGCGCGAGAATGGTGCGCTCAGCGCCGCTGAGCGCACCATTCTCGCGCATAGCGTCGGTCTCCCCCACTTCGCGCAGCCGCTCGGCGCTGGCGAGCATCGCCGCATGCTGGGGGAACATGCCGCCCATCATCGCGAACGGCGACTGGATCTGGCCGATCAGCTGGATCACCGCCATCATCGTGCCATAGCTCAACGTGCCGTGCAGGATCCCGAACCCGCACCATACGAATCCGACGAGATACCCGAGGTTCATCGCGCTCGCGAGGCCGGTGCTCGCCACCGCCGTGACCGTGACGCGGCGCATGCGCGCGCCCCGGTGCGCGTCCATGCGTCGCGCCGCGAGGTCGCGCACCTTGCCGCCGACACCGAACGCGCGGATCACAAGCAACGATTCGAGCGCCTCCTGCATGTACGAGCGCACGCGGCCCTCCGCCTCCTGCACGCGCTTGTGGAGACGCTTGAGCAGCCCGCGCAGCAGGAACGACGCGCCGGCCATCACGCAGCCGCCCGCGAGGAACACGACGGTGAGCAACGGCGCGAGCACGATCATCACGGCGACGACGCCGACGATGCGGATCGCCATCGACACGGCGTTCGGCACGAGCGACGTGACCGCGCCGGAGACGACGGTCACGTCGGAGGTGAGACGGTTCATCAATTCGCCGGAATGGCGCGCCTGCGTGCGGGCGAGCGGCGCGTCGAGGATGCCGGCGAACACGTGCGCGCGCATGCGGTTGTCCATCGTGGCGCGGGCTCGTTCGGCGACCATCACGTTCGCGGCGCGCAGGGCGATCTGGATGACGATGGCGACGGCGAACGTGAGCGATTCGCGCAGGAACGCGGGCTCGTCATGGGCGACGGCCGCGTCGATCGCGCCGCGCATCATCAGCGCGTAGCCGACGGCGATGGCCGCCATGGCCGCCTGGATCGCGCACAGGGCGACGACCAGCCACGAGGCGCGGCCGAACACGCCGAGAAGCCACCGGTAGGTGCGCCACGTGGAGCCCATCAACAGTCCTTTCCGTCGCCCGCGCCGGGGCCGAACGGATTCCATTATAGAAATCCCGGGAATCACGCCGGATGAAAAGGGACGCCCGTCACGCTCCGGTCAGTAGTAGCCGGTCCACCGGCTGCCGTCTTGTTCGGTGACGATGCCGGCGTCGGCGGACGGGGCGTCGGAGGAACCTCCGTTGTTCGAGGAACCTCCGTTCGAGGAACCGGAGGACCGGCCGTCCACCGCGCCGCCGGGCACGCCGGAACCGTCCACTTCGGTGTCGCCGGTGCCGTTCGCGCCGGGCTCGCCGCCCGTACCGGACGAGGACGCGCCGGAAGCGTCGCCGTCCCGGGTCGACCCGGATGCGCCGGTGCCATCATTCCGCGATGTGGAGGAAGGGGAGGACGTGGAGGACGTGGACGACACGGCGTCCGAGCCGGCTCCTCCGGTGCCGCCGCCACGCAGGCCACCGAACGAGAACGCCGCCCCCACGATGATCGCGACCGCCACGACCAGCGCGACCGCCCCGCCGGCCACCGCCTTGCGGTGCGCGTCGACGAACGCGACGACGCCGGCCGGCGACGCATCCTCGTCGCCCACCTGTTCCAATGGAATCATGGGATCATCCGATGAGGCCATGCGCCCCTCGGTCCTCTCGCCCGTCTCAGACACTTCAGACACCGGGGTTCACGCCGGTGTCCGAGGTGACGGAATCGCCGCCCGGGAACGGGACGTCCGTGTCGCCGCCGCTCGTGCGCACCACGTCCGTGGCGGAAACGCGCAGCACCGTCATCGACGGCTTCTCATAGGTGTTCATCATGCATGCTCCTTGCTCATTGTTCATTGTTCATTGCTCATTGCCCACCGGCGTCCCTGCCGACCGCCGGCATCTTCCATGTCTTCGATGTCTCCGGCGTCGGCCGGCCTCACGCGCCCATCGCGTCGAGCAGCCCCTGCGCGTACGCCTTCACGGTCTCGCCCGCGGAGGCGTCGGCCACCACGGCCTTCGCGACCTGCCGCACGCTGCGCGTGTCGCCCGCGGTTTCGGTCGCGGTGACGGTCGTGCCGTCCGCGGTGGTGAACGTCCAGGAGGCGGTCACGGTGATGTCGGTCGCGTAGGAGGCGAGCGGCACCCCGGTGAACACGAGGTTGTTGACGATGTATGTGCCGTCGTCGTACGGGTTCTTCGCGTCCGCGCCGTACGTCTTGCCGGCGATCTCGTACGTCCACTTCACGGCGGACGACGTGAGGCCGAGCGCCTTCGGCATGCGGTAGCCGAAGCGCAGCGACGTCTTCGCGTAATCGTCGGAACCGTAGTCGAGGCGCAGCGAGCCGCCGCGGAATTCGATCACGTCGGAGACGGGCAGGAACCGCGCGTACGCGTATCCGGAGGTCACGTCGGCGGCGACCGGCGTGGTGAGCGCGGCGTCCGCATACCAGCCGGCGAACACCTGGCCTTCGGGCGCGTCGGGCGCGGTGTAGCCGCTCGCCGCGCGGTACGGCGCGATGTCGAAGCGGTTGGAGGCGGCCGTCACGCCGAACGTGCCGTCCTCGTTGCGGGTGGGTTCGAATCCTTCCGCGAGTTCGCCGCTTGCGGGAGCGACGTTGAACGTGCCTCCGGAGATGGCGACGGTCGGCGTGCCGAGCGAGCTGGCCAGTCTCTCGGTAACGCCCTTGCCGTTGCCGGAGGTGAACGTGCCGCCGGTCACGGTGAGGGTGCCGTTGTCCATGGCGCGCATCGCGTAGCCGTTCGTGCTGGTGATGGCCGCGGTGCCGCCGACCGTGGTCTGGCCCGCGTCGCCGGCCGCGTTCCTGACGCCGCTTGCGCCGAGCGGGTAGAGGGGCGCGGTGATCGAGCCGCCGGTGACGGTCGCCTTATGGTAGGTGAGCAGCGCGTAGAACTGCGAGGTCGGCTGGATGATGGTGCCGCCGGTCATGTCGAGCACGCCGTAGTCGTCGTTCTTGACGACGATCCTGCCGCCGGTCATCGTGCCGCCGGCGATGGTGAGCGTGGCCTCGGCGATGCCGTATTTGTTGGTGGCCGCGTCGCCGTCCGTGTCCGAGCTGTTGTACCAGCCGTTGGCGATGAGGCTGGAGCCGTATCCTGCGTTCTTGGCCGAGAATCTCACGACCGAGGAGCCTTGGATGGTCATCGTGCCGAAGTTCTTGAGCACATAGTAGCTGTTGCCGTTGGCGCTGGCCGTGCCCGTGGACGGGTCCGTCAGTTTGCTGGCTTCGGCGGAACGCGTGTAGTTGCCGCCGTCGAGCGTGATGCTCGCGCCCGCGTAGTTGACAATCGCGGCCTTGCCGTTGCTCACGTTGTCGACGGTGCCGGTGTGCTTGGCGGAGCTGTCGGTGATGACGAGCTTGCCTCGGTTGACGATGGTGTGTTTGCCGGCCGTGTTGACGATCGTCTTGCCGGCCAGATCGAGCGTGATGTCCGCGTCGGCGGGGATGACCACGCTTTCGGTGACGGCTTCGTCGAGCGGCGACAGCAGCCTGATCGTGCCGCCGTTCTTCGCGGCGGCGACCGCTTCGGCCATCGTGTAGTAGGGCGTGTTTCCGACGGCGGCGATGCACTTGGGCAGCATCTCGCCGGTCTCCCAATCCTCCTGATCGGTCTGGCAGTCGAACGCGGTGTCGCCGCCGCCGATCGCATACGCGGATGCCGGCGCGGCGAGTCCGACCGCGGCGGCCATCGCGAGGCCGGCGACCGCGCCGACCATCCTCTTCCAGTTCTCTCGTGCCATGTGTTTTCCTTCACTTCCTCCGGCGGGACCGGGGTTGCGTCACTACTGTCCGGCCGGGCACTGCTTCGTCGGTTCTCCCGGGCGGGCACGCGATCGTCCGCCGGGATTCCGCGCGCGTATGGCGTCACGCGCGAAACCGTTGTCCCCGCCGAGCGTACACGTGAAGGGTGTCGGAACACGCCATGCCGGTGTGGCGTGAACGGTTACGAGGGTCCGCGATCGTCGTCGTTCAGGCGCGTACGCCGGCGAGTGCGGCGGCGCTGGCGCGCACGGCCGCCTCGCTCACCGTGCAGGTGAGCCGGTAGACGGGCACGCGGGAGAGGAGCAGGTCGAGCAGTCCGAGCGTCGACGCGGCGGCGACCGGGTCGGCGGGCATGTAGGTCTGTCGCAGGATGAGCGGCAACGCTTCGGCCGCGTCGAGCCGCACGCACGTGTTCGGCGTGCCATGCTCGTCGGGGAAGGTGACGGGCGCGGCGGCGGGCGCGGCGGCGGGTGAGGCGGCATGCGCGGCGGCATCCGCATCATGGCCGGTATGGGCGGTGTCTTCCGCGGAACCGTCCGTCGTGAACGCCGTCACGTGCGCCGCGTTGGCGGCGGCGACGGCGTTCACGCGCGTCGCGGCGTCGGCGGCGGCACGCGCCTGCGCGGTCGCCGCCTCGGCGCGCGCGACGACGCAGATGCCGCCGAGCGGCGCGCTCGTGTTGCGCTGCCACCCCTCCTTGCCGCACCACGGCGTGCCGTACGCGATGACGCGATGACGCGCGGCGGCGGGCGCAGCCGGGTCGTCGCGTTCGCGTTCACGTTCGAAGCGGAGGATCGGCTTGTCGCCGTTGATGATGGAGACGCGGTCGCCGAACGCGCGGCGCCATAAGGAGATGTGCGTGGTCTTGCCGGTGCCGCTGGGCGCGGTGAAGATGTAGGCGCGGCCGTCGAAGCCGATGGTGGCGCCGTGGAAGACGAGCCGGTCGCGTGTGGGCGCGGCTTCGGCGATGGCGCGGTGGACGGCGAGCGTTTCGAGGTAGGCGTCGCTCCAGTCGCCGGGTTCGCCGATCTCGCGTTCGTGGTCGATGGATTCCTGCGTGACGGCGATGGCGAGGTCGGAGTCGTGCGCGTCGCGTGCGAATCCGTGGGATTCGATGCGGTAGTCGGCGCATTGGCGGACGACTTGGTCGTTGAGGGAGCGGACGGCGACGGTGAGCCCGCCCACGCGGATACGGAAATCGGTCACGCCCCCAGTCTACGCGCGTCGATATGAGAAAACCCGCGCACTCGCATGGAGTGCACGGGTCATATGTCTCCGCTCCCCTTGAGGGAAACGGGCCATCTTTTCTCTGCTCCCCTTGAGGGGAGCAATCCTTTTTTCTTCGCTCCCCTTGAGGGGAGCTGTCGGCGAAGCCGACTGAGGGGTGTTCCTGAAGGATGCCCTGGGAATCCCCTCAGTTCGCCTCGTAGATCTTGCCGTAGTTCTGGGAGTCGGAATCCGGGTGGGTGGCGTCGTCGGTGGAGGTGTTGCCCTTGTCCGAGGAGCCTCCGTTGCTGGAGCCTCCGTTGTTCGAGCCGTTGGAGGAGTTGCCCCCGTTGGTCGAGCCGCCCGAGTTGTTCGACGACCCCGAGGAGCCGGTGCTCTTGGAGCCGCCGTTCGACGAGCCGCCCAGGTTGGTGGTCGTGTCGCCGGCGGATCCGGAATCACCCGTACCGTTCTCCAGTTCGGAATAGTCGAGCGTGCCTTCGCCGTCGGACTTGCCGGTGCCGGAGGTGCCGTCGGAACCGCTCTCGTGCGTGAGCGACGTGCCGGTGCCGGTCGTGCCGTCCGTGCCGCCGCCGCGCGTGAGCGCGAACGCGGCGCACGCGACGATGACCGCGAGCGCGACGGCCGCCGCGATGATGGCGGCGACGCGCTTCTGCACGGTGGTCATGCTGGCGAACAGGGCGGCGACGCGGTTCGCGCCGCCGTGGTTATCGCCGTGCTGGGGGCTGCTCATCGGTGTCCTTGTCGTGTTCCGGGAGGCGCGGATCAGTAGTTGAGGGCGTTGCCGGAGAGGTCGCCGAAGTTGAAGTTGCCCTCACCGTTGTTGTTGTTGGCGTTGCCGCCGCCGTTCATGTTGCTTTCGGAGGTGCGGACGATGTCGGTGCCGTTCAGCGTGATGACGGTCATCAGGGGCTGTTCATACTGCTTCATGATGTGCTTCTTTCCTTCCCGCCGGTGTTGCGGCCGACGGATGCGTATGTCGTTACGTCATGGGGCGCGGTGCCCGGCACGTCGGCCGGACACCGCGTGGAGGGCCTTCGTCAGGCCTTGGTGATGGTCACGTCGCCGTTCGCGGTCACGACGACCGTGTAGGCGGAACCGGACACGGTGACGCCGTCAAGCGTGGTCCACTGCGGGGTCACGGTGAGGGTGACGTCGCTGTCCGCCGGCAGGCCGGACAGCACGCCGGTGGTGAGGTAGCGCGCGTCGCCCTGCGCGGTCTTCACGCCGAACTCGCTGCTGTTCGCCTTGTAGTACGGGTTCGCGGCGAACGCGGTCTTGGCGGTGCCCGAGGTCACGTAGTCGTAGGCGGTGGACGACGTGATCGTGCCGGTCTTGCCGTTGGCGAGCGCGACCTTGAAGGACGCGGACTTGAAGTTGTAGCTGTCCACGCGGAGAGGAAGCGCACGCTGCGGGTGCCGTCGTCCGCGGTGGCGGTCTGGGCGCTCAGGTTGATGGTGTTCGCGTCCACGAAGTGGGCGTACAGGCCGTTCGCGGCGTCGTAGTTCGTGTGGTCGAGCACGAGCGTGTTGTTCCACAGGGTGTCGCCCGTCTGCCACGTGTGATGCTTCGGGTTGGTGCCGGTGGCGTCGCGGTTCAGGGAGGTGGCCTGCGTGTTGTCCTCGGTGGAGAACGCGGACTGGCTGGTGTACCAGCCGGCGAACAGCTTGCCGGCCTGCTCCGGGGCGGTGTCGCCCGGCTTGTAGGTGCCGGTCCACGGCGCGCCGTACAGGGTGACGGTGCCGCCCTTCTTGGTGGCGTCCTTGGCGCCGTTCACCGTCTGGAACGGGGTGGCGTTCGTGGAACCGTCGGAGATGACCTTGGTGCCGTACACGGCCTGGTTGTTGACGTTCGCGAACGCGGCGTTCAGACGGCCGGTCGTGTAGGAGGAGCCATCGGCGTCCGTCGCGGAGGCGGAGGCCAGCGCCTGCAGCTGGGCGAGCGGATCGCTGTTCGCGGCGACGTTGCTGGTCTGCATCTTGTAGTTGTCGGCGCCGGTCGGATCGCTGGCGGAGGCGTCTGCGTTCACCCAAGCGGTGTAGGTGCCGTCGCTCTTCAGCGTGGTCGGCTCGATGTAGTAGCCGCGGTTCTCGATCTTCGCCCTGTACTGGGTGCCGTTGCTCTCATCCGTGTACTGGGTGTTGAGGATGTTCACCTTGGCGGTCGACTCGGATTCGATGACCTTGTGGCCGTCCGTGTGCAGCGTGTCCTGGATGTTGCCGGCGACGAGGTTCACCGTGGAGGTGCCGCGGAGTTCGAGCGCCCAGCTGTCGGTCTCGGCGCGCTCCACGTCGGTGTCGCCTTCGACCTTCGGGTCGAGGACGGCGTTCGGGTTGTTGATGTTCAGGGTGCCGCCGGTGTTGACGCCGTTATGGCTGCTGTCGACGCCGTTGCCGATCTTCGTGTTGCTGATCTTCACGTTGCCGGTTCCGGCGATGTTCACCGTGCCGGACGTGGAGATGGCGCCGTTGAGCTCGCCCTTGTTGACGGACTTGTCCTTCTGGTTGGAGTAGGTGCCGTCCGTGATGTTGATGGTCGAGGAGACGCCGGGCTCAGAGTACACGGCGGCGTCGCGGCCCCACACGGTCGGGTAGGCGGAGGTCGTGGTGAAGCCGATACTATCGAGCAGCTTATCCAGAACAGGAATCGAGGTGCTCAGAATCTTGTACACGGTAAGATGATCGTACGTGCCCGAGCTGCCGAGGTTCACGATGGAGCCGTTGCCAGTGATGACGATGCCGCGGTTCGGCCTGGTGACGTTGGCGGAGCCTGCAGCGATATGCGCGTTGCCGATTGTGTTCAGAACGCCGCCATTGACCTTGACGGCATAGTCGATGCCGGAGACTTTTGTCGGAAGCACGAGGATCCTAAGGAGGCTGTCACCGGTCAGGTTGATGTCGTCGACCACCACGCTGCCGCCAAAGGTCAGATTGGCGCCCTGAGGCACGGTGAACTGGACATTACGCAGGATAGCGGTGGAGGAGCTGGTGATGGTGATGGGACGATCCGTCGGAATCGTGATAGAAGTAGGGGTGCCAAAAACTTCCTTATCTGCGAACACACCAAGAACCCCCGTTGAAGTGTTGAACTTGATGATGCCCATACCGGTATCCCCAAGCTTCTCGGAGGGGGGCGACGTTCAGGGTCGTGCAGCTGGAATTATCGATCGCGTTCTTGAAGCTGGTCTCGTCGGCGACGTCGCACACGCCGGCCGCGTAGGCGGGGGCGATGGCGAAGGTCGACAGGACCATCGCCGCGGTGGCCACGACGGCGGCGGCGATACCGCCTCTCGTTCGTAGGTTCTTCATGGTGTCTCTCTTCCTGACGCGGTTCTCTTGCCGCCGCGTCGAACAACATACAGCCGGACGCCGCGTATGCCATCGTCTGCGAACAACCTCCAAGCCGCAACCGGTTCGACATACGTAGTGGCATCCTCTCGAAGCATGAACGTAATACGACCCCTACCCCGGAAATGAGACAACGACCATATTCAATGCCCAATGGGTGCGCTCACATCGGTACGTACGCGCCCCGGCAGGAAATCGTTTGCCCTCACATCCGCCGGAATTCCGCCACTGTAAGGCGTTACGGAAGAATTCACCATCCTGTAACCCGACGGCGTCCATCCCCCAAGACACGCCCGCTCAGTCCCTGCGGAACAGGTCGCGCGTGTAGACCTTGTCCCTCACGTCGTCGAGCACGCCGTCGTAGCGGTTCGCGAGGATCGCGTCGCTGCGCCGCTTGAACTCGTCCAGATCGTTGACGACCTCGGAGCCGAAGAACGTGGAACCGTCCGCGAGCGTCGGCTCGTAGACGATCACGGTCGCGCCCTTCGCCTTGACGCGCTTCATCACGCCTTGGATGGCGGATTGGCGGAAATTATCGGAGTTCGTCTTCATCGTCAGCCGGTACACGACGACCGTCACCGGCTTCTCGCCTGTGGAATCGTACTCGTTGTTGCCGCTGTAGCCGTACCAGCCGGCCTTCCTGAGCACGCTGTCGGCGATGAAGTCCTTGCGCGTGACGTTCGACTCCACGATCGCGCGGATGAGATTCTCCGGCACATCCCGGTAGTTGGCGAGCAGCTGCCTCGTGTCCTTCGGCAGACAGTAGCCGCCGTAGCCGAAGCTCGGATTGTTGTAGTGCGTGCCGATGCGCGGGTCGAGGCACACGCCGTCGATGATCTCGCGCGTGTCCAGTCCCTTCGACTCGGCGTACGTGTCCAGCTCGTTGAAGTAGGAGACGCGCAGCGCCAGATACGTGTTGGCGAACAGCTTCACGGCCTCCGCCTCGGTGAAGCCCATGAGCAGCGTGGGGATGTCCTCCTCGACGGCGCCCTGCTGCAGCAGCTTCGCGAACGTCTCGGCCGCCTCGACGAGATGCTGGTCCTCAGAATCAGTACCGACCACGATGCGGCTCGGATACAGGTTGTCGTACAAAGCCTTGGATTCGCGCAGGAATTCAGGGCTGAAGATGATGTTCCTCGAACCGGTCTTCTCGCGGATGGACTTCGTGTAGCCGACGGGAATCGTGGACTTGATGACCATGACCGCATCCGGGTTCACCCTCATCACCAGATCGATGACGGCCTCCACCGCGGAGGTATCGAAGAAGTTCCTCTCGCTGTCGTAGTTCGTCGGCGTCGCGATGACCACGAAATCGGCGTCACGGTACGCTGCCTCCCCGTCGAGCGTGGCGGTGAGGTCCAGCCTCCTCTCCGCGAAATACTTCTCGATGTAGTCGTCCCGGATCGGGGACCTGCGGGCGTTGATCATGTCGACCTTCGCCGGCACGATGTCCACCGCCGTCACCCGATGGTGCTGCGACAGCAGCGTCGCCAGACTCAACCCCACATAACCGGTGCCCGCGACCGCGATCCTCAACGATTCGAAATCCCTCATCCCCGCCTGCTTCCCATCATGGACGCGCCCGTACGCGCCCCTACCAACCGACTCCCACTATACCGCGGTCCTGCCCAATGGTGAAGATTCCCGAGGGCTCCGACCACATCCGCCGGTACGGGTTGCGAAGCGGCGGCGAAGCCCCCTAGCGTGGATTCATGGACACCATCATCGACGATACGAACGCTCCGGGGATGCGCGAGACGCTCGCGCGACGCCGGCAGGACACCCTGCGCCGCTGCCGTGCGGAAACGGAGCGATGCGGCAAACCGCTCCTGTTCGGCATGACCACGGCATTGTCGCTGCACGCCATACCGTTGCCGGACCAGTGCACGCTCGACATCACGAAACTCCACACCGTCGCGACCACCGGCAACGGACGCACCCGCACACGCGCCGCCCACGTACAGGCGCATGTTTGGCGGCACGCATCCGGCATCATACGCTTCGACGAACAGGTGCACGCGCTGCATCCGTATCACGCGTGGGCGCAACTCGCACCGTACCTGTCGTTGGAGGCATTGGTCATACTCGGCGACGCCGTGGTCTGTGCCATGCACCGCACGCCCACGCTCGCACGCAAACGGGACGCGGCGACGATTCTCGCGGGATTCTGCGCGCACATCCCGAAACTCGCACGGTTCAAAGGACGGACCAACGCACTGCGCGCCCTCCCGCTGATCATGCCGAACGTGGATTCCCCCATGGAATCCAAGCAACGACTGGCGTTGATGGCGCATGGCGTGCCGATGCCGACAACCAATTACGTCGTGCCGGACGTGAAGTTCGCTTCGGGCGCGAGCATGACCCTGGACCTGGCATGGCCGGAGCATCAGGTCGCCGTGGAATACGACGGCGACCATCACCGCACCGACAAGCAGCAGTGGCGTCGCGACCAGGAGAAACGCAATCTGCTGCGGAGCCGATCATGGATCATCCTCGAAGCGACGGCGGGCAATCTCGCGAACGACGAGGCACGCGCGTCGTTCGCGTTCCAGGTGGGACGCGAACTGGCGAAACGCGGGGCGAGTGTACCGTTCTCGCTCATGCCCCGACCATTGGAAGAGACGTGAGCGGGCTCACACACGACACGTCCCGCACATGCGGGGCACGGGCGCGCTGTTTAGTCTCAGCGGATAGTTGACGCATGTCCTGGGGCATGGTTGACGCCGTGTCCTGGGGCATGGTTTACAGGTCGTTGGTTGTTGACCATGTATGGATACACAGTCACAGCAACGGTCGGTATCATCATCCATCGAGGACAACGGGGACGTTCGCAGCGAGTTCCTGCGCAACAAGGCCATCGTCAACGCGATCGGCAACGGGGTTCCGGTGGCGGAGGCAGCGCGCCGCCACGGGGTCACGCGCCAGTGGGCGCACGAGCTGAAACGCAGATATGAGAAGGAGGGCGAGCCGGGGCTGCTGCCTCGTTCCCGGCGTGCCCACCGGATCGCGAACAGGACCGACAAGCGGCTCGCGGAGCGGATCGTCGCGATCCGCCGCGACCTGGAGTCCAGGGGGCTGGACGCGGGCCCGGAGTCCATCGCCGCCAGATTGGAGCGCGAGGGCGTCGATCCTCCGGCGAATTCGACCATCCACCGGATCCTCAAAGACGCGGGACTGGTCCGCCCGGAGCCGAGGAAACGGCCGAGATCCTCGTACACGCGGTTCGAGGCCGCGCTGCCGAACGAGACATGGCAGTCGGACTTCACCCACTGGCCGCTCGGCGACGGCACGGACGCGCTCGTCGTCTCCTGGCTCGACGACCACTCCCGCTTCCTCCTGTACTCGCACGCGTACGCGACGGTCACCATGAGGACGATCGAGGACTCGTTCCGCAAGGCGTGCTCCGTATACGGGATCCCCGCGTCCACGCCCGCCGACAACGGCAGCGTGTACACGACCCGGCTCCGCTCGGCCGACCCCGGCCCGTTCGAACGCCTGCTCGCCCTGATGGGCGTGCGCCGGAAGAACGGCAGACCGTACCATCCCCAGACGCAGGGCAAGATCGAACGCTGGCACCGCACCCTCAAGCAATGGCTCGCCGTGCGCCCGCTGGCCGCGGACCTCGACGGACTCAACCGGCAGCTCGACGAGTTCAGACACGAATACAACGAGGAACGCCCCCACCGAGCCCTGAAACGGCGCACGCCCAAGGAGGCGTACGAGGCATTGGGCAAGGCCGGCCCCGACCCCGAACTCGCCGCCCGCGAACAGGCCAGACGAGACGAGGAGGAACGACAAGCGGGCGAACGGAACGACGCCGGGAGGAAGAAGCCACGGCGCCGCGGGCCGGCCCCCGTCTCCGGACGGACGGAACCCGTGCGCGTCGACGTCACCGTCCCCGCCAGAAGACACAAGACCGACCGGCGCGGCTGCGTCACGCAGGAGAACGTCGCGGGCCGCCGGCGCACCGTCAACATCGGCAGGGAGAACGCCGGCAGGATCGTGGAACTGGGAATCACCCACGGCGTCATCACCGTCACCGACACGGACACCGGCGAGATCCTCGCCGAACAGATACTCGACGCCACCCGCGACTACCAGCGACGAAGCCCCATGCCCGGTGTCAACGATGCCCCAGGACATATGTAAACCATGCCTCAGGAGATACCGTCAACCATGCCCCGAGACATACGTCAACCATGCCCCAAGACAATACAGGGGCACGGGCGCGCACATGCACGTTCCGCACCGTCGTGTGGGGCACGGGCGTGCCACACACGCACACCGGGAACGTCATGTGGAGCACAGGCGCGCCACCACGCAACCAGACCCGCTCATACGACGAAGCGTGGAGCATTATCGCGCCACACAATCACTCCGCGGACGCAATCCGCGCAAGTGTGGAGCAGGCCCGCTCCACACACCACGCGAACCATGCGGAATCACGCACGTGTGGAGCGATAACGCTCCACACACCACACCGCCACCGGTGTACCACGCGCGTGTGGAGCAGGCCCGCTCCACACGAGCTCTCCCGCGCCCCTGTGTGGAGCACCGTCACATGGAGCACCGTCACATGGAGCACCATCACATGGAGCACCGTCACATGGAGCACCCTCAAGGAGCACGATGCCATCCAGAATCGTCGAATGGAGGCGTACGCACCGCTCCGACTCTTCCGGGTTCCTCGTGCGGATTCGGAACATCTCATTATTCACGCGATCAGCTCCGTCACCGCGACGAGCACCCCGGTCACCGTCAGGAACCACAGGGCAACCACCCCACCCGGATACCGCCAATACGAACGCCGCAGGTTCCTCACGCGCATGCACCGCCAACACACCAACGTCAGTACAGGGAGGAACGGCACAACCAGGCCAAGTACCATCCGCTGCGGCAGATCAAGCGACGCATCCGCCATCGAACCGGGCACGCACCAGACCACGAACCACACCGCATATAACAGCCAATCCACATGGATTCGCGTCAAACGTTCCGCCAGACGATCCACACATTCCATAAGACGTGACACCGGCAGCCCCCTACACATACGCGCCGTAACGGGGATCGGACGGCAACGGGAACCGCGGATCGCACTGATCCGGCCACAAGACAGGCCCCGCATACGGGTAGGGCAATTCATGGCGCAACTGCTCGTAATACACGCGATACGCACGAAACAAGGCCAATTCCATCGATGCCGACAGACCGGACGCCAGATATTCCAGATCCGGGTCGACGCCGGGCAACCGGCACCAGTACATCCGGTTCACCCACACGTGCAAGTACCCGTCCCATACGATCCATCCCGGCTTCATCGCCATGCCGTTCATCAGCTCGACCATGCGAGCCGACAGCCTGCCCGTATACGGCGGCATGAACGGCGGATCATCCACATGACCCAACGAACACGTCGCATGCAACGTCAACGACGAATCCACAGTCAACGGAAACGGAGCACGCAACACGGCGAACCACGCTTCATCCGCCTCACGGTTCCGGACGGGCGGCATCGGCCGGATTGGCCGATAATACGGGGACACCGTCCCGTCGCTTGATGCATCCAACCCGCCAGGCAGACGGTCGACGGAGTCGCAGGCGGCCGCCACCCAGCCGTCACGCCAAGTCAGACGCGCCCGCCAACGACGGTCCGCGGGGTCGCCCAACGACATGCCATCATCAAGGACGACAGGCGTATCGCGCCCCGAAGCGGCCGTGAAGAACAGGCAGCGCGGCAGATCGAACGAGGGACGCGCGGCGCCGCCCGTACGCCCCGATCCGAACCAGCCGCGATGCACCCAGTGACGCGGATTCAACGCCGGACTGTTCGACCGCCAGATGCCAAGCGCACGCATCACCACCACCGTCCTCCCGCCAGTTCGGCCACCAGCACAAGCAGGGTGATGACGGTCAGAATCCACCATGCGATACGCCCGTTCCGATACCAGTAGTTCAACAGAAACAGGTCAGGCCCCTGTCGGTGACGTTCCTTCAGACACGCCTGACATACGAGGGTCATTGATGGCAGAAGAAACAACAGCAACACGGCCAGCAGGGCGTAAGAAGGGGCGAGTCGGCCCGCCGGAATCCGATAAGGGGTGATCAGCGCCGCCAACCACACCGCATACAACAGCCAATCCGCATGGATTCGCGTCAAACGTTCCGCCAGACGATCCACACATTCCATATGACGTGACACCGGCACCTCCTACACGTACGCGTCGTAGCGCGAATCGGACGGCAACGGGAACCGCGGATCGCACTGATCCGGCCACGAGACGGGCCCCGCATACGGATACGGCAGCTCACACCGCAACTACTCGTAATACACGCGATACGCCTTGAACAGTTCAAGCTCCAACGTCGCGGGCACGCCGCCGATGGCGTAACGAAAATCATCGTTCGCATCCGGCAGTTGTTTCCAGTACAGGGAGTTCACCCACACGTGCAGATACCCATCCCATACGATCCAACCCGGCTTCATGCGGAACGAGTTCATCAACCGCACCATCGCCTGCGACGGATCGCCGTTGTAGGGCGGCATGAACGGCGGGTCGTCGGTATGGCCAAGCGAGCATGTGGAGAACGACGTGAGGCCGGTGTCTTCGGTGATGGGGAACGGGGCACGCAGAATGCTGATGTCCATACGTCTGCTGCCGTCCCCCTTGTCGCCGATCTGTCTGGGGAATGGCCGCACCGGAGCACAATACCAGCAAGACACGGTGCTTGCCCCGTGATTATTGAACGCATAACTGGACGCGGACGCCACAATCCAATGGTCACGCCATGCGTAGGTCGTCGGGCGCGATGCCTTTTCGAATTCTCCGATGGGATTCATCAACGTGCTGCCATCGTCCGGGAACATCGGATGATTCCGCCCCGACGCGCACGTGAACAGCAATGGAATCGGCAGGTCGAATGCCTCGTGTTTGGCACCGAAATGATCGATGCTCGCATCCCAGCCGCGGTTCCTCCAATGCAACCTGCTCCAGCCCGGACGATTCGCCCGCATATACGCCAGATAGCCCATCGCAACCACTTCCAATCATCGAGCGGACGCCCGCTGCCAATTCCTATTCCCGAGCACGTCTGTACCCACCCGACGCGTGGATTCCCCTACGCGTACGCGCCGTAGCGCGGATCGGACGGCAACGGGAACCGCGGATCGCACTGATCCGGCCACAAAACGGGCTCCGCATATGGATACGGCAGCTCACACCGCAACTGCTCGTAGTAGGCACGATACGCACGGAACAAGGCCAATTCCACGGGAACGGACACACCGAAAAGCGTATGAGCAGGTCGCCTGCCCATTGATTGTCGCCAGTACAGGTAGTTCACCCACACGTGCAAGTACCCGTCCCATACGATCCATCCCGGTTTCATCGTCATGCCGTTCATCAGCTCGACCATGCGAGCCGACGGCCTGCCCGTATACGGCGGCATGAACGGCGGATCATCCACATGGCCCAACGAACACGTGGAATGCAACGTCAACGACGAATCCACAGTCAACGGAAACGGAGCACGCAACACGGCGAACAACGCGTGTCGGGTGCGGCCATGATATCGAGGCATGGGACGTACCGGACGATAATAACGAATGAAGCGGTTCGTCACCACCTCGTCTTCGCTGTCGACCCTCATCACCAGCCAGCCGTCGCGTTCGCAGAATCCCACAGGCCAATAATCACCGGCACCAGGCACCTTCGGACGAAGCATGGTGCCGCCAAGATCCCCGACCGCCGGCGTCTCCCTGCCGGATACGGCCGTCCAAAACAATGCCTGCGGCAGATCGAACCTGTCCAAGCATGCGCCGCCATACGAATCCACCCATCCTCTGTTGGCCCAATGATGCGGATTCGTCGCCGGGTTATTCAAGACGCTTATCGCACGGATGCTATCGAACACACCGACCCCGGTTCACCGTGAATGACGGCCATGCGAGGACTGCGTCCCGGATCGTCGCGGAGCCTCCGACGCCCCCGGAACGGTTTGGCCGTCGGGATACCGTGGATGCGCCTGGGGCTGCGGCGCCTGAGCGGGCGCAGGAACCGGCGGATACCCCTGCACAGGCTGCTGCGGCATAGGCGGCCTCGCATACGAGACGGGTGCCGGAGCAGCGGGAACCGGAGGAACCGCCGGTGCCGGTGGATACGCCTGAGCCGGCGAAGACTGGACCGAATACCGTCCAGCCGGCGGATAGCCATTCGCGGGGGCCGGCACGACGTTCCGCGGCGGACGCTGCGAGCGGCGACGACGCTTCGCCAGCACGACCGCAAGCACGATGCCGGCCGACACCACGGCCACACCGACGCCCGCGATCACACCCCACGCCCACACGGGTAATCCGGCCGCCGGCTTCACATCCGACCGTTCGCCGGACGCTGCCCCCAAGCCCTTTGCGTCGGCGGTGTTCGTGGCCGAATACTTCATGCAATCCGAACCGCCATCCGCACGACACTGCTCGACCTTCTTCCATGCGGCCTGCTGACGCTCATACTCCTTGCCGATAAGACCCGCCTCACAGGGAATCGCAAAATCGGTCAGATCGCCGTTCGGTTGGATGCCATCAGGATTCTTCGAACAATCCTGCGTATACCAATCCTTGTATTCCGGATACTGGGCCGCGGCCTTCATCTGATATTCCAGAATCGGGTTCACATCCTTGTATTGGGTCGGATCGACCGTCAGCAACGCGTTCAGATCCACTTCTCCGAAACCGCGTTTCCTCTCCGGATCGATGGTCGGCTTGCCTTTGCCTTCCTTCGTGTTACGAACCAGCGACTGGAGAATCTGGTTGCCCGTCGCGTCCGGCCACTTCTGCATCGCCAATGCCAGATATGACGACAACACGGCCGCGGCGGTCGAAGTACCGCCATCGGAAGGCACCAATGTGCCCGCCATGAGCTGTTCCGCGGGAGCCAACACCCCCTGCCCATAGGAAAGCACCGCGATATTGCCGTCGACCGTGTCAGACCCGGAGGAAATCCGCCCATTCTGGTCCGCGCTGTTCACGGTGACGATTCCGGGAAAATACTGCATCTGCCTTGGATCGCCGACCAAATCCTTCAAGCCCTGTTTGGTGGTGTTGGGACGTCCGCTGACGGTGATTACACCATGCCGCAGTGCCGTGACGAATCCCTCATAGGCATCGGATGTCAGATCCCTGTTCTGCGAGCGATTGATGATGCGCGCCCCCCCATTTCACGGCCGTCGCCTCATCGACGCCAGGTTCCGATGCCGCCCAGTCCGTCTTGTCGGTTCCGCACCCCATCAGCTGGGCTACCCCTTTGACCGCACGGCCATTGGCTATACTCAACAGTTTCGCTTTCGGAGCTGCTCCCAGCACCCCCGTTTTGCCGTCATAATCCTTGCCGTTGCCGGCAATCCAAGTCAGCATATCCGTGCCATGCGTATACTGCCAGCTATCCTCGCCTCTCCGGAGAGAGGCAGTCATCGGCTTCCCGTTGATGATGCACTGGGTCTTTACCCTCTTCTCGGAATCCCATTCCCGGAAGCTGCCCACCTGATACGTGATATCGGCATCCGCCAACCCCGGATAGTCCCCGATCGGTTGGTCGTCGAGCACGGCGACCTTGACGCCGGAACCGTCGATGCCCTGCTTCCACGCGTTCCGCACCACGTCGTTCTCCACAGGCCAACGTCCAGGCTCCTCGGCGTACGCCGACGGCGCCACCATGCCCAGACACGCGGCGAACGCCACAGCGCATGTGGCGGCCCGGACCAATCGCCGTAATCCCCGTTCCAACGTCGTCGCCATATGCCGGTTCTCCCTTCTCCACGGTCATGCGACGGATGCCCGTCGACCGTCACGTCGTCGTGATCCACTATGCCTCCCATCCTACCCCGACGATTCCGCCGTTCACCACACGCCCACGCCTTGCGCCGCCCCGCGCACGGGAGGCGTCCATCCGGGAGGACATGCGGGCGGGTACGGGCTCATGCCCGCACCCGGTATGCTCTCGCAGATCAGTCCGCGGGATTCGCGGAACGTGTACTCCGCGAGCGAGACGCGCGCGGCCGCCGCGTTCGCCATCAGCAGCGGCACGTCCACGAACGCCATCATCCCGACCGTCGCGTCCGCCCACCGCAACAGCTCGTTCCCGCGCATGGTCAACGGGCGCATGTCCGGCCCGTCCGGCGGCTGCAACACGATGCGACGGCCCGCGTTCCGCCGCGCCTCCGCGTCGCCCAAGGCCATGCCGGCGGCGATGTCCGCGCCGAACGGCAGCAGATGGTCCGCGGCGAGCTGCCCCACGGCCGTGGCGACCATGGCGTTCTCCGACTCCGCGCTCGGCATGGTGAACACCACATGCCGCCAATGCCGGGTCACGCCGTACACGTCGTTCGGCCCGGACTGCCATCCGACCAGCCGGCCATGCGTATAGTCGAGCAGCATCCACCCTGCCGCATACGCGGACGCCAGCCGGTCCGCGGCGCCCGGCCCAGCCAGCCACCGTTCCGTCCGGTTCGACACTACGCGCGCCGCCATGTTCCCCTGCAACAGCGGATTGTCCAGCAAGCGTCCCCTGGGTCTTCGCATCGTCGCCTCGCTTTCCGGTTCCGGCCGCTCCCCGATCGAGCCTCCGGTACCGTCCAGTCTACAACCGCGTTCCGGCGGG
Source organism: Bifidobacterium parmae (assembly GCF_002860365.1). GTDB lineage: Bacteria > Actinomycetota > Actinomycetes > Actinomycetales > Bifidobacteriaceae > Bifidobacterium > Bifidobacterium parmae. The sequence goes on from NZ_NMWT01000020.1 coordinate 53,315, forward strand.
CCTCGCGGGCCTCGCGGGCCTCGCGGGCTTCGCGGCCCGGCGGCTCAGTACGTCTTCAATGCGAGGTCGATGGTGAGGACGATGCCGGCGATTACGGCGGCGGCGCGCATCACGTTCGCGGGGATGCGGCGGGTGATGGGCGGGGCGATGTAGCCGCCGATGAAGCATCCGACGCACAGCATGATCGCGGCCGGCCAGTCGACCGCGCCGCGCACGATGAACACGATGGACGCGGTGATGTTCGCGCCCGTGCCGATCAGCGTCTTCAACGCGTTGATCTTGTGGAACGGGCCGATCTTCGCCGCGTCGAGCACGGCGAGCGCGAGCGTGCCCGCGCCGGCGCCGAAGTACCCGGAGTAGACGGCGACCGCGACGACGCCGATCCACACCCACCAGGAATCCTGTTTGAGCGGCTGCACGGGCCGTTCGAGGGAGTCGCCGCCCTGCATGCGCGTGAGCTGCGCGTGCGCGTCGGCGGCGGCCTGCTTGGCCTGCATGCGCCCGCGCGGGTTGACGGCGATGATGAGCGAGGAGAACAGGATCAGCGCGGGCGCGGCGAATTCGAACACCTTCGGGTCGAGTTCGAGCAGCAGGTACGCGCCGGCCACGCCGCCGACCGCGCCGATGGACACGTACACGGCGACGCGCAGCGCCTGCCCCTTGAGTTCGCGGCGCGCGCCCATCACGCCGCCGATGCCGGTGCCGACCACGCCCACCGTGTTCGACGCGTTCGCGAGCACCGGCGGGATGCCGCAGGCTAGCAGCGCCGGATACGACACGAGCGACGACGCGCCCACCGCGTATCCGACGAATCCCGCGCCCACTCCGGCGAGCAGGATCAGCAGCAGCGTGATGACGGAAAAACCCGCGACCATCCCTTCGGCTCCTCTCATGCAAAGATCCATGGGCGAAGGCCCATGACCTTGTAGGGAGGATACGCCCCTACGCGCGCACCGCCCCGTTTCTCTTGCCATATGGACGCGCGCACCGTCCCGTTGTCGGGAAATGAGGCCATTGCTCCCGAAACCGGGACGCTGACGCGCGCTCACCGTCCCGTTGTCGGGAAACCAGGGCACTCATCCCGAATCCGGGACGTTTGTGTCTACTCAGCGTCCCGGATTCGGGAGCATGCGGCTGTTTTCCGGACAACGGGACGCCCGACATACCCGCAACCGACCGCAAAACGCGTGGTGCCCCGGTGCATGGCCATCACGGACCATGCACCGGGGCACCACGCCGGGTCGTTCACCACCCGACCGGCATCACAGGCTCTCGTTGTACTTGCGCACGGCGAGCGTGCGGCGCGAGGAGGCGACGTTCTCGACGACGAGACGCTTCAGGGCGTCTGCGGCGTCGGCGTGGGCGGCGAGCCATGCATCGCCGAGCGAGACCAGCGTGGCCGGGTCGGCGTAGCCCGGGTAGAGGCCGTTGAGCAGGGCGTCGGCCATGTGGTAGGTCTTGTTGGCCCAGATCCAGTCGATCGTGTCGAAGTACTTCGCGGCGTACGGCTCGGCCAGGTCGGGGCGCGGCGTGGCGGCGAACCCGCGGGCCACGGCCTCCAGCTGGCTGTTGGTGAGGTCCGCGTTGTGGAGCGCCTGGTCCCACGCCCAGGCCTTCGCCTCGGCGGTGCCCTTGACCGCGTGCGCGCCGTAGGCGAACTCGCGGTTCTCGGTGGTCTCCTTCTTCTTCAGCTGCGCGTCGATGTCGTCGTCGGAGTACTCGTTCACGCTGGCGAGCGCGTTGACGATCGTCCACGTGAAGTTGTTGTCGATCTCAAGGCCGTCGAACGTCACGGAACCGGAGAGCAGGCCGCGCGCGTTCGCGGCGAACGCAGCGTCGCCCTCCTCGCCGTAGCCGAGGTAGGCGGTGGCGAGCTGGAACTGCGCGTCGGAGCCGGGTTCGGCGGCGCGCACGAGCTCGAACAGTTCGGCGGCCACGTGCTTCAGCACTTCGTCGCGGCGCGAGGCGGCCACGTAGTGGTGCGCGGTGGTGCTCATGCAGGCGAGCGCGTAGCGGAACGTGGTGGATTCGGTCTCGTGGGCGAGCAGACGCAGCGTCATATCGACGAAACGCTCGGCCGGGAATTCGCCGTCGCGGGTCATGTCCCAGAAGGCGAGCCAGATGACGGCGCGGGCGAGCGCGTCGTCCACGTCCTGCAGGTGCTCTTCGGCGAAGGCGAGCGAGGCGGCGTCGAAGCGGATCTTCGTGTAGGTGAGGTCCTCGTCGTTGACGAGCAGCAGCGCGGGGCGGCGCTTGCCGGCGGCCGCCTCGACGAGCGTGGTCTCGCCGTCCACGTCGAGTTCGACGCGGTCGGTGCGCACGACCTTGCCGCTCGTCTTGTCGAGATCGTAGAAGCCGACGGCGAGGCGGTGCGGGCGGAGCACGGGGTGCTCGGCGGGCGCGGTCTGCGTGAGCGTGAGCTGCGCGATCGTACCGTCCTTGCCTTCCTCGATGGCGGGGAGGATCGTGTTGATGCCGGATTCCTCCAGCCACTTCGCGCTCCACGCCTTCAGGTCGCGGCCGGAGGTCTTCTCCAGTTCGCCCAGCAGGTCGGCGAGCGTCGCGTTCGAGTACGCGTGCTTGTCGAGGTAGTTGTGGATGCCCTGGAAGAACTTCGTGCGGCCCACGTAGAACACGAGCTGCTTCAGCACGGAGGCGCCCTTCGCGTAGGTGATGCCGTCGAAGTTCACGTACGTGTCGTTGAGGTCGTTGATCGGCGCGACGATCGGATGCGTGGTGGGCAGCTGGTCCTGGCGCAGCGCCCAGCTCTTCTCGCCGGAGCAGAACGTGGCCCACGCGTCATGCCATTCGGTGGCCTCGGCGGTGGCGAGCGTGGAGGTGAACTCGGCGAAGGACTCGTTGAGCCACAGGTCGTTCCACCACTTCATCGTCACGTAGTCGCCGAACCACATGTGGGCGAGCTCGTGCAGCACGGTGACGACGCGGCGCTCGGCGAGCGCGTCGGTCACCTTGGATTCGAACACGTAGGAGTCGCGGATGGTGACCATGCCGATGTTCTCCATCGCGCCCGCGTTGTATTCCGGCACGTAGATCTGGTCGTACTTGGCGTACGGGTAGGGCACGCCCCAAGTCTTCGCGTAGAAGGCGAAGCCCTTCTTGGTGATGTCGAACAGGTAGTCGACGTCCTTGGCGAACGCGTCGGCGAGCGACTGGCGGCAGTACTGGGCCATCGGCACGATGCGGCCGTCCTCGTTCGCGTATTCGGTGTGCCATTCGGCGTACGGGCCGGCGCAGATGGCGGTCAGGTAGGAGCTCATCACCGGGGTCGGCTCGAAGCTCCACAGCTTCGTCGTCTCGTTCGGCTTCGCCTCGAGCGTGCCGTCGGCGGTCTCGCGGGCGAAGTCCTCGACGGACCTGACCGGCATGTTGGACGTGACGATCCAGCTCTTCGGGGCGAGCACCTTGAAGTCGAAGGTGGCCTTGAGGTCGGGCTGGTCGAACACGGCGTAGACGCGGCGGGCGTCCGGCACCTCGAACTGGGAGTACAGGTACACGTTGCCGTCGGACGGGTCGACGGAGCGGTGCAGGCCCTCGCCGGTGTTGGAGTAGCGGCACTTGGCCTCGACGACGACCTCGTTCTTGGTTTCGAGGCCGGTGAGCTCGATGCGGTCGTCGGCGAACGCCTCGGCCGGGTCGAGCGCGCGGCCGTTGAGCGTGATCGCGCTCACCTCGTCGGCGATGAGGTCGAGGAAGGTGGACGAGCCGGGCTTCGCGTTGAAGCAGATCAGGGTGTGGGAGCCGAAGGTCTTGGCGCCGACGGTCAGGTCGAGGTCCACATGGTAGTGGATGGGCGCCTCGACGATGGCCTTGCGCTCCTCGGCCTCGATGCGGGTCAGGTTCGATCCGGGCATGGTGTTCCTACTGTTCCTTTCAGTGCTGTTCGGTGACGTCGGTGGCGATGTCGGCCACGACGGGCACGATCATCGGCTTGCGGCGCAGCTGGCGGGCGATCCAGCCGCCGAGCGTGCGGCGCATGATCTGCTGCAGCTTGTACGTGTCGGTGGTGCCGGCCATGAGCGCGTCGTTGAGCTGTTCGACGATCTGGTGGCGCACCTTGTCGAACTCGCTCTCGTCCTCGGCCACGGCGTTCAGGTAGATCTTCGGACCGGAGACGACCTCGCGGGCCTCGGAGTCGACCACGACGAACGCGGAGACGAAGCCCTCGGTGCCGAGGATGCGGCGCTTCTCCAGCTCCTCGTCGGTGAGCTCGCCGACCGAATCGCCGTCGACGTACACATAGCCGCACGGCACGGAGCCGACGACCGCGGCCTTGCCGTGGTACAGGTCGACGACGTCGCCGTCCTCGGCGAGCACGACGTTCTGCGGGTCGACGCCGGTCTTCACGGCGATCAGGCCGTTGGCGACGAGGTGGCGGTTCTCGCCGTGGATCGGCATCGCGCACTTCGGCTTGACGATGTTGTACATGTACAGCAGCTCGCCCTCGTTGCAGTGGCCGGACACGTGCACGGCCGCGTTGTCACGGTTGACGACCTTCGCGCCGAGCTGGACGAGCTTGTTGATGACCTTGTACACGCCGTGCTCGTTGCCCGGGATGAGCGAGCTGGCGAGGATCACCGTGTCGAACTCGTTGATGTGGATGTCGCGGTGGTTGCCGTCGGCGATGCGGCCGAGTGCGGCCATCGGCTCGCCCTGGGAGCCGGTGCACATGTAGACGAGCTTGTCGTCCTGGATGTCGTTGGCCTGCTTGAGGTCCACGACGGTGCCTTCGGGGATGTGCAGGTAGCCGAGGTCGGCGGCGATGGACATGTTGCGCACCATCGAACGGCCGACGAACACGACCTTGCGGCCGTACTTATGGGCGGTGTCGACGACCTGCTGCACGCGGTGCACGTGCGAGGAGAAGCTCGCGACGATGATCTTGCGCGTGGCCTGCGCGAACGCCTGGTCGAGCGCCGGGCCGATGGAGGTCTCCGGCTTGACGAAGCCCGGCACCTCGGCGTTCGTGGAGTCCATCATGAGCAGGTCGACGCCCTTCTCGCCGATCTTGCCGAACTCGACGAGGTCGGTGATCTTGTGGTCGAGCGGCAGCTGGTCGAGCTTGATGTCGCCGGTGTCGATCAGCGAGCCGGCCGGGGTCTTCACGTGCACGGCGAGCGCGTCCGGGATGGAGTGGGTCACGGTGATGAACTCGAGGTCGAACGGGCCGACCTTGAGCTTGTCGCGGCCCTCGACCTCCACCTTGGTGGGGTTGATGTGGTGTTCCTTGCACTTCGCGTCGACGAAGGCGAGGGTGAGCTTGGAGCCGATCAGCGGGATGTCCTCGCGCAGCTTGAGCAGGTAGGGCACGCCGCCGATGTGGTCCTCGTGGCCGTGGGTGAGCACGAGCGCCTCGACCTTGTCGAGACGGTCCTTGATGTAGTGGAAGTCGGGAAGGATGAGGTCGACGCCCGGCTGCTCCTCCTCGGGGAAGAGCACGCCGCAGTCGATGAGCAGCAGGTGGCCGTTGTATTCGATGACGTTCATGTTGCGGCCGATCTCGCCGAGGCCGCCGAGCGGCGTGATGCGCATCGAGCCCTTGCGGTACTTCGGCGGGGCGATGAGCACGGCGTCCTGCTGGGGCGCGGTGGCCTGCGTGCCGACGTTCTGGTGGCGGGCGCGGGAGGCTCCGCCGCGGCCGCGGCCGGTGCCCTTGCCGCGGGTCGAGGAGCCGCGGCGGCGCGATGCGCCCGAGTTCTTGGAGGAGTTCCTGGTGTTCTTTTCTTTGTCTTGTGCCATTGCTTTCTTGTGTTTCCTGTGATTCTTGCCTTCGTGCTCTCACGAAGGCGACAGATGTGTCGGCCGCCCGTTCCGGGGGCCGGCCCATGCGCGCGGGAATCCACGTTTCCGCGTATGCGTATGCGCGTATGCGTCGCGTGTGAACGCGAACGGCCCCGGCTCCCCCGCGCCCGCGTCGTCGCGACGCGTGCGGACGGGGGCACCGGGGCCTCGTCGCCCGTTACAGCAGGCCGGCGGCCCGCATGCCCATCTCGGCCTTTTCGAGCTGGGTGGCGTCCGGGCCGACGTTCGGCAGACGCATGAACGTGGAGTCGAGCACGCCGCGGACCTTCAGCGCGGCCTTGGCCATGACGGCCTGGTAGCCGTCGCCGTTGAGCGCGTGGACGAGCGGTGCGAGCTGGTTGGCGAGACGCTGGGCCTCGTGGATGTCGCCGCGGTCGAAGGCCTCGACGAGCTGGCGCATGGGGTTCGCGGCCGCATGCGCGATGACGGAGATGATGCCGACGGCGCCGATGGAGAGGAACGGCAGGAACAGGCCGTCGTCGCCCGAATACCAGGCGAGTCCGGTGCGTTGCTGCTTCTCGACGGCGGCGGCGAGGTCGCCGGTGGCGTCCTTGACGGCCACGACGTGCTCGAGCTCGGCGAGACGGTCATAGGTCTCGACCGCCACCTTGAGTCCGGTGCGGCCGGGCACGTCGTAGACGATGATCGGCTTGTCGGTGCTTTCGTCGACGGCCTTGTAGTGGCCGAAGACGCCGTCCTGGGACGGACGGGAGTAGTAGGGCATGACGACGAGCACCGCGTCGGCGCCCGCCTCCTGGGTCTGTTCGACCATGCGCACGGTGTGCGCGGTGTCGTTGGAGCCGGCTCCGGAGATGACCGGCACGTCGACGACCTCCTTGACCGCACGGACGAGTTCGACCTTCTCGTCCATGTGGGTGACGGGCGATTCGCCGGTGGTGCCGTTGACGACGAGGCCGTCGGCGCCGTCGGCGACGAGCTGCTTGGCGAGCTTCTGCGCCGCCTCGTAATCGACGTCGCCGTTGGACTTCATCGGAGTGACCATCGCGGGCAGGATACGCCCGAACGGGGCAGGATTCAGCAGATGCATAGCGCTCTCAGTCATAGTGTTCACCGTACTTCGCATTGTGGACGCGTGTGTAACGTCCGATCACAGGTCGAGGAACTTGTCGAGGCCGACGGTGAGTCCCGCGGGGGCGTCGCCGGCGAGCTTGCGCACGGCGAGCAGCACGCCGGGCATGAACGAGCCGCGGTCGAAGCTGTCGGCGCGGATGACGAGCTGCTCGCCGGCGTTGCCGAAGAGCACCTCCTCGTGCGCGTTGAGGCCCCTGAGGCGCACGGCGTGCACGTGGACGCCGTCGACGACCTGGCCGCGCGAGCCGCCGTCGGTCTGGGTGTTGTCCGGCACGGGGCCGAGGCCGGCGGCCTTGCGCGCGGCGGCGATGCCGGCCGCGGTGTGGATGGCGGTGCCGGAGGGGGCGTCCACCTTGTCCGGGTGGTGCAGCTCGATGACCTCCACCGATTCGAAGTACTTGGCGGCCTGCGTGGAGAAGTGGTCGGCGAGCACAGCGGAGATCGCGAAGTTCGGCGCGATGAACACCTTCTGCGTGTCCGGGCGCGGTCCGGCGGCGATCGCCTCGCGCACCTTCGCGAGCTTCTCCTCGGTCCAGCCGGTCGTGCCGACGACCACGTCGACGCCCTGCGCGACGATCGCGAGCACGTTGCCGAGGCTCACGGCGGGCACGGTGAACTCGACGACGACGTCCGTGTTGTCCGGCGTGATGGCGGTGAGGTCGTCGCCCGCGTCGAGCGCGAGCGCGAGCTGCGTGTCGGCCGCGCCGTTCACCGCGTCGACGACGTGCGATCCCATGCGTCCCTTGGCGCCGACCACCGAAACCCTGATCATGTTGTGCTCCTTGTCCTTCTGTGTGCCTTGCGGGGCCTATCCGTCACGAGACTATCACCGGCGCCGCGGCGGCCGTCGTTTCGCCCACCTGTCAGACAACCATGCCACAGGCCACCCGGCCTATTCCAGCAGGCCCAGCAGGTCGTCGCGGGTGAGCGAGGCGATCGACGCGGGCGCGGCCCCGGCGAGCGCGGACGCGTCGGTGAACTGGCGTGCGAGCGCGCTTTTCGTGTGCTGCAGTTCGAGGATGCGCTCCTCGATCGTGTCCTTGGCGACGATCCGGTACACGTCCACGTCGCGGCGTTGGCCGATGCGGTGCGCGCGGTCGGTGGCCTGGTCCTGCGCGGCCGCGTTCCACCATGGGTCGGCGTGGATGACGACGCTCGCGCCGACGAGGTTCAGGCCCGTGTTGCCCGCCTTGAGCGAGATGAGGAACACGGGGGTGTCGTCGGCGTTGAACCGGTCGACGAGTTCGAGGCGGCGCTTCTTCGGCGTGGAGCCGTCGATCCGGTACCAGTCGACGCCTTCCGAGTCGAGCCGTTCGCCGATCAGGTCGAGGAATCCGGTGAACTGGGAGAAGACGAGCGCCTTCTTGCCTTCGGACATGCAGCTGGAGACGAGTTCGGCGATGGCGGCGAGCTTCGCGGAACGGTCCTTCGCGTTCGCGTAGAGGAGCCGCGGGTCGCAGCAGATCTGGCGCAGTCCGGTCAGTTCGGCGAGGATGCGGATCTTCGACGTGGCGAAGTCGTCGTCCGCCTCGTGTTCGAGCTGTTTGCGCAGGCGCTGCTCGTGCGCCGCGTACAGTTTGCGCTGCTCGCCCTCCAACTGCACGGTGACGGTGGTCTCGATCTTGTCGGGCAGGTCGGTGAGCACCTGCGACTTGAGCCGGCGTTTGATGAACACGCCGACGAGCGCCTGGAGCCGCCGCGCCACGCGTTCGCCTTCCGGGTTGACCTGCGCGGCGGCGCGGCCCTCGGCGCTCGACGCGTCGGCGGCGCGCGCGTTCGAGATCGGCAGCTCGTAGCGTTCGTGGAACCGTTTGTACGAGCCGAGCAGGCCGGGCATGAGGAAGTCGAAGATGCTCCACAGTTCGCTCAGCCGGTTCTCGATCGGCGTGCCGGTCAATGCGAACCGGTGCGCGGCGGTCACGGTCTTGACGGCCTTCGCGATCTTCGTCGTGTGGTTCTTGATGACCTGCGCCTCGTCGAGCGCCATCACGTCGAACCGCGCGCCGCGGTAGTCGTCCACGTCGCGGCGCAGCAAGTCGTAGGAGGTGATGAGCACGGCGGGCGCGCCATCGCCCGCGTACCGCGCGATGGCGGCGCGGCGTTCCGCCTTCGTCCCGGCGACCGTGACGGCGCGCACGCCGGGCGCGAACTTCGCGAACTCGGCGGCCCAGTTGTAGACGAGCGACGCCGGGCAGACGATGAGCGACGGCAGGGCGCGTTCCCGCGACGCGCCCGCGTCGTCGCCCCGCCTGCCTTCGGCGAGCGCGACGAGCAGGGTGATGAGCTGCACGGATTTGCCGAGTCCCATCTCGTCGGCGAGGATGCCGCCGAACCCCTTGTCGCACAGGGTGCGCAGCCACCGGTAGCCGTCCACCTGATACGGCCTGAGCACCCGGGCGAGCGGTTCCGGCACCTGGTAGCGCTCGGGGTCGATGGTCTTGAGCTCGTCCACGTACGCCATGAACGAGGGCTCCTTGACGACGCCCGTGCCGGCGAGTTCGCCGTCGAGCAGGAACGCCTGCATGCCGGGCAGCGTGACCGGCCCCGCGTCGAGCTCGCCTTCGGACAGGTCGAAGTCGCCGGCGAACCGGTCGAGCGCGTCCAGGTCGGCGCCGCGCAGGTCGACGAACGTGCCGTCCTTGAGCCGGTGGAAGCGCTGGCGGCGGCGGTAGGCGGCGAGCAGCGAGCCGACCTCGTCGGGCGGCACCTCGTCGGCGATCGGCGAGATCTCCACGAGATTCGACTTGACGGACAGGCCGACCTTCACGCTCGGCGGCTTCGGCGCGAGCATGCGGTCGAACGCGGGCGTGGTGAACACCTTGCCTTGAGCGCGCAGCGCGTCGAGGCCCTCGTCGAACAGGGCGACGATGCGCGTCGTCTCGTCGCGGCCGATGCGCGCCGGGGCGTTCGGCGCGCCCACGGTGAAGTACGTGCGCACGAGGTCGAGCATGGCGCGTTCGGCGCCGAAATCACGCCCCGCGCCCACCTCGGGCGTGAGTCCCGGCGCGAAGTCGCCGCCCCGCTGCGGCACGACCGTCATCTCGCGCGAACCGTACCGGGCCTTCGCCTCGCAGGTGACGCCCTTCTCGTCGCGGTCGAGGTAGAACTCGGGTTCGCACTCGACGGGCCGCATCAGCGCGATCTCCTTCGGCACGTTGCCGGCCGGCAGGAGGCCGCCGTCGAGCAGGCGCGGCAGCAGCGTGCGCGCGAACAGCGGCGCGTCGTCGAAGGCGATGCGTTCGCCCGCCGCCGTCCCCCGCGCGTCATCCGCGTCCGGCGGGGCGCAGACGACCGGCAGCAGGTCGGCGACCGGCTCCAACGCCTTCGGGCAACGCACGAACCGGTATCCGGCGGCGCTCACATGCAGCGTCTCGCGGCCGCGCCGGGAGAGCGTCGCGCCGCCGGGGCGCACGGCGCGCCCGTCCCCATCCGCGGGCGGCAGCATCAGCCACACGCCCCGCTCCCCCGCGATCACGGCCGCGACCGGGGGCGTGCCGGCGAGCGCGTACCCGTCGACGCCGCCGTCGCCGCTGATGCGCGTCATCGTCACGATCGGCGCGAACACGGTTCCGTCCGCCGCGCCGGAAGCCTCCACGCGCACGGTGGACGGCGACGACATGTACCACGAATCGAGCACCAGACCGATCTCGCCGCCCGCGACCAGGTCGAGCAGGCGCGCGACCTCCGAGACGGCGAGCGTCAGATGCCGGCCGAGCTCCACGCCGCCGAGACGGCCGTAGCGCGTGTCCTGCACGTCGACGGCGCGCCGCACGTCCGCGACGCGGTCGAGGAAGACGAGCAGCGCGCGCGACCGGTCGTCGAACATGCCGCGCGTATGCGTGAACGCGAGCTTCTTCCCATACTCCCGATACCGCTGGTACCGCACGTCGTCGAGCAGGTCGTCGATCGATTTGAGCACGTAGGAGACGCCGCCGCGCACGCCCACGCGGAACTGGACGCTCCACCGGCCGGACAGGCAGGCGAGGATCGGCGTGAGTTCCACATCGCCGGGATGCGGCGCACGGGGATCGGATCCCGCGCCGCGCCGGCCGCCGGCGCCGTCCGACGTGCCGGCGGCGATCATGGCGGCGCGGCGTTTCGCCTGACGCGCCGTCTCCTCCTGCTCGTCGATGCGCTGCATCGCGGCGAGCAGACCCCGCGACGAACGCACCGCCGACTTCGCGCCATAGCCGGAGAACGCCTCGGGGCCGGCGACGAACGCGAGCACGAGCGCGGCCATGTGCTTGCAGATGTCGTAGCCGCGCGCGTAGGCGGGGCAGGTGCAGCCGCCGCCGGTCACGTCGCCGGTGTCCGTGTGGAAGTACACGTTGACCGTGTAACGGCTGGACGGGCTGGAGCTGCCGCGGACCCGGCCGGAGATCGTCGCGAGCCCGGTGCGCGCGTCCAGCTCGTAGGCGAGGTCGTCCATCATGCGGGCGCGCGCCGCGGATATCGTGCGGGCGCGCATGAGCACCACGGGCGACGTGTTCTCCACCAGCGAAAGCCGCAGGGCGTTCAGGGGGACGCCGTCCGCGTCGCCGCGGCCCCCGTCCATGGCCCATGAGCCGTAGCCGAATCCACCGAACGCGTCGGCGGCGTCGACGTCACCGGCGTCGGTATAGCCGTCGTCGGTGTAGCCGTCGTCGTCCACATGCCCGAACACGCTGAACCCCATGCCTCGGCTCCTTTCCCTCCATGCCATTCTAGGAGGCGCCCGCCGCCGGCCGTCGCGCGGCCGCTATACTGGTGTGCGGCGTCGACGGGTGGTCCGCGGCGACCGCAGTGCACGGCGGCATCGGCATAGGTTCGACCGGGGTTCCCGGCCGGGAGGCTTTTCACAACCATGGCACGTATTCTTCTGGGCGTCACCGGCAGCATCGCCGCGTTCAAGGCCTGCCATCTCGCGTCCGACTGGACGAAGGCGGGGCACACGGTCCGCGTGGTCGAGACGGCGGCGGCGGAACGGTTCGTCACGCCGCTCACCTTCACCTCGCTGACCGGCGAGCCGACGCGCACCGCGATGTTCCCCGACTCCCCCGCCGTCCCCGGCGACGTGGCCGCGAACCCCGCCCCGGCGACCATCAACCATGTGAGGGACGCCGCATGGGCGGACCTCATGGTCGTCGCTCCCGCGAGCGCCGACGTGATCGCGCGCATCGCCGCCGGGATGGCCGACGACACGCTCACCGCCACGATCCTCGCCTACGAGGGGCCGAAGCTCCTGTGCCCGGCGATGAACGTGCACATGTACGACAATCCGGCCACGCAACGCAATCTCGGCGTCTGCCGCGACTTCGGCTGGACGGTGCTCGACCCGGCGTCCGGCACGCTCGCCTGCGGCGACACGGGACACGGCCGCATGCCCGAACCGGAGGAGATCGAGCGGGCGGCGGCCGCGCTGCTGGAAGGCGGCGAGGTCGCGCGCGGCGACGCGGACGATACGCCGACCGAACGCATCGACGGGCCGGAATCCCACGGCGCGACCGCGTCCCTGCCGCTCAAGGGGCTCAACGTGCTGGTCACGGCGGGGCCCACGCAGGAGCCGCTCGACCCGGTGCGCTACCTGACGAACCATTCGACCGGCAAGATGGGCTATGCGCTGGCCGCGTCGGCGGCCGAGCTGGGCGCGCACGTCACGCTGGTCTCCGGCCCGGTCTCGCTGGAGGAGCCGGAGGGCGTGGACGTCGTGCACGTGACCACGGCGCGCGACATGTTCGCCGCGGTGTCCGACTCGTTCGCCGCGGCGGACATCACGGTGATGGCGGCGGCGGTCGGCGACTTCCGCGTCGAGGAGATCGCCCCGGAGAAGATCAAGAAGGCGGGACGCGAGTCGATCACGCTGAAGCTCGTGGAGAATCCGGACATCCTCGCGTGGGCGGGCGGCCGCAAGCGCGACGACGGCTCGCAGGTGCTGTGCGGGTTCGCGATGGAGACCGAGCATCTGGTGCGCAACGCGGCCCGTAAACTCGCCGGCAAGCATTGCGACATGCTCGTGGCGAACGACCTGCGCGAGCCGGGCGCCGGATTCGCGACGGACACGAACGTGGTGACCGTGCTCACGCCGGGAGGCCCGGACGAGCAGACCCCGCACATCGAACACTGGGACCTGATGGACAAGACCGCGCTCGCCAAGCGCCTGCTGCTCCGCCTCGCCGCCCTGCGCAAGTAGACGCGCGCAATAACCGAATCAAAGGAGATACGCATCATGCTGATGGCCGTCGATATCGGCAACACGAACATCGTGATCGGTTTTCTGGAGGACGACCGCATCGTCGGCTCCTACCGCATCACCACGAAGGCGACGCACACGTCGGACGAGTACGGCCTCATGATCACGCAGTACCTCGCGCTGAGCCACTACACGGCCCGCGACGTGGACGACGTGATCGTCTGCTCGGTGGTGCCGAAGGTCATGTACTCGTTCCGCTCGTCGATCATCAAGTTCCTCGGGCTCGAGCCGATGGTCGTCGGCCCGGGCATCAAGACCGGCATGAACATCCGTCTCGACGATCCGAAGACGCTCGGCTCGGACTGCATCGCCGACTGCGCGGGCGCCTACCACACGTACGGCGGCCCGATCCTGGTGGCCGACTTCGGCACGGCGACGACGTTCAACTACGTGGACGGCACCGGCACGATCGTCTCCGGGTTCATCACGACGGGCATCCGGTCCGGCGCCGAGGCGCTGTGGGGGCAGACCGCGCAGCTGCCGGAGGTGGAGATCACGCGCCCGCAGTCGATTCTGGCGACGAACACGCGCACCGCCATGCAGGCGGGCCTCTACTACACGTTCCTCGGCGGCATCGAACGCACGATCGCCCAGTTCCGCAAGGAGATCGACGAGCCGTTCCGGGTGGTGGCGACCGGCGGCCTGAGCCGCATCTTCAAGGACGACACGGACGTGATCGACATCTACGATCCGGACCTGATCTTCAAAGGCATGGCCTACATCTACTCGCGCAACGCGTGAGCGCCCGGTCCCGCCCGCCGGTGGGACGACCACCCCCACCCGCTTCGCGGGAGCCCCCCGCCAGCGGGGGCGGAAACCAATCCCGTCACAACGAGTTCGCCCCGGCTGGCGGGGCGGCAAATCGCGGCACGACGGGGTTGCCCCCGCTGGCGGGGGCTGTCGGCGGAGCCGACTGGGGGTGGTCCTGCGGCCGCGACGACTCCGCCCGTCAGCGGCTGAGCACGTTGAAGCCCTGGTTCGTGCCGTATTCGCGCACGTCGGCCTGCCACAGGCCGATGCCCTCCTTGAGGCTCACCTTCTCGCCCGGCTTCTCAAACGGCTGCAGCGGGTTGCCGTCCTCGTCGGTCATGCCGAGCCTGATCTCGCGGCGGCGTTTGAGATACGACTGCCAGGCGCTCGACCACCGGTAGGATTTGCCGACGGTGGCGCGGAAGTCGGAGCGCGCGTACACCTCGAACGGCAGGTACTGGTAGCCGACGGACACGTTCTCGGCGGCTTCGGCGAGCACGCGGTTGAACTGCTGGCCGCCGAAGTACGGGATGTCGACGCCGTTGGAGGCGCGCACGGTGGACTTGTCGAGGAATGCGCGGCTGGAGAGCGTGGCGAGGTCGGCGGGGAACGAGCCGCCCGCGACGCGCGCCTCGATGCCCTGCCGGTCGTGCGTGACGAAGTCGACGAACCGGTAGGCGGCCTCGGGTTTGCGCGTGGATTGGAGGACGGCCATCGCCGAGCCGCCGTTCTCCGCATTGGTGGGCCGCCCGTCGGGCGTGGGCATGGCGGCGACCCGCCACAGGCCGGCGGCGCCGAGCACGTTCGACAGCAGCATGGACGGCATCCACGCGCCGGAGAACACGGAGGCGACGTCGCCGGTGCCGAGCGCGCGCTTCCAACTGTCCGACCATGTGGTGCGGTGCGTGTCGATGAGTCCCTCGTCGATCATCTTCTGCCAGAACGCGGTGAACCGTTTCGTGCCGTCGTCGCCGGTCAGGTTCACGGTGACGGTCTTGCCGTCCGGGCTGGTGTGGAACGGCTGGCCGCCGGCGAGCCAGATCATCGCGTCGTAGAAGCTGGCGTCGCCAGCGTCGGCGGCGATGTACACGCCGATCTGCTTGAGTTTCTTCGCCGCCTCGTAGTAGTCGTCCCATGTCCTGATCCGCGAGGCGTCGACGCCGACCTGGTCGAACACGGATTTGTTGTAGAAGAACGCCATCGGGCCGGAGTCCATCGGCAGGCCGTAGATGCGCCCCGCGAGCTGGACGCTCGACCAGGTGCCGGGCGTGTAGAAGTTCGCGTAGTCGTCGCCCACGTAGTCGGAGATGTCGAGCAGCTGGCCGGAGACCGCGTATTGGAGGAGCGCGAAGTATTCGACCTGCGCGACGTCGGGCATGCCGTAGCCGTCCTGGATGGCGGTGTTGAGCTGGTCGTAGCCGGAGATGTTCTCCAGGTCGACGACGACGTCCGGATTGGCCTCCTCGAACCGGTCGACGACCTCCGCCATGCTCGGCTCCCAGCTCCACACGGTGATGTGCGTGTGCGTGTCCGTCGCGGAGCCGCATGCGGCGGTCGCGACGACGGCGAGCGCCGCGGCCGTCACGGCGGCGGCGCGTCTGATCCGTGCGAGGATTCGTGATGCCATGCCGACCAGTCTACACAGGGCGGTCTCCGGCGGGTCTCGGGCGGCGACGGGAGCGGATACGGGAAAGCCCCGCGGGCCTTGCGGCCGCGCGGGGCTTGTCGTCGGGATTCCGGGGGATCTCCGGGGCTTACTTGACGGTGAAGCCCTGGTCCTTGCCGTAGTCCTGCAGCGCCTTCTGCCAGACGGCGACGCCGTCGGAGAGCTTCTGGTCGCCGGTGTAGGACTTGCCGAGGTAGTCGCCGAAGATGGTGCGGGCCTTGACCTCGAACGGCAGGAACTGGTAGTCGGAGGAGACGTTCTCGGCAGCCTTGGCGAGGACCTCGTTGTACTTCTGGCCGCCGAAGTAGTCGACGTCCTCACCGTCGGAGTTCTTCACCGTGGTGGCGTTCTTGAAGGAGTCGGACTCCATGGAGGCCTTGTCGGCCGGGAAGGCACCGCCGGCCACGCGGGTGGCCACGCCGTCGCCGTGGTTCGCGTACTCGATGAACTTGTACGCGGCGTCGGCCTTGGTGGAGGACTGGAGCACGGCCAGCGAGGAGCCGCCGTTCTCGGAGTTGGTGGCGGAGCCGTCGGCGGTCGGCATCTGGGTGACGCGCCACTTGCCGGCGCCCGCGGCGGCGGAGTTGGCGAGGTTGGCCGGCATCCAGGCGCCGGTGAGCAGGGAGGCGATGGTGCCGTCGGTCATGCCCTTGAACCAGTCCTCGGACCAGCCGGTGGTCTTGGTGTCGAGCAGGCCCTCGTCGAGCATCTTCTGCCAGAAGTCGTTGAACTCCTTGACCTTCTCGTCGCCGGTGAGGTTGATGGTCACCTCGGAGCCGTCGGAGGAGGTCTTGAACGGGGTGGCGCCGGCCAGCCAGGTCATCGAATCGTAGAAGCCGGCGTCGCCGGTGTCGGAGGTGATGTAGTAGTTGTCGCCGAGGGCGTGGATCTTCTTGGCGGCCTCGTAGTAGTCGTCCCAGGTCTTGATCTGCTCGGCGTCGACGCCGGCCTTGTCGAAGACCTCCTTGTTGTAGAAGAACGCCATCGGGCCGGAGTCCATCGGCAGGCCGTAGACCTTGCCGGCGAACTGCACGGAGGCCCACGGGCCGGGCGTGTAGAAGTCCTCGTAGCCGCTGGTCTTGTCGGTGATGTCGAGCAGGTTGCCCTTGATGGCGTACTGCGGGATCGCGTAGTACTCGATCTGGGCGACGTCGGGGGCGCCGGAGCCGGCGGAGATGGCGTTGTCGAGCTGCGTGTACTCCTTGGTGTTGGTGCCGACGTTCTTGAGGTTGACCTTGATGCCGGTCTCCTTCGTGAAGTCCTTGGCGACCTGGGTCAGCGTGGGCTCCCAGGCCCACACGGTGATCTCCTTGGCGTCCTTCTCCTGGGCCGGCTGCGAGCTGGTGTCGGATCCGCAGGCCGCGACGCTGGCGAGCATCGCGATCGCGCCGGTGAGCGCGATGGCCTTCTTCGCATTGGTGAACTTCATCGTCCTTGTGCTCCTTCCCTCCGGCCGTCCGTCCGGCCGAAGACCTGTTGTGCATCGTGCCATCCGTCCGCCGGTTCTCGTCGTGTCGATGATTCCCGGCTGTGGGAATCGGTGATGGTGCTGACCGTTTCGCCGTTGATGGTTGCGATGCCATTCATTATACATATGCGATTGGTTTTCGCTACAATCCCCGGCGTGTTATCGCAACCACACCGGGAACATGCACGGGACGCCGTCGCGTCCGGCGGCCATGGGCGGCGCCATGGCCGCCGGACGCGCGGCACCCCGCTACAGTTTGACGACGAGCACGCCGTTCGGCTGGATGGCGGCCGTGTGCTCGCTGCCGTTGACCTGCGTGAGCGAGGCGACGAGCGGCTCGCCCTCCACGTCCACGACGGCCACGTCGTGCGTGCGGTTGAACAGGAACACGAAATGGTTCTCGTCCGTCGCGTCCGCACGTTCGACGCGCAGCACCTCGCCGCGGTCGTCGCCGGCGGGGGTCTCGACGCCGAGCGCGTCGAGGATCCCCGGCAGGCTCGTCGCGATGCCGTCACGGCCCAGCTTCGCGCCGACGTACACGGCCTTGCCGTCGCCGAAATCGTTGACGGTGATGGCGGGGGCGCCGTCGAAGCCGGTCCACTTGTCGGCCTTGAAGGTCTCGAGCACGCGGGTCGTCTCGGCCACGGAGCCGATCACGTCGGCGATGCCGTGCGCGACGGCGCCGTTCGAGAGGTCGAGATGGTCCATCGCGCCGGGGAAGTCGCTTCCCATCGGCGCGTGCTCCTCGACGCGCACGCCGACGACGTCGCGGATCGAGCCGGGGTAGCCGCCGAGCCAGATGTGGTCGCGCTCGTCCGACAGCCCCGTGTAGTAGGTGACGACGACCTTGCCGCCGTTCGCCACATACTCGCGCACGCGGCGCGACGTCTCCTCGGAGAGGATGTACACGGCGGGCAGCACGACGGTGTCGTAGCCGTCCCAGTCGCCGCGCACCGGCACCACGTCGGCGGTGACGCCGACGTCGGCGAGGGCGCGGAACCAGTCGAGCGGCTCGGTCCAGTGGCGCACGTTCTGGCTGGGCGTGGCGGTGTGCTCGGTGGCCCACTGCGACTCGTAGTCGAAGACCACGGCCACCTTGGATTTGACGAGCGTGGTGCCGAGCAAACCCTTGTCGGCGAGCAGGTTCAGGTCGTCGCCGAGCTCGCACACGTCGCGGAACACCTGCGAGTCGGGGCCCGCGTGCGGCACCATCGCGGAATGCCACTTCTCGGCGCCCGCCTTGGACTGGCGCCACTGGAAGTAGCAGATCGCGTCCGCGCCCATCGCGAGGTGCGCGAGCGAGTCGCGCACGAGCTCGCCCGGCTCGTTGCGGTAGTTGACCGGACGCCAGTTCACGGACGACGTGGAGTGCTCCATGAGGAACCACGGGTGCTTGCGCGCGATCCCGTCGGTCAGGGACGCCGCGTACGCGAGCTCGTCGAGATGCGCCTCGCCGGGCGTGAAGTAGTGGTCGTTGGACACGAAGTCGACGTCGTAGCCCCACTTGTCGTAGTCGAGACCGGTGCCGGCGGCGGAGACCATGAAGTTCGTGGTCTGCGGCTTGGGCGCGATCTCGAGCAGCGTGTCGCGCTCGGCCTTGTAGAAGTCGAGCAGCGCGTCGGAGCTGAAGCGCTTCCAGTCGAGCAGCTTGCCCGGGTTCATGAAGTTGCCGTCGCCGATGAAGCGCGGCGGGACGATCTCGGAGAAGTCGTTCATGTGCTGCGCCCAGAACGCGGTGCCCCACGCCTCGTTGACGGCGTCGATCGTGCCGTAGCGCCTCTCGCACCACTTGCGGAAGGCGCGCGCGGCGTCCTCCGAGTAGTCGAAGCGGTTGTGGCAGCCGTACTCGTTGCTCACATGCCAGGCGACCACGTACGGGTTGTCCTTGTAGTGCTCGGCCATCCTGCGGCACAGCTTCAGCGCGTAGTCGAGGAAGACGGGGCTGGTGGCGCGCCAATGCTGGCGGGCGCCGGGCTGGCACACGTCGCCGCGGTAGTCGACCCAGAGGATCTCCGGATGCGCCTGCGTCATCCACATCGGCGGCGAGGCGGTGCCGGAGGCGAGATCGACGGCGATGCCGGCCTTACCGAGTTTGTCGATCACGCGGTCGAGCCAGTCGAAATCGTATTCGCCCTCGCGCGGTTCGAGCTTCGCCCAGCTGAAGATGGCGACGGACACGAGGTTGACGCCCGCCTCCTTCATCAGGGCGATGTCCTCGTCCCACACCTCTTCGGGCCACTGGTCCGGGTTGTAGTCGCCGCCGTACCAGATGCGCGGCTTGCCGCCGGCCAACGGCTGCGGCCATTGGAACGTCCTATGTTCAGTCATGGTGGGGTCCTTTGCGTCTCATTCCTTGACGGCGCCGGCGGCGAGGCCGGACTGCCAGTACTTCTGCAGGCACAGGAACGCGATCACGAGCGGGATGATCGTGATGAGCGAGCCGGTGATCACGAGGTTCTGGATCGCCTGGCCGCCCGCCGTGCTCGCCTGGTCCTTCCACTGGTTGAGGCCGATGGTCAGCGGGTACCAGTCCGCGTCCTTCAGCATGATCAACGGCAGGAAGTAGTTGTTCCACGTCGCGACGATCGTGAACAGGGCCGTCGTCACGATGCCCGGGGCGAGCAACGGCAGCGAGATCGTCCAGAACGTGCGGAACTCGGAGGCGCCGTCGACGCGGGCCGCCTCCAGCAGTTCGGTCGGCACCGCCTGCTCGGAGAAGATCCACATGAGGTACAGGCCGAACGGCGAGATGAGCGACGGGATGATCATGGCCCACGGCGTGTTCGTGAGTCCCAGCTTGGCGAACAGGAGGAACTGCGGGACCGCCAGCGCGATGCCGGGCACGGAGATCGAGCCGATGATCACCGCGAACACGGCCTTGCGGCCCGGGAAGCGGAACTTGGCGAGCGCGTAGCCGCCCATGATGGCGAGCAGGGTGGCGCCGCCAGCGCCGACCACCACGTAGAGCAGCGTGTTGATCAGCCAGCGGCCGAAGATGCCGTCCTGGTAGGTGAACACCGTGACGATGTTGTCCCAGAGGGCGAACGTGTGGCCGAAGCCGAGGCCGAACGTCGAGGTGAAGTCCGCCTGCGTCTTGGTCGCGTTGATCATCAGGTAGACGAACGGGAACAGGCAGTAGACGGCGAAGATCGCGCACAGGATGGTCATCAGCACGCTGCGGCGCGGGTTGTTCACGTTCGCGAAGCCGGATTTCTCGGCGCGCTTGCGTTCGGCGGCCTCGTCCTTGGCGATGCGCTTCTGGCGCGCCTTCTCGGCGGCCTTCGCGGCCTTCTCCTGGGCTTTGAGCTCGGCGGGAGTCATTGTCGTTGCAGTGGTTGCGGCGGTCATGTTACTTCATCTGCTCCTTCATGCTCTTGAGCTGCACCGCGTACGCGATGGCCATGGTGATGATGGCCATGACGATGGCGAGGGCGGCCGCGTAGTTCGCCTGGTTGCCGGAGAACGACAGGTTGTAGGCGTACATGTTCGGCGTGTAGTACGTGGTGATCGCGTTGCCGGGCACCATCGACTGCAGGATGGACGGCTCGTTGAACAGCTGGAACGAGCCGATGATCGAGAAGATCACGGTGATCGCGAGGGATCCGCGCAGTTCGGGCAGCTTGATGGACTTGACGATCTGCCATTCGGAGGCGCCGTCGATCGACGCGGCCTCGTACAGCGAGTGCGGGATCGTGGAGAGCGACGAGTAGAAGATCAGCATGTTGTAGCCGGTGAACTCCCACGTGTTGATGTTGCCGATCGAGGCGAGCAGCACGTTCGGGTCGAACATGTCGATGTTCGTGCCGAGCAGGTCGTTGAGGGAGCCGACGAGGCCGTACTTCGCGCCGTACACGAAGCCCCAGATGAGGGTGGACACCACGGCGGGCACCGCGTAGGGCAGGAACGTGGAGATGCGGAAGAACTTGGTGCCGTGCAGCTTCATCGAGTCGATCGCGAGCGCCATCGCCGCGGCGAGGAACAGCATGATCGGCACCTGCACGACGGTGAACAGGGCGACGCGGCCGACGGACGACCAGAACTGCTGGTCGTGCATCAGCGCCGCGTAGTTGCCGAGGCCGACGAACTTGGTGCCGCCGATCATCTGCTTCTTGAAGAACGAAATGTAGATGGCGTACACGATCGGGATGATGAACACGAACACGAACACCACCGCGAACGGCCACATGAACTTCCATCCGCGCCAGTCCGCCTTGTGCCTGTTCTCACGAGCCACGGCGGAATGACGCGGCGCCGCTGCGGCGGTCACATCACTTGAGGCCATACCAACCCTCTCCTTCGAAGGATCCTCCCGGGCGCCCGCCTCTGACTGCGAACCGGACACCCGTAAAATGTTTACGCAATCATCGTATCACCATCCGCGATTTCGTCCAGTTTCGGCGTGGCTAGACGCACATGCGGTGTGGTATGTTTGATAACGAAAACACGAACCTTTGATGGAGAAGAAGTCATGGAACGCACATCAACGGTATCGATGCAGGACGTCGCCAGAGAGGCCGGCGTCTCACCGCAGACCGTATCACGCGTGGCCAACGGCAGCGACGCCGTGAGACCCGAGACCCGCCAGCGCGTCGAGGCGGCGATGACCAAGCTCGGCTACCGTCCGAACTACGCGGCGCGCGCGCTCAAGCACGGCCGGTTCAAGGACATCGGCGTCGTCATGTTCAACATCGCCAGCTTCGGCAACTCGCGCATCCTCAAGGGCATCGCGACGGCCGCGAACGACAGCGGCTACGCGATCACCATCCACATGATGGGCAGGGACCGGGAGCGCACGCTCACCGCGGCCGTCGAACGCATGAAGCAGCTACCGGTCGACGGCGTGATCGTCGTCATGGAGGAGCACCTGCCCGACTTCAACGATTTTGTCCCGCCGCGCGACCTGCCGGTCGTGATCATCAGCGAGGACCCGTCGGACACGTGCGCCACGGTCGACGCCGACCAGCACGGCTGCTCCACCGCCATCGTCGACTATCTGCTGAGCAAGGGCCACAAAACCGTCTACCACATCGCCGGACCGTCCACCTCGCGTGCGGCGCAGAGCCGCGCGCAGGGATGGCGCGACGCGCTCGAACAACTGGGACTGCGCATCCCGCCCACCTACGTGGGCGACTGGGACGCGGACAGCGGCTACCAGGCGGGCCTCGCCCTCGCGCACGATCCGGAATGCACGGCCGTCTACGCGGCGAACGACCAGATGGCGTACGGCGCGATCCTCGGCCTCACCGCGGGAGGCCGTCGCGTGCCGGAGGACGTGAGCGTCGTCGGCGTCGACGATTCGCTCGTCGGCATGGTGCCGCGTCTCGACCTGACCACGATGCGCATGAAGTTCGACGAGATCGGACTGGAGGCGTTCTCGATGCTCAAACGCCAGTGCGAGGGCGGCCGCGTGCCGGTCGGCGTGAAGACCGTCATCCCCACCGAGCTCGTCGAACGCGGCTCCGTGCGCGACATCGGCGACTGACCGACCGACCGTTCGACCGACCGTCACAGCGGCACGCGCGAGACGAACTCGCGCCGCTCCCCCGTCACCGGATCGTCGAACGCGAGCCGCCGCGCCACGAGCGCGAGCGGCTCGCTGAAATCGTCGTAGGCGCGCTGCCGGATGCGCGGGTAGAAGTCATCGCCGGCGATCGGCAGTCCGATCGCATTCATATGCACGCGCAGCTGATGCGTCCTGCCGGTCCGCGGATGCAGCGTATACGCGCGCAACGCCGGGCGAGTATGCGACGCGCTCCGCGAACGCGCCCCCGATACCCCGTCCGCCGCCAGCTCGATCACGGTTTCGGCGTTCACCGCGCCCGGCGTCTCGTACGCCTGCAGTATCCCGCGCTCCTTGACGATGCGGGAGCGTCGCCGCAGCGGGAACGCGCGCGGCGGCTCCAACCGTTCGATCGTCCCGTACCGCGGCCGCGCGATCGGCGCGCACGGCGCGAGACACTCGTACGTCTTCTCCGCGCGCCGCTCCTGGAACAGCATCTGGTACGCGCCGCGCAATGCCGGATCCCGCACGAACACGACGATGCCGGCGGTCATGCGGTCCAAGCGGTGCGCGGGCGTGATCGCGTCGTCGCCGTACGCCTCGCGCAGGCGCATCAGCGCGGTCTCGCGGTACCACATGCCTCGCGGCGTGGTGGCGAGGAAATGCGGTTTGTCGACGACGACGATTCCCGCATCCTCGTACACCACGTCCAGTTCGAACGGAATCCGCGGCTCATCCGTCACGTATCGATGACGCCGCGTCATCGTCACTCCACGGTGACGGACTTGGCGAGGTTGCGCGGCTTGTCGACGTCGTAGCCCTTGAGCCTGGCCATGTCCATGGCGAACAGCTGCAGCGGGACCACGTCGACGAGCGGGCTCATCAGCGTGGGGCACTTCGGGCGCCAGAACACGACGTCCGCGTAGTTCTCGACGTCCTTGTCGCCCTCTTCGGCCACGGCGATGATGTACGCGCCGCGCGCCTTCACCTCTTCGATGCCGGAGAGCACCTTGGCGTGCAGCACGTTGCGGCCGCGTTCCGGAGGCACGATGAACACGACCGGCTCGCCTTCGTCGACGAGCGCGATCGGGCCGTGCTTGAGCTCGCCGGCGGCGAAGCCCTCGGTGAACGTGTACGCGATCTCCTTGAGCTTCAGCGCGCCCTCCATGGCGACCGGGTAGCCGACGTGACGGCCGAGGAACAGGAACGACTGCGCGTTGAGCATCTGCTTCGCGGCCTTCTCGATCGCGCCGGTCTGCGTGTCGAGCACCCACTGGATCTTGCGCGGCATGTCCTTGAGCGAGTCGATGGTCTGCTGGATCTCGTCGCGGAACATCGCGCCCTTCACCTGCGCGAGGTACAGGCCGAGCACGTAGGCGGCGGTGATCTGCGCGACGAACGCCTTGGTGGAGGCGACGGCGACCTCCGGACCGGCGTGCGTGTACAGCACGGCGTCGGATTCGCGCGGGATGGACGCGCCCTGCGTGTTGCAGATGGCGAGCACCTTGGAGCCCTGTTCGCGCGCGTGGCGCAGCGCCATGAGCGTGTCCATCGTCTCGCCGGACTGGGAGATGGCGACGACGAGCGTGCGCGGCGTGAGGATCGGGTCGCGGTAGCGGAACTCGTGCGCGAGCTCCACTTCGACGGGGATGCGCACCCAGTGCTCGATCGCGTACTTGGCGACCATGCCCGCGTAGGCGGCGGTGCCGCATGCGATGACGATGATCTTGTCGATGGCCTTGAAGTCATGCTCGTCGATGTGGATCTCGTCGAGCGTGACGTCGCCGTTCTTGTCGTAGCGGCCGAGGAGCGTGCGCTGCACGGCGGCCGGATCCTCGTGGATCTCCTTGTCCATGAACGAGTCCCATCCGCCCTTCTCGGCGGCGGAGGCGTCCCAGTCGACGGTGTAGGTCTTCGGATGCTCGACCACGTTGCCCATGAAGTCGGTGACGACGACCTTGTCGGCGCTCACGCACACGGCCTGGTCCTGGTCGACCTCCATGGCGCGCTTCGTGTACGCGACGAACGCGGCCACGTCGGAGCCGAGGAAGTTCTCGCCGTCGCCGAGGCCGACGACGAGCGGCGAATCGTGGCGCGCGCCGACGACGATGTCCGGCTGGCGGCAGTCGGTCGCGAGGATCGTGAACGCGCCCTTGAGCATGCGCGCCATGCGGCGCACCGCCTTGAACAGGTCCGGCCTGCCCTCCTCGCGGATGATGGTGTCGACGATCTTGCCGAGCAGCTTGGCGGCGACCTCCGTGTCGGTGGCGGAGGCGAAGCGGTAGCCTTCCGCCTGCAGGTCGAGGCGCAGCTGGGAGGCGTTCTCGATGATGCCGTTGTGGATGATGGCGACCTTGCCGTCCATGCTGGTGTGCGGGTGGGCGTTCACGTCGCTCGGCACGCCGTTCGTAGCCCAGCGCGTGTGGCCGATGCCCACGGTCGCCAGCGGCATCGGGGTCTTCTCGATGCTGTCGACGAGGTTGGCGAGACGACCCGCCTTCTTGCGCACCGCCACATGGTCCATGCCGGGCGCGGTCAGGGCCACGCCGGCCGAATCATAGCCACGGTATTCGAGGCGCTTCAGGCCCTGGAGGCAGACCTCCAGCGGCTTGCCGCACGCGGTTTCGACATGTCCTGCATATCCAACGATTCCACACATAGCCCCCTACCCTACAGGATGCATATTGCCGGACGCGAACACGGCCCCGTCTTTTCGCGCTATCGCCATAATGAAAAACCTCCCTCTGACGAGGGAGGTGGCATCGCGAAGCGATGACGGAGGGAGGGACCCGCCGAAGGCGCCTTCCTACAGCACGTGCTGGAGGAAGTCCTTGAACCTCGGTTCGGTCGGATGGTCGATGATCTCGGGGCCGCCGGATTCGACGACGACGCCGCCGTCCATGAACACGACCTGGTCGGCGACCTCGCGCGCGAATCCGATCTCGTGCGTGACGACGACCATCGTCATGCCGGCCTTGGCGAGCGAGAGCATGACGTTGAGGACCTCGCCGACAAGCTCGGGGTCGAGCGCGGACGTGGGCTCGTCGAACAGCATGATCTCCGGCTGCATGGCGAGGGCGCGCGCGATGGCGACGCGCTGCTGCTGGCCGCCGGACAGCTCGGCCGGATAGTAGTTGAGGCGTTCGCCGAGACCGACGCGCTCCAGCTCCCGGATGGCGAGCTGCTTGGCCTGCGCCTTGTTCATGTGCTTGACGTGGACGGGCGCCTCCATCACGTTCTCCAGCGCGGTCATGTGCGGGAACAGGTTGAAGCGCTGGAAGACCATGCCGAGCTTGGAGCGCTGGGCGGCGATCTCCTTGTCGTTGAGGGTCTGGAGCATGTCCTGCCCGTTCCTGGTCACATGCTTGTAGCCGATGAGTTCGCCGTCGACCTCGATGGAGCCGCCGGTGAGCGTCTCGAGCTGGTTGATGAGGCGCAGGAACGTGGACTTGCCGGAGCCGGAGGGGCCGAGGATCACGGTCACGGTGCCGGGCTGGACGGTCAGGTCGATGCCTTTGAGCACGTGCAGCGAGCCGAACGCCTTGTGCACCTGCGTGGCCTTGACGGCGGGGACGGGCGCGGTCGGCGTGGCGGGCGCGTTCACGGGGATGCTGGTCTGTGTCATCGTGTCTCTTCCTTCCCGCTCACGCCGTGAGCCCGCTGAACGTGGCGTCGTTGAGCTTGTCGACATTGTCCTTCGGCTCGCCTTCGGTCTTGCCGGGCAGCGGCGGCTGCTTGCCGCGCGAGCCGACCGGGCGGGCGTCGAAACCCTTGCCGAAGTGCTTTTCGAGGCGGGACTGGATGACCATCAGGATGGACGTGATGAGCAGGTACCAGATGCAGGCCACGATGAGCAGCGGGATCGGCTTGTAGATGCGGTTGGCGATCGCGTTGGTCGCGAACTGCAGTTCGAGCGTGAACGGCACGGCGAGCACGAGGGACGTGGTCTTCAACATGCCGATGGTCTCGTTGCCGGTGGGCGGGATGATGATGCGCATGGCCTGCGGCAGGATGATGCGGCGCATGATGAGCGTGCGGCTCATGCCGAGCGCCTGCGCCGCCTCGGTCTGGCCCGGGTCGACGGCTTCGAGGCCGGCGCGCACGATCTCGGACAGGTAGGCGGCCTCGTTGAGGGCGAGGCCGATCCATGCGGCGTTGAACGCGGTGATCACCACGGAGGAGTCGATGCTCCAGAACGAGATGTCGGTGAACGGGACGCCGAGGCTGATCTTCGGGATGAGCACGGAGAACAGGCCCCAGAACACGAGCTGCGTGTACACAGGCGTGCCGCGGAAGAACCAGATGAAGAACCAGCTCACGCCGCGCAGCACCGGGTTGATGGACTTGCGCATGATCGCGAGGATCACCGACAGGATGATCGCGACGACCATGGAGAGCACGGTGAGGATCAGCGTGTAGCCGATGCCTTCGAGCACGTTCTCGTTGAACAGGTATTTCCAGACGGTCGGCCAGTCCAGTCGCGGATTGGTGACGAGCCCCTGGATGAGCATCGCGGCGAGCAGCACGACGATCACGGCGGCCACGACGGGCCCCGGGCTTTTGACGGGCAGCGCCTTGATGCGGTTCGGGATGTTCAGTCCTTCGCCATCGACTTGTTTCTTTGCCATGTTCGGCTCCTTAGTGGTGCTTCGCTCAGCCTTCGACGTCCGGGTTGACCTCGGCGGTCTTCAGCGCGCCGGATTCGACGCCCCAGTGCTTGAGGATCTTGTCGTAGGTGCCGTCGTCCATGAGCTTCTGCATGGCCTTCTGCACGGCTTCGACGGTGCCCGTGTCGCCCTTCTTGATGGCGATGGCGTTCGGCACGGAGTCGAAGTCCTTGCCGAGCTGTTCGAGCTGGCCGTCGGTCTGGGCGATCGCGTAGCCGACGACCGGGGAGTCGGCGAAGAACACGTCGGCCTTGCCGGTGACGACGGCGGTGGTGGCGTCGGTCTGCTGCTTGGAGGACTGGATCTCGATGTCCTTCTTGCCGTCGGCCTTGCACTGCTTGGCGGTCTCGTTGATGGCGGTCTCCTCGACGGTGCCGGTCTCGACGGCGACCTTGAGGCCGCACAGGTCGTTCTCGTTCACCTTGTTCGGGTTGCCCTTCTTGACGGCGTAGCCCATGCCGGCGGTGAAGTAGGAGACGAAGTCGACGGACTTCATGCGGTCGGGGGTGATGGTGAACGCGGCGATGCCGAGATCGTACTTGGAGCCGATGGCCGGGATGATCGTGTCGAAGTTGGAGGAGACGATCTCGGTCTTGAGGCCGAACACGTTGCCGAGGGCGCGGGCGAGGTCCATGTCGTAGCCGATCTGGGTCTTGCCGTCGGCGTCGAGGAATTCGGCGGGCGCGTAGGACGGGTTGGTGCCGATGGTGAGCTTGCCGTCCTTGGTGACGGATTCGGGCAGCAGCTTGGCGATCGCGTCGTCCTTCTTGACGCCGGAGACGTCGTAGCTGGTGATGGTGGCCGAGTCGGAGCCCGAGGCGCTGGTGCTCGCGGAATTGTCGGTGGTGCCGCAGGCGGCGAGCGGCAGCAGTACGGCGACGCTGAGCGCGGCGGCCGCGATGGTCTTCATCTTCGTGGTGAACGACATGGTGTCCTTCTTCTCTTCTGATGCTTCTGCTTCGTTTCGTGGGAACGGGAAGCGGCCGCCGCGATGATGCGTTCATCACGACGGCCGTCCTCCGTTCCGTCATGCAAGCATATATACACGATAGTGCATACATATGCAATGCGATGCGTATCGCTGACACGCGATGATACGGGCCGGATACTACGAAACGGTTAACCCGTTCCGCACGCCGTGCGCCGTCCCACGCGCCGTGCTCAGCCCTCCACGTCGGTCGGGTTGATCTCGGCCTTGTCGATGGCGCCGGACTTGACGCCCCAGTGGTCGAGCAGCTTCTCATACGTGCCGTCGTCCATCAGCTTCTGGATGGCCTTCTGCACGGCTTCGGCGGTGGCGGCGTCGCCCTTCTTGATGGCGACGCCCTGCTTGGCGACGCCGACGTCCTCGCCGTAGGATTCGAGCTGGTCGCCGGTCTGGCTGATCGCGTAGCCGGCGACGGGCGAGTCGGCGTAGAAGGCGACGGCCTTGCCGGTGACGACGTTGGTGGTCACGTCGGTCTGCAGCTTGTTGGAGAGGATGTCGATCTTCTTGTCGGCCGGGCACTTCTTGTCGGCGGCGGTGACCTCCTCCTCCTGGGTGGTGCCGGTCTGGACGGCGATCTTGAGGCCGCACAGGTTCGAGGAGTCGAACTTCTCGGGGTTGCCCTTCTTGACGACCCACGTGGAGCCGGCCTTGTAGTAGCTGACGAAGTCGACGGCCTGGGCGCGTTCCGGGGTGATGGTGAACGAGCTGATGCCGAGGTCGTACTTGGAGCCGACGGACGGGATGATCGAGTCGAACGTGCTGGTCACGTTCTCGGTCTTGAGGCCGAACACCTTGCCGAGCGCCTTGGTGAGGTCGACGTCGTAGCCGACCGGGGTCTTGCCATCCTCGGCGAGGAACTCGGCCGGGGCGTAGGAAGTGTCGGTGCCGACGGTGAGCACGCCGTCCTTGGTGACGGATTCGGGCAGGAGCTTGGCGATCTCCTCGTCCTTTTGGATGCCGGAGACGTCGAAGCTTTCGATCTTGGACGACGAATCGGACGAGCCGGAGCCGGACGCGGGCGAGCCGGACGCGTCCGAGGTGCCGCAGGCGGCGGTGGCGAACAGCATCGCCACGCTCAACGCCGCGGCCGTGACGGTTTTGATTCCCATGCTGAATGACATTGGATTTCCTCTCTCAGAGAATGTCGGTCAGGCGGGTATGTTTCCCGACTGATTCGCGAGAGTAGGTTCCCTATGCTACGAACCCGTAAATCTCACCCCCACGTCCCACAACGTGGACATGCCGGAGGCGGATTCAGTGGGAGCGCTTGTTGGCGTAGCGCATGGCGCGCAGGGCCTCGCGCTTGTCCTGCGCCTCGCGCAGGGCCTGGCGCTTGTCGAATTCGCGCTTGCCTCGCGCCAGCGCGATCTCCGCCTTGACGCGCCCGTTCTTGAAGTACAGGCTGATCGGCACGATCGTGTAGCCCTTCGCCTCGATCTGGCGGGCGAGCTTGAGGATCTCGCGTTCGTGCAGCAGCAGCTTGCGCTTGCGCTTCGGCGCGTGGTTGTTCCACGTGCCGTTGAGGTATTCGGGGATGTTCGCGCCTTCCAGCCAGATCTCGTTGCGACGGTCGATGCTGACGAACGCCTCGGCGAGCGAGGCGCGCCCCTCGCGCAGCGACTTCACCTCGGTGCCGGTGAGCACGACGCCGGCCTCGTACTTGTCCTCGATGACGTAGTCGTGTCGCGCCTTCTTGTTCTGGACGATGAGCTTCGTCCCTTCCTCCTTGGCCATCGGGGACCTCCCTTCCTTGTCGTCGTTGTCCCGCGAACCACAACACGATAGCACGAAGCGCCGCCGGCCGAAGCCTGGCGGCGCTTCCCTATCGCGTAGCGCGTAGCGGCCCGTTCGCGTGCGGGGTGCGGGCCTATCTGCCGATCAGTAGTGGACGTACTGGTAGGCGCCGGCGTTGGAGATGGTCTCCCACGCCGGGAAGGTGGCGAATCCGGTGCCGCCTTCGGAGATGAGCACGGAGCCGTCGGAGTTGACGCGTTCGACGACCGCGACGTGGCCGTACTGCCAGTCGGCCGTCCAGTGGCCGCCGACGCTCTGGCCGGGCAGGAACACCATGGCGGCGCCGACGTGCGGCGTGTTGTTCACGTAGTAGCCCAGACTGCGTGCGGTGGCCGCCCACTGGCCGCCGTTGCCCATGTACGAGCCGACGGGCAGGCTCAGCTGGGAGCGCTTGATGTACGCCCACAGCGTGCACTGGCGGGCCGGATAGGCGGAGCCGCCCACCGTGTTGCCGGTGTTGTGGCCGTAGCAGAAGCTGGAGCCTTCGGGGCAGCTGCCCGGCACCGCGTAGTTCATGCCGCTGGCGGTGCCACCGCCGGTCGAGCCGCCGGAGGTCGAACCGCCCGAGCTGGTGCCGCCGGTCGACGTGGAGCCGCCGCCCGTGTATCCGCCCGTGTATCCGCCGGTGGAGCCGCTGGACTGCTGCTGGCCGCCGGAGCCCGGCGTGTAATTGTTGCTGGTGCTCTGCGAGGCGAGCTGCGCCTGCAGCGACGCGATGTCGGCCGCCTCCTTGGCCTCCTGCGTGGTCAGGCTGCTCTTCTGCGCTTCGAGCGATTCGCGCGCGGCCGTGCCCTTGGCCTGCAGCGCCTCGAGCGACGCCTGCTTGGAGGCCGCGTCCTCGGCGGCGGCCTGCGCGCTGGCGGCCTGCTTGTCGGCCTGGTTCTTGAGCTGGGTGATCTGGTCCTCGATGGCGGCCAGACGGTCCTTGCGGTTCATCGACGTGTTCATCGAGATGGCCGCCTCGTTGGCCGCGTTGGCCGCGGAACGCGTGGCCGCCGCGTCGGACTGCATCTGGTTGACGAAATCGTCGGTGGTGGTCGCGTTGGTGACGACGCTCATCACCGTGGACGCCTGCGAGCCGTGGAAGCTGTCACGCGCGGATTCGGCGACGGAGTCCTTCGCGTCGTCGTATTCGATGCCCGTGTCCTTGATCTTCTGCTCGAGGTCGGCCTTGTCCTTCTTGGCCGCGTCCAGACGCTCGTTCGTGGCGTCGGCGAGGTCCTGCGCCTGCTGCGCGGCCTGCTGCGCCTTCGTGGCGGCCTCCTGCGCGGCGGGGATCTGCTCGTTGGCCAGCGAATCCAGTTCGATGATCTGGTTGGCGAGCGCGCTGTTCACGCCGGCCAGCTTGGATTTGAGATCCGCGTGGCTGGCCACCTTCTGCTGGTATTCCTGGACGGAGACGGCCTTGGCCTCGGGCACGTAGGCGGCGGTCATGGCGAGACCGCACACCCCCGCCAACGCGGCGGATACGATGAATCCGAGTCCGGCCTGCAACGTCTTCGAACGTTTCAACACTTCGGTCCTTCCTTCGGGTTACTCCCGCACATTGTAACGGAGGTTCCTGAGACGGCAACCCCCGTCACGTCATGGGCGTAGCGCCCGGTATTCCAACGTATGCGGACGCCGTCACGCCTTGAGGTACCGGCTCAGCGAGACCGCGGACGCGATGACGGACAGCAGCACGGCGCCGGCGACGAGCGCGGGCGCGACGAGCCACACGGTGCCCTGCGTGACGAACGGCATCCAGCTGACGGACTTGGCGACGCCGTCGGTGATGAACACCTGCACGATCGCGGCGAGCGCGCCGGCGGCGAGCAGCGAGCCGACGAGCGAGGCGACGACGCCTTCGAGGATGAACGGCAGTCGGATCGTCCAGTTGGACGCGCCGACGAGGCGCATGATCTCCGTCTCGTTCTTGCGCGACGCGGCGGACATGCGGATCGTCGTGCCGGTCAGGAGGATCGCGACGACGACCATGACGACGGCGAGCACGACGGTGACGACGGTCGCGCGGTTGAGCACGGCGAACACGGGGTCGAAGATCTGCTTCTGGTCGACGACCTCCTCCACGCCGGTCTTGCCGTTGAGCACCTCGGCGACCATCTTGTACTTGGTCGGGTCCTTGAGCTTCAACTGCAGCGAGTCCTGCATGTCGGCGGCGGTGAGCGTGCGGCCCTGGTATTCGCCGTTCGGGTACTGCTTGAGGAACGTGTTCTTGAAGAAGTCCTCACGGCTCACGTAGGAGATCTTCGAGACGTTGTCGCGCAGCTCCTGATGGATGAAGTCCTCCAGCTCGACGATCTCCTGCTGCGTGGGGGCCTTGCCGGTCGCGCAGCTGGCGGCCTGGCTGGTGCCGTCCGGGCACAGCCACACGATCACCTCGACCTTGTCGTACCATTCGCCCTTCGCGCGCGTCACCTGCGCCTGCATGAGCGCGGACGCGCCGATGAACACGAAGGAGATGAAGGTGACGAGCATGACCGACACGATCATCGGCACGTTGCGCTTGAGGCTCGTCCAGGTCTCGGAAAGGATGAATCGCGCCCTCATCGGGTCTCCTCCTCGTTCGTCTTCTCGTCGTCGGCGG
>NZ_NMWT01000021.1 GCF_002860365.1 Bifidobacterium parmae
CCGGTAAGACCCTTTCCCAGAAAACCATGCGATCAACTGGAACATCCGGCATTACCACCCGTTTCCAGGAGCTATTCCGGAGTACGGGGCAGGTCGGTCACGCATTACTCACCCGTTCGCCACTCTCACCCACCAGCAAGCTGGCAGGATCCCGTTCGACTTGCATGTGTTAAGCACGCCGCCAGCGTTCATCCTGAGCCAGAATCGAACCCTCCACAAAAAACTTCATGAAGAGAACCAAACAAATGACCCTCAAAAAGAAAAAAGACGGAACCCCTTATAAGGAAAGAGGTTCGCACAAAAACCCCGACACCATTCAAACCCCCTCGGGCACTCCAGCAAAACCGGAGCCGGCATCGGACTGGCAATCATTGACTATAAAGAAGTAAGTAGTACAACACACTCTTGAGTTCTCAAACCACCACACACACCCAACAAACCCGGAAAACCAACCATCGGAAGGCAACCGGACCGCTCAGCGGCAGTGAGTGACAAACTCACACCAACCCAACCAACCACGCAAACCAACCCCAACACAACACCCCCAAAACCACTGAAAACACAACAATCCACCGGCGTGTCGAAAACAAGCACAAAACACCACCAACACGCAACCAACAACCACCCACCGACACCCACACACCACCACGCGACACCACGCGCCAACGGGAGGAGACACCAGCCCACCAACACCACCACAACACCACGCGACACAATCCGTTCCATAGGCACGAATGCGCATGGCCGACGCGGATGAACGCGGCGGCCATGCGCAGACTGTTGGTTGGATGGAGAGGCGGAGCGGGTTACTTGACGATCTCGCAGAATTCGAGGGTCTCGCGGTTCGGGCCGAAGACGTTGAAGTAGCGGATACCCTTGTCCCAGAAGCTCGGAATGGACTGGATCTCATCCTCCTTGATCTCCAGACCGAGTTCCTTCGCGTTCTCCCACGCGGCCTCGATATCCGGAACGTCGAACGCCCAGTGGTTGATCGCACCGGTGGTCAGCGGGGCCGGATCACCCTCCCAGGTCTCGATGGTCAGGTGGCCGTAGCGCAGGAAGGCGCAACGGTTCTCACCGTTGTGGAACAGGCCGGCGAGTTCGAAGCCGAGCGTCTCGGTGTAGAACTTGATGGTCTCATCCAGGTCCTTGGCGATCATGCCGGAGTGCTGGAAGTCGGTGGTGAATTCGGTCATCTTCTTGGCCATGATGATTCTCCTTTGAATGGTGATGGTTGATTCGATTGTCTCGACAGGTTCAGGATAATCCGTCATTCGGGCGGCGCGGCCGACGCCATGCCGCCCGAATGATCGATCATTGGTATTTCGTTGCCGATCAGGCCGCGATCGCAGACTCCGCCGTCTCGGTCTTCGTTTCCTTGATGCGGTGGCCCTTCTCGTCGAAGCCGGGCTGCTTCGGGTGCAGGGTGCAGGTGAGCAGCAGCGCCACCACGTACAGCGCCGCGTACGTCCAGCAGATGCCTTCGATGCCGATCGACGGCAGCAGGACCGTGGCGATGCCGGGGCCGACGAACGTGGTGAGTCCCGCGGCCAGGTTGTAGGCGGAGAGGGCGGCACCCTGCTTGCCGGGGGCTTCGAGCGTCATGATGGTCGGCAGGCAGGAGAACGCGCAGGTACCGATGCCGACGATAATGGAGGCGATGATCATCATCAGCGCGTTCGCGCCGAACCACTGCGGGATGTAGTAGAAGGCGACGGAGCCGACGGCGAGCACGCCGCAACCGAACCAGCGCATCGGCCACACCCAGCCGAAGCGGTCCATGAACCAACCCCAGAAGGTGTTGAAGATCAGGGTGACGACGAACACGAAGCCCCAGATGCGCATCCACTCCTCGGTTTTGAAGATGTTGATGCCGCCGTACTTCGTGGTGCACAGGTAGAGCGGCATGATGACCGGGAAGCCGTAGAGCAGCAGGTTGTTGATGATGCGGATAATGGCGCAGATGGCGATCTTGCGGTTGGTGAACAGGATGGTGGCGCCGTCGGTGAGCTCCTTGAGCTTCTCCTTGGTGCTCAGCCCCTCACCCTTGACGACCTTGTTCTTCGGCACGAACAGGAAGCACATGATGGTGCCGACGATCGAGAACGGCAGCGCGAACCAGAAGGTCTTGTACTCACCGAAGTGCGGCATGATGAAGCTCGGCAGGTACGCGCCGAACACGCCGATGCCCAGCGAGAAGCAGGTCCAGAAGAAGCCGGTGGCGGAGGCGAGACGGGCGGGGGTGATGTACTGCGCCATCAGCACGACGAACGAGTAGATGAACAGCGGATAGCCGATGCCGCGCACCGCGTAGACGGCGAGGATGAACGGATAGACGCCGCTGGGCAAAGCGAGTCCCAGGAAGACCAGGTGAACGGCGATCCACCAGCAGGCGCCGAACATCATAACGCGGCGAGCGCCGAACATCTCAGCGAGCACACCGGCCGTCCAACCGCCGAGTGCGGCGAACAGGCCGTAGACGGTGACCAGACCGGACGCCTGCGCCGCGGTGAAGCCCTGATCGACCATGTACTTGGACAGGAAGGTGAGCTCGAAGCCGTCACCGGTCATGAAGATGGCCACGGCGAGGAAGCCGAGGAGCAGCACGCGGGGGATGCCGAACTTTTCAAAGAAGCGAATCATGGATAATCCCTACATAAACGTCGTTGTCGAATAGGAGCCGTCTTACGGCAAAAGTGTAATGGCCGCCGGGAAAAAGGGGAAAACCGGCGGCCAAGTCTATGAAGCGGAGCGGAGCCACGATTCCCTCCCGCCGGCGGGAGGTGGGGTGCAGCGCCGGAGGGCGGCCGCGGAACCACCCCCACCCGGCTTCCGCCGGGAGCCCCCGCCAGCGGGGGCGAGGACGGGAATCCGACTCCACGGAAACCCCGTCGGCGGAAGCGAGGACGGGACCCCGGCTCCACGGGAACCCCGTCGGCGGGAAGCGAGGACGGGACCCGGGTCCCGCGGGAAACCCACCGGCGGGGGCGAGGACGGGAATCCGACTCCACGGAAACCCCGTCGGCGGGGGCGAGGACGGGACTCCGACTCCACGGGAAACCCGCCGGCGGGGGCGAGGACGGGCTCCGGTCCTGCGGACCGGAGCGGGGTGGGACCTGGGACTCGTATCAGTGGGCGAGCTTGACGACGGCCTTGGAGACACCCTTGATCTTGCCGTCGAGGAAGTCCTGGACCTCGTCGAGTTCGAGCTCGTGGCTGATGAGCGGATCGACGTTCATCTTGCCGGACTCCAGCAGGCTGATCGCGTCCTTGAAGGTGAGCGGGTTGATGAAGGAGCCCTGGATGGTCAGCTGCTTCTTGTAGATGTCGTAGGTGTTCATCTCGAAGTGGGCCTCCTGCGGGCCGACGCCGAACATGAGCACCTGCGCGCCCTTGTTGGCGGCGGCGACGGCCTGCGCCTGCGTGGACGGCAGGCCGACGGCCTCGATGATCACGTCGTAGGCGCCTTCGGGGATGGATTCGTGGGTGGTGTTGTAGATGTTCCTCACGCCGAACAGCTCCTGGTTGCGCTGGAGCTTCTCGTCGAAGATGCCGGCGAGGTCGACCTGGTGCACGCCGTAGGCCTGCACGATCTGCGCGAACAGCTGGCCCATGAAGCCGTCGCCGATGACGAGGGCCTTCTGGTAGGGCTTGAGCCTGAGGAGGTCGACGCCGTGCACGGCGCAGGAGATCGGCTCGATGGCGGCGGCGTCCTTGAGGGAGACGTTGTCCGGCAGCTTGTAGACGACGGTGGCGGGAGCGGTGAACTGTTCGGCGAGGCCGCCGTCGCGGGTCACGCCGACGGCGGACAGGTGGTCGCACAGCTCGGGGCGCTGGGTGAGGCAGAACTCGCACTGGCCGCAGTAGATGTTCGGGTCGACGGCGACGCGGTCGCCGGGCCTGACGTTGGTGACCTCGGAGCCGACGGCCTCGACGACGCCGGAGTTCTCATGGCCGAGGACGATCGGCGGGACGGCGGCCGCGGAGCCGGGGCGGCCCGCGTACAGGTCGTGGTCGGTGCCGCACACGCCGGCGTAGGCGGTGTTGATGAGCACCTCGTTCGGCGCGATGTCGGGGGTGGGCAGGTCCTGGATCTCGAACTGCTTGACGCCGGTGAGCACGAGTGCCTTCATGATGGTTCCTTTCGATGCGCCTTCGACCGCGAAGACTATTGCTGTGTCGTTCCTTGTTCTTCCGTCGTCGCCGACGGTGTTGACGTTCGTCCATCCCGCGTTCCCTGCGAGGTGTTGGTACACACTATAACTTCTTTTCTTTAGTTTTGCAAATTCATTTTCTAAAACCAACTATCATCAGCGTGTCGCCCGGAATCCCGCCGCTCCCGGCGGCCACCCGACGACCACCCGACAATCATCAAGACGGCGCATCGCCGCGGAACGCGCCCCACACGCGACCCATACGGACGCCGCGCCCATGCGGAAACCCCCGGAAAACCCCGCGAAAACCCGACACGCCTACAATGGGTGTATGAGAAACCCACCGCTGCATCGCTACGCCACCCGCCCTGGCTTCTACTTCACCGAGGACGGCGGCGCGGACGTCGTCGTCCGCTCCGAGACCGCCGATCAGGTGTGGCTGAGCGTGATCGAATCGCTCGACGACCCCACGGCGTTCTATCAGGACGCCATCCGACTGTTCGACGTACCGAACGTGCCGTTCGTCGACCAGATCCGCGAATTCCCCGTCTGCATGCGCATCCTCGAGGACCTCTACGTGCGCGAGACCCTGTTCCGCATGGAAGGCCCCAACTACGGCCTGTGGTACGTGCACATCCCGAAGGCGTGGAGCGGCATGCGCTACGGCTTCCGCGTGGACGGCGCATGGGACCCGCGCCACGGCGTGCGCTTCAACCCGTACAAACTGCTGCTCGACCCGTACGCGAAGGGCATCGACGGCACAATGGAGCTCTCCCCCGCCGCCTTCTCCTACGAGTGCGAGGTGAAGGACAACCGCGTCACCGGCTCCGCGTTCGGCAACATGAGCACCGTCGACTCGCTCGGCCTCATGCCGCTGTCCGTCGCCATCGACGACCGCGACAAGACCAAGCACGACGCCGACCCCGACCATCCGCACATCCCGTGGAGCAAGACCGTCATCTACGAGCTGCACGTCAAGGGCTTCACCGCGCAGGCGCCGTGGCTGCCCGAGGAGCTGCGCGGCACCTACGCGGGTCTCGCGCATCCCACCACGCTCGCCTATCTGCAGGGTCTCGGCGTCACGTCGATCGAACTGCTGCCGATTCAGGCGAAGCAGCCGGAGGTGTTCCTCCAGGAGCGCGACCGCGTGAACTACTGGGGCTACAACACGCTCGGGTTCTTCGCCCCCGAACCCTCCTACGCGACGAAGGCCTCGCAGCAGGCCGGCGCGGAGGCGGTGCGCCAGGAGGTCATCGACATGGTGCGCGCCCTGCACGAGGCGGGCTTCGAGGTCATCATGGACGTGGTCTACAACCATTCGTGCGAAGGCGGCGTGGAGGGGCCGACCGTCTGCTGGCGCGGCCTCGACGCGATCTCCACGTACCGGCGGCAGAAGAACAACATCGGACGTCTGGAGGACACGACCGGCTGCGGCAACACGTTCGACTTCACGAACACGCACGTCGTCACGTTCGCGATCGACTCGCTGCGCTACTGGGCGAAACGCATCGGCATCGACGGATTCCGCTTCGACCTGGGCGTCTCGCTCGCACGCCTCAACGGCGAGTTCACGCAGCATCACCCGTTCCTGTACGCGCTGCGCGCCGACCTGCTGCTCGGCAACCTCAAGCTCATCATGGAACCATGGGATCTGGGCAATCTCGGCTGGCGCACCGGGCAGTTCTCCGTGCCGTTCGCCGAGTGGAACGACCGCTTCCGCGACACGTCGCGCCAGTTCTGGCTCACCGACGTGGAGGGCGGCGGACGCGTCGGCCGCATCGGCATGCAGGAGATGGCGACGCGCCTGTGCGGATCCGCCGACCTGTTCGCCACCGACCCGGGCCGCGGCGCCGCGTCGTCGATCAACTTCGTCACCTGCCACGACGGGTTCACGCTCACCGATCTCACCCGCTACGCGAACAAGCACAACGAGGCGAACGGCGAGAACAACAACGACGGCTCGAACGTCAACCATTCCGCGAACTTCGGCGTGGAGGGCGAGACCGACGACGTGACGGTCGTGGCGCGGCGCGAACGCGCGGCGATGAACATGCTCGGCACGCTGCTGCTCAGCCTCGGCACGCCGATGATGCTCGCCGGCGACGAATTCGGCAACTCGCAGGACGGCAACAACAACGCCTACTGCCAGGACAGCCCGATCAGCTACCTGAAATGGGATTGGCTGTACCAGCCGGAGAAAAGCTGGCACATGCACCGTCTGGAGACCGTGTCGAAGCTGGTGGCCCTACGCAAGTCGCTCAACCTGTACCATCAGGAGGGCTTCTTCACCAGGCTCACGCAGCTGGGTCTGCTCAAGCCGTCGAGCCGCATCCAATGGTTCCTGCCGAACGGCACGACGCCGATGGAGCGCGACTGGTTCGACCTCGGCCAGCGCAGTTTCGCGATGCAGCTGCTCGACGCGAGCGAGACCGACATCCTCATCGTCATCAACGGCGTGCCGGAGGACAAGCAGTTCCGGCTCCCCTCGGACAGCGAGTGGACGCCCGCCTGGTGTTCGGCGGAGAGCACCGGCCACATGCCGGGGCGCGGCCTCGCCGTCGAGGATCTCAAACTGGAGGGGCAGCAGACGTTGTGGACGATCAGCGTGCCCGAAAGCAGCGAGATCCACGATCTGGTCGAACGGATGCAGGGCGAGGCGGACGGCGCCACCGCGCGCCAGCTGTCCGACGCGCTCGATGCGGACATGAAGGCGATCGCCCACGCGGAGGCGAAGGCCGCCGCGGAGAAGGCGGAGAAGGCGGCCGCGCTGCTGCACCGTCATGCGCCGGAACCGCAGCAGGCGGCGCACGCCATGGCCGGCGCCATCCCGACGCCGCTCGCCACGGGCGGCTCGACCGGAACCACGGCGGCCGCGTCCACGTCCGCGACCAACGCGACGGCCGCGACTCCGGCCGCGCAGGGACCGTCGTCCACGACGGCACCGGCGCAGCCCGAGGCCGCGCCCAAGGCCGAGCCGGAATCCGCGCCCGACATGAACGTGTGGACGTTCCCCGCGCTCAGCATCAGCCTGATGAAGCAGCTGAGCTGAGACTCGAAGTCGGAGGCCGGGAGGTCTCACGCGAAATCTCCCGGCCCCGACCCGACCAAGAAAACGACGGAACCCCGCCACCGAACGAACGGTGACGGGGTTCCTTGTCGTGATGGGCAGCGCCCAGGCGAATCAACGCTTGGAGAACTGCGGGGCGCGACGGGCCTTGTGGAGACCGGCCTTCTTGCGCTCGACGACGCGGGCGTCGCGAGTCAGGAAGCCGGCCTTCTTCAGCTCGGCGCGGTTGGCGTCGCGGTCGATCGCGTTCAGCGCACGGGCCACGCCGAGGCGGATGGCGCCGGCCTGGCCGGTGGTGCCGCCACCGTCGACGAGGACGACGACGTCGAACTTGCCCTCGAGCTTGAGGAGCACGATCGGGGAGTTGACCTCACGCTGCAGCAGCTTGGAGGGGAAGTACTCCTCCAGGGTGCGGCCGTTGATGGTCCACTTGCCGGAGCCCGGGATCAGGCGGACACGGGCGACGGCCTCCTTACGGCGGCCGGTGCCGTAGCCCGGCTCGATCGCGGAGGTGCCGGTGCCGGCGCCGGCGTTGGTCTCGGTGGTGTAGCTGGTGAGCTCCTCTTCGGTTTCCTGAACCGCGGAGTTGTTGGTGTTTTCAGCCATGTTCTCTATCTCCCTTCGGTTCACTTAGCCTGCTGAGAAACCTGCTGGATCTCGAAGACCTGCGGGTTCTGGCCAGCGTGCGGATGCTCGGAGCCGGCGAAGACACGCAGACGGCTGAGCTGCACCTTGGCCAGGCGGTTCTTCGGCAGCATGCCCTTGACGGCGGCGGTGATGATGCGCTCCGGCTTGTTCTTGAGCAGCTCGGAGTACTTGTCGCGACGCAGGCCGCCGGGACGACCGGAGTGCGAGTACAGTTCCTTGCCCAGCTTGTTA
Organism: Bifidobacterium parmae; assembly: GCF_002860365.1. Classification (GTDB taxonomy): domain Bacteria; phylum Actinomycetota; class Actinomycetes; order Actinomycetales; family Bifidobacteriaceae; genus Bifidobacterium; species Bifidobacterium parmae. The sequence goes on from NZ_NMWT01000021.1 coordinate 8,101, forward strand.
CCGGTCAGCGCGATCTTGTCGGCGTTGATGACGATAACGTAGTTGCCGGAGTCGGCGTGCGGCGCGTAGGTCGGCTTGTTCTTGCCACGCAGCAGGGTCGCGACCTGGGAGGCGAGACGGCCGAGCACCACATCGGAAGCGTCGACGATGTACCAGTCATGAGTCAGATCAGCTGGCTTCGGAGTGAAAGTCTTCACTGTATCTACCTTTTCACTATTGTGTTCCGGGCTTCGGCTGCTCGGTGTGCGCTTGGTTAGGGCGCGCGATCCGATAAGCTTCAGACCTCTTTATCCGTGGGCTCCCTGAAAGTCCTCGATGGCGAGTGGGAAAGCGCTTTGAAGGACCCCTTAGGGAAACACAACAATCCACTAGTATATCGCCGCCCTTGACATCACCCCGGGCGTGTCGCAGCGGCGTAACGAAAGGGCCCGCCTCCCTGTGGGAAGCGGGCCCTCGACGGACGGCGAACGCGTCCGACCGTTCTCAGTCGTTCATGATGGCGGCGAGACGCTGCACGGACTCGCGCTCGAACAGGCCTTCGACCGGCACCACGTCGCCCTTGCCGTCGGCGAGCGGGATGCGCCAGTTCGGGTACTCGTTGTTGGTGCCCGGCTGGTTCTGCGTGCGCTTCTCCCCCACCGCGTCGGTGATGGAGGCGGCGAGCAGCTTGCACGGCGAGCCCTTGAGCGCGCGGTACTGCGCCTCGATGATGTCCTGCTCGTGGGCTTCGCGATGGTCGGCGAAGTCGGCGTCGAGGTAGTTCTCGCGCACGAGCATCTCCAGCATGGCGTTCTGCTCGTTCATGGCGTCGCGCTCGACCTTCTCCTTCGGCTCGGTGAGCAGTCCGAGGCGTTCGCGCAGTTCGACGTGCTCCAGCTCCAGGTATCCGGCGGCCGGCGGCAGGTCGTGCGTGTTGACCGAGGCGAGCGCGTACGGACGCCAGTCGGAGGGCGCGCGGAACTTGCCGTCGCGCTGCTCGAACCATTCGACGGCGCAGCCGAGCAGTCCGTGCTTGGACAGCGAGTCGGCCACGTATTCGGGCACGACGCCCAGGTCCTCGCCGACGACCACGCCGTCCGCGCGGGAGGCTTCGAGCGCGAGGATGCCGAGCATGATCTCGGAGTCGTAGTGCACATAGGCGCCGTCCACGGGCTTGCGGCCGGCGGGCACCCACCACAGGCGGAACAGGCCGAGGATGTGGTCGATGCGCACCGCGCCCGCGTGCGCGAACATGTTGTGCACGAGGTTGCGGTAGGGGGCGTAGCCGGTGTTCTCCAGGGCGATCGGGCTCAGCGGCGGCTGGCTCCAATCCTGCCCCTGCTGGTTGAACATGTCCGGCGGGGCGCCGACGGTCGCGCCCTTCGCGAAGTTCTCCGGATGCCACCACACCTCGGAGCCGAGCGCATGCACGCCGACGGCCATGTCGGCCATGATGCCGATGCGCATGCCGGCGGCGCGGGCCTCGCGCTGCGCGCGGTCGAGCTGTTCGGTGGCGATCCATTCGAGCCAGCGGTAGAAGTTGAGCGTGTCCGGGAACTGCTGCTTGAGCCCCTGGACCTCGGGGGATTCCTTGGTGAACTTCTGCTCCCAGTTGCCGAGCTCGCGGGTCGGCGCGCCCCACTTGTCGTAGCACAGGCACCAGGTGGCGTAGCCTTCGAGGTCGTCGCCGGCCGCCTGGCAGTAATCGGCGAACGCCTTCTGGCGCTCCGGGGAGCGGCCGAGCTTGAAGATGATCCACAGGGCGTGCATCTTCGCGCGCCACATCGAATCGCGGTCCACGACCTGGGCGTCGCCGTTGAGCGGTTCGACGGAGGCGTGCAGCTCCTCGACCTGCGCGAGGCTCTCCTTGCCGAGCAGCTGGTACTCCTCGATGGACTCGGGTCGGATGTACGTGAAGTTGACGAGGCCGCGGGAGATCGGCAGGTACGGCGACGGCGTCAGCGGGGAGACCGGCTCGGCGGCATGCACCGGGTTGATGAGCGTGAAGTCGGCGCCCGTGTGCCTCTTCGCGTCCTTGAGCAGGTCGGCGAGGTCCTGGAAGTCGCCCACGCCCCACGAGTTGCCGGAGCGGATGGAGTACAGCTGCGCCATCCATCCCCACAGGTGGCCGCTCTTCATCTCGTCGAGCAGTTCGACGCGCGCCGGCGCGCTGATCAGCGTGGCGTCCTGCGTGCGGCTGCCCACCGCGACATGCAGCGTGTGGTAGCCGGCCGGCAGGTCGGCGGGGATGATGACCGACGACGTGGTGATGAACCGGTCGTTGAGCACGTAGGCCTTCGAACCGTCGCCGGGGCCGTAGGCGAGCGGCTTGCCGTAGTCCTCGCCGCCTTCGAGCGTGATGGTCGCCTTCGGCAGGTCGAACACGCCGCCGTTGACGAGCACGCGCGACTCCTCGCCGACCGTGTGCAGCACGGTGGGCGGCACGAGACGGCTGCGGCGCGCATCGCGGATGTGCTTGATGGAGCCTCGGATCGCCTCGTCCCCGGAGGCGTCGATGCCCAGTGCGGCGAGCAGATCCACCAGGACATCGTCCTCGATCTCGTGGTAGTCGTCGCTCATCCCCACATAGCTGGTCCCGATGCCCACCAGCTTGGCCAGTCGAATCAGCGGACGGGCGAGCCGCTCTGCACTTTCCGTTCTCTCAGTCATGCCTCCCAGTGTAACGCCGGTGTGGAGAAAACGCCGACACATGCGGTTCGCACGGGCGGTGCCGTACACTACTCGCGCGCGCGAGGGCGAGCGCGGGAAGGCTGTCCGCGATGCGGACGCGGGATGTTCAGCCGGCGTCCGCGGCGGCCCGGCGCTTCGCCACCGCGTGCCGCACTTCGGCGGAGGGGTCGTCGGCCAGTTTCGCCAGCGTCTCGGGCGTGGCGTTCGGGTTCAGCGCCACCGCGCGGCGCACCATCGAGGAGAGCACGGCCGGCGCTCCGGCTTCGATCTCGGTGCCGAGCGTCGCGAGGAAGGCGAGCGTGGCCGCGTCCACCTCCGGGTTCTGCGCGCCTTCGAGCCGCATCTTCCACGAGGTCTTCGGATTGCGCAGCGCCGTGTCGCGCACTTCGGGCACCGGATCCTTGGTGAGGCGGCCCACCAGCCAGTTCTTGTCGCTTTCGTTGCCGGCGACGGCCTTGCGCACGTCGGGCTCCGGGTCGGCGGCGAGTTTGACGAGCACGTTCGGGAACGGCATCGTCTCGGCGAGGAAGATGCGGTCCGCGACCGGCGTGTGCGCGTTGCCGCCGACCGCTTCGAGCAGTGCGGTGGCGCGCGAGAACGCGGCCTGGTCGGCGCGGTCGGGCAGTTCGCGTCGTGCGAATTCGGACAGTTCGGCGGAGTCCTCGCTGTGGCGCAGATGCTCGTAGGTGACGGTCAACGGCTCGAAATCGGTGTCGCTCATGCGCCCCAGCCTACCCTCGCCGTCAGTCCTGCGCGACCGCGCGGTTCACCACGTCGATCGGCTCCGGCGCGACGGTCGCGTTGAACGTCTCGCGCACGAGGTCCTCGAACCGCGTCGCGTCGTCGACCGGCAGCGACGCGACGAGCGTCACGTCGGCCGCGTACGTCTCGTCGGACTGCGTGCCGTGCACGGCGGCGAGGATCTGCTGGAACCGTTTGAGCTGCGGGTACTGCAGCGCGACGAGGTAGCGCCGGCACGGCACGATCGCCGCCTGCCGCGCCGCCTTCACGGCGATCGACGCGCCGGTCGAATACGCGCGGATGAGACCGCCGGAGCCGAGCAGGATGCCGCCGAAATAGCGCGTCACGGCGACCACGCAGTCCGTGAGGTCGTTCGCACGGATCACGTCGAGGATCGGCTTGCCGGCGGTGCCGGACGGCTCGCCGTCGTCGCTCATGCGTTCCGCCACGCGGCCGTCGGCGCCGCCGCAGACGGCCGCGTAGGCGACGTGGCGTGATTTCGGATGCCGTTCGCGTATCGTCTCGACGAAGGCGAGCGCCTCGTCGAGCGTCGCGACGTGCGCGGCGTCGCCGATGAACTCGGATTTCTTCTCGACGAACGCGTCGTGCGCGGGCCGGTCGGTCGGGTCGAGGATCGTCCGCATCACGCCTCGCGATCGTGTTCGGAGACGATGACGTTCACATCGCGGCCCGTCAGGTAGGCGAGCGTGGCGTCCGCCATCTGCCGGGTGAGGTCGGCGAACGCGCCGTCGGTGCGCCACGCGACATGCGGCGTGAGGATCACGTTGTCCATCGCGCGCAACGGGTCGTCGGCGGGCAGCGGCTCCTTGTCGAACACGTCGAGCGCCGCGTGGACGTCGCCGCGCGCGAGCCTCGCCGCGAGCGCGCCCGGCGCGATGACCTCGGCGCGCGCCGTGTTGACGAACAGCGCGCCGGGCTTCAGCCGCGCGAGATGGTCGGCGGTGACGATGCCGCGCGTCACGCCGTCGATGAGCGGCAGGTGCACGGTGACGACGTCCGAGGCGGCGATGAGCGCGCCGAGGTCGTCGACCGGCGTGACGCCGTACCGCGTGAACCGGTCGACCGGCGTGTGGCCGGTCCACCATGCGGACACGTCCATATCGAGCGCCCGCGCGATACGCGCGACGGCGCCGCCGATGCCGCCGAGGCCGATGATGCCGAGACGACGGCCGGCGAGCTGCATGCCGTCCGCGAACGGACCGGACCAGCCACCCGCCTTGACGCCCGCGTCGAGCGCGCCGACGTGGCGCGTCAGCTCGAACAGGAGGGCGAACGTGTGCTCGGCGACGGCGGCGTCGCCGTAGTGGACGGCGTTGCAGACGCGCATGCCGAGCTCGCGGGCGAGCGCCAGATCGATGTAGCTGGCGACGCCGGTGCCGGAGAACACGATGCACTTGAGGCCGTCCGCGTTCAGACGCCGCAGCAGCGCGTCGGAGATGTGCGGGCCGCCGTTGAGCATGACGGTCGCTCCGGCCGTGCGTTCGGCGATGAGGTCCTCGTCCTCGGTGAAGTCGCCGTACACGCGCACGCGCGCCACGTCGCGCAGACGCTCCAATTGCGCGGTGATCGGCGCGATCATCGAGGCGAGCACGGCGGGCATGACGACGAGCGGCAGGTCGGCGCGCTCCGGCTGCGTGTCGAGGATGATCGGCGATGGCGTGGACGGTGGTACCGGCGATGCGGTGGATGGCGTGTGCGGCATGGTCATGGAGCCTACCTTAGCGCGGGCGGCACGGTCGTGACGTCACTGGTTCGACTGCTTCGCCTGACTCGACTGGTTCGACTGCTTCGCCTGTTGCTCGGCGGTGATGTTCCATTCGCGCACGACGTTCGGGTCGGCGCCCATCTTGTAGATCACGTCGGAGATGCGCTGGCGCTGTTTCGCGTCCTCCGCGTCGTTCCAGCAAGTGCCGTCCGGATGGTCGGAGGAGATCGGACACCACACGTACTGGCCCTGGCGCATGTTCGCGGTGGGCAGCCAGTCGATGCGGTTCACGCGCCACGACCCCTTGACGCCCTTCTTACCGGCGAACTGGATGCGCGCCGTCATGCCCTGGTTGTTCACCTCGTTGCCGGGGATGTACGAGGTGACGGTGACCGCGTTGCCGGTGCCGTAGATGATCCACGTGTTGTTGTAGTGCTCGATCGGCTGCACGCAATGGCATCCGGCGCCGTAGATCACGTCGAACGCGCCCGTGTCCGCCAGCTCATGTGCCTCGGACACCTGCCACGAGTCGGCGTCGTCGAGATACTCCTGCACCGAATGCATGGAGATGGCGACCACGTCGGCACCCTCCTCGCGCGCCTTGTTCGCCTTGTCGACCGCGCGCTGGATGTCGGAATCATGGTGCGGGTCGCCGCTCTCGCGCAGACGGTCCACCTGCCAGTCCTGGTCGGCGGTCATGCCGTTGAGCGACACGGTGCCGGTGACGAGGCCCAGCTTGCCGCCGCCGGTCGGCGAGTCGATGACGAGCGGCTTGACGGAATCCGCCTCGGTCTTGTACGAGCCGGTCTGCGCGATACCCTCCGATTCGAGCGTGTCCCACAGGCGGGCGATGCCGTCCGCGCCCTGATCCCACGAATGGTTCGTCGCATGCGTGCACGCGTTGTAGCCGACATGCTTGGCGGCGTCCGCCACCTCGGGCGGGATGTTGAAGATCGGGTAGGCGGAGTAGGGGCCGCCGCGCGGGGCGATCGGCGTCTCGAACTCGCATACGGAGATGTCGGAAGCCTGGATGTACTTCTTCATCGGCTCGAACAGCGGATCGAAGTTGAACGCGGTGCCATCGGTGGCGGCCGTGTTCGGCCCGGCGAAATGCTCCCACAGGCCCTCATGGAACAACAGGTCGCCGTTGACGAGCATCGAGATGCAGTCCGTGTCCGGGCAGTCCGGGGAGTTGCCGTGATGCTCGGCGGCCGGCTTGGGGGCGGTCTTCGTCTTGTCGAGCGCGGACCCGGAGGCGACGGTCGCGCCGCCAGCGCCGTTCGCGCCCGCGCCGAAACCGAGCCTGCCCGTGGAGGCCGCCCACGCGCCCACGCCGAGCGCGACCGCCAGCAATGCGACCAGCGCGACGATCCCCGCGATCAGCGCGCGCGACGGCCCCGCCGACGCGGACGTATGAGTCGACGTGTGACGTCCTTCCCCGTTGATGTGCTTCATGGCCTGCGGCCTCCCTGTCTTCCCATGTTCCGGGGCCCCCGCTCTCGGACCGAATGGTCTTCGCTTTCTTTGGGGGCCTCGGACGCTCAGGCTCTCGAACTCTCGTATGTCGAGGATATCGCCGGGGCACGTCGTTTCGCGTGATTCATCCCACGGGCCGGGTGTCGCGAAAACGGTTGGACTAGAATGGCCCGCAGGAGACGGACGGACAATGGCGTACCTCCGGCTCCGCCCTTGTGGCATGCACTGTGGTGTGCAGGGCATGGCACGGCGGTGCCGGAGGAGATTCCCGACAACACTGCGAAACATACTGCGGGATTTCCGGGCTTTCTGGGCTTTCCGGGCTTTCTGGGGCACGTGATGCATCGACCGCGTATGCAATACACGGCATCGCACGCATCGCCGCATGCGCATCGACACATGTACGTCACCACATGCATCACCACCACACGCATCACCCCACGCGCATCCCCACCACACGCATCACCCCATTCGCATTGGGGAATTTTGTGAACACGGCGGGTCATATCCGGAGAATGGTGTATAGTTTCATGCTGTTGTGTTCATGGCACAATGTGGAGTGATGCCTGAGTGGCCGAAAGGGGCACCCTGCTAAGGTGTTAGCTGCTTTGAGCGGCTCGGGGGTTCGAATCCCCCTCACTCCGCTCGCAAGGGATTCACGGGTTCACGTGAATCCCTTTTTTCATGCCGAAAACGGCGGCATTGCAACGGTTCCGGGCTATTGCCGCGTTCGCCGGCCGTTCGCGCAATGGTGCGTAACGGCGCGTGGATAGGAGTGCGTTAGGTGGTAAACAGGGTGGTAATGGGGGACGTAACGGGGTACAAACCGGTAAAGAGACCGGTACGTTTCCGGTCGGATTCACCTGTTACCGGTCATCCCCTTTTCGGAGGTCATCGACATGGCAAGGCAGCCACGATACAGGCAGCGCGCGTTCGACACCGGCCCGGAGGGAAAACGGCTCTTCGTATTGCGGCATGTAGGACGCCTCGTCATCCCCTGCTCCCGCCGTCGGGCGCTGCCGGACGAGATCCGGCTGAGAGTGGCCGCGCCGCGAAAGCCGGCGGAAAACGACAAGACCACCGAATTCCCGTGACCATTGGCCAGCCATATGCGTCGTTTGTCAACCATATGCGTCTGCCGCGCCCCATCACTGGCACGGAAACGACGCCGGCAACAGCCCGCGCGTCGGTTGCGCGCCACAGTTGGTACGGAACCGATGCTAACGGCTGCCCCAGCATCGGCTGCGCGCCACAGCTGGCACGGAAACGACGCCAACGGCCAGCCCAGCGTCGGCTCCGCGCCACAGCTGGCACGGAAACGACGCCAACGGCCAGCCCAGCGTCGGCTCCGCGCCACAGCTGGCACGGAAACGACGCCAGCGACCGCCCTAGCATCGGATCCGAGCCACAGTTGGTACGGAACCAACGCTGACGGCCAACCCAGCGTCGACTCCGCGCCACGGTTGGCACGCAACCGACCCCCCCATGCGGCGCTCCGGGTCGGTTCCGTGCCAAGGTTGGCGCGGAACGGCCCGATCATCGCAATCAGCGGCCCGGGGCGGGGGCCTTGTCGCCGGAGAAGGTGACGACGACGGCCAGGATCACCAACGCGACGCCGACCATCTCGCCGGGCCCCGGCACCTCCCCCAATACCAGACCAACGGCGATGGCGACGGCCGGGTTGATGGACTGCATGACGGAGAACGCGGCGGGCGTGACACGACGCAGCGTCACCTGCTCGATCACATACGGAACGAACGAGGCGAGGAACGACACGAGGAACAACAGCGCGAACAGTTTCAGCGGGCCGCCGGGAGCCGCCGCCCACGTGGCCGTCGCCTTCGGATGGACGAGATGCGTAACGGCCGGGACGCCGAGGAACAGCGACTGCACCGCCCATCCGATCGTGACGGCGACGCACAGGTTGTCGAGCGAATTGCCTCCGGCGGCGATGCGCCTGCCGACCACGATGTACACGCCCCACATCGACCCGCCGATGAGAATCGCGATCAGGCCGACGAGGAACCTGCCGCCGCTCTGCGGATCCGCGAGCGAGATGCCGGCGAGCAGGACCACGCCGATCGCGGCGATGCCGATGCCGAGCCGTTCACGCCAGCTGCGGCCGGTGATCACGGCGACCGACAACGGTCCGAGGAATTCGAGGGAGACGGCGATGCCCAGGTCCATGTTGGAGATGGCCACGTAGAACATCGTGTTCATCAGAGCGAGCGAGACGCCGAACAGCGCCACCAGTCCCCAGCCACGCACATCATGGCGGAACAGCGCCGCACGTTTGGCGGGCCGCCACGGGCGCCGCCACAGCAGCATCAGCACGGCCATGAACCCCACCCGGTACCATACGGCGTACAACGGGTCGAGCTGGGTGAACGCGAGTTTCGCGACGGCGGTCGCACTGTAGATGACGATCGCCTCGCACACGACGATGACGACCACCGGCACGTGGTTCAACGCATTCACAACCGCTCGCTTCATATCCCCTACGGTAATATCCCCCACGGCGATATCCCTGCCCGCCACGCACGACCGTAGAATGGCGGTATGAGCACCGCACCGAGACTGGCCGCCGCGAAACGCGATTGGGGGCATGACGAGACCGGATGCACGGTGTTGCACATCGACATGGACGCGTTCTACGCCTCGCTCGAGGTGGCGCGTCACCCGGAGCTCAAAGGCAGGCCGGTGATCATCGGCACGGGGCCGCGTTCCGTGGTGTCCGCGGCCAGTTATGAGGCGCGCCGCTACGGTATCAACTCGGCGATGCCGTCCGCCCGCGCGCGGCAATTGTGCCCGGACGGCGTGTTCTTGCCCGTGGACATGCGCTACTACCGTGCGGTCTCGCACGCCATTATGACCGACGTGTTCCACGCCGTGACCGACCGGGTCGAGCAGGTGTCGGTGGACGAGGGATACATGGACGTCTCCGGCGCGCTGCTCGCGTGGAAGCGTCCGACGGCGATTGGCGCGTGGATCCGCGCCGAGGTGGAGCGCCGCTTCCACGTGACCTGTTCGGTGGGCGTCGCGGCGAACAAGCTCGTCGCGAAGATGGCGTCGACGAACGCGAAACCGAACGGCATGCTGCTCATCCCCGCCGCCCGTTCCGCGGAATTCGTGCAGATGATGCCGTTGCGCGGCATTCCCGGCATCGGGCCGTCGTTGGAGAAGCGTCTCAACGCGTGGGGCGTGGATTCTGTGGCCGATCTGGCGGCGATGAGCCCCGAGGCGTTGGAACAGGCGACCGGCTCGGCCGCGGCGGCGCGCGGATTGTGGATGGCGTCGCGCGGCATCGACGAGCGTACGGTCACGCCGGTGCGTGAGGAGAAGTCGGTCGGTTCGGAGGAGACGCTGCTGAAGGACACCACCGATCAGCGCGTCGTGCTCGGACTGCTGCGCGAGGCGTGCGACGAGGTGGCGGGCACGTTGCGGCGCAAGGGGTTCGTGGCGCGCACGGTGACGGTGAAGCTGCGGTTCGCCGATCTGAGCTATCGGACGCGATCGCGGACGTTGGAACGCCCGGTGGACACGGCTGGCACGCTGTATCCGGTATGCGTGCGGCTGCTGCACGGGATGCTGGGGATGTCCGACGACGCCTCCCCCGACGCGCCGCTGCCGAAGCTCATCCGGTTGGCGGGGATGAGCGCGAGCGGATTGGGCACGGCCGCCGCGACCGCCGTGCAGCCGTCATTGGACGACATGCTCGAGGAGGCGACGAGCGCCGACGCGAGCACCGTCTCGGACCGGCAGCGCCGCGCGGAGAGCGCACTGGACGAGGTGCGGCGGAAATTCGGAAAGGGCGCGGCGCGGTTCGGCGCGTGAGGAATCAGGAAAGCGTTCAGGCGGCGAGGCGGGCGCAGGCGGCTTCGATCGCCTCGTCGGTGGCGGTGGCGGAGAAGCGCAGATGGGCGGGAGCGCCGTAGAATTCTCCGGGGCTGGCGATGATGCCGAGCTTCGCGAGATCGGCCATGTCCGTCCAGCAGTCGCCGGACTTCGCCTTCACCCACACGTAGAGCGCGCCGGACGGCATCGCCGCGTCGTAGCCGTACGCGCGCAGCGCGGCGACGAGCTTCGACAGGCGTGTGCGGTAGCGCTGCCATTGCACGCGCACCGCTTCGACGTCGCGCAGGCCCGCGGCCATCGCGGCCTGGACGGGTCCGGGGATGATCTCGCCGATCTGCTTGCGGTATTCGGCCATCTCGGTGACGAGACGGTAGTCGCCAGCGATGAGCGCGGTGCGGTAGCCGGCCATGTTGCTCTGCTTGGACAGCGAATACAGCACGAGGATGCCGTCGGCGCTGCCCTCGCACACCTGCGGGCTCAGCGCGCACGGCGTGGCGGACAGGCTGAACGCGTCCGCCGAGGCCGGCTCGTTGGAGTCGGCGGCGCCGCGGCCCGTACGCCAGTCCATCAGCGCATAACATTCGTCGGACAGGACGACCGCTCCGATCGTGCGCGCCGCCGCGACGATGCCGGCGAGCCAGTCGGCGCCGAGCACGTCGCCGGACGGATTGCACGGCGAGTTCACCCACACGGCCTTCACGCCCGGCACGTTCCTCCACGAGTCCACGTCGGCGACGTCGTCGACCTTGAGCACGGTCGCGCCGGCCAGCTGCGTGCCGATCTCGTACGTCGGGTAGGAGACCTTCGGCTGGACGACCACGTCGCCGGCGCCGAGGTGCAGCAGCGACGCCATCAGCGCGACGCCCTCCTTCGATCCGACGGTGGGCACGACGGCCGCGTTGACGGCCTTCAGGTCCACGCCGCGCAGGTGGCGGAACCAGCCGTCGATCGCGTCGCGCAGGTCGCGCGTGCCGATGGTGGCCGGATAGCCGTGCGCGTTCGCCGCGTCCGAGGCGGCGGCGAGCGCGTCGCGCACGCTGGCGGGCACCGGGTCGACCGGCGAGCCGACGGACAGGTCGATCATGCCGCCGTCGACCGTCTTCGCGGTGGCCTTGTAGCCGGCGATGCGCGACCAGTCGTACGGCGAGGAGTAGGTGTGGAAGCCCATACCGCGGTTCAGTCCTGGTTCTGCGGGGGCAGGGCGGCGACCTGCGCCGGATCCTTGCCGATCGGGCCGTGGGCGGAGGCGCCGCCGAAATCGCCGACCTCGGCGAAGAAGTTGGCGGCGGCGTCCTTGTACCAGGCCCACTCCTCCGGCAGGTCGTCCTCGTAGAAGATGGCCTCGGTGGGGCACACCGGCTCGCATGCGCCGCAGTCGACGCACTCGTTCGGGTTGATGTACAGGGAACGATCGCCCTCGTAGATGCAGTCGACCGGGCACTCGTCCACGCAGGCCTTGTCCTTCACATCCACGCAAGGCTGGGCGACAACGTACGGCATGGGATTCTCCTTAGAACATGTTCCTGACGAATCTAACCGTCCAGTCTAGGAGCGTGCGGGGACGGTTGACACCCTGTCAGGACGCCGCGGTACGGAAACGCCGGCGGCTCCCCGCATGGGGAACCGCCGGCGCGGCGCGATGTGACCGGGACGTCCCGCGTCAGTCGGTGTTGATGGCCTTGTCGGTCTCCTCGGACAGCGTCTCGGTGAGCGCGCCCTTGCCGAGGCGGGCGTGCCAGTAGCCGTAGCCGAAGTAGATCGCGAAGCCGATGACCAGCCACACGACGAAACGCAGCCAGGTGAGCACGGACAGGTTGAGCATCAGCCACAGGTTGGCGACGGCGATGAGGATCGGCACCCACGGGTTGCCGGGCATCTTGAACGCGCGCGGCAGTTCGGGGCGGCGGGCGCGCATGATCGGGATGGAGATCGCGACCAGCGTGAACGCGGACAACGTGCCGATGTTCACCATGTCGGCGAGCACGCCGATGTCGAAGCAGGCGGCGACGAGCGCGACGACCACGCCGACGCCGATCTGCAACGCGACCGGGGTGCCATGCTTGCCGGTCTTGGACAGTCCGCGCGGCAGCAGGCCGTCGCGGCTCATCGCGAACACGATGCGCGTCAGTCCCAGCAGCAGCACCATGACCACGGTGGCGAGGCCCAGCACGATGCCGAAGCTGATGATCTTCGCCGCCCAGTTCGCGCCGACCAGTTCGAACGCGGTGGCGAGCGACGGGCTGTCCTGCTTGGCGAGGTCCTTGTAGGAGACCATGCCGGTGGTGACGAACGCGACGAGCATGTACATGACGATGATGAGGCCCATGCCCACGCCGATGCCGAGCGGCACGTTCCTGTGCGGGTTCACGGTCTCCTCGGAGGCGGTGGCGACCACGTCGAAGCCGAGGAACGCGAAGAAGACGAGCGCCGCGCCGGACAGGATGCCGGGCACGCCGTACACGCTCGGGACCATGCCGGTCGCCCACTGCCACAGCGGCTGGTTGAGCACGTCGGCGGCGACGGAGCTGCCGGGCAGGGAGTCGGCGGGCTGGCTCGGCGGGATGAACGGCGTGAAGTTCGACATCTTCACGTAGAAGAATCCGACGACCACGACGAACAGGACGATCGCGATCTTGAGGACGGTCATCGCGCCGTCCACGCGGGCGCCGATCTTCGTGCCGAACACGAGCAGCGTGGTGAAGAACGCGACGATGATGATCGGCGCGATGTCGATGTGGAACGAGCCGAACGTGAGGTTCGTGTCGACGCCCCAGCCCATGAGGTGGAAGAAGTCGTCGAGGTAGACGCCCCAGTATTTGGAGATCACCGAGCCGGCCATCATCATCTCGAGGATGAGGTCCCAGCCGATGATCCACGCGACGACCTCGCCGACGGTGGTGTACGTGAACGTGTACGCGGAGCCGGCCACCGGGATCATCGAGGCGAATTCGGCGTAGCACATGACGGCCGCGCCGCACACGACGCCGGCGATGAGGAAGCTGATGATGACGGCCGGGCCCGCGTGGAAGGCGGCGGCCTGCGCGCCCACGGAGAAGATGCCGGCGCCGACGGCGACGGCGACGCCCATGATGGACAGATCCCACCATGTGAGGTTGCGTTTGAGCGTGCGACCCTCTTCGCCGGTCTCGGCGATGGTCTGCTCGACGGATTTCGTTCGGAATATCTGCATGGTGCTGGGACCTTCTTGTCTCTCCGGTTAGGTTCAACGGCATAGTATATGCCCACCGGATTGCGACGCGAAGGCCCTTCCCCACATTCGGGACGCGCGTGATGCCGGCGACGCGCGTGACGGCGCCGGCCGGGCGCTCAGGGGCGCAGGTCGACGCCGACGCACACGGGCTCGGGCACGAGCGCCACGCCGAACCGCTCCCTCACGCCCCGCTGGATGGTCTTGGCGAGGGCGACGACGTCCGCCGCCGTGGCGGTCCCGCGGTTCGTCAGGGCGAGCGTGTGGTGCGTGGACAGGCTCGCCGGGGCGTTCTCGGCGGACCGCTCCCCCACGGCGAATCCCTTGTGGAATCCGGCGTGGTCGATGAGCCACGCGGCGGAGGTCTTCACGCCGGACGTGCCGTCGGGCAGCGTGGCGGCGAAGCGCGGCGCGTCCTCGGGCAGGCGCGCGGCCTCGGCTTCGGGCAGGATCGGGTTCATGAAGAACGAGCCGCAGCTGTGGCGGTCCCAGTCGGGCGCGGGCAGGCCGGAGCCGTCCTCGGCGGCGGGCGCGCCGGAGGCGGCGAGACGCTTCAGGTCGGCGAGGACGTTGCCTTCGCGCTTCGTGTCGGCCATGTCCGGCAGGGCGTAGCGGGTCGGGTCCTCGAGCATGCCTTTGGAGGCGCGCACCTCGAGCACCGTGTCGCGGATGGCGGTGGTGGCCATGCGCGCGCCCACCTCGACGCCGAGCGCCTTCGCCAGCTGGCCGAATCCGACCGTGCCCTCGGCGCTGTGGCGCAGCGCGAACGTGACGGACAGCACCACGTAGCGCGGCGTCGGGAAGAAGCGGTCGGCCGGCGTGGCGGGAGCCTGGTACATGCTCGACTTCAACGCGGAGGAGCGGTAGCCGAACTTGAGGTCCGCGGGGAGCAGGTCGCGCGTGGTCTTCGTCTCGCGGTCCCACACCTCCACCGATGCGACGGACGTGGCGACCTCCTGGCCGTAGGCGCCGATGTTCTGCACGACGGACGCGCCCACCGTGCCGGGGATGCCGGACAAACCCTCGACGCCCTCCAGGCCGAGTTCGACGGTGAAGGCGACGAAATCGTCCCAGTTGGCGCCGGCCTCCGCGTTCACGTGCACGGTGCGGTCATCCCCCTCGACGGGGGCCGCCTCGTCGGGCACGGTGATGCGGCGGCGTGCGTCGCGCACGACGACGCCGGGGAACGGCTCGTCGGAGACGAGCATGTTGGAGCCGCCGCCGATGACGCACAGGGGCAGCCCGTGCTCATCGGCGCCTTCGACGGCCTCGATGACGCCGACGCGCGTGGTCGGTTCGACGAAACGGGCGATCTCGCCGCCCACACCGATCGTGGTGATCTCTGCAAAGCTGGTCATAACTGCCTATCCTATCCGCGGGATTCCGGGCTCGCCCGCAAACGGACACGAACGGGGACGGAAATCCGCCGGGAATACGAAAGGACCCGGCCGAATGGGCCGGGTCCTCGGAAAACTCGAATGCGCTCAGCGGGTCTCGCGGTGCACGGTCTGCTTGCCGCAGCGCGGGCAGAACTTCTTCAGCTCGAGACGATCGGGCGTGTTGCGACGGTTCTTCGTCGTGATGTAGTTACGCTCCTTGCACTCGGTGCAGGCCAGCGTGATGCCCGGACGGATGTCGGCGCTCTTAGCCATTGTCATTCACCTCTGTGTTTACTAGGTATAATATGCGCCCGCCGGTTGGCGGGCGCGATTTGTAGCGAGGAAGAGGCTCGAACTCTTGACCTTACGATTATGAGTCGTACGCTCTAGCCAGCTGAGCTACCCCGCCAGAGAGCCCCGAGTGAGAATTGGACTCACGACCTCTTCCTTACCAAGGAAGTGCTCTACCACTGAGCTATCGGGGCGTGGCGGATAGTGGATTCGAACCACTGAAGCACGAAGCGGCTGATTTACAGTCAGCTCCCTTTGACCGCTTGGGAAATCCGCCAGTCTCTGTTTCCCGCCGAGGTCTTGACCTCGTCAGGCAACTCGAACATCATGCCACGGGTTTCCCGGTCGCGCAACCCGAGCGCGCCGAACGCCCCGCGGAACCATCGTTCGAGCACGCCATAATCGTTGGAATTCCAACGAAACGAAGGCAGGTAACTTTTCACCGTCATCGGCGTGTCGCGAAGGCGTTTCCGGGCTTCCGGCACCGGATCCGGGCATCGGAAGCCCCTCCGCGCCGCTCCCGAAAACCCGCTCATCGGCGTGTCGCGGCGAACAGCGCGCCGAGCCCGTCGGCCAGACCATCGGCCGGAGGCGCGCCGCCGCCGAACGCGATCGAGGCGGCGGCGCGGGCGACCCGTAGGATTACGGCGCGATGATCGCGGCCATCATCCGCGCAAGCCGCGGGCCAGACGTCGGCGATGCGGTCGGCG
>NZ_NMWT01000022.1 GCF_002860365.1 Bifidobacterium parmae
CGCAGCGCCGGGCTGTGCCGTTAGATCCACGTATCCTTCCGGACGCGCCTGCGCGTCGTCCGCGCCGCTCTGATTGTCGCCATACGTTGCATCGGTCATGATGCGTTCCTTTCCTTCGACGCGATCGCGTCACGCGCCGCCGCCTCCCGCGACAGCGCCTCGGTGAGCATCGGCACCACGCAGTCGGGCACCATGCCGGTCACGTCGCCGCCGTGACGCGCCACGTCCTTGACGATGGAGCTGGAGATATGCTCGAGCACCGGGTCGGCGGGAAGGAAGACGGTCTCCACGTCGCCGATCTTGCGGTTCACGAGCGCCATGCCGAGTTCCGCCTCGTAGTCGCCGTTCTGCCGCAGTCCCTTCACGATCACGGTCGCTCCCACCTGACGACAATAGTCGGTGATGAGGCCTCCCGTGGAGGCGACGACGACGTTCGTGCAGCCGTCCTTCTCCAAGGCGCGGCGGATGATGTCGACGCGGGTCTCGGTGGGGAACATCGGCGTCTTCGCCGCGTTCACCGCCACCACGACATGCACCTCCTCGAAGAAGCGCGCACTGCGTTCGATTACGTCAAGATGTCCGGCGGTCACGGGGTCGTACGAGCCGGGGCACACTGCTATGGTCATGGCTCACTAGCCTACCGCGTCGCGCCGTCACGTCGCGGCGATGCCACGCGCCGGGCGGCGGGGATGCGGCGGGGATGCGGCGGGGATGCGGCGGGAACGTGGCGGGAACGTGGCGGGGATGCGGCGGGGATGCGGTGGCGGGATATATGCGGGATATATATGACGGCCGCGTGCGATGACGGGGATATGCGCCGGCGGCAACTATGATGGTGGGCGGTAGAGAAGACCAGAATGGTCGAATGGTCATGCAGGAGGTCGCCATGATGAACGATGATCTGAACGATGGCAGGATTCCCGCCGCCTTCCTCGACGCGGACACGTCGTCGCCGCTGTCCGACCCGGACGCCGGCGCCGGCACCGCGGTGCTCGAACGCCCGGAGGAGAAGGAGGAGACCCGTCGCTCCGACGACGGCGACGCGGACCGTTTCGCGCACTACGTCTCGCGCGACCGCATCGCCGAATCGCAGATGACCGGCCGGCCGGTGGTCGCGCTGTGCGGCAAGGTGTGGGTGCCCAAGCACGACCCGTCCAAGTACCCGGTCTGCCCCGACTGCAAGCGCATCTACGACGAGATGCGCGGCTGGTGACAAGGGTCAGCGCTGGGAGATCTCGTCGATCTTGGCGAGTTCCTCGGCGCTGAACGTCGTGTTCTTCAGGGCGCCGATGTTGTCGAGGATCTGCTGCGGCTTCGAGGCGCCGGCGAGCACGGAGGTGACGACGCCGTCGTGCAGCAGCCAGGCGAGGCTCATTTCGGCGAGCGTCTGGCCGCGGGCGATGGCGATGTCGTTGAGCTCGCGGATCTGCTGGAGACGTTCCGGCGTGAGCGCGGAATCCTTGAGGAAACGCGGGTCGAGGGCGATGCGGCTGTCGGCCGGCACGCCGTCGAGGTAACGGTTCGTGAGCAGGCCCTGCGCGAGCGGCGAGAAGGTGATGATGCCCTTGCCGAGGCGCTTGGCCGTGTCCTTGAGGCCGTTCTTCTCGATCGTGCGGTCGAAGATGTTGTAGCGGTTCTGGTTGATGACGAACGGCACGTGCAGTTCGTCGAGGATCTTCGCCGCCTTCTCCATCGTCGGGCCGTCGTAGTTGGACAGGCCGACGTACAGGGCCTTGCCGGAGTTCACGATCTGGGCGAGCGCGCCCATCGTCTCCTCGAGCGGGGTGTCCGGGTCCGGGCGGTGGTGGTAGAAGATGTCCACGTAGTCGAGGCCGAGGCGCGTCAGGGACTGATCGAGCGAGGCGATGAGGTACTTGCGCGAGCCGTGGTCGCCGTAGGGGCCGGTCCACATCTCGTAGCCGGCCTTCGTGGAGACGATGAGCTCGTCGCGGTGCGCCTTGAAGTACTTGTTCAGCAGCAGTCCGCAGTTCCTCTCGGCCTGTCCGGGTTCGGGGCCGTAGTTGTTGGCGAGGTCGAAGTGCGTGATGCCGTTGTCGAACGCGGTGAACACGAGCTGCTTCATATGCTCGAACGGCGTCAGGTCGCCGAAGTTGTGCCAGAATCCGAGCGAGACGGCCGGCAGTTTGAGGCCGGACGCCCCGCAGCGGTTGTAGGTCATGTGGTCGTAGCGGTCCTCGGCCGGCGTGTAGATGGTGGTCGCTTCCAGCATCGATGCTCCTTGCGTGTGTGTCGTGGTGTCGTGGTTGTTCCGTGGTTACGCAATCATCGTCGCAATTCAAGTAGACTTGAACGCAAGTCGGCGTCCGCGGCGTGTCGCGCGACGGCGGCGCGACGCCGCGACGACGACGGAACGTCGGCGGGAATCGCCGCGGACGCGCGGTCGCGGCGATGACGGTGATGACGGAACGGAAAGGAACGGGACGATATGGCGACGTACACGATTCGCGAGGTGGCGGAACGCTTCCACATGCAGACCTCCACGCTGAGGTACTACGAGGATCAGGGGCTGCTCACGAACGTCGGGCGTGACGCGGCAGGACGCCGTGAATACGAGGAGTGCCACGTCAACCGGCTGCGCGCCATCTGCTGCTTCAAGAACGCGGGCATGACCATCGAGGATCTGAAACGCTTCTTCGCCTACGAGCAGGACGAGCCGGCGCACATCGACGAGATCCTCGACCTGCTCGAGTCGCGCAGGAAGACGCTCGACGAGCAGCGGCGCGCGCTCGACGAGGCCGCGATGCACGTGCAGCGCAAACTGCACTACTACGGCGACATCAAGCGTGCGCTCGACGCGGGGGAGTCCCTGCCCGACTGGAAGGACTACAAGACCCGCGTCTACACCATCGACTGCTGAGCCGGTCCGACCTTAGAATCCGCGCGGGTTGGTCTGGCACTCCTGAAGCCATTTGGCCTTGTCCGCGTCGTAGTTCGGGTCGGCCATGTCATATGGAATCCATGAGAAACCGCCTGCGCCGTCGGTTCCGCCGTTCAGCTCCTGCTCGATTCGGGCGTCGCTCATGGAATCGTCCACGACATCATGCCGGCGAAGACAGTCGATGACCATGGATGTGTCGTTCTTGCCGTCGGGGTTGGTCTGTTCTTGTTGCCACAGGGCGGAGAGATAGAGAATGCCTGACTGGACGTCGCAGTCATGCATGTCCCGTTCCATACGCGTGGTCCACGCCTCGTCGAGGGTCTGGTCGGGATGATAGACATCCCCCGACCCGTCGATGGACTTCGTGGCGGTGTAGCCCTTGTCGGCCATGCACTGCACGTAGCGATCCGCCGATTCCTGCACCTCCGATTCGGCGAGTTCGCCATCGGAGAGCGCTTCGACGGCGAACTCGCTATGGTTCCGTTTCGCCTGCTCGTACGCTTGGGAATAATCCTGCGCATATGCGCCGGTGAATTCCGGTTCGGCAGTCGCGCTGGATTGCGAGGAAGGCGCGGAGGAACACGAGGCGAGCGAGATTAGAAGCACGCCGACAATCCAGGTTAATACGACTCTATGATGGTTTCGCATGGTCACCGCCTGCTTGTTTTACTGTGCAACCGATTAGGCGGAGTAAGTCCGTACTGCCCCGCTGTAATAGACGAATTTGCCTGTTCCCTTTTGGATGCCGTACAAGCCATTCACTGTGGAGCAGGAGGTCGCATTTGTGGATGAATAGGCTGTGGGAGCCGTGCGTGTGACGAGATGCCCTCCACTGTCGCTGCCGGTTGCTTGGTGGGATACGTAGTATACGGTTCGGGGATTGCGTGCGTAGATGCAGGATTGTGCTTTGGTTACGTAACCGTCCGTAAACGAGAATGCGCTCGCAGTGGCGGTGCCAATGGAAAGCGTGATTATAGAGGATAATGCTACGGCAAATATCCGTATAATATGCTTGCGGATATTCATGATGACTGAACCTTTCGTGAATACAGTGATTTGAATATATACTGGGACGACTGCGGTGTCGGTGTGAAGAATGCCTGTTCCTGGCGTACCGTTCATGATAGGGAAGATGCGCCACAGAGGAAAGGACGCCTGTAGACATGAGGATGACAGCGTTCCGTGGGTGATTGGTGGTGGGGGAATATGCTGGATACGACGATGGGAGGAGAGACATCATGAAACGGTCCGGCGTCTCCGCCGTAACGGCTGTGACACCAATCGCAATATTGGATAATGACGCGATTGCGTTGGAGGGATTGAGTCGGATCGTGGAACGGAACCGGTTGGGAATCGTGAAATGGTGTGCGCGGAACGGGAGGGATGCCGTGCAGCGTTGCGCGGATGGCGACCTTATGCCGCGTCTGCTTCTGGTGGATATGTCCCTTGAGGGCATGTCCGGTGTGGATGCATGCCGTCAGATTCGCAGGCGCACTGCGGCGGTGCTGTTGCTGGGTGTCACGGCTTTCCCCGTGGAACGATATGCTTCGCGTCTCATGGAGGCCGGGGCGCAGGGCGTCGTGACGAAAAACGAGGAGGCGCGGTTGGTCGCGGCTATGCAGACCGTGTTGGATGGTTCGTGGTTTGATGGCTTTGAATCTCCGCGTAACGCGCATATGCGGTTGAAACATGTTTCCGATGATGCCCGGATGCTTCTGTCCGACCGGGAAGAGGAGGTGATGATTCTCCTTAGTCGGGGATGGTCCATCGCGGATATCGCCGATCACATGCAGGTCAGCCGTGCCACGGCGGCGACCTATCTCAGTAGGGCCCGGCACAAGCTTGGTGCCCGGACGATTCGTCAGGCGGTGGCCATATGGACTGGTGAAGATGAACGGTGAGAACGGTGTAGCGAAATTGATTCGTCGGAGAACCGTATCTCTGAAGAGAGGCTTTCTTGCTCATCCGTTCCGTTTGATCATCGTCGCGGTCGCTGTGGCTCTTTCCGTGTTGGACTGGGCGGCGAATCCTACATCATCCTTATACGGGGTGTTTATGGGGAGCCTGCACATCCTGTTGTTGCTGTCGATGCTGATCGATTCCCGTTTCGGTTGCGTCGGACTGATCGTGGTGGAGCTCGTCTCCTGTGTTCTTCCGGTAGCCCAAGGCCCCAGCCGTTTCTGGGGCGTGTATTGTGCGATTGGATTGGTCGCTTATGATACGGGCCTTTCCGCCGTTGCGGTCTCCATGATGCTGTCTTTCCTAGGCACTCAATGCTATCAGGTGGCTCAGTGGCATGGCGGCACCTTGAGCTTCTCCGATTTGCTCGTATTCCTGATGTACGGTGTTACGGCAATTATCGTCGGATACGGTTTCCGTTGGTGGACGACGATGAATACGCGACAGGCCGACGAATATCTGGCCAGTGAGCATGAGCTGCGGCGGATATATCGGCTGCGTGACAGCGACAACGCCATCAGACTTCACGATTCGGTCGCGCAATGCCTGGCCGGCATCCAACTGATCGCGCAGAGAAACATCCGTGACGCCCACGATGGGGATGCCGCCGAGTGGCGCAGGGTCAATGATCTCGCAGCCAAAGGGCAGGCGGAGGTACGAACCATCATTGACATGATGTTGGAGGATGAGAAGGAACATGATTCTGCCGTGCGGAGGTCCGAATGGTGGCTTGCCGTCACTGCCATGGCCGACGATGGCGACGCCATGCTGAAGCGGAACGGATACCGGGGGAAGACCGAACTTATGGACGGCGGTATCGGAACGCGGAAAGTAAATGAACATGATGTTCGCACCCTTGGCGCGGTGCTGAAGGAATTGTATTCGAACATCGACAGGCATGCTGTTCCCGGCAGCGACTATCAGGCGAGCATCACTCTTCAAAAGTCCGCAACGGAAATCGTCATGTCGAATGTCATCGCGGCTTCACGGAATACGTCGGTGAGACAAGGATTGAAATCACGGTTGTATAAGCTCGAACTGATCGGCGGTGAACTCGACTACGAGATCGACGGTGATACTTGGGTGGTATACGCCCGTGTGCCGTTTGCCGATGCGTAAGCCGGGACTGGCGTGCCTGGGGTTTACGGTCGTGCGGGACACAGTATCTTGGGAATCCATGTGGGGCAGGAGAAACGTGCGGATGCCGCCGATTGCGCCGAGTCGTACTGCGCCTGCGGATAGCCTTCGGGAATCGGAACGGTCATCGGCGAACATAGCATGAATGCGGTGACGATTGCGGCTATGAACTGCATCATATGCTCCTTGCTGAATGGGTTGGTCAAAACACCAAATAATATATATGAAGGCGGAATCGCGCGCATTAATTTTTGTCATTCATGTGATGACATGAGGGTATATATATGAGACATCGGATAGTTGGATTGGGTCGGTGCTGTCCCATGGTGATTGATTGCGTGTGCTTGTCATACTGAGCACGACGAACGGCATAGGATTCCGGCTTGTTCCTTGTTGTGCTGAAAAACCCAATGGAGGGTGCGGCATTCGACATTGCGATGACGCAAATTCGGAAAGGATGTATTGTCATGATTTTCTGTAAGAGAATTGTTGTATCGATGATATCGATTATTTTGTCGGTATCTACTGCCTGCATTGCTGTAGGCAGTGCTCAGGCTGCGAATCCCGTGTACTTTCAGGATGGATATGTGAATCTGGTTGAAACGTGCGCATATGCTCGAAATCCCAAGGTAATTGATTGGATTAAGCATACGGGATATGGGTATGACAGCAGCGGGCATTCCGTTCATCGCACGGATGGGCGAATCTATGTTAAAACGGGAGTTATGACATGTGCCCGTGCCAATGGCCTGTATTCGCCTTACAGAGGTGAATCGGAAGTGGGTTACTATAGCGGCACGAAATATTATACCGCCCAATAAATCATGTGTGAGTTTATGTGTGAGCACGTTTTATGGCGCGCTCACACGCATGCGTCTTCAAAGGGGAAGGAGTGAGCGATGACGGTTGGAAGAGTGCTTGCCGGTATGGTGGTTGCGGTATTGACGGCCTTGCCGTGTGCCTGCGGATCGGTGCCCGTCGGCAAGGATGCCAAGTCGGAGACGCCGTCGTTTTCCGGTCCTTGGGCGGCGGAATACCGGCGATACTATGAGCGGGCCAAGGTGGCGGGCAATGATTTCGCGATGGAGGCGCTTGCCGATGGAACGCTGAGCGAAGGAGAGATGCAGGAGGCGACGAATCGCTGGACCGGTTGCATGACGGAGAAGGGGTATACGATTCTTTCGCGATCGTTGTCCGGGGGCGGTGACACCGCAGTGGACCCGGACACTATGCACAACCCCGCGGCTCTTGATGCGTGGGATCGGCAGTATGCCATCGATGATCAGGCATGCATGGAAAGCAGCGGATTGGAATACATGCAGGTGCTTTGGGTCGGCGAGCGGACCGATCCGGGGAAGGATGTCGACGCGGCAGCCATCGTGCGGTGTTTGCGTAGGCACGAGGTCGTCGATGAGTCCATCAGCGACGATGAACTCATCGAGGCGTTGACGGATGACAAGCCTTTCCCATGGACGGACCACGGCGCGTCCTCGCCAGAGCGCGATGGGGAAAAGGCGCGATGGCTGAGCGAATGTACTGTGAACCCGTTGGAGTTGGAGTACTGATTACCCCATCAGGCCGCTTGGCGGCCAGCTCCCCCTGAAGGGGGGGGGAGCAAGGGCAGTCGGTTCTACAGAACCGTGATCTCAGTAGCTGAGCCGTGAAACGGACACCCCGGTGGGGTGTCCGTAGGCGAAGTGAGCGATCGCGCCATAGGCAATCGCGAAGGATTCCTACTGAGATCACCGTTCTACAGAACGGTGATCTCAGTAGGAATCACCGGGTCGCCGCGCATGAGGCTCTGGGCGGCGATGGGCAGTTCGGCGAGGGCCTTCGCGCGGTATTCGTGCGCGTTGACGATCGCGTCGTGGCCCTGCCACTGGTGGTCGATCTCGCCGTGGTCGACGAACGGCACGAGCAGGTCCTTCCAGCCTTCCTCGGGCGTGAACGCGGCGAGCTGGTCCTCGGAACCGGAGACCACGTGCTCCACGTCGGCGAGATTGTATTCGTAGGAGCGGTAGGCGAGCTTCCTGCCCGGCACGGTCGCCTTGTTCTTCGACTTCTTCGCGACCGTCTGCATCGTGCCGTCCGCGCCCTCGCGCTCGGTGAGCTTGTACACCATCGCGCAGGTGGGGGCGCCCGAACCGGTGACGAGCATCGTGCCCACGCCGTACGAGTCGACCGGTGCGGTCTGGAGCGCGGCGAGCGCGTACTCGTCGAGGTCGTTGGTGACGGTGATTTTCGTGTTCGTCGCCCCCAGCGCGTCCAGCTGGTTGCGCACGCGCTGCGCCATGAGCGCGAGGTCGCCCGAGTCGATGCGCACGCCGCCGAGCTCCGGGCCGGCCACCTCGACGGCCGTCTTCACGGCCTCCTCGATGTTGTACGTGTCGACGAGCAGCGTCGTGTTCTTGCCGAGCGCGGCGATCTGCGATTCGAACGCCTGGCGCTCGCTGTCGTGCACGAGCGTGAAGCAGTGGGCGGCGGTGCCGATCGCCTTGAGCCCGTACATCTGGGCGGCGAGCAGGTTCGCCGTGCCCTTGAACCCGCCGACCACGGCGGCGCGGGCGGCGGCCACGGCCGACCATTCGTTCGTGCGGCGTCCGCCCATGTCCATGCACGGGCGGTCCTTCGCGGCGGAGACCATGCGGGAGGCGGCGGAGGCGACCGCGGAATCGTAGTTGAGGATGGACAGCACGAGCGTCTCCAGCAGCGTGCATTCGCCGAACGTGCCTTCGATCTCGAGGATCGGCGAGTTCGGGAAGAACATCTCGCCCTCGCGGTAGCCCTTGATCGAGCCGGAGAAGTGGAAGTCCTCCAGCCACTTGATGGTCTCGGGGCTCACCACGTGCCGGTCGGAAAGGAATCGCAGGTCCTCGTCGTCGAGGTGGAAACGCTCCAGTGCGTCGAGGATGCGCCCGGTGCCGGCGACCACGCCGTAGCGGCGGCCGGCGGGCAGATGACGGGTGAACACCTCGAACACGCACTTGCGGTTCGCGGTGCCGTCCTTCAGACACGCGTCCAGCATCGTGTACTCGTACATGTCGGTCATCAACGCCGGTGAATAATCCATGTTCTCTCCTTCGCCCGTGGGTACTGCACTGTTTTTCGGTTTTTTCGTTGCCAACCAGCCTACTCTTCGCCGCCCGCACTGCGCCAGTCCCCGCCCACCTCCCCGCCCAACTCGGCCAACCTCCCATGGTGCGGTAACCCCTCATGGCGCGGTCGGCGATTTTCGTTGGAAAATGGCGGATTTGCGAAACCGCACCATGGGAGGTTTGCCGCACCATGGGGACGGGGCGTGGGTGGGGAGGTGAGAGGGGTGGAATGAGGGCGGGACGAGGGGGTGGGGAAGAGCGGCCGCGTACACTGGGGGTATGAGATTCTTCGCGGGATTGTGGCGGCTGGCGATCGCCGGCATGTGCTTCGTCGGCACCTACGAGGCGTGGCATCGGCCCGAATACTGGACGTACTTCACGTTCCAGACCGGATTCGCGCTCGGATTCGTGATGCTGTGGGCCGGCGCGGCCACGATCCTGAAGGGCATCCAGCCGCCCGCCTGGCTGAAGGGGTGCCTCACCCTGTACGCGATCGTCACCGCCGTGGTCGCGTTCCTGCTCATGCCGCCCGACGACCCCGCCTACGTGCCGCAGGTGCTCGGGCTCATGACGAACACGTGGCTGCACCGCGTCGCGCCGATCATGGCGGTCGTCGACTTCATCGCGTTCGATCCGCACCGCCGGTTCCCGTGGCACTACATGTTCTCGTGGCTCATCTACTTCCCCGCGTACCTCGCGTTCGTGCTCGTGCGCGCCGCCATGTTCCCCGCGTCGGGTCCGGCGGCCGGCGGCAGCCCGTACCCGTACGCGTTCATCGACCCGACCGCGCTCGGATGGCCGCAGTTCGGCCTCAACTGCGGCAAACTCGCCCTGGGATTCCTCGTGTTGAGCCTCATCGTGTTCGTCGTCGACCGCATCCTGCCCGAACGGCAGCTGCTCGGCTGAATTCCACCGGCTCAAACACCCGGATTCGTGGATCTACAGCGCCAAATGGACGCAAAAGGGGTGTCGAAACGGGTATTCGACGCTGTAGATAATCGAAAACGGGGGTTTCGGACGGTACCATGCTTGGCCTGTAGTGTGCCGGCCTGTAGTATGCTCGGCCCCTCTGGTTTCGGGGCCCCGGGCTCTGGTGTTTCCAGGTGATCCTGGGCGATCTTGGGACCGGGGTTCCGGTGGTTCCGGCCGGTTCCGGGCCGGCCGGCCCTTTGCCGTTCGTCCGACTCGGCCACGTGGCGTAAGCTGGGCCGTATGGTTGAAATCACAGACATGCTGGGCAATCGCTCCATCACCCGTCAGGACGGACGCAAGGTCGACGAACTGCGTCCCGTGCGCATCACCCGCCACTTCACCGACGCGCCGGAAGGCTCCGTGCTCATCGAATGCGGCAATACGCGCGTCATGTGCACCGCCACGTTCACCCCCGGCGTGCCCCGCTGGCGCAAGGACTCCGGACTCGGCTGGGTGACCGCCGAATACGCAATGCTGCCGCGCGCCACCAAGGAGCGCACCGACCGTGAATCCGTCAAAGGCAGGATCGGCGGCCGCACGCACGAGATCAGCCGCCTGATCGGCCGCTGCCTGAGGGGCGTCATCGACATGAAGGCGCTCGGCGAGAACCAGATCCAGCTCGACTGCGACGTGCTCCAGGCCGACGGCGGCACACGCACCGCGTCCGTGACCGGCGCGTACGTCGCGCTCGTCGACGCCCTGAACTGGGCGGAGAGGAACCACCACATCAAGTCCGCCGACAAGGCGATCAAGGACGTCGTCTCCGCCGTCTCCGTCGGCGTCATCAACGGCACGCCGATGCTCGACCTGCCGTACGTGGAGGACAGCCAGGCCATGACCGACATGAACGTCGCCATGACCGGCCACGGCGAATTCATCGAACTGCAGGGCACCGCCGAACACCGCCCGTTCACGCGCGCCGAACTCGGCGTGCTGCTCGACCTCGCCGAAAAGGGCAACAAGGAGCTGCAGGCCGCCCAGCGCGCCGCGCTCGCCCTCGACTGAGACGATCCGACGATCCGACCGACCTCACGAAACGAAGGAACACGCATGAAACTCGTGGTAGCCACGCACAACGAAGGCAAACTCGTGGAGATCCGCCGCATCCTCGCCGAGGATCTGGGCGACGACGCGGCGCAGGTGGAGCTCGTCTCCGCCGGTTCGCTGCACCTGCCCGACCCGGTCGAGACCGGCGTCACCTTCCAGGAGAACGCGCTGCTCAAGGCCCGTGACGTGGCCCGCCGCACCGGACTGCCCGCCATCGCCGACGACTCCGGGCTCATCGTCGACGTGATGGGCGCCGCCCCCGGCATCCTCTCCGCGCGCTGGGCCGGCGCACACGGCCACGACAAGGCCAACAACGCGCTCCTGCTCGCCCAGATCGAAGACATCCCGGACGACAGGCGCACCGCGCGCTTCCGCTGCGCCGCCGCGCTCGTCGTGCCCGGCGACGCGGTGGACGCGACCGGCGGCGACGCCGTGGCCGCCGGGGACACGGCCGCACTCGCCGCCCACCACGAGATCGTCTCCGAGACGGTCGAGGTGGGGGAGATGCCCGGACGCATCATCCGCAAGGCGCGCGGCGAGCACGGCTTCGGCTACGACCCGATCTTCGTGCCCGACGACCAGCCGGGACGCACCAGCGACGACCCCGACCATGAGGGCGAGCCGCTGACCAGCGCCGAGATGACGCCGGCCGAGAAGAACGCGATCTCCCACCGCGGCAAGGCGCTGAAGGCGCTCGTGCCGGCCATCGAGGCGCTGCTGCGCTGACGCGCGGCATGGGCGGCGCGATGCCGGCGTGTGGCGCCATCGCGCGACACGCCGGGTTGCGTTTTGCGCGACGGCCCCTATACTTTTTCTCTTGTGCATGGGTAGCGAATGCTTCCCAAGCGCAAAGCCACTTTAGCTCAGTCGGTAGAGCGGCTCACTCGTAATGAGCAGGTCGTCAGTTCGATTCTGACAAGTGGCTCCACCACCCGGATTCGGTTCGCCGAGTCCGGGTTTTTCGTTCTCCGGCACCGTCTCACCGACTTTTCCGGCGGATTTCCCGGCGGACTGATAGATTGTCTTCTTGCGCGCGAGTGGCGTAATGGTAGCCGCGCAGGATTTAGGTTCCTGTGTCTTCGGACGTGTGGGTTCGAGTCCCATCTCGCGCACGCATACCTCGGGCCCCGTCCAACCCGGCGCCGCACGGCCGCGGGGTGGGGAGGGAAGATCATGACGGCGATACTCGGCCCGGCCTCGCTGCTGCTCATCATCCTGGCCGGATACCTGTTCAAACGCTTCGGCCTGTTCGGCGCGAAGGACTACCGCGTCATCCAGACGGCCGAGTTCAACGTCGTGCTGCCGGGCGCGGTCGTCTACTCGTTCGCCACGAACCCGCACGACATGAGCTATCTGTGGCTCAGCGTGTTCGGGTTCTGTTGCGCGCTCGTCCCGCCCGTCCTCATCTACCTGACGACGCGGCGGCGCAACGTGGCCGACCGCGCGTTCCTCATGCTCAACGGCGCCGGCTTCAACCTCGGCTGCTTCTGCTTCCCGGTCGTCACCTCGTTCTGGGGCGCGGGCGCGGTGGTGCCGGCCGCCATGTTCGACATCGGCAACTGCATCATGGTCGCGGCCGGCACGAACGTGATGACCCAGCAGCTGCTGCACATCCAACCCGGCAAGACGCTCGCCGAACAACACGCCGGCGACGCGCCCACCCTGCCGTATGAGAAGCCGAAGGACCGCGACGCGAAGCGTCTCGCCCGGCGCGCCTTCGCCAAGAACGTGTTCAAGAGCTTCTTCGGCTCCGTCCCGTTCGACACCTACATGCTCATGGTCGTGCTCATGGCGGCGAACATCCGCATCCCCGATTGGATCGCGACCGTCACCCAGCCGTTGAGCGGCGCGAACGCGTTCTGCTCGATGTTCATGGTCGGCATGCTCATGGACCTGCCGCGCGACCGGCACGACGTCAGGGAGGTGCTGGCCGTGGTCGCCTGGCGCCTGCCGTTCGCCGTCGCGTTCGCGTGCGTCGCCTGGTTCCTGCTGCCGTTCACGGCGGAGATCCGCGCGGTGCTCGTGATCTGCGTGATCGCGCCGATCGCGATCTTCTCCACGCTGTTCACCGACAAGGTGCTCGGCAACGCGAAGCTCGCCGGATTCTCGCTCGCGTTCACCGCGATCATCGCCTTGGTGATGATGGGCGCCGCCCACGCGCTGATGGGCGTGTGACGCGTTCCGTCCGCGCGTCCGTCCCCCGTCCGTTCACCGCACCGTCGCCGGCGCGTAGTCCGGTGTTCTTTTTGTGTTGTTGTGTCCGCTTTTGTGAGTATTCTGTTGCGTGATACGGAACGGAAGGCGGACCGAGATGCAAGCGGCCCGCACGCCGTCTCCAATCAATGATGAAAGGAATGGAATCCTATGGCCATCAATCCGCCCGTTGACGCCACCACCACCCCGGCGTGGGTCGCCCTGCAGAAGCACTACGACGAGCTTCAGGCCGAGGGCATCAGCCTCAAGAAGTGGTTCGCCGAAGACTCCGACCGTGTCAAGGAGCTGAGCTTCGACGCCGGCGACCTGCACTTCGACCTGTCCAAGAACCTCATCAAGCCGGAGACCCTCCAGCTGTTCGTCCACCTCGCCAAGGAAGTCAAGCTCGGCGAGCGCATCAAGGCCATGTACAGCGGCGTCCACATCAACAACACCGAGGACCGCGCCGTGCTGCACACCGCGCTGCGCCGCCCGGTCGAGGACGAGGGCAAGTACATCGTCGACGGCCAGGACACCGTCAAGGACGTGCGCGAGACCCTCGACAAGATCTACGCCTTCGCCGACGACGTGCGTTCCGGCAAGTGGACCGGCGTGACCGGCCGCAAGATCGAGACCGTCGTCAACATCGGCATCGGCGGCTCCGACCTGGGCCCCGTCATGGCGTACGAGGCGCTCAAGCCGTACGCGGACGCCGGCATCTCCGCCCGCTACATCTCCAACATCGACCCGAACGACCTGGCCGAGAAGACCAAGGGCCTCGACCCGGAGACCACCCTGTTCATCATCGTCTCCAAGACCTTCACCACGCTGGAGACCCTGACCAACGCCCGCGAGGCCCGCACCTGGCTGCTCGAGGAGCTCGCCGCCAACGGCGCCATCTCCGACGACGACGAGGCCCAGAAGGCCGAGGCCATCAAGAAGCACTTCGTCGCCGTCTCCACCAACCTGGAGAAGGTCGCCGAGTTCGGCATCGACCCGGCCAACGCGTTCGGCTTCTGGAACTGGGTCGGCGGCCGCTACTCCGTCGACTCCGCCGTCGGCACCTCCCTGGCCGTCGTCTTCGGCCCGGCCCGCTTCGAGGAGTTCCTGCACGGCTTCCACGAGATCGACGAGTACTTCGCCAACACGCCGTTCGAGAAGAACGTCGTCGTGCTGCTCGGCATGCTCAACGTCTGGTACCGCAACTTCTTCAAGGCCGCCTCCCACGCCGTGCTGCCGTACGACCAGTACCTGCACCGCTTCCCGGCCTACCTGCAGCAGCTCACCATGGAGTCCAACGGCAAGTCCGTGCGCTGGGACGGCACCCCCGTCACCACCGAGACCGGCGAGATCTTCTGGGGCGAGCCGGGCACCAACGGCCAGCACGCCTTCTACCAGCTGATCCACCAGGGCACTCAGCTCATCCCGGCCGACTTCATCGCGTTCGTCAACACGCCGAACCCGACCAAGGACGGCGACCAGGACGTGCATGAGCTGTTCCTCGGCAACTACTTCGCGCAGACCAAGGCGCTCGCGTTCGGCAAGACCGCCGACGAGGTGCGCGCCGAGGGCACGCCGGAGGAGATCGTCCCGGCCCGCGTGTTCACCGGCAACCGTCCGACCACCTCCATCTTCGGCGTGGCCCTGACCCCGTTCGCGCTCGGCGAGCTCATCGCCCTGTACGAGCACATCACCTTCGTCGAGGGCACCGTGTGGGGCCTCGACTCCTACGACCAGTGGGGCGTCGAGCTCGGCAAGCAGCTCGCCAAGCAGATCACCCCGGCGATCTCCAAGGACGACGAGGCCCTCGCCGCCCAGGACGCCTCCACGAAGTCCCTGATCGAGTTCTACCGCAAGAACCGCGAGTTCTGATCCCATGATCCCATGATCCCGATCCCGGCGAAGCCGGACGGGAAAGGGGCCGGCGAGACGCCGGTCCCGGATCGGAACCTATGATGATGCCCGGCGTCGAGAGGCGCCGGGCATCATCCGTATACGATGCAGCGCCGTCGGCGCAAAAGGAGACAAGAGTCACATGGTGGCAAGCAATTCGCAGAAGAAACGCAAGGCCGCGCGCCGCAACGCGCGGGGCGGTCGCGCCGACGCGCCGCAGACGCGCGAACGCCGTGAACGGCCGCGTTCCGGCGCGCCGGAGCCCGCGCGGAACGCCGGCGGGCGGAACGGGCGCAACGCCGCCGGCGGCCGCAACGGCCGGCCCGGATTCGGCATGACCGTGCACGGCGAGTTCACCGTCGTCATCACCCAGCTCGTCGCCTACGCGCTGTTCTTCGGCATCATCTACACGCTCGGCGTGCGGACGCCCGGCGGCATCATGGGCTCCGGCATGCTCGCCATGTCCGCCGCGATGCTGCTCATCGTCGGATGGCCGTTCGGCGGCGACGAGTCGCAGGCCATCTTCGGACGCGCCGTGGCCGCGGTCACGTTCGTGGTCTCCGCGATCGTCGTGCTGCCCAGCGAGTTCTACACGGACATGACGTACATCCGGTGGGCCGCGTACCTCGTCGTCGCCGCGGCGCTCGTCGTCGCCGCGTCGTTCCTGTGGACCAACCTCCAGCGGGGCAAAGGCAAGGACGCCGACTACACGCGCATCGGCGTCACCGCCGGATTCACCGCGCTGTGCGACGCCTCATGGATCTTCCTGCCCGCCATGTACTCGGACATGTCGAAGCCCGAGGCCGCGTCGTCCGTCGGATGGGCCGTGTTCGTCGTGCTCGTCGTGGCGGCCGTCGTGCTGCTGCGCGTCTCCACGAAACGCTGGAACGCGTTGGAGGAGCCCGGCGCCTACGCGTGGCTCGGCATGGGCATGGTGCCGGTCATGTGGTTCGGACTGGCCGTGTTCCTCGCCTCCTGCGCCACCAACTGGCTCCTGTGAGCCAATCGACGTGAGGCGGCGGATGTGAATCGTCCGCCGTGAATCGTCCCGGGCGTCTATCCTTGGAACCGGAAGTCCATCATGGAAGGCAAGGAGGCAGCACATGACGACGACCGATACGGGAAGGACGCCCGGAACCCACGAAACCGACTATCCGATGGCGCCGAAGGTCTACTTCACACGCGACATCAGCCCCGGCGGACTGATGCGCGCCTACGAGGCGCTCGGCGCGAAACCGCAAGGCAAGGTGGCCGTCAAACTCAGCTCCGGCGAAGGCGGCAACACGCATTATCTGCAGCCGGCGCTCATCAAGGACCTCGTCCACCATCTCGACGGCACCATCGTCGAATGCAACACCGCGTACGCGGGCACCCGCGACACCACCGAACACCATTGGAGGACCATCAGGGAGCATGGGTTCCTCGACATCGCCCCCTGCGACATCCAGGACGAGGACGGCGAGATCGAGATCCCCGTGGAAGGCGGCAGACGCATCACCGCCGACATCGTCGGCTCCCACTTCCCGAACTACGACTACTACGCCGTGCTCTCGCACTTCAAAGGCCACATGATGGGCGGCTTCGGCGGGGCGCTCAAGAACATCTCCATCGGCATGGCCTCATCGCGCGGCAAGAAGCGTCTCCATTCCGGGCAGGACGAGATCCTCGCCAACCCGTTCAGCGGCGACCAGGACGCGTTCCTCGAAGCGATGGCCGAAGCCGCCACCGCCGTGTTCAACACGCTCGAAGGCAGGATGTGCTTCGTCAACGTGATGAACAACCTGTCCGTCGACTGCGACTGCGACGGCAACCCGCACGCGCCCGTCATGGCCGACATCGGCATCTGCGCCTCGCTCGACCCGGTCGCCGTCGACCAGGCGTGCGTCGACATGGTGTACGTCTCGCACGACACCAAGGAACCGCTGATCGAACGCATCGAATCGCGCCACGGCATCCACACCATCGAACACGCCGTCGAGATGGGCCTCGGCAGCCGCGGATACCAGCTCATCGACCTCGACCTGCGCTGACAAACGAAGGAGTCTCCATCATGCAACCGCAATCCACCGCTCCGGCCCGCGCATACGCGCTGCCGTCCGTCACGTTCCAATCCGTCGCCACGCTGCTCGCCGTCGTGGCCGCCGTCGCCCTGCCGCAGGTCCTCCACCTCGCCGGCGCGGCGACGGGCCTCGGCACGATGATCGGCCAGACCCTGCTGCCGATGCACCTGCCCGTGCTGCTCGTCGGGCTGCTCGCCGGTCCGTTCGCGGGCCTCGCCACCGGCGCACTCGCGCCGATCGTGAGCTTCCTCATCACCGGCATGCCGATGGCGCCGATGGTGCCGTTCATGGTCATCGAACTCGCCGCCTACGGTCTGATCGCCGGGCTCCTGCGCGGCGTGCGTCTGCCCGCCGCCGTGCCGTCCCCGATCGGATGGCTGGCCAAGCTCGTCGCCGCGCAGATCGGCGGCCGCCTGGTCGACGCGCTCGCCATCGCCGTGGCCGTCACCCTGCTCGGCAACGCGCAGATGTCGGTCGCAAGCGTGTGGACGGCCGTCGGCGCCGGTCTGCCCGGCCTCGTGCTCCAATGGGTGCTCGTCCCGCTGGTCATGTTCGCCGTGGACCGTCATCGCAGTTGATTCCGCGATCGGATGAGGGGGAGGAACGAAGCCGTCATGGACGACTGGGAACGCGCGAAAAGCACGCTGGCGAAGAATGATTCGCTCGGCTGCGTGGCATGCCGCACGGACGCCGCCGGCCACACCGAAACGCTGACCGGCACGGGCGCGGCGTGCGTCCGCTGCTCGTATGGCTCGCCGAAGGCCGCAGCCTTGCCGGCTTCTGCGCCGCCGACCGCGTGGTAGGCAAAGGCGCGGCGCTGCTCTACGCCCGACTCGGTGCCAAGGCCGTATGGGCCCGCACGATGAGCGAAGCCGGATTCGCCACCCTGCGCGCCCACGGCATCGAAGCCGCCTACGGCACGCTGGTCCCCGTCATCCTCAACCGCGGGCGGGACGGCATGTGCCCGATCGAGCGATCGGTCGAGCACATCGACGACCCCGCAGTCGCCGAACCCGCCATCCGCGCCGCCGTCGCCCGCCTCATGGCGGCGCGCCACCGATAGCGTCGGGACGTTGCCGGCCGGCCGGGCGATACGCGGATTATGTATGCTTGAGTCGGTTGTGAATCATTTCAGGGCGGGGAGGTATCCGGATGGTGACGGGTTCACGTAAGGCGACGCTTCACGACGTGGCGAAACGCGCGCACGTATCGGTGGCTTCGGTCTCGAACTACCTCAACGACTACCCGTACATGAAGCCCGCCACACGTGAACGCATCCGCAAGGCCGTGGAGGAGCTCGGCTATGTCGCCAACAGTCAGGCCCGCAATCTCAGGTCCGGGCGTACCGGCCTCATCTCGTTGTCGCTGCCGGACCTCAACCAGATCTATTTCGCCGAGCTCGCCGAGGAGACCATCAAGCAGGCGCGTGAGCGCGGCTACCGCGTGATCATCGAATCGACCGGCAACGACCGCCGCCGTGAGATCGACAGCGCCCGCGCGATGGCGAGCAATATGACCGACGGGCTGATTCTGAGCCCCACGCAGCTGCGCGCCGAGGACGTCCATGAGCTCGAGGGCGACTATCCGCTGGTGATTCTGGGCGAGCGCATCTTCAACGCGCCCGCGCCCCACGTGGTCATGTCCAACGAGATGGGTGCGGCCATGGCGACCGCCCATCTGCTGCGTGCCGGATGCCGTACGATCGCCGTCGTCGGCGGCACGCTCGACGAGTCGGTGCCCTCGTCGCGCTCGATGCGCACGAAGGGATATCTCGGCGCGCTTGCCGAGCATGGCGTGGCGATGGATCCGTCGCTGATCCGCGAATGCGGGGAGTGGACCAGCGCGGAGGGCGCGAAGGCGGTGCGCGAGATGTTCGCGCAGGGCGTGCGCCCGGACGGCATCTTCGCTCTCAACGACCTGCTGGCATTCGGCGTGATCAGCCAGTTGCGCGAGATGCGCGTGCGTGTACCGGAAAGCGTGCGCGTGATCGGGTTCGACGACATCGACGAGGCGAAGTACACGATTCCCCCGATGACGACCGTCGATCCGGGCCGTACGCGGATCGCCGCACTGGCGGTCGATTCGATCCTCGCCCAGGTCGAGGCGGGGAAGCGGGCGCCCCGCGAGCGCATCGACGTGGATTGCCGTCTGGTGTATCGCGACTCTTCGCCCGAGGTGTGATGGCGCGCGGCGTGTCGCCGCCGGCCGTAAGGGCTTTCACGATATGGGACGGCTGGATTTGACACAGTTCTGAATCGTTATAGAATTGTGACCAACAACCAAATCTGAAACGTTCTAGAAACCGGCGCGCAGCAGCGCCGGCCGGAAAGCGAAGCCGCGAACCGTTTCCCCGGCGTAAAAGCCGCGTGGTCATTGCGAAACCCGATTGCGCCCCCGTTTTCCGTACGCCATTTCTGAAACGTTACAGAAAAGGGATTGCGCAGACGGAAACCCAAGGGAGGTCATTATGTCGGCAAGTCGAACCGCCGCCACCGCCGCACGGGCGGTACGGCCCGGCAAAGCGAAGGCGGTGAGCGAAGCCAGGGGAGGGGAGTCGATGAACTCGTGGCGGGCCAGACTGCGCCCGTACCTGTTCATCGCGCCGCTGGTCATCCTCTCCGGCGTGTTCATCTACTACTGCATCGGATTCACCGTGGCCACGTCGTTCACCGACTGGGACGGCATCTCCGACGAGATGGACTTCATCGGACTGAAGAACTACGCCAAGCTGCTCGCGCCCGGATCGGTGTTCTGGACGGCGCTGAGGAACAACATCATCTTCATGGTCGTCACCGTGGCGGTCCAGGCCGGACTCGGCCTCATCCTCGCCGTCATCCTCAAGGAGCGGCTCCCCGGATCGAACGTCTTCAAGGCCATCTTCTTCATGCCGATCGCCATGGCGCCGGTCATCATCGCCGCCATCTTCCGCATCATCATGGACCCGAACGTCGGCGCCATCAACGAGGCGCTGCGCTTCCTGCACCTCGACGCCCTGGCCCAGAGCTGGCTCGGCGACCCGAAGATCGCGCTCTACTCGATCTGCGCCATCAACATCTTCGAATGGATGGGCTTCTCGATGATCATCTACTACGCGGGGCTCATGTCCATCCCGGAGGACATCTACGAGGCGGCCAAGATCGACGGCTGCGGATTCTGGAACACCCTGTTCCGCATCACCATCCCGAACCTGTCCGGCACCACCAACACGCTCATCCTGCTCGGCATCGTCGGCTCCCTGAAGACCTTCGACATCGTCATCCAGACCACCGGCGGCGGCCCCGGACGCTCCACCGAATTCCTCAACACCTACCTGTACAAGGCGGGCGTGCAGCAGTTCAACGGCGGCCTGTCCGCGGCCATCGGCGTGATGGTGCTCATCATCGCCGTGGTGCTCTCCATCATCCAGGTCGTCGTCAACAACCGGGCCAACCGGTGACACGGGAAAGGAACGCATCATGAAACGCAAAGCCGGCACCACGACCATCATGTACGTGGTCCTGTTCTTCTTCCTCGCCATCTGGCTGTTCCCCATCGTCACGGCCATCGCCAAGTCCCTGCAGGTGGGCGGCGTCGAAAGCTACCGTTCGGTCATCGCCAACCCGGACGTGCACTACTTCCGCGTGGTGTTCAACTCGCTGTTCATCGCGCTGGCCACGGCCGTCGTGGTAGTGTTCATCACGTCGCTCGCGGGCTTCGCCTTCTCCAAGATGAAGTTCGCCGGCCAGAACGTCATCTATGTGCTCATGCTCGCCTGCATGGCCGTGCCGATCGCCTCGGTCACCATGCCGCTGTTCTTCACCATCAAGACCTTCGGCCTGACCAACACCTACCTCGGCATGATCATCCCGCTCGTCGCGTTCAACGCCCTGCAGATGCTGCTGCTGTGGCGCAACTACTTCGACGGCATCCCCAACGAGCTCATCGAGGCGGCGCGCGTGGACGGCTGCTCCACCTGGCGCATCTACCTGCGCATCCTCATGCCCGTGTCCACCCCGATAATCGCCACCACCGGCGTGCTCACCTTCGTCTACTCCTGGAACGAATACCTCATCCCGTTGCTGCTCATCCGCGACGAGACCAAGTACACGGTCACGCTCGCCTCCACCTACTTCATGGAGACGCGCAGCCAGACCCCGGAGATGGTCGCACAGGAGTACGCCGCCCTGATCCTCATGACCATCCCGTCCATCATCGTCTACCTGATCAGCCAGAAGTGGCTGCAGTCCGGCATCACCGCCGGCGCCGTGAAGAGCTGAGGTGAGCGTGATGACTGCACACGCATCCACGTCCGCCCCAGCCACGCTCACCGGCCGCACCTACGCCAACCCGGTGCCCTACGCCGACGGCCGCGCGCACACCGCGCCGGACCCGTTCGTGATCCGCTACCGCAGCCTCTATTACTGCTACGCCACCGACGAGCATGGCGTGCTCGTCTCCACCTCGCCCGACCTCACCGTCTGGACGAGCCGCGGCTACTGCTACACCGAGCCCGGGCGCAAGAACTACTGGGCGCCCTCCGTCATCCTCCTCAACGGCGTGTTCCACATGTACTTCTCGAACATGCCCGAAGACGAGACGGACCCGCACACCGAAATCATGCGCGTGGCCACGAGCGACGACCCGCTCGGCCCGTTCGTCAAGCAAGCTGAACTGTTCGACACCTTCGCCATCGATTCGCAGGTCGTCATGGGGGACGACGCGCGGCTCTACCTGCTGTACGCCGACAACCAGGCGCGCGGTCTGAGCGACGTGCGCCCCGGCACCTCCGTGATGGTCGACCGGCTCGTCACCCCCTTCCGCCGCGCGGGCGAGCCGAAACCGCTCATCACGCCCACGATGGATGAGGAGATCTTCGCCCGCAACCGCTTCGGCGACGGACGCGACTGGCACACCGTCGAAGGCGCCACCTACTTCACCTACCGAGACAAGGCGTTCATCACCTATTCGGCAAACGCGTACGAGCACGAGGATTATTTCGTAGGATACTCCGTCGCCTCGCTGCCCGCCGCCCCCGCAGACAGGCGCATCGACGCCCTCGACTGGCGCAAGCAGCTCAACGCCGGCCGTTTCGACCCGCTGCTCATCCGCTCCGACCGCGTGGAAGGCACCGGCCACAACTCGCTCGTCAAAGCGCCCAACGGCGTCGACGACTGGCTCGTCTACCACGGGCGCAACGCCGATGACGAACTGTACGTCGGCACCGAACAGCGCGTCATGCGCATCGATCCGCTCTACCATGCGGAAGGGCTGCTCGACACCGACGGCCCCACCTCCTCCCGCCGCGTCGCCCCGCTCGCCGCCGACGCCGCCGCGGACTTCGCCCACGGCGTTCCCGACGACTGGACCGTGATCGGCGGCGAGGCACGCGCCGTCGACGACGCCGGCCTGCCCGCGCTCGAAACCGACGCCGCCGCGAACTTCGCCGCGCTCGCGCCGATCGACTCCGCCACGCAGACCGTCGGTGCGTGGGTGAAGGGCGGCACGGCGCCGTTCGGCAGCCGCTATGGCCTCATCGTGCGGTGCGGCGGCGTGCGCGACCTGACCGGCGTGCGGATCGATGCCGGCGCCCGCGGCATCGTCGTCATCGACATGGCCGACGGCATCGCCCGCACGCGCACCTTCCCGCTGCCCGCCGACGTCGACCCGGGCGCGTGGCACGAACTCGTCGCCGTGCGCGCCTACGAACGGCTCGGAATCCTCCTCGACGGCCGATACGTAGGCGAGACGACGATCAGTCCCGACCCCGGCCGTGCCGGCATCGTCGCCACCGCGACGCGCGCCCGGTTCGCCGCGTTCACGGTCACCGACCACGTCGACCTGTGGGGGAAGGCGATGGCCGACGTCGACCGTGAGATCGAGGCGAAGGACCCGGCCCGTCTCGCCGACGGCGAACTCGCCGCATGGGGCGTGCGTCCCGCCACGTTCGTGGTGCGGCCGGGACTGACAGGCCGGCGCTTCGTGCTCGACTTCGCGTTCCGCACCGACCGCGCCGAGACGCTCATCGGCATCGACGGCTACCGCGTGACGTTGGGGACGAGACGGGTGGAACTGCTGCGCGACGGCGTGCCGATCGCCGCCTCGCCCGAACCGGTGCGGCTGCGCGAGACGGGCGACGACGTGTGCCACGACGGCGAAGGCCGGGCGTTGCGCACCATCCGCATCGCCGCCGCGAACGGACTGCTGCGCGTCCACACGCGCGGCCGCGGATGGACGTTGCCGTTCGACGGCGTCGTCGACGACCGCATCCGCATCACCCTCAGCGGGTCGGCGCTCGCCGGCTACGCGAGGACCTCGCTCGGCCCCATCGTCGGGGCAGATGCGACGCAAGCCACGACGAAGTGAACCAAACCCAAGGAAAAGGAAAAGGAGAACACCATGTTCACCATGAAGAAGGCGATCGCCGCCATCGGCGCCATCGCGATGTCCGCAGGACTGCTCGCCGGATGCGGCGCCGGAGGCGGCGACTCCGCCGACGCGGGCCTCGGCACCAAGGACGATCCGGTCGAACTGACCTTCTGGACCTGGCAGCCCACCGACGCCCAATGGAAGACCATCTACGCGGCCTTCCAGAAGAAGTACCCGAACATCAAGATCAAGTGGTGGCGCACCTCGGAGATCGCCGACTACCAGAAGAAGCTGCAGACCTCGATGGCCGGCGGCGAAGGCCCCGACGTGTTCGGCCTGCAGGCCGGCAGCCTCGTCGAACAGTACGGCCGCTTCGCCGAGGACATGAAGTCGCTCGCCGACAAGGACATGTCCGGCTGGGACTCCAAGGTCTCCGAGGGCGCCGTCGCGCAGGTGACCGACAAGGACGGCAAGATGGTCGCCATGCCGACCATCACCTCCGGCTCCGAATACATCCTGTACAACAAGACCCTGCTCGACGAGAACGGCGTCAAGGTGCCCACCACCTACGACGAGCTCGTCAGCGCGAACAAGGAGCTCACCTCCAAGGGGCTCATGCCGATGGCGCTCGGCGCCAAGGACGGCTGGCACCTCGACGACATCTTCGTGTGGCTGTCCAACCAGTACGGCGAAGGCGACGTGTACAAGGCGGCCGCCGGCAAGGCGAAGTTCACCGACCCAACCTTCGTCAAGACGATGAAGGCGTGGAAGCAGATGATCGACGACGGCCTGTTCCAGGACGGCGCCGTCGGCACCGCCACCTACCCGGACGCCCGCGACAACTACTTCTACGCCCGCAAGACCGCGTTCTTCCCGACCGGCTCCTGGCACGTGACCGCCACCATCCCGAACGACGAGACCAAGGGCACCGCCGTCGAGAAGGACGAGATCGGCATGATGGAGTTCCCGCAGGTCGGCGACAAGGACGCCGGCCCCACCACCGGCGTGGACTTCGCGCTCGCCGTGAACAAGGACTCCAAGAAGAAGGCCGCCGCCATGAAGTTCATCGAGTTCATGACCACCGGCGAAGGCCAGCAGGAGTGGGTCGACACGCTGCAGGGCTCTCCGGTCGACAAGGACGTGACCGCCAAGCTGCCCGACGACGCCTCCGAGACCGCCAAGCAGTCCGTCGAACTCGTGACCAAGGGCCAGGCCGCCTCCAAGCTCGAACGCAAGCTCACCTCGCAGGAGCTCAACGACGAGATCGGCGTGCAGATGCAGAACATCTACACCGGCGACGCCACCGTCGATTCGGCGCTCAAGGCGATCCAGCAGGTCAACGAGGGCCTGGACCGCTGACGGCCCGGACTCCCCGCCCCGCGTTCTCCGCGATTCCACGACCCCTGTCCCGGCACGGCAATATATTGGATGATTGCTGTGCCGTGGCGGGGGTCGCCGCATAAACCCCCGTCGCACAAGGTCCAGCCGGTCCGCCTTAAGGCGCGTTTCCCGGCGGATCGGCACCCCTCGCAGGCAGACCTGCGGGGAAGGAACATCGGTGTGCGCACCGAGACCGGGCGGAACGAAACGCCCGGAGCCCGCGGAACGACGCGGGTCGTGCGCGCGCCCCGTCCGGTGGCCGATATGCGGCGGCACCTAAGGAACAATCATGGTCAACGCCATCGAGGCTTTCGACGCCAAGCACATGAAGCCGGCCGAGGAGATCCCGACCTTCCGTCCCGGTGACACCGTCGACGTGAACGTCAAGATCAAGGAAGGCAACAACTCCCGTATCCAGACCTTCACCGGCGTGGTGATCGCCCGCCAGGGCGCCGGCGTGCGCGAGACCTTCGTGGTCCGCAAGATCAGCTTCGGCACCGGTGTGGAGTGTCGCTTCCCGCTGCACTCCCCGTCCATCGACTCCATCAAGGTCGTGCGTCTGGGCCGCGTCCGTCGCGCCAAGCTGTACTACCTGCGCGCGCTGCGCGGCAAGGCCGCTCGTATCGTCGAGCGTCGCGCCAAGTGAGTCGTCCGAGTCGCTGACTCGCGCGAAGCGTAGAACGGTCCGGAACCTCCGCGGTTCCGGACCGTTCTCGTATCTCCGGCGCCCGTGCGCCCCGTGCGCGTTCGGTGCGCGTCACGCCCCCGGCATGCGCGTGTGCATGCGCCCTATTACGATGAATGGAGTTTTCGCGGGGAACAGGAGGGCACATGCCATACGAGAACGACGAGCGCGACCGCCACACCGTCCAGGTGGCCGAC
Organism: Bifidobacterium parmae; assembly: GCF_002860365.1. Taxonomy (GTDB): domain Bacteria; phylum Actinomycetota; class Actinomycetes; order Actinomycetales; family Bifidobacteriaceae; genus Bifidobacterium; species Bifidobacterium parmae. Next base: position 25,863 of record NZ_NMWT01000022.1, read on the forward strand.
CACGGCGTCGACCCGACCGCCATGCCGTCGGCGTCGGCCGCGGGCGCCGCGGGCGCCGCGAGCGAGGCGGCGACGACGGACGCACGGCGTCGGCAGGCGCGCAGACCGCGCCGCGACGACGGCTTCTCCTGGCGCGACACGCTCATCTGGTGCGGCATCCCGATCCTCGTCGTGATCCTCATCCGCGTGTTCCTCGTCGGCTTCTACGAGATCCCCACACGGTCGATGGAAAGCACCATCGAACCCGGCGACCGCGTCGTCACCTACAAGCTGGCGACCAAGACCACCGGCGTCAAGCGCGGCGACGTCGTCGTCTTCCACGATCCGGCCGGATGGCTCGCCAACGAACAGTCCACGAGCCCGCTCGCCGGCGACTATCTCATCAAACGCGTCATCGGCCTTCCCGGCGACACCGTCGCCTGCGCAGGCGACGGCCAGCCGATCACGGTGAACGGCGTCGCCATCACCGAGACCGCCTACCTCAAGAACGGCGTGCAGCCGAGCGCGTTCCCGTTCAGCGTGACCGTCACCGCCGGGCACGTCTTCGTCATGGGCGACAACCGCGCCAACTCCGCAGACTCCCGCTACCATCAGGACGACGGCGACCACGGTCTCGTCCCCATCGCCAACGTGGTCGGCGTGGGCCTGTGCCGCTACTGGCCGTTGAGCCGTCTCGGCTCGCTCGACGCGCACCACGAGGTGTTCGCCGACGTGCCGGACGCGAGCGCCTCCGCCGCGACCGGCACATCCGATGCGACCGGCACCGCCGACACGTCCGGCGACGCGACCGACGGCACGTCCGATGCGGACGTGACGACCATCGACCCGAAGCACGCGAACGACGGCGTGGGCAACTGATGATCACGCCGACGCTCGACCTCGAACGGGAGCTCGCCTCCCGAGGCTACGACCTCATCGCCGGATTCGACGAAGTGGGACGCGGCGCGCTCGCCGGTCCCGCGATGGTCGGCTGCGCCATCATCCGCGCACGCGACCTGACGGGGGAGAGGACGGGCGATGCCGGCGCGGACGGTGCCGGTCCCGTCTCCGCTCTCGCCGTGCCCGCCGGCGTCGCCGATTCGAAGCTCCTCACCGAACGCCGCCGCGAGGCCATCTACGACGAGCTCACCGGCTGGGCCGCCGCGTGGGCGGTCGGCGCGGCGAGCAACGCGGAGATCGACGAGTGGGGCATCGGCCACGCGCTCGGCGTCGCCGCGCTGCGCGCGCTCGCCGAGGCGGAGTCGAAGCTGGGACTCGACGCGCCGGGCGTGTCGGCTGCGTCGAACGCGACGAACGCCGCGGGGGAGCGGCGCGTGCGCGTCGGCGCGATCCTCGACGGGCCGTACGACTACATCACCAAGGCGCTCAACACGTTCGACGCGCCCGACGTGCCCGTCCCCGCCGACGTGACCACCAAGGTGAAGGGCGACCGTTCCTGCGCGACCGTTGCGACCGCCGCCGTCATCGCGAAGGTGACGCGCGACCGGCTGATGGAGCGTCTCGCGGAACGCCCGGAATACGCGGCGTACCAGTGGGCGCACAACAAGGGCTACGGCACGGCGGTGCACAAGGCCGCGATCGCCGCGCAGGGCCCGTGCGACCTGCATCGCGTCTCCTGGAAGCTCGTCTGACCGGCGGCCGATCGGTGGGCGATCGGTGGGCGTCGGCCGCGGCGATCGGCGGACGGTCGGCGTCGCGACACGCACGACACGGGAAAACCAGCGTGTGAACGTTCACGTGTCGCGGCGGTTTTCGCGCTACACTGCGTAAGTCAGTGCAGTGCCGCGCGAAAGGAGAAGAGGTTATGTCCGCTCGCCGCGCCAACAAAAGGCCGTCGATGTTCGAGGTGGCGAAGCTCGCCGGGGTGAGCCACCAGACCGTCTCCCGCGTCATCAACAATTCCCCGGACGTCTCCGACGCCACGCGCGCACGCGTCAAGGCCGCGATCCGCGAACTCGGCTACCGCCCCTCCAACTCGGCGCGCGCCCTCGCCTCCAGCCGGTCGCGCACCATCGGCCTGATCGCCGGCGGCCTCAAGTTCTTCGGCCCGATCTCCGCGATCTCGTCCATCGAGTCGATCGCACGCGGCCACGGCCTGTTCATGAGCGTGATGATGGTGCACGAGGCGCTGTGCACGCAGGCCGAGTTCGACGATCTCATCGACACGTTCAACGAGCAGAACGTCGACGCGTTCATCTTCCTGACGCCCACCGACGTGATGCTCGACGTCGCCTGCCGCGCGCGCGTCAGCCAGCCGCGCGTCATCGTCACCTCGACGCACGGCGGCATGAGCATGCGCGAGGCGCGCTCGCTGCTGTCCTCCGACGATCTGGAACGCACGTCGTTCGTCGGCATCGACCAGTGGGGCGCGATGGCCGACGTGATGCGGCTGGTCAAGTCCGCCGGCCATCGCCGCGTCCTCTATCTCGCGGGCCCGCACGACTGGCGTGACGCCGCGACGCGTCTCGCCGCGTGGGAGACGCTCTCCGGCGCGGAGTCGATCCAGACGCAGGTGATGCGCTGCGACACGTGGGATTCCGGCGAGGCGTACGCGAAGATGAACCGTCTCATCGACACGGCCGGCGTGACCGGCGCGAAACTGCCGACCGCGGTCGTCGCCGCGAACGACGCGCAGGCGGTGGGCGTGGCGCGCGCCGTCCAGGAGCACGGGCTGCGCATCCCGCAGGACGTGAGCCTTGTCGGCTTCGACGACATGACCGGCATGGACAACCTGTTCCCGCCGCTGACGACCGTGCGCCCCGACTTCGAGGGGCTCGGCACGGCGGCCATGCGCGAGGTGCTGCGGCTGCTCGGCGAGGGCCAGGAGCCTTCGCTGCCGAACTCGCAGCATGGCGTCGGACTGGTGCCGGCGACGGTGTGCGACCGCATCTCGCTCGGACCGGTGCCCCGTGTGTGAGGCCGCGGGGACGCGGGGCGCTGGGCCGCGGGGTATCAGACGCGCCGATGACCTGTTATCAAACCGTTATCTTTCAGGGCACGTCGGGGTTGTGATACGGCCATGGGGCCGTTACAATGAATACGGAAATTGTGAGCGTTAACGGCCACCCAAGGAAGGGGTGCGGTCAGCGCCCAAGGAACGACGATCGGGCGGTGATGGCCGGCCGGTCAGAAGGAGTCCACAGAATGGCAGCAACGAACGCCTCCGAGCAGGTCGCCACGATCGCGGAGAAGATTCGCGCCGGCAAGACCTCGCTGGGCATCGAATTCGGTTCCACGCGCATCAAGGCGGTCCTGATCGACGACGAATACAAGACCATCGCCTCCGGTGACTACGGCTGGGCCTCCCATCTGGAGGACGGCCTGTGGAGCTACTCCAAGGAGGAGATCTGGAAGGGCCTCCAGACCGCCTACGCGTCCATGGCCAACGACGTGAAGACCGCCTACGGCGAGACCCTCAGCCACATCGGCCACATCGGCTTCTCCGCCATGATGCACGGCTACCTCGCCTTCGACAAGGACGGCGAACTGCTCGTGCCGTTCCGCACCTGGCAGAACACCAACACCTCCGAAGCGCACAAGAAGCTCTCCGAGCTGTTCCAGTACAACATCCCCGAGCGCTGGTCCATCGCCCACCTCTACCAGGCCGTGCTCAACAAGGAGGAGCACGTCGGCAAGGTCGCGTACTTCACCACGCTCGCCGGCTACGTCCACTGGAAGCTCACCGGCCAGAAGGTCCTCGGCGTCGGCGACGCCTCCGGCATGTTCCCGATCGACCCGACCACCCACGACTACGAGACCGAGTTCATCGAGAAGTTCAACGCGCTGCCCGAAGTCGCCGCCCAGCCGTGGAAGCTCACCGACCTCCTGCCGAAGCCGCTCGTCGCCGGCACCCCGGCCGGCGAGCTCACCGCCGAAGGCGCCAAGCTGCTCGACCCGTCCGGCGCGCTCCAGCCCGGCGTCGTGCTCGCCCCGCCGGAAGGCGACGCCGGCACCGGCATGGTCGCCACCAACTCCGTGCGCGTGCGCACCGGCAACGTCTCCGCCGGCACCTCCATCTTCGCGATGGTCGTGCTCGAGCACAAGCTCAAGGCCCTCCACCCGGAAGTCGACCTCGTCACCACCCCGGCCGGCGACCTCGCGGGCATGAGCCACGCCAACAACTTCACCTCCGACCTCAACGCGTGGGTCGGCCTGTTCGGCCAGTTCGCCAAGGCCATCGGCAACCCGGTCGACGCCGGCACCCTGTACGGCACGCTGTTCCGCGCCGCCATCGCCGACGACGTCGACTCCAACTGCGGAGGCCTGCTCAACTACCCGTTCCGCTCCGGCGAATTCCTCGCCGGCCTGCCGGAAGGCCGCCCGCTGTTCGCCCGCAGCCCCGAAGCCAACATGACCCTCGGCAACTTCATGCGCGCCCAGCTGTTCTCCGCGTTCTCCCCGGTCAAGATCGGCATGGACGTCATGACCAAGCAGGAGCACGTGCAGATCGACTCCCTCGTCGGCCACGGCGGCATCTTCACCACCCCGAAGGTGGCCCAGAAGATCCTCGCCGCCGCGTTCAACACGCCGATCAAGGTCATGTCCACCGCGGCCGAAGGCGGCGCCTGGGGCATGGCCGTGCTCGCCGACTACCTGTGGCACACCGACGAGGCCCACGACAACCTCGCCGACTACCTCGACGGCTGCGTCTTCAAGGACGCCGAATCCACCACCGAGGAGCCCTACGCGGGCGACGTCGTCGGCTTCGAGGACTTCTTCGCGCGCTTCAGCAAGGGCCTGCCCATCGAGCACACCGCCATCGAGAGCATCGACCTCGAAGACAAGTGAGCGCGGGCCGAGTCCCAAGCAATCCAAGCAACCGCAGATTTTCATAAACGTCAATCCCAATCGGAAAGGAAAACCAATCATGGCAACTTTGGCTGATTACGGTCCCGAGGTGCGTGCCGAGGTCAAGCAGGTGCGCGAGGTCGTGTCCACCCTGCACCAGCAGCTGATCAAGTGGAACCTGGTCGTGTGGACGGCGGGCAACGTGTCGCAGCGTCTGCACACGGCGGACCTGTTCGTCATCAAGCCGTCCGGCGTGCGCTACGAGAACCTGACGCCGAACTCGATGGTCGTCGTCGATCTGGACGGCAACGTGGTCGACGGCACCGAGGCGCCGAGCTCGGACACCGCCTCCCACGCGTACATCTACCGCAACATGCCGGACGTGTACGGCGTGGTGCACACGCACTCCACGTATGCGACCGCGTGGGCGGCGACGGGCCAGAACATCCCGTGCGGCCTGACGATGATGGGCGACGAGTTCGGCGGCCCGGTGCCGGTGGGCCCGTTCCGTCTGATCGGTTCGGAGGCGATCGGCGAGGGCGTCGTCGAGACGTTGAAGAAGTATCCGAAGTCTCCGGCGGTGCTCATGCAGAACCATGGTCCGTTCACGATCGGCAAGGACGCTGAGGGCGCGGTGAAGGCCGCGGCCATGACCGAGGAGGTCGCGCACACGATGTGGGCCGCCCGTCAGCTGGGCGACATCATCGAGATCGACCAGGCCGACATCGACAAGCTGAACGACCGCTACCAGAACGTCTACGGCCAGCACTGAGGGTTTTTCTTCGGCCCCCTCTGGAGGGGGCTCCCGGCGAAGCCGGGTGGGGGAGAGACCTCACAAGAAACAACGGAAAAGACTTTGGGTCCCGTTGCGAAAACGGGACTCGAGATGTGATTCCATCCATCACAACGAAGTAAAGGAAGCAAACATGGTTATGGAGAACCCCTTCGAGGGCAAGGAAATCTGGTTCGGCGTCGGCTCGCAGGACCTGTACGGCGAGGAAGCGCTGCGCCAGGTCGCCGCGCACTCCGCCGAAATGGTCGACTACCTGAACAAGACCGGCAAGATCCCGGCCAAGATCGTCCTCAAGCCGACCCTGAAGTCCTCCGACGGCGTCAAGCAGTTCATGGTCGAGGCCTCCGCCGACCCGAACGTCATCGGCGTCATCACCTGGTGCCACACCTTCTCCCCGGCCAAGATGTGGATCCGCGGCCTCGAAGTGCTGACCAAGCCGCTGCTGCAGCTGGCCACCCAGCACCACAAGGAGATCCCGTGGGAGACCATCGACATGGACTTCATGAACCTGAACCAGGCCGCCCACGGCGACCGTGAGTTCGGTTACATCGTCTCCCGCCTCGGCATCCCGCGCAAGATCGTCGTCGGCCACTACACCGACCCGGAGGTCGCCGAGAAGGTCGGTACCTGGGCCCGCGCCTGCGCCGGCTGGGACGCCTCCAACAATATGAAGGTCATGCGCTGGGGCGACAACATGCGCAACGTCGCCGTCACCGAAGGCGACAAGACCGAGGCCGAGCGCGTCTTCGGCGCCTCCATCAACACCTGGGCCGTCAACGAGCTCGTCGCCGCGTACGACGCCGTCAAGGACGACCAGGTCAAGGAGATCATCGAGGACTACAAGGCCAAGTACGACGTCGACCCGGCCCTGCTGGACGCCAAGTACGACTCCCTGTTCATCGCCGCCAAGGAAGAGGCCGCGATGGTCAACATGATGCGCGCCAACGGCTGCACCGCCGGCGTCGACAACTTCGAGGACCTCGGCGCCCTGCCGCAGCTGCCGGGCGTCGGCCCGCAGCGCTTCCCGTCCGAGTACGGCTGGGGCTTCTCCGCCGAAGGCGACTGGAAGACCGCCGTCCTCGTGCGCATCGGCGCCGTCATGGGCTACGGCCTTGAGGGTGGCGCCTCCCTCATGGAGGACTACTCCTACAACTTCACCGAGGGCAACGAGCTCGACATGGGCTCCCACATGCTCGAGGTCTCCCCGGCCATCGGCACCATCGCCAAGCCGAAGCTGGAGATCCACCCGCTCGGCATCGGCGGCAAGGCTGACCCGGTCCGCCTGGTCTTCTCCGGCAAGCCGAAGAAGGATGCCGTCGTCGTCTCCATGGCCGACGAGCGCGAACGCTTCCGCCTGCTCATGGACGTCGTCGACGTCGTCGAGCCGCAGGGCTCCCTCAAGGAGCTTCCGTGCGCCCGCGCCGTCTGGAAGCCGCAGCCGGATCTGAAGACCGCCGTCCAGTGCTGGATCACCGCCGGCGGCTCCCACCACACCTGCATGACCACCTCCGTCGGTCGTGAGGCCTGGGAGGACTTCGCCCGCATCGCCGGCGTCGAGCTCGCCGTCATCGACGACAAGACGACCGCCCGCCAGTTCGAGAAGGAACTGCAGCTGTCCGAGATGTACCACCGTCTCGACAACCGTCACTGATCGGCGGAGTGTCCTCGTCGTTGCTCCTCGGTCGACGTACCTTCGTACGCCTTCCTTCGGTGCGCCTGGAGGACACACGCATCAATCAATGCCGGCAAGTCGTCACTGATTGACGGCGGAACGTTCGTTCCGCTGACCGATTGGTAGTTCAAGGGTCCACCCCATCCGGGATGGACCCTTGTTCGTTCCCTGCCTGTTCCTAATTCCACGCCGTCGTTCCTTTCCCTTCCGTCGTTCCTTTCCCTTCTGTCTTTCTTTTTTCCTTCTTTCCTTCTTTCCTTCTTTCTCTTTTCCTTCTCTCACTTCCCCTCTCTTTCTTCCTCCAGACACCTCCCCGTACCAAACCCCCGTTATCCTCGATTTACAGCGCCAAACACCCGGAATGGCACCATCAAAACGGGTGTTTGGCGCTGTAGATTCCGGATAACGGGGGTTTCGTCCCCGAGATTCGCGGCGCCGAACCCCTCTACAATGAGGACATGGTAAGGCATCATGCGGTTGATGCGCTGTTCGCCCAAGCGCGTCGGGAGAAGCGTTGCGTCGTGGCTCCCACGGACACCGAATTCAAGGCGATTCAGCGTCGCATGCGTTCCGGCGCCATCGTGAAGCCTTTCCGTGGGTTGTATGCGCAGACCGACTATTGGAATGCCCTCGACCGTTACGAACGGATCCGTCACATCGTCCGCGCATTGGCCAAGCGTCATCCCGATTGGGTGTTCAGCGGTCCCACCGCGGCCGTCATGCATCGGTTGGACTGTTCCTATCGTCTGGCATGGCCGTTGCACGTCGTTGGATCTCCCGACGCGCACTACCGCAACACCAGTCGGTTGAGGCGGTATGTCATCTCCGACCCCGAGGTCGTTGAGTTGGAAGGTGTGAAGGTGACGGGGTTGCTGCGCACTCTGTTCGACTGCGCTGCCACCTTGGATCTGAGGTATTCGCTGGCCCCCATCGACTCGTCGGTACGTTCCGGTTTCGTCGATAAGGACGTTCTGCTCGCGTATCCGTCATCGGTGAAGTATTCCAGTCATCGCCGAACCGTCATGCGGGCGTTCGATCTGGCGGACGCGCGCAGCGAGAACGGCGGTGAATCGTCGGCACGGGGCATGCTGCATGACATGGGTTGTCCTCCGGACGATATCCAGGTCGAATTCCCGTGTCTGGACTATCCGAATCGCCGCCATCGCGTCGATTTTCTCTGGAGGATATCGAGAGATGGGACGTCGGATGATGGGCAGGTGGCATTGGAATTCGACGGAACACGGAAATACGTCGACCCGGACATGACCTCCGGCAGAGCGATCCGCGAGGTCGTCGACGATGAGCGCCGTCGGCAGCAGTGCCTGGAGCGGCAGGGCCTATCGGTCGTCCGCATGCACGCCAACGAGTTGGACGCCCCATGGCGTGTCATCCACGAGCTGGAGGAACAGGGCGTACGGAGAACGAAGTGATGGGGCGGACTGGTACGGGCATCTGGGTGACTGCAATCGATATCATGAATGTTGAGGGATTCGCCCATGCGCCGCTATGATAAAGACTTGGAACGTGGGGCATCAATCGAGGGGGATGAATGATATGGGCAATGGCGTCAACGCAGCGGACAATGCGGTGACTCGAGCGGATGGGCGCCGGAATCCCAGCCGGAAGGAAATCGCGAAGAGCCTGTCCTCCATCAAGGTGAAACTCGAGTCCTTGGACATCGACGTCGATACGGACAAGGCGATCGCCATTCCTCTGGATCAATTGCCGGCGCTGGGAGTGGCGTTCGCATCGTTGCCCAACGCTATCCGTACGGTTGTCGGCTCAGTGTCCGTTCCCGATAATCTGTTCTTCGTCAATGACGCTTTCGGCAATCCGCTTAACGCGGCGGCTCTGCAGCACTTCAAGGATGGGTCGGGTCTTCTGGCGTCGTTCAGGGACGCGATCAACGGATTCGGACAGGCGCGACTGCATGAGGCGGCGGGCGGTGCCTTCCAGACCACCGGAGTCATGCCTTATGACCCCACGATGCTATTCATCGCCGCAGCGATCATGCAGATCAACGGCAAACTCGATGCCATCCAGGACACACAGCGTAGGATGTTCCGGTACCTCCAACAGAAAGACAAGGCCCAGCTGCGTGGAGACGCCGAAACGCTCGTCGGCATTCTCAACGACTACCAGTACAACTGGGACAATGACGTATGGCGGGACAACAGCCATATGAAAGTGCTCGACATCAGACAGGACATGGCGACGTCGAGTATTCATCTACGTGCGCAGATCTCGACATTGCTAAAGGAAGGAGGATTCCTCGAGGTCCGTGGCGTCGTCGGCAAACGATCGGACGATATCGCCGATGTGATGAAGGAATACCAGCTCGCCACATACAATCATGCGTTCGCCTCGTTCCTGGAACCTATGTTGAGCGAGAACCTTGATGCGGAATACCTGACGAAGATCGCCGACGACATCGAAGATCGTAGGCTCGACTATCTCCGTTTCTACACGGATTGCTACAACGCGATCGAGAAGAAATCCAACGAATCGGTCGAAGGCAGGTTGCTTGACGGTGTCTCGTTCCTCGGGAGAAAACTCGGCGAAACGATCTCCTCTACACCAATCGGCGACCATATTCCGGTAGACGACACGTTGATCGGCATGGGTGATGCCGTGAATCGGTTCAACATGGAGCGGACCGATGCGCTGCTCGCAAGGATGCGCGATGCGCGTCTGCCGCATGTGCGGCCGTTCTGCGAGACGGTGCGGATGCTGAACCGTCTACACAATGCTCCGATGGTGATGGCGGCGGATGGCGATGACCTCTATCTGCTGCCGCAGAAGAGAGCATAAAGCTACGCGCCATCCGCACGAAAACGCACGCGAAAGCGTTTTTCTTTTACAAGAAATGCGTTCTGTCAATTGCGACACGCGGTGAAACCCTTTTCTCAATGCGGGATTTCTCTCATTGCTATAGACTTGTGGGCGTTGGTTCGAGAGCGTTCACAGTCAATGGAGACAAGGGCTGTAAACGCTAACGAGGAAGAAGCCGACGGCACGGTGAGAGACAACCCACAACGGTGTTCAAGTTCACATCGTGCGAACGTCATGCGCACCGCATGCGCACGTCATGTAAGGAGAGAATGTGCTCGAACACATCCGAGACCACACGCTGAAGAGCCGCGTATTCCGTGCGGCGGTCGGCGTGCTGGCCGCATTGGCCATGCTCGTCACCGCGCTGCCCGCGCAGGCGGCGGTCGACTGGGCGGGCAAGAAGCTCGTCAACCTCGCCCTCTACGCCACCGCCGGCGCGGACAAGGAGAACACGCCTGTGGCCAACGTGAACAACGGCTACCTGGCCGGCGCGGCCGCGACCTCATGGAACACGTGGGCGCAGGGCGGCGTCGACTATCCGACCAAGGTGTGGCTCAAGTGGGACGCCCCGCAGCAGTTGTCCGGCTCGCGCGTCATCTGGTGGGCCGACAGCAACGACATCACGTCCACGGACAACGTCACCTTCCCGAAGTCCGCGACCATCGAATACCTCGACGACGCCACCGGCGAGTGGAGGCGGCTCACCGGCATGGCCGACGAGGACAACAAGGCCACCGACCGGATGGGCGTCAAATACGACACGGCCGACGGCAACGGTCTCAACGGCGCCAACAAGTACTGGAACGAGGTGCTGTTCGCCGCCGACGTGACCACCACGCAGATCCGCATGACGATCGAACGCAACGGCAGCGGCAGGAACGGCATCGGCATCAGCGAATGGGAGGTGTACGGCGCGCAGTCCGAGGACTTCCAGCCCGGCATCGCCCAAGGCAAGAACATCGCGCCCGAAGGCGTCGTCTCCGCCGGCTACACGAACTCCGGCACGTCCACCGCCAACGTCAACGACATGAACCTCGCCACCGACTCCAAGACCTCATGGAACACGTGGAAGCAGGCCGGCGACCTCACATACCCGCAGCCCATCGAGCTCACCTTCGACGAGCCGCGGAACATCCAGAGCATGCGCGTCATGTGGTGGGCCGACGGCGGCGGCGTCCGATACCCGAAGAGCGCCAGGCTCCAGTACTGGGACCACGCCGCCGAACAGTGGACGGACGTCACCGGCATGATCGACGCCGACGGCAAGAGCGTCGACACGGTCGGCGTCGGCACCACCGACGGCGCGACGCTCGGCAAGAACCGCACGTGGAACGGCGTCGCCATCGACGCGAAACACCCCGTCAAGACCACGCGCATCCGCCTGCTCGTCGACCGCCCGGACGGCGTCGACGCCAAGACCGGCATCGGCATCGGCGAATGGGAGGTGTACGGCGAGACCGTCACCGACGAGTTCGTCGCCGCGAAGGTGACCGGCAAGGCGAAGATCGTCAACGGCGAGAACGCCACCTACACCGCGTCCCCGCTGCCTTCCGGCTACGCGGGCGACTTCGCCTACCAGTGGAGCACGGAAGGCGACGCCCTCTCGATCGTCGGCGACAGGACCGGATCCACCGTGACCGTCGCCGGCGCGAAGAAGGGCGAGGGGACCGTCAAGGTCGCCATGACCGACAGGACCAGCGGCGAGACGCGCACGGCGACCGCCTCCGTCGCCGTCGAGGAGGTCACCGGCGTCGACACGTACAAGACGTCCACCGTGGCCGGCACCGCGCCGATCCTGCCGAACAGCGTCGTCGTCGACGGCATCCAGTTCGACGATTCGACGCCCTCCACGCACAACACGGGGCAGAAGACCGTCTCCTACGACTTCGGCGAGACCTTCGACTCGAAGCTCATGCCCGTCACGTGGGACAAGGTCGATCCGGCCAAGTACGCGGCCGACCAGGTCGGCAAGACGTTCACGGTGACCGGCACCGTGTCCGTCAACGGCGTCGAGTTCCCCGCCGAGGCGGAGATCACGGTGAACAGCAAGGTCGCCGCCTCCACGGCGAACCAGTCCGTCACCTTCGAGAACGTGACCCTCACCGACGACTTCTGGAGCCCGAAGCAGAAGGTCAACATGATGAAGTCCCTCGAAGTGTCGATCGGGCACATCGAGGAGGCGTCCGGCGGCGAACCGAACTTCGAGAACGCCGTGAAGAAGCTCAACGGCGAGGAGTATTCGGCGTTCCAGGGCTTCGTGTTCCAGGACTCCGACATCTACAAGTCCCTCGAGGCGATCAGCTACACGCTCGCCGCGATGAAGGACGAGACCGACCCGGCCGTGCTCGAGCACAAGGCGCGCCTCGAGAAGAAGCTCGCCGAATGGGTGGACCTCATCCAGAAGGTGCAGTACGCGGACGGCTACATCAACACGCACTTCACGCTGCGTTCCTCCAGCTACTCCGGCGGCCGCGCCCCCGGCACCCACCGCTGGCGCAACTTCAACAACCACGAGATGTACAACGCCGGCCACTTCATCGAGTCGGCCGTCGCATACACCCGTTACCGCGAAGGCATCGGCGACCCCGACTACAGCCTGTACGTGGCCGCCAAGCGCTACGCGGACGAGATCGTGAGCCTGTTCGGGCCGAACGGCACCCGCCACGAGGTCCCCGGGCACGAGGAGATCGAGCTCGCGCTCGCCAAGTTCTCCGAACTCGTCGAACAGCATGAGGGCGAAGGCGCCGGCGACAAGTACGTCCAGACCGCCAAGACGCTCATCGACCGCCGCGGCGAGGATCCGAAGCTGCGCGACAGCCAGTACGACGGCTACTCGTCCGGCCAGCGCGAATACTCGCAGGACGCGCTGCCGTTCACCGAGGAGACCAACGCGGTCGGACACGCCGTGCGCGCCAACTACCTGTATGCGGGCGCGACCGACGTCGCGCGTCTCGTCGGCGGCGAGACCGAGACCTCGTACCTGCACGCGCTCGACGAGGTGTGGGATTCCGTCGTCAACCGCAAGTCGTACGTCACCGGATCGATCGGCGTGGCCAGCCACGGCGAGGACTTCGGCGCCGACTACGAGCTGCCCAGCAACGACTCCTACGCGGAGATCTGCGCCTCCATCGCCCTGGCGAACTGGAACCTGCGCATGAACCTCGTGCACGAGGACGCCAAGTACGCGGACGTCGTCGAACGCGCCATGTACAACGCGATCCTCGACGGCGTGAACCTCGAAGGCGACCGCTTCTACTATGCGAACAGGCTCGAACTGCCCACCAAGAACGGCGGCACGCTCGGCCGTTCCAGCTGGTTCGCCTGCGCCTGCTGCCCGCCGAACCTCATGCGCACGCTCGCACGCCTCTCCGAATACATGTACACGACGCACGGCGACAACGTGTTCGTCAACATGTACATCGGCAGCGAGGCCACCATCAGCGTGTCCGGCGTGAAGGTCGGCGTCACGCAGAAGACCGCCTACCCGAACGACGGCAACGTCGAGATGACCGTCAGCCCCGAGCAGTCCAAGGAGTTCACCCTCAAGGTGCGCATCCCCAGCTGGCTCAAGGGCCAGAGCGACGAGACCCCGGTCATCAAGGTCAACGGGAAGAAGGTCAAGGCCGAGGCCGTCAAGGGCTACGTGTCCATCGACCGCACGTGGGTCAAGGGCGACGTGGTCTCCCTCGGGTTCCCGATGGAGATCAAGCTCACCGAGGGCAACGAGAAGGTCTCCGACCAGCAGGGCAAGGTCGCCATCGAACGCGGTCCGCTCGTCTTCTCGATGGAGAAGGCCGGCAACGCGCAGCTCAACAGCGGCATCGCCAACTTCGACCCGCGCAAGATCCAGATCCAGCGCGGCGAGAAGAGCACGCTCAAGGCCGCCGAAGGCACGCTCATCGAAGGTATGGACGCCAGCCGCATGATGATCATCACCGGCAAGGCCAAGTACGTGGACGGCGACACGTCGCAGGACATCGACATCCAGGCGATTCCGTTCTACGCGACCAACAACCGCTCCGACGGCACCACCTACGTGCAGAACAGCAACTCCACCGGCATGGTGACCTGGACGAAGGCCGCCGGCACGGCCAAGGTCGACACGGCCGCCCTCGAATCGGCGCTCGCCGAGGCCAAAGGCTATGAGGCCGCCGACTATGAGGCCGACGAGGCGTGGGATGCGCTGCAGAGCGCGATCGACGCCGCCGGGAAGCTGCTGAAGAAGACCGACGCCACGCAGGCCGAGGTCACCAAGGCCACCGCCGACCTCAAGAACGCGATGGCTTCGGTCACGGCGAAGAGCGTCCAGCCCGAGGCGACCGTCGAGAGCATCGCAGTCACCAAGGCACCGGACAAGACGACCTACACCGTGGGCGACGCTGGCCCGGACCTGAACGGCCTCGAAGTGACCGCCACGCTCTCCGACGGCACCACCAAGGCGCTGACCTACGGCGACGACTACGAACTGGCCGACCCGTCCGGCTTCGACACCACGACCGCCGGCGAGAAGACCGTCACCGTCGCGCTCAAGTCGGATACGACGAAGACCGCCACGTTCACGGTCACCGTCAATCCGACCGAAGGTAACACGGTCAACAAGTCGGCGCTCGAATCCGCGATCGCCGCCGCGTCCGCGCTCAAGGAGGCCGACTACACGCCTGTCACGTGGAAGGCGTTCCGCGCCGCGCTCGAGAATGCGATCAGCGTCCACGACGACGCGACCGTCTCGCAGACCGACGTGAACGACGCGCTCGCCAAACTCGAGGCGGCGAGGAAGGCGCTCAAGCCCGCGCCCGCCGCCGGCAAGCAGGACGGCACGCTCACCGGCGGTGGGACCGGAGGCCTGTCGCGCACCGGCACGGCCGTCGCCGGCCTCGCCACGGCGACGCTCGCGCTCGCCATGGCCGGCCTCGCGTTCCTGTCCATCCGCCGCCGTCGCCGCGAGTGATCCGGCGCTGATCGTCCGCCCATCGGCGTCGGGTCCATGCCATCCTTGGCACAACGACGACGCCGATGCGGGTCCTGGCGTCGTTGTTGTGCCAAGGATGGCCGGCGGCGACGCAAAACGAGCCCTTGGCGTCGTCTCCGGCCAGTGACTGGCATGGAACCGACGCCAAGGGCTCTCTCAGTGGCGTTTCCGCGCCATGGGCCGGCCGGAACCGACGCTTATGGCACGGAACCGACGCCTACGGCACGGAAACGACGCGAGTGGCCGAGGCCGCACCTCAGCGCTTGCCGTTGTAGATCTCGTGGTCGATCACGTCGGCGAACACGCGGGTCACGGCCGGGCGCACCACCTTGAGCGACGGGGTCAGGCACTTGTTCTCCTGCGTGAGGCGCTCGTCGAGCACGACGAACTTGCGCACCGATTCGGCGCGGGAGACCGTCGCGTTCGCGCGATCCACGTACTCCTGGATCTCGTCGCGCACGGCCGCGTTCGTGGCGAGCCGGTCGACCGGCGTGTCCAGCGACAGTCCGTGCGCGGGCAGCCAGACGGCCAGCGCCTCCGGGTCGAGCGTGACGAGCGCGCCGATGAACGGACGCTGGTCGCCGACCACGACCGCATGCTCGACGATCGGGCACTTGGCGATCTCCTCCTCCAGCGGGATGGGGGAGACGTTCTTGCCGCCGGCCGTGATGATGATGTCCTTGATGCGGCCGGTGATCGTGATGCGGCCCTTGTCGTCGATCGACGCGAGGTCGCCGGTGCGAAGCCAGCCGTCCGCGGTGAACGCCTCGGCGGTCTTCTCCGGCAGGTTGTGGTAGCCGCGGAACACGTTCGGCCCTTTGACCTGCAGCTCGCCGTCCTCGGCGATGCGCACCGAGGAGCCGGGCGCGGGCTGGCCGACCGTGCCGATCACGTTGTCGTGCACGCGCGTGGCGGCGAACGGGGCGGCGGTCTCGGTCATGCCGTAGCCCTGGATCATCGGCAGGCCGATGCCGTTGTAGAAGTGCGCGAGGTCGAGCGACAGGGGCGCGCCGCCGCACGCCACGTACTTGATCTTCGGGCCCAACGCGCCGCGCACGGTGCGGTAGACGAGCGTCTCGTACTTCGCGTGTTCGGCGATCTCGGAGAGCGTATGCTTCTCGCCGGCCTGTTCTTTCCGGCTCCACACGCGCGCCGCCTCGGCCGCGCGCAGGAACAGGCGCCCCTTCCAGCCGGCGCCCGCCTTGTGCGAGGCCGCGTTGTACACCTTTTCGAACACGCGCGGCACGCCCAGCAGGTACGTGGGTTCGAACGAGCGCAGGTCGGGCAGCAGGGACTTCGTGTCCGGCAGGTAGCCGACCACGCCGTCGTCGGAGGCGATCGACGCGTACTGGATGAACCGTGCGAAGCAGTGGGCGAGCGGCAGGAACAGCAGCAGACGCGGATGGTCGTCGGTGATCATCTCGTGCAGCGCCTCGGAGGCGGCGATGGTGACGGACACGAAGTTGCGGTGCGTGAGCTCCACGCCCTTCGGCGTGCCCGTGGATCCGGACGTGTACACGATGGTCGCGAGGTCGTCGATGTGCACGGAGGCGATGCGCTCGTCCAGCTCCTCGTCGGACACGGTCACGCCGAGGCCTTCCAACGCTCCCAGCGCGTTGCCTTCGATCATGAGGATCTGCTTCAACGCCGGGCAGTGGTCCTTCACCGAGTCGAGCCGGTCGAAGCGCGTGCGGTCGTCGGCGACGGCGAGCCTCACGTCCGCGTCGTTCATGATGCGTTCGGCCTGCGAGGCGGAATCCGTGTCGTAGATCGGCACGCTGACCGCGCCGATCGCGGCGAGCGCGAAGTCGAGCACGCCCCATTCGAGGCGTGTGGAGGAGAAGATCGTCACCGCGTCGCCCTTGCCGATGCCGAGCGCGATGAGGCCGCGCGCGGCGGACAGGACCATGCGGTGGAATTCGCCGGTGGTCACGTTCGCCCAGCGGCCTGGTCCGAGCTTCTTCTCGGCGATGACCGTGTCCGCGCCGGTGCGGGCGAGACGGTCGGCGAGCAGCGAGTAGATGGTCTGGTCGTCGCGCAGTTCGACGGACGATCCGGGGGTGGTGTAGTGGTCAAGCATGATTGCGCGTTCCTTACCGTTCCTTGCGTTCTTCGGCGGCCGTGCGCCTCTCCCCGCGATCCGTATGTCGCGGTGTCGTGGCGCGGTTCCGGCCGATCATCGCCTAAGTTACGCGCGCGTAGGTCGGCGCGTGTTGTGCGCCATGCCACAACCGCGCCGTCGTCTTTTGTGGATTGCTGCAAACCCTTCCATTCCGCTGCGTTTTCCGTTACGGTGGCTTGAGATTCACGAAAGGGGATTCATGTTCGACAAACGATTGTTCCGGATGGCGCCCGGCATAGGCCGTCTGGTCGCCGGCAAGGTCGCCTGCATGTGGGTGGGGCTGCTCGCCAACATCGCGTTCGTGACGGCCGTCGTCGGTCTGCTCGCCCATCTGCTCCATGCCGCCACGCCGGGATTGATCGTCTGTAGCACCACGCCCTCCGGCTCCGCCTGTCCCGTGGATGAGCTGTCGATTTCCGGCGCCACCGTCACGCCGCTGCCGGGCGACGTCGTGTTCTGCACCGGCGTCATCGTCGCCGCAGCCCTCGTGCGCTATCTGACGACGGCCGCCGCCGCGCGTCTCGGCACCGAGGCGTCCGAACGCGTCAAACTCGCGTTGCGCGAGAGGCTCTACCGCAAGATGCTCGCGTTCGGCCCCTCCTACGCGCAGCGCGTGAAGACCGCCGACGTCGTCCAATCCGCCGGCGAGGGCATCGAACAGATCCAATCGTTCTTCGACCTGTTCCTGCCGCAGTTGTTCTACGCGGTCCTCGCGCCGATCACCCTGTTCTGCGTGGTCGCGCCGATGAACCTGCCGACCGCCGTCACGTTCCTCGTCTGCGCGCCGCTCATCATCGTCGTGGTCGGCATGGTCGCGATGAGCGCCGCCCGCACGTTCAAGAAATACTGGGGACGCTACACGGACATGGGCGCCGCGTTCCTCGACGACCTGCAGGGCCTTGAGACGCTGAAGGCGTTCGACGCCGACGGCCGCGCCGCCCGCGAACTCGACGGGAAGGCCGAGAACTTCCGCGTGATGACGATGCGCGTCCTGCAGATTCAATTGCGTTCCCTCACCGCGATGGACGCGGTCGCCTACGGCGGCACCGCGGCCGGCATCGGCGTCGCCCTGTGGCGTTTCTCCGTCGGCGCGCCGATGACGCTCGCCTCGCTGCTGCTCATCGTCCTGCTGTCCGCCGACTTCTTCATCCCGCTGCGCCAGCTCGGCTCGTTCTTCCACGTCGCGATGAACGGCATGACCTCCACGAAACGCATCTTCGCGCTCCTCGACGCGCCCGAACCCGCGCGCGGCGACGCCGACCTGCCCGAAACGCGCGACGCCGGTCTCGACGTCACGTTCGACCACGTCGCCTACGCGTACGGCGACGGTTCCGGCAGCGCGGCCGGCGCGGCTGGCGACGCCGACGCCGACGCCGCGCCCGCGCTCGCCGACGTCGCCTTCGACGTGCGTCCCGGCGAACTCACCGCCATCGTCGGCGTCTCCGGTTCCGGCAAGTCGACGGCCGCCGCGCTGCTCGCCGGCACGCTCGCCGGATACTCCGGCTCGCTGCGTCTCGCCGGCGCGGAGGTCGCGACGCTTTCCGGCGAGACGCTGTCGCGCGCCGTCACGGTGATCGGCGCGCGCAGCCACCTGTTCGCCGGCACGTTGCGCGAGAACCTCGCGATGGCATTGCCGAAACGGATCGACGACGACGCCGCGGCCGATACGGACGCGATGATGTGGGAGGCGCTGAAGCGCGCCCGCATCGACGATTTCGTGCGCGCGCAGGCCGACGGACTCGACATGACGATCGAACAGGACGCCGCCAACCTGTCCGGCGGGCAGCGCCAGCGCATCGCCATCGCCCGCGCCCTCCTGCACGACGCGCAGGTGGTCGTGTTCGACGAGGCGACCAGCAGCGTCGACGTGGAAAGCGAGACGCTCATCCTCGACGCGATCCGAGACCTCGCGCACAGGGACGGCAGGACGGTCGTCATGATCACGCACCGCATGGCCAACGCCGAACACGCCGACCATATCGTCGTCCTCGACCACGGCAGCAGCGTCGAGGACGGCACGCACGCCGAACTCATGGCCATCGACGGCGGCAAGTACGCGAAGCTTTTCCGCACCCAGGCCGACATCGAGCGCCTTGGTGGTGACTCGGAGGCAAACGAGGAGAACAAGCCCCCTCTGACGAGAGGGCTGTCCCGCAACGCGGGACTGGGGGAGAGCGCCGCTCCGGCCACGCCGGGCCAACCTGCCGACAAGCCGGCCCGACCCCTCTCCACGTTCCGGACCATCACACGGCTGCTGGGGGAGGCCCGGCCGCTCGCGCGGCTCATGGCCGCCGCGTCGCTCGCCGGCACCATCGGCCACCTCGCCGCCACGATGCTGCCCGTGTTCGCGATGGTCGGCGCGTTCGCGATCGCCGGCCATTCCGTGTGGAACATGGGCGTCGCGCCGGCCGTCGCCGCGATGATCGTGTGCGCGCTGCTGCGCGGCCTCATGCGCTACGTCGAACAGTATCTCAACCACAACGTCGCCTTCCGCCTGCTCGCCCTGTTCCGATCCAAGGCGTTCGCCGCGCTCCGCCGTCTCGCGCCCGCCAAGCTCGCCGGACACGGCAAGGGCGACCTCATCGCTCTGGTCACCACCGACGTCGAACTGCTGGAGATCTTCTTCGCGCACACCATCAGCCCCGTCGTCATCGCCGCGGCCACGACCGTCGTCTACACGGTCCTGCTGCTCACGCTCGACCCGTGGATGGCGCTCGCGCTCATCGTCGCGCATCTCGTCATCGGCGTGCTCGTGCCGCGCTTCTTCGCGACCGGCGTGCGGAACCTCGGCCCCACGATCCGCAGGCAGGCGTCGTCGCTCGACGACGTCATGCTCGACGACATGCGCGGCCTCGGCGAGATCATCCGCTTCGGCCGCGGCGAGGACCGCGTCGCCGTGATCGTGCGGCTCACGAAACGCCTGTGGACGGAACACGTGCGGCTGAGCCGCGTCAACGGCCGGTTCGCCGGCATCGCCGGCGTGCTCGTGCTCGCGCTCACCACGGCCGCCGCCGCGCTCGCCATCGCGCTCGCCGCCGCCGCGCCCCTGCATGGGCCGGCGCTGGTCGTCGCGTTCACGCTGATCGCCAGCTCGTTCGGCCCGACGATGGCGTTGAGCGCCCTGCCCGCGAACCTCACGCAGACGTTCGCCTCCGCCCGCCGCCTGTTCGCCCTGATGGACGAGACCCCGGCCGTCACCGAGACCGGCACCGCCGCTCCCCGCTACGAAGGCATGCGCCTCGACCACGTCACCTTCGCCTACCCCTCCTCCGTTTCGCGCCCCCTGCCTGAACCGGACGGTACCGCTTCTTCGCGCCCTCTGCTTGAGCCGGAGGCTTCTTCTTTGCTCCCCCTTGAGGGGGAGCTGTCCGCAACGCGGACTGAGGGGGTGTCCGCCGACTCCGCCCCCGTCCTCGCCGACTTCTCCCTCGACGTGCCGGCCACCGGCATCCTCGGCGTGCAGGGGCCGTCCGGGCGCGGCAAGTCCACGACGATCAAGCTCCTCATGCGCTACTGGGACCCGCAGGCCGGACGCGTGACCCTGTCCGGCACGCCGCTGCCCGACGTGGACGCGCATCACCGCCGCCGCGTGCAGGCGCTCATGGGGCAGGAGACGCACCTGTTCGACGGCACGATCCGCGACAACCTGCTGCTCGCCTTGCCGCAGGGGGAGCGCGGAGGCTGCTCCGCGACCGACGGGCTCCTGCGCGACGCCCTCGCCAAGGCCTCCGCGCTGGACCTCGTCGACTCGCTGCCCAGGGGACTCGACACCCCGGTGGGCGAGCTCGGCGACCGGCTGTCGGAGGGCGAACGCCAGCGCATCGGTCTGGCTCGCGTGTTCCTGCGCGACGCCGACCTTGTGCTGTACGACGAGCCGACGAGCCGTCTCGACGCGTTGAACGAGGCGGTCATTCTCCGGTCCATCCGCGACACGTCCGAGGGCCGCGCCGCCGTGCTGGTCTCGCACCGCGAATCGGCGATGCGCATCGCCGACCGCGTCGTGGCGTTCTGAGCGCGGTTCTCCGGACTGTCACGATGGCCCGGAAGCATGCGAAAGCCCCCGTCGAAGATCGGCGGGGGCTTTCGCATGCGCAGACTATCCCTTGATGAACGAGTCCAACGTGTCGAGGGCGTCGTCGATGGCCTTCGCCTCGCGCGCGTCCTCGGCGCGTTGGCGGGCCAGCGTATCCGCGTGCTCGCGGGCGGCGATCAGCGGGTCCGGCGCGCTGGCGGTCGGCGGGATGCGCCGCGGGTCGAGGCGCCGGGTCGCGTCCATGTCCGGCAGTTCGGCGTCGTCCAACGCGGTCGGGTCGATGTCGGTGTGGCGGGAGTCGGTCGCCGCCGTGGTCCTGCCCTTGTCCGCGACGTCGAGCATGTCGATGGCGTCGACGGCGGCCGTCGCGTCCGCGTCGAGGTCGCGCGCCGGCAGGTCCGGCTCGCGTTCCGGCTCATGTCCCGGCTGGCGTTCCGGCAGGTCGACGGTGATGTCGCGGGCGATGTCCGCGCCGTTCATCGGATTGGATTCGACGGTGATGCGCCGCACCTCGTCGTCGCCCAGTTCGGCCGCGGTGGCGGTGCCGGCCATGAGATCGGCGGCGATGCGGTGCGCGCGTTCCGTCGCGGCGACCGCATCCGGATGCGCGTCGGACCGGGCGAGTGGCACCGTGGTGGACATCAGCTTGTCGTCGCCGCCGTTCTCCGTGTCGAACTCGTGCGTGACGCGCGTGGTGAGATCGTCAGCCGTGGGGTGACGGTGCGTCGCCGACGCCGCGGCGCCGGCGTTCGGCGGCAGCGGCACGGACATGAGCGTGTGCGCGGCCCTGCGCGCCTCCTCGACGGCGCGTTCGGCGGACAGGCGCTCCGCCTTCGCGCGTTCCTTCGCCTGGATCTCGAAGATCTGCTTCTGGGCGGCGACGCGTGCGCGTTCCGCCGCCTCCATGATGCCCATCGCCTGCAGGCGCTCGTTCTCGGCGCTCACGATCGCCGCCTCCGCGTGGCGGATGTTCGCGTCCGCCGAGCTCAACGCGTATCGTGCGGCGGCGAGCGACGTGCGCGGCTGCCACAGATGCTCGATCTCCTCGAGCGTGCGTCCCATCGTCTCCGGCACGAGCGTGACGATGCCGAACATGCAGACGATGTCGAGCAGGCCGAAGATGAGGAAGGTGATGCCGCCGCCGAGGCTGTCGACCATCATCGGCGTGAACTGCGCGACCGCCCAGTTCACCGTCAGCAGGCACATGACGCACAGGCCGGTGGCGCGGCCGCGCAGGAACGTGGGGAACAGTTCGGGGATGACCACCCACGGGATCGGTCCCATCGAGAACGCGAACGAGGCGGCGAACAGCATGATGAACACGAGCGTGAGCAGCGGCATGCCGACGATGTACGATCCGGCGATGCACATGGCGAACACGGTCATCAGTCCCGATCCCACGGCCATGAGGCGTTTGCGGCCGATCGTGTCGATCAGGTACATGCCGATCACGGTGAACACGAGCTCGAATCCGCCCACGCATGCGGAGGCGAGGAATTCGGTGTCGCCGCCGAAGCCGAGACGGGAGAACATGACCGGACCGTAGTAGGAGATCGCGTTGATGCCGACCGCCTGGTTGAACACGGCGAGGAAGATGCCGATGAACAACGCCTTGCCGAGACCGGGGCGGAACAGGTCGGTGAACTCGCTCGACATCTCCCGTTCCAGTTGGATGGACGCCTGGATGTCGTCGGTGCGGATGCGGGCGTCCTCGGTGCCGAGGATGTGCTCGAGCACCCGGAACCCCTCGTCGGCGCGGTCGTGCTGGATGAGGTAGCGGGGGCTTTCGGGCGCGCGCCACATGGCGAGCAGGAAGGCGAGCGCCGGGATCGCGCCGAGTCCGAGCATCCAGCGCCAGCCGGTCGACAGGTCCCATGCGGGCGTGCCGTAGGAGGCGATGATGTAGTTGATGACGTTCGTCAGGAAGATGCCGCACACGGCGAGCATCTGATAGGAGAACGTGAGCGTGCCGCGGATGTTGGTCGGCGCGGATTCGGTGATGTACGTGACGGCCAGCGCGGCGGTCAGGCCGATGCCGAATCCGCCGACGACGCGTGCGGCGATCAGGTCGTAGGGGCCGAACGTGATCGCGCTCCACACGGCGGAGATGCAGAAGAAGCATCCGCCGGCGATGAGCACGCGGCGGCGGCCGAACCGGTCGGAGAGGAAGCCCGCCCAGGCGGCGCCGATGATCGCGCCCAGCATGATCGAGGAGATGACGAGGCCCTCCATCACGGTGTCGAGCCGGTAGCGGGTGCGCAGGAACTCGATGGCGCCGGAGATGGAGACGGTGTCGTACCCGTACAGCAGGCCCGCGAGGCCGGCGCTCAACGCCAGACCGAAGGTGTACCGTCCCGAGCCGTGCAGCCGTACGGCCGTTCCCAAGGGGTTCCGCTGTTTCGAGACAGCATGAAACAGACCCGCCATGCGCCTTCCTCTCAATGCATCGATGGGGGATTACATACCGATAGTAGCCGGGGGTGCCGTTTTCGTCATGGTGCATTCCACGCGCCGGTGACGAATTCGGCCGTGGTGTCAGCCGGAGGGCTGCGGGGAGGTCGCCGAGGGAGCCTGCGGGACGCGTGGCGTGGCGCCGGGCGGGCGGATGGGCTTGGGGCGACACGCCGGACCCCCACAAAGGTACACAGGTGTATCATAATACCTGTTGGTACACGGGTGTACCGCTTGGAGGCACTCGTCAGGAGCGTCGCGGAGGAAGGTCTCCGCGACGAGGATAAGGAGAATGAACATGCGCAACGTCAAGAAGGTCATCGCGGCCGCCGCGGCCGTGGCCACCCTCGTCGGACTCGCCGCCTGCGGTGGCGGCTCCGACTCCGGACAGGGCGACGCCGACAACGCCGAACTCGTGTTCTGGGGCTGGGACTCCGGCAACTCGATGAAGGAGATCATCTCCGGATTCGAGAAGGCCAACCCCGGCATCACCGTCAAGTTCAACAACACCGGCACCGCCGAGAAGACCTCCACCGCGCTCTCCAACGCCATCGCCGCCGGCAACGGCGCGCCCGACGTCGTCATGCTCGAGGATCCGACCGTCACCCAGTTCGCCGTGACCGACGGCCTCGTCGACCTGAGCCAGTTCGGCGCCGACAAGCTCGAATCCGACTTCGCCGCCGGCCCGTGGAACAAGCTCCAGTACAACGGCAAGCCGTACGCGCTGCCCATCGACTCCGGCCCGGAGATGTTCTTCTACAACAAGGCCGTGTTCGACAAGGCCGGCGTCGACGGCGAATCCATCACGACGTGGGACGACTACTACGAGGCCGCCAAGAAGATCCGCGCCACCGGCTCCTACATCACGAACCTCGCCGGCACCTCCGGCGACTACCAGCCGTTCACCGCGCAGGTCTGGCAGGCCGGCGCCAAGCCGTGGAAGGTCGACGGCGAGAACATCACCATCAACATGACCAAGGACGAGGGCATGCAGCGCTACATCACGTTCGTCCAGAAGCTCATCGACGAGGACCTCGTCGACACGAAGACCCCGAACTGGTCCGACGACTGGAACCGCGAGCTCAACGACGGCACCCTCGCCTCGCTCACCATCGGCGCGTGGATGCCGATCAACCTGATGACCGGCGCCCCCGACCAGGCCGGCAACTGGCGCGTCGCCCAGCTGCCGCAGTGGGAGGAGGGCCAGAAGGTCTCCGCCGAGGACGGCGGCTCCGCCCTGTCCGTCGTGAAGCTCTCCAAGAACCAGGCCGCCGCCTACAAGTTCGTCGAATACATGACCCATGGCGACGGCGCGCAGAAGATGGCCGACACCGGCACCTTCCCGTCCCTCAAGAAGATCCTCACCTCCGACTCGTTCACCGACCCGACCACCGAGGCCAACAAGAAGACCAACGACTACTTCGGCGGCCAGAACGTGAACAAGATCCTCGCCGAGGCCGCCCAGCGCCCGACCGAGAAGTTCCAGTACCTGCCGTACAACCCGTTCGCCCAGTCCGCCTACGGCGACGAGGTCTCCAAGGCGTACACCAAGGAGATCACCCTCGAACAGGCGCTGAAGAACTACGGCGACAAGCTCGCCAAGCAGGGCGAGGACCAGGGCTACACCGTCACCGTCAAGTGACGGCCGTCCACCCGGCCTAAGACCTCGCGGCACCGCCGTCGGGCGCCTCCTCCTTCCGCCCGACGGCCTTTCTTCCCGGTCGCCGCGACGCCCTCACGCATGGGGCGGGGATTCCGTCATCCCCGCCCCATGCCATGCCCATCGATCAGACGATTCCCCTCTCGCAAAGGACCACCAATGTCCGCACAGACATCCGAACAGACGACGGGCCTCCTGCCCGACATGGCCTCGCGCCACACGGCGCGGGCCCGCATCAACAAGCACAAGGCCGACTGGCGCGGCTGGAAGTTCATGTGGCCGTTCGCCGTCGTCTTCGTCTTCGTGTTCATCATCCCGATCGCGTACGCCGTCTACATCTCGTTCTTCAAGAACCAGATGATCGGCGGCACCAGGTTCGTCGCGTTCGAGAACTACACGCGACTGCTCGCCGACCGGCAATTCTGGTCGTCCGTCGGCCGCGTCACCGTCTTCACCGTCTTCCAGGTGCCGATCATGCTGTTCCTCGCGGCCGCCATGGCGCTCGCCCTCGACTCGATGAAGCTGCACGGCACCAAGTTCTTCCGCATCTCCACGTTCCTGCCCTACGCGGTGCCCGCCGTCGTCTCCACGATGATCTGGGGCTTCGTCTACGGCGCCAAGTACGGCCTCGTCGGCTCCCTCAACGACCTGCTCGGAACGAACATCGACGTGCTCAAACCAGACGTGCTGCTCGCCTCCATCGCGAACATCAACACGTGGGAATACGCGGGCTACAACATGCTGATCTTCTACTCGTCGCTCTCCACGATCCCGCACAGCCTCTACGAGGCCGCATCGATCGACGGCGCCTCCGAATGGCAGATCGTCAAGAAGATCAAACTGCCCGAACTCAAAGGCAGCCTCGCGATCACCGTGATCTTCTCGATCATCGGCTCGTTCCAGCTGTTCAACGAACCCTCGATCCTCCAGAACATGGTGCCCGGCAACGCGATCACCACGTACTACACGCCGAACATGTACGCCTACAACCTGAGCTTCAGCGGCAACCAAGCCAACTACGCGGCCGCATTGGCGATCGTCATGGCCGTCATCACCATGGCCATCGCGTACATCGTCCAGCTCAAGAGCATGAAGGAGCAGATGAAGTGAGCACCGCAACCGCAACCGCGACCGGCGACGCCGGAACCATCAGAACGTTGACCCCCGCCGAGCTCAAAGCCCAGGAGAAGGCCGCGAAGGCCGCCGAGAAGGCGCGCCAGAAGCGCATCGCACGCGACGAGGCGGCGGAACGCAGACGCGCCGCCAAGACCGGATTCTCCAACCCGGCGAACCCCACCCGTTCGATCGGCCTCACCATCGTGTGCGCGATCTTCGCCGTCTACTGCCTGTTCCCGTTCGTGTACCTGATGATCAACGCCACCAAGACCCAATCCGACTTCACGTCCACGTTCGGTCTCGGCTTCGGCCACACGTTCGCCCTCTGGGACAACATCGTCACCGTGTTCACCTATCAGGACGGCATCTTCGGCCGCTGGTTCGTCAACACGATCCTCTACGTGGTCGTCGGCGCTGGCGGCGCCACCCTGCTCGCCATCATGGGCGGCTACGCGCTCGCCAAGTTCCGCTTCCCCGGGCGCCGACTGTGCTTCGCGATCATCATCGGCGCCATCTCCGTGCCCGGCATCGCGCTGGCGGTCCCGCAGTTCCTCCTGTTCGCCAAGCTCGGGCTCACGAACACCCCATGGTCGATGATCATCCCGTCGCTCGTCTCCACGTTCGGCCTGTACCTCATGTGGATCTTCTCCGACCAGGCCGTGCCGGACGAACTGCTCGAAGCGGCCCGCGTCGACGGCGCCGGCGAGTTCCGCACGTTCTTCCAGATCTCACTGCCGCTGCTCGCGCCCGGCATCGTCACCACCGCCCTGTTCGCCATCGTCGCCACATGGAACAACTACTTCCTGCCGTTGATCATGCTCAAGGACTCCCAGTGGTATCCGTTGACCATCGGCCTCAACCAGTGGAAGGACCAGGCGAGCACGGCGGGCGGCCAGGCGATCCAGAACCTCGTGATCACCGGCTCGCTCATCACCATCATCCCGCTCGTCATCTCCTTCCTCTGCCTGCAGAAGTACTGGCAGTCCGGCCTCGCCGCCGGCGCCGTCAAGGAGTAAACACCAGTAAATATCCCAAAAGGATCCATCATGACTACTCGTAGAGCGTTCAGGTGGCCGGCTCTGCTCACGCCGGACGGGCGCGGCATCGCGTTCGGCGGCGACTACAACCCCGACCAGTGGCCGGACGAGACCATCGACGACGACATCCGGCTCATGCGCGAGGCGCACGTCAACACGGTGGCCCTCGCCATCTTCAGCTGGGACCGGATCGAGCCGCGCGAAGGCGAATTCACCTTCGACTGGCTGGACTCCGTCATCGACCGGCTCGGCAAGGCCGGCATCGCCGTCGACCTCGCCTCCGCCACGGCGACCGCGCCGCTGTGGCTGTACGAGAAGCATCCGGAGGTCCTGCCCGTCGACCGGTACGGCCACGTCGTCAACGCCGGGTCCCGCCAGTCCTGGCGGCCCACCAGCCCCGTGTTCAAGGAGTACGCGCTGCGCCTGTGCCGCATGCTCGCCGAACACTACAAGGACAACCCGTATGTCACCGCATGGCATATGGGCAACGAGTACGGCTGGAACAACCGCCACGACTATTCGGACGACGCGCTTCACGCGTTCCGCGCATGGTGCGAGGCGAAGTACCGTACCGTCGACGCGTTGAACGAGGCGTGGGGCACCGCCTTCTGGTCGCAGCATGTCAACGCGTTCGACGAGGTGCTGCTGCCGCGCCATATGGGCGGCGACAGCATGGTCAACCCGCCGCAGCAGCTCGACTACGAACGGTTCGGCAACGACATGCTCCTCGACTTCTACAAGGCGGAACGCGACGCGATCGAGGCGATCTGTCCCGGCAAGCCGTTCACCACGAACTTCATGGTCTCCACCGACCAGTGCTGCATGGACTACGCGCAGTGGGCGGACGAGGTCGACTTCGTCTCCAACGACCACTACTTCCACGAGGGCGAATCCCATCTCGATGAACTCGCCTGCTCGGACGCGCTCATGGACTCCCTCGCCCTCGGCAAACCTTGGTATGTGATGGAGCACGGCACGTCCGCCGTCCAATGGAAGCAGCTCAACACGCGCAAGCGTCACGGCGAGCTCATGCGCGACTCGCTCGCCCACGTTGCGATGGGCGCCGACGCGATCAACTTCTTCCAATGGCGGCAGTCGCGTTCCGGCGCCGAGGCGTTCCACTCCGCGATGGTGCCGCACGCCGGCGAGGACTCCAAGATCTTCCGCGGCGTCGTCGAACTCGGCAGGACGCTTGCCGCGCTCTCCGATGCGGGATTGCAGGGCACGGAGCTGAAGCGTTCCGGCACGGCGATCCTGTTCAGCGCGACAAGCGAATGGGCGACGCGCAGCGAGACCCTGCCGAGCATGAAGCTCGGCCATTGGCATGACGTGCGCGACTGGTATCGCGCCTTCCTCGACGCGGGGAGCCGCGCCGACATCGTCCCGCTCGCCTACGACTGGAGCTGCTACCGGACCATCGTCCTGCCGAGCGTGCTCGTCCTGTCCGACGCCGACGTGCGACGCATCGCCGATTTCGCCGAAGCGGGCGGCACCGTCGTCGTCGACTACGCGACCGGCATCATCGACGAACACTTCCACGCCGGTCTCGGAGGCTACCCGGGCGCCGGCAAAGGGCTCCTGCGCGACGTGCTCGGCGTGCGCGGCGAGGAGTTCAACATCCTCGGTCCCGAAGCCGAAGGAGAACCCGACGCGATTGCGCTGTCGAACGGACTGACGACCCGACTGTGGCAGACCGACGTCACCTCCGTCGCCCCAGACGCGACCGTCATCGCCACGTATGCGGGCGAGGCGGCCGCCGATTGGGAGCTCGACGGCACGCCCGCCGTCACCAGCCATCCCTATGGCGAGGGTCGGGGCATCTACGTCGGCTGCGACCTCGACCGCCACGACATCGCCGCCCTCATCCCCTCGCTGGGACTTGGCGACGTCACGGATTCCCGCATCATCCACACCATCCGCGAATCCGCGGACGGTGCCATCCGCTTCGACTTCTACCTCAACCGCACGCGCGGCGACGTCACGCTGGAAGGCGTTCCCGGCGAACCGGTCGTCGCGCACCGCACGGAAGCCGGAACGGCGGACCGTGCGGATCGTGCGGATGCCGCGGACGCAACGATCGACGCGGGCGGAACCGCCGCGTACACGCTGCGGCGCAACGCCATCCTCATCACGACGACCGTGCGCCGCGTGTAGTCCACGCCGGCCGCGGGCGGGTAGAATGGCGACGGTCGGAGCAATGGAAGCGAGGTGCGGAGATGAGCGGGACGAAACCGGCGAAAAGACGCGTCACCCTGCGCGACGTGGCGCAGGAGGCCGGCGTCTCGCTCAAGACCGCCTCGAACGTGATCAACGGCAACGGGCGCATGAGCGAGGCCACGCGCGAACGCGTCGAAACGGTCATCAAGGATCTCGGCTACCGCGTCAACGTGGCCGCACGCAACCTGAACCGCGACCACACCGGATTCATCACGCTCGCCGTGCCGTCGCTCACCCCGCCGTACCTCGCCGAACTCGCCAACCGCGTGATCGACGCGGCGCGGCAGCACGACTATTCCGTGTACGTCACCACGTACGCGGAAGGCTCGGCGAAGGGCGCGCGCGACCTGCTGGAGAAGTTCAACACCACCGTCTCCGACGGCATGATCCTGTCGATGAGCGAGGTGGAGACCATCACGCCCGACGATCTCAAGGTCGATTTCCCGCTCGTCGTGGTCGGCGCGCGCACCACGTGGGGCGTCGCCGACCATGTGACCCCGGACGACGTGCATGCGGCCGCCCGCGCCGCCGGATACCTGTACGACCACGGCTCCACGCGTCTCGCCGTGGTCGGCGCGCGCGGCGTCTACGACGAGGCGGCGCTGCTGGGGGCGACCGAAGGCAATGCGCAGCTGCGACTGCGCGGCATCATCGAGGAGAGCCGTCGCCGCGGCATCACGGTGGACGCGCGGCTCGTCGGCGACATGGCCGCGGACGTGGACTGGACGATCGGCGCTGGAGCGCGCGCCACGCAGCGTCTCATCGATTCCGGTGTGCCGTTCGACGGCGTCGTCGCGTTGAACGACCAGTTGGCGATCGGCGCGATGACCGCGCTGCGCACCAGCGGCATCGACGTGCCGGCCCAAGTGCAGGTGATCGGCTTCGACGATATCGAGGAGGCGCCGTACCTGCAGATCCCGCTCACCACCATGTCGTCGCGTCTCGAATGGACGGCGCCCGTCGCGGTCGAGAGGATCCTCGGGCGCATCCGCGGCGACATCACGAAACCGGAGCTGCTCACCTGCGAGTCGGAGGTCATCGCACGCGAATCCACGCGGTGATGCGCGGTGTCGCGGCGAGCGGTGGATCGCTGTGATCCGTGGATTGCGGTGGCCGCCGGCGATACAATCGTGGGTGGAATCCGCCGTTCGACCCGGATGGCGATACCCGGATGGCGACGTGCCGGACCTGATGCGTCGGATGCGATGCGCGTCGCCGTCCGATGCCGGTAAGGAGGCATGACGTATGGTCGGTGATGTGCATGCGGATGATGCGCGGGACGATCGGAACACGCGTCGCGGCGAGACGCCGCCGCACGGAACGACGCCGCAAGAGGTGACGCTGCCGGACGGGAGCGTGATGCCGCGGCTCGGCATGGGAACCTGGTATCTGGGCGAGGGGCGCCGGCCGTTCGACGACGAGGCAGCGGCGTTGCGCGCCGGACTGGATGCGGGCGTGCGCCTGATCGACACGGCGGAGATGTACGCGGACGGAGGCGCCGAACGGCTCGTCGGCGCGGCGATCGACGGGTATGATCGCGGATCGCTGTACCTCGTCTCGAAGGTGTATCCGCACAACGCCGGACGCCGTCACCTGCGCCGCAGTCTGGAGGCGTCGCTGCGTCGTCTCGGTACCGATTACCTTGACATGTACCTGCTGCATTGGCGTGGCAGCGTGCCGTTGCGCGAGACCGTCGACTGCATGGAACGGGCGGTCGATGACGGTCTGATCCGTCGGTGGGGCGTTTCGAACCTCGACCTGCACGACATGCGCGAGCTGATGGACGTGTCCCGCGGATCGCATTGCTGCGTCGATCAGGTGCTCTACCACTTGGGGTCGCGCGGCATCGAAGTCGATCTGCTGCCGTGGCTGCGCGGGCGGCATATCCCCGTGATGGCGTACTGTCCGCTCGCCCAGGCCGGGCGCCTGCGTGACGGGCTGCTCGGCAGCGCGGCGGTGCACGAGGTCGCGGCCGCACACGGATTCACGCCGATGCAGGTGCTGCTCGCGTTCGTGCTCCACCAGCCCGACATGATCGCCATCCCGCGTTCCGGCGTGCCCGAACACGTACTCGCCAACGCCGCCGTACTCGACTCCCCGCTCTCGGACGCCGAGTATGAGCTGTTGTCCCAAGCGTTCCCCGCCCCCGACCACCCCGTCCCCCTCGACATGGAGTGACCCGCTCCTCCCGACACGGAGTGACCCGCTCCTCCCGCTGGCGGGAGGTGGCGCGCGCAGCGCGTCGGAGGGTGGCTGGTCGGTCTGTGGGTGGTGTGTGTTTCCTCCCGCTGGCGGGAGGTGGCGCGCGGAGCGCGTCGGTGGGTGGTCCGGGTGGTGTGGTTTGGGTGTGTGTTTCGGTGGTGTTGCGACACGCCGTGGGAGTGTTGTGTTTCCGGGGGTTTTGGGGTGTTGTTGTGGGGTGGGTTTGCGTGGTTGGTTGGGTTGGTGTAGGTTATTCACCTGTTGCCGCTCAGCGCGGCGGGCTGATTCCCCTTCTTCTGGTTGGTTCGGTTTGCCCGTTGACGTGGTGGTGGTTTGAGAACTCAAGAGTGTGTTGTACTACTTACTTCTTTATAGTCAATGATTGCCAGTCCGATTCTCGCTTCGGGGTTTTCCTGGAGTCGCCGAGGGGCGTTGAAGAGGGTCGGGGTTTTTGTGCGAACCTCTTTCCTTATTAGAGGTTCCGTCAATTGTTTTTAATGAGAGTCATCTGTCGATGTCTTTCTGCAATGTTTTTTTGTGGAGGGTTCGATTCTGGCTCAGGATGAACGCTGGCGGCGTGCTTAACACATGCAAGTCGAACGGGATCCTGCCAGCTTGCTGGTGGGTGAGAGTGGCGAACGGGTGAGTAATGCGTGACCGACCTGCCCCGTACTCCGGAATAGCTCCTGGAAACGGGTGGTAATGCCGGATGTTCCAGTTGATCGCATGGTTTTCTGGGAAAGGGTCTTACCGGTACGGGATGGGGTCGCGTCCTATCAGCTTGACGGTGCGGTGACGGCGCACCGTGGCTTCGACGGGTAGCCGGCCTGAGAGGGCGACCGGCCACATTGGGACTGAGATACGGCCCAGACT
>NZ_NMWT01000023.1 GCF_002860365.1 Bifidobacterium parmae
CGGCCGCATCGCAGCGGTCGCCGCGGACGTCAAGGAGAACGGAGAGGAACCATGGTCTGTCAGCAGTGCGGATTCTCGAATCCGGAGGGATGCCGGTTCTGCACGGAATGCGGCGCGCCGCTCGCCGCCGCGCCGGTGAACGACGCGACGGTGCTCGACGGCGGCGCGAACCGCACCGTGCCGTATGGCGTGCGGCCGGGCGTCGCGCCGTCGCCCGCGATGCCGCCGCGTCCGGGCGTTCCGCCGCGGCCGGCGACGGGCGGTGCAACGGCGCCGACCGCGTCTTCGTCGCATACGCCCGTCACGCAGCCGCAGGTGCCGGCGGCGCGGCCCCTTCGCCCGGACGCGTCCGGATCGTCGGGGATGACCGCGAGTATGAAAGTCACGCTCGCCGTGCTGTCCCCGATCCTGATTGGTCTGCTGATTCTGCTGCTGATGTACGTCATCTCCGTGTCGCAGGGCAACGATCCGTTCCAGTTCGGCACGCAGGCGCAATCGTCGTCGGACACGTCGGCGTCCTCCGGGTCCTCCACGCCGGACTACGGCGACGACTACTGGCCCGATACGGAAGGCAAAAACCTCGCCTGCGACGCGGAACCGGACATGAAGGTCGTCTCCGTCGAAAGCGTCGGCAACGATCTGGTCGTCACTGTGCTCGTCACGCCGTCCGACGACTGCGAATCCGGCACGACCACCACGCTCGACGACGATGCGACGCGCGTCACGCTGCGCGATTCGGGCGGCGATACGGTCGCCGACGCCGTGTTCGACTTCTCGTCCGACATGCAGACGATCCCCGCGAAGGGCAAGCGGATCAAGCTCTCGTATGCGCCCACGCAGTTCTACCGTCCCGCCACAGAACTGGAACAGACGTTCCAGGACGATCCCGCCGAGCTCATCGTCAAGTACGTCTACGCCGCCGCCTCCGGTTCCGGCGCGTCCACGTCGACCGGACCATCCTCCCAGTCCGGGGCGCTCGGCGGCAAGAGCGCCTCCGACGACGAGGCCGAACAGGACGCGTGCAACGCCCTGCAATGGCAGGTCGCGCAGGACAAGTCCAAGGCCTCCGGCTTCATGAGCACGTACACGACGCAGCTGTCGAGCAAACGGCAGGGCATGGTCATCGACGGCAAGACGTGGAGCTGCCGCGACATCCTCGCCCATTTCATCACGCTGCGCGACAAGCATCCGAACGTGCTGCTCATCTGGTCCGGCGACTGGCCGACCTACGACGCGAACCCGACGAAATACTACGTGATCATCTCCGGCGAGAGTTTCGGATCGACCGACGACGCGTGGAACTGGTGCCATTCCAACGGCTACGGGCAGGTCGACTGCCTGCCGGTCAATCTGGAATGAGCGCGGTCGGGCGAACGGGGTCCGGGGTGTGGCGGGCCCTGGGCGTGGCTGGCCCGGCGGCGTACAATCGGACGCATGGCCAAGGACGACATCAAGGACGACAGGAAGACCGGCAAGGGCGGCGGCAAGTCGGCGCGCAAACGCGTCGACAAGGCGCTCGACGCGGCCGAGGCGCGCATCGGCGCGATCGAGGAGAGCGACACCGTGGCGGAACGTCTCGCCAACGCCGCCAAATCAAGCGAGCTGCTGAGCGCCGTCTGGTCGTTGCCGCCCGCGCAGCGGCTCATGTTCCACCACGGGGTGGATGTGGGGGAGATGGCCGCGTCCGGCGCGGGGGAGACGCCCGGATTCGACGGCGACAAGTACGACGGCGAACGGTTCATCGACCTGAGTTCGTCGGGCATCGCCCGCTACCAGCGGCTCATGTACGCGAACGGCGTGAAGGGCTCGCCCAGACGGCTGCTTATCGTGCTGCAGGGCATGGACGCCTCCGGCAAGGGCGGCATCGTGCGCCACGTGTTCCGTCAGGGCGACCCGATGGGCATCCACTACCACGGGTTCGGCAAACCCACCGAGGAGGAGGCCTCCCACGGGTTCCTGTGGCGCGTGGAGCGCGAACTGCCCCAACCCGGATGGATCGGCGTGTTCGACCGGTCGCATTACGAGGACATCGTCATGCCGCACGTGTACGGCACGTTCCCCGAGGATGTGTGGCGAGAACGCTACGATCTGGTCAACGCGTTCGAGCGCAGTCTCGTCGCCTCCGGATGCGCGGTCATCAAGATCTTCCTCGTCTCCAGCCGCGAGGAGCAGCGGCGGCATTTCCTCGCACGACTCGACGACCCCACCAAATACTGGAAGTTCGACATCTCCGACCTGGACGCGCGGGACCGTTGGGACGACTACATGGACGCGTGGCAGGAGGTGTTCGAGAAGACCAGCACCACGTTCGCCCCGTGGTATCTCGTCCCCGCCGACAACCGCTGGTATTCGAGGGCCGTCGTCTCGGAGCTGCTGCGCACCACGTTGAGGAACATGAACATGTCCTGGCCTCCGCTGGAACCGGAGGTCGACCCCGACGAGGCGCGCCGCCGCCTCGCCGCCTAGCCGCGCTCGCGCGGAGGGGACGGGAGGTCAGTTCTGTTCGGCGTCGTAGCGGTAGATGGTGCCGTTGGCATCCGAGGCGATGACGATCTCACGCGGGGTGATCGACAATACGTGCAGATAGTAGCCGTTGATGTCGGTGCCGCGGAAGTCGAGCTCGTGGCACCCGGTGTAGTAGTCGTTATTCTCATCGATGGCATCGCACACGTCGAGTTGACGATTGAGCGACGAGTCGATTTCGTCCTCCTCGATGTCGCCGTCGGCCACCAGGAAGTACAGGTCGCGTGTCAGATCCCAGCTGCCGCTACGTGCATCGCCATCCGCCTCGGTCCGGTAGTGGGTGCCGCTTGGGACATTGGAGAGCGTGCCATCGGATGTGATGTTCGCCATCCACTTGGGGCGGCACGACGATGTGTCGTAGTACTTGCGGAATCCCTTGTAGATCGTGCACTTGTCCTTATCGGAGTCTTTGTTGGAGTAGTAGCCGACGACGCCCGCAGGCAGCTCCGGCAATGTGTTGTTCGATGATGTCGAGGGGTCGACCTTCGTCTTGTTGGTGAACGCGAACGCCACGATGACGCAGACGACTAGGAATCCCAGCAGCAGCGCGACGGCGACGTATTTCAGCGTGTCGGCGTTGTCCGTCGTCTTCGGCACGGCGGGCTGTCCATCGGATGTCGTGGTCGTGGCCGTGGCCGGGAGCGGCACCGACGGCCGGGGCGCCGTGTACTGAGGCGATTGCCGGGACGGTGTGGAGGGACCGTGCGTGGTGGAGACCGGTGCGGAGGGACGCGGCGGCAACGGAGGCCGCCTTGACGGAAGCGCCGTCCGTGCGGTTCCTGTCTGCGTGATTCCTGTCTGCGTGGCGCCCGTCTGTGCGGTGTCCGTCGGTGTCAATGGGCTGCCGCACCCCGTGCAGAACCGGCACTCGTTGGTGTTCCTCGTTCCGCATCGTCTGCAGTACCGCATGATGTCTCCCTCTTCCCTCATCCGCTTCGATGACTGTCGACTGGTTGTTGCTTTCAGAGTATATCCGTCCGTTGCCTTGTGGTTCCGCCGTTGGTTCCGATGCCGTTCGTGGGCGTGGATTCGTCGGGAAGATCCGCGGTCGGTATCAGCACGTTGTAGATGAGGAATTCATGGGAGAATGTCGTGTCGGGATGCTTTCCCCTGCGTGACGACCGTTCGCGTTCATGGTCGATGATGGTCGTCGGCAGCGGAGACCATGGCGAGGCGAGACGGTATCGGCGTCCCACGGAGATGGCGGTCGTCGCCATGAGGCGCCGCGACGTGCCGTCTCCCCACCGCAGGTGACGGTAGATTCCCGCCAATGTGGCGAGCCATCGATGGTCCCGTATGCCGTAGGACGCCTGCGTGAAGGCGATGCATTGGTCGTCGCGGTCGGAAGCGTGGAACAGGTCGTCGAGGCGCGACGACAGGGAACGCCATGTCATGCCGTTGTCGATGAGCCGTTGGTCGATCGGCCGACGCAATTCGGCAAGAAGCCCGTGCAGTTCGTCCGTCGGAGACGGGTCGAACGGTGCCGACCGTTCGACCCTGACCGTGAATCCGGCTCGTTCCAAGCCTTTGGCGAGCAGATCGGATCCCATGCTTCTTTCGCCGCGCAGCACCTTGGCGACCGACGACTTGTCGATGCCCATGTGTCTGGCCAGCTCGCTCGCGGTCCACCCCGTGTCGGCCATGATCGCTTGCAGTATATCCGTCGTGTTCATCATCGCATCCCCTCGTGCGCATGGGGCGGCACTGCCCCCTGTCGCTATTCTATCCCCGTATCTCGTAATTCGGTCCGTCGCGGTGCCATTGGTCTGGTCAAGAGCGAGACGACCGGTTGTCCGTTACCGGTAGCGGGTCGCGGGTAGCCGGTATCCAAAGCCTGTTCCGCACTTTCCGGAAGCCGTTCGGGGTGAGGGCAGGAGGGGAGCGTGTCCGTGCCAGTGGCAGGTCAGTGTCGGATGGGACACCGTTGGCCGGGGTGCTCCGGGAGGTGTACCGGGAAGTGCGGTGCGCGACTGGCGTGTGTGGCAGGAACGCGCGATTGGCTTCGACAGCGTGAATATAAGGAGAAGGGGAAGTGCGTTCGTGCCAGTGGCAGGTCAGTGTCGGATGGGACACCGTTGACCGGAGGTGTCCCGGGAAGTGTGGGTATGTGAGGCGTGTCTGGTCTCAGCGGATAGTTGACGCATGTCTCGGGGCGTGGTTGACGGGCATGCGGGGCGGGTGTCCTGTGACGGTTTGGTCTGTGACGGTTTGGTCTGTGACGGTTCGCCGGATAGTTGACCGTATTGACCGTATTGACATGTATGGCGTGTTGGCTTGTGTTGGCTTGTGTTGGTCGGGTGTCGGCTTGTGTCGGCTGTGTTGGTTGGGTGTCGGCTTGTGCCGATTGTGTTGGTCGAGGACTTGTGCTGACCGTGTTGGGTCGTATCGACCTGTAGCTCTGTAGGAGTTTTTGTGGTGTCTGGACTCCGTTTCCTGGTCGTCCGACCTGTATGACCGTGTTGATTTGTATGACCGTGTTGGCTGGGTGTTGGCTTGTGCCGATTGTGTTGGTCGAGGACTTATGCTGACCGTGTTGGTCGAGGACTTATGCTGACCGTGTTGGGTCGTATCGACCTGTAGCTCTGTAGGATCTTTTGTGGTGTCTGGACTCCGTTTCCTGGTCGTCCGACCTGTATGACCGTGTTGATCAGTATGACCGTATTGACCGGGTGCTGACTTGTATGACCGTGTTGGTCGAGGACTTGTGCTGACCGTGTTGGGTCGTATCGACCTGTAGCTCTGTAGGATCTTTTGTGGTGTCTGGCCCCCGTTTCCTGGTCGTCCGACTTGTATGACCGTGTTGATCAGTATGACCGTGTTGATCAGTATGACCGTATTGACCGGGTGCTGACCTTGTTATCGTGGTGTCTCATCAGACACCGGCTTGTCATTGGACTGGTCAAGAACGGGACGGCGCTGCATCATGCGGCTGGAGAGCAAGGCGATGCCGGTTGCGTACGTTCGGTTTTTGGAGACGGGCCCCTTTCGCGGGATATCCCTTTCGGCGAGCATCGGAACAACGCTCGGATTGTCGGATTGCAGTCATTCGGCACCGATGATCGGGGGCGTGGTTCACGACAGGTGCGCTCCTGCGGCTACACTCGTGAAGCATGATTGACGAGAAGGAATACGACTACGAGACGACGCGCGATGGTGCCGGTCGCGACGGTGCCGGTCGCGATGGTGCCGACCGCGATGGTGCCGGTCGCGGCGACGTGGCGCGCGACGACGGGGCACACGATGAGACCGACATCACGGCACGCTACGGGTCGCTGGGGCGGTTGGCCCCGGAATGGGACGGGAGCGAACGCGAGCGCAACCTCACGGACGATGACATCTACGAACGGTTCTTCGGCTGGGTGGAGGACGTCAAGGGCATCGAGCCGTGGCCCCATCAGGAGGAGGCCATCATGGACCTGCTCGCCGGCGACCACGTGATCCTCAACACGCCCACCGGCTCCGGCAAGTCGCTGGTCGCGCTCGGCATGCACTTCGCCGCCTTGTGCACCGGCCGCCGCTCCTACTACACGGCGCCCATCAAGGCGCTCGTCTCCGAGAAGTTCTTCGACCTCGTCGCGGTGTTCGGCCGCGACAACGTGGGCATGATCACCGGCGACAGCCACATCAACGCGGACGCGCCGATCATCTGCTGCACCGCGGAGATCCTCGCCAACCAGGCGCTGCGCGAGGGCGAGCACGCGGACATCGGCATGGTCGCAATGGACGAGTTCCACTACTATGGCGACCCGGAGCGCGGATGGGCGTGGCAGGTGCCGCTGCTCACCCTGCCGCAGACCCGCTTCCTCCTGATGTCCGCCACGCTCGGCAACGTCGACGCGATCGCGAACAAGCTCGAGGAGCTCAACGACGTGCCCGACGTGGACGTGATCGCCGACGCGCCGCGCCCCGTGCCGCTGAGCTACGAGTACACGCTCGACCCGTTGGAGAAGACCGTCGAACTCGCGTTCAGGAACGGCGAGACCCCCATCTACGTCGTCCACTTCTCGCAGGACGCCGCTCTGGAGACCGCGCAGGCGCTCGCCTCCACCGGCGTCTCCTCGAAGGAGCAGCGCGCCGCGATCGCCGAGGCAATCAAGGGCGTCAAGTTCACCACCGCGTTCGGCAAGATCCTTCAGAGGCTCCTGCGCACCGGCGTCGGCATCCATCACGCGGGCATGCTGCCGCGCTACCGGCGTCTCGTCGAACAGCTCGCCCAGCAGGGCCTGCTGCCCGTCATCTGCGGCACCGACACGCTCGGCGTCGGCATCAACGTGCCCATCCACTCGGTCGTGCTCACCGCGCTCACCAAGTTCGACGGCACGAAGATGCGCCGGCTCAAGGCCCGCGAATTCCACCAGATCGCCGGCCGCGCCGGCCGCATGGGCTTCGACACGGAAGGCCTCGTCGTCGCCGAGGCGCCCGAATACGAGATCGAGAACCAGAAGGCCATCGCCAAGGCGGGCGGCGACCCGAAGAAACTCAAGAAGGTGAAGCGCAAGAAGGCGCCCGAAGGCTTCGTCACGTGGAACCAGAACACGTTCGACAAGCTCATCGACGCCGCGCCCGAAACGCTCGTGCCGCACCTCAAGATCACGCATTCGATGGTGCTCAACGAGGTCGAGCAGGGCGGCGACGCCCGCGCGCGCATCGACGACCTCATCGACGACTCCGCGCAGACCCCCGACCAGAAGGAGAAGCTCCACCAGCGCGCCGACGAGATCTTCCAGACCCTGTTCGACACCGACGTGATCGAGGTGCTCGAAGGCCGCGACGGCGGCAAGGACTACGTGATGACGCTCGACGTGC
Organism: Bifidobacterium parmae; assembly: GCF_002860365.1. GTDB lineage: Bacteria > Actinomycetota > Actinomycetes > Actinomycetales > Bifidobacteriaceae > Bifidobacterium > Bifidobacterium parmae. The sequence continues at coordinate 7,330 of NZ_NMWT01000023.1, forward strand.
CCGACGACTTCGCGCTCGACCAGCCTCTCTCGCCGTTCCTGCTCGCCGCGCTGGAACTCCTCGACCCCGAGTCGGACACGTACGCGCTCGACGTGATCTCCATGGTCGAGGCGACGCTCGACGACCCCAAGCAGGTGCTGCGCGCCCAGGAGCGCGCCGCCCGCGACAAGGCCATGGCCGACATGAAGGCCGACGGCCTCGACTACGACGAACGCATGGACCGCCTCCAGGAGATCACCTACCCGAAGCCCCTGGAGGACATGCTCGACGCGGCGTTCGACCAGTACCGCCACGACGTGCCGTGGGCCAACGACTACTGGCTGAGCCCCAAGTCGGTCGTGCGCGACATGGTCGAGACCGCCTCCGACTTCACCGGATACATCGCCCGCTACAACATCGCCCGCTCCGAAGGCACGCTCCTGCGCTACCTGTCCGACGCGTACCGCGCGCTCGCCCGCACCGTGCCGCCGGAGAAGCGCGACGAGCAGCTCGACGACATCATCGCCTGGCTGCGCGTGCTCGTGCGCTCCATCGACTCCTCGCTCGTCGACGAATGGGAGAACGCGGGCGCGGACGGCTCCACCGACGCGTCCGAGGCGGCCGCGTCGCTCGCCGCGCCCGGCGCGCGCGACGCCGTCGTCGAGGACCGCCGCGGCCTCACCGTGCTCGTGCGCAACGCCCTGTTCCGCCGCGTCACGCTCATGGACCTTGACGATCCGGACACGCTCGGCGCGCTCGACAAGGACTGGGGCTACGGCGTGCACGAATGGGAGGACGCGCTCGACGACTACTACGACGAGCATGAATACGTGAACACCGACGCGAAGGCCCGCTCCGCCGACCTGTTCATGCTCGACACGAAGCACGAGAAGGACGAGCACTCGTGGAAGGTGCGCCAGATCATCGACGACTCCGACGGCGACCACGACTGGGCCATCGAAGGCGTCGTCGACCTCGACGCCACCCAGGAGGGCGGCGAGGTCGTCTTCTTCGACTACAAGGTCGGCAACGAATGACCGACCACATCGCGCCCCCGCCGGCGGGGGCTCCCGTGAAACGGGCGGGGGTGGTGATCGGGCACGCCACGGCCACCCCCAGTCGGCTGTCGCCGACAGCCCCCGCCGGCGGGGGCGGGAAGGAAATGGCATGACCGACAATGATCTGTTCGCGGCGTCGGACGCTCCGGACGAGGTGACGCGTCCGCTCGCCGTGCGCATGCGCCCGCGCACGCTCGACGAGGTGATCGGGCAGTCCCACGTGCTGGGGGAGGGCTCGCCCCTGCGCCGCCTCGCCAATCCGGCGTCGAAGGGATCGCTCACCGCGCCCAGCTCGATCATCATGTTCGGGCCTCCCGGCGTCGGCAAGACCACGCTCGCCACGATCGTCGCGCGCCAGTCCGGCCGCGTGTTCGAGGAGCTGTCCGCCGTGACCAGCGGCGTCAAGGACGTGCGCGCCGTGCTCGACCGCGCGCACGAACGGCTCGTCGCGCGCGGCGAGGAGACCGTCCTGTTCATCGACGAGGTGCACCGCTTCTCCAAATCCCAGCAGGACGCGCTCCTGCCCGCCGTCGAGAACCGCGACGTCACGTTCATCGGCGCGACCACCGAGAACCCGAGCTTCTCCGTCATCAAGCCGCTGCTCTCCCGCTCCGTCGTCGTCAAACTCGAATCGCTGGAACCGGCGCAGCTCGACGACCTCGTCCGCCGCGCCCTCGCCTCCGACCACGGTCTCAAAGGCGAAGTGAAGGCCACCGACGAGGCCATCGCCGAGATCGTGCGGATGGCGGGCGGCGACGCGCGCAAATCGCTGACCATCCTCGAGGCGGCCGCCGGCGCCGTCACCGGCGACAAGGCGCGCGAGAAGGGACGTCGCCGCCCGACCATCACGCCCGACGTCGTCTCCACCGTGATGGACGTGGCCACCGTGCGCTACGACAAGGACGGCGACGACCATTACGACGTGATCTCCGCGTTCATCAAATCGATGCGCGGGTCCGACCCGGACGCGGCCGTGCACTACCTCGCGCGCATGATCCGCGCCGGCGAGGACCCGCGGTTCATCGCGCGCCGCATCATGATCGCCGCCGCCGAGGAGGTCGGCATGGCCGCCCCGCAGATCCTCCAGGTGACGGTCGCCGCCGCGCAGGCCGTCGCGCTCGTCGGCATGCCCGAAGCGCGCCTCATCCTCGCCGAGGCGGCCATCGCCGTCGCGACCGCCCCGAAATCGAACGCCAGCTACATGGCGATCAACGAGGCGCTCGCGGACGTGGACGCCGGCCACATCGGCGCCGTGCCGCTGTACCTGAGGAACGCGCCCACCAAGCTGATGAAGGAGTGGGGCAACCACGAGGGCTACAAGTACGCGCACGACTGGCCGGGCGCGGTCGCCCCGCAGGAGTACCTGCCCGAGGACCTGCGCGGCCGGCGCTACTACCGGCCGAACAACCGCGGCTACGAGCGCGAGGTGGGGGAGCGGCTCGCCCGCATCGAACCGATCCTGCACGCGGGGAACGGCTCCGTGAACGATTCCGGAAACGGCTCCGGGAACGGTCCGGATGGCGGACGGAAGACCGGCACGGGGTCCGACGGGAACGGACGGGCGGACAAGTAAGCGGTTACGCGGTACAATGAACCGGATACGACACGACGGACGCTCACGCCGGGCACCACGGCGGGGAAGGAGCATGCGATGACGCAGGACGAAGGCGCGGGAAAGATGATTCTCATCGTCGACGACGACCAGGCATTGGGCGAGATGCTCTCCATCGTCTTGGAGAACGAGGGATTCCGCACCACCACCTGCCTCGACGGCCTGCGCGCCGTCGAGATGTTCCCCACCGTGAAGCCCGACCTCATCCTGCTGGACGTCATGCTGCCCGGCATCGACGGCACCGAGGTGGCGCGGCGCATCCGCGAGACCTCGTCGAACGTGCCGATCATCATGCTCACCGCGAAATCCGACACGGTCGACGTGGTCGCCGGTCTCGAGGCGGGCGCCGACGACTACGTGCCCAAGCCGTTCAAGGTGGCCGAACTGCTCGCCCGCATCCGCGCCCGCTTCCGCATCCGCGCGAAGCTCGCCGCCGCGACCGCCTCCAACGGCGGCGGGACGGCCGTCGACGACGACCCGCAGCACATCGAACGCGGCGCGATCGTCATCGACCGCACCGGTCACACCGCCACCAAGGACGGCGCCGACCTCGCCCTGACGCCGATGGAGTTCGAACTGCTCGCCGTGCTGGCCGCCGGCAGCGGCGAGGCCATCAGCCGCTCCACCCTGCTCAAGAAGGTGTGGGGCTACGACGGCAACGGCGACACGCGTCTCGTCAACGTGCACATCCAGCGCCTGCGCGCCAAGGTCGAGGACGATCCCGAGAACCCGCAGATCATCGTCACCGTGCGCGGCATCGGCTACAAGTTCGTCCCGCCGGAACCCGACCCCGCGCGGACGGCGGCATGAGCGGCGACGAGCTGCGCATACGCATCGGACGGCGGTTCAGCTGGCGTCGTCTGCTGAAAAGCGGACGCGCCGAGGTGCGCCGTTCGCTGCAGGCGCGCACCGTCGCCATGGTCGTCGCGGTCACGCTCGCCGTCGCCGTGATCTTCTCCATCGTGTCGATGGTCTCCGTGCGCACCACGCTCCTCAACCAGGTCTCGATGCAGGCGCGCAACGATTTCTCGAACATGGTGCAGCAGGCGCAGACCGGACTCGACTCGGCCGACGTGAGCGATTCGGTGCAATACCAGCAGCTCGTCAACAACCTCGCCTCGTCGCTGCAGAACGAGGGCGCCTCCAACCTCGTCAGCGTGTACCTGTCCGGCAAGGACGACGAGAGCCGCCTCATCGTGCCCGTCTCCACCGACCCCACCTACGAGGACGCCGTCACCGACGACATCCGCACGGCCGTCGCCTCCGACACGCACAGCCGCGTCTTCTACCAGCCCATCGCGATCGACGTGGAGAACCGCACCGACGTGCCCGGCGCGGTGCTCGGCACCACGCTCGACTTCGGCGCGGTCGGCGGCATCGAGTTCTTCGCGCTGTTCTCCTACGAGTCGCAGGAGAACTCGCTCACCCAGATCCAGCTCAACCTCATCTCCGTATGCCTCGCGTTGAGCGTGCTCGTCGGCATCGTCGTATGGCTGACGCTGCACGGCATCATCCGCCCGGTCGGCGTCGTCGCCGCGACCGCCGAGACCTTCGCCGCCGGCGACCTCGACGCGCGCGTGCCGGTCACGCGCAAGGACGAGATCGGATCGCTGCAGGATTCGTTCAACACGATGGCCGACGCGTTGAACCAGAAGATCGACGAATTGGAGGAGGCGGGCGCCATGCAGCGACGGTTCGTCTCCGACGTGAGCCACGAGCTGCGCACGCCCGTCACCACGATGCGCATGGCGTCCGACCTGCTCGAAAGCCGCAAGGACGAGTACGATCCGATCACGCGGCGCACCGTCGAACTGCTCTCCGGCCAGATCAACCGGTTCCAGGACATGCTCGCCGACCTGCTGGAGATCTCCCGCTACGACGCGGGCTATGCGGCGCTCGACCTCGTCGAGACCGACCTGCGCGACCCGATCCGCGACGCGGTCGAACAGGTGTCCGGACTCGCCCAGGCGAAGGGCGTGCCCATCCACGCGGACCTGCCGAACGTCGGCGTGCTCGTCTACTTCGACTCGCGGCGCATCGTGCGCATCGTGCGCAACCTGCTCGCCAACGCCATCGACTTCGCCGAGGACAAGCCCATCGACGTGCGGCTCGCCGCCAACCGGCGCGCCGCCGTCATCTCCGTGCGCGACTACGGCGTCGGCATGCCGCACGACCAGGTGCCGCACGTGTTCGACCGGTTCTGGCGCGGCGACCCGTCGCGCGCCCGCACCACCGGCGGCACCGGCCTCGGCCTGTCCATCGCGATGACCGACGCGAAACTCCATCAGGGGTCGATCCGCGTGCGCTCCGAGCTCGGCGAAGGCACCTGGTTCCTCGTCATGCTGCCGCGCGACCCGCGGCTCGGCGCCGTGCCGGACAACGAGCTGCCGGTCGATTTCGAACGGGGCACCCGCCGTCTCGCCATCACCGGCGGCTTCGGCATCGCCGACAACCGCAGCGCCGACTACATCAAACGCGAGGGGAAGCCGCGCGCATCCGAGTCCGCATCCACGAGAGGAGGCGCACGATGACCGACAACGCAGGAAACGGCACCACCGCGGCCGCCGCGTGCGCCGCCACCGCCGCCACCGGAACGCGCGCGCGTCTCGCCCGGATGCTCAGGCGGGTGGCGCGCGCGGCCGCCGTCGTGTCCGTCGTGGCGGCCGTGAGCGCGGCGGGCGCATGCTCCAGCCCAATCGGACTGCCCGTGGGCGGCGGCGTGCAGGCGTTCTCGTCCGTCGAGCAGCAGACGCAACGCGTCTACACGAATCCGGAAGGCCCCGCCGCCGACGACCAGCCGGAAGGCATCGTCGAAGGGTTCTTCAACGCGATGCCCGCCGGCGTGCAGTCCGACGGCTACCGCGTGGCACGCCAGTTCCTCACCTCGCAGGCGTCCGAACAGTGGAAGGGCGACCTGTCCGCCATCATCTACGACGGCACGCCGAACTTCACGCGCAAGGCGACCGCCCAGACCGGCTCTCCCGAAGCGTCGGGAGGCATCGTCGTCGAGGTCGAGCTCAACGTGGTCGGACGGCTCGACTCCCACGGCCTATACACGCCGGAACCCTCCAACGGCAGCGCCACCGTCCTCACCTATGCCATGGCGCAGTCCGGCGGCCAGTGGCGCATCTCGCGCCTGCCCGACGGGGTGGCCGTCTCCTCCGCCGACTTCGAACAGGTCTTCCGCCAGGTGTCCGTCTACCAGCTCGACGCCGCCGGCAAGCATCTCGTGCCCGACGTGCGCTGGCTGAGCTGGCGCAACTGGCGCACGCAGGCCGTGCGCGAGGTGCTGGACGGCGGCTCGGCGTGGCTGGGCGACGCGGTGCGCGACGTCAACACGACGAAGACCGCGCTCGCCGTCGACTCGGTGCCGGTGACGGACGGCAAGCCGCACGTGCAGCTGACCGGCGAGTTCCTGAGGCTCGACCAGGAGTCGCGCGTCGCGCTCGTCCACCTCATCCGCCTCACGCTCGGCGACGGCGTGTCCAGCGCGCAGGTGCAGGTGAGCGTGGACGGCGGCGACTATTCGACCATCGACTCCGGTTTCGACCTCGACAACGAACAACCGAACGTGGGCCTCTACACGCTCACCGACGGGCGCGTCGTCTCGCTCGGCTCGTCCAGCCCGCTGCGCGTCGGCGAGACCGACGGGTATCCGGACGCGCGCGGATTCGCGTTCTCGCAGGACGGGGGAGCGGTGCTGCGCGCCGACGGCGTGGTCGAATGTCTCAAGGCCGACGCCTCCTCATGCGGCGTCATGTTCTCCGGAGCCCGCCCCTCGTTCATCTCCGGCGGCCTCGACGGCGAGATATGGGCGGTTTCAGACGGCGGGCACAGCCTGTACGTCTCGCGCGGCGGGGTCGAACGGCATCTGTCGGTCGGCTGGCTCGGCGCGGAGTCGATCAGGGCGGTCACCGTCTCGCCGGAGGGCGCACGCCTCGCCTTGGCGCTCGACGACGGCGTCGTCATGGTCGGCGTGAGCCGCGACGACAATCTCGCGCCCGCCGGGCTCTCCGACCAGTCCACCGAGATCTCGCGCCAACGCGACGTGACGATGATGACCTTCTACAACGATCTGAACCTCATCTACATCGTCGGCGCGGAGTCGCAGGATTCCACGGCGTCGGGCGCGGCATCCGCGACGCGCCAGCGCGGCTACCGGCAGATCGCGCCGGGGCCCGCGAGCGACCAGCGTCTGCCGGACAGCACGGTGGTCTCGCTCGCCTCCGGCCAGATCGCCCTGTACCGGCGTCTCGCCGTGCTCGACGACCTCGGCGTCGTACGGTCCGTGTCCGGCTCGCTCGACGGCTCATGGTCGATCGCCGACTCGCAGGTCACGGCGCTGGGCGCGCAGTGACCGCGGCGGGCGGCGCCGCGGCGCGCGACGTCGCCGATGCCGCGCGCGCATGCGAAGAAGGCTCCCTCCCCGGTTCGGGGGAGGGAGCCTTCTGTGACGTGTCGGTTCCGACGACGCGGACCCTTCCGATCAGATGCCGCCGTACTCGCTCTTGAAGAGCTCCTGCGGGACCTCGGAGTTCAGCGGGACCTCGTAGATGAGGTACTGCATGTTGAACGGGATGTTGAACAGGTGACGCTTGACGCCGTACACCTCTTCGGTACCGAGGAAGTTGAAGTTGTCCGGGCATTCCGGCTCCCACTTGGCGAGCAGATTGGCCGCGTCGCCGATGGTGGCGGCCACGCCGGCGAGATGCTTGATGCCCTCCACCTGCTTGATGATGAGGAACACGGTATCCATGGGTCTCCTTTCGTGTGCGTTGTACGGCGCCTCGCCGCCCCGTATACGCATATACGCGGCGGCGGCGCCTCGTTACGGCGCTCTCCATAATACCCGAAAACGGCGGTACCGCGCCGATATGTCGGCATGCGGAAGCCATGTTATCGAATCGTTATCAAGACGTTATCGAAATGTTATCGCGTGAGGTTGAACGCTCACATTGTTTGGTTCATACTTGAGCATGTCGATGACAAACGGTCATCAGCCAGGGAAAGAACCTTGGTGCTCGGTAACTCGAGGAGGAGTATAAACATGAAGAATTGGAAGAAGGCCATTGCGCTTGTCGCTTCCGCCGCCGCTCTGGTGAGCGTCGCTGCCTGCGGTTCCGGCAGCTCCGAAGGTGGTTCGGACAACGGCAAGAAGACCGTCGGCTTCGTCGCCGTCGGCCCTGAGGGCGGCTTCCGTACCGCGAACGAGAACGACATCAAGTCCGCGTTCAAGTCCGCCGGCTTCGACCTGATCTACTCGCCGACCCAGAACAACGATCAGCAGAAGCAGATCCAGGCGTTCAACAAGTTCGTCAACGACGAGGTCGACGCCATCATCCTGTCCTCCACCGAGGATTCCGGTTGGGACGAGTCCCTGAAGAAGGCCGCCGAGGCCGAGATCCCGGTCTTCACCGTCGACCGCAACGTCGAGGTCAAGGACTCCGCCGCCAAGAAGGCCATCGTCTCCCACATCGGACCGTCCAACGAGTGGGCCGGTGAGCAGGCCGCCGAGTTCGTGAACAAGAACTTCCCGGACGGCGCCAACGGCTTCATCCTCGAAGGCCCCGCCGGCCTGTCCGTCGTCAAGGATCGTGGCGCCGGCTGGGATGCCAAGGTCGCCAAGAACGTGAAGGTCCTCGAGTCCCAGTCCGCCAACTGGTCCACCGATGAGGCCAAGACCGTGACCGCCGGCCTGCTGGACAAGTACAAGTCCGAGAACCCGCAGTTCATCTTCGCCCAGAACGACGAGATGGGCCTCGGCGCCGCGCAGGCCGTTGACGCCGCCGGCCTCAAGGGCAAGGTCAAGATCATCACCATCGACGGCACGAAGAACGCCCTGCAGGCCCTCGTCGACGGCGACCTCTCCTTCGTGATCGAGTACAACCCGATCTTCGGCAAGGAGACCGCGCAGGCCGTCAAGGACTACCTGGACGGCAAGGACGTCAAGTCCGACATCCAGATCGAGTCCAAGACCTTCGACGCCGCCAGCGCCAAGGAAGCCCTGGATTCCAACTCCCGCGCCTACTGATTCGGGCTCACGCCTCCATCAGTGATTGACAACCGCACATGACAAATAAATGATGGTGCACGAGGAACGCTCCTCGTGCACCATCATTCATGTGAGGCCGAAATATCACAAAACGGTAACAATCTCCCTGTTCAAAGGCAACGATATGACAGACAAAACCCCTATCGTCGTGATGAAGGGCATCACGATCGAGTTCCCGGGCGTCAAGGCCCTGGACGGTGTCGATCTGACGCTGTACCCGGGCGAGGTCCACGCTCTCATGGGTGAGAACGGCGCCGGCAAGTCCACGATGATCAAGGCCCTCACCGGCGTGTACAAGATCGACGCGGGCTCCATCACCGTCGAAGGCAAGCCGCAGCAGTTCAACGGCACGCTGGACGCGCAGAACGCCGGCATCGCCACCGTGTACCAGGAAGTCAACCTGTGCACCAACCTCTCCGTCGGCGAGAACGTCATGCTGGGCCACGAGAAGCGCGGTCCGTTCGGCATCGACTGGAAGAAGACCCACGAGGCCGCCAAGACGTACCTCAAGCAGATGGGTCTGGAGCACATCGACCCGCACACCCCGCTGAGCTCGATCTCCATCGCCATGCAGCAGCTGGTCGCCATCGCCCGTGCCATGGTCATCAACGCGAAGGTGCTGATCCTCGACGAGCCGACCTCCTCCCTCGACGCCAACGAGGTGCAGGACCTGTTCGCCATCATGCGCAAGGTGCGCGACTCCGGCGTCGCCATCCTGTTCGTCTCCCACTTCCTCGACCAGATCTACGAGATCACCGACCGTCTGACCATCCTGCGCAACGGCAAGTTCATCAAGGAGGTCATGACCAAGGACACCCCGCGCGACGAGCTCATCGGCATGATGATCGGCAAGTCCGCGGAGGAGCTCTCCCAGATTGGCGCCAAGAAGGCGCGCCGCGCCATCGAGCCCGGCGAGAAGCCGATCGTCGACGTCAAGGGCCTCGGCAAGAAGGGCACCATCAACCCGGTGGACCTCGACATCTACGCGGGCGAGGTCGTCGGCTTCGCCGGCCTGCTCGGCTCCGGCCGTACCGAACTCGGCCGTCTGCTCTACGGCGCCGACAAGCCGGATTCGGGCACCTACGAGCTCAACGGCAAGCAGGTCTCCATCGGCGATCCGGCCACCGCCCTGAAGAACAAGATCGCGTACTCCACCGAGAACCGTCGTGACGAGGGCATCATCGGCGACCTGACCGTCCGCCAGAACATCCTCATCGCCCTCCAGGCGACGCGCGGCATGTTCAAGCCGATTCCGAAGAAGGAAGCGGACGCGATCGTCGACAAGTACATGAAGGAGATGAACGTGCGACCGGCCGATCCGGATCGCCCGATCAAGAACCTCTCCGGCGGCAACCAGCAGAAGGTCCTCATCGGCCGTTGGCTGGCCACGCACCCGGAGCTCCTCATCCTCGACGAGCCGACCCGAGGCATCGACATCGGCGCCAAGGCCGAGATCCAGCAGGTCGTGCTCGACCTCGCCGCCAAGGGCATGGGCGTCGTCTTCATCTCCTCGGAGCTCGAAGAGGTCGTGCGTCTGTCCGACGACATCGAGGTCCTCAAGGATCGCCACAAGATCGCTGAAATCGAAAACGGCGACACCGTCTCGCAGTCGACCATCGTCGAGACCATCGCCAACACGAACGTGAAGAACTGAAAGGAGGGATGATGGCTGAAAAGAAGCAAGCGGACGAGAAGAACAACATCGTCAAGAAGCTGCTCTCCTCGAACATCACCGTCGAGGTGATCGCACTCATCCTGCTGGTTTTGCTGTGCACCGCGTTTGATCACGCGTTCCTCGCCCTGCAGTGGAACGACAACACGGGCGGTCTCGCCGGCCCGATCATCACGATGCTTCAGGAATCCGCCCGATACCTGATGATCGCCACCGGTATGACCCTCGTCATCTCCACCGCCGGCATCGACCTCTCCGTCGGTTCCGTCATGGCGGTCGCCGGTGCGGCCGCGATGCAGGCCCTGTCCGGCGGCACCAACGTGTGGCTCGCCATCCTGCTGGCCCTCGTCATCGGCTTGGCCGTCGGCTGCATCAACGGCGCGCTCGTCGCGTTCCTCGGCCTCCAGCCGTTCATCACCACGCTGATCATGATGCTCGCCGGCCGTGGCCTCGCGAAGGTCATCACCTCCGGCGAGAACACCGACGCCTCCTCGGTCGCCGGCAGCGAACCGCTCAGGTGGATGGCCAACGGCTTCATCCTCGGTATCCCGGCCAACTTCGTGATCGCCGTCGTCATCGTGATCCTCGTCGGCCTGCTGTGCCGCAAGACCGCCATGGGCATGTTCATCGAGGCCGTCGGCATCAACCCCGAAGCCTCCCGCATGACCGGCATCAAGCCCAAGCAGATCCTCTTCCTCGTCTACGCGATCTCCGGCTTCCTCGCCGCCATCGCCGGCCTGTTCGCCACCGCATCCGTGATGCGCGTCGACGTGGTCAAGACCGGTCAGGATCTCGAAATGTACGCCATCCTGGCGGTCGTCATCGGCGGCACCTCGCTGCTCGGTGGTAAGTTCTCCCTCGCTGGCAGCGCCGTCGGCGCCGTCATCATCGCCATGATCCGCAAGACCATCATCACCCTCGGCATCGATTCCGCCGCCACCCCGGCCTTCTTCGCCGTCGTCGTGATCGTGATCTGCGTGATGCAGGCTCCCAAGGTTCGTAACCTGAGCGCGGAACTCAAGCGTAAGCGCGCGCTCAAGTCCTCTGAAAAGGCGGTGGCAGCATGACAAACGCTACGGCAACCCCGGCCAAGAAGGCCGTGAAGAAGACGCGTCGACTCGACGCACAGATGATCCCGACCATCGCGGCCGTCGTCATCTTCATCCTGATGATGATCATGGGCCAGGCGCTCTTCGGCACCTACCTGCGACTCGGCTTCATCTCCACCCTGTTCATCGACCACGCCTACCTCATCATCCTGGCCGTGGCCATGACCCTCCCGATCCTCACCGGCGGCATCGATCTGTCGGTCGGCGCCATCGTCGCCATCACCGCCGTCATCGGCATCAAGATGGCCAACGCGGGCGTCCCCGCCTTCGTCGTGATGATCGTCATGCTGCTGATCGGCGCCGTGTTCGGCATCCTGGCGGCCACCCTGATCGAGGAATTCAACATGCAGCCGTTCATCGCGACGCTGTCCACGATGTTCCTCGCCCGCGGTATCGCCTCCATCATCTCCACCGATTCGCTGACCTTCCCGGACAACAACAACTTCGATGTGATCGCGAAGAGCATCACCATCATCGACAACCCGAAGCTGAGCCACGATCTGTACTTCAACCTCGGCGTCGTGATTGCTCTCGTGGTGCTCGTGTTCGGCTACATCCTGCTGCACCACACCCGCATCGGCCGCACCATCTACGCGATCGGCGGCTCCCGCTCCTCCGCGGAGCTCATGGGGCTGCCCGTGAAGCGCGCCCAGTTCACGATCTACATCACCTCCGCGACCCTCGCCGCGCTGGCCTCCATCGTGTACATCGCCAACCTCGGTTCCGCGAAGAACACGGTCGGTGTTGGCTGGGAGCTCGACGCCGTCGCCTCCGTGGTCATCGGCGGTACGATCATCACCGGCGGCTTCGGCTACGTCCTCGGCTCCGCCCTCGGCGCCCTGGTCCGTTCCATCATCGACCCGCTGACTTCCGACTTCGGAGTCCCGGCCGAGTGGACGACCATCGTGGTCGGCCTGATGATCCTCGCCTTCGTGGTCCTCCAGCGTGTGGTGACCGCCGTCGGCGCGAAGAAATAGGCGAAGTCCGGTCCGGTGGGAATCGCCGTCCTGACAGGTGCTCCCCGATGGGGACGCCCGGCACGGCGGTTCCCGGACCGGGCGGGAACCACAAGGTTCCTTCCCTCCCATCGTGCGGGATTGCGATGGTTCCGTCACGGGAGGGAGCGGACGATAAACGAATTCATAATTGAACCTATAACTGAACACAGTGATAACTGAATATGGAGGCCGGCGGGCGATACGCCATCGGGCGCCCCGCAGGGCAATCCTCCTCGCCTTGAAGCAACGAGAGCTTCGCGCGGGGACCGGACGGTGACACGTCCGCCGGCATCCACCTTTCTCTCTCCTTCCTTTCATCCGCGTGTGGCCCGTGCCGAGAACGTTCTCGGCACGGGCCACACGCGTTGTGTTATCTGTGTTGTTGGCGTTGTGTTATCTGTGTTGTTGGCGTTGTGTTATCTGTGTTGTTGGCGTTGTGTTATCTGTGTTGTTGGCGTTGTGTTTATTCGCGTTTGACAGCGAATCAATCCGGTCACTAGGTGTCGGCTACGGTTCGCCGTAGCGAAACGACATGGTCACGTGATTGCGATGGCACTTCGCCGGGCTCATAGGCGAATCATTCTGGACAGGTGATGGCGGCTATGGTTCGTCGTAGCGAAACGACCCGGTCATCAGAGAGTCTCCGCGTTTCGCGGGAGGCGTTCCGTGAAACAATCCGGTCGCTAGGTGGCGGCTACGCTTCGTCGTAGCGAAACAACATGGTCACGTGATTGCGATGGCGCTTCGCCGGGCTCATAGGCGAATCATTCTGGACAGGTGATGGCGGCTACGCTTCGCCGTAGCGAAACAATCCGGTCATCAGGAGGCTTCCGCGTTTCGCGGGAGGTGTTCGGAGAATCATTCCGGTCACAAGGTGACGGCTATGGCTTGCGGTAGCGAAACGACCCGGTCACGTGATTGCGGCAACATTTCACTTCGAATCCGTGCGTCTTGTGCCGACTTGCTCGCGGCACACCATATTTCCGATTCCCGGGCAATCGGGAATGGGGATAGGGGAGACCCTGTGCTGACGATCGCGGAGGCGATTGCGCCGCCAATGAACCGGCGCGAGAAATCCCGGAGAACGGGGGACTCGTCCGGGAATCCTCGCGCTGGGAGCCGGCCAGTGCGATATACCCCGGATGGGTGCGGTGATTCCCGGGAATCCTTGCACTGACGCGTTCCCAACGCGATTTATCCTGGACGATCGGGGCGGAATCCGGGATAAATCGCACTGACGACCGGCCCTCGGTCGTGTCGCCGGCGAACCGGCACGAGAAATCCCGGAGATCCCCAATGGGCTCCGGGATATATCAATGGCTTCCGGGATGCATCGCGCCGGGCCAGCTGCCCTGACTGGGATTGGGGCGGGATGCTCCCGCCAAAGGTCATCTCGGTCATGGAATGCGCATCCGACGACGACCGATGGCGTCCGCCCGTCGTCCAAGGTCGGGCGATCTGCGTTGGCAGGGGTATTCCCGCGCCGATACGAATCCCCATCTCGCTTACGGGGGGTACCCGTTACCGCATAGGGACGGGTAACGACGGCATTTTAGACTGGAATCTAGCCATTCCGGCCGCTTCCCCACGCACGCAGGTACCCCTCAGAGGGGAGATGCCTGTCGGCGACCCTCGCGAAGTACCCCTTGGAACACGGTTGGTCGCCGTTGCGTGCCGGTCAAGTGGTCAAGTGGTTCATACCCCTAGCGGGCGGGTGACGACCAGGAAACTCACACCGCGTGTCGGGAGTGGATAAGGAACGCGACCCCGTAGCGGGTGGGTGACGACCACGAACAACTCATGCCGCGCGACGGGCCGCGCGGATGCGGAACGCGGCGGCGAGGCTCGCCCATCCGATCAGGCAGATCACGGTCATCGTGGCGAACACCCACTGGCCGCCCACCGCGGTCGCGTGCATGAACGCCGCCGAGCCCTCCGCGCCATGGCCGGCCTGCGCGACCGCCAGTATCGTCGAGAACAGCGCGGTGCCGGCCGCGCCGCCGAACTGGAGCGCCGTGTTGAAGATGGCGTTGCCGTCCGGCGCGAACTGGCGGGGAATCGAGCTCAGGGCGCTCGTCATCACATTGGAGTTGCCGAGCGCGAAGCAGAATCCGTAGATGAAGTAGAAGCCGGCGAGCATCGCGGGGGTGAGTCGCAGCGCGAACGCGAACAGCAGCACCGGGCCGAGCGTCGCGATGCCGAACGGCACGAGAATCGGCTTGACCGCGCCGAACCGGTCGTACAGCCAGCCGCCCAGCGGCGCGCACACGGCGCCGATCAGCGCGCCCGGAAGCACCAAGGAGCCGGCGAGGAACGCGTTCGTGCCGAGCCCCAGCTGCGCCACGTTGGTGATCACATAGCCGAATCCGATCGACACGATCGGCATCACCAGATAGGCGACCAGATGCAGCAGCACGACCGGATCGCGCAGGATGCCGAGCCTGAGCAGCGGCGAGAACGCACGTTTCGTCAGCCAGCAGAACGCGGCCAAAGCAGCCAGCCCCACGACGACGCTCACCGCGGCGACCACGGCCGCGCGCGTGGCGGAACGTCCGGCCACGGCGGCGCTCACCGCGACGCCAGCCTGGTTCAATCCCAGCACCATGCCGACGAGCGCCACGACGATCGTCACCACTTGGAACGGGTCGAGGTAGGCGGCTTCGGTGGGGGACTTCTGTTCGATGCATAGCATGCCGAGCAGCAGCGCGAGCAGGATGAACGGCACGGCGATCACGAAGATCGCGCGCCACGGCAGGACGGTCGTCACCGCGCCGCCGACAGTCGGTCCGATGGCCGGCGCGACCGTGATGACGAGGGATCCGACGCCCATGAGACGCCCGATCTTGGAGCGCGGCGACTGTTCAAGGATGATGTTCATCATCAGCGGCGTGGCCACGCCCGAGCCGACGCCTTGGATGATGCGGGCGATGATGAGCAGCGGGAACGCGTGCGCGACGATCATGATGACCGAGCCGACGAGCGCCAGCGCGACGGCCGTCACGAAGATCGCCTTCAGCCGGAAGTGGCGTTTGAGGAACGACGACATCGGCATCGTCGCCGCCACGGTGAGCAGGTAGATTGTGGTGATCCACTGTACGGTGGCCGTGTCCACGTGGAATTCGCGCATGAGCGCGGGGAACAGCACCGTCATCACCGTTTCGGTGAGGATGCCGATGAACGCGAGCGCGCCGGTCGCGATGATCGCGCCGATCAGCTTGCCGGGAATCCGCTCGTCCGGGGTGCGCGTATCCACGCCCGTATTCGTCCCCGCGTCCTGTGCCGCGGCGCGTCGTGCCTCTGTTTCCTGCTGTCGTACTGTCATAGGTTCTGCAAATCCCAAATATGTCGCATGCGCCTTGACCGGAATCGCGATCACTGGCGCGGATGCGGATGGCCTGACTGTCCAGGATGCTGAAGCCGGCCCTGGCCGCACGGATTTGCGGAGAGCTCCCGGCGTGTGCAGTGTATCGCGTCGTGCCGGACAACGCCGGGAGCGGGAGGAAAAGACGAGGAGGGGACGGGAGGAGGAAGTTCCTCCGACCCCGCCGGGATTACTCGCGCACGAGGCGGATGTGCTCGACGTCCTTGCGCTTGGAGCGGCGGAACAGCGTGAAGCGGTTGCCGATGGTCTGCACGACCTCGGCGCCCAGCTGGCCGGCCAGATTCTCGGCGGCCTCCTTGGCGGTCAGGCCGGAGCCGTCCTGCACGCTGAACTTGACGAGTTCGCGGTTCTCCAGGGTCTCGCTCGACTGCTTGACGAGCGCGTCGGTCACGTCGTTCTTGCCGATGTTGATGAGCGGCTTGATCGTGTTCGCCATGCCGCGCAGCTGCTTGATCTGCTTCTTGGTCAGTGCCATATCGTTTCCTTCGTTGTTCTTCGGTTTCCTGATGATCGTGTGATGGCCGTCGCCGGTGTCGTCGGTATTGTACCGGCAGGGTCAGGCGAGCGCCTTGCGGATGCGGTTCATGCTGGCCGGCTTGGGCGTGCCGAGCTCCTGCGCCCACAGGCTCACGTAGAACTCCTCCAGGAGCCAGCGCGCGTCCGTGGCCTTGCGCATGAGCTCCTCGTGCCTGGGGCCCGCGGGTTCGGCCTTCGCCTTGGCCATGGCCTTGTCGACGAGCTGTTTCGCCTCGTCCGCCTCCCACGCCCAGCGCACGTCGCGGTTCTTGTCCGACTTGGCCTTCGTCAGACGCATGAGGTCGGCGTGCAGGTACCGTTCGATGTGGCGCAGCGAGGCCGGGGGAGCGGCGCCGATGAACCCGGGGTAGACGAGCGTGGCGATGTGCTCGCGGATCGACTGGAGCACGGAGAGCATCGGCAGGTCCGCCTTGCCGGACACCGCCTTGTCCACTTCCGCGTAGCGTTTGAGGATCGCGATCACGTCGCGCGCCACCTGGTAGACGGTGTCCTCGTACACTTCGCGCACGTCGAGCACCGCGTTGGCGAGCGCCTCGTCGTCGGGCAGGCGGTCCACGTCGGGCAGCAGCCGTTTGACGGCCGCCAGCTGCAGGTCCTCGACGAGCGCCTTCGTCGACTTGTAGGGGGCGGCGGCGAGCATGAGCGCCTCCGTGCCGAGCCATCGCGACGAGACGCGTTCGTCGGGGAGTCTCAGCGCGTCGAGCGCGCCGCGCCACAGCATCGACGCGCGCGATTCGGTGGTAGCGCCCGCCTTGTGCAGCAGGTTCGCCTGTTCGACGAGCCTGCCTTGTCCTGCCGCCTGGTCGGCCTTCCGGCGCACGGCCTTGCGCGCGGAGACCTGCGCCTCCTGCGCGAATTTCACCTGCAGGGCCTTGAGGTCCTTGCCGGTGCCGAGCGTCTTGACCGCGTTCCTGCCGCGCCTGCGGCCCGTACCGCCGCGCCGGCCGTCGCCGGCCCCGCCGCGCCCCTCGTCCAGCGGCTGTTCGACCGCGAACGTCATCTTGAGGTACGGGGAGAGGCGTTCGACGAGCTCCGGTCCCAGCACTTCGGGGTGGATCTGCGCGCCGACCGTCTCGATCGCGGCGCGCGTGAACACGTGCGCGAGGTCCGGCCATGCGGCGCCGCCCGACGCTCCCGCGGCGCCGGCGCCTTCCGTGCCCGCCGCGTCGTCCTCCGGCGGCAGGTTCGGTTTGCGCTGCGAGCCGGAGCCGGGCAGGTCCGGGTAGTGCGCGTCGATCCACGCGCGGATCTTGCGCGTCGCGTCCGGCGCGGGCACGAACTGGACGCGCAGTTTCTTCGGCAGCGCCTTGATCATCGCGAGGATGAGCTCGTCGAGCAGGCCGGGCACGTTCCACGTGAACTGTTCCGGCGTGACGCGCGACAGCGCCTTCAACGGCACGTGCACGGTGACGCCGTCCGCCTTGTCGGACGGGTCGTACACGTAGCTCAGTCGCAGGTCGATCGGCTGGCCGTCGGTGCCGAGCGTGTGCCAATGGTCCGGGTAGTCGTCGAGACTCACCGATTCCGCGGACTGGAGGCGCTCCACTTTGCTCGGGTCGAAGTCGAGCAGCGTCGGATGCGCGTCATGCTCGCCCTTCCACCATTTCGCGAGGGCGGCGACGCTCGTCACATCGTGCGGGATGACCGCGTTGTAGAAGTCGAACAGGTCCTCGTCGGACACGGTCTCGGCGATCTGGCGCGTGCGGTTCGCGTCGTCCGCCGCCTCCTCCAGCTGCTTGAGGTTCTTCGCGACGAAGTCGTCGTAGCTGAACCGCTGCTGGACGTCGCCCTCCACGAGGCCCTGCCGCAGCAGGAAGTCGCGCGCCTCCAGCGGGTTGATGCGGCCCCACTGCACGGTGCGGTCCTGCACGATCGGC
Organism: Bifidobacterium parmae; assembly: GCF_002860365.1. Classification (GTDB taxonomy): domain Bacteria; phylum Actinomycetota; class Actinomycetes; order Actinomycetales; family Bifidobacteriaceae; genus Bifidobacterium; species Bifidobacterium parmae. The sequence goes on from NZ_NMWT01000023.1 coordinate 25,606, forward strand.
AGACCGTAGAGGAGCACGCGCGCGGTCGCCACGGCCGAGCCGCGCGAACCGGACCAGTGAGGCTCCGCGTACGTGGTGCGCGTGAGCGCGCCGGCCAGCGGCTCCGCCCACGCCGGGTCGATGACCGCCGAATACCGGGCCCACAGGCGCGACGTCTCCACCAGTTCGGTGGACATCACCCAGCTGGGCGTCGACTTGGCGACCGCGGAGGCGGGGAACAGGGCGAAATGCGTGCCGCGCGCGCCCAGATAGTCGTTCTTCGACATCTTCTGCGCGCGCTTCAACGCCCGAGCCCTCGTCGCGCCTTTGAGGTGCGCGTAGTCGGAGGCCTTCGGCTCGCGCACCACCTGCATGCCCATCATCGACAGGAGGCCGGCGAGCATCGACTTGTGGATGCCCTCCGCGTCCCACGAGCAGCACAGCGAATGCGCGGCCTGCTGGTTGATCGGCAGCTGGCGGATCTCCAGACCGGCGCGTGAGGCGGGCTGCGGCTCGCCCACCTTGAACTTCATCTCGCGGCACATCTGCGTCAGCTGCGCGACGAGATCCTTCCACTGGCGCATCCGCAGCCAGCTGAAGTACTCGGTCCTGCAGATGCGGCGCAGCGCGTTGTTGCTCGGGTTGCCGTCCGCCTGGAACACGCGGTCCCAGATGTTCAGGGCCGTGAGGAAGTCGGAGGTCGGGTCCGCGTAGCGGTTGTGGATGCGGTCCGCCTCCTCGCGCTTCTCGTCCGGGCGCTCGCGCGGGTCCTGCAGGCTCAGGAACGCGACGACGACGAGCACCGCGGCCAGCGTGTTCGGCGACGTGGTGCGCGCCGCCTCAATCACCATGCGGCCCAGACGCACGTCGATCGGGATGCGCGCCAATTGGCGGCCGATGTGCGTGAGCGTCACCTCGCCGCGCTTCCTCGCCACCGCCTTCAGCTCGGTGAGCTCGTTGAAGCCGTCGGAGACGGCCTTCACGTCCGGAGGGTCGATGAAGCCGAAGCCGGTCACGTCCTCGGCGGTGCGCGCCACGCCCACCGACAGCATGTGCAGCACGACCGCGCCGAGCGACGTCCTCAGGATCTCCGGCTCGGTGAAGCGCGGGCGCGTCTCGAAGTCCTCGCGCGAGTACAGGCGGATCGCGATGCCGTCCGCCACACGGCCGCATCGGCCGCTCCTCTGGTTGGCGCTCGCCTGGCTGATCGGCTCGATCGGCAGGCGCTGCACCTTCGCCGTCTTCGAATAGCGGGAGATGCGCGCCGTGCCCGGGTCCACCACGTAGCGGATGCCCGGCACGGTCAGCGACGTCTCCGCCACGTTCGTCGCGATGACGATGCGCTGATGCGTGTGCGCCTCGAACACCTTGTGCTGGTCCGCGGCGGAGAGCCTCGCGAACAGCGGCATGATCTCGATGGCGTCCGCGCGGCGCATGTCCTCGGCGCGCGGGCCGTAGTGGTGCCGCAGCGCCGCCTCGAACTCGTGGATGTCGCGCTCGCCGGACGCGAACACGAGGATGTCGCGCGGGCCCCGCTCGTGCGAGGAGTGGATGACGAGTTCGGCGCAGGCGCGCGCCACGGCCGTCGGCATGTCGGTGATGCCGTCGTCCTCATACGACGGGTTCGCGTTGCGTCCCGCGCCGCGGCCGCCGCGCGCGGGCCCCTCGTCCTCGCCGGCGATCGCGTTCGCCAGCTCCTCGTAGTCGGCGTCGCCCGGGCGCGCGCCGGTCGCGAAGCCTGGCACCTCGCGCATCAGCGCGGGCGCCGTGCCGAGCGGCTCGTAGACGACCTGCACCGGGTAGGTGCGTCCCGACACTTCGATGACCGGCACCTTCTCGTGCAGGGCGTGTTCGAAATGCTCCTGGAACTTCTCCGAGTCGATGGTCGCCGACGTGATGACGAGCTTCAGGTCGCGGCGCTTGGGCAGCAGTGCCGTCAGATACCCGAGCAGGAAGTCGATGTTGAGGCTGCGCTCGTGCGCCTCGTCGATGACGATCGTGTCGTAGCGGCTCAGCTGCGGGTCGCGTTGGATCTGCGCGAGCAGAATACCGTCGGTCACGACCCTCAGACGAGTCTTCGGGGAGCTCTCGTCGGTGAAGCGCACCTGGTAGCCGATCTCGTCGCCGAGACGCACGCCCATCTCGGAGGCGATGCGTTCGGCGACCGTGCGCGCGGCGATGCGGCGCGGCTGCGTGTGCACGATCTGCCTGCCGTGCGTGCCGCGGCCCAATTCCAGCAGGATCTTCGGCAGCTGCGTGGTCTTGCCCGAACCGGTCTGTCCGGAGACGATCACCACCTGGCTGTGACGGACGGCGTCGGCGATCTCGTCGCGCGCCGCCGAGACCGGCAATTCCGCTGGATATTCGAAACGCATGCTGCTGGGCTGACTTCCTACTGGTCGTTACTTTCGCAAAACCTCAATGATACGGAATCCCTTGGAGCTCGCGTATTTGCCCACCGCGTAACCCTCGCCGAGCGCATCCGCCAGCCACGGGATCAGCGAATCCGAACCGAGGTTCCTCTGCACGACCAGATACGCGGCGCCGCCCTCCTTCAGGCGCGGCAGCCACGCCATCAGCAGCGTGTGCAGCGCCTCCTTGCCGATGCGGATCGGCGGGTTCGACCAGATCGCGTCGAACGTGAGATCGTCCGGCATCGCCTCGCACACGTCGAGCGGCTGGTCGGCGAGCGGCGCGCCCTGTTCGTCCGTCGCCGTCACGTGCACGTTCGCCGCGCCGTTGCGCCGCGCGTTCGACGCGGTCAGCTCCAGCGCGCGCTCGTTGACGTCCACCGCCCACACGCGTGCCTCGGGGGATTCGGCGGCCAACGCCAGCGAGACCGGGCCCCAGCCGCAGCCGAGGTCCAGCAGGTCGCCCGTCTCGGGCGGCTCCGGCGCCTGCCGGAGCAGCACCGACGTGCCGAGGTCGACGCGCGAACCGGAGAACACGCCGTTCGACGTCTCCACGTCCGCCTCGCGGCCGCGCAGGGCGACGCGCATCGTGCGGCGCACGTCCTTCGACGTCGGTTCCGCCGCGAAATACTGTTCCGCCATGATGTCCTTCACACTCCTTACCGCTCCGACGCCCGCGTCGCGCGGCGCCCGGACCGTCCGTCCCATGGTGCGCATGCCGGCGCATGTCACCTCAATGATGATAATAAGGACCATAACGCAATCGAGGAACCTTCCGACGGACCAGAGGTGACATTGAGCAGCAGCCCCGCAACCCATGAACCATCGCATGACGGACGCATCGACGAGGAAGGCGCCGTGACGGGCGGCGGGGGAGTGCTCGCCGAATCCTCCGAGGTGCTGCTCGACGAGGGGAACGGCGCCGGCTGGGCGGAACGCCATGACGAGGCGTGGGAGGAACGCGAGTCGCGCAACCAGCTGAAGCACGTCGCCGGCCTCGGCGAGCTCAAGGACGTCACCGAGGTCGAATACCGCAAGGTGCGCCTCGAACGCGTCGTGCTCGTCGGCGTGTGGTCGAGCGCGAAGACCACGCAGGCCAAGGCCGAGGAGTCGCTGCGCGAGCTCGCCGCGCTCGCCGAGACCGCGGGCGCCGAGGTGTGCGACGGCCTGCTCCAGCATCGTCTCAAGCCGGACGCCGCCACCTACGTGGGTTCCGGCAAGGCGCGCGAGATCGCCGACATCGTCGCGCGCGAGGAGGCGGACACGATCGTCGTCGACGACGATCTGCCGCCGAGCCAGCGCCGCGGACTCGAGGACGCCGCCAAGGTGAAGGTCGTCGACCGCACCGCCGTGATCCTCGACATCTTCGCCCAGCACGCCACCAGCCGCGAAGGCAAGGCGCAGGTGGAGCTCGCCCAGCTCGAATACATGCTGCCGCGACTGCGCGGCTGGGGCGGGTCCCTGTCCCGTCAGGCGGGCGGACGCGCGGCCGGTGCGGACGGCGGCATCGGCTCGCGAGGCCCCGGCGAGACGAAGATCGAGATGGACCGCCGCGTCATCCGCACGCGCATCGCCCGTCTCAAGCGCCAGATCCGCGAGATGGCGCCCGCCCGCGAGGTCAAGCGCGGCTCGCGCCGCCGCTACGGGCTGCCCACCATCGCCGTCGTCGGCTACACGAACGCGGGCAAATCGTCGCTGACGAACCGGCTCACCGGATCCGCCGAACTCGTCGAGAACGCGCTGTTCGCCACGCTCGACACGGCCGTGCGCCGCGCGAAGGCGCGCGACGGCCGTCTCTACGCCTACGTCGACACCGTCGGATTCGTGCGCCGGCTGCCCACGCAGCTCGTCGAGGCGTTCAAATCCACGTTGGAGGAGGTCGCCGAGGCCGACGTGATCCTGCACGTCGTCGACGGCTCGCATCCGGACCCGTTCTCGCAGATCGACGCGGTCAACGAGGTGCTGTCCGGCATCGACGGCGCCGAATCCATCCCGCGCATCATCGCGTTCAACAAGGCCGACATGTGCGACGAGAGCACGCTGGAACGGCTCGCCGCGCTCGAACCGGACGCGCACATCGTCTCCGCGTTCGACGGCCGCGGCGTCGACGCGCTGCGCGACGCCGTCGAATCGCTGCTGCCCGTGCCCAACGTGCACGTGGACGCGCTCCTGCCGTACACGGCCGGCGCCCTGCTGTCGCAGGTGCGCGAATACGGCCACGTCTCATCGGTCGAATGGCGCGACGACGGCGTGAAGGTCGTCGCCGACGTCGACGCGCATCTCGCCGCGCGCATCGTCGCCGTCGCCGTCGACTGACGTGCGGCGCGGCGACGTGCGGCGTGGCGGGGCGACACCGTGATGTGACATTGCCCACAAAAGCCGCCATCGGGGCGTGTGAGCGGTAACAACGTTGACGTTGCAAGGAAATCGTCAACCCGCGGTCGACGCGTCGTCACGTAATGCGAGTACATTGGTAGCCGTTGGTTGAATGATGCCCGGCAACGGGCATTGACTCTAAGAGAGGTTCATTAACATGGCTGAATTGGTCAACAAGCCCACGAAGCTCGCTGTCATCGGCGCCGGCGCCGTCGGCTCCACCCTCGCGTTCGCCGCAGCCCAGCGCGGCATCGCCCGCGAGATCGTCCTCGAGGACATCGCCAAGGAGCGCGTCGAGGCCGAGGTGCTCGACATGCAGCACGGCTCCAGCTTCTACCCGACCGTCTCCATCGACGGCTCCGACGATCCGGAGATCTGCCGCGACGCCGACATGGTCGTCATCACCGCCGGCCCCCGCCAGAAGCCGGGCCAGTCCCGTCTCGAGCTCGTCGGCGCCACCGTCAAGATCCTCCAGGCCATCATCCCGAACCTGGTCAAGGTCGCCCCGAACGCCATCTACATGCTCATCACCAACCCGGTCGACATCGCCACCCACGTCGCCCAGAAGATCTCCGGTCTGCCTGAGAACCAGGTCTTCGGCTCCGGCACCAACCTCGACTCCGCCCGCCTGCGCTTCCTCATCGCCCAGCAGACCGGCGTCAACGTCAAGAACGTCCACGCCTACATCGCCGGCGAGCACGGCGACTCCGAAGTCCCGCTGTGGACCTCCGCCACCATCGGCGGCGTCCCGATGCTCGATTGGACCCCGCTGCCGGGCCACCAGCCGCTCGACGCCGACACCCGCGAGCAGATCCACCAGGACGTCAAGAACGCCGCCTACAAGATCATCAACGGCAAGGGCGCGACCAACTACGCCATCGGCATGTCCGGCGTCGACATCATCGAGGCCGTCCTCAAGGACTCCAACCGCATCCTGCCGGTGTCCTCCATGCTCAAGGACTTCCACGGCATCTCCGACGTGTGCATGTCCGTCCCGACCCTCATCAACCGCACCGGCGTCAACACCGCCATCAACACCCCGGTCTCCGACAAGGAGCTCGCCGCCCTCAAGCGCTCCGCCGAGACGCTGAAGGAAACCGCCGCCCAGTTCGGCTTCTGATGAAAAACCGTTCTACGGAGCGTTCTCCGCGTTGCGGAGAGCTCGACGTACCTTCGTGCGCCTTCGCTCTCCGCGCCTTGAGACCGCACGCGTAGCACGCTTTTTCATGCAATAGCCCCTGTACGGGTGCCTTGTGGCCCCGTACAGGGGCTATTCTTTTCGGCTCCCGCCGGCGGGAGCTGTCGGCCGGAGGTCGACTGAGGGTGGTTCGAGGTCGACTGAGGGTGGCCGGAGGTCCGCCCCGCTACTTCCGTGGAGGAATCCGTGCACCATCGCGGTCGGAAGTCGCCTGCTTCGGATTCTCCGGCCGTGATGTGCAAGGCTGTGCGGGAAGAACGGGAGGAAATTTCGCCCTCAACCCGTATCGCCGTGTCTTTCGGGTTGAGGGCGAGAAAACGCCTTCCCCTCAACCTGCATCCGCCTGTTCCGCGGGTTGAGGGAGAGGCCGATTCGCCACTCAACACCGGAAAGGGGCGTATCGCGGTTGAGGGATGATGCCGCCGGAGTCGAGAATCCTTGGAAAACAAGGGTTTCCGTCGGCGCTCTCGGTTGAGAGCCGTCTCCGTCCCCAAGCGCGTGTTCTCCCTTAACCCGAAAACCCGCCCGCAACGCGTTGAGTGCGTGAACGTCCACTGGATTGTATGGTCGCGCCTGCATGGGTCGTGGTGACGGTCACCTCGTGCCGCTGCTGCGCGCCGCCGTGGCGCCGTCGGTCGAAGGCCGACCGAGGGCGGTCCACTCCGCTATTCGTGGAGGGATTCGTCGGAGGGGGAGTCGTAGCCCTCCGGTTCGAGCTGGAACGTGGTGTGGGGGATCGAGACGGGGAAATGCTCGCGCAGGCAATCCTGCAGCTGTTCGAGGATGACGGCCGCCTGCTCCATCGTGAGCCCGCGTTCCACCACCACATGCGCCATCAGGAACGGCAGACCCGTCGACACGGTGCTCGCATGCAGGTCATGCACCGCCACCACATGCGGCACCCGTTCCAGATGCTCGCGCACCTCGTCCAGATCCAGTCCCTCCGGCGTCTCCTCCAACAGCACGTGCACCGCCTTATGCAGCAGCGACACCGCGCGGGGGATCATCATCAACGCGATCACGCCGCCCGCCACCGCGTCGAAGCCCATCCAGCCCGTCGACATCATCACCAGGGCGGACAGGACCACCGCCACCGACCCCAGCGCGTCGTTCATCACTTCGAGGAACGCCGCCTTCATGTTCATGTTGTCGCCGCGCTGCGACGCCAGGATGAAGATCGACGCCACGTTGGCGGACAATCCCAGGATGCCCACGAACAGCAGCAGGTTCACGTCGTCGATGCCATGCCCCGCCCCGCCGAACAGCCGCATGCCCGCCTCCACGAGCGCGTACACGCCCACGATGAGCAGCACCACCGCGCCGGCCGCCGCCGTCAGCACCTCAAGCCGCGCCCAACCCCACGTGCGCGTGCTGCTCGGCCTGCGGGCCATCAGCACCGCCGTCACCGTCGAGGCGATCAGCACCGACATGTCCGTCAGCATGTGGCCGGCGTCCACCAGCAACGCGAGTGAGCCGGTCAGCACCGCGGCCGCCACCTCCACGACGAACACCGAAGCCGTCACCGCCAGCGTCGCCGTGAGCCTGCGGCGGTGGGCCGCCGCCTCGCCGCCGGTCCGCGGCGCCGCGGCCGAACCATGCGCATGATCGTGAACCATGACGGATACCTCGCTTCCATCGGCCCCACGCAGGTGAGACCGTTTCTCACTACCATTCCCGGTAGCGTCCGAAAACACGAGGACCCCGGCGTTGCGGCCGGGGTCCATGACGATGACGACTATAGCACGCGTTCCCTCACGCAGGCGGGAAGCCGTTGGCGGGAATCGGCGAAGCGGCGACCGCGCGATGCGGTCCGCCGCTACAGGCGGCGCAGCACCGTGACCACACGGCCCATGATCGTCGCATGCGTGCCGTCGATCGGAGGATATGCCGGATTGTGGGGCATCAGCCACAGGTGGCCGCCCTCGCTGCGGTACGTCTTCACCGTGGCCTCGCCGTCGAGCAGGGCGGCGACGATGTCGCCGTTCACCGCGTCATGCTGTTCGCGGACCACCACGAAGTCGCCGTCGCAGATGGCGGCGTCGACCATCGAATCGCCGTGGACCTCCAGCATGAACAGGTTGCCTCCCGGTCCGGTGAGCCGCTCCGGCAGGCGCATCACGTCCTCGACATGCTGCTCCGCGGTGATCGGCACGCCCGCCGCGATGCGGCCCACCAGCGGCACGTCGCGGGATTCGCGCACCGAGGCCGGGAACGGCACCACCACCGGGGCACCCTCGTCGTCGGCGGCGGGCTCGGCGACGGCATCCGCGCCGATGCTTCCGGCCGTCGCGCCGGAAGCCGTCGGAACCGCGGGGGAGAGGATCTCGATGGCGCGGCCCTTGTTCGCATTGAGGCGGATGAAGCCCTTCTCCGCCAGCGTCTGCAACTGGTGTTTGACCGATGACGGGCTCTTCAGGCCGGTCGCCCTGCCGATGTCCCGGAAGGAGGGGGAGAAGCCGCGCTCGTTCTGGTAATCCCTGATCGCGTCGAGGATCATCCGCTGGCGTTCCGTCAGATCGCGTTCGTCCGGCTGCCCGGCGCCGCGGGGGGTGAACGGGATCGTGCTCATGGCGCACTCCTTTCCATCGTGATGGTGCAAGCATAACGCGGATTCGAACAAACGGCAAAACATATGTTCGACACGGCGGGTTGCGCGAATCGAACATACGTGCAACAATCAATACAACTGTTCGATAAAACATCTGTTCGAAAGAGGTGGTCGTCATGGTGAGGGCGATGAGGCGAATGGTCGTGCTGGTGATGGCGATGGTCGCGGTATGGGTGATGGTCGGCGTCTTCTCGTCGCCGAAGCAGGCGTCCGGCGCCTCGACGCCGGTCGAGGTGACGAGCTACACGGTGCAGCCGGGGCAGTCGCTGTGGACCTATGCGGAGATGATCACTCCGGAGGGCGGCGACGTGTCGGCGTCGGTCGACGAGCTCAAACGCCTGAACGGCATGGACGGCACGCAGGTGCGCGTCGGGCAGCGCATCATCGTGCCGGAGGAGCCCGACGAGACGGGAGGCGAACGGTGACGCGCCGGCCGGATGGCGGGCGGGGCTCCGGGGCGTCGGCGCACGCGCCCGTGAGGGGGCGGACCGTGCCGCAAGCGGGTGCCGCGGCGCGTCGAAACCCCGTCCGCACGGTGTGCGGCGTGGGTCACGCTATGGTGGTGGGTATGCATTGCCCGTATTGTCACCATGCCGAGACGAAGGTCATCGAGACCCGCGTCAGCGAAGACGGCTATTCGATTCGTCGTAGGCGCATGTGCCTGCATTGCAGCAAACGGTTCACCACGTTGGAGACCACCACATTGCTGGTGGAGAAGCGGTCCGGGAGCCTGGAGCCGTTCAACCGCGACAAGGTCATCTCCGGCGTGCGCAAGGCCTGCCAGGGGCGTCCGGTCAAGGAGGACGACCTGAGGAAGCTCGGCCAGCGCGTCGAGGAGGACCTGCGGTCCACCGGACAGGCGCAGGTCACGTCCGACGAGGTCGGCAAGGCCATCCTCAAGCCGCTGAAGGAGCTCGACCAGGTCGCCTACCTGCGGTTCGCCAGCGTCTACCAGAACTTCGAGAACCTGTCCGACTTCCAGCAGGCGATCGACGCGCTCAAGGAGGAGTGAGCAAGCGAGGAGTGAGAAGGAGGAGCGAGCGCATCCTCCCCGGGATGCCCGTAGGGGATCACGGGGAAGGGGAGTCGTAACGACGCCCACGGCCTCCAGACACGAAAAGGCCTCCATACATGAAAACCGCACCTCCGATCATCGAACCTGAATTACTCCAGTCCAACAATCGGGGTGCGGTTCGGATATACCGCCTGCGGCCATCGTATACGGGCGGGGATGCCGAGGGATCCTGCCGGATCAGGAGATCACGCGCATGCGGATCGTGCCCTCGATGGAACGCAGGGCCTCCAACGCCGCCTTGGAGGGGCGCTGGGACACGTCGGTCACCACGTAGCCGAGCTCGCCCTCGGTGCCGAGCGACTGGGCGGCGATGTTGATGTTCTCCTCGCCGAGCACGCGGTTCACGTGGGCGAGCACGCCCGGCAGGTTGGCGTGCAGGTGGGCGATGCGCGCCACGCCGCGGTTCGCGCCCAGATTGATCTGCGGCAGGTTCACCGACAGCGAGGTCGACCCCTTCTCCCAGTAGTCCTCGAGACGCTGCGAGACGAAGTGCCCGATGGCCTCCTGCGCCTCCAGCGTGGAACCGCCGATATGCGGGGTGAGGATCATGTTGTCCTCGTCCGCCAGCGCCGTCTCGAACGGGTCGCCCGTCTTCTTCGGCTCCACGGGGAACACGTCCACGGCCGCGCCCGACAGGTGCCCCGAATCCAGATGTTGCTTCAACGCGCCCAGATCGGCGACGAAGCCGCGCGACGCGTTGATGAAGATCGCGTCCTGCTTCATGTGGGCGAACTGGTCCTCGCCGAAGAACCCGGTGTTCGACTTGCGGCCGTCCACGTGGATCGTCACCGCGTCCGACTGCTCGAGCAGCTCGTTGAGCGTGGCGCAGCGGTGCGCGTTGCCGAGCGCCAGCTTCTCCTCCAGATCGTAGAACACGACGCGCATGCCCAACGCCTCGGCGAGCACGCTCAGCTGGGAGCCGATGTTGCCGTAGCCGATGATGCCCAGCGTCTTGCCGCGCACCTCATGCGAGCCGGTGGCCGTCTTGTCCCACACGCCGTGCTTGAGATGATGCGTGTGGGCGGGGATGCGGCGCATCAGGCAGATGATGTCACACAATACGAGCTCCACCACGGAACGCGTGTTCGAATACGGGGCGTTGAACACGGCGATGCCCTGCTCGCCCGCGAAACCGAGGTCGACCTGGTTGGTGCCGATGCAGAAGCATCCCACCGCGGAGAGGGTCGGCCGCGCCTCGAGCACGCGGCGCGTCACGTTCGTCTTGGAGCGCACGCCCACCACGTCGACGCCGTCCAGCGCGTCGATGAGCTCGTCCTCGCTCAAGGCCCCCTTCATCGTCTCCACTTCGAACCCGTGGTCGCGCAGCGACTTGGCCGCGTCCGGGTGAATGTTCTCCAGTAACAGTGCTTTAGGCATGATTCCCACCTTAGAGTTCCAAGTCCTTTTCGTCCAATGCGGTCCGCACGATGGCCAGACGCTGCGTCGGACGCGTCATCGCCACATACAGGTCCGCGGCGGCGACCAGACGGCTCGGCGCCTCCTGGTCGATGAGCCCGGGCTCGACGAGCACGACCGCGTCGTATTCGAGTCCCTTCACCGTCTCGGTGCCGCACACGTCCACCTGACGGTCCCACGGCTCCTGCGCGGCGAGCCGTTCCGCCTCGGCGTCGCCGAGCACGTCGCGCAGCGCCGCGTCCGTCGCGTCGCGCAGTCCGGGCAGCAGCGCGTCGGCGGCGATCACCGCCACGCGGCCCGTGCCGTCCTCGGCGACGAAGCGTTTCGCCAGTCCGGCGGCCTCGCGCGCCGCGGCCCGGCACAGCTCGCCGCGCGAGGCGACCGTCAGACGGGACACGGAGTCGGGGATGCGGCGCACCGCGTGCACGGTGGAGATGTAGAGGCCCTGCGCCTCGGCGAACCGTCCGGCGAGATCCGAGACCTCCTGCGGGTTGCGGTAGTCGATGGTCAGCTCGTTCAGATCCCAGCGGCCGCGGCCGAACAGGCGGTTCATCGTCTTCGCCCACGAGCGGGTGCCGCCGAGCGCGCTGGTCTGCGCCACGTCGCCCACGATCGTGAACGATCGCGACGGGCAGCGGCGCATGAGCATGCGCCAGTCCATGGCGGTGAGTTCCTGCGCCTCGTCGACGACGACATGCCCGTACGTCCATTCGCGGTCGCGTCCGGCGGCCTGCGCGGTCGCCTCGGCGTCCGAGCCGTTGATCTGGTCGAGCAGCATCTGCGAGGTGACGAGTCCGGTGCCGATGCCGTTCTGCGCGAGCGTGTCCTGCGCGAACCGCAGCTGTTCGGCCTGCGCGGCCTCCTCGCGGCGTCGGCGCGATGCGAGCTTCGGATCGTCGCCGAGCAGCTCCAGCGCCTCGTCGAGCAGCGGCACGTCCGAGCGGGTGAGCGGCGACCCCTTCGGACGGGTCAGCTCGGCCACCTCCTCGTCGTCCAGCCAGGGGGCGTAGCGGCGCAGCTTCGCCGGCTTGGAGAACATGTCGTCGATGAGCCACGGCCCGTTCATCGGCAGCCAGGCGAGGTTGAGCGCGACGCGCACCTTGTCGTTCATGCGCAGCAGGGAGACCACGCGGTTGACCTCGTCCTGGTCGGGCGTGTAGTCGAGCTGCTCCTCGTAGCGGACGCGCATCGCGGAGATCATCGACTTGACGAACGTCTCGCGCGCCTTGTTGTGCGGCTGGCGGGTGCGCTTGGCGTCGGCGATCGCCTGTTCGACGTCCGTGGCGAGCATCGGCACCGGCATGCCGTTGATCTGCACGACCGGCAGGTCGGCGGGCACGCGTTCGCGCGCGGCGACGGCGTTGCGCACCGCGTTGGCCATGCGGTGGTCGCCCTTGAGCCATGCGGCGCGCGGCGAATCCACGGCGGTGGCCTCGACGCCGGGGATCAGGTCGCCGATGGTGCGCGAGACCACGCCGGTCTCGCCCAGCGACGGCAGCACCTGGTCGATGTAGTGCAGGAACGTGGAGCTGGGGCCGACGACGAGCACGCCGGAACGCTCCAGCGTGCGGCGGTGCGTGTACAGCAGGTAGGCGGCGCGGTGCAGCGCCACCGCCGTCTTGCCGGTGCCGGGGCCTCCCTGCACGACGACCGCGCGGTCCATCGCCGAACGGATGATGTGGTCCTGCTCGGCCTGGATGGTGGCGACGATGTCGGTCATCTTGCCGGTGCGGCGCGAGCTCAGCGAGGCGAGCAGGGCGCCCTCGCCGGTCAGCGTGCCCGACTTCGACGCCTCGCCGACCTGATCGGAGTGGATGTCGAGCACCTCGTCCTCCAACGCGACCACGTCGCGGAAGCTCAGCGTGATGTGGCGTCGCATCACGATGTCGCCGTGATGCGACGGCGTCGCCTCGTAGAACGGCCGGGCCGCCTCGGCGCGCCAGTCGGTGAGCATCGGCACGTGGCGGTCGTCGGACAGGCCGATGCGGCCGATGTAGCGTCGCCCGCCGGTCCTGTCGTCGAGACGGCCGAACACGAGACGGTCCTCGACGGCGCGCAGCTGCGTGAGCCGGTCCTCGTACATCGTGGCGAACGAGTCGCGTTCGGTGCGCTGCGTCGGCGAGCCGTGCGATCCCGCGGCCCGCACGGCGTCGAGACGCTGCCTGGCCTGGGCGCGCAACGCGTCCAGACGGTCGTATGCGCGGCTGACCGCGTGCTGCTCCTCCTCGATCTGCGAGGCGTAACTCGACATGTGTTCCGAATCCCCTGTTCTGGTTCCTGAAAACTTGAGTATTCCAATCTACTCCACACCCCGAACGTGGCCGGCGGGTCATGCCGGAGGCGAGGTGAATTCCGGGTGAATTCGGCCCCGTCGGGCCTCCGGGGCCTTCGGAGGGCCGAAACCCGCGGGAAAAGCGCGAATTGTGTGAGTGTGTGGGGAGAAATGGGGGAAAGTGGGGTAGAGTGGGGAAGCAGTGTGGTCGGAGTGTGCCCGGATGGTGTGCGAAGGAGGTGGGGCGGATGGCCGGCGAGACCGTGAACGGTATGCAGGAGGAGGGATTCGGCCCCGCCCAGTCGGGACAGGGATACGCCGGATACCAGGGATACCCGTATCCGGGCTACCCGATGTACCCCGCCATGGGCATGCCCGGCCAGATGCCGATGGGCCAGGGCGCCGCGATGCCGGGGGCGCAGGCCCCCGCGGAGGGCCCGTCGCCCGTCGCGCCGCAGCCCGCGGCCGCCGCCGCGCCGGCGCAGCCCGCGCCGATGGGCCTGCCGCCGCTCATGCTCGGCACCTACACTCCGAAGATCGACGCGAAGGGCCGCATGGCGCTGCCCGCCAAGATGCGCGCGCAGCTCGGCACCGGGCTGGTCATGGCGCGCGGGCAGGAACGCTGCGTATACCTGCTGCCCGCCATGGAGTTCCGCCGCATCGCCATGCAGATCCAACGCACGTCGATGGGCGACAAGGCGGCGCGCGACTACCTGCGCGTCTTCCTGTCCGGCGCCGTCGACCAGGATCCCGACAAGCAGGGCCGCGTGCTCGTGCCGCAGATGCTGCGCGACTACGCGAACCTCGGCAGCGACATCGTCGTGATCGGCGTCGGCACCCGCGCCGAGATCTGGAACCGCGAGGCGTGGGAGTCGTACCTCGCCGACAAGGAGCAGGGATACGCCGACATCGCCGACGATGTCCTTCCGGAGGTGGGACTGTGAGCGCCGGCATGGACGGCGCCGGCGCCGAAGACGAACGGAACGGCGGCATCGGAACCAATGGAACCAAACGAACGGAGACCGCGACGACGGTGAACCACGAACGATCCAAGGAGCAGGACATGGGCGACATGAACGCCGCGACGGGCGAGACGAGGGACCCGGCAACGATCCACCAGCCGGTCCTGCTCGACGACTGCGTGCGACTGGTCACATCCGGCCTCGCCAAGGCCGCCCACCCGGTGGTCGTCGACTGCACGCTCGGCCTCGCCGGTCACGCCACCGCGTTCCTCAAGGCGGCACCGAACGCCCGCCTCGTCGGCATCGACCGCGACGCCGAGGCGCTCGCGCTCGCCACCGAACGCATGGGGCGCGAGGGGCTCGCCGACCGGTTCATCCCCGTGCACGCCGCCTTCGACGAATTCACCGACGCGCTCGACGCGCACGGCATCGGCAGGGTCGACGCCGCCTTCATGGATCTGGGCCTGTCGAGCCTGCAGATCGACGAGACCGACCGCGGCTTCTCCTACTCCCACGACGCGCCGCTCGACATGCGCATGGACGTGAGCCAGCCGCTCACCGCCGCGCGGGTGCTCGCCGAATACGACGAACGCGCCCTGACGCGCATCTTCCGCACCTACGGCGAGGAGAAGTTCTCCAAGCCGATCGCCCGCGAGATCGTCAGACGCCGGCAGGAACACGGCCCGCTGGCCACGTCCGCGCAGCTCAACGCGCTCGTCGACGAGGTGATCCCGAAGGCGCACCGCCCCGCCGGCAATCCGGCGAAACGCGTGTTCCAGGCGTTGCGCATCGAGGTGAACGGCGAACTCGACAAACTCGCGCGCACCCTGCCGCAGATCGCCCTGCGTCTCGGCGCCCACGGCCGGATCGTCGTCGAGTCCTACCACTCATTGGAGGACAAGACCGTCAAATCGTTCATGGCGCAGGGGCTCAAGGCCGACGTGCCGCCCGACATGCCCGTCGTCCCGCCGGACGCCCGCCCGTTCTTCAGGGAGCTGACGCGCGGCGCGCTCAAGGCCGACGAGGCGGAGATCGCGGCGAACCCGCGATCCGCCTCCGTCAGGCTGCGCGCCGTCGAACTGACGAGACCGCTGCCGGAACGCATCATCGAACGATTCGAACGGGACACGCGCCCCGGCGAGACCGCATGCGACGGACGCGGGACGAGCGCCCGCCGCCGACGCGGAGGGAGGAACTGACATGGCCGCATCGGCACGCACCGCGCGCTCCACGAGCGCATCCCGCCGCCCCGAACCGGCGTCCCGTCCCGCGTCCCGCCCCGAACTGCGCGTCGTCGACGGCGGCGCCGACGCCCGGACCGGGCTCGCCGCGGGCCTCGGCAGGTTCATGACCTGGGTGAGGACCCGATCCGCCCCGACCGTGCACATCGTCATCGCGGTGGCGTTCCTCGCCTCCACGCTGATCGGCGCGCTCATGCTGCGCACGCAGATGGTGTCCAACGCGTTCGAGACCTCCCAGCTGGAGACCTCGATCAGCCGGCTCACCCAGGACGTGCAGGACGACCAGGCGAAACTCGACCAGTTGGAGGCATCGCTGCCGCAGAAGGCCAGCGACATGGGGATGGTCCCGCAATCCGGTTCCGTGACCATCGACCTGAACGGATACCAGGAGCCACAGGAAGGCGGCCAGTGATGGGGAAACGCTTCAAGGCGTTCACGCGTGCGCACGGGCTGGACGATTTCATGGTCAAGAGCCTCGTCGTGGGGGTGGTGCTCGCCGTGGTCGCCTCCGTCTGCCTAGGCCGTCTCGCCTGCGTGCAGCTGCTCGAAGGCCGCGCCACCGCGCAGGCCGCCACCAACGCGCGCACCTCCAAAGTCGTCGCCAGCGCCAACCGCGGCAAGATCCTCGACGCGAACGGCACCGTGCTCGCGCAGAGCGTCGAACGCTACGACATCATCGGCGTGCCCGACGCGGCCACCTCGTTCACCCCGGTCGCCTGCGGCTCCAAGCAGGCGGAATCCCTCGGCTACTGCCATGAGATCGACGGCAAGCCGGTCGGCGCGACCGGCGCCGCCGCCGTCGCGCGCCTGCTCGCCCCCATCCTCAAGATGGACGCGATGGAGCTCGGCGCCCTGCTCAACGGCACCGGCCAGTACGTCGTCATCAAGAAGGACGTCACCCCGCAGGTCAAACGCCAGATCGACAAGCTCGGCCTGTACGGCATCGTCTACGGCGAGCTCAGCAGCGAACGCGTCTACGCCGAGAACACGCTGCTCGGCTCCCTCCTCGGCGGCGTCAACGACGAGGGGCACGGGGCCGCAGGCCTCGAACAGACCCTCGACAAGACGCTGAGCGGCACCGACGGGTACACCGTCTACCAGCGGGGCAACGGCGGCGAGGTCATCCCCGGCACCGTCACCGAGTCGAAGGACGCGGTCAACGGCAAGGACGTGACCCTGACCATCGACGCCGACGTGGACTGGTACGTGAAGAAGGTGCTCACCGAAGGCGTCAAATCCAGCAACGCGCAGTGGGGCATCGCCGTCGTCATGGACACGCAGACCGGCGGCATCGTCGCCCTGGAGGACTCCGACCAGATCAAGGCCGGCTCCGACGAGGCGAAGCTGTCCGTATCGCGCGCCGTCAGCCAGACCTTCGAACCAGGCTCCATCGGCAAGGTGCCGGCGCTCGCCGCGATCCTGCAGAACGGCGCGCACAAGATCACCGACAAGTTCACCGTGCCCTACGAGTACACGAAGAGCAACGGCCAGAAGTTCCACGACGCCGTCGAACACGAGACGAAGCACTGGACGCTCGCCGGCATCCTGCAGAACTCGTCGAACGTGGGCATGGTCATGGCCTCCGAGAACGTGACCTCGCAGCAGCGCTACGACATGCTCACCAAGTTCGGCATCGGCCAGCCCACCGGCCTGGACCTGCCCGGCGAGTCGCAGGGCGTGCTCGGCACGCCCGAATCGTGGGACGGCCGCACGAAGGACACGATCCTGTTCGGCCAGGGCTACACGGTCAACGCGCTGCAGCTGACGCGCGCCGTGTCGGTCATCGCGAACGGCGGCGTCATGCGCCAGCCGTCGATCATCAAGTCCGTGACCGACGCGGACGGCCACGTGACCGACGAGACGCACGGCGAGGCGACGCGCGTCATCGACGAGGGCGTGTCGAACGAGATCAAGAACGCGATGGAGTCGGTCGCCGAGGAGTACAAGAACACGGCGAGCGTGAACGGCTACCGCGTCGCGGCGAAGACCGGCACCGCCGAGGTGGTGGGCTCCACGGGCCAGCTCACCTCGATCATCGCCGACTTCTCCGGCATCATCCCCGCCGACAATCCGCGCTACGTCGTGACCGTGGTCATGCTCGACCCGGACGGCATGTATGGTGGTACCACATCCGGCAAGCTGTTCGCGCAGATCGGTGAATTCCTCATGCAGAAGTACGAGGTGCCGACCTCGTCGCCGCGCACGGATGCTATTCCGGTTGAGTGGTAGGACACGGGCGAAAGGGAGAATATGAGCGCAGTGAGCGAGTCCATCATGCAGCGCATGACACTCGGGCATCTCGTCGAACACTACGGGTGGGAGCTGGTGCCGCCGTTCGCGAAGTCCGTGACCGTCACCTCGCTCGCCGACGACGTCGACTCGGTCGTCCCCGGCGCGCTGCTGTGGTCCGAACAGGACCTCGACGTGGAGACGCTGCGCCGCGCCCGCCGCAAGGGCGCGTACGCGGCCATCGTGCCCGAGACCACGCGCGCCAACCTCCCCGAGGCGCCCGACATGCCGATCCTGTACGCGACGCCCACCGACGAGGGGCTCGGCACGCTGGCCGCGCAGATGGCCGGCAACCCGTCCAACACGCTCGCCGTGTTCGCCGTGAGCGCCGGCACGCCGTCCGAAAGCGTCGCGGTCGTCGACAAGCTCGCCCGGTTCCTGCACATGCTCGGCAACCCCGTGGGCGTGATCAGCGTCGGCGGCTCGTACTCGCTGGAACGCCGTCTGGACCTCGACTATCCGCTCGGCGTGCTCGACCTGCAGCGCACGCTCGCCGTGTGCGCGGAGGACGGGGCCGCGGCCGTGGTCATCGCCATGGACGATCTGACCGTCGCCGCGCACGCGCTCGAATCGGTCAGCGTCGACGTGTTCGGATCCGAGACGCCGGCGCCCGCGAACGCGGACCGAGCCGTGATCGAACGCATGCAGGAGGAATACGGGTTCCGCGCCGACGAGCAGATGCGCGTGACCAGCCGCACCGAGGAATCGGACACGCTGGCACGGCTCGCCACCACCGCCGACACGGACGATGAGCGGCGCCGCCTGTCCCTCGCCATCGCCATGGTGCTCGCGGCGGGCGTGCGGCGCAACAACATCAGGAACGCGCTGCGCGTCGCCGGCGACCTCAACTAGCGCGGGCGGATGCACGGGACATAACGGACCACATGGGAAACGACAACGAACGACGGAGGAATGAAGGTTTGACGGACAGCACAATGATGCCGATGACCATCGGGCAGATCGCCGAGGCGACCCGGGGGCGCATCGTCCCGCCCGCACAGGGCGAGGTGCCGGAAGGCGCGGTCGCACGCCACACGGTCAGCGATTCCAGGCAGGTCGGCGAGGGCGGCGTGTTCGTCGCCATCAAGGGCGAACGCGTCGACGGCCACGACTACGTGACGCGCGTGGGCGCCCAGGGCGCCGTCGCCGCGATCGTCGACCACGAGACCGCCGGCGCCGACGTCACCCAGATCGTCGTCGACGACACGGTCGTCGCGCTCGGTGCGCTCGCGAAGCGCAACATCGAGCTGCGCCGCGCCACCGGCGAGCCGTTCACGCTCATCGGACTGACCGGATCGGTCGGCAAGACCACCACCAAGGACCTCCTCAAGACGCTGCTCGCCACGATGGGCGAGACCGTCGCCCCGGTCGGCTCGTTCAACAACGACATCGGCCTGCCGCTCACCGCGTTGACGGTGGGGGAGACCACCCGCTACTTCGTCGCCGAAATGGGCGCCAACCACGTCGGCGAGATCGCCGGACTCACGCGCATCGCCCCGCCGGACATCGCCATCGTGCTCAAGGTCGGCGTCGCCCACCTCGGCGAATTCGGCTCCGTCGAACGCATCGCGCAGGCGAAATCCGAGATCGTGCACGGCCTCGTGCCCGGCGGCACCGCCGTCCTCAACGCCGACGACGCGCACGTCGCCGCCATGGCCGCCATCGCGCCCGGCGACGTCCTGTGGTTCGGCGTCGACCCGGCCCACGCCGGCGAGGACTCGCTCACCGCGCGCGACGTGACCTGCGACGCGTCCGACCGCGCCTCGTTCACGCTCGCCGCCGCCGACGGCCGGGAGACGCACGTGACGATGGGCATCCCCGGCGCGCACAACGTGATGAACGCGCTCGCCGCCGCCACCGTCGCCCGCCGGCTCGGCATGGACCTCGACGCGATCGCCGCGACGCTCGGCGGGCAGACGCGCATCAGCCCGCACCGCATGGCCGTCTCCACGGTGCGCGAGGGCGACGCCGAATTCACGCTCATCGACGACTCGTTCAACGCGAACCCCGATTCGATGAAGGCCGGCATCGACGGCCTCGCCCGCTGGGGCGCCGGCCGCGAAGCCGAACCCTACCGCGTGGCCGTGCTCGGCGCGATGCTCGAACTCGGCGGCGACGAACGGGGCCTGCACCGCGGCATCGGCGAATACGCCGCCCGCGCCGGCGTCGACCGGGTCATCGCCGTCGGCTCGCCGACCGATCCGGAGTTCGACGCGCTCGCCGCCTCGATCGCGCAGGGCGCGACGCAGGCGGGCATGGATGCGGACGCCGTCGCGCAGGTGCACGACACCGACGCGGCCGACGCGCTCGTGCGCGCCGCCGCACGGGAGCACGCCGGCACCGTCGTGCTGCTCAAGGGGTCGCACGCCTCCGGACTGAGCGCGCTCGCCGCGCGCTGGACGCCGGACGCGTGACGCCGGGAATCCGGGACATACGGGAGAACGCCGGGGCGCAGGCCCCGGCGAGGGAACAGACAGAACAAAGGAACAGCAAGTGATCGCGCTCATCATTGGAATGCTCGTGTCGTTGGTCGTCATGTTGGCCGGCACGCCGATGCTCATCCGCCTCGTGCACAAGCTGCACTACGGCCAGTACATCCGTCAGGACGGCCCGCAGTCGCATCTGGTCAAGCGCGGCACGCCGACGCTCGGCGGCGTCGTCATCAACCTCGCCATCCTGCTCGGCTGGGCCGCCTCCGCGCTCTACCGCTACCTGCACAGCGGCGACGTGCCCTCCTGGTCCGCGGTGCTCGTGCTGTTCGCCATGCTCTCCATGGGCCTGCTCGGCTTCATCGACGACTTCGCCAAGGTCCGCAAGAAGCAGAACGAGGGCCTGACCGTGCGCGGCAAGTTCATCGGCCAGTTCATCTTCGCCACCATCTACGCGGTGCTCGCGCTCCTCATCCCCACCAAGAACGGGTTCCCCAGCGCGCAGGCCGGCATGAGCTTCATCGAGAAGCCGTTCCTGAGCTTCGACTTCGCCGGCCGCGCCGTCGCCATCGTCATCTTCGTGATCTGGGTGAACTTCCTCATGGCCGCGTGGACGAACGCGGTGAACCTCACCGACGGCCTCGACGGCCTCGCCGCCGGCTCCTCGATGATCGCGTTCACCGGCTACGGCGTCATCGCGTTCTGGGAGAGCTACCACCTGAAGGGCGCCGGCCACTACGGCTTCGCCTACGGCGTCTCCGACCCGCTCGACCTCACCATCATCGCCGTGTGCGCGGCCGTCGCCTGCATCGGGTTCCTGTGGTACAACACGAACCCGGCCGAGATCTTCATGGGCGACACCGGCTCGCTCGCGCTCGGCGGCCTGTTCGCCGCGCTCTCCATCGCCACGCACACCGAGTTCCTCGCCGTCATCATCGGCGGCCTGTACGTCATCGAGGCGATGAGCGACGTCATCCAGGTCGGCTACTTCAAGGCCACGCACAAGCGCGTGTTCAAGATGGCGCCCATCCATCACCACTTCGAGCTGTGCGGATGGCAGGAGTCGAAGGTCGTCGTGCGCTTCTGGATGATCGAGCTCATGTTCGTGCTCATCGGCCTCGTCGTCTTCTACGGCGACTGGGTGACCCGCTCCGGCCTGCTGTTCGGCTGATCCGGGCGTATCCCGGCGCATCCGGAACGTTTCCCGGACCGGGCGTTCCCGCGTAACATTCGATTGGAATAATGCCGCTGGAACCGCGGGGCGCCCGTCGCGCGCCGCGGACATCATGCGGACATCCTAAGGGGGATCAAGACATGGACATCACAGGAAAGACCGTCGTCATCGCCGGACTCGGCGTGTCGGGCACGTCGCTGGCGGAGGTGCTGCGCGAGCGCGGCGCGCACGTGATCGGCGTCGACGAGCGCAAGCCGGAGGCGGACCTCCACTCGTTCGACGTGATCGACTGGGATACGGTCGACTACGTCATGTCGTCGCCCGTGTTCAACCCGCGCACGCCGTTCGTGCTCGAGGCGCAACGCCGCGGCATCCCGGTGATGAGCGAGGTCGAGTTCGCGTGGCGTCTGCGCGTCGACTCGGCGCGCACCGGCCGCCCCGCCGGCTGGATCGGCATCACCGGCACCAACGGCAAGACGTCCACCACCGAGATGACCTCCGCGATGCTCACCGCCTGCGGTCTCGACGCGCCGTGCGCCGGCAACATCGCCTCCGGCAACATGGCGATGTCGCTGTCGCGCTGCGCCACCAACCCCGCACACGACGTGCTGTGCGTCGAACTGAGCTCGTTCCAGCTGCACTTCACCGACTCGCTCGCGCTCGACTGCGCCGCCATCACCAACATCGCCGACGACCACCTCGACTGGCACGGCGGCCGCGAGAACTACGCGGCCGACAAGGCGAAGGTGTTCCACGGCGTCAAGCGCGCGCTCGTCTACAACGCGGACGACGCGCTCGTCACCGCCAAGGCCGAAGCCGCCGAACCCGCCCCCGGATGCCTCAAGGTCGGGTTCACGCTCCACGAGCCCGAGGCCGGCCAGATCGGCGTCGCCGACGGCTGGATCGTCGACAGGAGCGGCGTCGCCGGCGGCGAGCCCGGCGAGGCGACGCGCGTCGCGCCCATCGCCGAATTCACGCATCTGACCGAACCCGACGGCACCATCTACCCGCATCTGCTCGCCGACGCGCTCACTGCGCTCGCGCTCGTGCTCGGCTACGGCGCCGACAAGGCGAAGGCGCTGGAGGCGCTGAAGGCGTTCCATCCGGGCGGCCACCGCATCGAGACCGTCGCCGCCACCGCCGCCGACGCGCAGGGCCGCACGATCCGCTTCGTCGACGACTCGAAGGCGACGAACGCGCACGCCGCCAACGCCTCGCTCACCAGCTTCGCCGACGGCTCCGTCGTGTGGATCGCCGGAGGCCTCGCCAAGGGCAGCCGGTTCGAGCGGCTCGTCGCCGACCGCAAGGCCACGATCAAGGCGGCCGTCATCATCGGCAGGGACCAGCGGCCCATGCTCGACGCGTTCGCCGCCTCCGCGCCCGACACGCCGCTCACCGTCATCGACCCCGAGCCGAACGGCACGGTGATGGACCGCGCGGTCGAAGCCGCCGGCGCCTACGCCGAACCCGGCGACGTGGTGCTCATGGCGCCAGCCTGCGCGTCGATGGACCAGTTCGTCTCCTACGCCGACCGCGGCAACCGCTTCGCCGAAGCCGCCCGCCGCTGGGTGAAGGCGCATGGCGAAGACTGACCGCGACAATCCCGGCATCCGCAGCCTGTTCAACCCGCTGTGGTGCTATCACGGCTTCCGCATGTCCGTGCTGGGGCTGAGCGTCTTCGGCGTGATCATGGTGTTCTCGTCGTCCGCCGTCTCCTCGGCGTCGGAGGGCAAATCGCCGTTCACCGATTCGCTCAGCCAGGTCATCGTGTGCGTCGTCGGTCTGATGGCCGGCATGATCGTCAGCATGCTCCCGGTGGACATGTACAGAAGGTCCGCGTTCGCCGTCATGGTCGGGGCGCTGGGCCTCCAGGCGCTCACCTTCACGCCGCTCGGCGTCGGCCAGTACGGCAACAACGGCTGGATCGCCGTCCCCGGCACGTCGGGCACCTTCCAGCCGGCGGAGGTCACCAAGCTCGCGTTGTGCGTGTGGATGCCGTCCGCGCTCATCGCCGCGCGCCGCATCCTCGGCGACCGCGCCCGCCGCACCACGTGGAAGGATGTGGTCTCCGCCTACCGCGGCGTCATCATCGTGTACGGCGCCGCCCTGGTGCTCGTCGTCGGAGGCAAGGACCTCGGCACCGCGATGATCGTCATGCTCATCGGCTTCGTCGCCCTGCTCGTCTCCGGCTTCCCGGGCGGCAAGCTCGCCGTGATCGCCGGCGTCGGCGTCGGCGTCGTGATCGCATTGGTCGCGTCCAGCCCCAACCGGCGCGAACGCGTGCTCGCCGCCTACATGCCGTGCACCGGCTCCGACGCGCAGGAGATCTGCTACCAGTCGACGCACGCCCGCTACGCGATCGCCTCCGGCGGGTTCCTCGGCGTCGGCCTCGGCAACTCGCGCGAGAAATGGAACTACCTGCCCGCCGCGCACAACGACTTCATCTTCGCGATCATCGGCGAGGAGACCGGATTCGTCGGCTGCGCGATGGTGATCCTCATCTTCGTGATCCTCGGCTGGTGCCTCCTGTTCAGCGCCATGCAGGCGAAGGACCGCTACAGCGCGATCGCGCTCATGTGCGTCGCCACCTGGTTCGTCGGACAGGCGCTCGTCAACATCGGCGTCGTCGTCGGCATCTTCCCGGTGTTCGGCGTGCCGCTGCCGTTCGTCTCATCCGGCGGCTCGTCGATGCTCGCCTGCCTGATAGCCTCCGGATTCGCCGCCGGGCTGATGCGCCAGCAGCCGCAGGTCAAGGCGGACACGTCCCGCCTGTAGCCGCCGCCGGCGGCCTCCGCCCTGCGGTCGGCGCCGGTCGCGCGGACCGTTTCTCGCGCGTCGCCGCCGGGCGGACCACGCGCATGACTATGCTCGTTACCCATGAAGCATATCGTCCTCGCCGGCGGCGGCACCGCCGGACACGTCAACCCGCTGCTCTCCGTCGCCGACGCGATCCGGGGAATCGAACCGGACGCGAAGGTGACGGTCGTCGGCACGGCCGTCGGGCTGGAGAAGGATCTCGTGCCCGCCGCCGGATTCGAACTCGACACGATCGAGAAGGTGCCGTTCCCGCGACGCCCCAACCTCTACATGCTGCGGTTCCCCGCCAAATGGAAGGCGGAGACGCGCAAGGTGCGCGGCATCCTCGAAGCGCGCGGGGCCGACGTGGTCGCCGGATTCGGCGGATACGCCTCCGCGCCCGTCTACGCGACCGCGCACCGCATGGGCCTGCCCATCGTCATCCACGAGCAGAACGCGCGCGCCGGCATGGCCAACAAGCTGGGCGCCCGCTGGGCGGACTTCATCGGCACCGTGTACGACGGCAGCGGGCTGAAACCCGGCAAGGGCGGAAGCATCGAACGCGTCGGCCTGCCGCTCAGGCCCGCCATAGCCTCGCTCGTGCGCGAACTGGAGAAGGACCGCGCCGGGGCCCGACGCCGCGCGGCCGCCGAACTCGGCGTCGACCCGGACCGTCCGCTCGTGCTCGTCACCGGCGGCTCGCTCGGCGCGGTCAACCTCAACCGCGCGGTCGCCGCCGCGGCGGGCGACATCCTCGCGCACGCGCAGGTCGTGCATCTCACCGGCCGCGGCAAGGCGGACGAGGTGCGCGACCTCGTCCGCGTCAACGCGGGCGAAGGCCACCTCGCGGGCCTGCGCTTCAACGACGGCGTCGCGGCCGGCGACGGCGACTATCACGTCGCCGAATACCTGGAACGCATCGACCTCGCGTTCGCGTGCGCCGACCTCGTGATCTGCCGCTCCGGCGCGGGCACCGTCGCCGAACTCACCGCGCTCGGCCTGCCCGCCGTCTACGTGCCGCTGCCCATCGGCAACGGCGAGCAGCGGTTCAACGCGCAGCCGGTCGTCGACGCGGAAGGCGGCGTCATGGTCGCCGACGCCGACATGACCCCCGCATGGGTGCGCGAACACGTCCCCGCGCTGCTCGCCGACCCGGAACGTCTCGCCGCCATGGGCGCGAAGGCCTGGGAGTACGGCATCCGCGACGCGGCCGACACGATGGCGCGCCGCATCCTCGCCCTCGCCGGCACCGGCCGCAGGTAGATTGGCCAGATCCGGCTGCAGGCAGTCCGGCCGCCGGTCGGCCGAGTAGACCGGCACGGCATATCCGACCATAATGGAACAGGCCCGTCTCCGCGCGATCGCGGCCGGGCCGGAGATTTTTCCCACAAGGAGCACGTTTCGTGAGCGCAGACAGCACATCGTCCATCATCCTCGACCCCGCACGCGCGGCCTTCTCCCCGGAGGAGACCACCGACGCGTTGGGAGCCACGCACTTCATCGGCATCGGCGGCGCCGGCATGTCCGTCCTCGCGGAGATGCTCCACGAGCGCGGCGTGAAGGTCACCGGCTCCGACCGCGAACGCAGCGCCAAGACCGACCGTCTCACGTCGCTCGGCATCGCCGTCGCGTTCGGCCAGAAGGCCGAGAACGTGGCCGACGCCGACACCATCGTCTATTCGAGCGCCATCAAGCCCGACAACCCGGAGATCGTCGCCGCGCACGGCTCCGACAAGCGCATCGTGCACCGCAGCGACATCCTCGCCCTGCTCATGCACGGCAAGCGCGCCGTCACCGTGGCCGGCGCGCACGGCAAGACCACCACCAGCTCGATGCTCGCCCACAGCCTCGAACACTGCGGCGAGGAGCCGAGCTACGCGATCGGCGGCTCCATCCAGGGCCCCGACGGCACCACCATCGACGGCGGCCACGTCGGCGCCGGCGCGGCGCTCGTCGCCGAAGCCGACGAATCCGACGGCAGCTTCGAGAAATACCGTCCCGAGATCGCGATCATCACCAACTGCGAAGCCGACCATCTCGACCATTACGGCGACGAGGCGCACTACCGCGCCGCGTTCGTCGAACACGCGGGGCATGCGACCGGACACGTCGTCATCTGCGCCGACGACGCCGACGCGCTCGCCGTGCTGCGCGCCCTCGACCCGACCGTCGCCGCGCGCGCCATCGCCTACGGCACCGCCGATCCGGCCGCCGTCGGCGACCTCAACGGCGCCGCCTACGTGCACATCGAATCGGAGAACGAGACCGCCGGGACCGGCGCCGAGCATTTCACGCTGCACCTGCCCGAAGCGGTGACCGGCGGCGACCCGGTCGACCAGCCGGTCACGCTCGCCGTGCCCGGACTGCACAACGCGCGCAACGCGGCCGCCGCGCTCTCCGCCGCCGTGCTGCTCGGCGTCGCGCCGGCCGCCGCGGCCGACGCGATCGCGTCGTTCCGCGGCGCCGCACGACGCTTCCAGGTCCGCGGCGTCGTCAAGCAGGTCACCGTCGTCGACGACTACGCGCATCACCCCACCGAGATCGCCGCGCTGCTCGACGCCGCGCGCCGCCGCTACCCGCAGTCGACGATCCGCGTGCTGTTCCAGCCGCACCTGTTCAGCCGCACGAAGTTCTTCGCGCGCGAGTTCGCCGAGGCGCTCGCCAAGGCCGACGACGTGATCGTCACCGGCGTGTTCCCGGCGCGCGAGAAGCAGGAGGACTTCCCCGGCGTGGGGCCGCTCACCATCGTGCGCGAGTCGCAGGGCATGACCGGCGTCGAGTTCCGCGCCGTCGACGACATGAACCTCGCGGCGCGCATGATGGCCATGCGCGCGCACCACGGCGACGTCGTGTTCACCGTGGGCGCGGGCGACATCACCGACATGGACGAGGTGATCCTGCACGCGCTCGAAGCCCACCGCGAAAGCTGCGAGTGATGGCCGGACGCGTCGTCAGATCGGACGGCGGCGACAAGCCTGCCGCCGCCGGATCCGGCAGAGTCTCCGGGGCCGGCAAGACCGGCAGGGTCGCCGGATCGTCCGCATCCGCGGGCGCCGAATCCTCCGGCAGGTCGCGGCGTGTCGCCGGCACAGGGGTCGAACGCGTCGGCACCGGCGCGTCGGGACGGCGCAGGACCGTCTCCGCGCGAAGCCCCGAATCCGTCGTCGGGCGCGGGGGAGAGGCCCGCAAGCCGCGTCGCATGGTCGGCGAGGCCGGTTCGCGCGAACCGGTGTCCCGCTCCGAACCCGGACAGTTCGTCGACGCGCGCCGGCTCGCCAGCGAGGACCTCGTCGCCCGGACGCTGCAGGAGAACTCCGGTACGCTCGGACTCGCCACACGCCCCAAGGTCGTGGACTTCAAGGCGCGCGCCAAGGAACGCAAACGCGTCGGCGCGCGCATCATCGCATTGCGCGTGGGCGTCGCGATCCTCGTGACCGCGCTCGTCGTCGGACTCGGATGGCTGCTGTTCCTCTCGCCCGTGCTGCGGCTCGACGCCGCGCAGGTGACCGTCTCCGGCGCCAACGAGTGGGTGAGCGAACGGCAGGTGCGGCAGATCGTGGACGGACAGACCGGCAAGTCGCTGCTGCTCGTCGACACGAACGCGATGACCGACGAGATGACCGCCATCGCCGGCGTGAGCCGCGCGGAGGCGGTGAAGAAGTACCCGCACGGGCTCGCCGTGACCATCAAGGCGCAGCGGCCCGCGGCCATGCTCAAGGAGAAGGGTTCGGACGCGCTGACCGCGGTCGACGCGAAGGCGCGCGTCCTCAACTCGGTCTCCGCGAACGCCTCCGTGGCGGGCGTGCCGGTGATCGACGTGGGCGACGTGGACGCCGGACTCAAGAGCCGTGCCGTCAAGGAGACGCTCACGATACTCGATTCGCTGCCCGAGTCGCTGCGCAAGCAGATCACCAAGGTGACCGCCAAGACGCAGGACTCAGTGACCACCGAACTGAACGGCGGCGAGCATGTGATCGTGTGGGGCAACTCGTCGGAGCTCAAGCTCAAGAAGGCCGTCGTCGACAAGATCCTGTCCGACCCGAACGTGATCGGCGACAAGACGCAGATTGACGTGTCCGCGCCGCTGAGGCCGGTGCTGCGCTGAGCGGTGCCAGGCGTTGCCGGTGCCGCGCTGGATGGTGACGCGCTGGATGGTGACGCCGGCACTGCGCTGACAGCGTAAGGTGCGGGCGGCTGTTTTGCGGTTTCGGCGATGCGGGTGTATTCTGAAAAGTCCGGTCGCAAGGCCGGAGCTTGATAATTCAAGAATGGGGTCGATCGGTTTCGACGGTGACCTGTTCGTCGCAGGGAAGCGTGCCGAGAACGCCGGGTCCGCTCGTGGATGCCCCCGGCAAAAGAATAAGTGCTAAATCTAACCGCACTGAGTTCGCTCTCGCTGCCTGAGCTTTGCGCCAGGATTAACCAGTGAGCAGCCGCTCCGTTCACTCCTCCTCGTCCTTGGGAGGATGCTGAGCGTCGTTAAGAGGACTTGCTGATGTGATCGAGTCACAGGGTCGCATCGGGACTTTTACTGCGAATATGCCCGCCAACGGTTGTCCGCGACATAGTTGGGAGCAGAAAAACCGCCGCATGGCCAGCGGACTACGCACGTAGAAGACTGAGGGTACGGTCACCGGACCGGGGTTCAATTCCCCGCGACTCCACGGTTCCGCAAGCGCGGAAAACAGCCGCTTTTCCTTACGAGAGTAGGGGAGAGCGGCTTTTTCATATTTCTTAATATTTCACGGTTTTTCGTGTTTTTTCAAAAGAATGTGCCCAAAATGTGCCCAAAAAACAGGTGACGTGAAGGCTGTGCAGGCAGAAGTGTCTCCTGTCGGAAACGGGTGAGGCGACCGGCAGACGATGATCTTTCGGCAAGAATGACGAAACCGCCCCGGCTCCCCACGCATGTTGCGGGGAGTCGGGGCGGTTTCGGGTCACTTGCCGTTGAGGCGCATGGGTGAGTATGCGGTGCCGAAGGCGGAGGCGATGACGCCGGCCGCGGCGGAGACGTAGGCTCCGATCTGCGGGTCGCCGAACACGGTGATGCCGGCGCCGACGATGCCGGCGACGAGCGTCACGATGTAGATGACGGTGCGTACGCGGTCGTCGAACACGGGCGTGTACGTGGTGGAGGGGGCCGGAGCCTCGACGTGTTCGCTCTGATCGATGGCGGATGTGTCGGTCGGGTAGGTGGTGGGGTTGTCGACGGCGGTGGTGATGGTGTCGGCTGTGTCGGTGGTGTGTGCGGCGTGGTCTGCCATGATGGATCCTTTCGCTGGGTGGGGGTTTAGAAGCGGCCGGTGTTGAGCCGGGTTTGGAGGGCGCGTACGGTGGCTGGGCCGAAGCTCGCGTCCTGCTTGACGCCCAGATGGCCCTGGATGGCCTTGATGGTCTTCGGTCCGAGGAGCCCGTCACGCTTGAGGCCGAGCGTGCGCTGCACGGCGCCGATGAGCTGCGAGCCCTGGCCCCCGTAGGAGACGGCGCTCGTGTCGAGCGCGGGCCTCCAGTAGGTCCTCTCGTCGGGGACGGCCTGGCCGCTGATGATCCCGTCGACCGGGGTGCCCATGACCGCCTGCCATTTGCGCACGGTCGCCGGACCGCACGAGCCGTCCACCTTGAGCGGTCCCGTCGTGGTGGTCGGCGCGGCACCGTACCTGAGGTAGCAATTCCACGGATACGAGTAGTAGCCGCGGATGTTGGTCTCGCGGCCGGTCTGGTCGCCCGCGGCTCCTCCCGACGCACGGCCTCGTTCATCGATGCTGGCCTGGGCGAGCATGCCACCGCCGAGATACACGGCGACGTGGTGAACGTCGTTGAGGAGAATGTCGCCGGGGCGGGGGTTGCCGTCGGCGGGCAGGCGCCGCCAGCCGCGCGCGGTCAGATTGCTCGACAGGTTGCCCGTATAGGTCGCGCCGCCCGTGTCGAAGCCCGCCTCCCTGAGGGCATAGATGACGAGGCTGGAGCAGTCGCATTCGCCTCCGGGCTTGATGTCCCAGCGGTTCGACTGGTCATAGCCGAGGGACACCGTCTGACACCAGTAGCGCATGCGGTTGATGAGTGTGTTCAGATTGCCCATACCTAGGCCTCCTTCCCATCGTCGGTGTCATCGGTGGTGTAGGCGAGCGCCTTTTCGGATGCGAGTTCGCTCATGGGCTGGATTGTGTCGGGCGGCAGGCTGTCGCCCTGTGGCTGGGTGAATGGCTCATCGGCCATGATGTCCTCCTTGATGGTGATGTGGATAGGATGGAGCCCCTCGGCCGTGCGGCTTCGGGGCTTGGAATAACGGCCGCTCCAATGACGGGGCGGAGCGGGATACGGACGGGCGTGGCCGGCGGCCAGCTCGTCGAGCCTTTCGATCCATGCGACGAGCAGGACGAGCAGCAGGACCGTGAGCACAGGGATGAGCATGGCGACGGCGAGTCTCACAGGCTCATCGCCCCCAACGCGAACGTGAGCCCCACGAGGGCGGAGATAAGCAGGACGCCGATGCCGGCGAGCGCGATGAGCAGGTCGGTGATGGGTGGTCTCATTCGGGATCTTCCTTGGCGTGGGCTTCGATCATTTCGTCGCGATAGTGTTTGCCGACGCCGTTGCCTCCGAGTGCGGCGTAGGCGTCATAGGCGGCGTCGACGCGGGTTTTGACGGGGGTGGGGACGGGTTTGCCGTTTTCGACGGTCTGGGCGTGGAGGCGTGCGATTTTGTCGAAGAGGAGCGCTTTGAGGGCGTCGTCGACGATCAGGCCGTGTGCGTCGCGTTTGCGGTTTTCTTCGTCGAGGTGGTCGAGGCGGCGGGTGAGTGTCTGCTGGTAGGCGGTGGGCTTGTGGTCGAGCCGGTCGCACACCCATTTCATGAGCACGCCGATCGCGCCGGAGCACGCGCCGACGAGGGCGACGAGGATCGCGATGAAGCCTTCGGACATGGGGCATCCTTTCGTGGTAATCCCACACGCGTCATGCCGGCGGATGGACCGTCGGCCGTGTGGGATTTTCCGGGAGTTGGAGTAATGCTGTTGGAGGAGTTCTGGGAGACCCGTTTCGAGCTGTATTGCCGCGGGACGCTGCGCGAAAGCACGCTGGTCGGGTATGAGAGCGCGTGGCGACGGCACATCCGCCCCGCGTTCGGCGGCAGGGAGCTGCCGGAGATCACGGTGGAGATGGTGGACGCGTGGCTGGCGGGTTTCGAGCGTCCGGGGGCGGCGCGCAAGGCGTGGGCGGTATTGCGCGCGATGCTCCGCCGCGCGATCCGCTGGGGCTTGCTCGATGAAGACATCACGCGCCGTGACATCCGCCTGCCGCAGAAGCGCCGCTACGAGCCGCGATTGCTGACCGTCAGGCAGACGCGCGACCTGCTGCGCGGCTTCTGGGGCCACGATCTCGAAGCATGGCTGATATGCGCCGCCTCGTGCGGGCTCAGGACGGAAGAGGGACTGGGCCTCGAATGGGCGGACATCGATTTGCGGCGCGGCGTCCTCCACGTGGAGCGGGGACTCCAATGGGTCGCCGGCCACGAGTGCATTGTGGAGCCGAAGACCGAGCTGAGCCGGCGCACGCTCCCCCTGCCCCGCTTCGCGGTCAAACGCCTCCGCGAGCTCAAACCCCGCAACGAGGGCCGTCTCATCGGCGAGCTCACGCCCCCGCAGGTCGCGCGGGCATACGCGGCATGGTGCAAGCGGCATGGGCTGCCGAACGTGCCCGCCCGCAACCTGCGCCACTCATGGGCCACCAACGCTTTGCACGCGGGAGCGGACATCGCCGTGGTCAGCCGCATGCTCGGACACGCGGACATCAAGACCACCGCCCAGTACTACTTGAGGCCCGACATCACGGCCCTGCGCGACGCGCAGCGGCTCTACGAGCGAGCCCTAATCGGCTGAGGGTTTCGCTAACCCAGCCGTTGCTGACCGCGAAGTTCAAGTGGCAGGATTCGGGCAGCTTCAGGCCGGACGGGTACGGCGGGGCCATGCGGATTCTCGTGGACAGGTCGAACCGTCTGCTGCATGTGGACCTGTCGGGCTTCCAGAGCACTGTCACCCTGTCCGACACCTTCCCCGTGTTCCTATACGATTCGGGCGTCCGCCCGTCGGCGGACATCCAGCTGGGCTGCCTGTGGTCGCTGCCGTCCGGCATGTGGGGCAAGCAGGCCATCTGGCAGACGGACGGGAAGATCGCCGTCATCGGCAACATGACGAACGGCGACCGGTGCATCCACACGCCGAAGACGCTGCCCATCCCCGACGGGGTGACATTCGCCTAGACCTCGGTCGCGGCGGTCGAGGTGATGGTGACGCCGGTCGGAACCGGGATGAGGTTGGGCATCGGCCGAATCAGGTCGCCGGCGTTGATCTCGGGGCCGATGCTCACGGTGCCATCGGTGTTGAGCGTGATTTCCCGGCCGATGGTACCGTTGTCCAGAATCGCCTGTCCCAGCCCCAGATTACTGGACGGCCAGATCTTTCCGTTATTCGGCAGATAGCATTGATATCGGCCTACCTTCACCGTCGCCTTGAACGGAGTCAAGTCCACCCGTATCAGGCGTTGGACGGGATTGTAGAGCAACCGGTTCGCGCCGCCATACTGGAAGGACGTAAAGGAAACCTCGGACTGCATCCTGAAACCGAACTCGAGCCAGCGTGACGTCTGGGTTAGCGAATCCCACACGTCGCTGATGGGCAGGAGGACGCTGACGAGGGTGTCGATGCCGGTGATGGTGATGCCGTCGAGGTTGACGCGGCAGAGGGGCAGGTCGGCGACGATGGCTCCGTCCGCGATGATGCCGGTCTCGTATGTGGGGTCCGCGGGCGTGCCGGTGCTGACGGGCGTGCCTTTCAGCGCCGTGAGGGTGACGGTCTCCACGCCGGTGGTCTTGTCCATCGAATAGCGGGCCACGATCAGGTCGCGGCGCTGCTGGCCTTGGGAGCCGGATTGGATGTTCACGTCGGTGGGCGCGTCGATGAAGATGTGCCGTCCCTGCAGGAGCAGATCCCATTCGGGGATGGTGATGTTGTTCGCGTCCTTCGCGGTCGGCTTGTCGAGGTAGCCGCGTGTTTTGAGCAGGCAGTTGCCGGTGCCGAACGCGCCCATGTGGAGGAGCGCGTCCTGTTGGCTGGTGACGTGCGGCTGGTCGCCGCCCCACGAGCCGGTGACGAGTACGGCGCCCATGGTCACATCCCCTTCCCGTCGTTCTTGCTAGTGAGCGCGTTGAGCCATGCGTCGAAGTTCTTGTCTTGGTTCTCGGCGAATTGGAGGTATTCCTTGTAGTCGGTGCCGCAGAACAGGAGGTGTTTCTCGTTGTTGTTGCGGTCGATTCGTGTGATGTCGTGCCAGTCCGGGCTGGCGGTCTCGGACGGGTCGACGTATTCTTTGACGCCGCATCCGGGGCGGTCGCATTCGTATTGGGTGATGTTCGTGGTTTTGGCCATGGTGGGGTCCTTTCGGTTGGGTGTGGGGTCAGGCTTCTTCGTCGGGCCAGTCGTAGGAGCCGGCTTCGTAGGTGGTGTTGGTGATGCCGTTGGCGAGTTTGACGACGATGCGGACGATGGGTGAGGTGACTCCGACGCCGGTGGTCGTGTCGTATGCTTTGGCTTTGTCGTCGATGTGGAGGTCGATGTCGTCGGGGATGGTGAGGTCGATGGTGCCTTGTTTCCAGAGTTCTTTGAGTTTGTCGCGGGTTTTGTTGGAGAGGTCGGCTCCTTCGCTGGTGGTGAGTTCGTAGGTTTGTGTGATTTCGCGGTCGCCGGTGAGGGATTGGGTCTGGCTGATGGTGCCGTTGGCGGACGCGTACCAGTGGGTGACGGCGCGGGCTTTGAGTTCGCCTTTGCCGAGGCCGATGAGGTGGTTGATTTGCGTGTATGCGCGTTCGGCGGTGAAGTCGATGCGTTGGTCGCTGTCCGTGCCTTCGTAGGTGGTGGCGTTCACCGCTTCGAGGCGGCATGTGTCGCCGGTGTAGGTGAGTGCGAGGCGTGCGCCGGCGCCGGTGAGCATCATGCGCAGTCCGTCCCATGCGGTGCAGTACCGGTGGAACGTGTAGGAGCCTATGGTGATGCCGCTTGGCGTGGCGGGCACGGTGAACGTGGAGGCGAGGCCGACGCGGTTGACGATGGTCTTGATGATGGCGTTGGCGTCGCCGTTCATGGTGAGCCGGTCCTGGCCGTTGTCGGGTTGGATGATCTTGCCGGCGAGGATGCCGTGCCAGGTGCGGCCGGTGTACGTGTAGTCGGCGTGGCCGTCCTGCATGTCGACTTTGACGCCGTCGATGCGGCCGCCGTGTTCGGTGCCTTCGATGCCGATGTAGCAGCCGTCGGTGAGGATGAGGCCGGGGGTGGCGTGGGTGAGTTCGAAGTCGTTGCCTTGGTCGCCGTATTGGAGGTCGAGTGTGGGGGCGACGAGTTCGCCTTGCGGCACGTGCTGCGTGTCGGTCCAGGTCACGTCCATGGCAGTCCCGTCCTTTCGAGCCAGTATTCGATGTCGAAGCCGAAGCTTTCGTCCCAGCTGACGGTGTTGCGTCCGGGTGGGATGGTCGCGAACGCGTATTCTCCGGCCGCCTGGTTTCGGTGGAGTGTGGCGAACACGTTGGTCTTGTCGCCGTTGGCGGCGACGAGGGTCGCGGTGCGGGGCGTGCCGGTCCCGTCGATGACGAGGTAGCCGCCGGACGGTATGGTCACGTCGGCGATGATCCTGTTCGCGCCGATGATGATGGTGGGGGTGGCCGCGGGCCCGTAGATGGTGATCTTCGCCCGGGACGGCAGGGCGCTGTCGTTGTCGATGACGCCGACCTGCCGTGACGGCATGTAGTCGTACCGGTAGTCGTGCGGGTAGTCCTTGCCGGACGTGTACCGGGCGGTGCTCCGGTCGAACGACTGGGTGACGGGCTTGTGCCAGACGCCGTCGAGGAGGGCGATGGTGAGTTCCACGCGGGTCAGTTGGGGGCTGACGTAGTCGGGTTCGCATCCGGTGACGAGCGCGTTCTGCCGCCACCCGTCCACGTCGAGCAGGCCGGGCGTGGCCTGCTCTTCCGTGTAGGCGCGCATGTCCGCGTCGAAGCGGGCTTCGGCCGTGTCGAGTCTGGTCTTGTCTCGGCACAGGGCGGTGACTTTGACGGTGCGGGCGGGTCTGGTGGCGGTCAGGCTCCGGTAGCCGAGGCTGGTGTTCCAGCTGCGGGTGCGTGGCTCCATGATCTGGCCGACCATGAGACCGTCCGGATCGTTCAGACTGACCGCGGTCCCGTCTGCGCGGTCGCGTGCGGCGGCGGGGATGTAGACGAGGGTTTTCACCGCAGGGCCTCCTTGGTGAGTCGTTGGAAGTCGCGTTTGCCGATGGTGGGCGCGTACGCGGCGATGGTGGGCCCGATCTCCTCGCGGAAGGCTCGCAGCTCGGCGACGACGGCCTGGTTGGATTCGATGAGGGTCGTGTTGGGCTGCTGGTAGAACACGGGGGCGGCGGCGATCTTCTCGCCTGGCGTGTAGCGCATCGCGTTCACGGAGTCCATGAAGCCGACGCCGTAGTGGTCGACGGCGCGCGCCTTCATCATGTATTCGCCGCGTGACGCCCAGATGAGGTTCGAGTCGGACACCTTCGAGCCGATGCCGCCCAGCAGGCCGGACGGGTAGCCGCCTCCCGCGTACTTGGGGATGCCTTTCCCGCCGATCTGTCCGCCGGTCGCGTAGCCGATGATGCCGCCGTGCGCCTTGGATTCCTTGGCGGCCACGTTCACGCTGAACACCTTGCCGAGGATGCTGTTGACAGACCCCCAGAAACTGGACGTGTCCGCTCCCACGGAGATCGTCTTGTCCTTGATCTTCGTGTTCTCCACGGCCTTCGCGGCCGCCTTGAACGGCCCGTTGTCGCCGCTGATGCGCCCGGTCTTCTGGTCGATCTTCCAGCCGTTGGCCTCGGCGACCTTGGCGAGCAGGTCGCTGCCGTCGCCGACCAGATAGCCGGTCTTGGGGTCAATGGTCGCGCCGTTCGCGATGGCGAGCGCGATGTCGTACTGGCTGGAGTCGAGGGTGACGGTGCCGGTCTTGGAGTCGACGGGGAGTCCGTTGACGGCGGCGATGGCCGCGATGGCGTCCTTGTTGTCGCCTCCGATCTTGACGGTGCCGTCCGGCAGTGTCTCCACGGTCACGCCGAGTTGTTGGAGTTGGCCTTCGGCTTCGCCGGTGTCGGCGTTCACGTTGACGATCTTGCTGTCGGGCACCATGCCGATGCTTTTCGCCAGGCGTTCGAACTCGTCGGAGCTCAATCCGGCGGCCGTGGCGGCGGCTTCGGCGGCTTCCGGGGTCATGCCCATGGCCTGCGCGGCCTCGATGTACTTCTCCTTGGCGGTGTTCAATGTGTCGTTGATCTCGTCCATCGAACTGCCGTTGCGGGCCTGTGCTTCGGCGGCCTTCATCGCGCTGTCGGCGATGTCGTTCAACGCCGACTGGTTGTTGCGGCCGGCCTCGGTGTTGAGGTCGAGTGTCTGTCCGTTCTCCTGCGCGGCCTTGGTGGCCTTGTCGAATGAGTCGTGCATGGAGATCAGCGCGTCGGACGCGCTCGTGGAGAACCCGTAGTAGGTGGACAGGGCGCTGGTGACCTCGCCCAACGCGGCGGCCTGCTCGTTGATGCCGTCGGTGGTCGCGTTGAAGTTGCCGGCGAGGATGCTGGCCGCGTCCGCCGCCTGATTGGACGCGTCGGCGATCTCGTNNNCGCCGNCNGCGNCTTCTGGTTCTCCGGCAGCTGTTCGGTGGCGGAAATGATCGTCTTGTTGCTGGATTGCGCGGCCTCGTTGAGTTTCTTGGCGAAGCCGTTCATCTCCTGCGGATTGACGACGAGCAGGTCCACATCATCGCCAGAGACGATGTCCATGGCGTTCTTGAGATCCGCCGCG
>NZ_NMWT01000024.1 GCF_002860365.1 Bifidobacterium parmae
ACGGGTTCCGCCGCGCGACGCCGATTCGGAGGATCTCGCGGACTTCGCCTTCGACGGGGATTTGGACGATTGCGGGGAACGGGAGGATTTCGCGGACTTCGACGATTTCGCGGACTTCGAGGACTTCGACGATTTCGACGATGAGCGCGAGGATGATGCCGACGACTTGCCCGAACGGCCGCCCGAGCGCACACGCCCGTCGCCGTCCCGCACCTCGGACCGCGCCCCGGACGCGCGTCTGAGCAGTTCGCGCCGGGCGTCAGCCTTCGCCTCATCGGGCGTGAGATATTCATCTCGGGTTCGTTTCGCCACGCGGCCTCCCTTTCGACTGCCACCACCTTACCGCGGGGAGACGCCGCCCCGAATCGATGCCGACCGCAACGCAACACGTGATGTGCATCACCGGCACGGAACCGTGTACAATGAATTGCCGTTGCCCTGGTAGCTCAGTGGATAGAGCACCGCTCTCCTAAAGCGGGTGTCGTCGGTTCGAATCCGATCTGGGGCACTCACACCCCTTGGAACCATTGGGATTCCAAGGGGTTTCGCTTTTGTTGCCTTCGTTGCCGGAGGCACTGGGGCGCACCCGCGGTGTGGCACTGCGCGTTCATGCAATGCGCGTTCATGCAATCAGCGGAGCGAAAACGCAGGAGGGGAGCAGCCCTCCCCCTCAACTCGCATCGCCCCGTTTTCCGGGTTGAGTGCGAGAATCGTGCTGTCCCTCAACCTGTTTAGTCTCAGCGGATAGTTGACGCATGTCTCGGGGCATGGTTGACTTCCCCTCAACCTGCATCAGCTCGCTTTCCGGGTTGAGTGCGAGAAATCGACTTCCCCTCAACCCGTATCAGCCCGCTTTTCAGGTTGAGTGCGAGGACGATTCGCCACGCAACTCCGCAAACGGCAGAATCACGGTTGAGTGGCGAAACCTCACAAACCCACAATCCTTGGAAAATAGCGGTTTTGCGCGAACGCGGCCCACACGGGCCATGCCCCGACCCGGAACCAAGCTCTCCCTCAACCCGCAAACCCGCCTCCACAAGGTTGAGGGAGAGCCCAATCCTCGCACCCAACCGGGAAACAGGCCTCCACGAGGTTGAGGGAGATTCCTGAGGTGGAAGACAGGTTGAAGGGAAGACTTGAAAGGAAACCTCGAAAGAACGAACTGAAAGAACGAGCCGAAAGAACGAGCCGAAAGAACGAACTGAAAGAACGAACTGAAAGAACGAACTGAAAGAACGACCTGTCAAGAACGAACTGTCAAGAACGACCTGTCAAGAACGACCTGTCAAGAACGACCTGTCAAGAACGACAGGTTGAGGGAGAGCCCTGAGGGAGCCTGATTCTCCTCTCAGGGCTCTCGCTCAACCGTGAAACGGGCCCCCACGAAGGTCAGCGCGGAATCGTCACTTCGCCGTATCCGCCGCAGCCGCCGCCGCAGCCGCCGACGCGGCCGCCGGCGGAACCGCAGTCCCCGACTCCCCACGCTCGCCGGAGTCCCCCGGCCCCTTCAGTCCGTCGGCCATCGCCTTGCCGGCCATGTGGCCGCCGAGCGCGCCGCCCAGCAGCGTCTTCAGGTCGAGGCCGACGCTGTTGGACAGGCCTTCGCTGATCTGGCTCAGCGCGTTGGTGGTGTCGCCGACGAGTTTCGTGGTGTTGCCGTCGCCGTACATGGTGATCGTGTCGACCTTGGCGAGAGGTTCGGCGATGGCGCGCGCGATCTCCGGCATGATCTGGATGTACTGCTGGGCGATGATGAGCTGGTTGTTCATCGCGTTGTACGCGTGGCCCTGCGCCTCGATGCCGGCCGCCTCGCCTTCGCCCTTCGCCTTGAGCGCGGCGCCTTCGGCCTCGCCCTTGACGCGCGTGGCCTGCGCCTGCGCGTCGGCGGTCGCCTTGACGGCCTCCGCCTCCTGACGCTGCCGGTACAGGTCGGCCTCGGCGGTTTTCTGCGTCGTGTACAGTTCGGCGTCGGCGCGCTGTTCGGCGGCGTAGCGGTCGGCTTCGGCCTGCTTGCGCACGGTCGCGTTGAGCTCCTTCTCCTTGACGGCGGCCTGACGGTCGGCGAGTTCGATGCGACGCTCCTCGGCGGCGATCTCGGCGTCCTGCTGGGCGATGTTGAGCTCCTTGGTGCGTTCCGCCTTGGTGATCTCGTACACCATGTCGGCCTTGGCCTTCGCGTTGTCGGCGGTGGTCTTGAGCTCGGCCTGCTTCAGGTCGAGCTGGTTCTGACGTTCGGCGACCTGCTGGTCGGCGGCGATGCGCGCGAGCTGCGCGTCGCGGCTGATCTGGGCGGCCATGTCGGCGCCCATGTCGCGGATCACGCCCTGGCCGTCGGCGAAGTCCTGCACGTTGAACGTGACGAGTTCGAGGCCCAGCGCCTCCATGTCGGCGCGGGCCGCGGTCGCCACGGTCTCGGAGAACTCGTCGCGGTTCTCCATGAGCGTGCGCAGCTCGGTCTTGCCGATCGCCTCGCGCATCTTGCCGAGCAGCACCTGCGTGACGTCGGCCATCATGCGTTTCTTGTCCTGGTTCAGATAGTTGCGTGCGGCGATCTCCAGCGGGTCGCGTTCGACGCCGTCGTGTCCGACGAACCGGTCGACGCCGATCTGGAAGTTCGCGACGGCGCTCACGTCGATGAGGATCGCGTCCTTCGTGGGGATGGGCGTGTCCGTATGCAGTTCCGACTGGACGACGCCGAGCGACAGCCAGTCGCGCCGGTAGAGGAACGGGATGATGATGGCCGCCTTGCCGGTCACGAAACGACGCCCGCCGGGGCCGGTGATGACGAGCACGCGGTCGGTGGGCGCGACCGTGTAGCAGGCGCACGCCAGTACGATCAGGACGATCACCACGGGGACGATGACCCACAGCGGGCCGAAATGCAGCATCTCGAACATGAGCGGATTCCCTTTCCTGTCGTCGCACGGCACCGCTGCCGCGACATCCGTTCGCCCATGGCCGTCCCGTGTGGCGCGACGGCGGGCGTCTCACTCACGATGATACCCGCCGCGCCGCGCCGCCGCCGCACGGTGTATCGTCGTAGCAATACCCGCAGCCGCCGCGACGGCGAATACGTCGCGGCGGCGCGAACGAAGGGAGGCCGACGATGGCCGATGGAACGACGAACGCAGGAACGAACGCGACCGCAACGAAGACGAAAGCCGGAACGACCGGCGCGGCGAGCTGCGGCACGGTGACCGCGCTGGAACTGGGATTGCCGGACCGGTCGGCGATACCGGCGGCTAAAGGCACGCTGCCGAAGGCCCTGTTCGCGGGGAAGGGTCCGATCTCGAACACGCTGAAGCAGCATCTCGTGCACGCGGTCGCGTCGATCCACATGCTCGCGCTGCTGCGTCCCGCGAACGCGGGCGTCGCGGCGGGCTCGCGCGTGAAGGAGATCCTCGTGCTCGGACTGCGGCTCAACGGCGTGGACGCCGCGATTCCCACGGACGTGGTGGAGCATGTCGCGGCGCAGCGGCCGGGCAGCGGCGTGCTGTTCGTCTGCGTGCGCGACGGCCATGCGCCGGCTGTCGGCGGCGACGCGGCGAACGCGGCCGCCGACGGCGCGGACGCGACCGTCGAGCAGTGCGCGCTCGCCGTACGCCGCAAGGTGCCGGGGCGTCCCGGCCATACGACGCAGTACGCCGTACATGTCTCGGATTGGGCGGATCCGCGCGACCTGCTGTTGGAGATCACGGGCGACACGATGGATGACGCGTGGGAGTCGCTCTGCTCGCAGGCGATCCTCGGCACCGCCGACCACGCCGACCTGGACGCGCGGCTGGTCGCCCGCGACCGCGTGGTCGCGCTGCGTGCGCAGGAGGCGAAGCTCGTGCGCGACCACGGCCGCGCGAAGAACCCCGCGCAGCGCAACGAGGCGTTCGCGAAACTCGCCAAGGTGCGCGCCGAGCTGAAGCGCCTCGGCGCGTGACAGCATGGCGTGCGGCGACGCGGGACGGGAACCGTTCGGACTCCCGTCCCGCTATCTCCTCGCGTATGATGCGAGCCTGTATCTGCGATTCCTGCTGGATGGCGGCGCGGTAGCGGTCACCAGACCGGCGGCGATGAGACCGCGTAGGAGTTTGCGCACTGACGGCAATCCCCTGCCGGTCATCTCGACGATCTCACGAGCGCTCAAGGTCTTCGAGGAGGATAACGCCTCCAGCAGTTCGCGTTCCGCCATGGACAGACCATTGACCTGAACGCATGCGGAAGGTTCGGATCCGATCGGACGTTCACCCCCATCGATCAACATGTATGCGCCGCCGACGAGTTGCACCAACTCCTTGTCGACCAGACCCGTCAGTATCCGGCGGATGTCGTCGGAATCGATGCGTAGCGACGCGTGGAGCTGTCCCACGGTCATCGCACCCCGTTGTCGGAGCAGCAGGATGATGGTTTGCTCGTACCGATCCAATCCGACTTGCAGGTTCTCCAACCATTGACGGTTCCGCTGATATTCGACCCCGTAGCGGGCCAAGGTCACCTTGAAGCGATCGGGACCGGCCTCGAACTTCGGAGCACCCAGCGCCCTCGACGCCATCTCCCGGATGATCAGAGGGATCCCCGTGCCTCCGCCTTCCACGGTCACGGCACCTTCTCGGGAGTATGGGATCCTGTGCATGAGCTGTACGAGCGTGGTGTTGCGGCACCGCGATATGCCGTTCGCGATGGTCTCCAACGTCACGCCGCCCCACAGTCCTCCGGGATTGGACACCTCCACACGGTCGGGATATACGTCGACGGCGACGGACTCTCCCGTGAACCGGGAATCGTACTCGCGGTGGATCACCGCGTTCGCGATGGCTTCGCGCAGCACCTCTTTGGGAATCTCCGTGTCCGTTCTGGCGCCTGCGCCAACCACGAATGTGGGAGAGCGCAGGTTCTTGGCCACGGTCTCGACGGCCTGGTCTATGGCTTCGGGCATGTTGCCGTCGCACAGCACGCGATCGACGAACCGAGGACCGTCGGGATCCGACTTCCGGATGTCGGGATGCACGGACACGTCGATGAGCAGTTTGGGATAGTACTGCTGCGGATACTGGCCTGCGGCCAGCAGACCTGCAAGACGAATACGTCCACTGTTGTCGGTCATGTTCAGCCGAGCCATACGTTCGGCGCGGCTGGTCGTCCCGCGCAACGCCTTCGAGCCCTCGTGGACCGTGATGATGCGTTCCACCGCCTCGTCATTCAGATCGGCCGTCGTGGCCTCGGGCACGATGCCGCGATCAGCCGGACTCGGAAGAGTGGCGTTCTCGAACTCGAACACCTCGGTAGCGGTCAAACGGATATCCTTGTCGTCCATACGCCGATACCCGCCCGATTTCGGCCCCTTCGCCGTCACATAGCAGGGCTTGTCCTCAACCGGATTCTCATGGATGTCGACCACCAGGAACGGCCGCCCATCATACTCACAACGTGCAATCTCGTATTCGGGAGGATTCGTCAGCCGGGCACCCTGCGGGTTCCCGTCCCCCATGCCTTCCATGAGCTTCGAGACGATGCGGTTCTGATCGAACCCGTCGACGGGGCGGAACCCGTCCTTCTCGCTGATGCCCAGCAACAGGGTGCCGCCGGACGTGTTCGCGAACGCGCTTACGCTCTCCCATACGCTGTTGCCGATATCCGTCGTGCAGGACTTCGCCTCGAAGCGCCCATCGTCATTGCCTTGACGCCGCAGACGCTCCAGCACCCGTCCTATGTCGTCATCGGTCCACATCGGTGTCTCCATTCCTCATCATCGTCGCCCGGCTATCGTCACTTACCCCTCAGTGTACCCTCAGTTACCATCACTTACCCGCTCACTCACCGTTTTAGGTAAGTGACGATGCCACTGACAGTCAGCGAGCATGCGATCACAGCCAAGCGAGACCGGGCAACAGTCGGCCCACCGGCAGATACCGTTGCCGTATGCATAGGCGATATATAAGCCAATACATATGAGATGCCTCTTACCTATATATAAAGGTGTCCCACCCGACGCGGATCGGATGGGACACCTTGGTTGGAAGGAAAGGTCAGGACGTCACTCGGACTTGGATTCGCCCTGTTCGGCGGCCTGCGCGGCGGACGCCTCGGCGGAGGCGATGATGTCCTCGGCGGGGACCGGGTTGAAGTGGTCCCAGACGAAGAACACGATGCCGGCGAGGAACATCAGCGCGCCCGTCCACAGGTTGATGGGCAGTCCCGTGGTCTTGGCCACGTCGGCGGCCGGGTCGATGAGTCCGACGGCGAACACGACGACGCCGTAGACGACGAAGATCATGCCGAGGATGCGGCGCAGGTCGGAGCGATGCGTGGAACGCACCATCTCCTCCTTCTCAGCCTCGGTGAAGTACTCCTTCTTCGCGGAAGCCGGTTCCGCGGACGCAGCCTGCTGCTGCGAGGTTTCCTGAGTCATAATCACTCCTCACAAATGCTTGTTGACTGTTTCTGCGGTGCGGATCAGAAGAAGATCGCGTACTGGATGACGCTGATGACCAGGGCGAGGATGCCCAGGAAGATGGTCACGTGGTTGTCCTTGCGTTCCTTCTCGACGGCGGCCGTGCGGGCGGCCTTGTCGAGGGTCTGGCCCTTGTCGTGGGCCTCGGCGTCCTCCATGATGTCGTAGCGGAAGTACTTCATGCCGCCGGTGGCGAAGGTCAGGCCCTCGATCTCGGAATCGGCCTTCGGCTTGGTGAACAGGCTGACCACGATGGCGACGACCATGGCGGAGGCCAGGGAGATCTCGGCCTGGTACAGGGTGCCGGAGGTGGCGGTCGGGAAGATCGGGTTGCCGGCGGCCACGGACTGGAGGTACCACAGGT
This sequence comes from Bifidobacterium parmae, assembly GCF_002860365.1. GTDB lineage: Bacteria > Actinomycetota > Actinomycetes > Actinomycetales > Bifidobacteriaceae > Bifidobacterium > Bifidobacterium parmae. The sequence goes on from NZ_NMWT01000024.1 coordinate 6,807, forward strand.
AGACGCAGAACGGCGCGATGATGCCGACCACGTAGCCGGCGGTGGCGCCGGCCGGGGTGATGCGCTTGAAGAACAGGCCGAGGATGAACACGGCGAACAGCGGCGAGTTGAAGAAGCCGAACAGCACCTGCATGTAGGTCATGATGTTGCCGAACTGGGACGCCACGAACGCGGTGCCGACGGAGATGAGCACGCCGACGATGGTGATGATGCGGCCCGCCTTGAAGTAGTAGCTGTCCGGCTTGCCGGGCTTGATGTAGTCCTGCAGCAGATCGTAGGTGAACACGGTGTTGAACGAGGAGACGTTCGCGGCCATGCCGGCCATGAACGAGGCCATGAGGCCGGTGACGGCGATGCCGAGCACGCCGGACGGCAGGTACATCTGGATGAGCTTCGGGATGGACTCGTTGTAGGTGAGCGCGCCGGAGGCGAACTGCTTGGAGAGCACGGCGGCCGCGATGCAGCCGGGGATGATCACGAGGAAGCCGACGAACAGCTTCGGGAAGCAGGCGTAGATCGGGGTGCGGCGGGCGGCGGTCATGTCCTTGGCGGAGAAGGCGCGCTGGACCTCGGTGAAGTTGGTGGTCCAGTAGCCGAAGGAGATCACGAAGCCGAGGCCCATGACGATGGTGAACCAGTCGGCGCCCATCGGGTTGGTGACGTTGCCGATGCCGGTGCCCTGCCAGGCGCTCAGGTGCAGGTCGCCGATGCCCGGGGTCGCGGCGAGCGAGGTCTTGAGGCCCTCCCAGCCGCCGATGTTGCGCAGGCCGACGACGGTCAGCGGGATGAGCGCGGCGAGGATGACGAAGAACTGCATGACCTCGTTGTAGACGGCGGACTTCAGGCCGCCGAGGTACGTGTAGACGAGCACGATGACGCCGGAGAAGATGATGGCGGAGATCTGCGACCAGCCGAGCATGGCCTCGATGATGATGGCCATGGCGTACAGGTTGATGCCGGAGATCAGCAGCGTGGAGGTCGCGAAGCACAGCGAGCAGACCAGATGCGCGCTCTTGCCGAAGCGGCGGTACATGAACTCGGGCACGGAGCGCACGCCGGAGCCGTAGTAGAACGGCATCATGAAGATGCCGAGGAACACCATGGCCGGGATGGCGCCGATGATGTAGTAGTGCAGGGTCGACATGCCGATCTGGGCGCCGTTGGCGGCCATGCCGAAGATCTCGGTGGCGCCGAGGTTGGCGGCCATGAAGGCGATGCCGGTGATCCACGCCGGCATGGAGCGTCCGGCGAGCAGGAAGTCGGTGCTGGACTTCATGCGACGGCCGGAGATCCAGCCGATGGCGATGACCACCACGAAGTAGAAGACGAGAATCGCGTAGTCGATGGGCTGCAGATTCAGCTTGATGCCGCTGTCCGCGGCCGCCAACACTGTCGTCGGCATTGGTTTCCTCCCTCTTTGGACCGGATGCGCGTCTGCCGCATCCGGACTCCATTGTGTTTGTAACCGCTTACACGACGGCGCGCATGGGAAGACGCCCGGCGTTGCAGCCGGCCGTTGCTCCATGGTTCTCGTCGGGAAACGGTCGCATCCATCCGTCCGGTTCACGCTGCACCGGACTGTTTCGACGTTGCTTTAACCTAGTACGATTTCGATGTCGCGCAACCGCTTTTCCCGGGCGTTCCAGGGGGTTTTGATAACCATTCGGTAACACCGTTCCGCGCCGACATGCCGACGATTCCGAGATTCCCCAATGTTTCCAAGGTTTTCCGTCGCCATCGACGATTCGGCCCCGAGACGCGTCCTTGGGCGCCCCGGGGCCGAATTGCAATCAAACTGTTATCTTGGCGCGTGTGTGAGCGCGCACAACGGGCTTGCCGCCGCGTCGTGGCCACGTCATCGCCGCGCCGCCGCCGCATCGTCAGAAGCCGAGGCGCGTGCGGCCGAACTGGTCGAGCCAGCGCAGGATCGCGCCTTCGCGCAGCGCCCACGGGCAGATCTCGATCTCCTCGATGTCGAGCGCCTTCATGATCTCGTCGGCCACGATGCCGCCGCCGACGATCTGCAGCGTGCGCTCCGGCGTGATGCCCGGCAGGGCGACACGCTGGTCCGGTTCGATGGCGGCGAGGCGCGGGATCCAATCCTCCAGCTGCTCGCGCGTCATGATCATCGTGTCCTCGCGGCCCGGCTGGCGCAGCACGGCGCCGGCGAGGCGGGCGAGCGAACGGAACGTCTTCGACGTGCCGACCGCATGGTTCGGATGCTTCGACTTGGGGAACGCCTCGACCATCGGCTCGAGGATCCGGCGCACCTGCCTGCGCGCCTCGTCCAGATCATCGGACGTGGCGACGCCTTCAGGCAGGAACTCCTTGGTGACGCGGCCCGCGCCCGCCGGCACGGACAGCGCGACCGTCGGCTCCTCGTCGGAGCCCATCGCGACCTCGAGCGAGCCGCCGCCGATGTCGAGCATGAGCAGCCGGCCCGCGTCCCAGCCGTACCAGCGGCGGGCGGCGAGGAACGTGAGCCTCGCCTCGTCGGTGCCGGACAGGACCGTCACGCCCTAGCCGATGCGCTCCTCAATCTTGCGCAGCACCTTGTTGCCGTTCGGCGCCTCGCGGATGGCGCTGGTGGCCATCGCGAGCAGCTGCGTGATCTCGTATTCCTCGGCGAGCTTCATGCCCTCGTCGACCGCTTCGAGGATCGCCTCGATGCCGGCCTTCTTGATCGAGCCGTCGTCCTTCAGGTACTGCATGAGGCGCACGGTGGTCTTCGTGCTGGCCTCCGGGTCGGGGCGCGCGCCGGGCGCGGCGTCGACGATGAGCATGTGGATCGTGTTCGAGCCGATGTCGAGCACGCCGAGTCGGGTGGTGTGCGAACGCAGGTTGACCATGTGCGGTGCCGTTCCTTTTGATGTATGTCGATGTGTCGGTGTGTCGTTTCGTGCCGTATTCCGTCGTGCGGCGTCACGCGTGCAGCGTGGGCAGCCAACGGCCGAGCCGGTCGAGGCCTTCGGCGAGCGCCTCGCGCGACGCCGCGTAGCTCAGGCGCACGTGCGTGTCGGCGGTGGCGGCGCCGAAGTCGCGTCCCGGCGTGAGCGCGACGTGCGCTTCGTCGAGGGCGCGTTCGCAGAACGTCCACGCGTCGAGTCCGGTGGACGTGATGTCGAAGTACGCGTAGAACGCGCCGTTCGGTTCGACTTCGACGGGCAGGCCGATGCGCTTGAGCCCGTCGATGACGATGCGGCGGCGTGCGAGCAGCTCCTGGCGGCGGCGTTCGCATTCGGCGAGGCTGTCTTCGGTGAAGCAGGCGAGCGCCGCATGCTGGGTGGGCGTGTGCGCGCACAGGTAGTAGTTGGTGGCGAGGTCGTCGACGGCCTTGAGGACGGCGTCGTCGTCGGGGATGACGGCCCAGCCGAGGCGCCAGCCGGTCATGCCGAAGAACTTGGAGAAGCTGTTGCATACGATCGCGTCGTCGTCGCAGGCGAGCACGGAGCGGATCTCGGTGCCGTCGGGTTCGCGGTCGGCGAGGTCGATGTACGTCTCGTCGACGATGCGCCACGCGCCGTGCCCGCGCGCGTAGTCGCACACGCCCCTGAGTACGTCGAAGTCGATGGTCGTGCCGGTCGGGTTGGACGGCGAGGTGATCATCACGGCCTTCGTGCGGTCGGTCCAGTGGGCGGCGACGAGGTCGCGGTTGAGGTGGAAGCGCGTGGCCGCGGAGGTGGGTACGTCGATGACGTTGCCTTCGAAGCTGTTGATGAGTTCGCGGTTGCACGGGTAGGAGGGGTCGGCGACGATCACGTCGTCGCCCGGGTCGACGGTGAGCGCGGTGGCGAGCAGGAGCGCCGCCGATCCGCCGGAGGTGATGATGATGCGCCTCGGGTCGATGTCGAGGTCGTGGCGTTCGCGGTAGAAGCGGGCGATGGCCTCGCGCAGTTCGGGCAGGCCCATGGCGGCCGTGTACGGCAGGGCGCGGCCGTCGTACTGTTCGCGCATCGCGTCGCGCACGGCGGGCGGCGCGCCGAAGTCGGGTTCGCCGAGGGAGAGTTTGATCACGCTCACGCCGTTGGCGATCATGCGGTCGGCCTTTTCGCCGAACACCATGGCGCGGAACGGCTGCGCCTCGCGGGCGCGGCGGGACATCACGGGGGATGCGGGGGTCGTCTGTTCGGGCTGCTTTGCTTCTCCAGTCATATCGCCCGTTGTATCGGCAAGACGCGACACGCGCGCCCCGCGTCCCGAGTGGTGGGACGCGGGGCGCGGGTCAGCGGCGGCGGGCCAGCGTCCAGCCGAGCAGGGCGAGCGGCACGGCGCATGCGGTGAACAGGGCCGGCAGAAGCATGCCGACGTGCGGGCCGGACGCGTCGAGCACGACGCCGGCGACCGACGAGCCGAACGACGTACCGACGGTGCCGGCGGTCGTCACCCAGCTCAGCCCTTCGGTGAGGCTTTCGGCGGGTACCAGGTCCTTGACGATGAGGTTGCCGGTGGTGAACAGCGGGGAGACGACGAGTCCGGCCACGATCTCGATGACGCCGAGGAGGATGAGATCGTCCATCGCGAGGCGGAATCCCACGTAGCCGACGACGAGCAGGCTCAGGAACATCACCATGTGCGCCCAGTGGGAGCCGCGGAACGTGCGCGAGCCGAACACGATCGCGCCGATGCACGAGCCGACGGCGAACATGGCGAGCTGGAGGCCGAGGAACCGTTCGAGTCCCATGCCCTTCATCGTGGCGGTGACCGACACGTCGAACGAGGTGAAGCTCATGTTGAACACGAGGAACACGACGAGCAGCGGCAGCACGCCGCCGTAGAGGAGCGCGCTCTTCGGCTTGGCGCCCTGGCGTCGCAGCCGGTCGAGGGACAGGCCGTCGGCGGTCGCGGCGGGGGCGTTGGCGGAGGTGCCGGGGACGCCGCCCGTGACGTGCGGGGCCTCCGTGGACGCGGCGACGTCGATGGTCTCGACGATGGCGGGCGGCTGCGTGGATTTCAGCGAGAAGAAGACCGCGCCGCCCACGCCGCAGGCGATGGTGGGCACGAACAGCTGGCTGACCGGGTGCACGCTGGTGGCGAGCCATGCGGCGAGGATCGGCCCGAGGATGAACACGACCTCGTCGATGGCGGCCTCCAATGCGTACGCGGTGTTGAGCAGCGCCTCGCCGTCGCCGCGGCCGCGCAGCGCGTACGCCCAACGGGTGCGCACGAGCGCGCCGAACGAGAATTGGGTGAGGCCCATCACGACGGCGAGCGCGAACAGCAGCGGGATCGGCACGCGCACCAGCGCGGCGAACGCGAACGCGAGCATCGCCGCGACCTGCACGGCGAGCGCGAGGCGTCCGACGCGGCGCTGCCCGAACCGGTCGAACAGGCGCGCGTAGAACGGGGTGACGCAGGAGAGGGCGAACACGTAGGTGGCGCTCATCGTGCCGGCTACCGTCCAATTGTCGTACAGATGGTTGAGGGCGAGCACGATGCCGAGGCTCATCATGGAGATCGGCAGTCGCGCCACCGCGCCGGAGACGCAGAACGCCTTCGTGCCGGGGATGGAGAAGAGGCGTGCGTACGGCGAACGCGGCTTCACGGCCGCGGCCTCGCTCACGCGGTCACCTCGCCTTCGTAGATGTAGATATCTTCTCCATCCCCCACGTGTTCGTCGGGGTGGTCCTTGGCGTAGCGTTCGGCGACGCGGGCGAGGCCCTTGTGCTCGTAGAAGCCGACGTCGCAGCTGGAGTCGGTGTGCAGGTAGTAGCGGGACGCGCCGGCTTCGGCGAACGAGGCGAGCAGGTTGCGCCAGAGGGTGCCACCGACGCCGTGCCCGCGTGCGGCGGGGGCGACGACGAACAGTTCGAGTTCGGCGGGGGTACGGTCGTTGATGGCGATGTCGGCTTCCATGCGTTCCTCGACCGCATGCCAGGCTTCGGTGCGGGCGAGCGCGTCCGCGCCGGCCGGCGTGGCGTCGAGTGCCGCGTTGACGCGGGCGAGTTCGCCGGTCACCTGGGGGAAGAGCACGGGCAGTCCGGCCACGCGTGACAGGGTGACGCCGAGGAACGTGCCGTCGGCCTTTTCGGCGATCTCGCCGCGCGTGGCGGGTTCGAGGTAGTGGAGGACGAAGTGGCGCGAGGTGAGCCGGGCGATGTGGGGGTCGCCGGGTTCGTCCACGCCCCATGTGGCGTAGAACGCGTCGACGATGGCGTCGAGGTCGTTCCAGGTGACGGCGCGGTAGGTGACGTCGGAGCCGGGGACGGCGGCGTGACGCGCGGTGTCGACGGCCGTGGTGCCGTGTGTTGCGGTGCTGGTGGTTGCGGTGCTGGTCGCAGCCATGGTTGCTTCACTCCTTTTGCATCGGTGGTGTCGTGGAGCACGTGCGCCCGCCCACACATGCCTGCACGAGGGTAGCGGTCTCCCGCCGGCGAGACATTCACGGCGCGTTCCAGCCGCGGGACCCGCTGTCGCCGGATGCCGCACGTGGCGTCTGCGCGTCGCGCGGCATCCTGCCCGCGGTCGTGCCGCGGGTCGGCGATGGGTCTAATCGTCGTCGGTGTGCTCGGGGATTCCGGAGCTCAACTCGGCAATGATCTCCTGTTCGGTTTTCTCTTCGGCGCGCAGCTCGCGGAGCTTCGCGTCGGGTTCACTCACATAGTAGAGAGCGGCGTCGATGCTGTCCAACGGCACGTGCTCCATCGCCGACAGCAGAAGGCGGTACAGGTCGAGCTGCACGAGCTTGTCGGCCACATCCTTGGGTTTGCGCGGACGGCGTCCGGTCTTCCAGTCGATGACGGTGTACCGTTTCGTCGCGTCGTCCGGGTCGAGGCCGCCGAGGAACACGGCGTCGAGTTTGCCGTTGGCGATGATGCCGTCGAGTTCGGGCAGGGCGACGACGAGCTGTCGTTCCGCCCACACCGGCGTGCGTCGCGCCCACGGCGATTCGGCGAGCCGCCGCTGCCAGGCGACGAGTTCCTGTTCGACGCGGGTGATCCGGCGCGTGGCGTGACGGTCGCCCCCATCCGCTTCGGACGCGCCGTCCGTGCCGGATGCGCCGGATGCGCCGGATGCCAGCGTCCGTTCCCGATGTTCCAGATCGGCGAGCATCGCATGACGGTCCATGATCGCGCCGGTGTCGGTCTCGATGCCGCTTCCCGTGGCGGATCCCGTATCGGCCCCGGCATCGATCGCCGCGTCGATGAATCGTTCCGCCCACGCGTGGAACCGTGTGCCTGCGGAGGCTGCGGGCGAGGCGATGGACGGGATGGGGCGCACGATGCCGCGCCAGTAGCGTCGTTCCTCCCGCTCCCCCATGTCCGCCGCACGGGCCTGCAACCGGGTGACGCTCTGCCGCGACCCGGCGAGGATGCGCTGCGCCTGCGATTTGACCCGCTCGTCGAGGGACGAGTCGTCGAGCACGCCCGACATGAGGTCGCCGTCGGCGACGAGCAGGCGCGCCTTGTCGAGCAGCATGCCGCGCGCCGGGTCGTCCGGCGAAGGCCCGCCCGGCGCTTCGGAGGTCTCCGCGCCGGCATCCGTATCGTCCGACATGGTCCGCGCGCGCATCGCGGCGCGGACGGCCCTCGCCGCCGCGAGCAGCGAGGAGGCGGTCACACCGCCCAGCGTGGACGGCCATGGCAGGGTGTCGTCCGTCGTCTCTTCGAGCGGCGCGTCCCATGCCTCGTCGATGACGGCGTGCGCGTATCCGTCGGCATGCTCGCCGGTGAAGAACCCGTCGGGTCGGGGGGCGCCGGTGGTCGCCGGCGTGCGTGGCGGTTCACCGGCGCCGTCCGGGGCATCGGCATCGGCGGGGGTCGCCGCGAAGACCGTGCCGTCGTGCGCGTGCAGGGCGTCATGGACCTCCAGCCAGAAGTTGGAGGGTTTCGCCATGCGGGGCTTCTCCCCCAGCACGGAGGGGTCACGCCCGGGTTCCCCGTTGCGGCTGTAGGTGAGCAGCGCGTCGCGCCGTGCGCGGGTCAGGGCCACGTACATGAGCCGTCGTTCGTCGGCGTGCAGCCGGCGGCCGTATTCCTCCTCCTGGGTGAGGTACCAGCCGTCCGGATCGACGTCGTTCACGCCGTCGCCGACGGCGCGCAGCGACCCGTAGACCTCGTCGTCGATGAGTTCCACGTCGTCCAACGCCCGCAACGCGTCCAGCGGGTCCGCGTCGGCGGGCGCGTCATGCGGGAACCGCGGCAGGATGCCCGCGTCGGCGCGCACCGGCACGGGCACCGCGGTCAGGTCGTCCAGCCATGTGGAGGCGCGTTCATGGTATTCGGGGGCGGTCCAGACGCCGTTCTCGACGCCGCCCGGGTGCGCGTCGTCGAGCGTGATGGCGAGATGGTCGCCTTGGCTGCTGGGGAACGCGCCTTCGGCGAGCCCCACCACGGCGACCGCATCCCATTCGAGGCCCTTGGACTGGTGGACGGTCATCAGCTCCACGTCGGCGTGCCGGTCGGAGTCCAATGCGGCGGTCTCGTCCTCGACGCTGCGCAGCGCGTCCACCCATGCCATGAACCCGCGCAGCGTGGGTGTGGATTCGGCCGCGATCTCGCTGGTGTACGTGTCGACCAGGTCGATGACCGTCTCCATGGGGATGCGGGCGACCGTCGGATCGGGAACCGCCGCACGGTTGCGCATGGCTTGCGCCACGACGGTGTCGATGTCGAGGTCGAGCGCCTGCACGGCCGCGCGCACCACGTCGGGCAGGGGGCGTCCGACCATGCCGCGCACCATGTGCAGCATGCGCGAGGCGTGCATGATCTCGCGCACGGAGGCGGCGTCGAAGCGTCCGCCGCGTTCGAGCATGCCGGGCAGATCGGGATCCAGCAGCAGGTCGGGCAGGAACACGGCGTTGGCGACGCCGTCACGATGCTCCCGGACGATGCCGGCGCGGTCGCGGCGCGGCGCGTCGGCAGGCGCGAGGCCGGCGGCGACGAGCGCCTGATAGCGCACCTCCGTGTTGGCGGCGTCGGCGAGCGCGGCGAGCTCGGCGAGCGTCGCCGCGTCGAGCCCGAAGCGCGGCGTGGCGAGCAGGCGCATGAGCGAACCGGAGTCGGTGTGGTCGGAGGCGACGTGCAGCAGGGCGAGCACGTCGCGGATCTCGGGCCGGTCGAGCAGCGCGGAATAGCCGACGACGAGCGTGCTCAATCCGGCCTGTTCCAATGCCTGCTGGTAGGCGGCCATGTGTTTCTTCGACCGGAACAGCACCGCGGTGGTGGGGGGCTTGTCCGGCTCGCCATGGTCGTTGACGGCGAGGGCGTGCCGGCAGAACCGTACGACGCCGTCGATCTCCTGGCCGAGCGTGTCGTAGCCGAGCACGCCGATCGTGCCCTGGGCTGCGTCGGGCAGGGTGTCGAGGGGCGCGACGTCGACTTCGCGCATCGTCGAGCTGCCGGCGCGTCGGGGCGTCTCGCGCAACGGCAGGGTCAGGTCGTTGGCGGCCTCCAACACGAGGCGCGAGTTGCGGCGGGTGACGCTCAGCTCGTAGGGGCGGCTGTTCTCCCGCATGCCGAAGTCCTGTTGGAACAGGCGGAACGCGCCCGGGCTGGCGCCTCGCCACGCGTAGATCGACTGGAACGGGTCGCCGACGGCGTTGACGGCCGTGCCGTCGTCGTGGAACAGGGTGGCGAGCAGGGCGGCCTGCGTGGTGGACGTGTCCTGGTACTCGTCGAGCAGCACGTGGCTGAACCGTTGCCGGTAGCGTTCGCCGATGGAGGGGAACCGGGTGACCAGCTGGTAGGCGGCGATGGTGAAGTCGCTGAACTCGGCCAGGTTGAGCCGTCGTTTCTCCCGCGTGTACGCCTCGACGAGGTCGAGGAGCGTGTCGCGTTGTTCGGCGGTGTCGGCGAGTTCGGCGCAGTGGAGCACGCAGGCGGCGTGCAGCCGCTCGTGGTATTCGTCGAGTTTCGCCGTCCATGCGGCGTCGCTGTCTTTCTTGAGCCGGCGCGGCTTGGTGAGTTTCGGGGGGTCCTCGGGGATCGGCTCGGAGCCGATGGCGTCGCGCGCCTGTGCGGCGAACGCGCCGTCCCATGCGCGTACGCGTTCGATGGCGGCGTCCATGTCGGTCACGCCGTGGCCGATCATCGCGCTGCCGATCGCTCCGGAGAGCGTGAGCACCTTGCCGGCGAGCGTGTTGAACGCGCCGAGGTCGTGCCCTCTGAGGCGGTCCATGTTCCGGTCGATGACGTTCGCGGCGAGCTGGAGCGCGCCCGCCTCGCTCAGCGGCTGCGTGTTCTGGTCGAAGCCGACGAGCAGACCGTACTGGCGCACGATGGATTGGAAGAACGCGTCGTACGTGTAGACGACGGGCTTGAGGAACATGCGGTCGCCGGCGGCGCGGATCGCCTCCGCCTGTTCGGCGGCTCCCTCGATGCCGGAGCCGCTGGGGGCGTTCCCGTCCGCATCGTCCGCCGATACGGCCGCGGACACGCGCGACAGCAGTTCGCCGGCGGCCTTGCGCGTGAACGTGAGGCCGAGGATCCGTTCGGGGGCGACGCCGCGGCGGATGAGTTCGATGATGCGGCGCGTCATCGTATAGGTCTTGCCCGATCCGGCGCCGGCGACGACGAGCACGTCGTCCGTCGCGGGCGCGTTGATGACGGCGGCCTGCTCCGGGCTGTCGGTGAATTTCGGTGTGCTGCTCATGCCTGCCTCGTTTCGTATACGGTGTCGACCTGACCGGCGCAGGCCGGGCATACGGTGCGCATGCGGCAGTATGCCAGATGCTGTGCGGTGGGTCGGGCGGTCAGGTGCGCGGATATGCTCGCGGACGCCGCGTAGAACACGCGGGCGATCATGGCGAGCGCCCACATCGTCTGCGTGCCCTGCAGGGCGGCGAACCGCTCCCATGCGCGCGGGTCGACGCCCTGTGGCGCTTCGGCGGGGATGGCGGGGACGTCCATGAGCTTCGCCGGGTCGCGGTAGTGGAACCGTTGCGTGAACGGCTCGACGTTCAGCGAGCCGCCGGTGAACAGGGGCGGCTGGAACAGTCCCTCGGGGGCGAAGCTCTGCGCCGGCGTCTCATGGGCTTCGACGTGGAACAGCGCGCTCTGCGCGACGGCCGGCGCGTCGAGGGGCCTGCAGACGGCATGCCGCCCGCGGCGGTCGTCCGTTTCCGGGAAGGCGAGTCCCAGCTGGTAGCACACGAGCTGCAGATCGTTGAACCGTTGCCTGGTGGACGGCACCTGGCCGGTCTTGTAGTCGATGAGCCGCACGGCGCGGCTCCCGTCGGCCATGACGCGCGTCTCCTTGCGGTCGATGCGTCCGGTGAGCCTGATGGTCAGGTCCTCGCGCATGCCTTCGGGCCAGCCGCCGACGAGCACGCCCATCATCGCCATGAGGTCGTGGCGGGTCACCGGCTCGACGCCGGGTACCGCATGGTAGGCGGCGAGGATGTCGTCGAGTCCGAACCGCGCGGCGAACTCCTCCTCGCAGGAGACCCGATCGAGGGAGCCCACGTCGAACTTGCCGTCGTTCGCTCCCAGATAGCCCGGCATGCCCGACCGCACGAAGTATGCGGCGAGGTTGGCGAGCGTGGCCTGCGCCTGCTCGTCCTTACGGATCGCCGCGTATCGGGCCGCCGGATCGTCGATGTCGGCCGGGTCGGGTTTCAGTCCGTCGTAGATCGCGACGAGCCGTCCGGTCACGGCCTCCAGACGCTCCTCCCGCGTGGCGTCGGCCATGAATCCGGGAAGATCCAGACCCTCCTCGCTCCCCTGTTGGGCGACCGCGTGGATGAGCGTGCCGAATCCCGTCGCCGCGCTGCCGGGGCGTGGGCCGGCGAACCGGTTCTCCAGCAGCCAGCACACCGGGCACTCCCAGAGCCGGTCCACCGCCGACGGGGACAGCGACACGACTGGTGCGTCGGCCGCCGCGTCCGGCGCATCGGGCGTATCCGTTTCGGCCGCCGCGTCCGGCGTGGCCGTCATGTCCGGAACCTCGTTCCCGCTCCGTTCGGCCGTGTGCAGGTACGCCCACTCGTCCGGGTCGGCGGCGGTGACGCCGTGTCCGGCGAGCAGGGCGAGCGCGGCCGCCGCGTCCCGCGCCTGCGGGGCGTCGGCCGGATGACGCGCGAGGATGATGCGCGCGGCGGCCACGAGCCCGCGCGGATCGCAGTCCAGTCCGGCGAGCGTGTCCGATTCCATATCCGTCGTGGAGTCCTCCCCCGTCGGAGCCTCCATGCCGCCCCTCCCCACTTCGGAGAACGACGGCTTGTCGGTACGGCCGAAGCATTCGGGCAGATACCCGTAGAGGAAGTCGGAGGGGGTCAGGTCGTCGCTGCTGACGGCGCTGACCGTCACCGTGCAGTCCTTCGGCGTCGGGCCCGCGGCACGCGTGAGCGCGTACAGGAAGCTCTTCTTCTCCCCGGCGAGCACTTCGCCCAATCGGGTGCCCTGCGCGGGGGCGGCGGCCCATGCCGCGTGGGCGTCGGGCCCGCGCAGGATGATGTCCGCAAGGTCCTCGCCGCCGAACATGGTGTTGCGTTCGGCGAGGTTGGGCCACACGTCCTGCTGCACGGCCGGCATCCACACGTGCCGCCAGTGGCGTCCGGCCGCGCCGGCCGGCGTGGTGAGGGTGACGGCCTGCTCCACCGGCTTCACGCGGGCGAGCGAGTCCGCTTCGATCTGCATGGACCGCATCTGCGCGATGAACGCGGCGATGTCATGCCCGGCGGTGCCGCCCTCCGCGTATTGGAACAGTCTCATGGCGACGTCCAGACGGTCGTTGGCCGCACGCCCTTCGGGCGTGTTGTCGAGCGCGCGCCGCTGCCACGCCCTCGCCACGCCGACGGCGTCCCATGCGGCGGCGAGCGCGAACTGCGGTTCATCGGATTCCAGCCGATCCAAGGCGGCGGCGACCTTGCCCACGAGCGTCCACAGGCGGATGAACGCCCGTGCCTGTGGGTCGGCGCCCAGCACCTGGTTGATCACGGCGAGCACCCGCATCGCGGGGGCGCGTGGATCGTCCACGGCGAGCATCGCGTATTGCGGTCCCAGGCCGAACGCCGGCGCGTCACCGCTGGCGTCGGAGCCGTCCGCGGCCGGCGCCGCGGCTGTGGGCTCCGGGTTCCCGAGCAGGGAGTCGTCGACCCGGACGTCGTCGTTTCCCGGCCACGCGGCGACGAGCGCGCGCCATGACGCCACCAGTCCGCTTAACGCGCCTTCGGCGTCGTCGTCATGGTCCGTATGGTCCGTGTCCGTGACGATCCGGGCGAGGGATTCCAGCGAGCGCATCGCCGCCTCGATCGGTTCCATGCGCCCCGGCACGCCTTCACCGGGCGTGGAGCCGATGGTGATCAGCGGGCTCGTCATCAGCGCGACGACGCGGGCGCGCGCATAGGCGGCGAGCGAACGCGGGTCCATCCCCGCCCCCGCAAGCCCTCGGCCGCGCAGACGAGCCAGTTCGATCAGGGCGAACAGACCCCGCACGAACGGCTCCTCGTTGAGGGGACGGGTGACGGACGAGTAGCGCACGGGCACGCCGTCCCTGCGCAGTCGTTCGCCGAACAGGCGCACGGTGCCGTTGTCGTGCGCGATGACGGCCATGTCGTTCCATGAGACCAGCCCGTCGAGATGCTCGTGCTTGATGCGCCACACCACGTCGTCGAGCTCCTCCCTGGGGCTGCGGTACAGCGCGCAGCGCAGCGACCCGTCCGCCGGCAGCGGCGACGCGCCGTCGAGCCGGCGGATCGGCCACGCCCCCTCGTGCCGGGGCAGTTTCCATGGGCGTTCGGGCAGCGGGACGGGATCCTCCAACGGCGAGGGGATCGACAGGGACACCCTCGCCGCGACGACGTCACGGTACGAGGGCGTCGCCGCGCCGGCCCCCGCACGGACCGCCGATCCCATGTTCAGGACGGCCGTCCCCGCGGCGATGGGGCCGTCCACGGCACGGGCGAACAGATACTCCGGGTAGGAGCCACGGAAGGTCTGCACCGCCTCGTCGGGGTCGCCGACGAGCACGAGACGCGCGCCCCGCCCCGCGGCCGCCTCCAGGAACCGCATGGCGGCGAGGGTGACGTCCTGGAAGTCGTCGACGACCAGCAGCTCGGGGACCTGCCCGCCGCCGCGATGCAGCACGTCCGCGGCCTCCACCAGCAGGCGGGAGGAGTCGAGACGGTATTCGCCGGGATATGCGGCCGCGACGGCGGCGACGTATTCGCGGCGCAACGCGAACGCCAGACGCCATTGCACGCGCAGCCGCTCGACGCGCGTGTCCCGGCCCTCGCCCGCCGATGCCTCCAGGGCGAGGAGCAGCTCCTCCTCCCGGTCGGCCGAAGCACCCACCTCGTCCATGCGCGCGAGCATGTCGCGCAGCTGGCCGACGAACTCCGCCGACACGCCCCGTTCGAGCAACGCCGCGGTGGGGACGCCGCCGGACCGCGACGCATCCTCCTCATCCGAGGGGAACGCCCCCATGGACGACGCCCAGTCCTCGGTCGCGAAATAGTCACGCAGCAGCATGCACGTCCCGCACACGTCGCCGGACTCGGCATGCGCGACATGGCCGGCGAGCACCCCCCGCAGCAGCGCGTCCTGCTCGGCGCCGTTGAGCAGCCTCGGGGCGGGGCTCCCCGAGGCGAATCGGTCGTCGGCGATGACGCGGAACGCCAGCGCGGCGAGCGTGGTGACCGGACGCACCTGCGCGGACGCGCCGATGCGGCGGATGACCTCGTCGCCGAGCTTGTCGGCGACGACGCGGTTCGCCACGGCCATCACCGCCCGGGCGTCGCCGAACGCGTCGAGGCCGCGCAGGAGCGCGTCATGGGCGAACCCGGTCTTGCCGCTCTGCGGCGCGCCGGCGACCAGCAGCGCGCGCCCGCCGCCCTCGCCGCCGCGAATCAGCTTGTCCAACGCCTCGTGGGCATCCATGTATCCAGTCATGGCTCCAGCCTAAACCGTGCCGGAAAAACCGGTAGATATATACCGGAAATTGCGCTCATCTCGCGTGTTCCAACGGTTTTCGCCGCATCGGTGCAACTCCCCCGGTACGACCATCCGCCAAACCCATCCGCAAAGCCGTCCCCGCTGTTGCAGCTATTGCAGCGTCTGCCACACCAAGGCGGACAGGTCCCGGATCGACGCCTGCGCGGCCGCCGAGGAGACGTCCGAGGTCATCACGACGAGCACGTAGTCGCCCTGCGTGGCCGTGCCGTCCATGCCTGCGGAGGTGTCGGAGCCGGCGAACACGATGGCGGCGTCGTTCTCCACCCCGTCGATCTCGCCGGTCTTGTTGGCGACGGTCACGCCGGACGGCACGCCGCCCGGTATCTTGGTCCGCCGCGTCTGCCCGAGCAACAGGTCGAGCATGCGGCGGCTGGCGTCCTTGCTCACCAGTCCGCCCCGGTAGACGGCGGCCATGAACCTGCCCGCGTCGTCGGCCGTGGTGGTCTTGCGATTCGGATCGCCGTCGATCACGCCCAACGCCTGGTCGATGTGCGAATCCTTGAACCCGTAGCGCGCGGCGATCTCGTTGACCTGCGCGAACCCCGCGTCCATGTCGCCGCCGCCGAGCGTGGAGATCAGCGAGTTCGTCGCCTCGTTGGAGCTCACGGTGATCATCTGCGTGAGCAGCTGGTCGATCGAGGAGTCCTCGGCGAGCGCGCCGTCGGCGATGCGCTGGAACACGGCGAGCATCACGTACAGTTTGATGACCGACGCCGCGTAGCCGGCGTGCGTGTCGATCGACGTCGTCGCGCCGCTCGCCAGATCCTCCACATACACCTGCCACGTGCCCTGGTATCCGGCGATCCTGCCGCGGATCGACTCGCCCAGCGCGTCCATGTCGCGTTGCCTGGCGATGCGCGCGCTCGGCGACGGCGCGGACGCACGCGACAACGCGCCGTGCGACGCGCCCGCCGCGGCCCCGTCCGTCGGGGCGACGTCCGTCGACACGGCGGCGTGCGGGACGCCGCCCGCCGCAGACGCGCCCCACGGCAGCCATCCCATCCGCGCCGACACCGCGACGCCGGCTCCCGCCACGATCAGAGCCGTCGCCGCGACGACCGCCACGACGCGCGCCGCGGCGGACCGTCCGCGATGCGCCGCCGCGCGGTTGCCGTGACGCCCATACCGTTTCCCTGTCATGCCTCCAGTATGCCGCCGCCCCGGAACGACGTACGTCGTCATCGACCGTCGCACGTACGATTACCGTAGGGAACATCCGGTTCAGGGAAGAAAGAACGGCCTCAAGGGAAAGAGGGGATCATGCCGGCATCGATCATGACACCGCCGAGACTGCCCGGATACACGTTCGTGCAGACGCTCGGCTCCGGCTCGACGGCGAGCGTCTACCTGTACCAGCAGCGCACCCCGAACCGCGTCGTGGCGGTGAAGGTGTCGAAGGAGTCGCTCGACCCGCGCGCCGCCGCGCAGTTCACGCAGGAGGCCAACACGATGGCCCAGCTGTCGAGCCACCCGTACATCATGCAGATCTACGGCGCCGGCGTGACGTCGGCGGGTCAGGGCTACATCGTGTTCGAGTACGCGCCGAACGGCACGTACAAGGAGATCACGCAGCGTCGTCCGCTCACCTGCGACGAGATGCTCGACCTGGGGATCAAGCTGTCGAGCGCCCTGTTCACCGCGCACCGGGCAGGCGTCATCCACCACGACATCAAGACCAGCAACGTGCTCGTCAACGCGCAGGGCCTGCCGATTCTCGCCGATTTCGGCATTTCGACGAACATCTACGACAAGACGTTCACCGGCTATTCGCTGCCGTGGGCGCCGCCCGAGGTGCTCAACGGCCATCCGGGCGCCGAGGCGGCGGACATCTACTCGCTGGCCGCCACGCTGTATGCGACGCTGACCGGCCGTTCGCCGTTCGAATCCGGGTACCGCCCGCGCACGCCCGGCCAGCTGAAGGAGCTCATCCTCACCAAGCCGCTGCCGCCGATCAACCGTCCGGACGTGCCGCAGGACGTGGAGCGCGTGCTGCGCAAGGCGATGGCGAAGGACCCGGACGACCGGTACTATTCGGCGCTCCAGTTCGCGCGGGAGCTGCAGCGCGTCCAGCAGGAGCATTTCGGCCATATGACGGCGGTGGTCACCGAAGGCCAGCCGCCGTACCCGACGCAGCGGCGCATGGCCGCGCAGAACGCCCTGCCGGGAACGCCCGGCGCGAGGGGACGCGGCTGGGTGAGGCCGGTCGCCATCGGCGCCGGCGTCGTCGCGGCGATCGCGGCGGTGGCGCTCGTGTTCGCGTTCGTCGTCGCGCCGCGGCTCGACTCGGGTTCCACCGGCGACCGCACGTCGATCGGGAACACGGCCACGGAGCAGGGCCGTTCCGGCGTGGATTCCGCTCCGGGCGACGCCGATGTCGGCGACGTGCCCTCGCCGACGAACCTGTACGGCGAATACAACGACGACGGCACGGTGACGTTCACCTGGGACAATCCCGATCCGAAGAAGGGCGACACGTATGCGTGGCAGCCGGCGGAGGGCTCGGATTCGGGGACGGGTTCGGCCGCGTCGATCGCGAAGGAGCGGACGGTCACGCTGGACGCGGCGCAGGGCGCCACGCAGACCTGCATCGAGGTGTCGATCGTGCGCGAGGACCGGCAGATGTCGGCGCAGCCCACGACCGCCTGCGCGGTGAAACGCTGATTTTCCGCGCGACACGCCGCGTCCCGGCAAACGGTACTCCTATACCGCAGGCCGGTGGGCGCGGCTACATTGGGTGTACGGAGGCCCCGACCGGGGGCGAGGAAACGACGGGAGCGACGCATGGCGAAGCAATCTTCCCAGGCATACGAGCGGTCACGCAGGACCGGGGCGCTGCTGCGCCGTCTGGTGCCGTCCGGCAACCGCAGGTGGATCACACCGGTCGTCGCCCTGCTGCTGATCCTCGGCGTGGTGGCGGGCGCGATCATCATCAGTTCGGTGACGCAGCGCCACGTGCAGCTCGACGACGGCTCCGTGTGGGTCACCTCGCTGAAGGACCGCAAGGCGGCCCGGTTCAACGTGAAGCTCAAGCAGGCGGACGCGGGCGTCTCCTCGGCGGCGCAGCGGTTCGACGTCTCCCAGCATGACTCGGACACCGTGCTCGACGAGGCCGGCAAGGCGTCGTCGATCAAGGCGTCCACCGTCGGCGTGGACTCCTCCACCGAGACGAAGGGGAACACCACGTCGATGATCGGCGGCGGCACCGTCGCCTTCCTCGACACGAAGACGGGCGACGTGTGGGCCGGATCGTCGGACGACGTCGAATCCGTGTCGCCGGCGAACGGCGAGCCGCAGATGAAGCTGGGCGCGGGCGGCAAGGCCGTGGTCGATTCGGACGGCGTGGTATGGGGCTACCGTCCGTCGGACGGCATGGTGTTCAGACTGGACAACCCGCAGAGCCATTCCGTCTCGCAGACCAAGTCGCTCACCGACGGCGCGCAGACGAACGCCTCCTCGTTCACCGTGGTCGACGGCGTGCCGGTCATCACCGCCGGCGGGCGGGCGATCTTCGAAGGCGGCAAGGCCACGCTGGACGTGACGGGACCGGCGACCCTGCAGCTGCCGTCGGTGGACGGCGCGCAATCCGGATGGGTCGCGGTCTCCGGGCGCAACGGCATGGACCTCATCGACCTCACCTCGTCGAAGCCCAAGCCGGTGGCGCTCCGCTCCGACGGTAAGGGCGAGCCGGCGAGGCCCGTCTCCTCCGGCGGCTGCGTGTTCGCCGCGTGGAGCCAGAAGGCCAACAACTACGTGTCCGCATGCTCTGCGGACGACGGCAAGGCGGCGTTCCGGTCGCTCAAGGAGGTGAACGCCACCTCCGAACTGGTGTTCCGCACGAACCACCGCCAGGTGGTGCTCAACGACGTGGTCAACGGCAACGTGTGGAATCCGCGCGAATCCACGGACGTGATCAAGATCCAGTGGAACACGATCCAGACCGAGCAGTCCGAGAAGCAGCAGCAGAACGACGAGACGGCGAACAACCAGCGCAAGTTCGACAAGACCTGCTCGCAGCAGTCCGGCGAGATCAAGGCCGAGGACGACGCGTTCGGCGCGCGCGCCGGCGGCGAGCAGATCCTCGACGTGCTGCGCAACGACCAGCAGACCGACTGCTCGGTGCTGGAGATCACGCATGTGAACGCGCCCGCGGGCGCCACGGTCACGGTCTCCCCCGTCTATGACGGCCGCTACCTCCAGCTCGACGCCACGAAGGCGAAGGCCGGGTCGGTGAGCTTCTCCTACGAGATCTCCGACGGGCACGGCCAGACCTCCTCGGCCACCGTGGACCTGACGCTGACCGGCTCGGGCGACTCCGCCCCCTCGCAGACCGACGTGCCTCCGGAACTGGCCGTCGAACAGGGCGCCACATACACGTGCAATGCGCTGGGCAGCTTCACCGACCCGGACGGCGATCCGATGACGCTCGTCTCCGCCGCGCCGCAGAACTCCGACCAGGTGACGGTCTCCACCCGCGCGGACGGCCAGCTCACGTTCAACACCGGTTCGATGACCTCCGGGCGCGTCGGCGTCGAGCTCACCGTCTCCGACGGCGAGCAGACCGGCACCGGCATGGTGTACTTCTCGGTGAAGCCGGCGAACACGCTGTCCGCCGACATCGACCCGGTGGTCAAATCCACACTGCCCGCCACCGACACCTCCATCGACCTCAAGCCCTACGTCCACGCGACCAGCGCCCAGCCGGCGCAGCTGTCCGCGGCGGACACGCCGAACGGGGCCACGGTGACGGTGAACGCCGCCGACATGACGCTCCAGTTCAAGGCGAACGACCCGGGCACCTACTACGTGCCGTACACGATCACGCAGGGTTCCGTGCCGGCGACGGGTCTGGCGCGCGTCGAGGTGCAGCCGGTGGCCGGCGAGGCCGCGAAGCCGGTGGCCGCGAACGACGTGGCGCTGCTCGGCGCGGAGAACACGGCCATCGTCGAGCCGCTGACGAACGACATCGACCCGATGGGCGGCGTGCTGTCCGTCACCGCCGTCACGACCGACCCCTCGTCCGGCATCAAGACGGGTCTCGTCAGCCACAAGCGCGTGTACCTGACGGCGCGTCAGGTGCCGACCAAGCCGGTGGAGGTCACCTACACGGTGGCGAACGCGGCCGGCACGTCGACCGGCACGATCGTGCTGCAGCCGCCGGCGCTGTCGACCGGCAACTCGGTGCCGAAGGCGTCGAACGTGAACACGCAGGTGCGCACCGGCGGCATCGTCTCGGTCGACGTGCTCGACCATGTGAGCTATCCGGACGGCACGACGGTCACGCTGCAGAACGACCTGCAGACCGACAAGGCCACGTTCAAGGGGCTCGCGTTCGTCTCCGGCGACACGGTCCGCTATCAGGCGTCCGACGAGACCGGCGTGTTCCCCGTCACCTACACGGTGAAGGACAATCTCGGCAATTCCGCCTCCGGCACGATCACCATCACCGTGCATCAGCGCAACGAGGATAACAAGCCGGCGCCCACGCCGCACGACACGGAGGCGCAGGTGGCCGCCGGCCAGAAGGTGCGCATCCCGATCACGCTCACCGGCATCGACGTGGACGGCGACGACGACCAGCTGCTCGGCCTCGGCAACAAGGCGCCGCAGCTGGGCCGCATCACCGAGGTGGGCGCGAACTATCTCGTCTACGAGGCGTACGCCGACTCCTCCGGCACCGACATCTTCTCCTACGCTGTGGAGGATTGGACCGGCCAGCGCGCCCAGGCGCAAATCCGCGTCGGCGTGTTCCAGGGCGCCTCGGATTCGGGCGTGTACGCGCGCGACGACGAGATCACGCTGCGTCCGGACACGGCGGCCACTGTGCCGGTCGCCCAGAACGACATCTCCGGCGACAACACCGATCTGACCGTCGAGAAGAAGCTCGACTCGGCGGGCATACCGGGCGCGAAGGTGACCGCCAACATGATCGACTTCACCACGCCCTCGCAGGCGGGGACGAGCTACATCGTCTACACGGTGAAGGACAAGGCGGGTCTGACGGACACGGGCACGCTGACCGTGAACGTCGACCCGAACGCCCCGATCGAGCCGCCGGACGCCTACGACTACCGCGTGCCCTCGGCCGCGACCATCGATAAGAAGAGCGTGGACGTGGACGTGAGCCAGTGGATCGCGAACCCGTCCGGCACCGCGTCCGATCTCAAGGTGGGCGTGCACGAGTCGGCGCGCGACCATGCGCGCGTCAAGGGCGGCGACAAGTCGACCGTCATCACCGTGGACCTGACGAAGGAGGCGCGAGCCGTCCCCTACACGGTGACCAACACGAAGTACGGCATCACGTCCACCGCGTTCATCCAGGTGCCCGCGTACGGCGTGTTCCCGCCGACGCTGCGTCCGAAGGCGCCCGAACTCAAGGTGAACGCGCGCGAGACCATCCAGATCAACATCGCCGACTACGTGCGCGTGGGCGCCGGCAAGGAGCCGTACGTGGACGGCGCCGACTCGGTGAGCGCCACGAAGGCGGCCGACGGGAACCTGTACGTGAACGACAAGACGCTCAAGTTCACCGCGCCGAAGGACTATTCGGGCCCCGCGTCGATCACGTTCACGGCGGTGGACGGCAAGAAGGGCTCCGACAAGACGAAGATCATCAACTCGGCGGTGCTCACCCTGCCGATCACGGTGATCGGACGCGACGTGCCTCCGCCCACGTTCTCCTCGTCCACGATCGACGTGGTGGCCGGCGAGGACACGAAGACCATCGACCTGAAGGCGCTCACGCACGCGCCGAGCGGCGCCTACGACGACGAGAAGCAGTACACGTATGCGGGCGGCTCGAACACCGGCAAGGTGAGCGCCACCGTCTCGAACGGCGGGCAGCTGCAGGTGAAGGCCGACAAGGACGCCTCCCCCGGCACGACGGTCAGCGTGCCCGTGCAGATCAAATACGGCAAGGGCACGGTCGACGCCGGCGTGACCGTGCGCGTCGTCTCCTCGACACGTCCGCTGGCGCGTGTGGCCGACAAGACGCTCAAGCTCAAGGCCGGTGAAAGCCAGAGCGTGAACGTGCTCGACGACGCGTACAACCCGTTCCCCTCGGACCCGCTCACCGTGGTCCAATGCGCGGCGGACGACGCCTCCAAGCTCACCGTCCAGTGCGGTGCCTCGGGCTCCATCGGCATCACCGCCGCCGCGGACATCGGTGGCAGCACGAACCGCGTGCTCGTCACCGTGCAGGACGGCACGAAGACGGCCGAACGCAAGGTCACGGGCACGATCACCGTATCCGTGATCGACAAGCCGGACGCGCCGCTGCTCTCCCCCGTCGACGCGAAGCCGCAGGACGGCGCGGTCGATCTGGCCTGGACGCCCGGCTCGGCGAACGGCAGCCCGATCACCGACTACGAGGTGCGTTGGGGCGACGACGGCGACAAGGCGTCGTCGAAGTCGTGCGGCGCGGTGACGACCTGCAAGATCACCGGGCTCACGAACGGCAAGTCGTACACGTTCCGCGTGCGCGCGAAGAACGAGGTCGGCTGGTCGAAGGACTCCAACACGGCGACCGGCACGCCCGACAAGGTGCCGCCGGCCCCGTCCTCGGTCACGGTGGACGGCGCCAGGAACAAGGTGACCGTCTCATGGTCGATGCCCGACTATGAGGGGTCCCCCGTCGACTACTACACCGTCACCCTGAGCAACGGCAAGAAGGACACCGCGAAGGGCTCCACGTCGAAAAGCTTCGACATCGCCGACGCCGACATCTCGGACGGCTTCACCGTGACCGCCACCGTCGTCCCCCACAACAAGGTGGGCGACGGCGCCGGAGCCACGTCGAAGGACGCGGCCAAACCGTACGGCAAGCCGGACATGCCGTCCGTCTCCGCCTCCCAGGAACCGAACAGCAACAAGGTGACGGTGACCGGCAAGCTCGGCAACATGCGCAACAACGACTGCTCAGCGGTCGGATTCATGCTGGGCGACTACAAGGCCGAAGGCCGATGCGGCGAGACGTCGCACACGTTCACCATCGACGACTCCGACTTCGGCGGCTCCCTCACACCGGGGTTCGGCGTCACGACGAAACAGGGCGAGTACGCCGCCGGAACCGGAGCGCCCATCACGCCGACCTACAAGCCGGCGGCGCCGCAGAACCTCGCCGTCAGGACGAGCGACGGCCGCTGCGTGGTCTCGTGGAGCGACGGCGACGGCAAGAGAGGTGGATTCGACTACACGGACGGCAACGGCGCGACCGGATCCACGTCGGGCACGTCGTTCTCCTACGATCCCGGCGCCTGGCGCGCCTGCGGCTCGGTGAGCGTCCGCAAGACGTTCCGCGGTGCCGCCAGCGACAACGCCACCGCGGCCAGCCAGGACATGCCGAACAAGCCGAAGGCCCGTCTGAACAACTACGCCTTCCGGTGGGACGACCACGACACGCTCCGCATCGCGAACGGAAACATGGAGACCTACGGGCAGGGCGCCACGGCCGTGCTCACGCTGACCGACGAGAACGGCAACACACAGCAGGTGGCCTCCTGGGCGGTCGGGCAACAACCGACGGCCATCTCCTTCAAAGATGTCACGACCACCCTCGAAGGCGACATGACCTGGCGCATCACCCTCAAGGACGGTCCGTCGGAACTCGTCGACGGCGTCGAATCGCACGGTTCGGTCGGCAACTCACGCCCGATGGCCGAAGGCGACTCGAAGTCGCTGTCCGGCCAGCTGCCCGAGAACGGCATCAAGGCCCAACCGTGGATAAGGGGGTTGGCGTATTACGCACGATGAACCCATCCCCGTGGCCGGTGACGCCCGGCGCGCCCCATAATCCGGAACTCCGTCCGAGGGACGTCCGCACGGCCCGACCCACGGCACCGCAACCACCACAGCAACGCACACGACCATCAACGTCCGAGGCATGAACGCCCCGCAACCCCCGCAAGGAGCAACCATGAGCGAGAACACCCACGAGCCGATCGACGACTCGACCCAACTGTCCGACGGCACGCACGCCCACCCGCCGATCAAGCCGAGCCTGCCGGGACGGCCGAAGCCGTCCATCCCGGCCAAGAAGCCCTCCGTCCCGAAGGGCGGCAAGACGCCGACGGACGCCACCGACATGGACTCGACCCGCCTCGGCTCCCGCTACGACATGGACGCCACGCGCCTCGGCACCCAGCTGGACATGGACTCGACCCGCCTCGGCTCCGCCAAGACGGCGCAGCTGCCGGACGGCACGCAGTCGGCTCCCGTGCAGACGCAACATACGCAGCAGACGACGGCCGCCTCCACGCACGCCGCCTGGCAGCCGCAGCAGCCCGCCCAGACGCAGCCGCTGCCCGCCCAACCCCTGCCGTCGCAGGGCACGGTCCCGCAGCAGCCCTTCCCGCGAGCCTCCCAGCCCCAATTCCAATCCCAGCCGCAGCAGCCGCAGCCCCAAACCCCCGCCCAGCCCGCGCCGCAGGTGATCGACACGGGCATGATGCCCGCCGCCTCGCCCGACGTCGAGCATTTCCGCGACATGTTCAACCTGCTCACCGAGAACATCGCGAAGGCGGTGGTGGGCAAGGCCCGTCCGATCCGTCAGGTGCTCACCGCGCTCATGGTCGGCGGCCACGTGCTGCTCGAAGACAATCCGGGCACCGGCAAGACCCAGCTGGCGCGCGCGCTGGCGAATTCGGTCGCGACGAGCTTCAAGCGCATCCAGTTCACCCCCGACCTGCTGCCCTCCGACGTGGTGGGCGTCACCTTCTACGATCAGAAGACCGGCGACTTCACGTTCCGCGAAGGCCCGATCTTCGCGTCCATCGTGCTCGCCGACGAGATCAACCGCGCCTCGCCGAAGACCCAGTCCGCGCTGCTGGAGGTCATGGAGGAGCAGAAGGTCACCGTGGACGGCGTCACGCACGACGTGCCCCAGCCGTTCATCGTGATCGCCACGCAGAACCCGATCGAGCAGCTCGGCACGTACAAGCTGCCCGAGGCCCAGATGGACCGTTTCCTCCTCAAGACGTCGATCGGCTATCCGGGGCACGACGTGTCCGTGGACATCCTGCGCCAGCTCGACGTCACCGACCGCGCCGCCACCGTCGACCCGGTGCTGACCGGCGACGACGTGATCGCCCTGCGCCGCACCGCGCAGACCATCCACATCGACGACGCGATCACCGAGTACATCGTCCGTCTCGTCGAGCGCACGCGCCACGACGACAGCATCATGGTCGGCTCCTCGATGCGCGGCGCCCTCGCGCTCACGCGATGCGCCCGTATCTGGGCCGCGGCGGACGGCCGCGGCTACGTCGTGCCCGACGATGTGAAGGACCTCGCCGTGCCGGTGCTCGCCCACCGTCTGAGCCTGACCGCGGAGGCCACGTTCGCCGGGGAGACGCCGGAGACCGTCATCGCGCGCATCCTCGAGGACGTGCCCGCGCCCGTCCTCGGACGCTGACCCGCCCGACCGCATCAACCGATCGA